>NZ_JBITDU010000001.1:1271540-1272581 GCF_044454505.1 Dactylosporangium sp. NPDC051541
GTCCGCGCGTGGCGGCGTCCGCGCGTGGCGGCGTCCGCGCGTGGCGGCGTCCGCGCGTGGCGGCGTCCGCGCGTGGCGGCGTCCGCGCGTGGCCGCGCCCGCGTCCGCGCGTCGCCGCGTCGGCGCATGGCCGCGTCGGCGCATGGCGGCGCCCGCGCATGGCGGCGCCCGCGCGTGGCCGCGCCCGCGCATGGCGGCGCCCGCGCGTGGCCGCGCCCGCGTCCGCGCGTCGCCGCGTCGGCGCATGGCCGCGTCGGCGCATGGCGGCGCCCGCGCATGGCGGCGCCCGCGCATGGCGGCGCCCGCGCATGGCGGCGCCCGCGCGTGGCCGCGCCCGCGCGTGGCCGCGCCCGCGTCCGCGCGTCGCCGCGTCGGCGCATGGCCGCGTCCGCGCATGGCCGCGTCCGCGCACGGCCGCGTCCGCGCACGGCCGCGCCGCGCGTGGCGGCACCCGCGCATGGCCGCGCCCGGGTCCGCGCACGGCCGCGCCGCGCGTGGCGGCACCCGCGCGTGGCCGCGCCCGCGTCCGCGCGTGGCCGCGCCCGCGTCCGCGCGTGGCCGCGCCCGCGTCCGCGCGTGGCCGCGCCCGCGTCCGCGCGTGGCCGCGCCCGCGTCCGCGCGTGGCCGCGCCCGCGTCCGCGCATGGCCGCGCCCGCGTCCGCGCATGGCCGCGCCCGCGTCCGCGCATGGCCGCGCCCGCGTCCGCGCATGGCCGCGCCCGGGTCCGCGCATGGCCGCGCCGCGCGTGGCGGCACCCGCGCATCCCCGCGCCCGCGCGTGGCCGCGCCCGCGTCCACGCATGGCGGCACCCGTGCATGGCCGCGTCCGCGAATGGCGGCGCCTGTGCCCGCGTCCGCCCATGGCGGCGCTCGCGTCCGCGCATGGCGGCACCTGTGCTCGCGTCCGTCCATGGCCGCGCCTGCATCTGCGTCCGCGCATGGCGGCGTCCGCGCATGGCGGCACCTGTGCTCGCGTCCGTCCATGGCCGCGCCTGCATCTGCGTCCGCGCATGGCGGCGTCCGCGCATGGCGGCACCTGTGC
>NZ_JBITDU010000001.1:1272676-1272924 GCF_044454505.1 Dactylosporangium sp. NPDC051541
TGTGCTCGCGTCCGTCCATGGCCGCGCCTGCATCTGCGTCCGCGCATGGCGGCGTCCGCGCATGGCCGCGCCCGTGCTCGCGTCCGCCCATGGCCGCGCCTGCATCTGCGTCCGCGCATGGCGGCGTCCGCGCATGGCCGCGCCCGCGCCCGCGTCCGCGCATGGCCGCGCCCGCGCCCGCGTCCGCGCATGGCCGCGCCCGCGCCCGCGTCCGCGCATGGCCGCGCCCGCGCCCGCGTCCGCGCATG
>NZ_JBITDU010000001.1:1273020-1407154 GCF_044454505.1 Dactylosporangium sp. NPDC051541
CATGGCGGCGCCCGCGCATGGCGGCGCCGGCGTCCGCGCATGGCGGCACCTGTGCTCGCGTCCGCCCATGGCCGCGCCTGCATCCGCGTCCGCGTCTGGCCGCGCCCGCGCATGGCCGCGCCCGCGTCCGCGCATGGCGGCGTCCGCGCATGGCGGCGTCCGCGCATGGCGGCGTCCGCGTTCGCGCATGGCGGCACCTGTGCTCGCGTCCGCCCATGGCCGCGCCTGCATCTGCGTCCGCGTCTGGCCGCGCCCGCGCCCGCGTCCGCGCATGGCGGCACCTCCGCCCGCGCCCGCGTATGGCGGCGCCTGCGCATGGCGGCACCCGCGGCCGCGCCCGCGTATGGCCGCATCCGCGTATGGCCGCGCCCGCGTATGGCCGCGCCCGCGTATGGCCGCGCCCGCGCATGGCCGCGCCCGCGCATGGCGGCGCCGACGTCCGCGTATGGCGGCACCTGTGCTCGCGTCCGCCCATGGCCGCGCCCGCGTCCACGTTTGGCGGCGTCCGCGCATGGCGGCACCTGCGCCCGCGTTTGGCGGCGTCCGACCATCTCCCGGTGCGGCGTGCGGACGTCTACGCGGCTTGAGCGTGTACCGGTGGCTCGGACTTGCGGCGATGGGTCGGACGCACCCGACCGCGCGTGGCCGCGTCCGCGCGTTTACTGATGCGGCGTGGACGTTTACGGCGGCTTGGGCTGGTGGCTGGGGCTTGGCTGCGTCCGCGCGTCGGGCGATGCGGTGCGGGGACCTGAGCGTGCGCTGGCGGCTCGGGTGGGCGTCGGCGGCTTGGGCTTGTGGCGGTGGGTTGGGTCCATCCGGCCGGGCATTGCTGCTTTCGTGCGTCTGCTGATGCGGCGTGGAGGTTGGGCTTGGGTTTGGGTTTGTGGGCGCTGCGTCGCGAGCATTTGCGGCGCAGCGCCCGGTTATGGGGTTTACGGGGCTGGGCGGTAGCCCTGGGCGGCGGCCCACTTCGCGGCCGCTTTCTCTTCCTTGCGGCGCTTGCGGCGGCGCATCAGCCAGGCGAAGGCGAGGAAGATCAGGAGCAGGAAGACCAGCACGAGGACCGGCAGGATGATCGCGATCACCGAGAGGGCGACGCTGAAGAAGTCCTCGATCGTGCTCACGATCGGGGCGCCTACGCCGACTGTGGTTGCGTTGATCACCGGGCGGGAGGCGGCCTTCATGCCGTGGACGCCTAGCGATATGGCGCCGCCTACGACTATGGGTACCCATTGATGGCTTGTGAAAAATGATCCCGGGTCCGTCACCGTGACCGTCTCCGAGCTCGACGCGGCGCCGAAGGCCAGGCCGCCCGCGGTGGGGCGGATGAAGGTCTGGATGACGTCGTTGACGTGGTCCAACATGGGGATCTTGTCGGCGACGAACTCGATGGCCAGCAGGACCGCGACGATCGTGAGCGTCCAGCCGTTCTCCATCCACGACCAGTTCGACGGCAGCGTGATCAGGTCCGTGTAGCGCGCCAGCAGGCCGATCGCCATGAGCGGGATATACGCGTTGAGCCCGGCCGATGTGGCGAGGCCGAGACCCGTCAATGACTCCAACACTCCTAAAGCATGACATCGGGGTGCCAGTCCCACAGCCTGGGCGGCTAGGCTGTCCGCCGTGCGTCTCGTCATCGCCAAGTGCTCGGTCGACTACATCGGCCGGCTCACGGCCCATCTCGCGCCCGCGACCCGCCTGCTGCTGATCAAGGCCGACGGTTCGATCTCGATCCACGCCGACGACCGGGCCTACAAGCCGCTCAACTGGATGTCGCCCCCGTGCCGGCTGGAGGAGACCGAGGGGCTGTGGCGGGTGGTCAACAAGGGCGGCGAGGAGCTGCGGATCACGATCGAGGAGATCCTGCACGACAGCTCGCACGAGCTGGGGATCGATCCGGGCCTGGTCAAGGACGGCGTGGAGGCGCACCTGCAGGAGCTGCTGGCGGCCGCCCCGGAGACCCTCGGCAACGGGTTCACGCTGGTCCGCCGCGAGTACATGACCGCGATCGGCCCCGTCGACCTGCTCTGCCGCAACGGTGCGGGCGCCACCGTCGCGGTCGAGATCAAGCGGCGCGGCGAGATCGACGGGGTCGAGCAGCTGACCCGCTACCTGGAGCTGCTCGGCCGCGACCCGCTGCTGGCCCCGGTGTCGGGCATCTTCGCGGCCCAGGAGATCAAGCCGCAGGCCCGCGTGCTCGCCGAGGACCGTGGCATCCGCTGCGTCGTGCTCGACTACAACGCGCTGCGCGGCGCGAAGAAAGATGAGCTCACGCTCTTCTAGACCGGCCTCACGCTTTTCTGGTCTCGCTGATCACCGTCACCAGCTCGTTCACCACGTCGGTGATCGCGAAGTCCTTGGGCGTGAACACCCGGGCCACCCCGGCGGCCAGCAGCGTCCGCGCGTCCGCGGGCGGGATGATGCCGCCCACCACCACGGGCAGGTCGCCGAGCCCGGCCGCGCGCAGCCCCGACAGCACTGACGTCACCGCGGCCAGATGCGACCCCGACAAAACCGACAATCCAACCAGGTCGACGTCCTCCTCCACGGCCGCGGCCACGATCTGCGCGGGTGTCAGCCGGATCCCCTGGTACACCACCTCGAACCCGGCGTCCCGAGCCCGCACGGCGATCTGCTCGGCCCCGTTGGAGTGCCCGTCCAGCCCCGGCTTCCCGACGAGCAGGCGCAGCCGCCCGGTCCCGAGCTCCGCGGCCACCCGGTGCACCCGTTCGCGCACGGCCGCCAGGTCTCCGACCGGCGCACCGGCCGCACCGCCCAGCCCCGTAGGCGCCCGATACTCCCCGAAGACCTCCCGCAACACCCCCGCCCATTCGCCGGTCGTCACCCCCGCCGAGACGCACGCCAGCGTCGCCGGCATGAGATTTTCGTGCGCGTTCGCGGCCGCCCGGAGACCATCCAGAGCCGCCGAGACATCCCCCCGCGCGGCCCGCCAGGCCACGACCGCCTCGACCGCCTCCCGCTCGACCGAGGAGTCAATCCGCTCGATCCCGGCGGCCGTCAACGGCGAGGGCTCGGTCTCGGTGAACCGATTGACGCCGACCACGACGTCGGAGCCGTCCTCCAGCCGGGCCCGCCGCGCGGCCAGCGACGCGACCAGCGCACTCTTGAGATACCCGGACTCGACGGCGGCCACCACGCCGCCCAGCTCCAGGACATGGTCCAGCTCGGCGGCGGCCCCGGCCACGATCCCGTCCACGAGCCCCGACATGACGACCGACCCTTCGAAGAGGTCCGGATACTCCAGCAGGTCCGACTCGAAGGCCAGCACCTGCTGCATGCGCAGCGACCACTGCTGGTCCCACGGCCGTGGCAGTCCAAGTGCTTCGTTCCAAGCCGGCAGTTGTACTGCCCGGGCCCGCGCCGACCGCGAAAGCGTCACGCCGAGCATTTCCAGGACGATCCGCTGGACGTTGTTCTCCGGCTGGGCCTCGGTCAGGCCGAGCGAGTTGACCTGCACCCCGTAGCGGAACCGCCGCGCGGACGCGTCCGACACCCCGTAACGCTCGAGCGTGATCCGGTCCCAGAGCACGGTGAACGCCCGCATCTTCGCGGTCTCCTCCACGAACCGCACGGAGGCGTTGACGAAGAACGAGATCCGCCCTACGACGTCCGCGAAGCGATCGCCCCCGACCTGGCCCGAGGCGCGCACCGCGTCGAGCACGGCGATCGCGGTGGCCAGGGCGAACGCGACCTCCTGCACAGGTGTCGCGCCGGCCTCCTGCAGGTGGTACGAGCAGATGTTGACCGGGTTCCAGCGCGGGCAGTTGGCCACGGTCCAGGCGATGGTGTCGGTGGTGAGCCGCAGCGACGGGCCGGGCGGGAAGATGTGGGTGCCGCGGGAGAGGTACTCCTTGACGATGTCGTTCTGCGTGGTGCCGGCCAGGGACGCGAGGTCGGCACCCTGCTCGCGGGCGCACGTGACGTACAGCGCCAGCAGCCACATCGCCGTCGCGTTGATGGTCATCGAGGTGTTGGCGCGCCCGAGGTCGAGGCCGCCGAACAGGGTGCGCATGTCGCCGAGGTGCGCGACCGGCACGCCGACCCGCCCGACCTCGCCGCGGGCCAGCTCGGCGTCGGGGTCGTAGCCGGTCTGCGTGGGCAGGTCGAACGCCACCGAGAGGCCGGTCTGGCCCTTGGCCAGGTTGCGCCGGAAGAGGGCGTTGGAGGCGGCGGCCGAGGAGTGCCCGGCATAGGTGCGCATGACCCACGGGCGATCGCGTTCGGGGAGCCGCTCGGTCACCATACGAGCACCCTACTGAACGGTAACTAGGGGGTCTCGGTGAAAGTTGTCACCGCTCTATAGTGAGCTCCGTGGCGGATGCGATCACGGTGCGCGGCCTGCGCAAGGACTACGGAAAGGCCGTCGCCGTCGACGGGGTGGACCTCGATGTCCGCGACGGCGAGGTGTTCGCCCTCCTCGGGCCCAACGGAGCCGGCAAGACCACGACGGTGGAGATCCTGGAGGGCTTCCGCCGCCGCACGTCGGGCGAGGTGTCGGTGCTGGGCCTCGACCCCCAGCGGGCCGACGCGGCCTGGCGGGCGCGGGTCGGGGTGGTGCTGCAGAGCACCGGCGAGTTCGACGACCTGACCGCCCGCGAGGTGGTCCACCACTTCGCCAGCTACTACCCGGCGGCGGCCGACCCGGACGAGATCATCACGCGGGTCGGGCTGGCCGACAAACAACACGATCGCACTCGTACGCTCTCCGGCGGTCAGAAGCGCCGGCTCGACGTCGCGCTCGGCATCGTCGGGCGGCCCGAGCTGCTGTTCCTGGACGAGCCCACGACCGGCTTCGACCCCGAGGCCCGCCGGGAGTTCTGGGCCGTCATCCGCGACCTGCGCGGGGCCGGCACCACGATCCTGCTCACGACCCACTACCTGGACGAGGCCGAGGCCCTGGCCGACCGGGTCGGCGTGCTCTGCGGCGGGAAGCTGATCGCCGTCGACACGCCCGACCGGCTCGGCGGCCGCGGCGAGGGCGGCGCGACCGTCGCCTGGCAGAGCCCGGACGGCCCGCGCAGCGAGCGCACGCACACGCCGACGGCCGTGGTCGCGCGGCTGGGCGAGCAGTTCGGCGGCGAGGTGCCGGGCCTGACCGTGACCCGGCCCAGCCTCGAGGACGTATACCTGCGGATGATCGGCGCTTCGGAATGAACACGCTGCGGCTCGGCCTCCTGCGCGGCGGCCTCGAGATCAAGCAGTTCCTGCGCAGCCGCGAGTCGGTGGTCTTCACCCTCGCCTTCCCGCTGATCCTGCTGTGCGTGTTCGGCGCGGTCTTCGGCGGCGAGATCGCCCCCGGCGTCACCTTCACGCAATACTTCGCGGCCGGCATGATCGCCGCCGGCCTGCTCTCCACCGGCTTCCAGAGCCTGGCCATCCAGATCCCGATGGAGCGCGAGAAGGGCATCCTCAAGCGCCTGCGCGGCACGCCGATGCCCCGGGCCGCCTACTTCATCGGCAAGGTCGTGATGGTCCTGGCCATCGGCCTCGTCGAGACGATCCTGCTGGTCTCGGTGGCCGCGCTGTTCTTCGGCGTGAAGCTGCCGGCGACCGGCGAGAAGTGGCTGACGTTCGGCTGGGTGTCGCTGCTGGGCATCACCGCCTGCACGCTGTGCGGGATCGCGTTCTCCTCGCTGGCCAAGACCGGCCGCAGCGGCCCGGCCGTGGTGACGCCGGTGGCGATCGTGCTGCAGTTCATCTCGGGCGTGTTCTTCCAATACACGCAGCTGCCGGACTGGATGCGCGGGATCGCCTCGGTCTTCCCGCTCAAGTGGATGACCCAGGGCATGCGCTCGGTCTTCCTGCCGGACTCGTTCGCGGTCCAGGAGCCGTCGGGGGCGTGGCAGCACGGCTACATCGCGCTGGTCCTCGGCGGCTGGATCGTCGTGGCCCTGGTCCTGTGCCTGTTGACGTTCCGGTGGACCGAGCGCGACTGACAGTACCCCCGCGGCGTCTGCTCCTAAGAACTGATGAGCCGGCGGGCCCGATCCAGCTCGTCGGCGAAGACCAGGATCCGCACCATGCCGTCGGGCCCGGTCGCGAGGGTCGCGCGCACGCCGTTGGAGCGCAGCCGGTCCCGCACGTCGCGGGCGAACGCCAGGTCTCCCACCATCGACACCGAGCGCAGCAGCCCGTAGTCGGGTGTGCCGGGCGGCGGCGGGGGGAGCGGGCTGCCGTACTTCAGCAGGCGGATGATGAGCAGCAACGCGGCCAGTACGCCGGCCGAGGCGGCCCATCCGGCGAGGTACATGAGGGGCACCTTGACAGTCTGCCACCAGGTGATCACGTGGCGGAGGCGGATATGGTCAACAGCATTCACGACGGCGTGGAAGGCAGAGGGGTACTGACACATGGCTGGTCGGCTGGCGGTCATCGGAGCGGGGCTCATGGGATCTGGCATTGCCCAGGTCGCGGCGCAGGCCGGGTGGGAGGTGACGCTGCGGGACCTCAGCGACGAGGCGGTCCAGCGGGGGCTCACCGGCATCCGGGCCAGCCTCGGGAAGTTCGCGAGCAAGGGCGTCATCGCCGAGGCCGACGTCGAGGCGGCGCTGGGCCGGATCACGCCGACGACCGAGCTGGAGGCGGCCGCCGACGCCGACATCGTCGTCGAGGCGGTGTTCGAGCAGCTCGAGATCAAGCACGAGGTGTTCAAGGCCCTGGACCGGATCTGCAAGGACGGGGCGGTGCTGGCCACGAACACGTCGGCGATCCCGGTCACCCAGATCGCCACCGCGACCGCGCGGCCCGAGCAGGTCGTCGGGACGCATTTCTTCTCGCCGGTACCGGTCATGAAGCTCTGTGAGCTCGTCCGCGGCTACAAGACCAGCGACGCCGCGCTCGCGACCGCGCGCGCCTTCGCCGAGGAGATCGGCAAGACCTGCATCGTGGTCAACCGCGACGTCGCCGGCTTCGTGACCACGCGGCTGATCGCGGCCCTGGTCGTCGAGGCGGTCAAGCTGGTCGAGAGCGGCGTGGTGAGCGCCGAGGACCTGGACCTGGCCTGCAAGCTCGGCTTCGGCCACGCCATGGGCCCGCTCGCCACCACCGACCTGACCGGTGTCGACGTGCTGTATCACGCGGCCAAGAACATCCACACGGACACCGACGACGCGAAGTTCTTCCCGCCGGAGCTGCTGGCGCGCATGGTCGTCGCCGGGGATCTGGGCCGCAAGACGGGTCAGGGCTTCTACACGTACTCGTGAGCTTCGGTCCGCACCGGCACCACCGGTAGGGCGGCGGGGACGGTGAAGCTGAACCGGCTGCCGCCGCCCGGGTTGTCGGTGACCGCGATCGTGCCGCCGTGCCGGTCCACGATCCGGCGGCAGATCGCCAGGCCCAGTCCGGTGCCGCCGTAGGACTGGCCGGCGTGGGCGCGGTGGAACGACTCGAACACGTGGGCCTTGTCCGTGTCGGGGATGCCGATCCCGCGGTCGGCGACCTCGACGCGGACCCAGCCCGGCCCGGCCGGCTGCGCGCTGATGTCGACCTTCGGGACCCGCCCCGGCGGCACGTACTTGAGCGCGTTGCCGACCAGGTTGTCCAGCACGTGCCGCAGCATCGCCGGATCCGCCTCGACGCGCGGGAGCGTCCCGACGTAGACGTCCGGCTGCACCCGCAGGTGCCCGACCCGCTCCGCGACGACGTCGGCCACCAGCCCGGCCAGGTCGACCTCGACGGGCTTCAGGGCGGCGTCGCGCGCGGTCACGTAGGCCAGCAGGTCGTCGATCAGCCGCCGCATCCGCACCACGCCCGCCCCGACCCGCTCCAGGCTCTGCAGGGCGGCCTCGGGGTCGTCCGGCAGCGCGTCGCGGGCCATCTCCGTGTGGGCGCCGATGACGGTCAGCGGGTTCTTGAGGTCGTGCGCGACGATCCCGGCGAACGCGGCCAGGTCGGCCTCGCGCTCCCGGGCCTCGGTGATGTCGTGGAAGACCACGATCGCCTGGCGCTGCCCGTCGTGGTCGAGCGGCCGCCCGCTCACCGAGAGCAGGACGCCGTCGATCACCATCTCGACCCGGTCGGTCGACTCCCCGGCCAGGGCCCGCACCATCGGCTGCGCGTCGGTCGGGAACGGTGTGACGCCGTCGGGGAGATAGACCTCCTCGGCGCCGAGCATCGCCTGCGCGGCCGGGTTGTGCACCAGGAACGCGCCCTCGCCGTCGACCACCCCGACGCCGTCGCTGATCCGCTCCAGAATCCCGTTGAGCAGCGCGACCTGGTTGTCGGCGGTGCGCTGGGCGGCCCGCAGCCCCGCGGTCGCGGTCACCACCCGCTCCTCGGCCCGCCCCCGCGCGCCGGCCAGGCCCCACAGCATCGCGCCGACCAGCAGCGTCAGCAGCGTCCCGCCGAGCCCGACGACCAGCGGCAGGACCGGCGCGGACCCGCCCATCTTCGCCGCGTCGGCCGACACGACCAGCCGCCACTCCCGGTTCGCGATCGGCACGTGCAGGTCCCGGTGCAGGTCCGGATGCGTGCCGGCCTGATGCAGCCGGGCCACCCGGGCCTCCACCCCGCCGCCGTTCTGCGCCCACAGCTCGGCGTCGGCCTGCCCCTGCGTCGCCCGGGTCAGCACACCGCCGATGAAGTCCTGCCCGCGCAGCCCGAGCACCACCCAGCCCTTGAACTCCCGCCGCCCGTCCGGGGTCGGGTCGCCGTAGGCGGGCGCGGCCAGCACGAACGACAGCTGCTGGCGCTCGGCCGGCAGGCCCCGGTCGCGCAGCAGCACATAGGTGTCGGAGACCGCCGCGGCGCCCGACCGCCGCGCCTCCCACAACGCCGCGGTCGGCTCCGCGGCCTGCGACAGATCCGTCCCGGCGGGCAGGATGTTCAGGTCGTCCAGCGGTCGCGTGAAGACCGTGAAGATGTGCTCGCGCCCCGTGCCCGAGGGCTTCAGCCGCAGGTCGGGCACGCCCTGCCGGCGCCAGTACTCCTGCGTCGCCGAGACCTGCGTGTCGTCCGCCGCGACCAGGAAAACCAGCGAGGTGGCCCCGACCAGCCCGGCCCCCCGCAGCGGCGCCGTCGTCGCCGCGAAGTCCTCGGCCGTGAGGTCGGTGTGCGACCCAACCGCCGCCGCGACCGTGCGCAGCGTTTCGAGATACCGGTGGATCTCCGAACCCACCGACGCGTCCGACAGCATGGCCGCCCGGTCGAGCACGGCCTGCGCCCGCTCCTGCTGCCCCTGCCGGATGGCGTGCGCCGCCTGCCAGGACGCTCCGAGGCCGAGCGCGAGCACGAGCGCGATCGCCGGCACACCGGCCCAGCCGACACGCCGGACCGCCTTGCGGAGCCGACCCGTCACCCAACGCTGATCGGCAGCCAACCGGCGACTTGAAGCCTTACGCGGCTTGGGTTTTACGCCGGTTGAGCCTCGCGCCCGGTTGGGGCTTTGCGCCGGTCGAGGTTTTGCGCGCCGGTTGGGGCTTTGCGCCGGTTGGGGGTTCGCGCCGATTGGGGGTTCGCGCCGGTTGGGGTTTCGTCGGTTGAAGCTTTACGCCGGCACTTGCTCGACGATCAGCCGGGCGAGGGCGGCCGGGTCGGTGAACGGCAGCAGGTGGTTGGCTCCGTCGATCGTGGCGGTGGCCGCGCCCGGGATGATGCCGGCCAGGTGCGCGACCAGCCTCTGCGTGTGCGGCAGGCTGGCGCCGCCCCGCACCAGCAGCACCGGCAGGCCGAGCCGTCCCGCATCGGCCGGGTCCAGCGCTCAGGAGTTCATGGCGGCGACCTCGTCGGTGAAGAAGTACCGGCAGCGCCGCTCCGCCTCCACGAGCGCACCCGCCCCGAGCGCGGCCGTCACGACACCCCGGTAGCCGGCACCGCACACGGCCGCCATGAACACGTCGAACGCCACCCCGAGCTCCCCGCGCCCGACCGCCGGCATGGCCACCGCGAACACCCGCCCGAAGAACGCCCCGAGCGCATCGAGGTCGCGGGGGTCGGCGAGCGAGTCCACCAGCGGCGGCTCGCTGAGCAGCAGGGAGCGTACTCTAGTGGATGAGCGGCAGTGTCAAGCCCGGGAAGAAAACCGACAGTGGCCCCAGCCGCCGCCCGACACGGGCCGAGCAGGCGAGGGCGACGAAGCGCCGCATCATCGCGGCCGCGGCGGACCAGTTTCTGGCGCGCGGTTACGGGGCGACCAGGCTGGACCAGGTCGCCGAACAGGCCGGGGTGGCCGTGCAGACGGTGTTCTTCCACTTCGGCAACAAGCGGACGCTGCTGAAAGAGGCCCTGGACGTGGCCGCGGTCGGCGACGACGAGGCCGTCCCGCTGCTGGACCGCCCGTGGGTGCGCGAGATCCGGCAGGAGCCGGACCCGGCCCGGATCATCGACCTGTGGACGGCCGGCGGCCGGGCGATCTGCGAACGGGTGGCACCCCTCATGCGGGTGGTACGCGGCGCCACGGGCACGGACCCGGAACTGGCCGCCCAGTGGGACGCGAACCAGCAGCAGACCCGCACCGCGTACGGCTTCCTGATCCAACTCCTGGCCGCCCGCGGAGCACTACGCCCGGCGCTGGACGAACAACAGGCGACGGACATCGCGTTCGTGCTGGGCAACGTCGAGACCCACCTGCAGTACGTCGACGCCTGCGGCTGGACCATGGACGACTGGCAATCCCGCACCGCGGCCGTCCTCAAAGCCGCCCTGCTCGCCACCTGAACCCGCGGGCGCGCTTCGCCTGCGGGCGCGGATGCTCGAGCGAGGGGCTTCGGCGCTCGGACGCGGGGGTGGGTTACTTGCTGCGGCCGTGGACCAGGCGGACTACGCGGAGGATTTGGGTCATGGTTTTCTCGGTGCGGTCGAAGGTGGCGGCGGCCAGGAGGGTTGGGCCCCGGCGTTTCACGATGGACTTCGGGCGGGTGAATTCGCGTAGGCCGTCGTCGCCGTGGATGCGGCCGAAGCCTGAGTTTCCTACGCCGCCGAAGGGCAGGGCGGGCATGCCGGCGAACGTGAGGGCCGAGTTGATGGACGTCATGCCGGAGCGGACCTGGCGGGCCAAGGCCAGGCCCGAGGATTTGGAGAAGATGGCGCCGCCCAGGCCGTAGCCCGTGTTGTTGGCCAGGCGGACGCCCTCCGCGGCGTCGCGGACCCTGGTGATGGTCAGCGTCGGGCCGAAGGTCTCCTCCTGGACGGCGGCGGCGTCCTCGGGGACGTCCACCAGGATCGTCGGGTTGACGAACGGGGGCTGGACCGCTTCGGCGCCGCCCAGGACGGCGCGGCCGCCGCGGGTCAGGGCGTCCTCGATGTGGCGGCGGATGATGTCGATCTGGGAGGGCATCGTGATCGGGCCGATGTCGGAGGACGGGTCGGCGCCCACGGTGAGCTTCGCGGCCCGGGCCACCACGCGGTTGAGGAAGTCGTCGAAGACCGGCTCGGCCACGTAGACCCGCTCGATGCCGACGCACGTCTGGCCCGCGTTGGTCAGGCCGCCCCACACGCAGGCGCTCGCGGCGCCGTCCAGGTCGGCGTCGGCCGCCACGACCATCGCGTCCTTGCCGCCGCACTCCAGCAGGACCGGGGTGAGGGACTCGGCCGCCGCGGCCATGACCTTCTTGCCCGTCGCGGTGGAGCCGGTGAACGCGATCTTGTCGACGCCGCTGCGGCAGAGGGCCGCGCCGGCGTCTCCGAGGCCGTGCACGACCTGCAGGACCGGATGCTCGGGGACGACCTCGTTGAAGCGGTCGACAAACCATTGACCGACCGCCGGGGTGTACTCACTGGGCTTGAACACCACCGCGTTGCCCGCGGCGAGCGCGTAGGCGATCGACCCCATCGGCGTGAGAATCGGGTAGTTCCACGGCCCGATCACCCCGACCACGCCGAACGGCAGATATTCGAGGTAGGCCGCGTGCTCCTTCAGCAGCACCGAACTGCCGACCCGCCGGCGGCCCAGCACCTTGCGGGCCCGCTGCGCCGCCCACGCGATGTGGTCGACCGCCGCGATCGCCTCGACCAGCGCGTCCGCGCGCGGCTTGCCGCCCTCGCGGTTCATGAGCGCGGCCAGCTCCTCCAGCCGGTTGGCCAGCACGCTGCGGAACGCCAGCAGGCGCTGTTTGCGCCCGGCGAACCCGAGTCCGGCCCACCACGCGGCCGCGTCACGCGCGCGGGCGACGGCCGCGGTGAGAGAATCGGTGGAGGCGACCGGGAAGCGGCCGACCTCCTCGCCCGTCGCGGGGTTGGTCGAGATCAGCGAGCCGTCGTCGATGGCGGGGACGCCGGGCGTTCGCGTGGCGGTCATGGCGCGAGTGTAAACCCGGAAATTACTCACGAGTAGGCCCTGAACGGCCCGGCCTGCCAAGTCGAGAACCCGGTGCGCACTCCGACCGCTGGGCAAACCGCAACCCCAGGAGGAACGCGTGAAGACCGAACAGCTCAAGGTGCCCGGCGCGACGCTGTACTACGAGGTCCGCGGCGGCGGCCCCGTGCTGCTGCTGATCGGCGGCGGGATCTACGACGCCGAGGGCTTCGCGGCCCTGGCCGACGACCTCGCCGCCGACTACACCGTGGTCACCTACGACCGGCGCGGCAACTCCCGCAGCGCGCTGGACGGCGCCCCGGCCGAGATCATCCTGGAGGAGCAGGCCGACGACGCGTACCGGCTGCTCGGAGCCGTCGGCGTCAGCGAGGACGAGCCGGCCGACGTGTTCGGCAACAGCTCCGGTGCGGTGATCGCGCTGGAGCTGGCGGCGCGCTACCCGGGGATGGTCCGCACCGTCGTCGCCCACGAACCGCCGCTGTTCGAGCTGCTGCCGGACTTCGACCACTTCCGTACCGTCTTCACGCAGGTCGCCGACGTCTACCGGGAGCAGGGCGCGGGCGCGGCGATGGGGGTCTTCGGCGCGGCCATGGACATGCACGGCGACGACGACACACCCAGCGCGCCGCCGTCGCCGGAGTTCGGGGCGCGGATGCAGGTGAACATGGAGTACTTCGTCGCCTGGGAAGTGCCGCCGGTCGCCTCGTTCGTGCCCGATCTCGAGGGGCTGCGCTCCGGGACGGCGCGGGTCGTGCCGGCCGTCGGGGCGAGCAGCGCGGGGGAGCCGCCGCACCGGGCCGGCCGCGAGCTGGCGGCGCGGCTGGAGACGGCGGTCGCCGAGTTCCCGCACGGGCACGGAGGGTTCGGCGATGCGGGGCCGTTCGCGGCGCGACTTCGGGAAGTGCTGCTGACCATCGGCCGCTGAGCGCATGGCAGGGGTGCAGGGGGCGGGGAGCCCCCTGCCCGGGGCGGGAGCGAAGCGGCTCCGGAATCCTGAAGCTCTGCCTTTTCGCGCTTTTCGTTCTTCGCGCTTGTTGTTTTGCGCTTTAGTCTTTCGCGCTTTGGTCTTTTGCGCTTTGCCTCGGCTTCAGGAGGCGTGCTCTTTCAGGATGCGCTCGGCCACGGCGAGGGGGTCGGCCAGGCGGCCCTCCGCGTGCGCGTCCACCCAGCGCTGCTTCGCCGGGAAATAGGCGCTGGAACCCGCGGCGCGGCGGATGTTCTCCTGCATGCCGGTGTCCATCTGGCCGGGGTCGACGTTGGCGATGCTGATCCGCTCGTTGTCGCGCTCCTGCGAGGCGAGGACGTCGAAGAATGTCTCGCCGGCGGCCTTCGTCGTGCAGTAGAGCGCCCAGCCGTCGATGATCCGGTGCGCCGCGCCCGAGGAGATGAAGAGGACCCGCACCCGCGCGTCGGACGGTGCGGCGCGCAGGAACGTGTTGGTGAGCACTATCGGGGCCGTCAGGTTGACCGCGATCGAGTTGGTGATCGCCTCGGTGCTGAGGCGGCCGATCGCGCCGATCGGGTCGACGACGGCCGCGTTGTGGATCAGCACCACGTCGTCGGCGTCGCGCAGGAAGGCGCGCAGGGTGTCGTTGTCGGGGAGCCAGTGCGCGTCCGCGATGTCGGTCGAGAAGAGCGTGACGTCACCCGGACGCTCGTCGCGGAGCTGCTGCTGCTCGGGGCTGAAGTGCCGGCCGACCGCCAGGATCCGATCGCCGCGCGTGGTGGACACGTCGAACAGAGCGGCGCCCAGGCCGCGGGAAACCCCGGTGATCACGACGGCACGCATGCCGCCACTCTATTCCTGTCGCACGTTCATTTATATGGCACGGACGGCCCCTTCGGCGCGCCCGGGCAGGAGTCGCCGAGCTTGCGCGCGACGGCCTCGAGCGCGTCGGCGAAGGCGGCCGTCTGGGCCTCGTCGAGGTGGTCGAAGATGAGCCGGCGGACGTCGCCCACGTGGGCCGGCGCGACCTGCTCGGCGAACGCGCGGCCGGCCGCGGTGACCCGGGCGATGCTGACCCGGCCGTCGCACGGGTCGGGGGCGACGTCGACGTAGCCGAGCTCGACGAGCTTGCGCATGCGGTGGCTCAGCCGGCTCGGCGACATGTTCATCTGCCCGGCGAGGTCGGACAGCCGCAGCCCCGCGTCCGCGCCCGCGTCGCTGAGCGCGGCCAGCAGCCCGTATTCGACGTGCACCAGGCCGTGCGGGCGGAACGTGCGCTCCAGTTCGGGGAACCCGACGAGCACGACGGCCAGCAGCGACAGCCAAGCGCGGCGCTCGGTGTCGTCCAGCCATCGTGGCTCGTCCCGCATGAGCACAACACTAACTTTCAGAAGCGACCGATCGCGATGACGACCGCGAGGGCGCCGAGGACGAGGTTGACGACGATCATCGGGTACTCCTTGGCCCGCGCGTGATCGCCGATCGCCAGCAGCATGATCAGCGCGAGGCCGCAGGCGGCGATCGGGGTCAGGATCGGCGCGATCCCGGTCGCCCAGGGCAGGATCAGCCCGAGGCCGCCGAGGATCTCGACGGCGCCGATGAATCGGACGGTGCCCTTGCTGTACCGCGGCACCCAGCTCATGTTCTTGGCGAGCTGCTCGACCGGCTGGGTCGCCTTCGTGACGCCGGCTCCGATGAAGGCCACGCCGAGCAGGATCTGCAGGACCCACAGAAAGATATTCATGGCCGGCGACTATACTTGAAGCTTCAAGTTTCTAACAGATACCCGTCACCGGGTGAGGGCCGCTCATGCCCGGGCCACCGACCGTGCAGGGTATGGAGACCTACCGGCGTCCGTTCGGCGCCAGCCTGATGCTCGTCATCGGCATCTTCCAGGTCGTCGTCGGGCTCACGGCGATCTTCCAGCGGGCCTTCTACATCCTGGCCGGCAGCTACCTGTTCGGCTTCTCCGTCGTCGGCTGGGGCTGGGTCCACCTCGCGCTCGGCGTGCTCCTGCTGCTCGCGGGTGGAGCCGTGCTGGCCGGGCAGCTGTGGGGCCGGGTCGTCGGGATCGTGCTGGCCTCGCTGAGCGCGATCGCCAACTTCCTGTTCCTGCCGTACTACCCGCTGTGGTCGATGCTGATCATCGCCGCCGACGTCGGGGTGATCTGGTCCCTGACCAGGTATGGCCGGGAGGAGGCCGTTCTGCGGTGAAGGTGTGTGGGCCGGCCACATGTGTCCGGCCCACAGGCGGTGCGACCATGCGGTGATGCACGTCACGACCCAGGGGCCGGACAGCGGCCCGACCGTTCTGCTCATTCACGGCAACGTGTCCGACTCGACATATTGGGAACCCCTCGTCCGGCACCTGCCGCCGCACTGGCGCCTGATCCGGCCCGACCTGCGCGGGTTCGGCAAGAGCCCCGCCCTCGGCATCGACGCGACCCGCGGGATGCGCGACTTCGCCGACGACCTCGAGCCCCTGCTCGGCTCCGGTCCGATCACGGTGGTCGGCCACTCGATGGGCGGCGGCGTGGCCATGCAGCTGCTGCTCGAGCACCCCGAGCGCATCCGCGCGCTGATGCTGGAGGCGCCCGTCTCGCCGTACGGCTTCGGCGGCAGCCGCGACCTCGACGGCACCCCCACCACCCCCGACCACGCCGGCTCGGGTGGCGCGTCCGCCAACCCCGACTTCGTCCGGCTCCTGCGGGCCCAGGACCGCGGCACCGAGGAGCAGGCCAGCCCCCGCAACGTCCTGCGCGCCTTCTACGCCGCACCGGGCTTCGACTTCGGCGCGGACGAGGATCTGCTGGTCGACAGCATGCTGTCCACAGCCATTGGCGAAGATCAATACCCCGGCGATGGTACCGCCAGTGCGAACTGGCCCGGCCTCGGACCCGGCACCAAAGGCGTCCTCAACACCATGTCGCCACGCTGGCTGGACCTGTCCGGGATCGCCGACCTGGCGGTGAAGCCGCCGATCACCTGGGTCCGCGGCGACCAGGACGCGATCGTCTCCGACGCCTCGCTCTTCGACCTCGCGCAGCTGGGCAAGCTCGGCGCCGTCCCCGGCTGGCCGGGCGAGGACGCGTGCCCGCCCCAGCCGATGGTCTCGCAGACCCGGGCGGTTTTCGAACGCTACGGCCCCTATCGGGAGATCGTCTGGGCCGGTGTCGGGCACAGTCCGCACGTCGAGCGGCCGGCCGACTTCGCCGCGGTCCTGCGGGAGGTCGTCGGGGAGTGACCGCCCCCGGGCTGTGATCGGATGCGCCGGGCCGCCGCGTGCTGCACAGTGTTGCGTGTGGATGTGACCGACAGCGGCGGCCTGGTCGCCGTCATCGCGCCGATCTGCGTCATCGTCGGCGTCATCGGCGTGCTGATCCCCATGCTGCCCGGCCTGTTCCTGTGCTGGGCCGGCGTGGCGGCCTGGGGGTTCTTCGGCGGCCACGGCGCGACCGGGTGGGCCGTGGGGATCGCGGCGACGGTGGTGCTGGCGCTGGGCTTCGCCGCGAAGTACCTGCTGCCGGGGCGCAACCTGAAGCGGGCCGGGGTGTCCAACCTGACCCTGTTCCTGGGCGGGGTCGGCGGCATCATCGGCTTCTTCCTGATCCCGATCGTCGGCCTGGTGATCGGCTTCATCCTGGCCATCTACCTGGTCGAGCTGGCCCGGCAGAGCAACGGCGCCCAGGCCTGGCAGTCCACCAAGCACGCGCTGAAGGCCGCCGGTCTCTCGATGCTGATCGAGCTGGCCACGGCGCTGATCATCGCGGGGATCTGGCTTGCCGGGCTTTGGCTGAGTTAGGGCCGGCCCTGGACCCTTGTTGCCCTCCTCGTCGGTCTGTTTCCCGTCCGTTTTTGTCGTACCCCTGTGGCACTGTGTCGGGATGGAGATCGGTCGGCATGTTGACGCGTTGGAGCGCGCCGGGCTGGATCTCGTCGACGCCGCGGAGAAGGCCGGCTTCGACGCCCCGGTTCCGACCTGCCCCGAGTGGACCGTCCGCGAGCTGGTGCAGCACGTCGGCTACGTCCACCGCTGGGCCACGGCCTACGTCCGCTCGTCGCGCACCTCGATCCTGACCGACGACGAGGAGGCCGACGCCGTCGGGCCGTTCCCGGCCGATCCGGCGCTGCTGGACTGGTTCCAGGCCGGCCATGCGGCCCTCGTCGACCTGCTGCGGACCGCCCCCGCCGACACCGACTGCTGGCACTTCCTGCCGGCCGAGTCGCCCCTGGCGTTCTGGGCCCGCCGCCAGGCCCACGAGACCACGATCCACCGCGCCGACCTGCAGGGCGCCGTCGGCGACATCGCCGGCGTCGACGCCGACCTCGGGCTCGACGGCATCGACGAGCTGCTGATGGGCTTCTACGGCTCCCGCGGGCGCCGGCTGCGCAGCGAGATCGACTGCGTGTTGTCGGTCCATGCCACCGACGGCGCCTCCGCGGACGGGCCGCACGCCTGGACGGTGACCATGTCGCCGGTCGGGGCCACCATCGTCCGCGGGCTGTCCGACGACGCCGACTGCACGCTGCGGGGGGCGTCGAGCGCGCTCTATCTGGCCCTGTGGAACCGGCGCACGACCGCCGACCTGGACGTGCACGGCAGCTCGGCGGTTCTGGAGGTGTGGCGGGAGCGGGCCACGATTCGCTGGACGTAGTCCTCGCGGGTTCGGCGGTGCGCGCGGGAGGGGGACGGGGCGGGCGGGCCGAAACGTGTTGCGGCGCGGAAACAAAAGCGGAAAGCGAAGGCGGGCCGGCGCCTGTCGCAGGGGCATTTGCCACACGGCGGGGGATCGATGCGGGGTGGCGTGGCAGACTCGCCTGTGTCCTGAAGGAGCGTTAGGGAGGCCGGCGATGGGGCGCGAGTTCGCAACCGTGGGCGTGGTGGGGCTGGGGACCATGGGCGCGGGCATCGTCGAGGTCTTCGCGCGCAACGGGATCGCGGTCATGGCGGTCGAGGTCAGCGAGGCGGCGCGGCAGCGGGGGGAGGAGAACCTGCGGGGCAGCGTCGATCGGGCGGTACGCAAGGGGAAGCTCTCCGCCGAGGAGCGTGATGCGCTGCTGGGGCGGGTCACGTTCGCGGTCGGGCTGCCGGCGCTGCACGCCGTCGATCTCGTGATCGAGGCCGTCCCCGAGCAGCTCGGGCTCAAGCAGCGGCTCTTCGGCGAGCTCGACAAGGTGTGCCGGGCCGACGCCATCCTCGCCACCAACACCTCGAGCCTCTCCGTCACCGAGATCTCCGTGGCCACCGGGCGGCCCGACCGGGTCATCGGCATGCACTTCTTCAACCCGGCGCCGGTCATGAAGCTGGTCGAGGTGGTGCGGACCGTCGTCACCGCCGAGGACGTGGTCACCGACATCGAAGCCCTGTGCGCGCGGCTCGGCAAGGTCGACGTCACCATCGGCGACCGGGCCGGGTTCATCGCCAACGCGCTGCTGTTCGGCTACCTCAACCAGGCCGTCTCGCTGCTGGAGGCCAAGTACGCCAGCCGGGAGGACCTCGACGCGGCCATGAAACTCGGCTGCGGGCTGCCCATGGGGCCGCTCGCGCTCATGGACCTCATCGGGCTCGACACCGCCTACGAGATCCTCGACACCATGTATCGCCGCGGTGGCCGCGACCGCCGCCACGCGCCCGTGCCGCTCATCAAGCAGATGGTCACGGCCGGGCTGCTGGGGCGGAAGTCGGGGCGGGGCTTCTACACCTACGAGAAGCCCGGCTCGCCGGTCGTCGTGCCGGACACGGCCGCGCCGGACGTGGAGTCCGAGGCGCGGGCCATCGCCAAGGTCGGCGTGGTCGGCTCCGGCACCATGGCCACCGGCATCATCGAGGTGTTCGCCCGGGCCGGGTTCGAGGTCGTCTCCGTGACCCGCGGCGCCGAGCAGTCCGGCCGCACCTGCGAGGCGCTGAAGACCTCCCTCAACAAGGCGGTCGTGCGGGCCAAGCTCGACGAGGCCGGCCGCGACGCGGCCCTCGGCCGGGTCACCTGGTCCGCCACCATCGAACACCTCGCCGACGTCGACCTGGTCATCGAGGCGGTCGTCGAGGAGCTGTCGGTCAAGAAGGCGCTCTTCGCCTCCCTCGACGAGATCTGCAAGCCCGGCGTCGTCCTGGCCACCACCACGTCGAGCCTGCCGGTCATCGAGCTCGCCGTCGCCACCGAACGCCCGGCCGACGTGATCGGCCTGCACTTCTTCAACCCGGCTCCGGCGATGGGCCTGGTCGAGGTGGTCCGCACGATCCGCACCGCCGACGCGACCGTCGCCACCGCCACCGCCGTCGTGCGGGCCGTCGCCAAGCACCCCGTCGTGTGCGCCGACCGCTCCGGCTTCATCGTCAACGCGCTGCTGTTCCCCTACCTCAACGACGCCGTCAAAATGGTCGAAGCCTCCTACTCGACCGCCGACGACATCGACAACGCGATGAAGCTCGGCTGCGGCTACCCGATGGGCCCGTTCGAGCTGCTCGACGTCATCGGCCTCGACGTGGCGCTGGCCATCCAGCGGGAGCTGTACCTGGAACTGCGCGAACCCGGCTTCGCCCCCGCCCCGCTGCTGGAGCACCTGGTCACCGCCGGCTACCTGGGCCGCAAGGTCGCCCGCGGCTTCCGCGACTACTCGAAGCGCTGATCACGTTAGTCTTGGGGCGTGTCCCCCCGGCGCAACCACCCCAAGCGCGACGAAGCCCCGCCACCGCTCGATCTGGACCGGGTCAAGCGGGGCGTCGGCAGCGTGCAACAGTGGAGCGACGGAGAGTGGCAGGTCCGTAACATCCCGGCCGGCGCCGCGACGAAGGCATACCGGTGTCCGGGCTGCGACCAGGAGATCGCCCCGGGCGTCCCGCACCTGGTGGCCTGGCCCGCCGACGAGCGCGGCGACCTGACCGACCGCCGCCACTGGCACACCGGCTGCTGGCGCGCCCGCGACCGCCGCGGCCCCAACACGCAACGCAGCCGCAGCGCTCCCCGCTACGGCTGACCGCACTCCTGCTCGTCCGCCGCGGTTGCTCGTGTCCCGCGTCCGTGCGCCGCGGTTTGCTCGTGTCCCGCGTCCGTGCGTGGTGATTGCCCGTGACCCGCGTCCGCGCGCGGTGATGGCACGCGGCGCGTGCCTGGACGCGGACGCACGCAACCACAACACACGAGCTGCCACCGAGCAGCCGCCGAATCAACCGCAGCGCGCTGCGCTCGGCCCGGACGAGAGCAACCACTGCGCGCGGACGCGGACAAGCACCGCGGCGGGGTAGTGGGTGGGCTACGGCTGGGAGAGGTCGCGTTGGAGGACGGGGGTGCGGGGTTTCTGGAGGGGGACGAACGGCATCGGCTCGGTGGTGTCCAGCCAGACATCGCGGCGGCGCCAGATCGAGAGCCACGGCTCGCCGGCGATTGAGCGTAGCCAGGCGGCTGTTGTCAGCATCAGGGCCATCGTCTTCTCGCGCGCGGGCGTCAGGTGGCGGTGGGCGAACAGCATGCGCTCGGTCAGCAGCGCTGTGCTCACCAGGCGAGCCGGTGGGCGTGGGGGGTCCGGGGCGGCGTGGCGGCCCGTCGGGCGGTCCGGGGGGATCGCCGCCATCTTCGCGTCCGGGACCAAGGCCGGGCGGGCGCCCAGAGCCCGTGCGCGGACCGACAGGTCGGCGGTGGGCAGGCGCTCGTCGAAGCCGCCCAGACGATCCCACAGGCCGCGTTCGATGAGCAGCATGCGAGGCGTCAGAGCCGGGACCGCGCCGCCGATCGCGCGGTCCAGGTTCGGGAGTCGTTCCGGGTCGAACGGGAGGCCGGCGGCCAGGCACGCGGTGCCCAGCAGGGTTGGCGGGGACTCGATGGTGCGGCCGTCGTCGACCTGGCCCGGCTCCGGGGTCCGGGGCGGGAGAAGGCGGTCGCGGACGGTGCGGATCAGGCGGCGGACGCGGCGGCCGGTGTGCAGCCAGTAGTACGGGCGCGGGGTCCGGCGGTCCTGGAGGGTGCGGCCGGTGCAGAGGCCGTCGGCCGGGTGTGAGCCGGCGTGCTCGACCAGCGTGCGGATCGCGTCGCCCAGCGGCTCCAGGCCCGGGTCGAGGAAGAGCAGCCACGGCGCGGTGGCGCCGGCGGCGCCCAGATTGAGGGCCGCGGGCGCGGGCAGCGGCTCGTCGCGGCGGATCAGGGTGACCGCGCGGAAGGCGTGGCGCACGGCGGCGGCGGTGTTGTCGGTGGAGCCGTTGTCCACGACGATCATCTCGGCCGGGACCTCGGTGCTGCGCTGCACCGCGCCCAGGCCCTTGAGCAGGCCCTCCCGGGCGTTGTGCGCGACGGTGACGATGCTGACGACCGGCATTGTGCTGTTGCTCACGAGGGGCTCCCACGGCTGCTCGTGCCTGCTCCGGCTCCAGCGGCGGGGCTGAAGCTTCCCGGATAGTACCGGCGGCGGGGGTGAATTGAGCCGAAAGTACCGGGGGAAGTCCACCGACAGGCCACGGAAGAACCGACCAACAGGGCGTGCGAGCTGCGAAAACGATCATTCCGGACACGAACTGATCTCGGATCCGCCTGCCGCCAGGTGGCCCCTCGCTGCTAACATCCCCCACGGCGGCGCAGGAAAGCCCCGACAGTTATTTGCGCACATGCATTGAAAGATTCCTTGTCCCATTGCCGAACGGCCCGGAATCGGGCAGTGCTCGGTTCACAGGGAAGACGCAATGGGCGGAAGTGGCCGGGACCGGCGGCTCGACGGTGACGCTCGGTTTAAGACCCTGCGGTGTGTGACGAACTTCGAACGGACGGTGATCATGCCGGCGCCCTCGGCGATCAAGCGTTCGGCCTGGCTGGACCGGTCCGGCTGGATTGACCTTCGTCACTCCGTGAACCTTTAAGTCCGGCATAGAACTCCATTAAGGCGACGCAGCGTGATATTCGACCGGGAAGTCCGCGGCAGCCGTCGTCTTGTCCTTTTTTCCCTTATTGGACGACGCTTTGCGCAAAGGTGCAGCACCACCGGTGTCAATAGCACCTTCAGCCACGTCGGAAATGCGGCACGACGGTACCGGCCAAACTGCGCGCCCGGTACTTTACCGCCGGGGTTCGGCTACGCACGGGCAGTCGCGGCCCCGGACGCCACCACATTTCACCTTCGATAAGTGGATCTGAGCAGCACGTAAGGGGGTTGGGATGGTTCTGGCGGATTCGGCCACGGTCGAGACCGCGGTGATGGCGGCGTTCCCAGGGGTCCAGCGACGCCGCCTCAGGTCGACCGGGCGCAATCTGTCGGTCGCCTTTCTCGGTGACGTCCTCGCCGTGACGATCGCCATCATGACCGTCGTCCTGTTCATGGCCGGCGACCTGATGGGCGGTGCGTTCGTCGCACCGGGCGAGGGTGTGCCGCCCGCCTACTCCGTCATCACGTTCGGCCTGTTCTGGCTGCTGCTGCTCGCGGGCAGCCGGATGTACGACCGGTGGTTCCTGGAGAACCGCACCGGCATGATCTACCGGAGCCTGCGGGCCGCGGTCGTCGCGGTCGCCATCCTGGCCCCGATCTGCGTGCTCTTCGACATGCTGTACCTACTCAAGCCGATCATCGTCGCGGTGCCCGTCGCCGCTTCCCTGACGATCGCCGGTCGCTACGCCACGCTCGCGGTGCTGCGCACGGTGCAGCGCGAGTACGTCCGCCAGCGCGCCCTCGTCATCGGCCCGGCCGACTCCGTCGTCACCCTGCTCACCGCGCTGCAGCGGGACCGCTCCTACGGCCTGCGGGTCGCCGGGGCCTGCATCACCGACCTCGACCAGGCGCGCAAGATCACCGCCCAGAACATCCCGGTCTACGGCGACCTCAAGGATGTGGCCGGCACCGCTTTGGGCGCCGGGTGTACCGCGGTGCTCGTGGCCCTGCCACTGGAGATGGACCCGTACAAGATGCGCCGTCTCGCCTGGGAGCTGTCGGACAACGACATCGAGCTCCTGGTCGCGCCGGCCCTGCCCGAGGTCGCGCCGGAGCGGGTGGCGGTGCTGCCCAGCGGCGGCGGCCCCCTGCTGCACGTGCGCGCCCCCGTGCTGACCGGCCCGCAGCGCGCGGTCAAGAACGTGCTCGACCGCCTACTGGCCACCATCCTGCTGATCCTGGCCGGCCCGTTCATGATCTTCACCGCGATCATGATCCGGGTGACGACACCGGGGCCCGCGCTGTTCCGCCAGCCGCGCGCCGGGATCAACGGCAAGGAGTTCACCTGCTACAAGTTCCGCACCATGGTCAAGGACGCGGACAAGAAGCGGCAGGAGATCGAGCACCTCAACCAGAACGCCGACGGCCTGCTCTTCAAGATGAAGCGGGACCCGCGGGTGACGAAGGTCGGCTCGATCCTGCGCCGCACCTCGCTCGATGAACTGCCCCAGCTCCTCAACGTCATCAACGGCACGATGTCGATGGTGGGCCCCCGCCCGCCGCTGATGTCCGAGGTCGCCGGCTACGACGACGACGTGCGCCGCCGCCTGCTGGTCAAGCCGGGCATGACCGGCCTGTGGCAGGTCAGCGGCCGCTCCGACCTGTCGTGGCAGGAGTCGGTGCGCCTCGACCTCAACTACGTCGACAACTGGTCGCCGCTGCTCGACCTGCGCATCCTGGCCCGCACCGCGAACGCCGTCGTGCGCGGGACCGGCGCCTATTAAAGCAGGGCATCGAACGACAACGCCCCGGTGAAGCTTTCACCGGGGCGTTCTTATTGCGCGAAAACGGTCACAGCAATTTGTTCACAATGGGGGCGACCGCGAGGAAGTTGCCGCCCAGGTGGATCTCGGAAATGCCGGTCTCCTCGCGAAGCTCCAGCAAGGTGTCGGCGCAGCGGGCCACGTCGCCCTCCAGTGCGAGCGGGGACTTGTCGTAGACCCCCTCCGGCAGCCAGCTGAGCAGCCCGGACGACCAGTGGTGCTCGGCGATCCGGACGTCCAGCATGCTGACCTGCAGCCGCAACTCGTCGGGGTCGCGGCCGGCGGCGTGGGCGGCCGACCGGACCAGATCCACCTTCTCGCGCAGGCCCTCGGTGCTGAGCTCGTGCTCGATCCGCTCGATCGACAGGTCCTTGCTCAGCCGCGGGTTGATGTTCACCACGTCGGCCTCGCGGGCCGCGAGCTCGAGCATGCGCCGCCCGCCGCCACCGATCATGATCGGCGGGTGCGGCCGCTGGACCGGCTTGGGCGCCCCGGTCAGGCCGCTGATGCGGAAGTGTTCGCCGGTGAAGTCGAACCGCTCGCCCGCGAACAGGCCCTTGAGCACCGCGATCGACTCGGCCAGGCGGGCGATGCGCACCGGCGCCGGGTCGAACGGGACCCCCGAGACCTGGTAATCGGTGAGCCGGTAGCCGGCCCCCAGCCCCAGCGTCAGCCGGCCCTCGGAGAGCACGTCGAGGTTGCTGATCGAGCGGTGCAGGTGCACCGGGTGGTAGAAGTCGTTGCACAGCACGCCGGTGCCGACCCGTAGGGTGGTCGTCGCCTCCGCGGCGCTCGCCATCGTCAGGAGCGGGTCCATCGACCAGCCGTCGCCCAGGTGGTCGGAGACGGCGACGGCGTGGAAACCGAGGTCCTCGATCTGCCGGAGCCGGTCCCTCCAGGTGGCCAAAGGCGGCCGCAGCACGGGCATCCCGGTAATGAAATGAAACGGGCGTGTTTGCGCGGTCACATGACCCCCCAAAAATGGTCGTGGCCGTCGGACGTCCGGTGCCGAACTTAACTGATACCCTCGGACCCGAAAAGAGGCGTCATAAATCTGTCATATTCCTCGGCCGCGCTCTATGGTTGCGTAGAGTACGCGCGTCCGGTGAGTCGGATAAGAGTCGGAGTTCGGAATGTGGGGCGTGGGCGGCGGATGTCCGAGAGCGGCAACGGTGCCGTTCGGGCGAAGCTGAAATGCCGGATTCCGCATTGTCCGTCAGTTTTGGTGGCGCGGGCTTGCGGCAAACGACGGCAATGGTTCACCGGCCGGTGAGCGAGCGGTCGCGGGCCGTGCTCCCAGGGCGGGGTGGCACGGTCGGCAAACGGCTGTGAGCAGGGCGATCGGTGAAAGTTACAAGGTCTGTTCAGTAGGGGTAGGGCCGCGGCGCGCCGCGGGCAGCTGACGGAGGCAGTCTGACGTGCAAACGCAATCCACCAAACAGGGCGAATTGCTCGACCTGAAGACCGGCGACCTGGTTGAAGTGCTGAGTGAGGAGGAGATTCTCGCCACACTCGATGAGCAGGGTGAATTGGATGCCCTGCCATTCATGCCGGAAATGCTGCAGTACTGCGGCAAACGTTTCCGAGTGTACAAATCGGCACACAAGACGTGTGACACGATGCAGCGCTCGGGGATGCGGAAAATGGAGGGCGCGGTCCATCTCGTCGGCCTGCGCTGCGACGGCGGCGGGCACGGCGGATGCCAGGCCGGCTGCCTGCTGTTCTGGAAGACCGCCTGGCTGAGCAAGGTCGAGCAAGGCGCGGAGAACCCGGCCACGGACCCGGCTCCGGTCGTCGCCGCCCCGGCCGAGTCCCGGCTGCTGCCGCTGGTGGTCCGCAACGCGCAGGGCCCGGCGTTCGAGGACGGCACCGAGCGCTTCCGCTGCCAGGCCACCGAGCTGCTGCGCGCCGCCCCCGAGGTGCTGCCGCTGCTGGAGCTCGGGCAGTTCGGCCAGGACGTGCGCACCGGCAACTTCGGCGTCAGCTGGACCGCGCGGGCGATCGGCGTGGGCGTGTACAACCGCTTCCAGCGCGCCTCCAACAAGTCCCTGCCCCGCTGGGCCCGCATCCGCGGCGGCAAGGAGTGGGGCTACCTGCGCGGCAAGGCTCAGGGCAAGACGCCGACCGGCCGCGCCGGCATCGAGGTCGGTGACCTCGTGCGGGTCAGGTCCCGCGAGGAGATCGAGCCGACCCTCAACGAGAACCTGCTCAACCGCGGCATGGGCTTCGACGCCGAGATGGCCCGGTTCTGCGGCAAGACCGCCCGCGTGCTGCGCAAGGTCGACCAGATCATCGACGAGAACACCGGCAAGATGATCTACATGAAGAGCCCCTGCCTGGTGCTCGAGAACGTGGTCTGCGAGGGCGCGTTCAACGCGAACTGCCCGCGGGCCATCACGCCGTACTGGCGCGAGATCTGGCTGGAGAAGATCGAGGACGGCAACGGCGGCGAGCCGAAGATCCCGTTGCAGAGCACCGCGGGCTGACCCTTACGCAGTGTGACGAAAAAGGCCGCCGCACCCGGTGCGGCGGCCTTTTCAAACCGCGAATTCATCCAGCCGTCATGTATCACGGGCTGATGTTCAGGACTTGCCGAACCGGCCGGCCAGGCTGTTGCCCATCGACAGCAGCTCCTTGAGCTGGGACCGGTGGGCCAGCCGCAGGACGGCGACGGCGACGGCCAGCGCGGCGGCGAGGCCGGCGATGAGCACGATCAGGTTGTGGCCGTGGATGGCGACCGCGACCGCCAGATACACCGCGGCCATCCAGAGGCCCACGTGCAGGCCGGGGCCGAGGGTGGCGATCTGGCTGCGGACCGTCATGCCGACCAGGCGGCGGCGGACCACCCACTCGACCGGCACCAGCGCGACGGTGGCGACGGTGTAGCCGATGGCCACGCCGATCGCGCCGAACGGCAGGCCGGCCACGATGCCGACGGTCGACACGATCGTCGTGAGCCAGGCCAGTTTGAGGTTGAGCCCGGCTTCGCCGAGGCCCAGGACCAGCGGCGCGTGTGACGGCGTGTAGATCGCCTGGAAGGCCCCGGCGGTCGCCAACACCTGCACGATGGGTACCGCCGGCAGCCAGTCGGCCCCGAAGAGCAGCACGACGATCTGCGGTGCCGCGGCGGCGACGAGCGCCATGGCCGGCAGTACCAATGCCGCCAATGCTCTTGTCGCTTTCGCCGTTTCCGACGCCAGCGCCGCGAGGTTGCCGGCCAGGCGGGAGAACGCCGGGAAGAGCACGGTGCCGATCATCGTGCTGGCCAGTTGGACGGGGAGCAGGAGCAGGCGGTAGGCCAGCCCGTAGAACGCGAGCTGCTCCGGGCCCTGGAACCGCCCGACGAGCACGTTGTCGATGTTGCGCGAGACCGAGTTGATGAGCAGGCCGGCGGCGAACGCGCGCCACGAGAAGCCGGCGATCTCCTTCAGCCGGTGCATGCGCAGGTTGGGCCAGCGGCCGGCGCCGGCCATGAGCATCACGACGGCCAGCACGATGTCGGTGGAGAGGATCTGCGCGACCAGCGCCCAGTAGCCGCCGCCGAGGGCCGCGTAGGTGACGCCGACCGCGCCGCCGAGGGCCGCGCTGGTGACGTCGGCGATGCCGATCTTGCGGAACTCCATGCCGCGCAGCAGCATCGCGCGCGGTGTGATGGCCAGGGAGCGGATGAACAGCGTCGGTGCCAGGGCCATCAGCACGCCGGTCAACGCCGGGGTCTCCATGAACAGCGCCCACAGCGGGGCGATCGCGGCGGTGATGATCGCCAGGAGGGCGCCGATGGCGAGGTTCACGGTGACGACCGCGCCCGGCATGTCCTTCTCGACGATCGGGCGCTGGATCAGGGCGCTGGAGAAGCCCTGGTCGAGCAGGAGACCGACGACGCCGATGTAGACGGTGGCCTGTGCCACGATGCCGAACGAGTCGGGGCCGACGATGCGGGCCAGGACGATGGTGAACAGGACCGTGAAGACCTGCCGGCCGGCCATCGAGATGCCGCTCCAGCGCATCCCCGACGACAGGCCACCGCCCTGCGGGGCACTGCCGGTGACGGTGGCCGGGTCGATCTCGACCGTCGGCGAATCATCGGCCACGCGGCGCACTTCGACGGTCGGGGAATCCTCGATTGACACTGGTCTCCCTACCGCTGGCGCCATCGGGTATACCGAATATTCGGATGAATGAGTCCGGCGGCGGCTCGCGCGCGCGTGCCGGAAATGATCACCGGAGGCCGACGCGCAGGCAGAGTAACAAACCGGCCAACGCTGTGTACAGGTCACGCAAGGAAGTCGGACAGTGACGATTTATCCCCGTATTCCGGCCCGGTTCGAACAATGCACTGCTGTGGTAGCGTGCAGCCCGTCCGCGGGCCGAGGCAGGAGAGACCGTTGACCCATAAGGCTGATGTCGTCTTCACATTTTCGTACGAAATGTTCGAGGACTCCGTAGCGCGCGAATTCTGTACACCGGCCGACCAGACGCTGCTCGCCCTCGCCGGTGACGATCGCATCGGCAATCTGGTGGTCTCGGACCCGTTCCGCTCATATGTCCTGTCCGCCGCCCGCGGCCGCACGACGAGCCTGATCGAGCCGTTCGAGGTCGGCGGCCGCACCGCGATGCGGGCCCGCCCGCACCGCCTGCGCCGGCACGACGCGACCGACGTGGCCACCGTCGAGAAGGCCTACCAGAAGTTCGGCGAGATCCTCGGCGACGCGCTCGCACAGACCCGCGGTGAGGCCTCGCCCCGGCCGGAGTCGGCGACTGTGGTGACCTACCACCCGTTCGCCGCCGCCTGGTGCGACGCACCCTGGATCAGCAAGATCATCTACTTCGGGCAGGACGACTGGGCCACCGGCGAGGGCGTGCGCCGCTGGTGGGACGTCTACCACGCGGCCTACCAGCGGATGGAGGAGCGCAAGGTCGACATCTTCGCGGTCTCCCAGGAGCTGTGCAACCGCATCTCCCCGCGCGCGCAGGTCGTGCCCAACGGCGTCATCGCCGACAAGTGGCGCCCGCTGCGCCCGGCCCCGGAGCGGATCGCCGCGCTGCCGGGCCCGCGCGTCATCTACACCGGGTCGATCGGGCCGCGCCTGGACAAGGATCTCGTCGAGCTGACCGCGAAGATGGCCGGATCGTTGATCTTCATGGGCCACTTCGGCGACGCCGGGGTCATTTCCTGGCTGCGCACCCTGCCGAACGTCCACGTCTTCGACCGGGTCGGCCAGGAGGAGCTCGCCGCGACGACCCAGGCCTGCGACGTCGGCGTCATCCCGCACCGCGACCAGGCCGGCATCGCGGCGATGTCGCCGTTGAAGCTGTACGAGTACCTCAGCGCGGGGCTGCCGGCGGTGGTCATCGACCTGCCGCCGATGCACGGCGTCGACGATGAGCGGGTCCAGATCTGCGCGCGCGAGCAGTGGGCCGAGGGCCTGCGGCAGGCCCTCGCGATGGGCCGGGCCGACGAGGCGCGGCGGCAGCGCTTCATCGACGACGTCTCGTGGCAGACGCGCATGGCGCCGGTCGTGGAGGCCGCGGTCAGCTGACGCCGGCCGGGATGGACACATCAGATCAGCCGGGCAATTTTCGGGGCTCTCGCACCGAGTTGCCCCGGCTATTGCTGTGCTGCGCCTCAGCTCGCTTCGCGAGCCGGCTCAGGCCTTGTGCTGTTCGGCCACGACCAGGAGGTTGACCAGGAACGTCACGGTCGTGGCCGGGGCCCCGTGGGCGCCGCTGAGCAGCCCGTCGAGCCACGTCCGGTCGACCATCGGCAGGTCGAACAGCGGCGCGCAGACGGACTTGTCGGCCCGCCAGTGCTCGAGCACCAGGTCGCTGAACTCGGCCGCGCCCAGCTGCGGGCGGCGGGCGTCGGTGAGCCGCTGGCGCACCTTCCCGGCCACCTTGCGGGCCGTCGCCGTGGCCACCGTGACCCGCGTCGCCATGCTGCGGGTGCCGAGCCGGGCCGGCACCAGACCGGTGTCGAGCGGGATCCGGGCCAGCTCGGCGTCGAGGCGGCTCATGATGCGGCCCAGCAGCAGCGAGTCGCGCTTGTCGGCCGGGGCCACGCCCAGCGACAGCTCGATGAAGCGCCGGTCGAACATCGGGTTGACGAAGTGGCGGCGCACCGCGGCGGCCGTCCCGTGGGCGCCGGACCAGCGGTGCATCCGGTGGTACAGATAGAAGTGGTCGGTCGCGCGGAGCCAGTCGCCGGCCGGGAACAGCGTCTTGAGCGTCGCGTGGGTGTGCGCGGACGCGGCGGCGTGGAAGTCCTTGTCCAGCGCGGCCGCGTCGACGGACTCGTTGCTGAACAGCCGCCACCGGGCCAGCCGCTCGACGAGGGCGGGCGACGTCTGGGCGCCGACGGGCTGCCCGGCGTAGTAGAAGCCGCGGGCCACCTCGCCACCGAGCCCGGAGAGCCGGTGGCCCTGGTCGAGGTGCTCCTCGACGCTCAGCAGCGGGGCGAGGGCCATCGGGCTGCCCAGCGTCTCCAGGGCCTTGGCGGCCTCGAGGGCCAGGCCGTGGGCCGCGGCCGGGGACGGCGGGGCGTGCTCGTCGAGGCGGTACACCTCGTGCCGCATCCCGTAGCGCTTGGCCAGCCGGGCCGCGATGACGACGTCGGGGCTGGTGTCGGAGCCCAGGGTCAGCGCGCGCATGCCGGTGCGCAGCTTCTCCGGCGTCGCGCCGAGCAGGATCCGCGAGTCGTGGCCGCCGGTGAGCTGCAGTACCGACTCCGGGTGCGCCTCGACGTAGGCGGTCTGCCAGCGGGCCAGGATGTCGGCCATCTCGGCGACCGCGTCCTCGAGCTTCGGCGCCGGGCCGGCCTGGCTGACGTCGGCCGCGTACTGCCGCAGCTCCAGCGCCCCGCCGGCGAGCGTGGCGAGGGTCGCCGGTGGGCAGGCGTGCACGCCGGAGTAGATGGTCTGGTCGGCGATCTGCCAGCCGATCATCACCTGGGTGCCGAGCCCGGCATGGTCGAGCCCGGCCCCGGTGAGCACGGCCAGGGCGCGGGCGCTGGTGGAGACGGCCGCGGCGCCGTCGCCGCGCCACCAGTACAGCTGCCGGAAGCCGAGCCAGTCGTTGGCGACGGTGATCGGGCCGCCGGCGCGGGCGCGGTGCGCGGCCGCGAACGGCGGCAGCAGGTCGACGAGGCCGGAGCCGGGGCCGGTGAGCAGCGCGGCCACGTCGGTGGTGGACAGGTCGGCGTCGCGGGTGCGCAGCAGCTTGCTCAGCGACACCGTGAACGCGCCCGGCCCGAGGGGCTCGGTGGAGACGACCCAGCCGTCCTCGGCCTCGTCCCGGAATGCCACAGCGTCGCCGAGGCACGCGACCGCCGCCTCGACCGGGTGGCGCAGACGTTCCGCCGCGTTTGGAGCGATCGAGACCGCGAGAAAGGCGCTCATAGGAGCCCGAACCTATCCGGCCCGCGACAGCCCGACCAATAGGTCGATCGGTTATCCGTCAAGCGCTTTCACGTCTTCGCACGCTATCGTGGGCGCCGTGCGAACCCCGGTCGTGAGCATTGTCATTCCGGCCCACAACGAGGCCGCGGTCATCGGACACAATCTGCGGAAACTCCTGGAAAGCACGCAACCCGGCGAATTCGACGTGATCGTCGTGCCGAACGCGTGCACCGATGACACCGCCGCCGTCGCGGCCGCCGTGCCGGGCGTGCGCGTGGTCGAGTCCCCGGTGCCCGGCAAGGTGCCGGCGATGCGGCTCGGCGATGAGCACTGCCTGACCTTTCCCCGGATGTACCTCGATGCCGACGTCGAGCTCACGGCGGACTCGGTGCGCGCGCTCGTCGCGGCGTGCGCGCAGCCCGGGGTGCTGGCCTGCTCGCCGGTCCCGGAGCTGGACCTGGCGAAGGTGGGGCGGCTGATCCGCCGGGTGCACCGCGTGCACCACCGGCTCATGGCGCCGAGCCGGGTGCTGGCCGGGGCCGGGGTCTACATGCTCACCGAGGCCGGGCACGCCCGGGTCTTCCCGATGCCCGACGTGCTCTCCGACGACGGCTACGTGCACGCCAGCTTCGGGCCGGACGAGCGCGTCTCGGTGCGGGACGCGCGGTCGCTGGTGCGCCCGGCCCGGACCCTGCGGGCCCACCTGAACCGGCGGGTCCGGGTGCGCCGCGGCAACCGGCAGCTGGCCGCGCTGAAGGGCAGCGCGGCCGAGACCCCGCTGGGCCTCGGCGCGCTCGTCCGGCTGGTGCGCGGCCGGTCAGTGAGCCCCGTTGACGCCACCGCGTTCCTGGGCGTCCTGGTCATCGACCGCGCCGCGAGCCGGCTGCGGCGGGATGACAACGCCTGGGGCAGTGACGCCAGCTCCCGTGCCACCGGTGCGCTGGGCCGGGATTGAGGTCCCGAGCTTCTTGGCGTAGGCCCGCTCGTAGGCCGCGATCAGGTTCTTCTTCGAGTTGTCCCACGAGAGCGGGCCGCTGACCCGGGCCTGCCCGAGGGCACCCATGCGCGCGCGCTCGTCGGGGTCGTCCAGCAGCGCCGACACCAGCCTCGCGAACGCCGACTCGTCGTTGGCGGGCGCGTAGACGGCCGCCTCCCCGGCCGAGACCCGGGCCTCGCGCAGCTCGAAGGAGACGATCGGCTTCGACATCGCCATGTACTCCATGATCTTGTTCATGGTGGAGACGTCGTTGAGCGGGTTGAGCGGGTCGGGCGAGAGGCAGACGTCGGCCGTGGAGAGGTACCGCAGCAGGTCCTCGTCCGGAATCCGCCCGGTGAACGTGACGGCGTCGGCCAGGCCCAGCTCGGCCGCGAGCACCTGCATCTGCTCGAAGGTGTCCCCGGCCCCGACGAAGGCCGCGTGCCAGTCGGTGCGCCCGACCTCGTCGCGCAGCTTGGCCAGCGCGCGCAGGGCGTAGTCGACGCCGTCCTGGGGGCCCATGACGCCGAGGTAGCACAGCAGGTACGGCTTGCCCCGCTTGATGGACTCGTCCGGCGGCACGTGATGGAACCGTTCGACCACGGGCGCGCTGCGGACCACGAAGACGTCCTCGGGCGCCTTGCCGCCGCGGGTCAGCGCCGCCTGCCGGTAGCTCTCGTTGGTGGCGATGACCACGTCGGCCGCGTCGTAGGTGGCCTTCTCGGCCCGCACGACCCCGCGGTAGAGCAGGTCCTTGCCGCGGTTGAAGCGGGACAGGTACAGCTCCGGCACCAGGTCGTGCTGGTCGAAGATGAACCGGGTCCCGTGCTTGCGCAGCCGCTTGGCCACCACGTAGAGGATGTCCGGCGGGTTGCAGGCGTGCACGATGTCGACCGGGCCGACCTTCTTGGCCAGGCGCAGGGTGTGCCGCAGCGCCGACGAGTACTCCTTGGCGTAGCCGAGCGGGCCGCCGGTCGCCGCCTCCAGGGGGTACCGGTGGATTTTGATCCCGTCGATCTCCGCATACGGTTCGGTGTCGCGTTTGGTGCCCTGCGGGCAGATCACGCTCACGTCCCAGCCCGCGTCCCGCAACGCCAGGCTCTCCTGCCACACCCGCCGGTCGAACGGCACCGAAAGGTTCTCGACCAGAATCAGGGCACTTCTGCCGGCCATTCCTGACGCCTCCTTCTATCTCGAACGCAAGCGGCGTACAACCTTGCGCAGGCTCGGCCCGAGCGGCGACGCCTTGGCCGCCGCCACGAGCTGCTCGCGGGCCCGCCGCACCGCGAGCCGGGTGTTGCTGCGGGTCACCAGGCCCTGACCGACGAGCACCTCGCCAGTCTTCGCCCGCCGCTTGTATTCGTCGTCACCCCGGCCGAGGTCGATCCGGGTGAAGCCGAGCCGCGGCGAGGCCAGCACCAGCTCCCGCAGCAGGATCCAGCCCGGGGCGAGCGCCGAGTGGGCCGGATCGTACACCGGAAACCACCAGTGCAGCACCGGCCCGGAGCGGATGCCGAAGTGCGCCGCGAGCAATTGGTCACCGGCGTACACAGTGGACAAAATTCCGGCGAAGTCGGTACCGCGCGTGTGCAGCAACGCGTGCAGGAGCCGCTCGCGGTCCGGCTCGGCGAAGTAGTCCTTGGCCCCGGTGGCGACGTACTGGGCCCGCTTGAGCCGGATCACCTCGGCCAGGGCGGCCTCGTCGACGACGTCGGCCTCGAACCGGACCGGGCCGAGCTCCCGTTCCGCCTTCGCGGTGCGGCGCCGAGCCTGGCCCATGTTGTCCTTGCCGGACTTGGAGGCGCGGGCGAGGTACCCGTCCATCCCGCCGGTGGTGTCCACGTAGGGCGACTCCCGCGTCGTCGCCGTCCACGCCTCGAAGTCGGTGGCCAGCGGCAGCAGGTGGTCGAACTCGAGCGCGGTCACGCCGCCGGTCAGCAGGCTCGTGACCGGATAGGCGGCGCCCGGTGCGAGGATCGGGCCCTGGAAGTCGGCGCCGGGCCAGCCGACCGGGCGCAGCAGGGAGCCCTCGCGCACCACCGGGAACAGGCTCTCGATCTCACCCGTCGCGCCGCGCCGGCAGTACACCTGGACCGCTCGTCCGCTGTTGTGCACGGCCTCGGCGAACCCGGGGTGGAAGTAGGGGCTGTCGAGCAGCGGGTTGCCGGCGCGCAGTTTGTGCCAGGCGTCGATGTGCGCGGGGCTGAGCTTGTCGAATGCGATGGCTTCCATCAGTCGGCCAGCTTCGGCGGCTTCGACGGGTGCATCAGGGCGGCGACGGACGCCTTCGCGATCTGTTTGCCGCGCACGGCCCGCACCGACTCGCCGAGCAGGACGGCGCCGTAATAGGCGGAGCCCACGATCGGCCCGCGGCGGCGCCGGAACAGCTTGACCTTGTTCAGCGTGACCAGTGCGGCCAGCGTGGGGTTGAAACCCGACTCACCGCCGATGTGCTCGACGACGGCGTCGGGTGTGTACCAGAGGCGCCAGCCGCGATCGCGGGCGCGCAGGATGTACTCGGTCTCCTCGGAGTAGAGCACGAACGACTCGTCCCAATCGCCGAGCGCGCGCACCACCTCGGCGGCGATGAGCAGCGCGGCACCGGTCGCCCAGGCCCACTCGCCGGCCTTCTCGTAGTCGGCCGGGTCGGTGATGAGCTCGCCCAGCCGCCCGATCCGGCCCGCGCGCTTGCCACCGATGACGGCCTCGGCCAGGGCCCGCCCGACCGTCGGCATCCGGCGCAGGGACGGCTGCAGTGATCCGTCCGAATTCAGCATCTTCGGTACGGTCATGCCGCGCCCGGGCGCCTGGAGCGCTTTGTGGAGCGTCGCGAGGGTGTCGGGGCGCATGCGCACGTCCGGGTTCATGACCCAAAGAGCGTCATATGGTACTTCGCGCAGGGCCACGAGTCCCGCGTTGATCGCGGCCGCGTAGCCGGCGTTGCGCCCGGTCTGCACGGACTGGACGGGCAGCACGTCGCCCGCGCCCTTGGCGACCGCGACCGACTCGTCCTTGGAGTTGTTGTCCACCACGACGACGGCCGCGAGGTCGACGCCGTCGGACGGCACGAGGGAGCGCAGGGCCCCCTCGATCACGTCCCCGCTGTTGTACGTGACGATGATGACCGCGATGCGCGGCCGCCCCCGGTTCTCTACGTCGGTCACGGTGCTCCACGGAGTCTCTTGACGCGACGAGCGACGATCCGTCGCGCCTGCACTGCCGGCGAAGCCTTGCCGGCGAAGGTCGTGCGAACCCATTCGGCGTCGATGTCGCGGTGCAGACTGTAGCGGGCCTGCAGCCAATCATCGGGGCGGGCCTTGCCTCCATCACTGGTGTAGACAAGTCGCATTCCGGCTTTGCGCAGACGGTTGAGGACGATCCGGTCATAGGAGCCGAACGGGATCGCGACCGTCGTAACGGGCTTTCCCGTGAGCTCGCCGATGACCCGCGGGGCGTCGACCATCTCCTGCTCGGCCTCGGCGTCGGTGATGCGTCGCCAGTCGCGGTGGGCCCAGCCGTGCGATCCGACCGACATGCCGGCCTCGAGCAACTCCCGCACGCCGTCCCGGTCCAGCCGCCCGGGCACCCCGAACTCGCCGGCCAGCACGAAGAAGTGCGCCTTCAGCCCGCGCTCGAGCAGTCTCGGCAGCCCGATCTCGAGGTCCGAGGCGTTGCCGTCGTCGAAGGTGATCCGCACGTCGTCCCGGCCCACCGCGGCGTCGAGGACCTGCTCGAACTGCTCGACGCTGACCCAGACCTGCTCCTCGCCGGGGTCCAGCGTGCGAGTGGCGGAGCCGATTCCGTGCACGTTGATGTTGACGACTGAGGTCGGCATGCCGCCCTGTCCTCCCAGATATCTTCGCCCTTGCCGTGCGCCGCCCGCTCAGCCTCCGTGGCCGGCCGCGCCTACCCCTTCAAGGGACCACGTGATCCTTTACGCCGAGCCTGGGCATGGTCATCGGTTGAAAGGGCAGAGGTATTGTCTACTACCGGACAAGCGTAGTTTTTTCAGGTTTTCTTCAGCTCTTCTGGAGTTCGCTGCGGACGCTCCGGTCGGTAGGCTGCGGAGCTTCGAGACAGTACAGTGGCGGCGCCGGCCAAGCGGTCATCGAGAGGACGACGTTGGACTTCTGGGACATCACGAAGCTGCTCGTCCGGCGGTGGCAGGTCGCGCTTCCGATGCTGTTGCTGTCGGTCATCATCACGGCGGTCACCATCAGCCAGGTCAAGCCGGACTACGTCTCGACGGCGTATGTCCAGCTGGTGTCGCCCAACGCCGGCAACCACGAGCCCGGCGCGGTCACGCCCGACCAGCAGAACCAGTGGATCGGGCTGGGCCTGTCCACCCTCGGCAACGCCGCCATCGTGCAGGTGATGGACCAGACCGTCGCCGACGAGTTCAAGCGCAACGGCTTCGCCGAGACCTACACGGTCACCATGGGCGAGAGCACGCCGCTGGTGACGTTCGAGGTGACCGGCTCCTCCAAGGCCCAGGCCAAGGAGACGACCGACGCGCTCGTCACGAAGTTCACCGACAGCATCGAGCAGTTGCAGAAGGCCAACGGCGTCAGCAACAAGGCGATCATGATCACCGGCACCCGGCTCGACGCCGGCGGCAACGTCAAGAAGTCGAGCTCGAAGGTCAAGCGCGCCCTCGTCGCCGTCGCCGCGGCCGGGCTGCTGCTGACCGCCGGCACCACGATCGGCGTCGACGCGTGGCTGCGCCGCCGCCGCAAGCCCGGCGAGCCGCCGCTGGACGACGCCGCCGACGACACCGCCTCGACCTCGCCGCTGCTCACCCAGCCCAACGCGGCCGGTCGCCGCCCGGGCACCATCGCCGGGGCCGTCAACGCGGGCTCGATCCACCGCTCCGTGCCCGTCGTGACGGGGGCCGACTCGCACGGGCTGACGGTGGAATACCAGCGGCCCGGCAGCGCGTCGGCGAAGGACGCCAAGCCCGGCGAGCGCAAGCCGGCCGGTGACGAGACGGCGATCATCATGCCCGACGCCGAGTCGACCGTGGTCATCCCGCTCGCCGCGATGCCGCCCCGGCCGGCCTCCGCGAAGCGCGGCAAGAACAATTAGCGGCCTGCACAAGGGCGTTGGAGCAGTACGGTGACGATCGCGACCGAGGAGTACATCTCCGCCGACCTGGAACCGTCGTACGTCTCCGGCAAGACCTACGTCACCCGCCGCCGCGTCACGCGCATCGACGCGGCGGTGATGCTGAGCATCACCGTCTTCCTCATCACCGTGATCCCGGCCCGGCTGATCGTGCCCGGCATGACCGACGTCGGCCGCCCGGGCCTGGTCCTCGCGCTGGGCCTGTTCCTGTGGTGGGTGCTGGCCCGCTTCACCCCGAGCCTGTCGATGACCGGCCCCCAGCCGATGCGCTGGGCGCTGATGATCTTCCTGGTCTCGGCCCTCATCTCCTACGCCATCGGCTTCATGCGCGGCCTGACGACCATCGAGTCCAACGGCGCCGACCGCATGATGCTCTACCTGGCCGCGTTCTCCGGCGTCCTGCTCACCGCGGCCGACGGCGTCCCCAACTGGATCCGCATGCGGGGCGTGCTCAAGGTCCTCGTGGCCTGCGCCGCGGTGGTGGCCGCGATCGGCCTGCTGCAGTACGTCACGAAGGTCGACTACACCCTCTACCTGAACCTCCCCGGCCTGCAGGTGAAGAACCCCGAGGTCGGCTTCGAGATCCGCGGCAGCGGCATCCGCGTCGCCAGCACGACGACCCACTACATCGAGCTGGCCGCGTTCCTGGCCATGGTCCTGCCCTTCGCGATCCACTTCGCGATGTTCGCCGGCACCCCGCAGCGCCGCCGCACCTCGGCCATCTTCGCGGTCATCATCGCGGCCGGCGTCATGGTGACCTTGTCCCGCACCGGCATCATCGCGGTCGCGATCGTGTTCGTCTCGCTCTTCCCGGTCTGGAAATGGCGGACCCGCTTCAACATCGGCATCATGGCGGTGGGCCTGATCGCGGTCCTGGGCGTCCTCAGCTCCGGCCTGGTCCGCACCATCTTCGGCCTCTTCGACAACGCTGACAGCAACTCGTCGATCAACGCCCGCACCGAGCGCTACCCGATGGCCTTCCACTACATCTCGCAGCGCCCCTGGTTCGGCCGCGGCACCGGCACCTGGATCCCGCCGCAGTACCAGGTCATGGACAACCAGTGGCTCATCACGCTCTTGAGCACCGGCTACGTGGGCGCGGCCACGATCTCGATCCTGCACATCACCGGCATCTGGCTGGCCGCCCTGGCCCTGCGCCGCTCGACCGAGCGCGCCGACCGCCACCTGTGCGCGGCACTGATCTCGACGCAGCTGATCGCGCTGGCGGTGTCGGCGACGTTCGACTCGATGAGCCTGAGCTACGGCACCTACGTGATGACCCTGGCCCTCATGTGCGGCCTGTGCGGCACGGTCTGGCGGCTGACCCACCCCGCCCGCACCGTCCGCACCTCGACCACCCGCTGGTTCCTGTAGCGATACCGCCAGGTTCCTGTAGCGGTACCGCTAACCCGGCTGCTCCGCGGTGTTGCGGCCGCTGCCGCCCAGGCCGACCACCTGGGCCAGGCGGCGGCCGCGGCGGCTGAGCACGATCTGCTGCCGGTCGACGTACCACTTGCGCACCGCGGCCCGGCCCTGCCGCCGCTGCTCGGGCGTCAGGTCGGCGCCCTCGCTCACCCAGCGCAGCATCTCGCGGCCCTGCAGCGTGTTGGCCGCGCGGGCGGTCCACACCGGCACGCCCAGGCGGCGGGCCAGCTGCGCGCGACGCTCGTCACGCTGGAAGCCGCGGCGGTACAGCACCTCGTTCACATGCCCCCACGGGCCGGCCAGGGCCAGCTTCGTGGAGTACACCTGGTCCTCGCGCAGCATGTTCCGGCGCGGGATCGACACGACGGCGTCGCGCCGGATGACGCCGTAGAGCGGGTCGATGAGCAGGTAGCTGTCATTGAGCAGGCGCAGCATCTCGGTGAGCCGGACGATCGGATCGTCCGAACGAAGATCTTCGCGGTGGTACTCCGACGTCCGCACGATCCCGTCGTCGCCGTGGAACTCGCACGCCGCGGTCACCATGACGAGCCGGGGATCCTCGGCGAACAGGCTCAGGCTCCGGGAGACGCAGTTCGGCTGCATCGCGTCGTCGTCGCCGATCCAGCGCAGATACGTGCCCGTGGCCTGGTGCATCGCGGAGACGAAGTTGTTGAGCAGGCCCACGTTCTCGGCCTGCCGGTGGTACTTGACGCGCGGGTCCTCGGCCGCGAGCGCCCGGGCCACCGCCTCGGTCTCGTCCGTCGACGCGTTGTCGGAGATGACGAGCTCGAGGTTGGTGTGGTCCTGGGCCAGCACGGAGCGGGCCACCGCCGGGATCCGCTTGGCGCCGTTGCGCACCGGCAGGCAGACGGAGACGAGGACGTCCTGCATCGTTCTACTCCCGTTTAGTTCTCCGGATTGACCGGACTGCCGTCTTCCCAGGTGTTGTTGTGCCACACGTTGCCGGAGCCGTTGACGTTGAAGCCCGCGACCGCGCCGTAGGCCGCGCACTTGCGGTTGCTGCCGAGCGCGAACACGTTGTTGATGATCTGCACCTTGTTGGCGTTCGGATACGGCTTGCTCTTGGTGTCGCCGCCGTAGAGACAGTACGACGAGCCCGTGTTGGCGCCGAGGAAGTTGCTGTCGACGATGACGTCGGAGATGACCGCGAAGTCGCCGAACAGGTTCAGGTCGCCGGTGCAGCCCTCGCCGGCCGAGTTGACCGGGGCGTCGCAGACGATCGTGTTGTGCTTCACCCGGATGTTGTGGCCGCCGTTGGACAGCAGGCCGCCGAGGTGCCAGTTGGCGTTGGCCGGGATCTTCTGCCCGTGCAGCCAGGAGTCCTGGATCGTGCAGTAGGAGCCGCTCTCGCCGCACTGGACGCTGGTCTGGCCGCCGTGGATGTTGCTGCGGATGATCGTCATGTTGCCGTAGCTGACGGCCGCGTTCTGCCGCGTGCCCGCGTCGACCTCGGAGTCGGACAGGGTGTAGGACCAGCTCCCGGAGCCGGACTGGTCGGTGTCGAGTACCACCGCGCCATTGATCTTGCTCTTCTGGATTTTGACGTTCTTGGCCTTGATGCCCAGATCGCAGTTGACGGTCTTGGAGTCGATGACCGTGTTGTCCTTGTCGATCGTGCAGGGGCCGCTGTAGGTGGTGAGCTTCGTCCCGCCCGGCACGCCCGTGTTGCCGGGGCCGGGGAACCCGCCGGGGACCCGCCCGGGGATGTTCTCGGTGCTCTTGGCGTTGGCCGAGGGGTTCTTCGACGCGGACGCCGATCCGGAGGGCCCGGCGTTCAGGCCGGCGTTGGGGTCGACCTCGCCCATGCCGCCGCCGTTCTCGCCCGCCTCCGGGTCGGCGCTGGTCGACGCCTCGTTGCCGGCCGCCTGCGGGCTGCCGGTGCGCATCCAGCCGACCACGAAGACGGCCCCGACGAGCAGCACCATGACCAGCGCGCCGATCAGCCAGACCCGTGGCCGCCGGACCGCACTGCGTGGCGGCTCCGTCGCGGACGGTGGGGGTCCCGGTGGCATGGGCGGCCTCTGGAACTGGCCGGTTGTGTCAGCGCGCCGGAACTCTCCTGTTGGGGGCCCCTGGCGGGAGTTGCGCGGCGGAGGGGTGGGTTCTCCCTCGGACCTCGGTCGGTCCGGCGGGCGAATCGCGGGCATCTTGCTCCTTCCTCCGGTGAAGCTCCGAAGTCCCGATACGACCCCGAACACCTCCTGAAGCAGCGCGCTTCACGGACGTTACCCAAGTGCCAGTGGCGGCGGCAACCGGCGTCCGGACTACGACAAAACGCCGCCCGGGTTGATCCCGGGCGGCGTTTGTGCCGTTTTCAGTGGACGATTCCGGTCAAAGGTCAGGTTGTTGCTCAGACAGGTGGCCGGAAAAGCACCCCTGTGCCGTTTCTGACCACCGGCCGGTTCAGTGAGTATTGCAACGCCACGGTCCCCGTGGCGTTCTCGATACCGATTGTCGCCGACGCGCCCTGCTCGAAGGTCGTGCCGTCGACGTCGGCCCACGCGACCGCGATGTCGCCGTTCTCGGCGAACACCACCTCGAACGATGCCCGGGCGCTGGTGTCCTCGAAGAACTGGACATTGCGCCACTCGATGACGAACTGCCGGTTCGGCGCGTTGCCGGTGACCGCGGTGCGGACACTGGCCGCCGCGTCGATGTTCAGATCCTCCCAGAACGGGTAGATCGCCGCGTTGGCCTTGTTGGAGGCGGCCGCGGACGGGATCGCCGAGTGGTTCCAGGCCGAGCCGGTCGGCTGGACGAACGTCACCACGCCGTTGGTGTCCACCCACGCGGTCGTATAGGTGGTGCCGTAGAACTTCACCGGGAACGGCAGCGTGACCGGCTGGTAGTAGTCGTCACCGGTGAGCGTCAGCACGGTCTGGTCGGCCCGCACGAACCCGCGGGGGCCCGGCGTGGCCGTGTAGCCGAAGGAGTCCCTGAGCAGGATGCCGAGGTTGAGCGTGGCCGCGCCCGCGCCGGTGACGACGCCGTTGCCGGTCGCGGTCTGCCCGCCCGGCGCGGTCGCGGTGACCGCGTAGGTGCCGGCGGCCAGGCCGTCGATGCGGTAGGTGCCGTCGGCCCCGGTGAGCGCGGTGGCGGTGCCCGGCGACAGCGCGATCCTGGCCCCGGACAGGGCCGCACCCGAGCCGGACTCGGTCACCTGGCCGGTGAGCGTCCCGCCGGTGGGCGGGGGCGGGCCGGCCGGCGGGCGGAACAGCACGCCGTTGCCGCTGCGCAGGGTCGGCTGGTTGAGCGAGTACTGCAGCGCGACGGTGCCGGCCGCGTTCTCGATGCCGACGGTGGACGCGGAGCCCTGCTCGGTCGCCAGGGTGTCGATGTCCTTCCAGGCCACCGCCACGTCACCGGACTCGTGCAGCACGGTCTCGAACGAGACCCGCGCGTTCGCGTTGTTCCAGAACCGCACATTGCGCCACTCGACGACGAACCGCCGGTCCGGTGCCGCCCCGATCAGCTGCGTCCGCACGCTGGCCGCGGCGTCCACGTCCAGGTCGGACCAGAACGGGTACACCGAGGCGTTGGGCTTGTTCGCCGCCGGCGCCGACGGGATCGCCCCGTGGTTCCAGGACGAGCCGTTCGGCGCGGTGAAGCTGAGCACGCCGTTGGTGTCGACCCAGGCGCTGCTGTAGCTCTGGCCGTAGAACGTCATCGGGAACGGCAGCGCCACCTGCTGGAAGGCGTCGTCGCCCTGCAGCGTCAGCACCGTCTGGTCGGCCGGGATGAACGTCTGAGGACCGGCGCCGCAGGTGTACCCGTACGCGTCCCCGCACGCCGGTGCGCTGCCCGTGTAGGTGGCGGTGTACGTCGCGGCCGTGGCCGGCGCGGTGATGACGTGGGTCTGGGCACCACCGTCGGACCAGGACGTGTACGCGTACGACAGCGAGCCCTGCGACTGCGGCGTCGGCGCGCTGACCGAGTTGGTCGAGCCCTGGATCACGGTCAGGCTGAACGGTGTCGTCTTCGTCGCCGAGCCCACGGTGAGCTGCAGGCCGGCCGGGCTGGACGTGAACGCCAGGTTGACCGTTTTCGGCTGCACCGAGATGCTCGACGTGCTGGTCAGGCCGCCGGAATCGGTCGCGGTGAGCTTGAACTCCACATAGGACGGATACTCGTGGTCCGGCGCGATGAACGTACCCCCGGAAACGCCGTTGAATGTGTTCATCGGGTGCTCGTGGCAGTTGTCCGGCGTGATGCAGTGGTGCAGGATCACCTGCCAGCTCAGCGCCGAGGCCGGCAGGGCACCCTGCTGCGGGTCCGTCGCGTGGCCGGAGAACGCGATGGTGTCGCCGACGGCCCAGGTGGCGGTGGCCGCCGGGGTGTCGATGAACGCCGTCGGGGCGTCGTTGCCGGCCGTGATGGTGACCGTCCGGGTGTTGCTCGCCCCGGCCGTGTCGGTCACGGTGAGCTTGGCCGTGTAGGTGCCGGCCGCGGTGTAGGTGAAGTTCGCCGTCGGCGCGGTCGAGTCGGTCGTGCCGTCGTTGGTGAAGTCCCAGGCGTACTTCAGCAGGCCCGCGTCGGCCGGGTCGGCGTCCGAGGAAGTGGTCCCGTTGAAGCTCACGGCCAGCGGCGAGCTGCCCGACGTCGGCGTCGCGGTGAACGCGGCGACCGGCGGCTGGTTGTTGGGGTAGTAGCGGATGCGGCGGATCTGGTTGCTGCCGAGGCTCGCGTAGTACAGCTCGCCGCCCGGGCCCATCTGCAGGTCGGCCGGGCCGCTGGCGCCGCCGTCGAAGGTGATGATGTTCGCCGGGTCGGGCAGGCCGCCGGCGCCGGGCATCATGGCCCAGATGCAGTTGCGGCTGTAGTCGGAGAAGAACAGCGCGCCCGCGTAGTTCGCCGGGTAGGAGCCGCCGGTGGCCGGCGCGAAGGCCAGGCCGGAGATCGACGAGCCGCCGGACGGGCAGCTCTCGCCGGCCACGACCTTGGCGCCGTGGTTGTACGTGTAGTAGGGCGCGGTCTGCCCGGCGCCCGCGTACAGGTTCTCGCACAGCGGCCGGTCGGCGCTGTCGTACCCGCTCTGGCGGGCGTTGCCCTCGTAGCACGGCCAGCCGAAGTTGGTCGGCCCGGTCGTCGGGGTGACGACCCGGTCGATCTCCTCCCAGGTGTTCCAGCCGACGTCGCCGGCCCAGAGCTCGTTGGTGCCCGGGCGGACCGTCATGCGGAACGGGTTGCGCAGGCCGTGCGCGACGATCCGGCGCGCGTTGGCGTCGGCCGAGGCCGCGAGGGGGTTGGTCGGCAGGGCGGCGCCGGTGGCCGGGTCCAGGCGCAGGATCGAGCCGTTGAGCCCGGTCGGGTCGGCGGTGGACAGGACGTCCTGGGAGCGCAGCGCGCCGCCCTCGTTCGCCGGGTCGCCGCACGGGTTGACGGGGTTGCCGAGCTGGCCGTAGTCGACGACGTTGAAGCTCGCGCCGTCGCCGCCGGAGACGTAGAGCGCCCCGTCGGCCCCGAACTTGAGATCCCCGATGGAGTGGCTGGGGTACTGCTGGCACCAGTCCGAGATCAGCGGCTGCTCGGTGCCGGTGGCCACGTTGCCGTTCGCGGTGAGTTTGGACAGCCGGGCCGAGACCACGCACGCGCCGCCGTTCGCGTCCGCGCACACGTCGTTGTAGACCGGGGCGGTCTGGCCGGGTCTGGCGTCGTAGGTGTACAGCACGTAGACCGACGGGTCGGTGGGGAAGTTCGGGGCCAGCGCCAGCCCGAGCAGGCCGCGGTCCCACTGGTTGTGCACGGCCACGGACAGGTCGGCGAAGACGTCGGGGGTCTGGTCGGCGAGGTTGTCGAAGACCTTGATCCGGCCGCCCTTCTCGGCGACGAAGATGCGGCCGTCGGGGGCGAACTCGATGTTCGTCGGCTGGCTGAGCCCGCTGAAGACGACCTGTTCCTGGAATCCCGTGGGCAGGGCCGCGGTCGCGGCCTCCCCTCCGGCGATCGGGGTGATGACCGCGGCGATGAGACTCGCGACCAGAGCCGACCGAAATGCGCGACGCGTCCGCGACATGCGGCCTCCACTGAGGGTTTGTTTTGTGGCGTCACTCTAGCCAGCAACAATGCATTTGGATCTGTCGCGTTCCTGACGCGCGAAGGCCCGGCATTCGGGTGAATGCCGGGCCTTCGGTGCATTGTTTTTGCTAAGCGACGAGGATTTCCGCCGTCACGCCCAGATCGGCAAGCGATTTTCCGATTTCTTCCCTGTATGCCGGGTTGGTGATGATCACGGCCTTCGGCTGCAGCGTGGTCAGCGTCGACGGCGGCTCCACCCGGTGCCCGGTGACCGGCAGGAACCGGCCCCACTTGCGCGGGTTGAGGTCGACGACGCCGGCCAGCGCCAGCTCCCGGTCCGCGAGGGTGAGGAACTGCACGCCGCGCGACCCGGCGCCCCACAGCACCGGCTTGGCGCCCTCGGCGTCGAGGCGGGCGATGGTGTCCCGCCACCGCTGCCGCTCGGCGTGGTGGCGCTCGGCGAAGCCCGCGATCGCGGCCAGCTGCTTGTCCCGCGCCCGCAGCGAGGGCAGCTCGCCGGTGTAGGCCGCGTGCCCCTGCGAGCGCGGCCGGTTGGCCGACACCTCGATGTAGCGGAACATGCCGGAGAACAGCGTGCCGGTCGACTCCACCGTCCAGCCCGCGCGGCTGAAGATCATCGCCAGGCTGTAGGCGTCGAAGTACGACACGTGCGGGTAGATGACCTCCCAGCCGGCGGTGGCCAGGTCGTACACCGCGTCGGGGACCTCGACGTAGCCGAACACCTCGCGCCCGTTCGCCTGCTCCCGCAGGTCGACCAGGAACTCGTAGGGGTCGTCGATGTGCTCGAACCAGTGCCGGGAGGTGAAGAAGTCGTACGCCGGCAGCCCGGAGCCGCGCGGCGCGAACCCGGCGTGGAACGTGGCGCCGTCCTGCTCGCCCTCGACGCCGGCGTACATGGCGTCGTAGCCGACCCCGCGCCCGCCGCTGACGTGGACCAGCTCGCGCAGGAACTCGCCCTGCCCGCAGCCGATGTCCAGGACCAGCTTGCCGCCGAGGTCGTAACGGTCGTTGAGGCTCTGCACCAGCTCGGCCGAGAACTTCTGGAACGCGGGGGAGAAGTGCAGGTTGGTGTCCATCGTCGTGTCGTAGACGAGCTTCTCCGGCTCGAAGGCGACGTTGCGCACGTAGGCGCAGCGCGGGCACGCGGCCAGCTCCATCCGCCCGACCGGCGAGGCGACCGCGTCGCCGTGGGCCTCCCAGTGCACCCCGCACAGCACCGGGATCTCACCGAGGTCGGCGAACGGGACCAGCTGGTCCTCGCCGCACGCGTCGCAGGTGCGGTGGTTCCCCGGCGCGCTCACGCGTTGGTCCAGCGCAGCTTGTCGTTGAGCCGGCCCGCGTCCATCAGCGACTTGATCCGCTTGATCCGCTGGTGCGACTCGCTCTTGAACTGCTCGATGGTGAGCCCGTAGCGCTGGTAGTTCTCGACCAGCTGCTCCACGCCGAGGCGCACGTTCCACCGCGGCTGGAACTCGGGGATCTCGCGCTCGATCAGGTCGCACGTCACGCGGTAGTTGCGCAGGTCGGCCCCGGCGCCCTCGGCGAACGTCGGCACGCTGCCGGGCACGATCTCGGCGACGATGTTGGCCACGTCCCGGATGAGGTAGTTCTCACTGGTCCGGCCGATGTTGAAGGCCTTGCCGTGGGTCCGCTCGCGCTCGACCTCGAGCAGTGCCAGGAACGCCGCCGAGATGTCGTTGATGTGGATCAGGGGCCGCCACGCCATGCCGTCGGAGAGCAGCACGACCTGGCCGGTCAGCAGCGCGTGCGCGGCGAAGTCGTTGACGGCCAGGTCACCGCGCAGCCGCGGGGAGAAGCCGTAGGCCGTGGAGTTGCGCAGGAACACCGGCGAGAAGTCGTCGTCGGCCAGCTCCAGCAGGCCCTGCTCGGAGAGGATCTTCGACTCGCCGTAGGGCGTGACGGGGTTGAAGCCGGCCGTCTCGTCCAACGGGGTGTCGTCCTCGCCCTTGCCGTACAGCGAGCACGACGACGAGAACAGGAAGCGCTGGACCCCGGCGGCCTTCGCGGCCCGGGCCAGCCGCACCGTCGAGCGGTGGTTGATGTCGTAGGTCAGGTCGGGGTCGAGGTTGCCGAGCGGGTCGTTCGACAGGGCCGCGAGGTGGATCACGGCATCGAAGCCGGTCACGTGCTCGGGCTCGACGTCACGCAGATCGACGCGGAGGGTCTTCACCTCCTCCGGCGCCGGGCCCAGGACGCAGTCCGCGAAGAGTCCCGTGTCGAGGCCGACCACCTCGTGCCCGGCTTCGCGGAGTATCGGCACCAGCACGCTGCCGATGTATCCGTCGTGGCCAGTGACGAGTACGCGCATGAGCTAGCTCCCGGACGTTCGGCGGGTGGAAGTCGAGTCTAGAAGCCATGAAATTCGGCCTCAGAGTCGTCTGTCGGACTTTTTACTTTGTCGTTTACCGTCGGGCGCGATGAGCCGCTAGTTTCTTTCGCGTCCGCAGCTAAGCTTGCGCGTCGCACGGGGGTCGTTTGTGGCGGCGCTCGGGTTGTGCTGTCCGGCGTGCAGCCTAGCGCGACCGACTTTGAGGGGGAACGCATGTCCGCTGTCTCGTGCCGCCTGTGTGGGGCGGAACTCACCGAGACCTTCGTCGACCTGGGGATGTCTCCCCTCTGCGAAAGCTACGTACCGGCGGACAAAGTGGACGCTGCCGAGACGTTCTACCCGCTGCACGTGCGCATCTGCCGGGAATGCCTGCTGGTGCAGCTCCCGGCCTACGTCGCCGGCGAGGAGATCTTCTCCGACTACCTGTACTTCTCGTCCTACTCGACCTCGTGGGTCGAGCACGCCCGCCGCTACGCGGTCGCGATGACCGAGAAGCTCGGCCTAACGGCCGACAGCCTGGTCGCCGAAGTGGCCAGTAATGATGGGTACCTTCTCCAGCATTTTGTGGCCGCCGGTATTCCGGTGATCGGCGTTGAGCCCGCCGGAAATGTCGCTGCGGTCGCCCGCGAAAAGGGCGTTCGGACGGAAGTCGCTTTCCTCGGGCCGGAGTCGGGAACGGCCGTCGCCGAACAATACGGGCGGGCCGATCTGGTCGCCGCGAACAACGTCTACGCGCATATTCCGGACATCATCGGGTTCTCGCAGGGCCTGGCCAACCTGGTCAAGCCGGACGGCCTGGTCACGCTGGAGTTCCCCCACCTCCTGCGGCTGATCGAGCGGCGCCAGTTCGACACGATCTACCACGAGCACTACCAGTACCTCTCGCTGCTGACCGCCTCCCGGGCCCTGGCCAAGGGCGGGCTCACGGTCGTCGACGTCGAGGAGCTCTCGACGCACGGGGGTTCGCTGCGGGTCCACGCGAAGCACACGGAGCACGCGGGCGAGCCGTCGCTGGCCGTCAAGACCCTCCTGGAGGCCGAGGCCGCGGCCGGCCTGCACACGTTCGAGGGCCACCAGGGCTTCGCCGACGAGGTCTTCACGATCAAGAAGGACCTGCTGACGTTCCTCATGCGGGCCCGGGCCGAGGGCAAGCGGGTCGTCGGCTACGGCGCCCCGGGCAAGGGCAACACGCTGCTCAACCACTGCGGCATCCGCGAGGACCTGGTCGAGTACACGGTCGACCGCTCGCCGCACAAGCAGGGCATGTTCCTGCCGGGCACGCACATCCCCATCCACGCGCCGGAGCGCATCGAAGCCGACCGGCCCGACTACGTCCTGGTCCTGCCCTGGAACCTGCGCACCGAGATCAGCGCGCAGCTGTCCCACGTCAAGGACTGGGGCGGGAAGCTCGTGTACCCGATCCCCGCACTCGAGGTAGAGGGGTAATACCGGCCATGAAGGTCGTTCTGTTCTGCGGTGGCCTCGGCATGCGCATGCGCGAGGGTGGCAGCAACGTCCCGAAGCCCATGGCACTGATCGGCGACCGGCCGCTGCTGTGGCACGTCATGCGGTACTACGCGCACTTCGGACACACCGACTTCATCCTGGCCCTCGGCTACGGCGCCGCGGTCGTCAAGGACTACTTTCTGCACTACGACGAGACGCTGTCCAACGACTTCACGCTCAACGGCGGCGACCGCGACGTCCAGCTGTTCTCCACGGACATCACCGGCTGGAACATCACGTTCATCGACACGGGCCTGAAGGCGTCGATCGGCGAGCGGCTCATGCGCGTGCGCAAGTACGTCGAGGACGAGCCGATGTTCATGGCCAACTACGCCGACACGCTCACCGACGCGCCGCTGCCGGAGATGATCGACCGGTTCCGCCGCTCCGACGCCACCGCGAGCATGCTGGCCGTGCCGACCGTCTCCACCCACCACGTGGTCGAGATGGACGACGATGGCGCGGTCACGCAGGTCCGCGACTTCAAGGAGCTGCTGACGTTCGAGAACGGCGGCTACTTCATCATGCGCCCGGGCATCTTCGACGCCCTCCGCGACGGCGAGGACATGGTCCCCATGGCCTTCGACCGCCTCATCCCCGAACGCAAGCTCATGGCCCAGCAGTACGACGGCTTCTGGCGCGCGGTCGACACGTTCAAGGACCGGGCCGAGATGGAAGAGGCCTACAACAGCGGCAGCTGCCCGTGGATGCTGTGGGACAACGTGCGGGGCCCGGCCTCGTGATCGGCTTCAACCTGGCCGGCGTGCGGTCCGTCGTCGCCCTGGGCGCCCACCCGGACGACATCGAGATCGCCGCCGGCGGCCTGCTGCTCTCCCTCCCGGCCGGCGTCACCGTCGACTACGTCCTGGCCACCGGCGCCCCGGCCCGCCAGGCCGAGGCGCGCGCGGCCGCGTCGGCCTTCCTCACCCAGGCCGCGGCGCTCACGTTCCACCTGCACGACCTGCCCGACGGCCGGCTCCCCGCACACTGGAACGAGACCAAGGAGATCGTCGAGGCGGCAGCTGCTTCGGGGGTACCGGACGTGGTCCTCGCCCCCGCGACGGACGACGCCCACCAGGACCACCGCCTGCTCGGCGGCCTCGCCTCGACCGCGTTCCGCAACTCCCTGGTCCTGCACTACGAGATCCCGAAGTGGGACGGCGACCTGTCCCGCCGCAACGTCTACGTGCCGCTGACCCCGGACCAGGGCCGGCGCAAGGTGTCGCTGCTGCACGAACACTTCCCGTCCCAGAAGGCCCGCGACTGGTGGGACGACGAGGTCTTCCTGGGCCTCGCCCGCATCCGCGGCATGGAGTGCCGCTCCCACTACGCCGAGGCCTACACCGTCACCAAGTCGGTGCTGTATTTCTGATTGAGGGGGAGGCGCGCCTCCACCCACACCCCCTCGCGATCCTCGCCGGCAGCGCGATGCCGTGAGGAGTGACCCAGCAGCAGCCGCCCCGCCACCGTTAACCGGTCTGGCGGGGCGGTTCCGTGTCGGCGCGTTCTCACCTGGCCGCTCATGCCGGTCACGATCTCGCGATCTGGCTCTCGTGCTGGTGCCGTCCGTGCTCGCCGGTGTGCGCCTGCCGGTGTGTGCCTGCCGGTGTGTGCCTGCCGGTGTGTGCCTGCCGGTGTGCGCCGAAAAATCATGACTCGTTCCTCGCCACGATTTTTCGGATTTATACCTTATTTCGGTTGTGTCGGAATCGGCGGGATTTGCTGGAAGTGTGGCGCGCGTTCGGGGCGCCCGCAACGTACCGGTGCGTAGCAAGGTCGACGCAGCGCATTCCGTGACGACGCGATGACGCCGAGCCGCCGCGCGGGCGGGGATGGCTGAGGACTTTTGGGCCCGTAGGTCTGCGGGGGTGCCTGAGAGCTCTTGGGCGCGGGTCTGCAGGGGAACTTGGGCCGTCGTCTTGGGAGGTTGGCGGGGCGGCGCTCCAGTGGACGGCACACAGAACGGCCGCAACGCGCGTTGGTGTGCGTTGCGGCCGGTGGGAGCTTTGCGGGTGTGGACCTCGGCGGGGCGCTCGAGCCCGGAGTGACGCGATCGTCAGCGAGTGCCGTTGGCCGTGGCGGAGGTCAGTTCCTCGCTGGACTCGACCGGCTCGTCGGTGTCGGTGTCGGCGTCGGTCGTGGCCGCGGTTGTCGCGGTTGTCGCGGCTGCGGTCGCGGCGGTGGCATTGGCGGGCTTGGCCGGGGGCTGGGGCTTCGCCTTGGGCCGGTTGCCGTTCGCGCTGGGCTTGGCCTCGACGTTCTCGACCTTCGCGCCGTCCACTTTCGCTTCGGCAGGAGCCTTCGTGTCCGTTGCAACCTTCGCGTCCGTAGTGCTGGCCTTCGCGTCGGCGGCGGTGACCTGCGCGTCCGTGGCGGTGACCTGCGTGTCCGTTGCGGCGGCCTTCGCGTCGGCGGCGGCGGCCTGCGCGTCCGTGGTGATGGTGGTGGTGGCCTGCTGGACCTCGGACGAGGACGACCTGGCCTCGGCGGCCTTGCGGGCCTCGGCGGCTTCGGTCTTGGCCAGCTCCAGGGCGGCCCGGGCGGCGGCGGACTCGGCCTCCAGCGCGGCGACCTTCGCCTGCAAGGCTGCCGCGTCGGCCTTCAAGGTGTCGGCGTCGGCGGCGGTGGAACTGGCCTCGGCCAGCTCGGCTTCCAGCGATGCGACCTTGGCCTTCAGCGTCTCGGCCTCGGCGGCGGCGGTGCGCAGGGAGTCGGCCTCGGCGGCCGTGGCGCGCAGCGTTTCGGCGTCCGCGGCGGCCGCGCGCAGCGAGTCGGCCTCCGCCTCCAGGGCGGTGATGCGGGTCTTGAAGGTCTCGGCCTCCTGGTCCGCGGCCGCACGGATCTCGGCGGTCTCGGCCTGGGCGGCGGCCAGCGCGGCCGCGGCCGCGGTGCCGGCCGCCTCGTCCTGGGCCTTGGCCGCGGCGCGCAGGGCCTCGGCCTCGGTGGCGGCCTTCGTGCGGACATCTTCGGCGTGCGTGGTCGCCTCCGCGCGGAGGGACTCGGCGTGCGTGGTCGCCTCGGTGCGCAGCGACTCGGCGTGCGTGGCGGCCTCGGTGCGGACCGTCTCGGCGTGGGTCGCGGCCTCGGCGCGCAGCGTGTCGGCCTCGGTGGCGGCGGCCGCGCGCAGGGAGTCGGCCTCGGCCGCGGCGGCGGTGCGCAGGGAGTCGGCCTCGGTCGACGCGGCCGCGCGCTGCTCGGCCAGCTCGGCCTCGTGGGCGCTGCGCAGGTCGGCGAGCTGCTGCTGGAGGGTCTCGCGGTGGGTGGCGACCTCGGTGTCGGCGGCCTGCTTGGCGACCGTGGTGTCGGCCTCGAGCTGGAGGCGGGCCTGCTCGGCGGCTTCCGCGGCGGCGGCCTGGGCCTGGGCCAGCAGGGCGTCGGCGGCCGCCTGGGCCTGCCGCGCGATCGTGGCCGCGTGCTCCTGGGCCTGCTTGGCGACCGCCTCGGCGGCCTCCTGGGCCTTGGCGGCGACCGCGGCGGCGGCCTGCTGGGTCTGGGCGGCGAGCGTGTCGGCCTCGTGCTTGGCCTGGGCGGCCAGGGTGGCGGCCTGCTCCTGGGCCTGCGCGATGAGGGCCGCGGCGTGCGACTTGGCGCCGGCGGTCTCCTGCTCGGCGGCCGCGCGCACGGTGTGGGCGTGCTGGTCGACCTCGGCCTTGACGGCGGCGGCGTGCTGCTCGGCGGCGGTGCGCACGCCGTGGGCGTGCTGCTCGGCCTCGGCCCGGGCCTGCGCGAGCTGGGCGGTGGTGGCCTGGGCGATGCGCTGGGCCTCGGCCTGTGCGGCGGCGACGATGCGCTCGGCCTCGCCGCGGGCGTGGGTGGAGCGCTCCTCGATGGAGCGGGCCTCGGCGTCCAGGGACTGGCGGCGGTGGGCGACCGAGCGCTCCTCCTCCGACCGGCGGGCGGCCAGGGCGAGCTCGAAGTCCTCGTTGGCCTTGGAGGCGCGGCTGCGGGCCTCGGAGAGCAGCCGCTCGGCCTCGGCGCGCAGGCCGGAGATCTCCTGCACGGCGCCGGTGCGGATGTCGGCGGCCTGGTCCTCGGCGAGGGCGAGGATCTGCTCGACGCGCGGGCCGAGGTGGCGGAACGAGAGGACCTCGCCGCGGCCGGGCGCGTGCCGGCGCAGCTCGGCGATCTCCATCTGGAGGTCCTGCACCTGGGAGGCGAGCGCCTGGACCTGGCCCCAGACCTCCTCGTTCTCCACCTTCAGGGCGGCGATCTCGTTCTCGGACTGCGTCCAGTACTTGTCGACCTGGTCGCGCCGGTAGCCCCGGATCGCCGTCTCGAAGTCGGGTTCCGAGGACACGCCTGTGCCCGAGTTGAAGAGGTCACCGCCGTCTGACATAACACCTATCCTCACACGCAACGTCCCGCCACGCGCAATTACACACTGCGCGTGACGGGACCTGCGATCGAACTCCCCGTGAACTGGCTGGGAGAAGTCTCGGAACCTGAACGGCCGTTACGCCGAGACCTTCTCGCCCTCGCCGGACTTGCCCTTCTTGGCGTCGCCGCCACCCTGGGCCTGCCCGACCGCCGGCATGATGCCGGCCAGGCCGGAGAGCATCTGCCCGAGCTGCGACGTGACCGCGTCCTTCTGGCGCGTGAGGTCCTCGACCTCGCGGCGGGCGCGGTTGGTGGTGTCCTCGGCCTCGGCCCGAGCCTCGCTGAGCTGGCGGTGCGCCTCGGCGCGGGCCTCGTTGACGGTCTTGTCGGCGAGGTTCTTGGCCTTGTCGATGGTCTCGGCGGCGGCCCGCTCGCTCTCGACCCGGCGGGTCTCGGCGCGCTGCTCGATCTCCTTGGCCCGGTCCTCGGCCGCCCGGGCGCGCCCCTCGGCCTCGGTGACCAGCTTCTGGGTGGCGGAGACGGCGGAGGCGTGGCGCGCGGACTCGTCGCGCTCGGCCTTCTCCTGCCGCTCGGCGATCTCCAGCGCGAGGGACTGCAGGTCCTTGTCGCGCTTGTCGCGGGCGTCGGTGAGCAGCTTGGTCGCCTCGGCGCGCTTCTCCTCGGCCTCGCGCGCGGCCTTGGCCCGCAGCTGGGTGATCTCCCGCTCGGCGGTCGCCCGCAGCGTCGCGACCTCGCGCTCGACGGTCGCCTTGAGCTCGGCGACCTCGTGCGCGGTGGCGGTGCGCAGCTGCTTGGTCTCGCGCTCGGCGTCGGCCCGCAGCGTGTCGGCCTCGCGCCGGGCCTGCACCCGGACCTCGGCGGCCTCCCGCTCGGCGGCGGTGCGCAGGTTGCCCGCCTCGCGCTCCGCGGTCGCCTTCATCGCGGCCGACTCGGCGCGGGCCTTGTCGGTGATCTCGCGGGCCTCCAGCCGGGCCGCGGAGATGATGCCCTCGGACTCGCGCTTGGCCTCGCCCCGGTGGTCGTTGGCCTGCTCCTCGGCCAGGCGCAGGATCTGCTCGACCCGCGTGCCCAGGCCCGACAGCGTCGGCCGGTTGTTCTCTTCCAGCTGCTTGTTGGTGTCGCTGAGCTTCTGCTCCATCGAACCGAGCCGCTGCTCGGCCTGACGGACCCGGCGCTGGGCCTCGGCGAGGCGGCCCTCGGCCTCTTCGCGGGCCTGACTGGCCTGCTGCAGCTGCGCGTTGAGGCGCTGCAGCTTGCTGTCGACCTGCTGGCGGTCGTAACCGCGCAGGACGACACTCAGCTCTTCGTGATCAGAGCCGTTCTGGAAGAAATCAACCGAGGACTGCTGCTGGGGCATTGGCACATACTTGCAGACCACCCGGGGGAGTTCGCAAGGGTGGAACGGCTATCTTCCGTACGCACCTCATGGTCAACTTTCCCTGGCCAGGACACGCCTCGTTTTTGTCACGCTTTATGGGCGTGTCGGCGGACCCGGACGAACGGTCCCTAACGGTTTCGAAACCGGTTGATCGCGAGCTCGTGCCGGGCCCGCAGCTGTGGATCACGCACGCCCAGACCCTCGGCCGGGGCCAGGCCCAGGACGCCGACCTTGCCCTGGTGCCGGTTGCGGTGCACGTCGGCCGCGGCCTGCCCGGTCTGCTCCAGGGGGTACACCCGGGAAAGGGTGGGGTGGATGCGCCCCCGCGCGATCAAACGGTTGGCCTCCCAGGCCTCGCGATAGTTCGCGAAGTGGCTGCCGATGATCCTCTTGAGGTGCATCCAGAGATACCGGTTGTCGTACTGGTGCAGGTAGCCGGAGGTGGAAGCGCACGTCACGATCGTGCCGCCGCGCTTGGCGACATAGACGCTGACGCCGAACGTCTCCCGGCCCGGGTGCTCGAAGACGATGTCGGGGTCGTCGCCGCCGGTGAGCGCGCGGATCTCGGCCCCGAACCGCTTCCACTCCGAGACGTCCTGGGTCTGCTCGTCGCTCCAGAAGCGGAAGCCGGACCGGTCGATCACCAGCTCGGCGCCCATCGCCCGGCACAGTTCCGCCTTCCGCGGGCTCGAAACCACACAGATGGGCGTCGCCCCGCCGTTGAGCGCGAACTGCACCGCGTAGGAGCCCAGGCCGCCGGAGGCGCCCCAGATGAGCACGGTGTCGCCCTGCTTCATCCGCGCGCCGTGGTGGGAGACGAGCTGGCGGTAGGCGGTCGAGTTGACCAGGCCGGGGCAGGCCGCCTCCTCCCACGACAGATGGGCCGGCTTGGGCATCAGCTGGTTGGCCTTGACCAGGGCGAGCTCGGCCAGGCCGCCGTAGTTGGTCTCGAAGCCCCAGATCCGCTGCTGCGGGTCGAGCATGGTGTCGTCGTGGCCGGCCGCCTCCTCCAGCTCGACGCTCAGGCAGTGGGCCACGACCTCGTCGCCGGGCCGCCATCTGGTGACGCCGGGGCCCACACGCAGTACCACTCCCGCCGCGTCTGAACCGACGACGTGATAGGGCCGATCATGGCCCCGGCCGTAGCGGCGCAGAAAGGCGAAGGTCGAGACCGGCTCGAAGATCGACGTCCAGACGGTGTTGTAGTTGACCGCGCTGCCCATGACCGCGATCAGGGCCTCGCCGGGCCCGACCTCGGGGGTGGGGACCTCCTGCACGTGCAGGGACTGCCGCGGGTCCTTCGCCCCGGTGTCGAGCCCGTCGAACATGCTCGCCTCGTCGGCCCGCACGACGACGCCCCGGTAACTCTCCGGCACCGGCAGCGCCGCGACCGCCCGGAGCTCGGCCGCCGGATCGGCCGCCCCTTCCGCCTGCATGATCGCATCGAGAATCTTCTGCATGGGCCCGGAGGTTACTGGCCGGTAGCTTATTGGCGGCAGAGCCTAGTGAGAAATTCCATCAGCTGGTTGGACCAGCTCCACCAATACGCCCCCGGCGTCCTTGGGATGCACAAAATTAATACGACTTCCGGCGGTACCGCGCCGAGGCTCGTCATACAGCAGTCGCACCCCGCGCTCGCGCAGTGCCGCGCAGGCCGCGTCGACATCCGTGACGGTGTAGGCCAGCTGCTGCATCCCCGGCCCGCTGCGGTCCAGGAACTTGGCGATCGTCGAGCTCGGCGACACCGGGGCGAGCAGCTGCAGGCAGCCCCCGGCGGTGGTCGGGCCGACGGAGAGCATGGCCTCGCGCACGCCCTGCTCCTCGTTGACCTCCTCGTGCACGCAGCGCATCCCGAACACCCGGGCGTAGAACGCGATGGCCTCGTCGAGATCGGCCACGGCGATGCCGACGTGGTCGATCCGCTGGATGCCGATGGGTGATATATCCAACTTCTGGTCGGCGGTGTCCATGGCGATATTCTGGGCTTATCCAACGTTCAGGCCGTACCGCCACGGCTGTGAACCTTCTCTCGGAGGCCCTTTAGCGATGTTTCAGTCGGTGATTGTCAACGGCGCCCGCACGCCGATGGGCCGCCTGCTCGGTGCACTCAAGGACTTTCCGGCCACCAAACTGGGCGAGGTCGCCATCAAGGCCGCCCTGGAGCGCTCGGGGGTCGCGCCCGAGCGGGTCCAGTACGTGATCATGGGCCAGGTGCTGCAGGCCGGGGCCGGGCAGATCCCCGCCCGCCAGGCCGCGATCGGCGCCGGCATCCCCATGCATGTCCCGGCGCTGACGATCAACAAGGTCTGCCTCTCCGGCCTCGACGCGATCGCCCTGGCCGACCAGCTCATCCGGGCCGGCGAGGTCGACATCGTCGTGGCCGGGGGCATGGAGTCGATGACCAACGCGCCGCACCTGCTCCTGGGGCAGCGGCAGGGCTACAAGTACGGCGACGTCGTGATCAAGGACCACATGGCCCTGGACGGGCTGACCGACGCGTACGACCAGGTCTCCATGGGTGAGTCGACCGAGCGGCACGTGTCCCGGCTCGGCATCACCCGCGCGGCCCAGGACGCGTTCGGCGCGGCCAGCCACCAGAAGGCCGCGGCCGCGCAGAAGAACGGCCACTTCGCCGAGGAGATCACCCCCGTGGCGATCCCCCAGCGCAAGGGCGAGCCGATCCTGGTCACCGAGGACGAGCAGATCCGCCCCGAGACGACGGTCGAGACCCTGGCCAAGCTGCGCCCGGCGTTCACCGCGGACGGCACCATCACCGCCGCCACCTCCTCGCCGATCTCCGACGGCGCCTGCGCGGTGGTCGTGATGAGCAAGGCCAAGGCCGAGGAGCTGGGCCTGGAGTGGATCGCCGAGATCGGCGCCCACGGCAACGTCGCCGGCCCCGACAACTCCCTGACCAGCCAGCCCTCCAACGCCATCAAGCACGCCCTGACCAAGGCCGGCCTGAGCGTCGAGGACCTCGACCTGGTCGAGATCAACGAGGCCTTCGCCGCCGTCGGCGTGCAGTCCACCGCCGACCTCGGCATCGACCCGGCCATCGTCAACGTCAACGGCGGCGCGATCGCCCTCGGCCACCCGATCGGCATGAGCGGCGCCCGCCTGGCCTTGACCCTGATCCTGGAGCTGCGCCGGCGCGGTGGCGGCCTGGGCGCGGCCGCCCTGTGCGGTGGCGGCGGCCAGGGCGATGCCCTCCTGCTGCGAGTGCCCACGCGGTGACGCTCCGCCGCTCCCGCGACGTGCCCACGCTGGTCGCCGCCGCCCGCGACGGCGACCCGCGGGCGGTGGCCCGCCTGATCAGCCTGGTCGAGGACGGCGACACGGCGCTGCCGGACATCGCCGCCGCCCTCGCACCGCACACCGGCCGGGCCGCGGTCATCGGCCTGACCGGGGCCCCCGGCGTGGGCAAGTCCACGACCACCAACGAGCTGGTGGCCGCCTACCGCAAGGTCGGCCGCCGCGTGGGTGTGCTGGCGGTGGACCCGTCCAGCCCGTTCACGGGCGGCGCGATCCTGGGCGACCGGGTGCGGATGCAGGACCACGCCACCGACCCCGGCGTCTACATCCGCTCGATGTCCAGCCGCGGCCACCTGGGCGGCCTGTCCGCCGCGACGCCCCAGGCGGCGCGGGTCCTGGACGGCGCCGGCTGCGACCCGGTGCTGATCGAGACCGTGGGCGTGGGCCAGGCCGAGGTCGAGATCGCCGGCCTGGCCGACACGACGGTGGTCCTGCTGGCCCCGGGCATGGGCGACGCGATCCAGGCCGCGAAGGCGGGCGTCCTGGAGACGGCCGACGTCTTCGTGGTCAACAAGGCCGACCGCGACGGCGCCGACGCCACCTACCGCGACATCCAGGGCATGATCGGCCTGGGTGACCGCGCCCCCGGCGAGTGGCGCCCGCGCGTGGTCCGCTGCGTGGCCGCCCGCGCCGAGGGCATCGGCGAACTGGTGGACGCCGTCGACGCCCACCGTTCGCATCTCGTCACGTCAGGTGCTCTGGCGGCCCGCCGCGTCCGCCGCGCGGAGGCGGAGGTGGAGGCGATCGCGCTGGGCACCCTGCGCGCCCGGATGCAGGACCTGCGCACCGGCGACACCCTGAGCACCCTGGCCCGCGAGGTGGCCGAGGGTCGCCTCGACCCCTACACGGCCGCCGACACCCTCCTGGCCCGGCTGAGCTGATACGCAAGCGCGGCCGGCGAACGACCGGCCGCGTCCGCACATGGGGACTGGCCCCGGACCACGTGGCCCGGTCAGCCGGTCCTGACCCGGGCCTGCGCCTGGGCTGGGCGTGAGTCAGCCGCGGATCAGCTCCGCGGCGCCGTCGGACAGGTGGAGTTCGCGGTCGCAGGCGGCCGCGGCCTCCGGGTCGTGGGTGGCGAACACGACCGCCGCGCCCCGCCGCGCCTCCTCCTGCAGCAGCTCCATCACCTTCTGCCGGTTGGTGGCGTCCAGCTCGCTGGTCACCTCGTCGGCCAGCAGGATGTCGCCGTGCAGGGCGATGCCGCGGGCGATCGCGGTGCGCTGCTGCTGACCGCCGGAGAGCTCCTCGACCAGCTGGTCGGCCTGGCCGGCCAGGCCCAGGCGCTCCAGGGAGGAGACCGTGGCCCGGCGGGCGTCGGCCGGGGCCGAGCCGCCGGCGATCATCGCGACCTGGATGTTCTCCTGGGCGGTGAGGATCGCGGCCAGGCCGTTGTCCTGCGGGATCAGCACGACCCGCTCGGACACGGCGTGGTCGCGGTCGCGCAGCGGGGTCGCGTCGACCGACACGCTCCCCGCGGCCGGGCGCAGCAGGCCCGCCATCGCCCACAGCAGCGTCGTCTTACCGGCGCCGGAAGGGCCGGTCACGGCCAGGATCTGGCCCGGTGAGACCACCACCGAAACGTCGTTCAGGACCGGGTGGTCCCGCTCGTACGCGACCGTCACCCCGTCGACCGTCAGCGTCTTCACTGCACACCCTCCACGTTGGCTCGAGCCGGGACCAGCAGCACCGTGCCGTCGGGCTGGGGCTCGACGCCGACCAGTGTCCCCGGCGGCAGCATGCGCAGCACGTCCTGCGGCAGATGCACCGTACCGTCGCGGCCCACGACCGCGTAGTCCTCTCCGCGGCGGCCTTCCGCCCCGACCCGGCCGTCGCGGATGGTGACCGTCCGGGCCATGCTGCGCCCGACGTCCGGGTCGTGGGTCACGACCACCACGGTCGTGCCCGCCCGGCGGACGGCGTCGAGGGCCAGGAGGACCTCGTCGCGCGTCCGGGTGTCGAGCTGGCTGGTCGGCTCGTCCGCGAGCAGCAGGCCCGGCCGTCCGGCCAGCCCCACGGCGAGCGCCAACCGCTGACGCTCACCAGGAGAGAGTCGCTGCGGGCGCTGCCGGTTGCGTCCGCGGCCGGTCAAGCCGACCGACGACAGGACCTCGCGCGGGTCCGGCAGCGATCGGCGCTGCTCGGCGGGGACGCCGCGCTGGGCGAAGCGGACGTTCTGCTCGGCCGTGAGGTACGGCAGCAGGTTGCGCCCGGCCCCCTGCAGCACGACCCCGACGTCGGCCGCGCGCATCGCCTGCAGCTCGGCCGGGGTCGCCCGGACCAGGTCGTGCCGCCCGACGGTGAGCCGCCCGGCCGCCGGGGGCAGCAGCCCGGCCAGCAGGGACAGCAGCGTCGACTTGCCCGAACCGGACGGCCCCAGCAGCGCCACCGACTCACCGGCCGCGATGTCCAGGTCGACCCCGGACAGGGCGACGACGTCGTAGCCCTCCAGGCGGTAGATGTACACCAACCCCCGGCACGTGACGCTCAGTCCCTCGCTCACGCCGCCACCTCCGCAAGCTCCGGCGACGGCGCGAGTTCGCCGCGTCTCGGGTGCGCGGCCACTACGCTTCGCTTCGTACCGCTCACTGCCCGCCGTCCTTGAGCCGCAGGGGCGTGGCCCGGCCGAGGAGCCTGAGCACGAAGAGCACCGTGAGCAGCAGGCCGAGCACGGTCACGGCCAGGGCGATCGGCAGCGCGCCGAGGCCCGGCTCATACGTGAACGAGCCCGCCGGCGCACCGGCCGTCACCAGCGGTATCCCCGGCAGCATGACCAGCGCGCCCACGATGCCCGCGGCCAGCCCGACCACGAGGGGCAGGCCGAGCAGGGCACGGTACTCCCGGAACACCGCCCGCCGCAGCGGCCCGGCCCGCACCCCGGCGACCCGCAGCGCGGCCAGCTCGTACAGGCGGGCCCGCACCCCGACGTACGCGCTCAGCAGCACCACCCCGAGCGCCAGCAGGATCGCCGCGCCCCCGGCCAGCAGGTACAGCCACAGGCCGAGCGCGGGCGCCCGCCGGGCCAGCCGGTCGGTGTAGCCGGTGACCGACTCCGTCGCGAGGACCGGGATGCCCTGGGCGCCGAGCCGGGCGGCCAGGTCCGCGGGCGCGCCCGGGCCGGCCCACACCTCGTAGCGGAGGCCGCCGTTGTCGGCCAGGCTGGCGCTGCGCTCGGCCATCCGGGTGGCGTAGTCGAGGTCGAACATCAGGGCGCGGTGGCCGGCCCGCGGGAGGCTGTCGGTCCGGGCCGCGACCGTGAACGGCTGTGGCTGGTCGGAGAAGCCCGGCAGGCTGAACGCGCCCGCGCGGGCGTCGTCGGCCGGCGCGCCCCCGGCCAGGACCGCGGGCAGCGCGTCCGGCGTGTCCACATGCTCGACGACCGCGTCGGCCGGGTCGGCCCCGGACACGTCGACGCCCAGCGCCGCGCCCGCGCGCACGGTGACGGTCGCGCCGCCGCTCGCGCCCGGGCGGGCCTGCCAGCGCCCGGCCTGGTCGAAGCCGGGGCTGAGCGGCCGGCCGTCGCTGGTGAGGGTGTGCACGGCGACGGTCACCGCGAACGGGTCGCTGCCGCCGGCCGCCCGCCCGACCGCGAGCCCGATGAGCCGGCACTCGGTCGTGCAGCCGGTGAGCGCCGCGTGGTATGTCCGCGTGCCCTTCGCGAGGGCGCCCAGGGTCACGGTGCGCGGGGGCTGCCCCGGGTTGGCCACGACCGCGGCGAGGCGCAGCGCGGGCCTGGCCGGCAGCGCGTCGACGGTCACCTCGGCGCCGAGGTCCGGGCCCAGCCGCAGCGGCTCGGCGGCCGCCGGGTGCAGCCGGGCCGCGAGGCCGCCCACCTGGTCGCGGGAGTGCCCGCGCCAGAAGGCGACGTCGGCGAGCCGGTCGGCCTGGACGCCCAGCAGCTCGATGGGGCTGTTGTCGAAGCGCTGGCTGGCCCGGACCACCGCCATCGCGTGCTTGCCGGGGTCGGCCCGGGCCAGCGCCGCCTCGAGCGCGTCCGGGTGCGCGGCGTTGACCGTGTAGACCCGCTCGGCCCCGACGGCGTCCTCGGCCGCATCCCCGCGCGCCCGCGCGGCCGCGTCCCACGCGGTGGCCGCGAAGGACAGCAGCGCCACGGCCACCGTGAGCACGACGACGAGCCGCCCCCCGCCCGGGCGCCGCGACAGCTGGGCCGCGGACAGCAGCGCCACGATCCGCCCGCGGCGCCGGGCCAGCCGCAGCCGCGCGGCCGACCAGAGCCCGAGCAGCCGCGCGGCCGCGACCCCGAGCACCAGCGCCAGCAGCGGCGGGGCCAGCAGGGCCAGCGGCGACGTCCGGTCCCCGGCGGCCGCGACGAGACTGGCCGCGGCGAGCGCCACCACCACCCCCTCGGCCGCGCCCGCGCGCCACCCGCCGCGGGCCGGCACCCGCCGCAGCAGCCCCAGCACCGGCCGGGCGAGGGTTCGCCGGGCCGCCAGCAGCGCGGCGAGGACCCCGGCCACCAGCGCGATCCCGGCCGCCGCGAACACCGGCCAGCGCACCTCCGCGTGCACCCCGGGCGCCAGCAGCAGGTCCGCGGCCAGCTGGACGAGCCCGAGCCCGGCCACCAGCCCGACCGGTACCGCGGCCGCCGTCAGCAGCAGCATCTCCCCGAGCCCGAACCGCGCCGCCCGCCCGGCCGGATACCCGCGCAGCTTCGCCAGGGCGATCTCCGGCCCCCGCTCCTCGGTGAGCGACGCGACCAGCAGAAACAGCACAAACCAGCACAACAGCAGCAGGGGTACTGCGATGACGGGCGCCGTCCGCGCGATCGCCCGCTGATCTGTGTCGATGTCCCGCAGCACCGCCGGCAGCGTGGTGGTGACCTCGAGCTCGCGCCCGCGCATCGCGTCCCCGAGCGCCTGCAGGTCCTGCCGCAGCCCGGCGACGTCATCCAGGTGCACGCGGTCGGCGCGCAGCGGATACTCGAGCCGGGTCGTCAACGTCGCCGTCGGCTCCGCCCGCAGATCGTCCTCGGTGAGGCTGAACAGCGCGTCCGCGCGCTCCCCGGCACCGTCGGCGCCGGCGCTGAAATATGCGGTCCGTCCCCAATACGCGGCGTTCGCGTCGTGCGGGGAGTACACCCCGGAGATCTTGAAGCTTTTGTCCCTGCCACCGGGGACCGGACCCAGGTGCACGGCGATGACGTCGCCGGGTTTGAGCCGGTGCGCGTCGGCCGTCCGTTTGCTGACCGCGACCTCGCCCGGATTGTCCGGGCAGGCGCCGACGAGCGCGAGCTGCGCGCAGACGTCCTGCCGGTAGGCGAGCTTCGCCCCCGTCTGCGCGAACGTGACCTCCGTGTCGATGGCCGCGACGGGCCGGTCGAGCCGCTCGTCGAGCCGGTCGTCCTTGTCCAAGGCCGCGTTCATGGCCAGCCGGATCTCGGCCAGGTCCAGAAACGCGGCACTGTCTTTCGTACCCGTCGCCCCGACGGTGAGCCCGGTCGCGTCGGTGGACGCGGTGCCGAGCCCGTCGGTGAGGACGGATTGCTGCGCGGCCCGGCTGTACGCGGGGGTGAGCACGGCCGCCGTGGTCGCCACAACGGCGACCAGGAACACGACAACCGACCGCCCGCCCCGATACCGAATACCACGCAACATGACGGTCCAAGCCGTCACGCGGGCCCCCAATGAGCTGATCAAGCCGGAAGGTTAACGGCCAGACTGTACTTCCCGGCAGCTGTGTTTCCTGAACAGCGGGCTGGGGAGGCTTCGCCTCCACCCGCACCCCCTCACGGTCCGCGTCGGGCCGTTGCGGCCTTCAAGGGGTTGAGCCACAATCCGCGCTGCGTCTCCACCGCGGCCGGGAGGTCGGCCTTTACCTTCGCTGTCGCGCGCCCGGCTACGGGGTCGAGGCAGACGCATCCGCGCGCACGCGATCAGCTCGGGAACGACCTCGATCCGGCACAACGCGGCGCCCCAGCAGCACCGCGCGGACGCGACACAGATGGAGGCACGGACGCAAACGAACCCCGAGCGCAAGGGGCCGGCGCCCGGGCGCTGGACGTCGCGGGGCCGCGTGGAGTGGTGTGCGGGGCTCGGGGGCGGCGGCTCGGGCGGCGCGCGGGCGAATGGTCGTCGGCGGGGGCGTGCACCATGGAGCGCGTGCATGAGGCGGTGCGGGATGCGCGTGCGGCCGATCGCCCGACGCTGTTCCTGATGGTCGGTCTTCCCGGGGCGGGTAAGACGTTTCGAGCGCGGGAGCTGGCGGAGGAGCGTGGGGCCCTGCGGCTCACCCCCGACGACTGGGCGCTCTCCATCTTCGGCCAGGAAGACCGTCACCAGGAGCCCGGCGGCATGCGGTGGCGGCTGGAGGGGCGACTCATCGCGCTGGCCGTCGACGCGCTGCGCCTGCGGCTCAGTGTCGTTCTGGACTTCGGACTGTGGTCGCGCGACGAGCGTTCGGCCCTGCGCTGGATGGCCGCTGCGGTGGGAGCGTCATGCGAGATCGTGTACCTGCCGGTGGAGCGCGACGTGCAATGGAGCCGGATTCAGGACCGCTGGGAACACACGCCGGAGCAGACGTTTCCCATGGCCGAGGCGGAGCTCGACCCGTGGCGGGAGCAGTTCCAGGTGCCTGACGCCGGCGAGCTCTCCGGTTCGCGTCCGCCCGCGCCGCCGCCCGGGGATGCGAGCTGGTTCGACTGGGCAAGGCGATTCTGGCCCTCCCTCGCCGAGAGCCTGCACGGGCAACTCCCGCACAGCTGACCGCCGAGGACGGCGTGGCGGCCGCGAGGAAGCCGCGCGGGAGCGGGGTGGCGGCGCGTTCGCACCCGGCCCGCAGCGCCTAAGGTTAGCGACGTTCTTGAATGCCTGACACGGGAGGCCGGCATGGGGAAACGGGCTTTGGGTGCGGTCCTGGGCGTGGTTGTCGCGGTTGGGGTCGGGGGTGTCGCGGTGCCGGAGGCGGCGGCTGCGGGTGGGCCGGTCGTGTTGGCGGCCGGTGAGTACACGCTCTCGGCCGACTACCACCGATACGACGTGCTCAACAGCGCGTTGGTGGACGAACTGGGCACCGTGGCCGTGCACACCGTCATGGACAACGCCAACCATGACCGGGGCGCGGTCACCGACTCGCTCGGGGTGGCCGGGTATCAGGCCGGGTTCACGTTCGACAGCGGGGACAACGGTGACTGTGCCAACTATCCGCAGGGGATCACCACCAGCCGGGATGCGGTGGGCACGGCGGACGGCGGGAACTACGACGGGCATCAGCTGGTGCTCGTGAGCTGGTACACCAAGGATGGGTGCGACGGCGCGTCCGCGCGTAGCCGGATCACGCTCGTCGACTGGGACGCCACCTATCCCAACAAGTACCGCAAGATCCTGCTCGTCGAAGCCACCGGTACCCCCGCCGCTCCCAGCTTTCAGGACGTCAGGATCCATGCCGGCGGTGTGTCGTGGTACGGCGACTATCTGTACGTGGCCGACACCGGGCGCGGGATGCGGGTGTTCGACCTGCGCACGATCCTCAGGACGGACACCGGCGGCAGTGCGGACCGGATCGGGCGGCAGGCCGACGGAGCCACGTTCTACGCCCACAACTACGCGTATGTGCTGCCGCAGGTCGGGACCGTCACCGCGGCGACGACGTCGGGGACGCCGCTGGTCTGGTCGAGTATCTCGCTGGACCGGGTCAGCAAGTCGATCGTGATGAACGAGTTCACGTGCGCGTCCGGCTGCGCCGACTACCCCAACCGGGCGCCGCGGGCCGTGCGGTTCCCGTTCGCGGCCGGCCTGACCACCTTCGCCGCGGCCACGACCGCGTCGCAGGCGCTGCAGCTGCCCTGGTACAAGCTCAACGGGGTGGCCTCGCACAACGGGCGCTGGTGGTTCAACTCGTCCGGGGCCCGGCAGCTGTACTACTGGACGCCGGCCGACGGGGCGCATACGTATCCCTGGGTGACCGGCGGGGAGAGCATCAGTTACTGGGAGGACGCGGACGCCGCGGACCTGCTCTGGTCGCTGCAGGAGAGCGTCGGGCACCGGAATGTCTTCGCGGTGACTCAGGCGACCTACGGGGCCTGATTCGCGAGTACGCTCGCGTCGTTTTCAGGACCTGGGTGACGATGGGGAGAGAACGCAATGAGCGAGACCACGGCTGGGTTCCCGGCCCGCACCGACATCGACGATCCCGATCTGACCGGTGACGCACTGTCCACGGTCGAGCCGGCCTCCGGTGTGGTCGTACCGTCGCAGGGCGGCGCGCCCGCGCAGGAGCACTCGCGCTTCGACGAGGCGGCCGAGAAGGTCAGCGCGTTCGCCTCCACCACCGCGGACAAGGTCGGCGAGTTCGCGACCAGCACCGCGGCCGCGTCCGGGCGCGTCGCGTCGCAGGTCGTCGACCGGCTGCGCAACAACGCCGAGCTGACCGCCGACCGGGGCACCACGACGATCGCCGACGAGGTCGTCGAGAAGATCGCCGGCATCGCGGCCCGCAAGGTCGAGGGCGTCTACGACCTCGGCGGCGACGTCGCCCGGGTGTTCGCGGCCGTGCGGGACCGGATCGGGCTCGGCGACGACGAAAAGGAGAACGGCAACCGGGGCGTCACCGTGCGTCTCGAGGGCCGCAACGCGACCGTGCGCGTCACGCTCGTGATCGAGTACGGCTACGTCGTCTACTCCGTCGCCGAGAAGGTCCGGGCCCAGGTCATCGCCTCGGTCGAGAACCTGCTCGGCCTCGAGGTCACCGCGGTGGACATCGTGGTCGACGACGTGCACGTGGACGACCAGGACAAAGAGCCCAAAGCTGCTTAGGGGGTACTCCCTGATCCCGCGCCGGGCAACCGGCGCGGGTACCTTAGCGATCGTTCAGGTGGACCGCTAGCATCGTGGTATGGACGCCCACGACATCGCCGAGGGGCGCGCACGCTGGCAGCGCCGATACGACGAGGCCCGCAAGCGCGACGCCGACTTCAGCACGCTGTCCGGCTCGCCGGTGGAGCCGGTCTACGGGCCGCCCGCCGGGGCCGACGTGCCCGGGTTCGAGCGGATCGGCTGGCCCGGCGAGTATCCGTACACCCGCGGCCTGCACCCGACCGGATATCGCGGGCGCACGTGGACGATCCGGCAGTTCTCCGGGTTCGGCAACGCCCAGCAGACCAACGCGCGCTACAAGATGCTGCTCGGCGCGGGCGGGGGCGGGCTCTCCGTGGCCTTCGACATGCCGACGCTCATGGGCCGCGACTCCGACGAACCGCAGTCGCTGGGCGAGGTCGGGCACTGCGGGGTGGCGATCGACTCCGCGGCCGACATGGACATCCTCTTCGACGGCATCCCGCTCGCCGACGTGACCACCAGCATGACCATCTCCGGGCCGGCGGTGCCGGTGTTCTGCATGTATCTCGTCGCGGCCGAGCGGCAGGGGGCCGACCTGGCCAAGCTGGACGGCACGCTGCAGACCGACATCTTCAAGGAGTACATCGCGCAGAAGGAGTGGCTCTTCCCGCCCGAGCCGCACCTGCGCCTCATCGGCGACCTGATGGAGTACACCGGCGCCAACATCCCGCGCTACAAGCCGCTGTCCGTGTCCGGATACCACATCCGGGAGGCCGGCTCGACGGCCGCGCAGGAGCTCGCGTTCACCCTCGCCGACGGGTTCGGGTACGTCGAGCTCGGCCAGTCCCGGGGCCTGGACGTCAACGCGTTCGCGCCCGGGCTGAGCTTCTTCTTCGACGCCCACGTCGACTTCTTCGAGGAGATCGCCAAGTTCCGGGCCGCGCGCCGGATCTGGGCCCGGTGGCTGCGTGACGTCTACGGCGCGACCAGTGAGAAGGCGCTCTGGCTGAAGTTCCACACGCAGACCGCGGGCGTGTCGCTGACCGCGCAGCAGCCCTACAACAACGTCGTGCGCACCGCCGTCGAGGCGCTCGCGGCCGTGCTCGGGGGCACCAACTCGCTGCACACCAACGCGCTCGATGAGACCCTGGCCCTGCCGACCGACGAGGCGGCCGAGATCGCGCTGCGCACCCAGCAGGTGCTCATGGAGGAGACCGGCGTCACCAACGTCGCCGACCCGCTCGGCGGCGCCTGGTATGTCGAGGCCCTCACCGACCGCATCGAGGCCGAGGCCGAGGCCATCTTCCAGCGCATCCGCGACATGGGCCAGGACGGCTCCATCACGGCCGGCATCCTGCGCGGGATCGAGGACGGCTGGTTCATGAGCGAGATCGCCGACTCCGCCTTCATCTACCAGCAGGCCCTCGAGAAGGGCGACAAGCGGGTCGTCGGGGTCAACGTGCACACCGGCTCGCTCACCCGCGACCTGGACATCCTGCGGGTCTCGCACGAGGTCGAGGTCGAGCAGAACCGGCTCCTCGGCGCCCGCCGCGGCGACCGGGACAACGCGCTGGTCAAGGCGCGGATCGAGCGCATGGTCGCGGCCGCGCGGGGCGGGGACAACATGATCCCGTCGATGCTCGACGCGTGCCGGGCCGAGGCGACGCTCGGCGAGATCTGCGGCGCGTTGAAGGACGAGTGGGGCATCTATCGCGAACCCGCCCGTTTCTAGGCACCAACCGCGTTACCGAAACGCAATACAAGACCGCAACCGGTTTCACCCCCCGCTGGTCTTCTAACGACGACCTTGACCAACGGGGGAGGGGCTTTGCTGGCTCTCGTGCTCGCAGCGTTGCGTGCCCGGCGCGTCCAGGCTCTGACGTTGGTGCTGCTCAGCACCCTCGCCGCGGCCGCCGCGGCGGCGTCGCCGTGGTACGTGCTGGCCTCCACGGAGCGGATCGCCACGCGGCACGTGGAGAGCGCCCCGATCCAGGAGCGGTCCCTCGAAGCGATCGGTGAGGGTGTGGTCGAGGGTGGGTCGGTCGAGGCCCAGCTGGCCGCCAGCGCCCAGCTGACCGAGCGCATCGTGGGACTGCGCGGGTTCGTGACGTACACCCAGGCCTATCTGCCCGGGCAGGCGACCACCGGCAGCGGGAAGTCCAGCGGCGGTGCGGCCACCGGCGGCACGGACGCCCGCAGCTCCGACTCCCAGCTCGTCACCCGCACCGACGCCTGCACCCACGCGACCTTCGAGGGCCGGTGCCCGGCCGCCGCCGACGAGGTCGCGGTCAGCTACCGCACCGCCCGCTGGCTGCGGGTCAAGGCCGGCGACACGCTGACCTACGCCGCGTCCGGGCTGCCCCGGCCGCTGGAGCTGAAGGTCGTCGGCGTCTACCGGCCCGACGACGCCAACTCGCCGTTCTGGACCAGCGACAACAACCTGGTCGCCAAGACCCTGCCGACCAGCGCCGCGCCGGAGATCACCGAGCCGGTCGACGATGCGATGCTGGCCGCGCCCGCGCTGTTCGACAAGAGCCTGGCCACGATCTCGATCCGCACGGCCGTCGACATGGTCGCGCAGCCGCGGCTGCTGGTCGACAACGCGCCCGAGGACGTCGCCGCGCGCATCGCCGGCGCCACCGTCGAGGCCGGCAACAATCGGCTGACCCTCAACACCCAGCTGCCCGCGACGGTCGACAAGGTCCAGCGGGACCGGCGGCTGGTGTCGCTGGGCGTGCCGGTCGGCGCCTTCCAGCTGCTCGTGCTGTGCTGGTTCGCGCTGTACCTCGCGGTCAAGTACACCGGCGAGGAGCGGCGCCCGGACATCGGGCTGGTGAAGCTGCGCGGCGCCACCCGCACCCGCACCTGGGCCCTGGTGAGCGGGCAGAGCGCCCTGCCGATGCTGGCCGGCGCCATCCTGGGGCTGCCGATCGGCTACGCCGCCGCGACCGCGATCACCGGGACCATCAAGGACTCCGCGGTCACCGCGCAGGCGGCCGGGCTGTCGGTGGGCGCGGCCGCGGTGGCCGTCATCGGCGCGCTGCTGGCCGCCCTGCTGGCCGAGCGGCGCTCGCTGTCCTCCAGCGTGTCGGAGCTGCTGCGCCAGGCCTCGGCCCGTTCGCGGGTCTGGCGCGACCTGTTCGACCTGCTGCTGGTCGCGCTCGCGATCGTCGCCGTCTACCAGGTCAAGCACCGCGCCTCCGGCGACGCGGCCGGCCTGGCCCTGCTCGCGCCCGGCCTCGCCGCGCTGGCCTTCGCGCTGGTCGCGGCCCGCCTCATCACGTTCACCGCGAGCCGGATGGTCGAGGGCGCGCTGCGGCACGGGCACCCGGCCCGCGCGCTCACCGCGATCTACCTGGCCCGCCGCCCCGGCGTCCACCGGCTCGCGGCCCTCATGATCGCGACCGTGGCCCTGCTCACCACGTCGGCCCTGACCTGGAACGCCGGGCGGGTCGACGGCGCGACCCGGGCCCAGATCGAGGTCGGCGCCGACCGGGTGCTGACCGTGCGGGCCGAGAACCGCCTCGCGCTGCTCACCGCGGTCCGCACGGCTGACCCGGGCGGCGAGCACGCGATGGCCGCGGTGGAGTCGGTGGTCAGCGGCAACGACCGCGTCCTGCTGGTCGACAGCCCGCGGCTGGCCAAGGTGGCGACCTGGCGCCCGGAGTACGGCCTCAGCGCGGCCCGGACGGCGGCCCTGCTGCACCCGGAGGCGCCCGCGCCGGTCACCGTGACCGGCGGGGACCTGACCGTCGAGCTGACCAACACCTTCACGACACCGGAGCCGAGCCGGGTGGTGTACCTCGACGTCGTCCTCGCCGACCCGAAGGGCACGCGGGTCGCGGCCCGGCTCGGCCCGCTCGCCGAGGGCCGGCAGACCCTGCGGGCGCCGCTGCCGGGGTGCGCGGCCGCGCCCGGCTGCCGGCTCAGCTCACTGCAGATCATGCAGACCACCCAGGAGCAGAAGATCTTCTTCTCCGCCCGGCCCGGGGTCGACCTGGTCGTGCACAGCATCACCGCGGACGGCCGGCCGGCGGTCGGCAAGGACCTGCTCACCGACCGGACCAAGTGGCGCCTCGGCGTCAACGGCAACCCGCCGAACCTCATCGCCGGCCCGGACGCCGACGGGCTGCGGCTGACCGTCGCCCCGATCCGCAGCAGCGGCATCACCGACCCGGGCGTCTACCCGATCGACACCCCGGCCCCGCTGGCCAGCGTCCGGGCCACGAAGCTGCAGCCGCGGCTGGTCGGCGACCAGCGGGTCAGCTTCGGCTCCGTCTCGATGTCCGAGCAGATCGCCGGCACCGCCCGGGCCCTGCCCCGGCTGGGCGACCGCGGCGTGCTGCTCGACCTGGAATACGCGGACCGGCTCGGCGCCGACTTCGGCGCGGGGGAGTCGCTGCAGGTCTGGCTCAACGCGGGCGCGCCCGGCGACATCGTCAAGCGGCTGCAGGACCAGGGCGTGACCGTGCTCGGCGACGAGTCGATCAACGGCGTCACCGAGCTCTACGCGTCGTTCGGCCCGCCGCTGACCCTGCAGTTCATGCTGCTGTCGGCGATCGTCGGGCTGGCCCTGGCCATCGGCTCCGCCTCCGTCGTCGCCGCCGTCGAGCGAAGGCCGAGAGCCCGGGAGCTGGGCGCGCTGCGCACCCAGGGCGCGCCGGCCCGGCTGGTCGCCCGGGTGGGCCGCGAGGGGTACCTCGTGCTGGCCCTCACCTCGCTGGTGCTGGGCCTGATCCTGGCCGCGGTGATCCACGCCTACATCGGCGACGTCCTGCCCTACTTCGCCGACGGTTGGAGCAAGCCGTGAGGGGTTCGCAGCGGAGCGAAGAGGCCCCTCACCAGGGGTGCAGCTCGGCGATCACGTCGACGCCGGAGCTTGCGGAGGTGGCGGCGTGAGGGGTTCGCAGCGGAGCGAAGAGGCCCCTCACCAGGGGTGCAGCTCGGCGATCACGTCGACGCCGGAGCTTGCGGAGGTGGCGGCGTGATCGGGCTGGTGCTGTCGATGGTCAGGGCCCGGCCGGGGCAGGCGCTCACCGCGTTCTTGCTCGCCGTGTTTGCGCTGGCCGCCGCGGTCAGTGCGCCGGTGTACTCCGCGACCGCCGACCGGGCCGTGGTGCGCAGCGAGGTGCAGTCGGCGCCGATCGGTGACCGGGTCGTGCAGGCCCGGCGGACCTCGCCGTCGCCCACCGACCGGGACTTCGAGAACGTGCTGCCGCAGCTGTTCAACGGCAACGGGTTCAGCAGCGTGTTCAGCACCGAGTTCGACACGCTGATCGTGCCGGCGGCCCAGGAGGGCGCGGAGATCGCACCGCGGTTCGTCTACCGCGACGACCTCTGCTCCCACGTGCGGATCACCGCCGGCCGCTGCTTCATCAGCGAGACCGAGGTCGTCCTCAGCCCGGCCCAGGCCGACAAGCTCAAGCTCCGCCTCGGCGACACGTTCCCGGCGACCTTCGCGAAAGTCTCGTCGGAGGGCGACTACGTCGCGGCCGGCCCGCCGCTCGAGCTGACCCTCGTCGGCACCTACGAACCGCTGAACAAGTCCGAGCAGTACTGGTCCGACCTGGACTACTTCAACCCGCGCTCCAGCAACCGCTACACCACCGAGCCGATGTTCGCCGGCCGGCTGACCCTCGAGGCGGTGCCCCAGCACGGTCCGGAGCGCCAGGCCCTCGACGTCGTCATCGACGACTCGGCGATCAGCCGGGAGTCGCTGGACGCCATCAACGCCCAGGTGCAGACCGGCAAGCAGAAGCTCGAGGCGCTGCCCGGCCGGCCGGTCGTCAGCACCGGGCTGCCCAACCTGCTCAAGCGGATCGACGGCGACCGCAGCCTCGTCGCCCAGGTCGTGCCCGTGGCGGCGGTACCCCTCGTGCTGCTCTGCTGGTTCGTGCTCTTCATCGCGGTGGCCGCCGCCACCCAGGAGCGGCGCCTGGAGCTGGGCCTGTTCTCGCTGCGGGGCATCACCGCGCCGCGGCGCTGGTGGCTCGCGGCCGGCGAGAGCATCGTGCCGATCCTGGTCGGCGCGGTCGCCGGCTTCTTCCTCGGCCACTACCTGGTCCGCCTGGCCGCGTACCTGCTGCTGAGCGCCTCCTCCGACGTGCCGATCAAGGCCGGGCTCAACCTGTGGGCGGCCGCCGCCCTCGGCGGTTCGCTCGTCGCCGCGCTGCTGGCTCAGCGGGCCGAGCTGGCCAAGCGGACCGTCGACCTGCTGCGCAACGTCCCCAGCCGGGTCTCGCGCTGGAACGCGCCGGTGTTCGAGGTCGTCATCGTGGTCCTGGCCGCCGTCTCGGTCGTGCAGCTGCGCCGGGGCGGCAGCGGACTCACCGGCTTCGCGCTGGTCGCCCCGTCGGCCGTGGTGATCGCGGTGGCGCTGGTGGCGGCCCGGCTGGTGCTGCCGATCGCCGAGCGGATCGGCCGCCGGGCCGCGCGCCGGGGCCGGATCGGGCCGATGCTGGCCGCCTACGCGCTGTCGCGGCGCCCCGGCACCCAGCGCGTCCTCGCGCTCTTCGTCGTCGCGATCGGCCTCACCGTCTTCGCCGCCACCGCGGCCAGCGCGGCCGGCGACGCCCGCAACCGCCGGGCCCAGGTCGAGCTGGGCGCGACCCGGGTGCTCACCATCGACCCCCTCAGCCGGTCGTCGATGCTGGCCAAGGTCCGCGCGGTCGACCCGGACGGCAAGTTCGCGATGGCCACGGCGATGCTGCCGGTCTCCGAGGACAACGTGCCGCCGATGCTGGCCGTCGACAGCCGCGCGCTGGCGTCGGCCGCGCTGTGGAGCGACACCAAGATCTCCGCACAGGAGGCGCACGAGCTGCTGCACCCGGACACGCCGCGAGAGTCCATCACGGTCGACAACAAGGAACTGTCGCTCGACGTCACCGTCACGAACCTCGTCGACGCGTTCCGGGTGCACTGGGTCGCGGTCGTCGTGCCCGAGGACGGCACCGACGTCGGCCGGGTCGACCTCGGCAAGGTGGTCACCGGGCGGCAGACGTACGTGCGCAACCTGCCGATGTGCGTCAACAAGTGCCGGCTCGCGGCCATCGAACTGGAGCAGCCCGAGGGCCGCGGCTTCGACGCCGACATGGTGGTGCACAGCCTCAGCCAGCACGACCAGAAGATCGTCGACGAGGCCGCGTTCTCCCGGGCCGACGACTGGCGGGTGCCGGAGACGCCGGGGCCGAAGCTGCTCGTGCCCGACCTGGGCGGGCAGTCCGACGGGCTGCGGGCGACGATCTCCGGGTACAAGGGCGCCGACACCGCGTTCCGGATCATGCCGACCGACGCGCCCTCGCCGCTGCCGGTGATCGCGGCCCGCACGGCCGGGCTCAGCGACCACATGACTGGCTTCGACGAGTCGCGGGTCGCGATCGACATCGCGGGCGAGGTCGAGACCGTGCCGCGGCTGGGCTACAGCGGCGGCATCGTCGACATGGAGTACGCCGAGCGGCTGGCGACGGACGGCGGCGACACCGAGTACGCCCAGATCTTCCTCGGCCCGAACGCGCCCGCGGACGTCGTCGACCGGCTGCGCAAGCAGGGCATCACGGTGAACGGCGACCGGGCGATCGGGCCGGTCCGCGACGTGCTCGACGAGCAGGGCCCGGCGATCGCGCTGCGCTTCCACGAGCTGGCCGGCGTCCTCGCGGTGATCCTGGCCGTCGGCGCGCTGTGGCTGGTCGCGAGCCTCGACCGGCTGCGCCGCGCGGGCGAGCTGCGGGCGCTGCGGGCCCAGGGCGTCGCGCGCCGCGACGCCGCCGCCAACGGCTACCTGGCCCTGGTCGGCACGGCCGCGGTCCTCGCACCGTTCGCGGCCCTGGCCAGCTGGCTGCTGGTGCGCGAGTATCTTCCGGTGTTCAGCGACAACCCACAGGGCTTCGAGGCCTCATACTGGCCGTCACCCCTTCCGGTCGCCGTCGCCTGGGGGGCGGGCGCGGCCCTGCTCGCCGTCGCGGCGATCATCGCCGGGGCGCGCCTGCGATCCGCGACACAGCTCAGGCGATAGGGGCGAGGTGGCGGTGGGCTCGATGTGGGCTTCGGCGAGAGCGCGCGGGTCGAACGCCGCGCCTGCGCGCCTCGCGCCTCGCGCCTCGCGACGAGGGCCTGGCGGCGGGGCGGGGGCTGGGGGCTTTGAGCTGTGGGCTGTGGGCTTGTGCTGTGGGCTTGTGTGCTGTGGGCGAAGCTACGAGGGCGGAGCGAAGCGATGAGGGCTGAAGGGATGGGGACGCGGTGAACGGATTGGCGGTCGCCTGCCGGCGGGTCGTGCACATCTACCGGGCCGAGGCGGGTGACGTCGTCGCCCTGGCCGGGGTGGACCTCTCGATCGGGCCGGGTGAGACGCTGGCGCTCGTCGGGCCGTCCGGCTCCGGCAAGTCGACGCTCATCGCGCTGCTCGCCGGGCTCATGCGCCCGTCGGCCGGGCGGGTCAACATCGGCACCTACGACATGGGCAAGCTGTCCGACGGCGAGATCGCCCGGCTGCGCGGCACCGAGATCGGCGTGGTGCTGCAGGGCGCGGCCCGCAACCTGCTGCCCTACGCGTCGCTGCACCGCAACATCTGGCTGGCCCAGCGGCGGGCGGCCCGGACCGAGGGCATCAAGCTCGACGACCCCGACCGCATCCTCGACCTCGTCGGCCTGCCCGGGCTCGGCCGGGCCCGGATCGACGAGCTCGCCCCCGGCGCCCGGCAGCGCGCCGCGCTCGCCGTCGGGATCGCGGCCGGGCCCGGGCTGCTGCTCGTCGACGAGCCGACCAGCCAGCTCGACACGCACGGCCGCGACGAGGTCCTCGAGGCCCTCGAGACCGTCAACCGGGAGCGCAACACCACGATCGTCGTCGTCACCCACGACGGCGACGTCGGCACCCGGCTCGGGCGCGCGGTGACCATCCGCGACGGGCGGGTCGGCGCGGAAGGACGCGATGGCCAGGACTTCGCGGTGGTCGCGGGCGACGGGACAGTACAACTGCCGCCTGAGGTTCTCGGCGACTTCCCGCCGGGGACGCTCTTCACCGTCGAGCACATCGACGGGTCCGTGACGCTGGTGGCGGGTGGATCCGACCGGTCACTTGCGGCAGACCACCACGGGCACGTGCAAAACTAGGGCCATGACCGACCCACGCCAGTCTCAGTCGATCTTCACCCGCGGGGCGGTGGACCTCGGCGCCCTGGCCGCGAGGAACGCGGCCGCCGCGCAGCGGCCCGCCCAGCCCGACGGCGTCCCCGCGCCCGCCGCCGGGGCCAACGTGATCGAGGTCACGGAGGCCACCTTCCAGCCGGACGTCATCGAGCGTTCGCTGACGGTGCCGGTCGTCATCGACTTCTACGTCGCCGGGAGCGCGCCGGACCAGCAGTTCTCCCCGCTGCTGACGAACCTGGCGGCCGAGGGCGACGGGGCGTGGGTGCTCGCCCGGGTCGACATCGAGACCAGCCCCCGGCTGGCGCAGATGTTCCGGATCCAGAACATCCCGTTCGTCGTGGCGATCGTCGGCGGGCAGCCCGTCGACGCGTTCAACCAGGCGCTGCCCGAGCCGCACCTGCGCCAGTGGATCGACGCCGTGCTCAAGGCGGCCGGGGTCGAGGTCGAGGCGGCCGAGGACCCGCGGATGCTCGCCGCCGACGACGCCATGGCCGACGGTGACCTCGAGGCCGCCGAGGCCGCCTACCGCAAGATCCTCGACGAGACCCCGGGCGACATCGTCGCCGAGTCCGGCCTGGCCCAGGTCGGCCTGCTGCGCCGCACCGAGGGCGCCGACCTGGCCGGCGTGCTGGCCGCGGCCCAGGCCGCCCCCGACGACGTCGCCGCGCAGCTGCTCGCGGCCGACGTCGAGGTCCTGACCGGCGAGGCCGACCAGGCCTACACGCGCCTGGTCACCCTCATCCGCCGCACGGCGGGCGACGACCGCGAGACCGTGCGCAAGCACCTCGTCTCGCTGTTCACCGTCGCCGGCCCCGACGACCCCGCGGTCGCCAAGGCCCGCCGGGCACTGGCGAGCGCGCTCTTCTAGAGGCGCCCGACGTGCGCCGGATCGCCGTCGTCGACGCGCCGAGCAACCTGGGCCTGCGGCCACCGACCGCGAGCTCGGTGCCCGGCTGCGCCAAGGCGCCCGGCGCACTGCGCGACCACAACCTGCTGACCCGCCTCGGCGCCCGCGACGCCGGCTGCATCACCCCGCCCCGGTACGACCCGGCGGGGTGGCAGCCCGGCGACGGCGTGGCCCAGTCGGCCGAGATCGCCGTGTTCGTCAAGCGCCTCGCCGACCGCATCGGCTCCGTCCTCGCCGGCGGCGACTTCCCGCTCGTGCTCGGCGGCGACTGCTCCATCCTCCTCGGCGCCGGCCTCGCCATGCGCCGCCACCAGCACGAGGCCGGCGGGCGCATCGGCCTCGTCTACGTCGACGGGCACTCCGACTTCCGCCACGAGGGCAACGCCTCCTACGTCGGCGCCGCGGCCGGCGAGGCCCTCGCCCTCGCCACCGGGCGCGGCCAGGCCAACCTCGCCTCGATCGAGCAGCGCCGCCCCTACTTCCGCGACGTCGACGTGGCCCTGCTCGGCATCCGCACCCACGACGAGTACCGGCTCGACCTGCAGGCCGCCGGCATCGTCGCCCGCGCCGTGCCGGAGCTCCGCTCGGACGGGGCCGCCCGGTCGGCGCAGTGGGCCCGCGACCAGCTGCGCGACTGCGCCGGGTTCTGGGTGCACATCGACGTGGACGTGCTCGACCCGGCCGTGATGCCCGCCGTCGACGCCCCCGACGTGGGCGGAATCGCCTACCGGGAGCTGGAGATCCTCATCTCCGGGCTGGTGTCCGATCCGCGCTGCCTCGGGGCGCAGGTCACGGTGTTCGACCCGGACTACGACCCGGACGGGCAGTACGCGGCCGAGGTCGCCGACGTGCTCGTCGCCGGGCTGGAGCCGCTGATCACGTCGTCGGCGCTGGTGGCGGCCTCACCCGACCCGGTCATCTCGGCGCCGCCGTTCGCGGCTCCGGTGTCGGCGCCGCCGTTCTCCGCCCCGCCTCTGAACACACCGCTGGCCCGGCCGCTGCCGCCGCTGGTCGTACCGCCCCCGCCCGCGCTTGTCCCCCCGCCCGAGCCCGGCTACCCGCCCGCGCCTGTTGCCGCGCCCGCGCCTGACCACCTTTCGCCGCCTGCGTCCGCGCCTGCTTCCGCGCCCGCGTCCGTTTATCCGCCTGCGCCTGCGCCTGCGCCTGTTTCCGCGCCCGCGCCCGACCACCTTTCGCCGCCTGTCTCCGCGCCCGCGCCTGTTTCCGCGCCCGTTTCCGCGCCCGCGCCCGTTTCCGGGCCCGCGTCCGTTTACCCGCCTGCGCCTGCGTCCGCGCCCGACCACCTTTCGCCGCCTGTCTCCGCGCCCGCGCCTGCGCCCGTTTCCGTGCCCGCGTCCGGGCCTGTTTCCGCGTCCACGCCTGTCTCTGCGCCCGTGTCCGGTGCTGGGGTGGGTGACGAGTTCGCGCTGGATGGCGAAGCGCCGCGTGAGGGGTCCGTTCAGCCCGATATTTCCGACATTTCCGAAATGTCGGGCATCTGGATCGCGGACGGAGTGGCGGCGGTCGAGGTGGAGGGGGAGCCGGGGTCGCAGTTCGAGCCGGAAGCGCTCGAGGCCGAGCCGGAGTTTGTGCTGGGTGAGCCCGGAGCTGATGAGTTCGAGTTCGGATCGGTCGTCGAGCTGGGTGAGGCCCGACGTGACGCCCGTTCCGATGGGATCGAGGGCTCCGCGGGGCACGACACCGAAGGGCAGCCGGCCGGGGCGGCGGTTGACGCGTTCGATGACGTCGAGCCCGCTCGGGATTCGCCGACGCCGAGGGCTGAGAAGCCGGTGTGGTTCCTCAGGGGGTACAGCCGAAACAGTCCCTTGTCCTTGGACGGGCTGCCCCGGGACTCGGTCGGGCCCGGGGGGCTCGGGCCGCGCAACGGTGCGTTCGTGCCCTCGCAGGCCGTCCGGCGTGGCGGGGACGAGCTGCCCGAGTCGCCGTTGACGGATGTTGTGCCCGCGGCCCGTACTCCGGTCGAGGAGGACGAGACCGCGGGCTGAACAACTCCGCGGGGGTCAGCCGGTGGTCTGGAAGAACTTGCCGGCGATCGGGACGGCGGCCGCGGTTGAGGCGCCGCCGTTCTCGACGAACACGCAGAAGGCGATGTCGCCGCGGTAGCCCATGAACCACGAGTGGGTGTGGGCCGGGTCGTTGTCGTACTCGGCGGTGCCCGTCTTGCCGCGCAGGTCGCCGGGCAGGTCCTTGAGCTGGCTGGCGGTGCCGGCGGTGACGACCTCGCGCATCATCTGGCGCAGCGCGTCGAGCGAGGCCTGGTTGAGCTGGGGGCCGTCGGCGGCCGGGCTCTGCGGGGCCGGTTCGAGGACGAGCTGCGGCTGCTTCCACTGGCCGCGGGCGATGCCGGCCGCGGCGGCCGCCATGATGACCGGCGAGACCAGGTTGGTGCCCTGGCCGAACGCGGCCGCGGCCTGCTCGGACTTGCTGCCGTTGACCGAGATCTTGCCGGCGAAGACGTCGGCGCCGAGGTCCCACTTGACGCCCAGGCCGAGGGTCGCGGCGGTCTTGCCGAGGCCGTCGGGGGCGATCTGCGGTGCGAGCGAGGCGAACGCCGTGTTGCACGACTTGGCGAAGTCGGTGCGCAGCGGGACGTTGCCGAGCTCCTGGTCGTGGGAGTTCTTGAAGGTGGCCCCGTCGACCGGCAGGGTCTTTGGGCAGGCCACGATCGAGTCGCCGGTCATGCCCTTGTCCAGCACCGCGAGCGCGGTGACGGTCTTGAGCATCGAGCCCGGCGGGACCTGCCCGACGAGTGCGAAGTTGTTGACCGCGGCGCCGGGGCCGTTGGCCACCGCGACGATCTGGTTGGTGCTGACCCGGATCGCCACCATCGCCGAGCGCCGCTGCTCACCCGCGAGGGCACCCTCGGCCGCGTTCTGCAGGCCCTGATCAATGCTGATCTTGATCCCGGTGCCGGTGGTGGGGTCGGTGGTGAAGTACTCCTTGTCGGGCGTGCCCTGCGGCATGGACACGATCACCTTGACCCCCGGCTTGCCCTGCAGCAGCGAGTCGTACTTCTGCTGCAGCCCGGACAGCCCCACGACGTCCCCGATCTGGTACTTGCCGGGGTTCTTGTCCATGATCTCCTTGGTCACCTCGCCGCTGCTGCCCAGCAGGGCCCGGGCGAACTGCGCGGAGGGCGCCAGGGACTGGGTCGACTTGCGGGTGATCACGCCCGGCGTCGAGTTGACCTTGTTGGCGATCGTGTCGAAGACCTCCTGCCGCACCGTGATGATCTGCACGAAAGCGTCGGGCTTGGCCGCCTTCACCTTGGCCGGCAGGTCCGACAGGCTGACGTCGACCTTGGCCGCCGCGAACGCGTCTGTCAGATTTTTGACCACGATGTTGATGTCGGTGACCGAGCGTGGCTGCACGCCGATGGTCACGACCGGCTTGCTGCTCACGAGCGGCTGGCCGGAGCCGTCGAGGATGCTGCCGCGGGGCCCGGCGGTCTTGCGGATCGCAAGCTTGTCGGTGGCCTCGAGCTTGGGATTGATGGTCTTGGCGGTGAAGATCACCGTCCACTCCTTGTCGACCCGCTTCGCGTCGACGGTGGTGTCGTACTCCCACGTGGAGTCCGCGACCGGCCACGCCACGTGCACGGTCGAGGTGCTGCTGTCGTCCTTGACCACGGGGGAGCCCTTGAGGGTGAGCGTCGGCGGCTTGGCCGCCAGATCGCCCGCGACCGTCGTCCACAGCTTCTGCGCGGCGTCGCCCGAGAGGGCTTTACCGTCCGTACCCAGGAACTTCAGGCCGGCGAGGTTGCCCTTCTGCCAGGCCTCCAGGAAGGTCTTGAGCGAGTCGTCCGGTGGCTTGCTGGAGCACGCCTGCAGGGTGCCGAGCATCGCCAGGGCGGCGACGAGTGCGGTGACACGACGGAATGAAACGGCCATGTGGGCGATTCTGCGCTATGAAAGCACGGAACCGCATTCCCAAGATCGCAACAAGTAGGACAATTCTGTACGCCGAACCCCGCTGGATCGGGTACACGACGATGGTGAACCGGCTGAGGCGTCCCGCCGGAAGCGTTTTAGGCTGAGGGCGGACAACCCACAACGTCGTGGGCGAGGGGAGAACAACCGATGAATCGGCCTGCGGTGCAAGACGGCGCCCGGACTCCGGACGCGACCGAGGACGACGAGCTGGAGCAGTCAGTGCCCAATGCGGAGCATCTCGTCGCGGAGGCGGTCGTGCTGGCCACCGCGCAGAACGCCGACCCTGAGCTGGTCGCGGCCTACTGGCGCCTGGTCCCGGACGAGGAGCTGGCCGGCTGCGATGTCGTCAAGATGGTCGCGGCCACCCGGTCGCACCTGGAGCTGGCCCAGCAGCGCACGCCCGGCGAGCTGAAGCTGCGCCTCGGGCTGAGCGTCACCGGCGGCACCTCGGTGGAGATCGTCACCGACGACATGCCGTTCCTGGTCGACTCGGTGACCAGCGCGCTGTCGTCGCGCAACATCGACGTCAACCTCCTCGTGCACCCGCTCGTGGTCCTGCGCCGCGCCCCGCTCGGCGCCCTCGAGGAGATCCGGGTCGGCGTCGAGCCCGAGGACGCGAGCCCCGGCGACATCGTCGAGAGCTGGATCCGCATCGAGGTCGACCGCATCCGCGACGAGGCCGAGCTGGAGGAGCTGCGCACCGACCTGGCCCGGGTCCTCGTCGACGTCCGCGAGACCGTCGAGGACTGGGGCAAGATGCGCACCCAGGCCCTCGCCCTGGCCGACGAGCTCGGCTCCGCCCAGCTGCCCGTCCCGGACAAGGACATCACCGACTCGGTGGAGCTGCTGCGCTGGCTCGTGGACGACCACTTCACGTTCCTGGGCTTCCGGCAATACAAACTGATCAAGGGTGACAACGGCGAGGAGCTGCTGCAGGCGGTCCTAGGCACCGGCCTGGGCATCCTGCGCGCCGACCAGGTCAAGCCGCGGGCGCTGTCGTCGATGACGGCCGAGGCCTACGCGAAGGCGCTGGAGAAGCGGCTCCTGATCATCACCAAGGCCAACTCCCGGGCGACCGTGCACCGCTCCGCCTACCTGGACTACATCGGCTTCAAGATGTTCGACAGCGACGGCAACGTGATCGGCGAGAAGCGCTTCTTAGGGCTGTTCTCGTCGGCGGCCTACCGCACCAGCGTCCGTGACCTGCCCGTCGTCAAGCGCAAGGTCGCCGAGGTGGTGGAGCGCTCCGGCCTGTCGCCGCGCTCGCACTCCGGCAAGGACCTGATGGAGACGCTGGAGACCTACCCGCGCGACGAGCTGTTCCAGATCGGCACCGACGAGCTGTACAAGGCCGTCATGGGGGTGCTGCGCCTGGCCGGGCGCCGGCAGCTGCGGGTCTTCCTGCGCCGCGACGCCTACGGCCGGTTCATCTCCTGCCTGGTCTACCTGCCCCGGGACCGCTTCACCACCGCCAACCGGCTCCGCATCCAGCAGATCCTCCTGGCCGAGCTCAACGGTGTCGGCGTCGACTACACCACGCGGGTCAGCGAGTCGAAGTTCGCCCGCGTGCACTTCATCGTGCGCACCGAGCCCGGCAATCCGCCCGGCTGGGTCGACGTGGACGACCTCACCGAGCGGTTGTCCGAGGCCACCCGGCTTTGGGACGACGATTTTCGACTGGTACTGGAGCGAAAGCTCAACGACGAGCATCAGGCCAAAGTGCTGTACCAGCTCTACGGTGGCGCGATCTCCGACACCTACAAGGACGAGCACACGCCCTACGAGGCGGTGAAGGACGTCGCCAAGCTCGAACTGCTGGACGAGCCGGGGCAGCTGGTCATGCACGTGTACCGCCGCCGCCAGGACGAGTCCGACATCCGCTTCAAGGTGTTCCGATACGGCGAGCCGATGCTCCTGTCGGCCGTCCTGCCGGTGCTGCACTCCCTCGGCGTGAAGGTCACCGACGAGCGGCCCTACGAGGTCGTCCGGGCCGACGGCACCATCTACCTCTACGACTTCGGCCTGCAGCTGCCGCCGGACTCGCGGGCCATCGCCGATGTGCGGCCCCACCTGGAGAACGCGTTCTCGGCGACGTGGCGGGGTGAGGCCGAGGTCGACAACTTCAACTCCCTCGTGCTCGCGGCCGGCCTCACGTGGCGCGAGGTCGTGGTGTTGCGGGCGTATGCGAAGTACCTCCGCCAAGCCGGCACGGTCTTCTCGCAGGACTACATGGAGACGACGCTGCTGGCCTACCCGGCGATCGCCTCCAAGCTCGTCGCCCTCTTCGCGGCCCGGTTCGACCCGCGGCTGCAGCTGTCCGAGGCCACCCGCTCGGTGCAGTCCAAGGAGCTCGTCGCCGCGATCCAGGCCGACCTCGACGAGGTCACCAGCCTCGACCAGGACCGGATCCTGCGCTCGTTCCTCCACCTGATCCAGGCGACGCTGCGCACGTCGTTCTTCCAGCGCGGCGACGGCGGCCGGCCGAAGTCCTACACCGCGTTCAAGCTGGACCCGCAATCGATCCCCGACCTGCCGGCCCCGCGCCCGCGTTTCGAGATTTTCGTGTACTCCCCGCGGTTCGAGGGTGTGCATCTGCGTTTCGGCGCGGTCGCCCGCGGTGGGCTGCGCTGGTCCGATCGGCGCGAGGACTTCAGGACCGAGATCCTGGGCCTGGTCAAGGCGCAGATGGTGAAGAACGCCGTCATCGTGCCGACCGGGGCCAAGGGCGGGTTCGTGCTCAAGCAGAACCCGGGCGACCGCGACGAGGCCGTGGCCTGCTACCAGCTGTTCATCTCGGCCCTGCTCGACGTGACCGACAACCTCGACGGCGGCAAGATCGTGGCGCCGCCGGACGTGGTGCGCCACGACCCCGACGACCCCTACCTCGTCGTCGCGGCCGACAAGGGCACGGCGACGTTCTCCGACATCGCCAACGAGATCTCGATGCGCTACGGCTTCTGGCTCGGCGACGCGTTCGCCTCGGGCGGGTCGGCCGGCTACGACCACAAGAAGATGGGCATCACGGCCAAGGGCGCCTGGGAGTCGGTGAAGCGGCACTTCCGCGAGCTCGGCGTCGACACCCAGACGACTCCCTTCACCGTGGTCGGTGTCGGTGACATGTCGGGTGACGTGTTCGGCAACGGGATGCTGCTCTCCGAACACATCCGGTTGGTCGCCGCCTTCGATCACCGGCACATCTTCATCGATCCCGCGCCGGACGCGGCCTCGTCGTTCGCCGAGCGGCAGCGGCTCTTCGCGCTGCCTCGCTCCTCGTGGGACGACTACGACACATCGCTTATTTCGCAGGGTGGCGGGATTTATCCGCGGTCGGCGAAGTCCGTGGTGCTGTCCGACGAGGCCCGGGCCGCGCTCGGGATCACCGCGACCGGGCCGCTCGCGCCCAACGACATCATGCACGCGATCCTCACCGCGCCCGTCGACCTGTTCTGGAACGGCGGCATCGGCACCTACGTCAAGGCCAGCGGCGAGTCCCACGCCGAGGTCGGCGACAAGGCCAACGACTACATCCGGGTCAACGGCCGGGAGCTGCGGGCCAAGGTCGTCGGCGAGGGCGGCAACCTGGGCCTGACCCAGCGTGGGCGCATCGAGTACGCCCTCAACGGCGGCCGTATCGCCACGGACTTCATCGACAACTCGGCCGGCGTCGACTGCTCCGACCACGAGGTCAACATCAAGATCCTGCTCGACCGCGCGGTCGCCGCCGGCGAGCTGGACGCGGCCGACCGCAACCCGCTGCTGGCCGAGATGACCGACGAGGTCGGCGAGCTGGTCCTGCGCGACAACTACGACCAGGCGACCGCCCTGGGCAATGCGCGCGCCCAGTCCCGTTCGCTGCTGCCGGTACACAAGCGGCTCATCGCCGACCTGGAACGGCGCGGTCAGCTGGACCGTTCGTTGGAAGGGCTGCCGACCGACGAGCAGCTCGACGAGCGCGCCGCCACCGGCGTGGGCCTGAGCTCACCCGAGTTCGCGGTCCTGCTCTCCTACGTCAAGATCGTGCTGGAGCACGAGATCCTCGACTCCGGCCTGCCCGACGAGGCCTGGACCACCGAGGTGCTGGTCGACTACTTCCCGACGGCGCTGCGCGAACGCTTCGCCGAGGCGATGACCGAGCACCCGCTGCGCCGCGAGATCGTCACCACCGCGGTCGTCAACGCGGCCGTCAACCGGGGCGGCACCTCGTTCTTCCACCGCGCCACCGAAGAAACCGGGGCCGGCGCCGCGGATGTCCTGCGCGCCTCGGTCGTGGTCAACGAGGTCTTCGGCCTCAGCGAACTGCGCCGCGCGGTCGAGTCCCTCGACAACGAGATCCCGACCCAGTCGCAGACCGCCGTCTACCTGGAGATGCGCCGCCTCCTCGACCGGGCCGTGCGCTGGCTGGTCTCCAACCGCCGCCTCCCGATCGACGTCCCCGGCGAGATCGCCCGCCTCCGCCCCGGCATCGCCCGCCTCCTGCCCCAGCTCGACACGCTCTTCCGCGGCCGCGAGCGCGAAGCGCTCCACGCCAACGCCGAGGGCCTGCGGGAGCTGGGGCCGCCGGAGGAGATCGCCGACAGCACGACCCGCATCATGTACGGCTTCGGCCTGCTCGACATCGTGGAGGTCGCGTCCGCCACCGGCCGCGACGTCAACGAGGTGGCGACGGTCTACTACCTGCTCTCCGAGCGCTTCCGGGTCGACGACCTCCTGTCCCGCATCTCCGACCTCCCGCGCGAGGACCGCTGGCAGACGCTGGCCCGGATGGCGCTGCGCTACGACCTCTACGCCGCGCTGGCCGCCCTGACCGCCGAAGTCCTCAACGCCACGTCGCCGGAGCTGGACACCGAGGCCCGGGTCCACGAGTGGGAGCAGAGCAACGCCACGTCGATCGCCCGCACCCGCAACGCCATCGGCGAGTTCGGCGACTCCCCGGGCGACCTGGCCGCACTCTCCGTCCTGCTCCGCCAGATCCGCACCCTGGTCCGCGCGTCCGCCGCTTGACCGGTTCCATGATCGAAGTTGCGGCGGCCCCGGCGTCTTGCTCGTGTGACGCCGGGGCCGTTCGCCGCCGATCGATTCACTGCCGATCGATTCACGGCCGGCGCAGTTCGCGGAGCACGCCGTGGCGGCGAAGGGCCCAGGCCAGCCGGCGGGCGTGGCGATGCCGCAGGACGAGGACCACCGCCGCCCGGATCAGCGCCCAGCGGCGCCCCTGAAACTGGTTGTCGGTCACCTCCCAGATCGCCGCGCGCAGCGGCGCCGACTCCAGCGCGGCGCGCAGCTCCGCGCGGGCATCCGGATCGTCCAGCGCCGACCGGATCGCCCGGGCCAGACCGGGCCGGTCGGCGAGCGCGTCGGTGATCCCGGCCGCGAGGTTCAGCCGGATGTCGTCATGCTCGATGAGCAGCAACGTCGCCCGCCGGATCTCCGGCGTGTCCAGGCCCGAGCGCACGAGGTCCGTCACCCGCCGCTCGACCTCATGGTCATGGTCCTCGACGGCCAGCGCGGCCAGCAGGCCGGCCACCTCGTCGAGGTCGATCAGTTGCCGCAGGCCGGCCCGGAACTCGGCCCGGCTCCAGGCGGCCAGCAGGGCCTTGACGATGTGCCGATCCATAGCGGCTGCATACCCCGGCGCGCGCCCGCCCAATGACCGGGACGGCAGCAGTCGCCCCACCGGCCGGCACCCGAAGTTGCAGCCGCAGGCCCTCCGGATCGTTACCACCGAACGATGACCACGGCGGACCCGCCGGCCTCTCCATGGACCGCGAGCGACAAACCGCGACCAGGCTACGGTCGCGCCCACGCCACTCCGGTAGTTCCCATCGGCCGAGCGCACGATTGTGGTGGCCCTCGAAGCGGCACCGCAGAATGTGACGCCGGCGCGGGGTGAATATCGAGTAGTGTGGGGGCGGCCGTAATGTGGTTGCGGGATTGGTGGCCGGGGTCCGTGGTTTGCTGCCGGGGTCCGTCGTGGTCGTCATTCGGTGGTAACGATCCGGGGGGCCTGCGGCGAGAAAGGCAGATTCGGTCCGTAGTAATTGCGGCTCTTGCGCCTTGCGGCAGTATTTGTTTGATGGTGCGGCGTGTGCTTTCGTTCCCGTGGCGGTGGCGGTGGCGGGACGCTCGGGTTGCCGGGCTGGGGCTGCCGGCGTGGAGTCCGTCCGCGTCGGGTTGGCTCCGTTGGAGGCTGCGCTGGTGTGAGTCGCATCGGGCGGGTCCGCGCTTGTTGGGCTGGCGGTGGCGGGGGTTGCAGCGGGCCGAGTTGGCGGTTTTGGGTCGCGCCGGTGGGGTTGGGGGCGTCAACGGCTGGGCTGGCGGCGTCGGAAGTTGTGCGCGATCGTCTGCCGTTGCCGTTGCCGTTGCCGTTGCCGTTGCCGTTGCCGTTGCCGTTGCCGTTGCCGTCCCGGCTGTCGAAGGGTCCGTGGCCTTTGCTGCTTCCTTCGCGCGGGCTTCGGCGATTTGGCGCTCTTTCTCGGCGTGCCGTTGTGTCAGGCCCCACGCGCGATGCCTGGCGTGTTCGCGGCGGAACTGTTCGTTTGTCGGAGAATAGTTGCGCCGCCGCGTCTGGTCGCGCATCGAGGCCAATGCCGCCCGACTGAACAAACCTATCTGCCCGACCATGCTCCCATCATCCCGGACCTGGCATAAGCTCAACGTAAGCAAAAAGCCTTACGCCATTGCACATGGCGTAAGGCTGGTGCTTTTCGTACCGCGGACTCGGAAGGCCGGCCCCCAGGGCCGGCCGTGGTCTGGCGGGAGCGGCGGTCGCGCCCACCGCGGACCCGAGTAAAAACGCCCTGCGGTTTCTGCTGTTCTCAGGCCGCCAGGCCGAGTGTTTCCGCCGCTGCGCGGCCGTTGGCGTGGCTGGCGCCCCATGTCGTGATGAACGCGCGGGCGCCGGACGGGCGCCACGACGACGGCCAGCCCATTTCGACGACCGTCACCGCGTGGGTCGTGGTCAGGGCGTCGACCAGCGCGCGGGCGCCCGGGAGGCGGTGGACGTTGCGGCCGACGATCACGATCGGGCGGGTGCCGGCCTGGGTGCGCAGGTCGTCGGGGCTGGCCTGGGCGGCTACGACGCGTACCTGTTCGGTGCCGTTGACGTGCGGGCCCAGGCCCCACGGGACGCGGCCGGCGGCGATCGACGACTCGGACTCCAGCTGGACGATCAGCGGGGCGGCGGCGCGGTCGTGGCTGCCTTCGATGCGTACGGCGCTCAGGGCGGCCGGGTAGCCGAGGCCGGGCTCCTCGCGGTCGGTGCGGTCGCCGCTGCGCGTCCAGGCGGCCAGGTCGGCCACGCGGGCGCCGGCCTCCTCGACCCGGGCCAGGGGCAGACGCCCGTCCTGTACCGCCGCCACGATCGCGTCCGCGCACGCGTTGGTGATGTCCTCGTCGATGTCGGCGCCGATGCACAGCAGGTCGGCCCCGGCGGCCAGGGCCAGGACGGCGCCCTGCGGGATGCCGCCGGCGTACTTCGCGGCGCCGACCATCTCCAGCGCGTCGGTCACGACGACGCCGGTGAAGCCGAGCTCGCGGCGGAGCAGGTCGTTGAGGACTCTCGGGCTGAACGTGGCGGGGGCGTCGCCGGTGAGGGCGGGGACGCGGATGTGCGCCGACATGATCGACTTGGCGCCGGCCTCGATCGCGGCGATGAACGGGGGGAGCTCGCGGCTGTGCAGCTCCGGCGAGGTGATGTCGACGGTCGGGAGTTCGCGGTGGGAGTCGGCGAGGGTCGCGCCGTGGCCCGGGAAGTGCTTGGCGCACGCGGCCACGCGGGCACCCTGCAGGCCCAGGACGGCGGCGGCGGTGTGGGTGGCGACCGCGAGCGGGTCGGCGCCGAAGCTGCGGGTGCCGATGATCGGGTTGTCGTCGGCGGTGTTGACGTCGACGGTCGGGGCGAGGTTGAGGTTGATGCCAAGCGCTTCGAGTTCGGCGCCGATCGTGCGGTACACCCGCCGGGTCACCGCCGGGTCACCGAGCGCGCCCAGTGCGGCGTTGCCGGGGTAGGGGCTGCCGGCGCGGTGGGCCAGGCGGGTGACGTCGCCGCCCTCCTCGTCGATGGCGATGAGGATGCCGTCGCGGGCCGCGTGCAGGCTCTTGGTCAGCGTGGCGACCTGGTCGCGCTCGACGATGTTGAAGCCGAAGAGCAGGTGGCCGGCCATTCCCTCGGCGAGGAGGTCCACGGCCCAGGCCGGGGCCTGTTCCCCGCGGAAGGCGCCGAGCAGTGTGCCCAGGGCCAGGCGGCGGAGTCCGGGATCGGTCGACACGATGTTCCCCCCTCAGCCCGTCCGATCGCTACCACGATCGTAGGAGCTTCATGACCGGTTGTGCGTAGGCCGACCGGGTGGTCGAGCCGTACGCTCTGCTAATAGGTTGCGAGTGGCACGCTAATAGGAAAGTTTCCTAAATACTAGGGGTCTCCGTCACCATGAGTTCCGCCCGACTGCCCGGCACGCCGCGCCTGCTGCGCGCCCTCAACGATCGTGCCGCCCTGGAACTGCTGCTCAGCCGCGGCCCGCTGACCCGGGCCCAGCTCGGCGAGCTGACCGGACTCTCCAAGGTCACCGCGTCCCAGCTGGTCGAGCGGCTCGAGGAGCGCGGCCTCGTGACCCGGGTCGGTGAGCAGGCCGGCGGCCGCGGACCCAACGCGCAGATGTACGCGGTCGTGCCCGCCACCGCGTACGTCGTCGGCGTCGAGGCCGGGCCCTCACACGTGGTGGCCGGCGTGGCCGACATCACCGGCAACATCGTCGGGCGCACCGACGTCGCGATCGGTGACGGCGACGACCCGGTCAAGGTGGTGCACGCGGCCGTCGTCGAGGCCGCCGGGGCCGCCGGGGCGCCGATCGATCGCATCCGCCGCATCGTGCTCGGCACCCCCGGCCTGGTCGACCCCGGCAGCGGCGAGATCACCTTCGCCTGGGACCTCCCGCGCTGGCACCGCGGCCTGCTCACGGCCCTGCGCGACGACCTCGACCGGCCGGTCATGTTCGAGAACGACGTCAACCTGGCCGCCATCGCCGAGCAGCACTCCGGGGCCGCGATCGGGGTCGGGGACTTCGTCCTCGTCTGGCTGGACCGGGGCGTCGGCACCGCGGTCGTGCTCGGCGGCCGCCTGCACCGGGGCGCGGCCGGGGCGGCGGGCGAGATCGGCTACCTCCCGGTCGCCGGCACCCAGGTCAGCCGGGACGCCTCGCGCCGCTCCAAGAACGGCTTCCGGACGCTGGTGGACGCGGCGGCGGTACGCGCGATCGCCAAGACCCACGGCTTCAAGTCCGCGGGCGCGGCCGAGGCCGTCCGGGCCGCCATCGCCGCCGGTACCGAGGGCAGCCCGTTCCTCGACGAACTGGCCCGGCGGATCTCGCTGGGGGTGGCCTCGGTCGGGCTGGTGCTGGACCCGGAGCTGGTGGTCCTGGCCGGCGACGTCGGCCAGGCCGGCGGGACTGACCTGGCGCAACGGGTGCAGCACGAGGTGGCCGCGATCGCCGTCGTCTCACCGCGCGTGGTGCCGACCGAGGTGGCCTCGGAGCCGGTGCTGCACGGGGCGATCCTGACCGGCCTGGACGCCGTCCGGGAAGAGGTGTTCGGCTCGACGGCGTGAAAGTTTCTTGTTACCGGGCGTCGCGGCGGTTCATCGTGAGGAATGCGACCGCCGCGATCACCAGGGCCACCAGCGTGATCACCACGCCCGATGCGCCCCAGGCCGGTTCGAACCGCGGCCGCAGGGAGCTGCCCTCGACGCCCGACTGGACCTGGTCGAGGCCCATGCGCAGCCACGAGCGGGCGTAGGTGGACAGGCGGTACGGCTCGGCGTAGTCCCGGGGCGTCTCGACGACCGTGAAGACCAGGGTGCTGCCGAACTCCCACAGCAGCAGGTATGAGATCCCGACCCCGAGCGCGGCCGACGTGTGCCGGCCGATCGAGGCGATCGAGAACCCCAGCGCCGTGCCCGCCATCGCCAGGAACACCACCCGCAGCGCGGTCAGGGCCAGCGAGCCGAACTCGCCCGCGGTGAACCCGACGGTGTCGCCACCGGCCGCGATCGCCAGGAAGGCGCCGGTCCACAGCGCGAGGTACACCAGGGCCACGAGCCCGGTCCCGGCCATCGCCGCGAGCAGCTTGGCGCCCAGGACCCGGCTGCGGCGGGGCGCCCACAGCAGCAGGCCGGCCATGCCGCCGGAGCTCCACTCGACGCCGACGAACGACGCGCCCAGGACGAAGCCGGCCAGCGCCAGCAGCAGCGCGGCGCCGTAGAACAGCGACGGCCACTGGCGGGTGAACGAGAAGCCGTAGTCGAGCAGGGAGTCGCGGGTCGGGCGCGCACCGTAGTCGCAGTTCTTCGGGAAGTTCTCGTTGGGCTCGGCCTGCTCCAGGCCGCTGCGGACCTTGCCGCAGCGGTCGGTGCGCTGGTCCCACAGCTGGCCCAGGCTGACCGCGCGCTCCTCGGCCCGGGCCTTCTCGGCCGCGGTGGGGGAGGAGCCGGTCAGGGTGTACCCGAACGTGAGGAAGGCCATCGCGGTGGCCACCAGGACCAGCGTGACGATCGTGATCCGGCGGCTGAACAGGCGCGCCCACTCCGCGGCGAACAGGTGCGTCATGATGCCGGGTGCTCCTCGGGGGTCCAGTCGGAGTTGTCGACGGCGCGGAAGGCGCCCGGGCGCGGACCGCCGCCGGTGATCGTGAGGAACGCGTCCTCGAGCTGCGCGACCGGGGCCAGCTCGCGCACCCACAGGTTGTTGACGCCGAGGGTGTGCGACACCCAGGCCGGCTCGGCCAGGTCGTGCACGACGATGTGGTCGCCGGCGACGCTCACCTGCGCGCCCGCGTCCGCGAGAATCTCGGCCGCGCGGTGGTGGTCGTCGACGCGGACCCGGTAGGCGCCCTTGTCCGCGACCGCGAGGACCTCGGAGACCGGGCCGGCGGCGACGGTACGGCCGCGGGAGATGATCGTGACCGAGTCGCAGATCTGGTGGATCTCGGCCAGGATGTGGCTGGAGATGACGACCGTTTTGCCCCGGTCCGCGTAGGTGCGCAGGAGATCGCGCATCTCCCGCACCCCGGCCGGGTCGAGCCCGTTGTTCGGCTCGTCGAGAATCAGCAGGTCCGGGTCCTTGAGCAGGGCCGACGCCACCGCGAGGCGCTGGCGCATGCCCATGGAATAGGACCGCACCAGGTCCTCGGACCGGTCCGACAGCCCGACCTGATCAAGAACAAGGCCAACCCGCTGCTTCGGTACTGCCCCCGCCCGCGCCAGCAGCGAAAGCGTCTTGTAGCCGCTGAAGTTGCCGAAGAACGCGGGCGCCTCGACGATCGCCCCGACCCGCACGGCGACCTCCGCCTGCATCCTCGGCACCGGTTCGCCGAAGACGCGCATCCGCCCGCCGTCGGCGCGCAGCAGCCCCAGCAGCGTCTTGAGCGTCGTGGACTTGCCGGAGCCGTTCGGGCCGAGGAACCCGTGGATCTGCCCCGGCTCGACCAGCATGTCGAGGCGGTCGAGGGCGGCCCGCGGCTTGCCGAACACGCTCCGGTACGTCTTGACCAGACCGTCGATTTCCAGTGCCGGTGTCATCGCAGCGCACAATACGTCGTCCGTCACGTGCGCGGGGCCCCGGCAGCCATCGATATCCGGGGCGTGGTTGGATTGGCACGTGTCAGATGACCTTGTCATTGCGGTGGAGAACGCGACCGTCACCCGCAACGGCAACCACCTCATCCGCGAGGTGAGCTGGCAGGTCGAGCTGGACGAGCGCTGGGTCGTCCTCGGCCCCAACGGCGCCGGCAAGACCACCCTGCTCAACCTGGCCGGCGCCCGCCTGCACCCGACCCGCGGCACCGTCGACGTCCTCGGCGAGCGCCTGGGCCGCACCAACATCGCCGAGCTCAGGACCCGCCTCGGCTTCACCTCCAACGGCCTGCCCCTCCCGGCCGAGGAGACCGCCCGCAACGTCGTCATGACCGCCTCCTGGGGCGTCGTCGGGCGCTACCGCGAGCGCTACGACCGCCTCGACGAGGGCCGCGCCGTCGCCCTGCTGTCCCAGCTCGGCGTCGCGGGCCTGGCCGACCGCCTCTACGGCACGCTGTCGGAGGGCGAACGCAAGCGGGTACAGATCGCGCGGGCCCTCATGACCGACCCCGAGCTCCTCCTGCTGGACGAGCCCACCGCCGGCCTCGACCTGGGCGCCCGCGAGGACCTGGTGCACCGCCTGTCCGAGCTGGCCGAGGACCCCGACGCCCCGGCCATCGTCCTCGTGACCCACCACGTGGAGGAGATCCCCCCGAGCTTCACCCACGCCATGCTCATGCGCGACGGCGCCGTGGTCGCCCAGGGCCTCCTCCGCGACACCATCACCGCCGACAACCTCTCCACCGCCTTCGGCCTGCCGCTCAAGCTCTCGACGATCGACGGCCGCTTCCACGCGCAGGCGTCCTGAGTCTCAGCGGCCCTTGAAGGTGGGTTTGCGCTTCTCGACGAAGGCGGTCATGCCCTCCGCCTTGTCCTGCGTCGCGAACAGGCCCGCGAAGAGCTGGCTCTCCCAGGTCAGGCCCGAGGCCAGGTCCATCTCCAGGCCGCCGTCCACCGCCAGTTTCGCCGCCCGCAGTGCCAGCGCCGGGCCGTTGACGTAGGGGCGGACGAGGTCGACGGCGGCGGCGTACACGTCGTCCTTCGGGACCACGCGGTCGACCAGGCCGATGGCCAGGGCTTCGGCGGCCGGGACGAAGCGGCCGGTCATGATGAGGTCCTTCGCGCGGGCCGGGCCGATCAGGCGGGCCAGGCGCTGGGTGCCGCCCGCGCCCGGGATGATGCCCAGGGTGATCTCGGGCTGGCCGAGCTTGGCGTCCTCGGCGGCGACCCGCCAGTCGGCGGTCAGCGCCAGTTCGCAGCCGCCGCCGAGGGCGAAGCCGGTGATGGCGGCGACGACCGGCTTGGGGATGCGGGCGACCGCGTCGAAGGACGAGGTGAGCGCGCCCGCGCGGGCGGACATCTCGGGGTAGCCCATGCCGGCCATTTCTTTGATGTCGGCGCCGGCCGCGAAGACCTTCTCGCCGCCGTAGAGGACCACCGCCCGGACGTCGTCGCGCGCGGACGCCTCGGTCGCGGCCGCGCGCAGCTCCTCCTGCAGCTGGATGTTCAGGGCGTTCATCGGCGGCCGGTCCAGCCGGATGGTGCCGATGCCGTCCTCGACGTCCAGCCGCACGAGCGGGGTCTTCGAGTCCACGAGTGTCTCCTCAACGTCGTTGTCGTTGCCCGGAGCGTATTCCGCTGTACCTTCAGAGGTGCCATGGCCACCACGTACTACCGCGACAACGTGGTGCACATCAGCTCCGGCGGTGTGCGCGTCGCTGAAACCTGGTATCCCCTCGACAGCCTCGACTACATCTGGCACGAGCGCACGGGGCGGCTGCGGCACGCCGCCTACATGCTCGGCACGCGCGGTGGCGCCATCGTGCTGGTGCTCGGGCTGCTCGTGGCGGCCGGGGTCCTCGCGCGGCGGCTCGACTTCAGCGGCGACAAGCGCACGATGTACATCGCCGGGGGCGTCCTCGCGGTCATCGTCATCGGCGGCGTCCTCGCGTTCGCGCTGGAGGGGCTGCTCGACCTGCTCGACCGGGCCCACGACCACGGCAAGGGCGTCCACGAGATCTGGATCCGCACCCTGGCCGGGGACGCGATGATCTATTCGACCACGGATTCCCCCAAATTCGGGCAGATCTATCGGGCGCTCCAGCGGGCGGTCGAGCAGTCCGCCTAGACTGCCGCCCATGGTGGCCTTGGGCGTGGACTTCGGCACGTCACACACGGTGGCGGTGGCCCGATGGCCGGACGGGCGGGCCCGGCCGCTGCTGTTCGACGGCTCGCCCTTGCTGCCCTCCGCGGTGACGCTGGAGCAGCAGGGGCTCGTCGTCGGGCGGGACGCCCTGCACGCCGCGCGGCGCGCGCCCGAGCGGTTCGAGCCCAACCCGAAGCGGCGCATCGACGACGGGGCGGTGCTGCTCGGGGCCAGCGCCGTGCCGGTGCCGGAGATGGTGACCGCGGTGTTCCGCCGCGTCCTCGCCGAGTTCACCCGCACCGCCGGCGGGGCGCCGGACGCGGTGACCGTCACCCACCCGGCGGGCTGGGCCGCGACGCGGCGGGCGACCCTGGCGGAGGCGGTTCGCCAGGCCGGACTGCCCGCGGCCGCGCTGGTGCCCGAGCCGGTCGCCGCGGCCACCTACTTCGCCCACGTCCTGCGCCACCTGGTGCCGGTCGGCTCGGCCGTCGTGGTCTACGACCTGGGCGCGGGCACGTTCGACGGCAGCGTCGTCGCCCGCACCGAGACCGGGTTCGACGTGCGCGCGGTCGGCGGGCGGGACGACCTCGGCGGCCTCGACTTCGACAAGCTCGTGGTCGGGTTGATCGCGCGGGCGCTGCCCGAGTCCGGCTGGGCGCGGGTGACCGGGGATCCGCGGGTGTACCGCCAGCTGCGCGACGAGGCGCGGGAGGCCAAGGAGCGGCTGTCCCGGTCGGCGTCCGTCACCGTCCTGGTGCCGGGGCTCGATGTGGACGTACAGCTGACGCGGGAGGAGTTCGAGGCGTCCGCGCGGCCCCTGGTCGAACGCTCCGTCGGCTCCCTGGCCGAGACGGTCCGGCTGTCCCGGCTCACCGCGGACCAGGTCGCCGGCGTCTTCCTGGTCGGCGGGGCGAGTCAGATGCCGCTGATCGCGACCGCGCTGCACCGCGAGTTCGGGCGGGCGCCGGTGACGATCGAGCAGCCGGAGCTGGTGGTCGCCGAGGGCAGCGTGCTCGTCGGCGCGGCGGCCGCTCCCGCGCCTGACGCGCCCGCGCCCACTCCCGCGCCGGTGCCCGAGCCCCGGACCTCGCCGACGCGGCCGGCCGCACTCCCGGCCGCCATCCCGTCGGTGTCCGCACCGCCGACCTCCCCGGGCCCGGTCGCGCCGGTCAGCCCGATGCCGGTCAGCCCCATGCCGGTGAGCCCTATGCCGGTGATGCAACGTCCGCCCTACGCGCCGCCGCGGCCGGTGTACCAGCCGCCGCCGGTGTACATGCCGCCACCGCCGCAGGTCGTCTACTACCCGGTGGCGCCGCCGCCGATGGTGGCGATGGTCCCCCTGCGCAAGGGCCCGTGGTCGATCCGCTGGCCGGCCGGGTTCATGACCTTCTACGCCATCGTCCTGTACATCGGCGGGGCGCTCCTGCTCCTGCTGGCCGGCGGCCTCAACCTGGTCGACCCCGAGACGAACCCCGACATCACCGCCGAGGAGATCGACCGGTTCACCACCGACGGCCTGGAGTTCGGCGCGATCAGCCTGGTGTTCGCCACCCTGCTGCTCAACGCGGCCGGGCGGGCGCGGCGGCCGGCCGCGGGGCACCACTGGTATCCACTGGCCCTCTGCGTCATCGTGGCGGTCGGCAACCTGGCCCTGACCGCCGGCTTCGGCCAGGTCGGGTTCCTGATCGCCACCGTGGTCTTCACGCTGTCCACGGCCATGCTCCTGCTGCCCGGCTCCCGCAAGTGGATGCACCGCCCGCCCCGGCCCCCGCAGGCCCCGGCCCGTTCGTAACGGCCGCCTAGACTCGGGGCCATGCCTACGCCAGGAATCCGGCTCGGGGTCGACTTCGGCACCTCGAACACCGTCGCCGTCGTACGGTGGCCGGACGGGCGCTCCCGGCCCCTCATCTTCGACGGCTCGCCGCTGCTGCCCTCAGCCGTCTACGCCGAGCCCGGCGGCGCGATCATCGTCGGCCGCGACGCCGTGCACAGCGCGCGGCTGGAGCCGGCCCGCTTCGAGCCCAACCCGAAACGGCGCATCGACGAGAGCAATGTGCTGCTCGGCGACCGCGAGGTGCCGGTCGGCGAACTCATCGCGGCGGTGCTGCGGCGGGTCCGCGACGAGTGGGTGCGCACGGTCGGCGACGCGACCCCGGACGTGACCGTCACCGTCCCGGCCTCCTGGGGCGCCACCCGGCGGCTGCAGGTCGCCGACGCCGCCGCGGCCGCTGGCCTCGGCCAGGTCCGGCTGGTGCCCGAGCCGGTCGCCGCGGCCGCGTACTTCACCCAGGTCCTCGGCCACGACGTGAAGGTCGGCTCGGTCGTCGTCGTCTACGACTTCGGCGCCGGCACGTTCGACGCCAGCGTGGTCGCCCGCACCGCCGAGGGCTTCGAGGTGCTCGCCGTCGACGGGCGCGACGACATCGGCGGCATCGACTTCGACAACGCCGTCGTGCAGCACATCGGCACCATCTGCGAGCCGCGGGCGCCGCAGGAGTGGGCGCGGCTGATGAGCCCGCAGACGGTCGAGGACCGCCGGCACCGCCGCCTGCTGTTCGACGACGCGAAGGTGGCGAAGGAGCGGCTGTCCCGCCAGCCCGCGTCGGACCTGACGATCCCGCTGCTCAACTTCGACGTCCACCTCACCCGCGACGAGCTCGAGCGGCTGGCCCAGCCGATGATCGAGCAGACCATCCGGGTGACCAAGGGCGTGATGCGCTGGGCCCAGCTGGGCGAGGACGCGGTCGCCGGCGTGTTCCTGGTCGGCGGCTCCAGCCGGATGCCACTGGTCGCGACGCTGCTGCACCGTTCGCTCGGCACCGCGCCGACCGCGATCGAGCAGCCGGAGCTCGTGGTGGCCGAGGGCAGCATGCTGGCCGGCTCCCGCTCGACGCAGGCGACCGCGCAGCCCGCGCCCGGGCCGGCGACGGGCGTCCTGCCGCAGGTGCCGGGCTTCGACTGGCAGCGCCCCGAACCGGCCTCCGCGCCCCCGGCGTCGGCTCCCTCCGCGTTCTCGGCTCCGTCCGCGTTCTCGGCACCGCCGGTCTCGACGCCGCCGGTCTCCGCGCCACCGGTCTCCGCGCCACCGGTCTTCTCCACCCCGCCGTCGGGCAGCCGGTTCGGTGCGCCGGTCTCGGCTCCACCCGCGGAGAGTCCGCTGTGGCCCCAGCATCAGCCGGTCGCCCCGGTTTCGGTCCCGCCGCCGGTGTCGCAGGTCTCCGCACCGCCCGTGTCCGCGCCTCCGGTCTCCGCGCCCCCCAACCGGCCGGTCAGCAGCGGCCGGGTCTATCAGAGCGCGCCCGAGCCGTCGACCCGATACGACGAGTACGGGCGCCCCTTCAAGTCCGAGGCCCCGCCCCCGCCGCCCATGGCGACCCGCCCGACGCCGCCCCGGGCCGAGCCGAGGCCCGAACCGCGTCCCCAACCCCAGCCGGCGGAGCACGCGAACGTCTACGAGGGCGGGAACCGGCGCAGCCCCGGCGCCCGGCTCCTGCTCACGCTGGTCGTGATCGTGCTCCTGATCGCCGTACCGCTGACCGCCGGCGTCGTCTCCTTCTACCTCACGACCGACCACTGGCCGGCGTTCGTGCAGGACTGGCTCGGCACCGGCACCCCGTAGGGCGGCAAAACGTGAGTAGGATTCGCGCATGACGACGATCGACGGGCACGGCGGGGATCTGGCGCTGGCGGCGCTGCGCGGCTTCGGGGTCAACGAGATGTTCACCCTCTCCGGCGGCCACGTCTTCCCGCTGTACGACGCGGCGAAGCGGGCCGGCGTGCGCATCGTCGACGTGCGCCACGAGCAGTCCGCGGTGTTCGCGGCCGAGGCGGTCGCGAAGCTGCAGCGGCGCCCGGGCCTGGCCGTGCTCACCGCCGGCCCCGGCGTCACCAACGGCGTCTCCGGCCTGACCAGCGCCCTGTTCAACGGCGCGCCGATCGTCGTGCTCGGCGGCCGGGCCCCGCAGTTCCGCTGGGGTTCGGGCAGCCTGCAGGAGATGGACCACCTGCCGATCGTGCGGGCCGTCACCAAGCACGCCGAGACGATCTTCTCGACCGACGAGGTTTACGCGCGGATGCGGGCCGCTGCCCTGACCGCGCTCACCCCGCACCGTGGCCCCGTCTTCGTCGACCTGCCCCTCGAGGTCGTCTTCTCCACGGCCGACGGCATAGCACTGCAAGATGCTCCGGGGGTACTCCCACAGGAACCCGACCCCGACGAGCTCGACCGCGCCGTGCGCCTCCTCGCGGCCGCCGAGCGCCCCGTCATCGTCGCCGGCTCCGACGTCTGGGCCGGCGACGCGACCGACGCGCTGCGCGAGGCCGCGGAGGCGCTGCGGATTCCGGTCTTCGCCAACGGCATGGGCCGCGGCTCGCTCCCGCCCGGCCACCCCCTCGCGTTCGCGCGGGCGCGCAAGCCCGCGTTCGGCGGCGCGGACGTCGTCGCGGTCATCGGCACCCCGCTGGACTTCCGGCTCAACTTCGGCGACTTCGGCGGCGCCCAGGTCGTGCACGTCACCGACGCGGCGACGCAGAAGGCGGGCCACGTCACCCCCGCGGCCGCGCCGGTGGGCGATCTGCGGCTGGTGCTGTCGGCTTTCGCGGCGTACTCCGGCCTGATCGCCGACCACGAGGAGTGGATCGCCACCCTCCGCGCCGCGGAGAACGCCGCCAAGGGCCGCGAGACGGAGGCCCTGGAGGCCGACACCGACCCGATCAAGCCGAGCCGCGTCTACGGCGAGCTGCGCAAGGTCCTGGCCGAGGACGCGATCACCATCGGCGACGGCGGCGACTTCGTCTCCTACGCCGGCAAGTATCTGGAGCCGGCCCGCCCCGGCACCTGGCTCGACCCCGGGCCGTACGGCTGCCTCGGCACCGGCATGGGCTACGCGATGGGCGCCCGGGTGACCTACCCGGACCGCCAGATCTGCGTCCTGATGGGCGACGGGGCCGCGGGCTTCTCCCTGATGGACGTCGAGTCCCTGGTCCGCCAGGACCTGCCGGTCGTCATCGTCGTGGGCAACAACGGCATCTGGGGCCTGGAGAAGCACCCGATGCGCCAGATCTACGGCTACGACGTGGCCGCCGACCTGCAGCCGGGCCTGCGCTACGACGACGTGGTGAAGGCGCTCGGGGGCGCCGGCGAGACGGTCGAGAAGCCCGGGGATCTCGCCGGTGCCCTCGGACGCGCGTTCTCCGCCGGTGTGCCCTATCTCGTGAACGTCCTGACGGACCCCGAGGACGCCTACCCGCGCTCGTCCAACCTCGCCTGAGGGGCCTACTCCAGGCCCAGCAGGCGGGGCAGGGATCCGATCGAGCCGATGACCTCGTGGGCGCCCGCGGCCTGCAGGGCCTGGCGGTCGCCGGCGCCGGTCAGGACGCCGACGAGGAGGCCGGCACCGGCGCGCTGGCCGGCGATCAGGTCCAGGGGCGTGTCGCCGACGACGACCATGCGGCGGACGTCCTCGACGCCCAGTTTCAGCGCGGAGACCAGCATGAAGTCGGGGAAGGGGCGGCCGCGGCCGGCGTCGGCGGGGGAGAGGACCAGGTCGACCTGGCCCCACCAGCCCAGGGCGTCGATGATCGCCTCCTGGGTGGCCCGGGCGAAGCCGGTGGTGAGGGCGACCTTGATGCCGTTCGCGCGCAGCGTTTTGATGGCCTCGATGGCGCCCGGGATCGGCAGGACGGCGCCCTCGTCGACCAGGAGGCCGTAGGCCTCCTCGAACGTGTCGTTGGCGGCCTGGGCCCGCTCCTCGTCGCCGTCGAGCAGGAGGCGGAACACCTCGATGCGGCTCTGGCCCATCGTCTTGCGGACTACGGCGAGCATCCGTTCGTGCTGCGGGGTGCCCGGCGCGACGCCCTCGCCGGCGAAGGCCACCGTGAAGGCCTGCTCGACCAGGCCGTCGTCACGCACCGTAGTGCCTGCCATGTCAATGCAGGCGAGTTGCCACGCGGTCATCGCGCAATAGGAGCACGGTCAGAAGACAGGAGAGTGAACGGCACAAAACCGTCAGAAATCAGCGGTCCGCCGCAAGGCTCGCGGCCGTCCGTCGGGGTCGTGGACGAAGCGGTACAGAAGGCTGGACCATTGGCGGGTCCACCAGGTCAGGTGGGGTGCGTCGTATCGCAGCACCCGGGCCGGTGGTCGATCTCCTACCTTTCCGGCCGCATACCAGTTGGAAAGATTCGCGGCCGAACGCTCGAATGCGGAGATGAACGTTTCCGGGTCATCGTCATCAATGTCGATACCGAGGTGTTCATACGCGAGGCGTCGCCGCAGTGACCGAGCGTACTCGCCGGTAGGGTCGGCGACCGCGCACGTCAGCTCCGAGTCGTGGGTCCACGATCGCAGGCTCACGTTGTCGGAGCCCACGGTGGCCCAGGCGTCGTCGGCGATGCAGACCTTCGCGTGCACGTAGATCGGGGTGCCGTGGGCGTTCTCGGGGCTGAAGACGTGCACGCGGTCGCCGCCGGCCGCATCGATCATGGCCAGTGCGCGCTCCCGACCGTACAACTGCGGCGTCTTGGCGATTTTTCCCGGCGCGTCCGGGTAGCGCGGGACGACGGCGACCAGGTGCAGCTCCGGTGACGTGCGCAGGGCCTCGGCGAAGCACTCCGCGACCTGCGGCGACCACAGGTACTGGTCCTCGACGTAGATCAGCCGCCGCGCCCGCGCGAGGGCCTTGCGGTAGCCGCGCGCGACCGTGCGCTCGCCGTCGGGGGCGAACGGGTACGCGCCCGCGCGCCGGTGCGGGTAGGTCCGCAGCACCTGCACCGCCAGGTCGCCGGCCGGCGGCGGGTCGGGCAGCTGGTCGGGGAGCGGGTCGGGGTGGGTGTCCTCGCGGTAGATCAGGTCGTGCAGGCGGAAGAGCGGGTTGCGCGACAGCGGCGTCGGGTCGGTCCAGCGCTCCCGGAACGTCGCCTCGACCTGCCCGACCGCGGGGCCGTGCAGCTCCAGCTGGATGTCGTGCCAGGGCGGGCGCGGGCCGTAGACGGGGGCCATGGGGACCGCCTGCGCGTCGCCCTCGTGCTCGCTGGAGTCGCCGCGGCCGTGACAGAGGTCGATCCCGCCGACCCAGGCGACGTCGAGCTCGGGGCGGCCGGGGTGGCGCAGGACGATGAACTTCTGGTGGTGCGAGCCGCCGGTGCGCACCCGCATGTCGCGCAGGCACTCGCCGCCCGCCGCCTCGATCTCCTCGCCCAGGTGCTGGTTCTCCTCCTCGTTGAACTGGAACCGGTCGAAGTGCGAGCGCCAGACCAGGCCCTTGACGATGACGCCGCGGCGGGCCGCGTCGCACAGCACCTCCCGGATCTCCGTCCCGGGGCCGTCGAGGCGCTGGTCGGGGTCGCCGCGCCAGTCGGTGAACAGCAGCAGGTCGCCGCGGCGCATGCGGCGCACGGCGGGCAGCAGGGCGGAGTAGTACTCGTGCCCGTCGATGAGCGGGCGCGCGGCGTTGCCCTCGGTCCACGCCTCGAGCTTCGAATGCGGGTTGCCGCGCTCCCGCGCGCTGAGGAACCACTCGCTCATGCCGCGGCCTCCTCCAGCGTCGGCCGCGCGGACGCGGGTGCGGGCCCCTCGCCGCGGCCTGGGTCGCGCTCGCTGCCTGGGTCGCGCTCGCTGTCTGGGTCGCGCTCTCGGTCTCGGTCGAGGTCGCGGTTGGGGCGCAGGAGCCACCAGGCGGCCGTGACCCACAGGCCCGCGAGGAGGCAGCTGCCGAGGATGTCGGTGGGGTGGTGCATACCGCGGTACATCCGCGAGACCGCCACCCACAGCGGCATCAGCACCGCCACGGCGACCAGGACCCAGCGCCACCACGCGCGGGTGCGCGGCAGGACCAGCACGGCGGCGACGGCCCAGATGCAGATCGTGGCCGCGACGTGCCCGGACGGGTAGCTCGACGTCGGCATCGGCCCGTCCATGTTCTCCACGTCCGGCCGCGCCCGCCCGACGATCGCGGCGCTGCCCAGGAACAGGCTCAGCTCGCCGAACATGACCGTGACCAGGAAGACCACCGGCCGCCAGCGGCGCACCGCGGCCAGCGCGAGGGCGCCGATCACCAGGCTGATGGCCAGGATCGCGTGGGTGTTGCCGACCTCGCTGCCGACGATCGTGATGTGGCCGAGCGCGTCCGTGCGGTGCCCGGCGAACCAGTGCGGGATGGTGTGGTCGCCCAGGACATTGCCGTTGCCGTTGCGGTACCGCGCGAGGGGGATGCCGAGCGCGACGAGGGCGCCGAAGGTGAGCACCCAGGCGACACCGAGGCCGGCGACGATCCAGGCGCGCCCGCGCGCGTGGATCAGGGGCAGTGGCCGCTCCGGCGCGCGCGGATGCGCCTCGCTCGGCTGCAGGTCGTCGGCGGCCTCGGGCTCCAGGCCCTCGGTGAGGGGCGCGGTGACCGGCGCGCCGCGCTCGTGCCGCCACAGCTCGAACGCGGCCGCGCACAGCCCGACCCAGGCCACGGCCAGGGACCAGCCGCCGATCACGTCGGACAGGAAGTGCACGCCGAGCGCGAGCCGGCTGAACCCGATCAGGGCCACGACCGCGCCGACGGCGATGAGCAGCGGCCGGCGCCACCGCGGGGCTAGGGCCGGCAGGAACACGAGGACCAGCGCCGCGTAGCAGATGAACGAGTTCAGCGAGTGGCCGCTGGGGAAGCTGTTGCCGCCCCCGTGCGCGACCGGCTCCTCGACGACGGGGCGCAGCCGGCCGACCGCGATCTTGAGGACCGGGTCGAGCACGAGGCCCCCGAGCGCGGTGGCCAGGAGGAAGGCGGCCAGGCGGTATTGGCGACGCACGAGCAGTACCACCGAAGCAATGGCAATGAGCCAACCGAGCACGCCGAAACTTCCCAGGCGGCTGAGGCCGCCCATGAGCTGCACCAGGAACTCACTCGGCGCGACCAGGCGGTTGAGCCCGTTGGCGACCCCGCGGTCGACCGACTCCAGCGGCACCCAGCGCACCCGGACCGCGACCACCAGCACGCTGAACAGCAGCGCCGCGCCGCTGAACCCGACCATCCGCAGAAGTGTCGCCTTGTCACGTCTCACGTTTGATTGCATGCCCAACCTGGGGATTGGCAGAACATGAGGAACAACGATCTGCTGAAGTACCTGACAAGGGTGGGGTTCATCGGCTATGGGCTCTTGCACCTCGCGCTCGCCTGGGTGGCCGCGCAGATCGCGTTCGGCGGGGGCGGCGAGGAGGCCGACCAGTCGGGTGCGTTCCAGAAGCTCGCCCAGCAGCCGTTCGGCGCCGTGCTGCTGTGGTTCGTGATCGTCTGCCTGGTGGCCCTCGCGGTCTGGCAGGCGATTCTGGCTGTCTGGGGCCATCAGGACGCCCACGGCAAGGAGCGCGTCTTCGAACGCGTCGCCTCGGGCGCCCGCGTGATCGTCTACTGCGCCCTCGCGTGGACCGCCGGCAAGGTCGTGCTCGGCGCGCCCTCCTCCAGCGCCCAGCAGCAGCAGGAGGCGGCCGCCGGCATCATGGCCAAGCCCGCCGGAGCATGGCTGGTCGGGCTGGCCGGACTCGCCGTCATCGGCTACGGCATCGGGATGATCTGGTACGGCTGGAAGAAGAAGTTCGAGAAGAAACTGCAATTCGCTTCGGGGGTACGCCACCAGGCCGCCGTCCGCGCCGGTCAGATCGGCTACGCGGCGAAGGGTGTGGCGTTCGGCATCGTGGGGTACCTGCTGCTCGACGCCGCGATCACCAACGATCCCGGCAAGTCGCGGGGCCTGGACGCGGCCCTGCACACCCTGGCCGGGCAGCCGTTCGGCAAGTTCCTGCTGCTGGCGGTCGCGCTCGGGGTGGCCGCGTTCGGCGTGTACTGCTTCTTCCAGGCCAGATACCGCAAGGTGGGGTCGTGAGCATCAAGTCCGCGGTCGTGATCAACCCCTCGAAGGTCCTCGATCTGGACGAGCGGCGGCGGGAGCTGTGCGGCGCCCTCGGAGCGGCGGGCTGGCCGGAGCCGCTCTGGCTGGAGACGACGCCCGAGGACCCCGGATGCGGGATGGCCCGCGCGGCCGCGGAGCACGGGGCCGAGGTGGTGCTGGTGTGCGGCGGCGACGGTACCGTCATGGCGGTCGCGGGCGAGCTGGCCGGGACCGACGTCGCGGTGGCGCTCATCCCCTCCGGCACCGGCAATCTCCTCGCCACCAACCTGGGCATTCCGCGCGACGTCGCGGAGGCGGTCGCGGTCGCCATCACCGGCGAGCGGCGCCGGATCGACGTCGGCGAGGTCGAGGGGGCCGGGATCTTCACGGTCATGGCCGGGATGGGCTTCGACGCCGCGATGGTCGGCGACACACCCGACTCGGCCAAGGCGAAGTTCGGCTGGGGCGCGTACGTCGCGACCGGCCTGCGCAATCTCACCCGGCGCCGCGCGGCCGTGCGCATCCGGGTCGACGGCGGCAAGTGGCTGCACCGGCGGGCCAGCACCGTGCTGGTGGCCAACGTGGGGCGGCTGCAGGGCGGGCTGCCGCTGCTGCCCGACGCCGAGCCGGACGACAGCTACCTGGACGTGGCCGTGCTCACACCGCGCCATATCGGCGACTGGCTGCGGCTGGCCGGCGGGGTGCTGCTGCGCAAGGGCTCGGACGCGCACGGGCTGGAGACGTTCCGGGCCCGCTCGGTCGAGGTCCAGGCGACCCGGGACGAGCCGCGGGAGCTCGACGGGGACGTGATCGCGCCCGCGCGGCGGCTGGCCGCGCGTGTGCGCCCGGGGGCACTGACGGTCTGCGTGCCCGCTGGGTGACTATATCCCCGGATTGTCCTCGTCCGGGCGTTTGAGGTCTTCTTCCCAGCTGCGCAACAACTCCGCGTCGCGGCGTGACTGCGCGGTGTCGATGCCGCGCAGGAAGTCGGGGTCGTCGTCCGGTGCCGTGACCTTCTTGCGGGCGCGGCCGCCGGCGACCACGCCGGCCCGCTGCTCCAGCGACACCGGGCGGCCGGCGAAGAACCAGGCCACCGGGCCGATGACCGGCACCAGCAGGATGATCAGGAACCAGACGGGCTTGGGCAGCCCACGAACGTCCTCGCGCTCCGAGGACAGGCAGTCGATCAACGCGAGCAGCGTCGCGACCAGCACGATCAAGAAGGGCAGTGCACGTCCCATGGCGCAATGATGACTCAGCCGAGGGGGTCATGACACCAGCAACAGGGTGCCCATCGCGCAGTACAGCAGGATGAGTCCGGCCAGGGCCGGCAGTTCTCGCCCGACGGGGGTGGTCATGCGGTTCATCCGCCGCCGGCTGACCCGCACCGCGGCCGCCCAGGTCAGCCCGGTCGTGGCGACGACCAATCCGGCCGTCATGGTCTCCAGGTGTACTGCGGCCAGACGCGCCAGCAGCAGCGCGACCACGGTCATCGAGACCAGCGTCCGCCGCCACGAGAGCTGTGTGCGCTCCGGCTGGGTCTCTTTCACACCAGCGTGGCCACGAGTAGCGCGACCGCGCCCGCGGTGACGACCAGGGCGAGGACGGCGGGGAAGCGCGACGGGGGCAGCGCCTCACCCGTGCGCATCGCCTGCTCCGAGCGGGCCCAGTGATCGACGGCCCGGATGGCGACCAGGGCCCCGAGTGCGAGCAGCGTCACCGCGATCACGACGCGTAACTTGTGCTCGGGCAGGAACTGGGCCACCGCGAGGCCGCCGCCGATCAGCGCCAGCGCGGTGCGCAGCCAGGCCAGGAACGTGCGCTCGTTGGCCAGGGAGAAGCGGTAGTCCGGTGTGGTGCCGACCGAGCGGACCTCGTCCGGGTCGAACCAGAGGCGAATCGCGGACCACATGGACATGAACTGTCACACCCCCTCAGTACTCTCGGCTCGTGTTCAGAACGACGCTCGCCGGACTGCGTGCTCACAAGGTACGTCTTGTGCTGACCGCCGTCGCCGTGATGATCGGTGTGGGCTTCCTCGCCGGGACCCTCGTCTACGGCGACACCGCCCGCGCCGCGTTCTACGACGACCTGGCCCGGGCGGCCCGCAACGTCGACGCGTCGGCCGGCCCGGAGCGGTTGCCGTTCGGCGACCAGACGTCCGGGTTCACCGAGACCAGCCGCCGGCTCGGCTTCGACGACCTCGACGCGGTCCGGGGCCTGCCGCAGGTGCTGCGGGCGGACGGGCGGATGGCCGAGCGCCTGTCGATGCTCGACCCCGACGGGCGCCTGATCGCCAACTTCGGCAAGGTCGGCTGGGCCGTGTCCACCCCCGGCGACCCGGCGCTGAGCATGTTCGACGTGGCCGAGGGGCGGCTGCCGGAGCGCGACGGCGAGATCGCCATCGACGCGACGACGGCGGAGGTCTACCACTTCAGCTCGGGCTCGTCCGTCAACGTCATCGGCCCGGACGGCCGCCAGGTCGCCCTGACCCTCGTCGGCACGTTCGACCTCGGCGCCAACAAGCGCTTCGCCGGTCTGAGCGTGGCCGGCCTCACCCCCGGTGACATGCGCACCGTCGCCGGCGCGACCGGCTATGCGGAGGTCGTCGCGACCGCGCGCCCGGGCGTGACCGAGGCCGCGCTCACCGCCGCGATGCGGGACCGCCTCGGTGCCGGGCCGCGGGTGCTCGGCGGCGAGCGGCTGCGCTCCATCTATGCGACGGCGGCGGCGAAGTACGTCAACGGCTTCCTGGTCGTGCTCTTTGCCTTCGGCCTCGTCGCGCTCGCGGTCTCGGTCTTCGTGATCGCCAACACGTTCGCCATCCTCGTCGCCCAGCGCGTCCGCGAGCTGGCTCTGCTGCGCTGCATCGGCGCCTCCCGGCGGCAGCTGTTCAGCTCGGTGGTCCTCGAGGCGCTCGTCGTCGGCCTCGTCGCGTCCGCGGGCGGCCTCGTCGCCAGCGCCGCGGTCGGCTGGGCGCTGCTGGTCGGGCGCGACGCCCTGGGCAAGTCCATCCAGATCGAGCGCCTGGTCGTCGCGCCCACCACGGTTGCCGTCGGCCTGATCGCGGGCACCCTCTGCACGGTGCTCGCGTCGCTGCTGCCCGCGCTGACCGCGAGCCGGGTCCCGCCGATGGCCGCGCTGTCGGAGGCGCCGGTGGAGGCGGCCGTGCCCGGGCACCGGCGGCTGCGCCTGGGCGGCGCCTGGACCCTGGCCGGGGCCGGCGCGCTGCTCATCGCGGGCGGCACGCGGGCGCCCGGGTTCCTGGGGGTGCCGGTCGTGTTCCTCGGCGCCATCGGGCTCTTCGCGGCCGCGGTCGCCGCCGGGCCGTTCGTCATCGGCGCGGTCACCGCCTGGGCCGGCTGGCTCCCCGCCCGGCTCTTCGGCGCGCCCGCGCGGCTGGCCGTGCAGGGCGCCCGCCGCAACCCGAAGCGGGTCGCGGCGACCACCGGGGCCCTCGCCGTCGGGCTGGCGCTCATGAGCCTGTTCGCGGTGCTGCTGGCCACCACCCGGGCCCAGTCCGAGCGCGAGTTCGACGAGAACTTCGCAGTCGACTACGTCGTCACCGGCGGCTTCGTGTTCAACGAGCGCACCCCGGCCATCCCCGGCGGCGTCGTCGCCGCCCTGCACGGCCGCCCCGAGTTCGCCGCCGTGGCCGGGGCCCGCAGCGACCGGACCGACGTCGACGGCCGGCCCACCGAGGCCTGGAGCATGGAGCCGGGCGCGCTCGGCACCGCGCTGCGCCCCGAGGTCATGCGGGGCTCGGTGGCCGGGTTCGGGGCCGGCGACGCGGCCGTCAAGGGCTCCCTCGCGTCCGCCGTGGGCGCCGGGGTCGGCTCCGAGATCACGGTCGAGGGCCGCACCCTGCGCGTCGTCGCCGTCTACGACGACGCCCCGTCGACCGGCGAGATCCTGCTCGACTGGTCCGACTTCGCCGCCGCGTTCGGTGCCCGCGGCCCCGACTCGGTGCTGGTCAAGGCCGCGGAGGGGGTGCCGGCCGAGACGTCCCGGGCGGCCGTCGACGACGCCGTGCGCCAGGAGCCGCGGCTGCAGGTCTCCAGCCAGGCCGAGTGGCGGGCCAAGGTCACCGAGACCCTCGACCGGCAGCTCCTGGTGTTCTCGGCGCTGCTCGGCATGTCGATCGTCATCGCCCTGACCGGGATCGCCAACACCCTGGCCCTGTCCGTGCTGGAGCGCCGGCGGGAGTCGTCGCTGCTGCGGGCGCTGGGGCTGTCGCGGGCGCAGCTGCGGTGGACGCTGATCCTGGAGTCGGTGCTGATGGCCGTCGTCGGGGCCGTCGTCGGGCTCGGGCTGGGCGTGCTGGCAGGGTCGGCGGCAGCGGTCGGGCTGATCCGGCAATACGGGCACGGCTATCCGGTCGTCCCGGTCGGGCAGCTCGCGCTCTACGCCCTGCTGGCCACGGCGGCCGCGGCGCTGGCGGCCCTGCCACCGGCCCGCCAGGCGATGCGCACGACCCTGCCATAGCCGGTGCCGCCCCGCCTCGTCACGCCTGGCTGTGTCCGAGCGTTTCGGCCGCGGGTGCTCGTGATGCCTTGCTGTGTTTGAGCGCTTCGGCCGCGGGTGCTCGCGCGGCGGTGCGGCTTGGGGCGGCGTTGGTCAGGTGTTGTGGTTGAGGTGCCAGAGTTCGCGGATCGTGTCGGAGACGCAGGCTTCGCGGAGGCGGCCGCAGGTGCACAAGTGGCCGTCCGGGTCGTCGCGGCGGCGGTGTGTGACCAATTCCGCAGCATGCTGGGCGACCGCGGCCGACAGTGGGCGCTGCACCTCGACGACGTCGGATTTTCGCGACATTTCATCCACCCCCGCGGTCCAGGGTGCGCCCGGTTCGTGATGCTTTTCACCGCCATCCCGAACCTACTCCCCAGTAACATCGGTGAGGCGAACCTGTTTCGACTCGCTGCGAGCCGTAACGTGGGGCGCATGTCGCCAGCGACGGCGCGGTGACTGTCAAGCAGGAGGACCTCGGACCACGATGAAGATCGTCGTACTCGTCAAGCAGGTGCCGGACTCCGGCGCGGAGCGCAACCTGCGCAGTGACGACAACACCGTCGACCGCGCGTCGGCGAACAATGTGATCAACGAGATGGACGAGTACGCCATCGAGGAGGCGCTGCGCCTCCAGGAGGCGCACGGCGGCGAGGTCGTCGTCCTGACCGTCGGCCCCGACCGCGCCACGGAGTCCATCCGCAAGGCACTGTCGATGGGCCCGGACGCGGCCGTCCACGTCGTCGACGACGCGCTGCACGGCTCGTGCGCGGTCGCGACCTCCAAGGTGCTCGCCGCGGCCATCGGGCAGCAGCAGGCCGACCTGGTCATCTGCGGCGCCGAGTCGACCGACGGCCGTGTCCAGGTCCTGCCGCACATGATCGCCGAGCGGCTGGGCATCGCCGCGCTGACCGGCGCCCGCAAGGTCACCGTCGAGGGCTCCCAGCTGACCATCGAGCGGCAGACGGACGAGGGCTACGAGGTCGTCACCGCCGCGACGCCCGCGATCGTGAGCGTGTGGGACACGATCAACGACCCGCGATACCCGTCGTTCAAGGGCATCATGGCCGCCAAGAAGAAGCCGCTGCAGACCCTGTCGCTGGCCGACCTGGGCGTCGCGGCCGACGAGGTCGGCGCCGCCGGTGCGACGAGCGCCGTCGTCGAGCACAACAAGCGGCCGCCGCGCCAGGCCGGCAACAAGGTCGACGCGGGCGACGACGGTGGCGTGAAGCTCGTCGAGTACCTCGCTTCCGAGAAGTTCGTGTAAGGGGAGACATCACTCATGGCTGAAGTTCTGGTCGTTGTTGAGGCCTCCTCGCAGGGTGGCATCAAGAAGGTCACGCTCGAGATGCTGACCCTGGCCCGCACGCTCGGCGGCGACGTCGCGGCGGTCGTGTTCGGGGACGCCTCGGCCCTCGCCGACAAGCTCGGCGAATACGGCGCCACCAAGATCTACAACGCCGTCGACGGCGTGTTCGACGAATACCTGGTCGCGCCGAAGGCCGCCGTCCTGGCCGCGCTGATCCAGCGGGTCTCGCCGTCCGCGGTCCTCGTCGCCTCCTCGCAGGAGGGCAAGGAGATCGCGGCCCGGGTCGCGGTCAAGCTCGACAACGGCATCCTGACCGACGTGGTGTCCCTCGACGCCGACGGCACCGCCACCCAGGTCGTCTTCGCCGGCTCGACCATCGTCAAGTCCAAGGTCACCAAGGGCCTGCCGATCGTCACCGTGCGGCCCAACTCCCTCACCCCCGCGCCCGCGCCCGCGACTCCTTCGGTCGAGGCGATCGAGGTCACCGTCGAGGACAAGGACAAGCTGGCGAAGGTCGTCGAGCGCAAGGTCGAGGCCAAGGGCGCCCGCCCCGAGCTGGCCGAGGCCTCGATCGTCGTCTCCGGCGGCCGCGGCGTGGCCAGCGCCGACAACTTCAAGCTGGTCGAGGACCTGGCCGACCTGCTCGGCGGTGCGGTCGGGGCATCCCGGGCGGCCGTCGACTCCGGCTTCTACCCCCACCAGTTCCAGGTCGGCCAGACCGGCAAGACCGTGTCGCCGCAGCTGTACGTGGCGCTCGGCATCTCCGGCGCCATCCAGCACCGGGCCGGCATGCAGACGTCGAAGACGATCGTCGCGGTCAACAAGGACGCGGAGGCACCAATCTTCGAACTGGCCGACTTCGGCGTGGTGGGCGACCTGTTCAAGGTCGTGCCGCAGGCCGCGGAGGAGATCCGCAAGCGGAAGTAGCGCCCACGCTTGGCAGACGCCCGCCGGTCCCCCCGGCGGGCGTCTTCTTGTGCCCGCTTGCTTACCTGTCTGCTTGCTTGCGGCTGCGCGCCGTTTCTTGTGGCCGCGTGCTGCGTGCTGCGTGCTGCGTGCCGGCTTCCTCGGTGGCAGTTTGGATGTGGCGCTGCGGTTTCGCTGGAGCGGGTGGAGTGGCGGTCGCGGGTTTGCCGCTGGGCGGCCGGGTGCGGGTTAGGGGAGCGTGCCGCGGAGCATGCTGTGGCCGGAGTGGGTCGCGTTGCCGTCGTGGGGTTCGGCTGAGATGTCGACGATGTTGTAGCGCGACAGGTCGAGCTTCGCCGGGACGTTGAACGCGCCGTTGCGGCCCAGCACGCCGAGTGCCTCCATGTGGGTGGGCTGGTCACGGTCCAGGAGCCATGCCTCGTAGTCGCCGTCCGGCTGGTCCGGCATGCCGTCGGCGTGGACTACGAGGGTGCGCTGGCCGTCGACGTCTTGCAGGCAGGCGTAGCCGGCGACGCCGTTCGGGGCGTCCGGGAGCGCGGTGAGCTCGATGCGCTTGTCCTGGGGGCGGCAGGTGGCCGCTTCGGTCGTGCCGGTGCCGCTCGGACGCAGCCACAGGGCCGTGCCGCTCGCCGCGAGCAGGGCGGCTGCGGCGGCGATGGCCAAGGTCCGGCGCCAGGTGGGTTTCGGGGCTGCCGGCAGTACCACCGCGGGATTTGCTTTGTGATTTTGACGGGAAATGTCAGTGGTCGGGGGCGGGTCGGTGAACAGGCCGACGGCGGGCGGGGGAGTGTCGCGCCCGGAGGCGGCCAGCTCCGTGCGGATGCGCTGCCACACGTGCTCCGGCGGGGGCGGGAGCGCGCGGAGGCGCGACGTCTGCCGGGCCAGGCCCGCGACGTTGCGCAGTGAGTCCATGTCCGTGCGGCACTGCTCGCAGGTGTCCAGGTGCCCGGTCTCGAGCTGGTCGAGGGTCTCTTCACCGAGCGCCAGGAGTACCAGCCGCTCGGGCTCCAAATGCGGCACCGTCCACCTCCCATCGGCTGCGTAGCCGGGCCATGCCGCGGCGCAGGTGGCTTTTCACGGTGCCGAGGGGCAGTCCGGTGAGTGCGGCGATCTGAGGATGGGTCAGGTCGTCGTAGAACGCCAACTCGAGCACGCGGCGCTGCTCGCCGGGGAGGCGGGCCATCTCGTCGGCCATGACGAGGCGGTCGACGATCCGCTCGGGCGGCGTGTCACTGCCGCCGTCGCGCATGGGCCCGGCCAGGCGGCGTACCTCCTCGGCGATGCGCCCGTCGCGCGCGGACGCGCGGATCTGGTCGACGACCTTGCGCCGGGCGATGCCGAGAATCCAGCCCAGCAGCGACCCCCGGGCCGGGTCGAACCCCTCGCGCCCGAGCCACGCGGCCACGAACACGGCCTGGGTCACGTCCTCGGCGTCGGTGACGCTGCCCACGCCGCGGACGGCGAGGTGGTAGACGGCGGGGCCGAACCGCTCGTACGCCATCCGGAGCGCGCGCTCGTCGCCGGCCCGGAACAGGTCGGTGAAGGCTTCGTCGGCGCTCTGGTCGATGGTCACGCCTGGTCCTGCGGCGCCGGGCGGGTGGGTGTGCGTCGATGCTGGTGCGGTGTCCGGCGGGCCTGTTCGTGCCGCACGTGGGGCTGTTCGTGCTGTGGGTGGGCCTGTTCGCGCCGCGCGTGGGCCTGCTCGCGCCGCGCGTGGGTCGGGTCGGGGCGCGGGCGGGTGTGTTCTCGCGGTGGGTGGGCGTGGTTGTGCGGCGGGCGCCCGGTTCTGGTCCGGGGCTCGCTCGGTGGCTGGGATCGCCGCCGTCGCACGGGCACGTCCTGAAGGTAGCGCGGAGTCTTCTCGGTGGGGATTCGGTTCGCGGGTGCCCGGCGGATGCACCGGGTCGGAAATTTGCGCTGAGTAATTGTGTCGCTTCGTACCGCAGTAAACATTCTCAGGAAGGTGGCACATTGCGGCTACGTACTTACAGTTCGTAATCGCCGGCGGTTCGGGGCCGGCGGCTCGGGTTGCGGAACCGGGCTGCGAGCAGGATTGTTGCCGGTCGATGGGCGTGGTGCGCCCGTTACCCGCGGTGCCGTCACCGGTGCGGGTATGGGGCCGGTGGTTTCGGGAGTGTCGCGATCGCCGCCATACCGGAGCGGTGGTAAGGGGTGCTCGGCCGTTAGGCTTGCCCCGATGCCGTACCTCGACCACGCCGCCACCACGCCGATGCTCCCCGAGGCGCTCGACGCCTACGCCGCGACCGCGCGTGAGGTCGGCAACGCCTCGTCCCTGCACGCACCCGGTCGCCACGCCCGCCGCCGGGTCGAGGAGGCGCGGGAACGGATCGCCGCCGCGCTGGTGGCCCGGCCGTCAGAGGTGATTTTCACCGGCGGCGGCACCGAAAGCGACAACCTCGCGGTCAAAGGCATCTTCTGGGCCCGCCGCGGCGCCGACCCGGCCCGCAACCGCGTCGTGGCCACCTCCGTCGAGCACCACGCCGTCCTCGACTCCGTCGAGTGGCTGGAGACCCACGAGGGCGCCGCGGTCACCTGGCTGCCCGTCGACGCGGCCGGGCGGGTCGACCCCGACGCCCTCGCCGAGGTGCTGGCCGGGGGCGACGTCGCGGTGGTCACCGCCATGTGGGCCAACAACGAGGTCGGCACCGTCCAGCCGGTCACCGAGCTGGCCGCCCTGGCCGCCGCCGCCCGGGTGCCGTTCCACACCGACGCCGTGCAGGCCGTCGGCCAGGTCCCCGTCGACTTCGCCGCCAGCGGCGCGGCCGCGCTGACCGTGAGCGGCCACAAGCTCGGCGGCCCGATCGGCGCGGGCGCGCTGCTGCTCGGCCGCGAGGTCGACTGCACACCGCTGGCGCACGGCGGCGGCCAGGAGCGCGACGTGCGCTCCGGCACCCTGGACGTGCCCGCCATCGTGGCGTTCGCGGTCGCGCTGGAGCTGTCGGTCAAGACGCAGCGCGAGTCGGCGGAACGCATCGGCCGGCTGCGCGACGCCCTGGTCGCGCGGGTGCGTTCGACGGTCCCGGAGGCCATCCTCAACGGCGACCCCGACGACCGCCTGCCCGGCAACGCGCACTTCTCGTTCCCCGGCTGCGAGGGCGACGCGCTGCTGCTCCTGCTCGACGCTCAGGACATCGCCTGCTCGACCGGCTCGGCCTGCTCGGCCGGGGTCGCGCAGCCATCGCACGTGCTGCTGGCCATGGGCGCGGACGACGCCCGGGCGCGGTCGTCGCTGCGGTTCACGCTCGGCCACACGTCCACGATGGCCGACGTGGATGCGTTGGTGGCGGCGCTGCCGGGGGCGGTTGAGCGCGCCCACCGCGCGGCCACGAAGAGTCGCTGAGTCCGGCTCCCCACTTCGCCGTTCCCCTTCCCGCGCGGGCAGCCGCGTCCGCGCCGCACTCGCATCCGCGCCTCCGTGCTTGCGTTCGCGCGTGGTGCTCGCGTCCGCGCGTGGTGCTCGCGTCCGCGCGTGGTGCTCGCGTCCGCGCGCTGCACCTGGGTCCGCGCGCCCTTCTTGCGTCGTGTCCGTGCATTGTGCTCGCGTCCGTGCGCCTCCGTGCTCGCGTCGGTGATGAGCGTGTTCGATTCGTGGGTGGGGCGGCGGGGTGGTTGCGACGGTGGTTGGTGGCGGCGGGGCGGGGGTGCGGTGGAGTGCTAAGTGGTTGTAAACGGGTCAAACAAAACGGTTGGGGGTGGTCGCTGAACAGGTGGAACGGGCTCGGCCGAACGGGTCTTAGGCGGGGTGAGCTACCGGTGAGGAACGCCTAACGAGGTCGGTCGACGGGGTGAATCCGATCGGGTGAATTGTTACCGAGGGGCGCCGATATCAGCAGCTAGCGCGGCGGTGGATTTGGTTACGGCCATTCTTTGACGTTTTTCCTGCGGCTTAAGTCCGCCGCTCACCCTATGTTTGCGCGGTGCCAGTCGAAACCCCTTCCATGGATGAAGCCACCGAGATCATTGCGGTGAACGATGTCTCTTCGCCGGTATTCGTCGATGCGTCGGGTCGCCGGGGAAGGCGAATCCGAATTGTTTTCGGCGCGCTCGGTGCGGCGACGCTCGTCTATGGCGCGCTGGTGGCCACGAGCCTCGCCGGCGGACCGTTGAAGCCGCAGCAGCTGCTGCCGTTCCCGGAGCTGGTGAACAACCTGCCCGGCGTCGAGCAGCCGCAGCCCACTGCGCAGCCCGGGTCCAACAATCAGGCCGTCAAGCCGCCCGCGGTCACCACGGCGAAGAAGATCAACAGCGCCAACAAGCCGGCGCAGAGTGGTGTCGTCCCGGTGCCGTCGGCGACTGCGACCGGTGCGCCGGTTCCGGGTACCACCACGACCACGGCACCGCCGCCCGCGGAGGCCACCGGCGCCCCGCCGGCGCAGCCGAGCGCCATGCCGTCGCCGAGCAAGACCACCGGCCCTGTCACGAGCCCGACGCCGGACAAGACCACACCGCCGCCGCCTCCGAAGTCGGGCGAGGCCGCCCCGGCCAACCCGAATGGCGGCACGGGTTCCGGGTCGCAGTCGACGCCTGCCACGGTGCCGGTGGGGGAGACGCAGACCCAGACGCAGGTCCCGGTCGCGACCCCCGTCGCCACGAGCACGAATGGCAACGGCGAAGGCTCTGGCGGTACCAATGCCGGCCCTTCGCCTGTTGCGACCGCGAGCCTGGGCCCGGCGTGACCCGGAAGAAGAAGGGCGAGAAGGGCGCGCGGAAGCGGTTCTCGTTCACCCGGCTGATCTTCGGCCTCCTCCTGCTGTCGATGCTCGCGGGCGTGCTGTTCGTCGAGGCGTACGTCAACGCGGAGTTCCACCCGGACCACAGCGAGAGCGCCGGCAAGCAGACGACCGTGCCGCAGTCCGTGATCGACGGCGGGCCGATCATCGACACGCGCAACAACCAGGTGCACTCGTACTCGCTGCCCAGCAAGACGATCGCGCTGACCTTCGACGACGGGCCCGATCCGCAGTGGACTCCGCAGATCATGGACGTGCTGCGCAGGCACAACGTGAACGCGACGTTCTTCGTCGTCGGCACCCAGGTGACCCGGCACGCCGACCTCGTCTCCGAGCTCGCGCGCGGTGGCGATGAGATCGGCATCCACAGCTTCACGCATCCGCGCCTGGATCAGCTCACCAAGTGGCAGCGGGAGCTGGAGTACTCGCAGACCCAGCTCGCCGTGGTCAAGGCGACCGGGCAGAAGTCGGCGCTGCTGCGCCTGCCGTACTCGTCCAGCGCCGACGCCATCGACGACGCCAACTGGCCCCTGATCAAGGACGCCGGTCGCCTAGGGTACCTCTCGATCATGACCGACACCGACAGCCGCGACTGGAGCCTTCCGGGCGTGGACAAGATCGTGCAGGGTGCGACGCCCGAGGGGGACAAGGGTTCGATCGTCCTCATGCACGACGCCGGTGGCGACCGCAAGCAGACCATCGAGGCCCTCGACCGGTTCATCCCGATGATGCAGCAGCGCGGGTACGCCTTCACGACCGTCTCCGGCGGCCTGCAGAAGGCCCTCGCCGGCCAGAACATCACCCTGGAGGCCCCGGCCACCGTCACCGACCAGCGCCGCGCGTTCGCGCTCGTGACGGCCGTCGGCGTGGCCGACTGGATCATGGAGCTGCTCCGCATCCTGTTCCTGATCGTCGGCATCCTCACCATCGGCCGCACGGTCGCGCTGTTCCTGCTGGCCGGTCGGCACGCGCGGAAGCGGCGTAACAAGGCGTGGAAGTGGGGCCCGCCGGTCGCGGATCCGGTGTCGGTCATCGTGCCCGCGTACAACGAGAAAGAGGGCATCGAGGCCGCGGTGCGCTCCCTGGCGAGCGGCGACCACCCCGGCGGCATCGAGGTCGTGGTCGTTGACGACGGCTCCACCGACGGCACCGCGGCGCTGGTCGACGCGCTCAACCTGCCCAACGTGCGGGTCGTGCGCATCCCCAACGGCGGCAAACCGAACGCCCTCAACGTCGGCGTGGCCATGGCCCGCAACGATCTCATCGTCATGGTCGACGGCGACACCGTGTTCGAGGTGGATGCGGTACGCCACCTCGTCCAGCCGTTCGCGGACCCCACGGTCGGCGCGGTCGCGGGCAACGTCAAGGTCGGCAACCGCGACTCCATCGTCGCGCGGTGGCAGCACATCGAGTACGTCATCGGCTTCAACCTCGACCGCCGTCTGTACGACCTCCTGCAGGTCATGCCCACGATCCCGGGCGCCATCGGCGCGTTCCGGCGCCAGGCCCTGGCCGACATCGGCGGCATCAGCCACGACACGCTCGCCGAGGACACCGACGCCACCATGGCCCTGTGCCGGACCGGCTGGCGCGTGGTCTACGAGGAGCGCGCCCGCGCGTGGACGGAGGCCCCGAGCAAGCTGCGCCAGCTGTGGCTGCAGCGGTACCGGTGGAGCTACGGCACGATGCAGGCGATGTGGAAGCACCGCCGGTCCATCCTGGATCGCGGCCCGTCCGGCCGGTTCGGCCGCGTCGGACTGCCATTCATCGCGTTCTTCGGCATCGCCCTGCCGCTGCTGGCCCCGCTGATCGACGTCCTGCTCGTCTACGGCCTGTTCTTCTCCAGCTGGAAGATCACCACGGCCGCGTGGCTGGCCATGTTCACGATGCAGCTGGTCACCGCGATCGTCGCGTTCCGGCTGGACAAGGAGAAGCTGCGGCCGCTGTGGGTCCTGCCGCTCCAGCAGTTCGTGTACCGCCAGCTCATGTACATCGTGCTGATCCAGTCGATGGGTACCGCGCTGACCGGCGCCCGGCTGCGCTGGCACAAGCTGCACCGGGCCGGCTCCGCGGGCGCCAGTGCCCCGATCCCGGCCCAGCCGGCCACCACGCCGGTCTCAACGTCGGCCACCGCGTCGTCTGCGGCGTCGTCGGCCGCGGCTTCGGCGGCGGTCGCGGTTGACGCGATGGCTTCGGCCGGGCGGGGGCCGGCGGGCGACAACGGTCCGTTGGTCGGCGACGGCTTCGCGTCGGTGAGCCGCGATGTGGTCGCGTCCGCGCGTGGCAGTGAGTTCCGCTCCGCGAGTTCGGCGCCGGACGAGGTGCCGTGGCGTGAGGATTCGTCCGGCCGTGGGCCCGGTGGCCGCCACGCGTCCTCGGCGCCGGACGCTTCCGCGCGCGATAACGCCTTTGGCTACACGGCCGGCGGCCGGGGGGCGTCCGCGCGTGACAGCGGAGTGGAATACGCGCGTGGCGACGGGTTCGGCTACTCGGGCGGTGGTGCTGACGCGTCCGGGCGTGGTGGCCGGTTCGGTTACGAGTCCGAGGGTGCCGACGCGTCCGGGCGTGGTGACGGGTTCGGGCGCGGTGACGGATTCGGCTACCTGGACGGTGGCGTGGGCGCGGGAGTCCTTGACGGCGGCGGTGGTCGTGGCCGCGGTGGTGTCCCGGCCGAGCCGGACGACGCCGACGGGGCGGGGGAGGGTGACGAGGCGGGGCAGAGTCGCGGGGTGGCGGCGGTGCCGCACGCGGCCGCGCCTGAGCACCGGGTCTCCGAGCACACCGCGGTGCTCTACGCGGTGTCGCACTCCTCGGTGCTGCGGTCCCGTTCGGCCGACTCCGGCGAAAAGGAGGACTGAGTGCCGCAGATCTCGACGCGGCGGGTGCTGGGCGTCGCGGCGTTCATCGTGGCCTCGCTGGCGCTCGCCTCGCTCGCGGTGCGGGCGCCCGACGCCGGCGACGACGACTCGGACGGGCGGACCGCGGCCAACGCCTCACCCGCGATCGGGCACGCCCCCGCGGATGACGGCGCATTGCCGGCCAGCCCGGACGGGCGGCGCTCCGTGCGCGTCGGGCCGAACCAGAAGGTCCGTGGCGACCTGTCCGACCCGCAGAAGAAGGACATCGCCATGCGGCTCGTGTCCAGCGCGGAGAACTCGACGCTGGACTGGACGGCGCAGTACGGGTACATCGAGGACATTCAGGACGGCCGGGGGTACACGGCCGGCATCGTCGGCTTCTGCAGCGGTACCGGCGACATGCGCGCCGTCATCGAGCGGTACACGACGGCGGTGCCGGGCAACAAGCTCGCCGCGTACCTGCCCGCCCTGAAACGGCTCAACGGCAGCGCCGCGCACACCGGCCTGGACCCGAACTTCACCGCGGACTGGAAGGCCGCCGCGGCCGACCCCGCCTTCCGGGCCGCGCAGGACGCCGAGCGCGACCGGATGTACTTCAACCCGGCCCTCAGCCAGGCCAAGCAGGACGGCCTGCGGGTCCTGGGGCAGTTCGCGTACTACGACGCGATCGTCATGCACGGTGCGAACGGTCTGGCCAAGCTCCGCCGTACGGCGGCCGAGACGGCCGCTCCGCCCGCGCGCGGGGGCGACGAGGCGGCGTACCTGGAGGCCTTCATGGATGCTCGGGTCGTCCTGATGGAGGACGAGGAGGCGCACGACGACCGCAGCCGCGTCGAGGACGCCCAGCGCGTGTTCCTGGCGGCCCGCAACTTCGACCTCGAACCGCCCTTGCGCTGGCGGGTCTACGGCGACTCGTACGAGATCTCCGTCTGACGCCCGCCTGCCCGTCCGGTCGGCCACGCTTCCGCGCGCCCCGTCCACGCCCACGCGCTGAACAGCCGAAACCCGGCTCCCGCGCGTGGGCGTCGCGCGTTTCGGCCCTCGCTGGAGTCGCTGGAGGAGCTGTGCGGATTGCCGGCCGGCCTCAGCGCGGATGTCGGGGGCATCCGCGCGGCCGGTGGTGCATCCGCGCGGCCGGCTGGGCGTCCGCGCGGCCGGCTGGGCGTCCGTTCGCGTGTGGGGCCGTCGCGCTGGGGATGGGGCGTCCGTGCGGGTGCGGCGGGAGGCATATCGGCGCCTTCCGTTGTTTCGGCGCCGCCGGGCGCGGGGGTGGAGGCGCTCTGCGCCTCTGGCTTTGAGGTCGGGACGCGCGGGCGCGGCGAGCGTGGGGTGGAGGCGTTCTGCGCCTCTGGCTCTGAGGTCGGGACGCGCGGGCGCGGCAGGGAGGCGCCCCGGCGCCGACCGGTGTCTGGTGGGAACGACGGTCCGCAGTCACGCGGACCCGAGTCCGGCTCTTCTGGCTCTTCCGGCTCTTATGGGCTCTTCCGCCTCTTCGGGCGCTTCCGCGCCCGCGGGGGCGCGCTTCCGGGCGCCGGTACGCTTGGGGCGTGAGAGTGCTTGCGGCGATGTCCGGTGGGGTCGACTCGGCGGTTGCGGCGGCCCGGGCGGTTGCGGCTGGGCATGACGTGACCGGGGTGCATCTGGCGTTGGCGCGGAATCCGCAGACGTACCGCACGGGCGCGCGGGGGTGTTGCACGCTCGAGGACTCGCGGGACGCTCGGCGGGCGGCGGACGTGATCGGGATTCCGTTCTACGTCTGGGACATGGCTGAGCAGTTCCATGAGGACGTCGTCGATGACTTCGTGGCGGAGTACGCGGCCGGGCGGACGCCGAATCCGTGCCTGCGGTGCAACGAGAAGATCAAGTTCGCGGCGGTGCTGGATCGCGCGGTCGCGCTCGGGTTCGATGCCGTTGTCACCGGGCACCACGCGCGGCTCGGGAGCGATGGGCTGCTGCGGCGGAGTGTCGATCTGGCCAAGGACCAGTCGTACGTGCTGGCGGTGCTCACGCGGGCGCAGCTGGACCGGGCCGTGTTTCCGCTCGGGGACTCCACGAAGGCACAGGTGCGCGCGGAGGCGGCCGAGCGCGGGCTGGCCGTGGCCGACAAGCCGGACAGCCACGACATCTGCTTCATCGCCGACGGGGACACGAAGCGCTTCCTCGCGGAGCGGCTCGGGTCGGCGCCCGGTGACATCGTGGACGCCTCCACCGGAGCGGTGATCGGGCAGCACGAGGGGGCCTACGCGTACACCGTCGGGCAGCGGCGCGGGCTGGATCTGCGCGTGTCCGCGCCGGACCGGCAGCCGCGCTACGTGTTGTCGATCACGCCGGTGACCAACACCGTGACCGTCGGGCCCGCCGCCTCGCTGGACGTGACGGGCGTCGTCGGGGAGCGGCCGGTCTGGACCGTGCCGACCGAGGGCGCGGTCGCGTGTGAGGTGCAGATGCGGGCGCACGGCGAGACGCTGCCCGCGACCGTGCGGCTCGAGGACGGCCGGCTCGTGGCCGCGCTCGGGCGCCCGGCCCGCGGGATCGCGACCGGGCAGGCCATCGTCTGCTACGAACTCTCGCCCGACGGCGACATCGTGCTCGGCTCGGCCACCATTTCGCAGACCTCCTGACCTCGGAGCATCGGTAGTGACGTCCTTCCCCTGGCCGGTCGCCGCGGCGACCGGCATCGGCTCCATGCCCGGCACCGACATCGCCGAGGCCCAGCGCATCGTGCTCGGTGAGCTGCCCGACCTGCCGCACCTGCCGGAGCTGCCCGCGCGGGGGCCCGGCGCGGACATGATCGGGCGCGGGGGCGTGTTCCTGACCGAGATGCCGATCGAGCTGTACGCCGCGCGGTGGCGCGTGGCCGCCCGGGCCGGACACGACCTCCGCGTCGCGCGCGACCTGCTCGAACGAGACCTGGACACGATGACGGAGCAGGCCGGGGAGTACGAGGGCACGTTCAAGGTGCAGGTGCCCGGGCCGTGGACGCTCGCGGCGTCGCTCGGGCTGCCCATCGGCGGGCAGGTGCTGCGCGATTTCGGGGCCGCGCGCGACCTCGCGGGGGCCCTGGCCGACGGCGTCGGTGCGCACGTCGCGCAGGTGCGGGCCCGGCTCCCGCGCGCGAGGGTGCTGCTGCAGCTCGACGAGCCGTCGCTGCCGGCGGTGCTGGCCGGGCGGGTGCCGACGGAGAGCGGGTTCGCGACGCTGCGGTCGGTGGACCCGGCCGTCGCGCGGTCGGCTCTGTCGGCGGTCATCACGGCCGCCGGGGTGCCGGTCGTGGTGCATTGTTGTGCGGCGGGGGTACCGCTGCAGCTCATCCGGGAAGCGGGCGCGATCGGCGTCGCCGTCGACCTGTCGCTGCTGCGCGACCTCGACCCGCTGGGCGAGCAGCTGGACGCGGGCATGGGCCTGTTCGCCGGTGTGTCCGGGCGCACGGCCGAGCAGCAGGCCGACCAGGTCCGCCGGGTGTGGCGCAACCTCGGGTTCCCGCTGAAGACGCTGCCGGAGCAGGTGGTGGTCACGCCGCCGTGCGGGCTGCCGGGCGAGGCGAAGGCGACCGCGGCGCTGACGTCGGTGCGGGAGGCCGGGCGCCGTCTCACGGCCGACCTGGACTGAGCGATCGCCGGTCTCGGCGCCGGCACCGCCCCTGCTCCGGGGTGACCTGGGCTGACGCCTTTTTTGTCGTACCCCCGGGGTAAGTTCCTTGCCATGAACGACGCTGAGTCCGCCGCTGAGTCCGAGCCGACCGTCGAGGCGCGCGAGCGGCACGCCGAGCTGGCCCGCGAGCTGGACGAGCACCAGTACCGCTACTACGTCCTGCAGTCGCCCGCCGTGGACGACTCCGTGTACGACGGGCTGATGCGGGAGCTCCAGGCGCTCGAGGCGCAGTTCCCGGCGCTGATGACGCCGGACTCGCCCAGTCAGCGGGTCGGCGGCACGTTCTCGACCGAGTTCGCCTCCGTCGACCACCGCGAGCGGATGCTGAGCCTCGACAACGCGCTCAACGAGGAGCAGCTGGACGCCTGGGTCGAGCGGGTGGAGCGGGACGCCGGGAGCGCGCCGCGATACCTGTGCGAGCTGAAGATCGACGGGCTGGCGCTCAACCTGACGTACGAGCAGGGGCGGCTCACCCGGGCCGCGACGCGGGGTGACGGGCGCACCGGCGAGGACATCACCCTCAACGCCCGCACGATCCGGGAGATCCCCGGGCGGCTGGCCGGCGACGACGTGCCGGAGCTGCTGGAGGTGCGGGGCGAGGTGTTCTTCACCCTGGAGGGGTTCCAGGAGGTCAACGCGGCGCAGGTGGCGGCCGGGGAGCGGCCGTTCGCCAACCCGCGCAACGCGGCCAGCGGCAGCCTGCGGCAGAAGGACCCGCACATCACGGCGGGCCGGCCGATGCGGATGCTGGTGCACGGGTTCGGCGCGCGGGAGGGGTTCAACCCGGCGAGCCAGTCCGAGGCCTACGAGATGATGCGGGCGTGGGGGCTGCCGACCTCGACGCGCTACCGGGTGTGCGATGACCTGGCCGGGGTGAAGGCGTACATCGCGGAGTACGAGGACCGCCGGCACAAGCTGGAGCACGAGATCGACGGCGTGGTCGTGAAGGTCGACCAGATGTCGATCCAGCGCCGGCTCGGCTCGACCAGCAAGGACCCGCGCTGGGCGATCGCGTTCAAGTACCCGCCGGAAGAGGCGATGACCAAGCTCATCGGCATCGAGGTCAACGTGGGCCGGACCGGGCGGGTCACACCGTTCGCGGTCATGGAGCCGGTGTTCGTCGGTGGTGTCACGGTGCAGCAGGCGACCCTGCACAACGCGCAGGAGGTGGTGCGCAAGGGCGTCCTGATCGGCGACACCGTGGTCATCCGCCGGGCCGGCGAAGTGATCCCCGAGGTGCTGGGGCCGGTTGTGGACCGCCGCGACGGTACTGAGCACGCGTTCGTCATGCCCACCGAGTGCCCGTCGTGCAAGACCCCGCTGGCGCCCGGCAAGGAGGGCGACGTCGACATCCGCTGCCCCAACGCCCAGTTCTGCCCGGCCCAGCTGCGGGAGCGGCTCTACGGCCTGGCCGCCCGCGGCGCCCTCGACATCGAGGCCCTCGGCTGGGAGGCGGCGGCGGCGCTGCTGGAGTCGGTGATCCCCAACGAGAGCGAGCTCTTCGACGTCGACGCCGAGCGGCTCGCCCGGTCGCCGTTCTTCGTCAACAAGAACGGCGCCCTCGGCTCCAACGCACTGAGCCTGCTGGCCAACCTGGAGGAGGTCAAGCAGCGACCCCTCTGGCGGGTGCTCGTCGCGCTCTCCATCCGGCACGTCGGGCCGACCGCGGCCCAGGCCCTGGCCAACTCCCTCGGCTCCATGGACGCGATCGCCAACGCCACCACGGAGGAGCTCGTCGCCGTCGAGGGCGTGGGGCCGACGATCGCCCGCGCCGTGCACGAGTGGTTCGCCGTCGACTGGCACCGGGACTGGGTGGCGCGGTGGGCGGCGGCGGGCGTGCGGACGGTGGAGGAGCGGGTCGACACCGGGCCGCGGCCCCTGGAGGGGGTGACCGTGGTGGTGACGGGGTCGCTGGAGCGGTACTCCCGGGACCAGGCCACCGAGGCGGTGACCTCGCGTGGCGGCAAGGTCTCGGGGTCGGTGTCGAAGAAGACCGGGTTCGTGGTCGTGGGTGAGGCGCCGGGGTCGAAGGCGGAGAAGGCGGCCTCGTTGAAGGTGCCGATTCTGGACGAGGACGGGTTCGACGTGCTGCTGACCGAGGGGCCGGAGGCGGCTCGGGCGGTGGCGCAGACTGTCGATGAGGAAGCGGCGGGGGCGGCGGTGGAGGAGGCTGCGGCGGCTGAGTGACTGTCGGGTGGGTGCCAAGCGCGGGTCTGCGGGCTCAGGCCGTGCTCCGCGGGCCGCCCAGCACTGAGTCTGCACTGGCGGCGGACATGGGGCCGCTCGCACGCGTGTCCTGGCGCTGCGGTGAAAGCAGCGTGAAAAGAACCTCGGTAATGGCTGTGCGTAGTGGCGAGGGTCCATCGGGGTAATGGGCGCGGCGGTGATCGGCGTCAATGTTGGCCGATCACGGAAAGTTCGCGGACCGTTACGGTCGTTGCATATTCAAGCTGATCTGTCCATTGTGGGATCGCCCGGTCGGTTGAATCGGGGTGGGTTGTGCATCGATTCTGCATCCTTTCCGGAAATTTCCCTTGATCAGGGTGCAGGCTCGCAAGGCGTCCGAACGGGGTACATCGGCGGCCTCTGGCGAAAGCGGGGAACGGATGGAGCAGAGTGCGCTGCGCAACGTCGCGCCGCCTCGGCATCGTCGTCGGTTCTTCGCGTACGTCATCGTGGTCGTGGCGGTGGCCGGCGTCTGGTTCGTGAGCAGCATCCTGCGGGAAGGGTTCCAGGTCGACGCCGCGTTCTGGGTGTTCGCCGCGCTCGCCGTCGTGGCCGATACGCCGCCGTTCGTGCAGGGCTCCCGGGACGCGAACATTCCCACGTTTCCCTCGGTCTGCTTCACCTTCGCGATCATGATCGCCTATGGGTGCGCCCCCGCGGTCGCCGTGCAGCTCGTCGCCGTCATCGTCGCGGCGGTCTGGCTCAAGCACGCGCCGTGGCGGGCCGCGTTCAACGCGGCGCAGTTCATGCTGTCGTTCCAGGCCGCGGACACCCTGCTGCCGGAGAGCAACGTCGGCTCGATCAACAATGTCCACGAGCGGCTCGACACCACCGGGATCCTGTGGGTGCTGGCCGCCGCCGTCACCTGGTTCGTGGTCAACAACCTGCTGGTCGCCACGGCGATCTGGCTGCGCTTCGGTGGCAGCTGGCGCGTGGTGTTCAGCCGCGCGGTGCAGGCCGACGCCCTGCCGAACGGGGCGTTGCTGCTCTCCGCGCCGGGGCTGGTCGCGGCCGCACACGTCGACGTCCTGCTGGTACCACTGGCGCTCCTGACGCTTTTCGCCATCCGCAGGATGACCAAGCTCGCCACGCAGCGGACGCAGGCCGGGCGGCTGGACCCGCTGACCGGGCTGGCCAACCGCAAGGCGCTCGAGCGCGAGGTCGCGGCGCGGCTGCAGGAGCACGCCGAACGGGCCGAGGGTGGGGCGGCCGAGCGGCGCCTCGCCCTGCTGCTGCTCGACCTGGACGCGTTCAAGCAGGTGAACGACGCGCTCGGGCACCGGGTCGGGGACCGGCTGCTGGTCGAGGTGGGCCGGCGGCTGATCGCGGCCGCGGAGGCGTCGGGGCCGGACAATCTCGTGGGGCGGCTCGGCGGGGACGAGTTCGCGGTGGTGGTACCGCACTTACGCGACACCGCCGACGCCCGCCGCGCGGCCGCCGAGATCATGTCGGCGCTCGCGGAGCCGGTGCTGCTGGACGGGCTGCCGATCGACGTGGGCGCGTCGGTCGGCGTCGCCGTGTATCCGGAGCACGGCACGGACTTCGCCGAGCTCATGCAGCACGCCGACGTCGCCATGTACGACGCGAAAGGCCGCGGCGACAACCTCGCCGTCTACGCGCCCGAGTCCGACCACAACAGCCCGGAGCGGCTCAGCCTCCTCGCGGACCTGCGCCAGGCCTTGAAGACCAACGCCTGTGACGGCATCGAGCTGTACTACCAGCCCCAGGTCGAGCTGGCGACGGGCGCGACGGTCGGCGTGGAGGCGCTGCTGCGCTGGCGGCATCCGGTGCGCGGCCCGATCGACCCCGAGGAGCTGATCAAGGCGGCCGAGCACAGCCCGGTGATGCGGCTGCTCACACTGCGGATCGTCGACGAGGCGATCGAGCAGCTCGCGTCCTGGCGGGCGCTGTCGCCGGCGGCCGAGCGGCTGCGCGTCGCGGTGAACGTGAGCGTGCGGGACCTGCACACGGGCGAGATCGCGGACCGGATCGCGGCGAAGCTGACCCAGCTGGACGTCGACCCGTCGCGGCTGGAGCTGGAGATCACCGAGAGCGCGCTGATGGCCGACCCCCGCCGGGTCCTCACCACCCTGGCCCGGCTCAAGAAGCTCGGGGTCGCGATCGCCCTGGACGACTTCGGCACCGGGTACTCCTCCATGGTCCACCTGCGCCGCCTGCCACTCGCCGAGGTGAAAATCGACCGCTCGTTCGTGCTCGGCGTGGCGACCGACCCCGACGACGCCGCGATCGTCCGCTCCATGATCGACCTGGCCCGGGCGCTCGGCCTGCGCATCGTCGCGGAGGGTGTCGAGGACGAGCGCACCTGGCGGATGCTCGTCGACGCGGGCTGTGACGTGGCCCAGGGCTGGTACTTCGCCCGCCCGATGCCCCCGGACCGGCTGCTGGACTGGCTGTCGAAGACTGCCGCACGGCCCGTCATCAGCACGAAATAGACTCGTCGGGTTGACGCAGGGATGTCACGCTGCGTCCAGATGCCGACGACCTGAAGGAGAAGCGCGCCGATGGCCACGATTTCCCGCGATGAGGTGGCGCATCTCGCGCGTCTCGCGCGGCTTGCCGTCACCGATGAGGAGCTCGACACCTTCGCCGGGCAGCTCGACGTGATCCTGCAGGCCGTCGCTCAGGTCGGCGAGGTCGCCGCCGTGGACGTGCCGCCGACCTCCCACTCGGTGCCGCTGACCAACGTGTACCGCGACGACGTCGTCGTGCCCGGTCTCGCGCGCGAGGACGCGCTGGCCGGCGCGCCCGACGCCGAGCAGAACCGCTTCCGCGTCCCGCGGATCCTGGACGAGGAGGCCTGAGCCGTGAGTGAGCTGACGAAACTCTCCGCCGCCGAGCTCGGCCGCCGCCTCGAGGCCAAGGAGGTCTCGGCCGTCGAGGTCGCGACCGCGCACCTGGACCGGATCGAGGCCGTCGAGGGCAAGGTCCACGCGTTCCTGCACGTCGACCGCGAGGGCGCGCTCGAGGCCGCCCGGGCCACCGACGAGCGCCGGGCCAAGGGCGCGGCCCACGGCCCGCTCGACGGCGTGCCGATCGCCGTCAAGGACGTCATCGCCACCCGCGGCGTCCCGACGACCGCCGGCTCCAAGATCCTCGAGGGCTGGCGCCCGCCGTACGACGCGACGATCATGACCCGGCTGCGCGAGGCCGGGCTCGTCATGGTCGGCAAGACCAACATGGACGAGTTCGCGATGGGCTCCTCGACGGAGTACTCGGCCTACGGCCCGACGTACAACCCGTGGGACACCGCGCGCATCCCGGGCGGCTCCGGCGGTGGCTCCGCGGCCGCGGTCGCCGCCTACGAGGCCCCCCTCGCGATCGGCACCGACACCGGCGGCTCCATCCGCCAGCCCGCGGCCGTCACCGGCACCGTCGGCGCCAAGCCGACCTACGGCGGGACCTCGCGGTACGGCCTCATCGCCTTCTCCTCGTCCCTGGACACGCCCGGCCCCTGCGCCCGCACGGTCGAGGACGCGGCCCTGCTCCACGCGGTCATCGGCGGCCACGACCCGCGCGACTCGACCTCGATCCCGCAGCCGGTGCCCGACGTCGTCGCGGCCGCGCGCCTGGGCGCGACGGGTGACCTCAGCGGCGTACGCCTCGGCCTGGTGAAGGAGTTCGCGGGCGAGGGCGCGGAGCCCGGCGTCGTCGCGGCCTACCGCGAGTCGGTCGAAGCCCTGGTCAAGCTGGGGGCGGAGGTCGTCGAGGTCTCGTGCCCGAGCTTCAAGTTCGCGCTGCCGGCCTACTACCTGATCGCGCCGAGCGAGTGCTCGTCCAACCTGGCCCGGTTCGACGGCGTGCGCTACGGCCTGCGCGTCGGCGACGACGGCCGGCACTCCCTCGAGGAGGTCATGTCGCTGACCCGCGACGCCGGCTTCGGCCCCGAGGTCAAGCGGCGGATCATCCTCGGCACCTACGCGCTGTCGGCCGGCTACTACGACGCCTACTACGGCCAGGCGCAGAAGGTCCGCACGCTGATCACCCGCGACTTCCAGGCCGCGTTCGAGGTCGCCGACGTGCTCATCGCGCCGACCACGCCGTTCGTGGCGTTCGAACTCGGCGCGCGCACGTCCGACCCCTACCAGATGTACCTCGCGGACCTGTACACGATCCCGTCGAACCTCTACGGCGGCCCGGCGATCTCGGTGCCGTCCGGCCTGTCCGAGGGGCTCCCGACGGGCCTGCAGATCATGGCCCCGACCATGGCCGACGACCGGATGTACCGAGTGGCGGCCGCGCTGGAATCAGCACTGCCGCCACTCACCCCGCCGTCGCTGTGACGCCGAGGACCTGCTCAGCCCTTGCTGCCCTGACGCCAGGAGAACGGGCCGGGCAGGTCCACGCGGTTCTTCTTGCTCCGCGAGTTCCACGACCACGGGCCCAGCTTGAAGCTCCACGAGGAGAATCCGTCCTGCGTGAAGTGGAAAATGAACGGGCCGAACTTCTTGCTCTTTCGAAACTGCACCGGCATGGCTTCGCTCCCTCCAGGTGAGCGATGGATACCCAATGTCGTGCGTTGATACACCAAGGCTGAAAGCAGGCATCATGAGCACCGTGACGCAACTGTCGTACGAGGAGGCGGTGGCCGCGTTCGAGCCGGTCATCGGCCTGGAGACGCACGTCGAACTCGGCACCAACACCAAGATGTTCTGCGGCTGCCCGACCGTGTTCGGCGCCGAGCCCAACACCCAGGTCTGCCCGGTCTGCCTCGGCCTGCCCGGCGCGCTCCCGGTCGCCAACCGCGCCGCGATCGAGGCGACGATCCGCATCGGCCTGGCCCTGAACTGCTCGATCGCGCCCTGGGGCCGCTTCGCGCGCAAGAACTACTTCTACCCCGACATGCCGAAGAACTTCCAGATCAGCCAGTATGACGAGCCGCTGTGCGTGGATGGGTACCTCGACGTCGAGATCGACGGCGAGCTGGTCCGCATCGGCATCGAGCGGGTGCACCTGGAGGAGGACACCGGCAAGACGCTGCACGTCGGCGGCGCGACCGGGCGCATCCACGGCGCGACCGAGTCCCTCGTGGACTACAACCGGGCCGGCATCCCGCTCGTCGAGATCGTCACCAAGCCGGTCCCCGGCACGGGCGCCCGCGCGCCGGAGATCGCCCGCGCCTACGTCGCCGAGCTGCGCGACGTCATCCGCACGTTGGACGTCTCCGACGTGCGCATGGAGCAGGGCTCGATGCGCTGCGACGTGAACACCTCGCTCAACCGCCCGGGCGCGGAGTGGGGCACCCGAACCGAGACCAAGAACGTCAACTCGCTGCGCTCCGTCGAGCGCGCCGTCCGCTCCGAGATCATCCGCCAGGCCGGCGTCCTCACCGACGGCGGGAAGATCATCCAGGAGACCCGGCACTTCCACGAGGAGACCGGCGACACGACGTCCGGGCGCAGCAAGGAGACGGCGACCGACTACCGGTACTTCCCGGAGCCCGACCTCGTCCCCCTCGCCCCCGCCGCCGAATGGATCGCCGAGCTCAAGGCCGCCCTGCCCGAGCTGCCCCGGGTCCGCCGCGCGCGGCTGCAGTCCGAGTGGGGCTTCACCGACCTCGACATGCAGTCCGTGGTCAACGCGGGCGCCGTGGAGCTCATCTCGGCCACCGTCGAGGCCGGCGCGTCGGCCGCGTCCGCGCGCAAGTGGTGGCTGGGCGAGCTGGCCCGGCGCGCCAACGAGACCGAGGCCGAGCTCGATGCCCTGGGCGTGACCCCGCGCGCGGTCGCGCAGCTGCAGGCCCTGGTCGACAGCGGCAAGATCAACGACAAGCTGGCCCGCGTCGTCCTGGAGGGCGTCATCGCCGGCGAGGGCACGCCGGCCGAGGTCGTCGCCGCCCGCGGGCTCGAGGTCGTGTCCGACGAGGGCGCGCTGACCAAGGCCGTCGACGAGGCGATCGCCGCCAACCCGGACGTCGCGGCGAAGGTCCGCGACGGCAAGGTCGCGGCGGCCGGCGCCCTGGTGGGTGCGGTCATGAAGGCCACGGGCGGCAAGGCCGACGCCAAGACGGTGCGTGAGCTGATCATCGCGCGGCTGTCCTAGCCGGTGCGACGCGACCGCCCCCGTCCGCGCGGACGGGGGCGGTCGCGTGTTCAGACGTTCGAGCAGGGCACGCCGTTGAGCGAGAAGACCGTCGGCGTCGGGTTCTGGGTGGTGTAGCCGCCCTGGAAACCGGGGCTGACGGTGCCGCCGCCGGCGCCGATCGAGCCGGCCACGGTCACGGTGACCTGCCGGCCGGACTGGGCCCAGGTGGCGCCCCAGCCGTTCGTGACGCTCTGCCCGTCGGCGGGCCAGGTGAACGTGACGCGACCGTCGGTGACCGGGGCCGCGGCCCGGTTGGTCACCGTCAGCGCGGCGACGAACCCGCCCTGCCAGCTGTTGCTGATCTCGTAATGCGCGGCGCAGGAGGCGTCGGGCGGCGGCGGTACGGTCACCGCGACCGGCGACGTCGGCAGCGACTCGTAGCCGTGGCTGTCCACCGCGACGACCTGATACCGGTACGTCGCGCCGATTGTCAGGCCGCTCAGGGCGAGCGTGGTCGCGCCCGGGCTCGCGACCAGGGTCCGCCCGCCCGAGGTCAGCTGGAAGACCTTGTAACTCGCGACCGGGTAGGTGCCCGCGGTCCCCGCCGCCCAGGTCAGCGTCGCCTTGCCGGTGGCGTTGCCGGCGGTACTGGAGGAGAGGCCCGAAACAACCGGAGCGCCGGGCGGCCCCGGGACGGTCGCGACCGCGCCCCCGCTGCCCGGGATCTGCAGCACGGTCAGGCTGTACGGGCCGACGGTGACCGACCCGGCGGAGCTCTGCGTACGGGTGGTGATCGCGCTCGCGTTGTTGGCGAACGTGTGCACGACCGGGCCGCCGGACGGCGTGAACCCGGCGTAGGTCAGGTTCACCGTGCGCGCGGACGCGGGGTCCTCGTTGACCACCAGGACGTTGAGGCCGCCGCCGACGGTACGCACCGCATGGATTTTGACCAGGGCGTTGTCTGACCGGGCGGCGACCATCGAGTCCCCCGGCGCGCCGAGCCTCGCGACCATGGCGACGCCGTAGTACGGCGCGAACGGCGTGTTCAGCGGCGGCTCGGTGACCCCGCTGCCGTTGGTGCCGCTGGAGAAGATGCCGCCGTCGCCGTAGTCCTGGGCGCCGTTGATGACGCTCGGGGTGCCCGGACCGTTGTGCTGGTTCCACCAGTCGACGTTCGTCACGCCGTGCTCGAACCAGGTCAGGTAGGAGTCGGCCGCGAACAGGGCATTGGGCTGCACGTCGACCGCGACGTTCGAGTTCGTCTCGGTGACCATGATCGGCACGTCGGCCGGGTTCCGGCCGGCGTACTGCCGGATCTGCGCCTTCGCCGCCGCGACCATCCCGGCGATCTGGTCGGGGTAGTTGAGCGCGGCCGCGACGTCGGTGCTGGGCGGGAAGCCGGCCGGGTACCAATGGATGATCACGCAGTCGGTCTTCGCGCCGATCGCGCTCAGGACGGTCTCGTTCCACGGCTTGGGGTTCGCGGCGTTGGTGACCCCGTCGGGCCACGCGCCGGGCGTGGTCATCTGGACGCACACCTTGATGTCCGGATCGACGGCCTTCATGGCCGCGATGAACTTCAGCGACTCGGCCACATACACGGCCGGTCCGCAGTTGTACGTCTGGTTCGGGTACGTGCCCTTCGGGATCGGAGCGCCGGACGCGTCCGTGCAGCGACCGTCGGCCTCCCAGTTCGCGCCGTAGGTGCCGTTGCCGGCGGTCTCGTTGCCGATCTCCCAGTACTTGATGCCGTAGCCGTTGTCCACGTTCGCGTGCCGGACCCAGCCGGCGGCCAGTTCCGGGGTGCCGGTGCCGTAGTTGACCGTGATGATCGGCGCGCTGTGCGCGGCCCGCGCCGTGCCCATGAACTCGGCGAACGTCGTGCCGCCGGCCACGTAGCCGCCGTCGGCGACGTGGGTCTGCCAGTTGTAGATGTCGGAGTACGAGCCGCCCGGGTAGCGCAGCGCGTTGAACCCGGCGGCGCTGAGCAGGCCGGGCATGGCGGGGTGGTTCATGTTGGCGTCGTAGACGGCGGTGTTGAGACCGACGCCGTTCGCGGGGATCGGGCCGAGCCCCGCGGTCGCGTCCACCGCGACGCTCGTCGATCCGGCCGGTGGCGGCGCGGACGGCGAGGCGGACGGCGACGCGGATGGGGAGCGCGACGCCGACGGTGTCGCGGAGGGGGACCTCGAGGCCGGCGCCGACCCGGAGGGGGTGGTGACGCCGCCCGTGCAGGCGACGCCGTTCAGGGTGAAGGCCGCCGGCACCGGGTTGGCCTGCGCCCAGGTGCCGTTGAACCCGAACGCAGCCGACGCGCCCGCGCCGATGACGGCGTTGTACGACTGGTTGGTGACGGTCACGGTCGACCCGGACGTCGTGGCGGTCGCGTTCCAGATCTGCCCGACGGTCTGGCCCGGGCCGAAGGTCCAGCTCAGCCGCCACCCGTTGATCGGGTCGCCGAGGTTGGTGATCGAGACGTCGGCCCCGAAGCCGCCGGCCCACTGCGACGTCACCCGGTAGTCGACGCGGCAGCCGGCCGCGGCGTAGGCGGCGGACGCCATCGCGACCGCGCCGCCGGCGGCGACGGTGATCGCCACGCTCATGATCACGAGTGCCCGGCGACCGTGCTGGCCGCCTGGCCGTGAAACGTGCATCGGTTTCTCCTATCGGAGCAAAAGTTGGAAACTTTCGCGAATACCGATGTTTCTGTTTCGGGGACGCTAGGCGGCCTTAGCGAGGCACGTCAATGCGCGGCCGCCGCGCGGGCGCGGCGACTGAGCCGGGGCTTTGAAACTTTCGAAAGGACGGCTCGCTTCGCGTTGCCGATCCGTTTGACTCGGGTCCGCGTCACTCGCGGTCCGTGCCTCCCGCGAGACACCGCTCGGCGCCGGGGCGCCTCACTGCCAGGTCCGCGATTGCGGACCTGCCTTTCCTATCAGTCCGACGAGCACAGAACCTCCTGCCGCGGCGCGGAGCCGCTCGCCCAACGCCCGGCCGTCCAACCCGGCGCCACTCCGGTCCGGGCCGACGGAGCGGCGTGAAGCGCCCTGCCGCAGACCCGTCGCGGACAGGCACTCACGCCGCGCCCATGCGGCTGCACGGCATGTCGCATCCGCGGGGCTGGCACGTCGCGTCGCGTCCGCGCGCGGCCGGCACGCCACGTCGTGTCGCATCCGCGCGTTCGCGCGGCATGCCGCGTCCGCGCGCGGCCGGCACGCCACGCCACGTCGCGTCCGCGCGCGGCCGGCACGCCACGCCACGCCACGTCGCGTCCGCGCGGCATGTTGTGTCCGCGCGTGGCCGGCACGTCGCGTCGCGTCCGCGCGTCCGCGCGGCATGTCGCGTCCGCGCGCGGCCGGCACGCCACGCCACGTCGCGTCCGCGCGGCTGCGCGGCATGTTGTCTCCACGCGTGGCCGGCACGTCGCGTCGCGTCCGCGCGGCATGCCGCGTCCGCGCGCGGCCGGCACGCCACGCCACGTCGCGTCCGCGCGGCTGCGCGGCATGTTGTCTCCGCGCGTGGCCGGCACGTCGCGTCGCGTTCGCGCGGCATGCCGCGTCCGCGCGCGGCCGGCACGCCACGCCACGCCACGTCCGCGCGGCTGCGCGGCATGTTGTCTCCGCGCGTGGCCGGCACGTCGCGTCGCGTTCGCGCGGCATGCCGCGTCCGCGCGCGGCCGGCACGCACG
>NZ_JBITDU010000001.1:1407245-1548710 GCF_044454505.1 Dactylosporangium sp. NPDC051541
GCACGCCACGCCACGTCGCGTCCGCGCGGCTGCGCGGCATGTTGCGTCCGCGCGCGGCCGGCACGTCGCGTCGCGTTTGCGCGGCTCCACGGCATGTCGCGTCGCGTCCGCGCGTGGCTTCACGGCATGTCGCGTTGCGTCCGTGTGGCTGGCTCGGCGCGGTGCGTCTGTGCGGCGGGTCCGTCGTGGGTCAGCGCGACGGGGTCAGCGTGGGTGAGGGGGTGAGCGCGGGCGAGCCGGACGTGGAGGGCACCGCCGAGGGCGTGGGGGTCGGGGCGGCCTTGGTGTCGGGCTGGACCAGGTGGCGCTGGAGGGCGACCTCGGTGAGGCCGGTGCCGCCGACCTGGATGTCGTCGTAGGCGGAGAGGTGCTGGTTCTCGTCGAAGTACAGGATCGACAGGGCCAGCGGCAGGGGTTTCGAGCGCTCCAGGCCGCGCAGGCCGGCCCCGCCGGTCGAGCCCTCGACCATCAGCAGGGTGCGCTCCTGCAGGGCCTTGAGGGCGGCCGGCGACTCCGACGTCGACGGGGAGGGGACCGGCACGGGCGCGGGGGCGGCGTTGGCGGGGTTCGGGTTGAGGCGGGCGATCGAGCGTTCGTGCTTGTGACCGGCCAGGACCAGCGGGCACAGGCCGGCCAGTTGCTGGGCCGCGACCGGGTCGTGCACCATCGCGACGTCGACCGGCTTGGAGCTGCTGCGGATCTTCGCCGCGAGCACGTTGCCGGCCTCGATGACCTCCTGGTGCTGCTGCTCGTCCGTCTCGTCGGTCGACTTGTCCGGGGTGAACCGGGGGTCGCCGATGCCGGCGAAGGTGATGCCGTCGACGGTGACGACCGTGTCGTCGAGGACCGTGGCGTTGGGCTGGCGGCCGACGGCGGCTGCGGTGACGGCCGAGTCGTGGTTGCCGCGGACGTAGAGGTACGGGACCTTGAGGTCGCCGATCACGTTGACGTAGGAGGCCTCGGGCTCCGAGCCCCAGTCGTTGATGTCGCCGGTGTCGACGATGATGTCGATGTCGAACTGGTCCGCGACCGAGCGCACGACGCCCCACGCGGCCGGGTTGAGGTGCATGTCGGAGATGTGCAGCACCTTGGTCGTGCTCGTGTCCGGCTCATACACCGGCAGCGCCGAGATCGTCCCGTACAGCTTGCTGACGTTGAGCACGAGCTTCTGCAGCTGGTCGCGGTACTCCTCGAACCGGTCGGTGATCCGCTTCGCGTCACCGATGATGGCCGGCGCGTTGACCAGCAGGCCGCGATAGGTGGGCTCCTGGATCGCCGCCGGCTTGAAGGTCAGCAGCGTCGCCGCCCCGGTCGATGCCAGCACGCCGAGCACCACGAAGCCCGCGATCGCCGTCTCCCGCCGCGCCCGGAACACCAGCGCGACCAGGATCATCCCGCCCAGCAGCCCGAAGCCCGCGGTCTGCATCGCCAGCCGCCGCACCCCGAGGTTGAGCTGGTCGACGGCGTCGTGGCTGAGCTGCTCCAGGTTGCCGGACTTCGCCGCGAACGCGCGGGTGCGCGCCTCGTCCAGCGACTCCAGCCGGATCCGCAGGTGCGCCGGCCCGTCGTGGCTGTCCAGCTCCAGGGAGCCCAGCGGCGGGATCTCCACCGACGTGTCCCCGGTGAACGACGGCGCCAGGGAAAGCTGCGCGCGGAACGGTCCGATGTCCTGCGTGGTGCTGCCGCCGAGCGACACCCCGATCAGCATGCCGACGATCGCGACCGCGCCGACGAGCAGTCCGTGCCCGAGCCGCCGCAGCCGGGGGTGCTTCGGCGTCTTCGACCTTCGGCCCGGCCCGGCCGGATGGTGCCGGCGCCCGGCCGCCATGACGATCGCGCGGCGCCGGGCCCGGGCGGCGGCCAGGGCGACGCGGCGCCGGAACAGCGATCTCAACTCTTGCCGGCCTCGCCGACGTCACTGATCACCAGGCGCAGAAGCTGGTCGTCGTCCGGCTTCGGCGTGCCCCGGCCGTCCTTGTTGGACGTCGACACCCACAGGCTGCCGTCGGGCGACACCGCGGCCGCGCGCAGGCGCCCGTACTTGTCGTCGAGCAGCGGCACGGGTGCGCCCAGGAGCGTCCCGGCTTCGGTGGCCTGCATGACGTACAAACGCTGGCCCTTGAGACAGGAGGTCACGAGGAAGCCCCCGAGGTAGGCGAGCCCGGAGCAGGAGGCGTCGGCCGGCTTCCAGGTCTGGATCGGGTTCGTGTACTTCGGGTCGCTGCCCTTGCCCTCCACGGCCGGCCAGCCGTAGTTCTTCCCGGCCTCGATCACGTTGAGCTCATCGACACTGTCGGCCCCGTAGTCCAATGCGTACATGCGCTGGTTCTTGTCCCACGCGAACCCTTGCACGTTGCGATGTCCGTAGCTGTACACCGCGGTTCCGAACGGGTTACCGGGCGCCGGCTTCCCGTCCGCCTGGAGCCGCAGGATCTTCCCGCCGAGGCTGGTGAGGTCCTGCGCCGTCTCCGGCTTGTTGGCGTCGCCGGTGGCCACGTAGAGGAACCCGTCCGGCCCGAACCGGATCTGCCCGCCGTCATGCGTGGTCGCCTTCGGGATGCCGGTCAGGATCGGCGTGGGCGGCTGCCCGAGGGTCAGCTTCGCCACCCGGTTGTCGTCCTGGGCGGTGTAATACACGAACACCGTCTTGTCCGTGTCGTACTGCGGCGAAACCGCGACCCCGAGCAGCCCGCCCTCGCCACCGGACACCGCCGCGTCGATCTTCTGCAGCTCGGCGACGAGCATCCCGTCGGACGTGGTCTCCTTGCCGACCTTGAGCAGCCGCTTGCTGTCCCGCTCCGTGACCAGCGCCGACCCGTCGGGCAGGAACGCGATCCCCCACGGCACCGCGAGCCCCTTGGCCAGCACCGTGACCGGCACCTCCGCGCCGCCGTCATCGCTCCCGCCCGACCCGGAGGGCGACGGATACGGCGAAAGCTTCGGCGGCGACCCGAGCTCGTCAGGCGGCGGCGGCCCGAACGAGCAGGCCGCGAGGCCGAGAACCGCCACCGCCGCGCAGAGGCCAGCAACACTCCGGCCGACGGCACGGCCTGCAAAACGGTACGTCCGGGCGCTCACCCGGCCAAGCGTAGCGTTGCCACCTGAGCGCTACCGTTCCCACCGCACATCCGCCCTCAACCGCCTCAAACCCACCCAACGCCGCACCGCGTCGGGGCGTTGGAAGTTACTTGGTCGGCTGCGGGCTGTCCGCTACGGCGTCCAGCTGCCGGCTGTTCTGCACGGGACCCGGCTGTGGGCGGTCTTCGGTTGCGGCCGGCTGTGAGGTGTCCTCGGCGGCGTCGGGCGCGGTTGCATCGGGTTCGGTCGCATCGAGCTCGGTCGCGTCGGCGTCCAGGGCGTCGGGCGCGGTTGCGTCGGGTTCGGAAGCGTCGGGCTCGGGCGCGTCAAGTTCGGCGGGGTCGGGGTCGGTCGCTTCGGAGTCCGGGGTGCCGGGGTGGGTGGTGGGGCGGTCCGGCTGCAGGTCCTGGCCGCTGGCCTTGATGAGGCGGGGGAGGTCGGCCGGGCGTACCGCGTCCAGCTGCACCAGGTGGCCGTTGGCCAGGCGGGCCTGGACCGTGTTGCCGTCGGTGACCAGGCCGTCGACGGCGTTCCACGGGACCGTGCGGTGGCCGAAGAGCGCACGCACCGTGAAGCCGCGCTCGTCGGCGTCCGTGCCGGCCCGCCAGGCCCAGACGGCGATCGCGAGGGGGATCAGCAGGAGCGGCAGAAACCAGACGCTCTCGGCGAGCAGCGGAATGCCGCCGATCACCGTGATCGCGCCCGCCACGGCTAGGGCGGCGCTGCGGCGGAACTTGACCTTGATCTGCTGGCTCACACCGCCATCCTCCCACCTTTCGAGGAACTGCCTCCGGGCGCCCGGGCGGGCATACTGAGCGCCGTGGGGGATGAGAACGGCCGCCCTTCGCCGCCACGGGCGGCCGGGGTTACGCTCGGTGCCGTGCTTGACGAGATCGCGACCGGTCGGGGGGCCGGACGGGCGATCGGCGGTGGTATGTCCGGCTTCGTAAGCTTCCCCGGCGATCGCCGGCCGGCCCGGGCCGTGCGCTCCGTAACCGCGCCGGTGCGTGGTCGCGGTCCGCGGTCGGCCGCGTGCTCCGCAACTGTGTGCGGCGGTGAGTCTGCTGGTCGTCGCGGTGCGTGGTGTGGCGGGCACGTTGCGGCCGGATGTCGGGATTATGGCTGTGGCGGGGGTCGCATCGGCTTCCGGTCCGGGTCGGTGGCGTGGGACGCTGGGCGATCCGCGACCGGTCGGGGGGCCGGTGTCGGAGACGTTCGATATGTCCAGCTTGGCGGGTTATCGCCCGTGGCGGGAGGCTAGGACGTGACCACCACATTCCGCCCGGACGCACCCGCGCCGTGGGCCGACGGGGTCAAACGCAGCAAGCGCGTCGCCGTGCGCCCGACCGGTCTCGTGGCGGGCGTGCTGCTCGGTGTCGCGGTCGTCGTGGGGCTCGCCGTCGCCGGCTGGGGGATCAAGGAGCTCAGCATCCTGTGGGGTGCCGCGGCGATCCTGGCGCTCGCCGGTGTCGTGGCCCTGACGCTGCGCGGCTTCCCGCTGTTCGCCATTCTGGCCATCGCCGGCGGCGCGGTCGCGTGGGGAGCGGCCACGCGCGGACGGCTGCCGGACAGCTGGTTCGACATCCTCGGGGTCCTGGAGTTCATCGGGATCAATCTCGCGTTCGTAGTACCACTGGCCGGGTCTTTTCTTTCCGCTCTTCTCCTTGACGCCCGCCGCGTGTCCCGGCTGTCCATCGACGAAGCCGTGAGCGGCCGCCGCTGGTGGGGCAAGCCCGACGATCACCTGCCCCGCCTGAAGGAGCTCGAGGCCATCCCGAGTGCGCGGTTCTTCGCGCTGGGTGAGGGCGGCTGCACGCATCTGGTCGCCGCCGGCCGCCGGGTCGCGCTGTTCCTGCCGACGGTGTGGCCGCACGGTGAGTTCACGATGGACGCCGCGGGGCAGGTCCTGCGCGGCGGCCGGCTGTTCGTGCCCGGGTCGGAGGACGTCGACGGCCTGGCCGCCGAGGTGCACACCTGGCGCGAGCAGTTGGCGAAGGTCGGTGGCTCGGTGCGGGGGTACCTCGTGGTCGCCCCCTCGCGCGGCGACGTCTCCGAGGACCTGGTCATCTCCGTCGCGCCCGGCGAGCACCTGCACCTGGTCCACGCCCACGAGATGGTCGACGCGGCCGGCCGGTGGCTGTCGGCCGAGCCATACCGCGTCGATCTCCACGTCATGGAGCGCCTCCTGGTGCTGGCGGCCGGCAACGAACTGCCCGAGCCGCTGTCGCTCCCGCGCACCTTCGCCCGCGAGGCCACCGAGCCGTCGGCGGAGCGCTCGACCTCACCTACGGACGCCGCCTTCGCCGCCGCGGCTTCCGCGCCGACCGGCGGGGCGTCTGCCGGTGGGCCGCCGGCCGTGCTGGGTGGTACGCCGAGCGAGGCGGCCGGCACGACGACGGCGTGGCGCCCGGGCAGCGGTGCGATGCGCGCCCGGCTCGGCCGCCTGGCCCGCAGCGCGACGACCCGCGGCGAGGGGCACGGACCGGCCGTGGACGAGCCGTCGGGCGATCGGCCGGACGCGTTGACCGCGGATCGGGCCGACGCTTCGGGTGGTGCGCCGGACACGCTGGGTGCTCGGGGTTTCAAGTCCGACGGCGAATTCGCGGCCGAGGGGTTGTTGGCTGACGACGACCGGTTCGAGTCCGCCGATCGCCGTGACCGCAGTTCCGGCTTCGGGGCCACGCTGGGGCTCGGGCGCGATGCGGAGCTCGGCGGTGATGCCGGCCGTTCGGGTCGGGGCATGGACTCGGGTGGTGCCGGCCGCTCCGGTCGTGGCGTGGACTCTGGTGCGGGCTCCCGCTCGGGTCGCGACGACGGGGACTCGGGTGGGGGAGCGCGCGGGGGCCGGGGTGCCGGGGCCGGGGGCGGTTCGCGCTCCGGTGGGGACGGCGGCCTGGGTGGTTCGGCGGGAAATGATCGGGATTCTGACTTCGGTGGACGTCCGCGCCTTGATCGCATGTTCGATGATGGTGCTGCTTCGGGATCTGATGGCGACGCTCGGTCCGCGACCGAGCGGCGTGCGGCGGGTCGCGAAGGTGACGGGCGTTCGCGCTTTGAACGTGAATTGGACCGGATTGACCGCGACTCGGGCGCGTCCGCGCGCCGGGGTTCCGATCTTGGAGATGAGTCGTTGACGCGCCCTTCTGGCGAACGGAACGATCACGAGCAAGCCGGCGAGTCCAGTGCCTCCTGGGAGGCGCGGGCCACTCGCGAACTGGTGGGGGACTGGGACAACGACTCCGCCAGCCGCTTGGCGGCCTGGGCGGCCGAAGGCGCCACCGAGCCGGAGTCTCGCTCCGCGGCTCGGCGGTCCTGGTCGCCGATGGGCGGCGAGACGCCCGCGCCGGGCGACCGGTTCCAGTGGAGCAGCCAGGCCGACGACTTGCCGGTGGCGTACGAACCCGGGAACTGGCCGGAGCAGGCCTCCGACGCCTCATCGAACACGGAGCGTGACCGTTCGGGTGCGGGATCGTGGGACGGGTCGTCGTCGCGGGCCGCGTCCGCGCCGGCCGGCGAGTCGTGGCGGGACAGCCGGGCGCCGGAACCCGTGGCGGACTCCCGGTCGGATCGCCGTGCGCCGGAGCCCGTGGCGGACTCCCGGTCGGATCGACGCGCGCCGGAGCCCGTGGCTGACCCGTGGGCGGATCGCCGTGCGCCCGAACCCGTGGCCGAGTCCTGGCGCGAGCAGCGGGCGCCCGAGCCGGTTGGTGAGTCGTGGCGGGATCGCCGTGCGCCGGAGCCGGTGGCGGACTCCTGGTCGGATCGGCGGGCGCCGGAGCCGGTGGCGGATGCTTGGCGGGAGCAGCGGGCGCCGGAACCTGTGCCGGACTCCTGGCGGGAGCAGCGGGCGCCTGAGCCGGTGCCGGACTCGCGGCGGGATCGGCGGGCGTCGGAGTCGGTTGGGGAAGCCTGGCGGCCGTCGCGTGCTTCGGAGCCGGAGCGCGGGCGGGAGCCCTGGGGTGGCGCGTTCGAGCGGGCGCCCGAAGCCTGGGATGGCGGGGCTGAGCAGGGCGGGTCTGAGCTTGGGCGGTCGGACGAGGCGGCGCGGTCGGACGGATCACAGTGGTCGGACGGGGCGTCGCGGTCGGACGGGGCGCGTAGGTCGGATGGGGTGCAGCGGGCGGCTGTTGAGTGGCCGCCGCCGGCTGAGGAGCGGCCCCGGCTCGGTGGGCGGCCTTCGGTTGAGTGGCGGTCTGCGGGTGATGCCGGTGGGTCGGCGGGGCAGTCCGGGTCGTCGGGGCGGCTTGGCCAGGCGGAGCAGTTCGGGGCGGCGGGGTCGTGGTCGGGCGGATCCGAACCTCAGGCGGGCTCCGGGGCGCTGGGGGATGGGTACGGGCCGCATGCCGGTGGAGGTGACCGGCCCCTTGCCGGTGGGGGTGAGCGGCCTTCCGTTGCTTGGCGCAGCGCGGGTGAGGCGGGAGGCGAGCGGCCCTCCGTCGAGTGGCGTAGCGGGGCTGAGGCTGGGGGCGAGCCGGCTTCGAGTGCTTGGCGTAGCGGGGCTGAGGCTGGGAGCGAGCAGTCCGCGGGCGGCTGGCGTGGGGCGGCTGAGGCTGGGAATGAGCAGTCCGCGGGCAGTTGGCGTGGGGCGGCTGAGCCGGGGGGCGAGGCGGCTCCGGGTGACTGGCTTGGCGGGGGTGAGGCGGCTCCGTACGGGCGGGGGGCTGAGGTGCCTTCGGCCGGGGAGCGGCGGCGGGGCGAGCGGGGAGCGTTCACCGGGAATCTCTTTGACGGGGATTCGCCGGAGTTGGTGGCGCAGCCGCTCGAGCTTGGGCGTACGTGGGATTCGGACGCCGGGGCGCGGTCCATCCGGCGGCGGGATCGGATGCAGCAGGCGGACGGGTCCCAGCATCAGGCTGCGGGGCCGGACTGGCGCGGTGATGATGGCGGCGCCGGCGGCTTCGGCGGGGATGTCGGGAGCTCTTCCGGGGCCGGGGTGCCGGTTGTCGAGAATCGGCGGCCCGAGTTCGGGGGGTCGGCTGAGCGTTGGGGTGGCCGGGCCGAGCCCGTTGCCGATGCTTCGGACTGGAGTGGCCGGGGTGACACCGCGCCGGCGGCCGGTGCCGGCTGGGGTGATCGTGGCGATGGCGGGCCGGTCGCTGGGCGCGGGCGCGCTGAGGTGGCTGGGGCCGAAACCGGCTGGGCTGGACCGGGCGATGGTGGGCCGGTCGCCGGGCGCGGGCGGGCCGATGTGCCCGGTGCCGGCGGCAACTGGAGTGGTGCGGCTGACAACTCGCCCGTAGCTGGGAACAGCTGGGGTGGTGCGGCTGACGACTCGCCTGTAGCTGGGAACAGCTGGGGTGGTGCGGCTGACGACTCGCCTGTAGCTGGGAACGGCTGGGGTGGTGCGGCTGACAACTCGGGTGCGGCTGGGGCTCGCTGGGGGCAGGCGGCGCAGCCTGATGCCGGAGCTGGGAACGGCTGGGGTGGACATGCCGCTGGTGGGGGCGAGCCGCAGTACGGGCCGGGCTGGGGGGCGCATCCTTCCAGTGCGGCTGGTCAGGGTTCGGCTTCGAGCGCCGGCGCGGAGAACGGCGGTGGCTGGGGAGCGCATGGGCGGGGTGCGGCGACTTCGGGCCCCCAAAACTCTCAGGTCCCGCAGAGCCCTCAGAGTCCTCAAGGCCCTCAAGGACTTCAGAGTTCTCAGGGCGCTCAAGCTCCTCACGGCGCTCAAGGTCCTCACGGCGCTCAAGGTCCTCACGGCGCTCAAGCTCCTCACGGCGCTCAAGGTCCTCACGGCGCTCAAGGTCCTCACGGCGCTCAAGGTCCTCACGGCGCCCGGGGTTCTCACGTGGCCGCTGCGGGTGGGAACGGGGCTGAAGACGCCTGGTGGGACTCGGGGGCGCCGCCGGCTGCTGAGAGCGCCGAGAAGGGCAAGAAGTCTCGGTGGGGGCGCAACAAGGACAAGGACGCCGGGGCGGAGCGGGACGACGCCGGGAACGCTGACTGGGCGGCTGAGGCCACCACTCGGTGGGATCGGGGCGCGGCCAAGAGTGACGATCGGGCGGTCGGGCGGAACGAGGAGCGTCCGGCCGGGCGCAACGACGACTGGGATCGGCGGGGCGAGCGGGAGGCCGGGCGGCGCAATGACGACGGGGCCGGCTGGGGCAACCGCGGGGAGTCGATTCCGGAGCAGCGCAAGCGGGAGGTCGGGGCCTTCGAGGACCTGGCGCCGCTGGAGCTGAACCTGGACGAGGAGCCCAAGGAGAAGACCTCACGGCGGTTCCTGCGGCGCAAGTAGCTTGACTCTCCAGCCACGGGAGACACCACGCTGGTTTCCATGACGATGAACGTGACACCCGAGGAGCGGCGGGAACTGTTCGGGGACAACGACCCCGAGCAGTACGCCGCGGAGGCTCAGGAACGCTGGGGCGACACCGACGCCTACAAGGAGTCGGCGCGCCGGACGGCGCGGTACACGAAGGCCGACTGGGAGCGGATCAAGGCGGAGGCGGCGGCGAACACCGAGGGGTTCGCGGCCGCGTTCGACGGCGGTGTTCCGGCCGATGATTCGCGGGTCATGGACCTGGCCGAGGCGCACCGGCAGCACATCGGCCGGTGGTTCTACGACTGCCCGGTCGAGATGCATCAAGGGCTGGGCGAAATGTACGTCGCCGATCCGCGATTCACGGCGAACTATGACACCGGGCATCCGGGACTCGCCGCGTACATCCGGGATGCGATCCGGGCCAACGCGGCCCGGCAGTCCTCATAAAGGCCCGCCAGGGCCGGATCCGGGTCGGCAAAGGCCCGCCAGGGCCGTCGTGGTAGAGGTCCGTAACTAAGGCCCGCCAGGGCCGTCGTTGTAGACGTCCGCATGTGCGGACCTGGCAGGGAGGCCCCCCGGGGCCGACCGGTGTCTGGCGGGAGCGGCGGACCGCAATCACCGCGGACCCGAGTAAATAGGCGTTTGAAAAGGGGCCCCTTTCTCGGAAGGGGCCCCTCAATCACGAAATCGCTCAGGCCGTTTCGTTCAGTGGCCGGTCGACCCAGCTCATCATCGACCGCAGCTGCTTGCCGGTCTCCTCGATCGGGTGGTTGGCGCCCTGCTCGCGGTACTTGGTGAAGTTGGGCCGGCCCGCGTCGTCCTCGGCGATCAGCTCGCGGGCGAACTCGCCCGACTGGATCTCGCCGAGAATGCGCTTCATCTCTTCCTTGACGCGGCCGTCGATGACGCGCGGGCCGCGGGTGTAGTCGCCGTATTCGGCGGTGTCGGAGATGCTGTAGCGCATCCGCGCGATGCCGCCCTCGTACATCAGGTCGACGATGAGCTTGAGCTCGTGCAGGCACTCGAAGTAGGCGATCTCCGGGGCGTAGCCCGCCTCGGTGAGCACCTCGAAACCGGTCTGGACCAGCGCCGACGCGCCGCCGCAGAGGACGGCCTGCTCGCCGAACAGGTCGGTCTCGGTCTCCTCCTTGAACGTCGTCTTGATCACGCCGGCGCGGGTGCCGCCGATGCCGGCCGCGTAGGCCAGCGCGAGGGCCTGCGCGTTGCCGGTGGCGTCCTGCTCGATCGCGATCAGGCAGGGGACGCCCTTGCCGTCGACGAACTGGCGGCGGACCAGGTGGCCCGGGCCCTTCGGGGCGACCATGCACACGTCGACGTCCGCGGGCGGCGTGATGAGGCCGAAGCGGATGTTGAGGCCGTGGCCGAAGAAGAGCGCCTTGCCGGCGGTCAGGTTGGGGGCGACGGCCTCGGCGTAGAGGGAGCGCTGGACCGTGTCGGGCGCGAGGATCATGATGACGTCCGCCTCGGCGCTCGCCTCGGCCGGCGTGAGGACCCGCAGGCCCTGCTCCTCGGCCTTGGCGCGGCTCTTGGAACCCTCGGGCAGGCCGATGCGCACGTCGACGCCGGAGTCGCGCAGGCTCAGCGCGTGGGCGTGGCCCTGGCTGCCGTAGCCCAGCACCGCGACCTTGCGGCCCTGAATCAACGACAGGTCGGCGTCGTCGTCGTAGAACACCTCGGCGGGCATGTACTTTCCTCTCAGGCGAACAAAACGACCAAATCGGTCAAAACCGAAAAGAACCAGTCTTACGCGGCGGCGCGGAGCGCTGGGCCGGTCGTGATCGAGCGGGAGCCGCGGCCGATGGCCACGACGCCGGACTGGACCATCTCCTTGATACCGAACGGCTCCAGGTCACGAAGCAGCGCGTCCAGTTTCTCCGACGTGCCGGTCGCCTCGATGGTGAGGGCGTCCGCGGCGACGTCGACCACGCGGGCCCGGAACAGGTTCACGGTCTCGAGGACCTGCGAGCGCACCGGGCGTTCCGCGCGCACCTTCACCAGCAGCAGCTCCCGCTGCACGCTGGCGGTGGTGTCGAGTTCGACGATCTTCAGGACCTGCACGAGCTTGTTGAGCTGCTTGGTGACCTGTTCCAGCGGCGATTCGTCCGCGTTGACCACGATCGTCATCCGGGAGACCTCGGGGTGCTCGGTCTCGCCGACGGCCAGGGAGTCGATGTTGAACCCGCGCCGGGCGAAGAGCCCGGCGACGCGAGCCAGTATGCCGGGCTTGTTCTCCACCAGGACGGAGAGCGTGTGCTTGGCCATGATTGCGGAGTCTCCTACACGTCGTCCTGGTCGAACGCGGGACGGACGCCCCGCGCGAACAAAATCTCGTCGTTGCTGGTGCCGGCCGGGACCATGGGCCACACCATGGCATCCTTGCCGACCACGAAGTCGACGACGACCGGCTGGTCGGTGACCTTCATCGCGGCCTCGATGGTGGCGTCGACGTCCTGCTTGGTCTCGCAGCGCAGCCCGACGCAGCCGAGGGCGTCGGCGAGCTTCACGAAGTCCGGGATGCGGTGCTTGTGGGTGCCGAGCTCGGTGTTGGAGTACCGCTGGTCGTAGAAGAGCGTCTGCCACTGCCGGACCATGCCCAGGTTGCCGTTGTTGATGACGGCCACCTTGATCGGGATGCCCTCCAGGGCGCAGGTGGCCAGCTCCTGGTTGGTCATCTGGAAGCAGCCGTCGCCGTCGATCGCCCAGACCACCTTGTCGGGCCGGCCGACCTTGGCGCCCATCGCGGCCGGGACGGCGTAGCCCATGGTGCCCAGGCCGCCGGAGTTGAGCCAGGTCGCCGGGTGCTCGTACTTCACGAACTGGGCCGCCCACATCTGGTGCTGCCCGACGCCCGCGGTGTAGATGGCGTCCGGGCCGACCAGGGCGCCGATGCGCTCGATGACGTACTGCGGGGCCAGGGTGCCGTCGGACGGCTCCTCGTAGCCGAGCGGGTAGCGGCCGCGGATGTCGTCCAGCGTCGCCCACCAGTCCCGCAGCACCGGCTTGTGGCCGGCCTGGTGCTCGGCCGTGACGGCGGCGATGAGCTCCTCGATCACGTGCTTGGCGTCGCCGACGATCGGCACGTCCGCGGTCCGGTTCTTGCCGATCTCGGCCGGGTCGATGTCGGCGTGGATGACCGCCGCGTTCGGCGCGAACGTCGACAGCTCGCCGGTGACCCGGTCGTCGAAGCGGGCCCCGAGGGTGATGAGCAGGTCGGACTTCTGCAGCGCGTAGACCGCGCCGACGGTGCCGTGCATGCCAGGCATGCCCATGTGCTGCGGGTGGGAGTCGGGGAACGCGCCCCGGGCCATCAGCGTCGTGACGACCGGGGCGCCGGTCAGCTCGGCCAGCTTCAGCAGCACCTCGGAGGCGTGGGCCTTGATGACGCCGCCGCCGACGTAGAGGACCGGGCGCTTGGCGTTGGCGATGAGCCGGGCCGCCTCGCGGATCTGCTTGCCGTGCGGGTGCAGCGTCGGGTGGTAGCCGGGCAGCTCCAGCGTCGGCGGCCACTTGAACGTGGTCTGCTTCTGCAGCACGTCCTTCGGGATGTCGACCAGGACGGGGCCGGGGCGGCCGGTGCCGGCCAGGTGGAACGCCTCGGCGAGCACCCGGGGCAGCTCCTCGCCCGACTGGACCAGGTAGTTGTGCTTGGTGATGGGCAGCGTGATGCCCGCGATGTCGGCCTCCTGGAAGGCGTCCGTGCCGATCGAGGCGGAGGCGACCTGGCCGGTGATGGCGACCATCGCGACCGAGTCCATGTAGGCGTCGGCGATCGGGGTGACCAGGTTGGTCGCGCCCGGGCCGGACGTGGCCATGCACACCCCGACCTTGCCGGTGGCCTGCGCGTAGCCGGTCGCGGCGTGGCCGGCACCCTGCTCGTGGCGGACCAGGATGTGCCGGACGTTCTCGGAGTCGAACAGCGGGTCGTACGCGGGGAGGATGGCCCCGCCGGGGATGCCGAACACGACGTCGGCGCCGAGCGCCTCGAGCGAGCGGACGAGTACCTGCGCGCCGGTGAGCAGTTCCGCCGAGACCGCGGGCGCGGCCTTCTTGGGGTCGGCCGCCGGCGGTGTGGGATGCGCTCGGTGGGCGAGGACTTCTGGCGTGGGTCTCGTCATCGCAGTACGCACTTTCGCTCGAAGGTGTCGGGGCAAAGACTCCGGACATGAAAAAACCCCACGTGCTCGGCACGGGGGGCTAGCGCGCTGACGTCAGGCGTCGGCGCGCTAGATGATAAGTACTCGGAGCGACCTCGACGACATGTGCCCACTTTGGCGCATCTCATGGCCTGAGTCAACCTATCCCAGAATGCGGAACGTGTCAGACTCGCAGGTATGCCCGAGCTGCGATCCAAGACCTCTACATCTGGTCGCAACATGGCCGGCGCCCGCGCCCTGTGGCGCGCCACCGGCATGACCGACTCCGACTTCGGCAAGCCGATCGTCGCCATCGCCAACAGTTTCACGCAGTTCGTGCCGGGCCACGTCCACCTCCGCAACCTCGGCATGATCGTCGCCGACACGGTTGCCGAGGCGGGTGGGGTCGCCAAGGAGTTCAACACCATCGCCGTCGACGACGGCATCGCGATGGGCCACGGCGGGATGCTCTACTCGCTGCCCAGTCGCGAGCTCATCGCCGACGCCGTCGAGTACATGGTGCAGGCCCACTGCGCCGACGCCCTCGTGTGCATCTCCAACTGCGACAAGATCACGCCCGGCATGCTGCTCGCCGCCCTCCGCCTCAACATCCCCACCGTCTTCGTCTCCGGCGGCCCCATGGAAGCCGGCAAGACCATCGCCATCGGGGGCGTCGTCCACGACAAGGACGCCAAGCTCGACCTCATCGACGCGATGATCGCCTCGGCCGACGAGGCCGTCACGGACGAGGAGCTCGGCCAGATCGAGCGCTCGGCCTGCCCGACGTGCGGCTCGTGCTCCGGCATGTTCACCGCCAACTCGATGAACTGCCTCACCGAGGCGATCGGCCTGGCCCTGCCCGGCAACGGCTCGACCCTCGCGACGCACGCCGCCCGCAAGGCGCTGTTCGAGCGGGCCGGTTCGCTCATCGTCGACCTGGCGAAGCGGTACTACTTCGAGGACGACGCGTCCGTGCTGCCCCGCGCGATCGCGTCCCGGCCCGCGTTCGAGAACGCGGTGGCGCTGGACGTGGCCATGGGCGGCTCCACCAACACGGTGCTGCACCTGCTCGCGGCCGCGCGCGAGGCCGAGCTCGACTTCTCCGTGGCGGACATGGACGCGATCTCGCGCCGGGTGCCGTGCCTGGCGAAGGTGGCGCCGAACACGCAGAAGTACCACATGGAGGACGTTCATCGAGCCGGTGGCATTCCTGCCATTTTGGGCGAATTGTCCCGTGGCGGATTGCTGGACGAATCGGTTAAATCGGTCCACGCCGACTCGTTCCGCGAATGGATCGACGAGTGGGACATCCGCGGCGGGAAGGCTTCCGAGCAAGCGCTTGCTTTGTTCCACGCTGCACCCGGAGGCGTCCGCACCACCGAGCCGTTCTCCACGGAGAACCGCTGGAACTCCCTGGACACCGACGGGGAAGACGGCTGCATCAGGAGCGTCGAGCACGCCTACACCAAGGACGGCGGCCTGGCCATCCTCTTCGGCAACCTCGCGCCCGACGGCGCCGTGGTGAAGACGGCCGGCGTCCCCGAGGAGAACCTCGTCTTCTCCGGCTCGGCCCGCGTCTTCGAGTCCCAGGAGTCCGCCGTCGACGGCATCCTGGCCAAGGAGGTCGTCGCCGGCGACGTCGTGGTCATCCGCTACGAGGGGCCGAAGGGCGGGCCCGGCATGCAGGAGATGCTGTACCCGACCAGCTTCCTCAAGGGCCGCGGCCTCGGCCGGGCCTGCGCGCTGATCACCGACGGGCGCTTCTCCGGTGGCACCTCGGGGCTGTCGATCGGGCACATCAGCCCGGAGGCGGCCGGCGGCGGGCTGATCGCGCTCGTCGAGACCGGCGACCGGATCGACATCGACATCCCCAACCGCTCGATGCAGCTCGTCGTCCCCGACGAGGAGCTGGCCGCCCGCAAGATCGCCCAGGAGAAACGCGAGCGGCCCTACACCCCGGAAAACCGCGAGCGCCCGGTCTCCGCAGCGCTGCGGGCGTATGCGTCGATGGCCACCTCGGCCAGTGACGGCGCTTACCGCCGGGTGCCGTAAAAGGCACTATGATGTGCGTCAGTCATCTGCGACTGGCGCACATCAAGGTGGAGTCAACCACCGGGGAGCTTCCGCGATCATGACACCGCGCGCCTGGGTGTCATCGCAGAGGAGGCCCCTGTGCACGATCAGCAAGTCGCCGAACTGATCCGCCTCGAGACCGGGCGGCAGCGCGACACGCTGCGGATGATCGCCTCGGAGAACTACGTCTCCCGCGACGTCCTCGAGGCGACCGGCTCCGTCTTCACCAACAAGTACTCCGAGGGCTACCCCGGCAAGCGCTACTACGAGGGCCAGCGCTTCGTCGACCCGCTCGAGGAGCTGGCCGTCGAGCGCGCCCGCGCGCTGTTCGGGGTCGAGCACGCCAACGTCCAGCCCTACTCGGGCTCGCCGGCGAACCTCGCGGTCTACCTGGCCCTGGCCCGGCCCGGCGACACCGTGATGGGCATGGCGCTGCCGATGGGCGGGCACCTGACGCACGGCTGGCCGGTGTCGGCGACCGGCGCGTGGTTCCGCCCCGTGCAGTACTCGGTGCGCCGCGAGGACGGCCGGATCGACTTCGACGAGGTGCGCGACCTCGCCCTGCGGGAAAAACCAAAGATCATTTTCTGCGGGGGTACTGCCATTCCCCGCACGATCGACTTCCCGCGCTTCGCCGAGGTCGCCCGTGAGGCCGGTGCGGTGCTCGTGGCGGACATCGCGCACATCGCGGGCCTCATCGCCGGCGGCGCGCACCCGTCCCCGGTCGGCCACGCCGAGGTCATCTCGACCACGACCCACAAGACGCTGCGCGGCCCGCGCGGGGCCATGCTCATGTGCGACGAGCGGCACGCCAAGGCCATCGACAAGGCCGTGTTCCCGGGCCTGCAGGGCGGCCCGCACAACCACACCACCGCCGGGATCGCGGTCGCGCTCGGCGAGGCCGCCCAGCCGTCCTTCCGGGTGTACGCCCGGCAGGTCGTCGCCAACGCCCGGGCCCTGGCCGCGGCGCTGCTCGAGCGGGGCTTCGACCTGGTGTCGGGCGGCACCGACAACCACCTGATCCTGCTCGACCTCACCGGCAAGGGCATCGGCGGCAAGCCGGCCGCGAAGGCCCTGGACCGGGCCGGGATCGAGACCAACTACAACACCGTGCCCTACGACACCCGCAAGCCGTTCGACCCGTCCGGCCTGCGCATCGGCACCCCGGCGCTGACCACCCGCGGCCTGACCGAGGACTCGATGCCGCAGGTCGCCGAGTGGATGTCGCGGGCCGTCGATGCGGCCCTGAAGTCCGACGACGCCGCCTTGGATGCCATTGCGGGCGAGGTGCGGGAGTTGCTCTCCACCTACCCCATCTGAGGCAGGACAGCGAACGGCCCCGGCGGGCAGGGAGTTCCGCGCCGGGGCCGTTCTGTCCGTGGAGGCACGATCAGTAGCGGGCGTAGTCCTTGCCGTCGCCCTCGTAGGTCTTGTCGCCCTCGTACGCCTTGTCGTCGGCGTTGTAGTCCTTGGCGTCCTCGTCGTACGCCGGCTTGTCGCCCTCGTACGCCTTGTCGTCGCCCTCGTAGCCCTTGTCCTCGTGCGCCTCGTGGCCCTCGTAGCCCTTGACCTGGTCCTCGATGCGCTCGATGGCGTCGTGGATCTTGTCCTGGATATCCTCGTGGCCATACGCCTGCTGCGCGTGGTCGTCGTACGCGTTCTCGTGACCGGCCTGGTACTCGTGGCCCTGGTCCTCGTAGCCCTTGTCGTGGTTCTGGTCCTCGTAGCCGGCCTCGTGACCGCCGTCGTAGTACTCGCTCATCTCGTTCTCCAAGCCGGTTTCGGGTGGGGTGCCGCTGATGCCCGGAGACACGGGGCGGGCCCGGCCGCGGGTTCAGGACGAACCGGTCAGGAGTGCGACACTGCAACGCCTCGCTGTGATCGCGCTCACGCAATTGGGTCACAGACCCCTGGTCAACCGGGCCTACCATCGCCTGAAGAGGCCGTCCGCCCGGCCCCGTCGCGGTTTCTTCAGTGCGTGGCGGGCAATGCCGCGCGCCCCGCCGAACCGACGCCAACCGTAAAGCCTGGAAGTCGAGGTCCCATGACCCTCCCTCCTGACCGCCCGGTGGTGCTGATCGCCGAGGAGCTGGCCCCGTCCGCTCTCGAGGTGCTCGCCGACGACTACGACGTCCGTCACATCGACGGCACCGATCGCTCCGCCCTGCTGGCCGCGCTCGCCGACGCCAGCGCCGTGATCGTGCGCAGCGCCACCCGCATCGACGCCGAGGCGGTCGCCGCGGCTCCCAGGCTCAAGGTCGTCGCCCGCGCGGGTGTCGGCCTGGACAACGTCGACGTGCCCGCCGCGACCGCGCGCGGCGTCATGGTCGTCAACGCCCCGACGTCCAACATCGTCTCGGCGGCCGAGCAGGCCGTCGCGCTGCTGCTCGCCGTCGCCCGCAACACCGCCGCCGCGTCCGCCGCACTCAAGGCCGGGGAGTGGAAGCGGTCGAAGTACACCGGCGTCGAACTGAGCGGCAAGGTCGTCGGCGTCGTCGGGCTCGGGCGCATCGGTGTGCTCTTCGCCCAGCGGATGGCCGCGTTCGGGGTCCGGCTCGTCGCCTACGACCCGTACATCCAGCCGGCGCGCGCGGCCGCGCTGGGCGTGCGGCTGCTGGGCCTGGACGAGCTGCTCCGGGAGAGCGACTTCATCTCGATCCACCTGCCCAAGACCCCGGAGACCCTCGGGCTCATCGGCGTGCGCGAGCTCGGCATCGTGAAGCCCGGCGTGCGGATCATCAACGCGGCCCGCGGCGGCCTCGTCGACGAGCAGGCCCTGGCCGACGCGATCGCCGACGGGCGGGTCGCGGGCGCGGGCGTCGACGTGTTCTCGAAGGAGCCGTGCGTCGCGTCGCCGCTGTTCGCGTTCGACAGCGTCGTCGCCACCCCGCACCTGGGGGCCTCGACGGTCGAGGCGCAGGACAAGGCCGGCCTCGCGGTCGCCCGCAGCGTCAAGCTGGCCCTCGACGGCGAGTTCGTCCCCGATGCGGTGAACGTGCAGGCCGGCGGCGTCGTGGCGGAGGAGGTGCGGCCGCTGCTGCCCCTGGCCGAGAAGCTCGGGGCGGTGTTCACCGCGGTCGCGGGTGGCATCGCGTCGGCGGTCACCGTCGAGGTGCACGGCGAGGTGGCCAGACACGACGTGTCGGTGCTCAAGCTGGCGGCCACGAAAGGGTTGTTCGGCAGCGTCGTCGCGGAGCAGGTCACGTACGTCAACGCCCCGCATCTGGCGGCCGACCGCGGGGTCGAGGTAGCACTCGCGGTCTTCACCGACTCATCCGACCAGCCCAACCTGGTGACCGTGCGTGGAGCCCTGCCGGACGGGCGGGTAGCCTCGGTGTCCGGTACGTATGTCGCGGGCCCGCGCGAGGCGCTGAAACTGACCGAGATCGACGGTTTCAGCCTCGAGCTGGCGGCCGACGGCGTGCTGCTGTTCTTCCGCTACGCCGACCGCCCCGGCGTGGTGGGCACGGTGGGGTCGATACTGGGTTCGGCGGGGGTCAACATCGCCGCGATGCAGGTCGCCCGGCGCGAGGCCGGCGGGGAGGCGCTCATGACGCTGACCGTCGACCAGCTGGTGGCCGCGGACCTGCTCGGCGAGGCCGGGCAGGCGATCGGGGCGACCGCGGCAAGCACGGCGGACCTGTCCGTCGGTTAGGACTTTCCTCTCACGAGGGTGGGGAGCGTGGCGGCGCTCCCCACCCTCATTTCTTTCCCCGTGTTCTCATTGACCGGGACACGCGTCCACCAAGTAGGACGGCGGCGTACGGTTGAGCGGAATTTCACGAGAGGGGCTAGTGGTGGCGAAGATCGCGGTAGTGGCCGGGGACGGCATCGGCACCGAGGTGGTGGCGCAGGCGCTCAAGGTGCTGCGCGTCGTCCTGCCCGGCGTCGAGACGACCGACTACGACCTGGGCGCCGCCCGATACAACCGCACCGGCGAGGTCCTGCCCGACAGCGTGCTGGAGGAGCTGCGCGGCCACGACGCCATCCTCCTCGGCGCCGTCGGCGACCCCAGCGTCCCGCCGGGCGTCCTGGAACGGGGCCTGCTGCTGAAGCTGCGTTTCGACTTCGACCAGTACGTCAACCTGCGCCCGTCGCGCCTCTGGCCGGGCACGACCAGCCCGCTCGCCGGGGTGAAGCCGGGCGAGATCGACCTCGTCGTCGTCCGCGAGGGCACCGAGGGCCTCTACGTCGGCGCCGGCGGCAACCTGCACCCGGGCACCGCGGCCGAGGTCGCCACCGAGGAGAGCCTCAACACCCGCCACGGCGTCGAGCGGGTCATCCGCGACGCGTTCGCCCGCGCGGCCAAGCGCCCGCGGCGCAAGGTGACGCTGGTGCACAAGACCAACGTGCTCACCCACGCCGGTGGCCTGTGGGCCCGCACCTTCAACGCGGTCAAGGCCGAGTTCCCGGACATCGAGACCGAATACCAGCACGTCGACGCGGCCGCCATGTTCCTGGTCAGCAACCCGCAGCGCTACGACGTGGTCGTCACCGACAACCTGTTCGGCGACATCCTCACCGACATCGCGGCCGCCGTCACCGGCGGCATCGGGCTGGCCGCCAGCGGCTCCATCAACCCGGAGCGGGCCCATCCGTCCATGTTCGAGCCGGTCCACGGCTCCGCGCCGGACATCGCCGGCAAGGGCGTCGCCGACCCGTCGGCGGCCGTGCTGTCCACCGCGCTGCTGCTCGACCACCTCGGCCACCCCGAGGCGGCGGCGAAGGTCACCGAGGCCGTCGGCAACGAGGTCGCCACCCGCACCCCGGGTTCGGCGCTGTCCACCGAGGCCATCGGCGACCGCCTCGCGGCCGCTGTGGCCTAGATTCTGCGAATTTAACGTCCGTTCGGGTAAGTTGGCGGCACGCGGCGCGCGCGTGTCGCCGCGCCCATTTCTGGAGGTATGCATGAACGGCGGTGAAACGCTCGATTTCGAGATCCGTCCGAATCCGCAGCCCGTAGCCGCCGCGGAGCGTTCCGCGCTGATGGCCAACCCGGGCTTCGGCCGGATTTTCACCGATCACATGGTGACCGTGCGCTACGCCGAAGGCAAAGGCTGGTACGACGCGCGGGTGGAACCCCGCGGTCCGATCCCGATGGACCCGGCGACCGCGGTGCTGCACTACGCGCAGGAGATCTTCGAGGGGCTCAAGGCGTATCGGGCGGCCGACGGCGGCGTCACGATGTTCCGCCCCGAGGCCAACGCGGCCCGGTTCCGCAACTCGGCGCAGCGGCTGGCGATGGCCCCGGTGCCGGACCAGCTCTTCCTGGACGCCCTGTCCGAGCTCATCCGCATCGACCGGGACTGGGTGCCGACCGACCCGGAGGGCAGCCTCTACCTGCGCCCGTTCCAATACGCCAGCGAGGTCTTCCTGGGGGTGAAGCCCTCGTCGGAGTACCTCTTCCTGGTCATCGCCTCCCCGGTCGGCAGCTACTTCAAGGGTGGCGTCCAGCCGGTGAGCGTCTGGGTGTCGCGCGACTACACGCGGGCCGCCCCGGGCGGGACCGGCGCCGCGAAGTGCGGCGGCAACTACGCCGCCAGCCTCGTGGCCCAGGCCGAGGCGATGGAGCACGGCTGCGACCAGGTCGTGTTCCTCGACGCGGTCGAGCAGAAATTCGTCGAAGAGCTCGGCGGCATGAACGTGTTCTACGTCTTCGACGACGGTTCGATCACCACCCCGCCGCTGACCGGCTCGATCCTGCCGGGCATCACGCGCGAGTCGGTCCTGCGCCTGGCCGCGGACTCGGGCCACGCGGTGCGGGAGGAGCAGTATTCGTACGAGCAGTGGCGGGCCGACGCCCTCTCGGGCCGGCTCCGGGAGGCGTTCGCGTGCGGCACCGCCGCCGTGATCACGCCGATCGGGACGGTCCGCGACGCCGACGGCGAGTTCGCGGTCGGCGAGGGGAAGGCCGGGGCGGTGACGATGGGCCTGCGCGAGCAGCTCGTGTCGATCCAGCGCGGCACGGCACCCGACCCGCACGGCTGGGTGCACCGGGTTTTGTAACGCTCCGTTCACAGCTGGCTCGGGCGGCGCCGGAATTTACTTTCGGCGCCGCTTTTCCTATTTCGGGCGTTTGGGGTCTTTCACGCCGACCAGCGGCCGAGGTTCGAGGTGCGGGCCGCGCCCGCGCGGACACCGCGCGGCTGCCGGTCGTAGGCCAGCTGCAGCGCCTCCTCGGCCAGCTGCGCGTCCGCGCACGGCCAGAACGCCTTGCACTCGCAGAAGTTGTCGGTCCGGGGCCGGTGCGCGTCGTGCAGCGCCCGGGCGACGCGCCACAGCATCGGATCGGCGCAGCCGAGGGGAGGGTCGACCGGCAGCTCGGCCGGCTCTCGCGGAACTCCGTCGTCCATGATCTCTCCCCAGGAAATATGCACTGCCCGTACTGATCCATACGGTAGACGTCCCCGGAGCCCGGCCACAGACACGGTGTGCGCAACTTGCACGAGCGGATTAGGCCATTTGCAGCAGGTCCAGCGCACCGAGTACCGGATGCGAAGCAAGACCCGGCAATGCGCACCGGCCCGGAAATGCGTACGGGTGCCGGGGCCGCCACCCCGACACCCGTACAAGAGGAAAGCTCCTAGAAGGAAGCCGCCTCTGCATCGAGGGTTACCGCCAGCGCGTGAACAACCGCGGCGACACGCAACACCTCGTCGACCACTTCGCGGGACACCCCTGCACCACGAAGCGATCTTTCGTGCGATTCCAGGCACACCCCGCACCCGGTGATCGCGGATACTGCCACTGACCACGCCTCGACGTCGGCGGCCCCGACCCCGGGCGTGGAGGAGACCTGGCGGCGCAGACGCGCGGGCAGGCCCTGGAACGCCTCGTCACCGATCAGGTGCTTGGCGCGGAAGTAGATGTTGTGGATCGCCATCCGCGACGCGACCGCCTTCGCGGCCTCGACCGCCTCCGGCTTCAGCCGGTCACCGGCCTCCGCCGCGGCCGCCCGGATCACGATCGCGCTGCGGGTCGTCATCGCGCACGCCAGCACGGCGCCCCACAGCCGCTGCTCGTCCAGCAGCTCCGTGGCGAGGACGGAGTCGAGGTTGAGCCGAAGATCCCGCGCATATGGCGGCACGGCCGCCTTGAGCGTCTCGATGCTCACTTCCCCACCCCCTCACCAACGGTGATCGACGCTCCCACACGGGCGCGCCGTCCTGCGTGGCTCCAACAGTGACCGACGCTCGTTACAAGGACGTGACGAACAGGGTGAATCGTGAAGCAGATCACGCCCGATCCCAAAATTCGGAATCACGTGTCACGGACGGCCCACGCGTGGCAAGCTACCGAACGTGACTCGGCTCATTATTGGCCCCTAGCGCGCCCGGCAACCATCCGCCGGACGCGCAGACCTCCCGCATTTCGCGGGGGGTCTTTTTGTTGCGTCTGGCGACCGTGGTGGCCAGGCCAGAAGGCCTCGCTCCGCCGAGCCCTTACGGCCCCTCTCCCCCCGCCTTTCCGCCGAAGGAGCACAGACATGCAGGTGTACGACACAACGCTGCGCGACGGGGCCCAGCGCGAGGCGATCAGCTACTCCGTCGTCGACAAGCTGGCCGTCGCCCGCCTGCTCGACGAGTTCGGCGTCGGCTTCATCGAAGGCGGCTGGCCCGGGGCCATGCCGAAGGACACCGAGTTCTTCCGCCGGGCCCGCACCGAGCTCAACCTCAAGCACGCCGTGTTCGTCGCGTTCGGCGCCACCCGCAAGGCCGGCGTCCGCGTCCAGGACGACCCGCAGGTCCGCGCCCTGCTCGACGCCGAGACCCCGGCCGTCACCCTCGTCGCGAAGTCCGACCTCCGCCACGTCGAGCGGGCCCTGCGCACCACCCGTGAGGAGAACCTCGCGATGGTCCGCGACACCGTCGAATACTTCATCTCCGAAGGCCGACGGGTCTTCCTCGACTGCGAGCATTTCTTCGACGGGTACCGCTTCGACCCCGACTACACCGCCAGTGTCGCCGCCGCCGCGCTCGCCGCGGGCGCCGAGGCCGCCGTCATGTGCGACACCAACGGCGGCATGGTGCCGTCCCTGATCACCCGCACGATCCTCGAGGTCCGCGACCGGCTCGCCGTCGCGCTCGGGGTCAGCGCCGCCGACGCCGTCGCCCGCCTCGGCATCCACTGCCAGAACGACACCTCGTGCGCGGTCGCCAACACGGTCGCCGCGGTCGAGGCCGGCGTCCCGCACTTCCAGTGCACCGCCAACGGCTACGGCGAGCGGCCCGGCAACGCCGACCTGTTCGCCGTCGTCGGCAACCTCCAGCTCAAGCTCGGGATGCCCGTCCTACCGGAGGGCTGCATCGAGCAGATGGTGCGCGTCTCGCACTCCATCGCCGAGATCGCCAACATCGCACCCGACACCCACCAGGCCTACGTCGGGTCGTCAGCGTTCGCTCACAAGGCGGGCCTGCACGCGAGCGCGATCAAAGTGGATCCCGTGCTCTACAACCACATCGATCCCGAGGTGGTCGGCAACGACATGCGGATCCTGGTCACCGAGATGGCCGGCCGGGCCAGCATCGAGCTCAAAGCCCGTGAGCTCGGCGTCGACCTGGCCGCCAACCCGGAGGCCCTGTCCCGGGTCACGAACCGGGTCAAGGAGCTGGAGGCCCGCGGCTGGTCGTTCGAGGCCGCCGACGCCTCCTTCGAGCTGCTGGCCCGGGCCGAGCTGGCCGAGGGGGCGCTGCCGAAGCCGTTCGCGCTGGAGTCCTACCGCGTCCTGGTCGAGCACCGCGAGGACGGCGCCGTCGTGTCCGAGGCGACCGTGAAGGTCCGGGTCCGCGGCGAGCGGGTCATCGCCACCGCCGAGGGCAACGGCCCGGTCAACGCGCTCGACGAGGCGCTGCGGGTGGCGCTGACCCGGCACTACCCGGAGCTGGGCCGCTTCCAGCTGGCCGACTACAAGGTCCGGATCCTGGAGGGCAGCCACGGCACGGGGGCCGTGACCCGGGTGCTCGTGGAGACCCGGGCGACCGGCGAGGACTGGACCACCGTCGGTGTCCACGAGAACGTCGTCGAGGCCAGCTGGCAGGCCCTGGTCGACGCGCTCACCTACGGGCTGGCCCGCGTCCGGGTGTGACCTCGCTCTGTCGATGAAGGGCCCTCGCGAGAGGGCCCTTCGCCGTTATGGGCACTTGTTCTGCCGGTAGGCGGTCAACGCCGCCGGGTCAGGTTCGAACTTCCAAGCCCCGTTCTGGTACTTCACCGTGCTCTGCCCCGGCGCCGCGCTGGTCCCGGCGGCCGGCGTGTGCGTCCACTTGATCGTCGCCGTCGAGTCATTGACCGGCGTCACGCCTGTGACCTGGTATTGCCCCTGCTGTCCGGTGCAGGTCGCGACCAGGTCGATGTAGGCGTCCTTGCCGATCGCCGACTTGGCCTCGTCCGTCCACAGATCCCAGGCACCGGCCCAGTCACCCTCCGACAGGTTGTCGAACACCTGCTCGGCGGCCACCTGTGCCGACTGCGCATCCTGCGGCTGCGCGGTCACCTCCACCGTCGGGCGGTCGGACGCCGGGTCCGCCTTGCCGCCCTGCTTGTCCGAGCACGCGGCCGCCGCACTCAGGACAAGCGGCACGGCGATGGCGAGCGCGAGGCCGCGAAACGTTCGTGTCACCCATCTGCTCCAACGTGGTTCCCGTTCGGGCGGGGGCCCGATCCGTAGGTGAAGGTACTCCCGGCCAACGAAGCTCGTATAGCCGGAGGTACGCCTACGGTACTCAACCCTTGGGAAGGACCAGTTCGGCGAAGACGGCTTTGTGGTCGCTTTGAGGAACCTGGTGTACGGACACCTTGCCGACCCCGACCCGCCGGTCCGCCACCACGTGATCGAGCACCACGCCGGGGATGTACCAGCGCTCGTCATACGGCCACGAGGCCTCGAAGCCGGCCCCGGCGACGTCGGCGGCGTCGCGGTACCCCGTAGCCAGCAGTTCCCGGAACTTCTCATGGTCAAGGGTCGCGTTGAAGTCCCCGATCAGCAGGCTCACCGCCCCGTCCGGGGTTGCCGCCGGCTCCTGCGCGATGTCGCGCTCCCAGCAGTGGCTCAGCCGCGAGGACGCGGGCGCGCACGGGTGCACCGACTCGACCCGCACGTCCTTCGCCCCCGGCACCGTCACCGCGGCCTGGGCCTGCCCGAACGTCGACGGGAACGCCCGGTAGCCGAGGTCGGTCACCGGGAAGCGGCTGTAGACGGCGGAGCCGGTCACGCCGGGCTTCGGGTAGGACACGGCGTTGGGCAGCACGTCGTCCAGCCCGGCGGCGTCCAGCGCCGTCCTGGCCTCCGGGGTGTACTCCTGCAGGGCCACGAGGTCCACATGGAGCTGCCGGACCAGGCCGACGATCGTCCCCGCGTCCGCGCCGCCCATGAGCATGTTCACACTGAGCACGCGCAGCCCCGGCCCGCCCGGGTCGGGGGAGCTGTCGGCGATCCAGCGCGGCACGACACACGCGGCGAGGGCCACCGTGGCGACCGCGGTGAGGACGGCCGGCCAGATCCGTTTCGTCAGGAGCGCCACGAGCAGCGGCACCAGGGAGGCCGCGGCGACATACGGCGTGAAAGCGATCAGTTGTACCGCCGGGAAGCCCGACTCCAGCCCGAGCACCCGCAGCGCCGCCCAGGCCGCGAACGGGACGGCCAGCAGCCACATCAGCGTGCTCCACCACCGGCCGCGCCGGCGTCCGACCGGGCTTTCCGGCGGCAGTCGCAGCGTGTCCTCGGTGCTGACCATCCCGCCAGCGTACGAGACCGCCGCAACGCCGGGTGCGATTCGGCATATGGCATTAGGCTCGGCCCCCGTGCACCCGGTGATCACGCGGATCGGCCCGGTGGCGATCCTGTCCCACGACGTCTTCGTCGCGCTCGGCATCCTGGTCGCCGCCGTCGTGCTGCTCTGGGAGATCCGCCGGCGCCGGGCCCAGGACGAGCGCCTCTGGTACGTGCTGGCCGGCGCCATGGTCGGCGGGGCGCTGCTGGCGCGGCTGGGGACGTGGGCGCAGCACCTCGATCCCCGGGACAACGCGCCGCTGCTGGAGCAGTGGGCGTACGGCAACCGCAGCATCCTGTCCGGGCTGCTCGGCGCCTACCTGGGGGCGCTGCTCGGGAAGCGGATCGCCGGATACCCCCACAAGACCGGCGACCTGTTCGCGCCCGCGGTCGCGGCCGGCATGGCGGTCGGCCGCATCGGCTGCCTCCTGGCCGAGCCGCCGGGCACTCCTACGCACCTGCCGTGGGGCATCCGCCTGGACCCGGCGCACGCCGCCGCGATGCACGTCGCGGCGGAAGTACCACTGCATCCGTCGTTCGTTTATGAGATTTTGTTCCATCTGCTGGCATTCGCCGGGCTGCTGTGGGCGCGCGGACGCGTGACCGTGCCCGGGCGCCTGTTCACCTACTACCTGGCCGCGTACGCCGCGTTCCGCTTCGGCGTCGAGTTCGTCCGGGGCAACGAGGTCGTCTGGGCGGGTCTGACCCGCTCGCAGCTGTTCCTCCTCGCGCTGCTGCCCCTGACGTTGCTGCGGTTCGCGTGGTCCCTTCGGTCGTCCAAGAAAGAGGTGCCGGCATGAGCTGGACCGTGCCCCCGCCCCCGCCGCCGCCGAAGCCGCCGATCCGCACCGGGCGGGTGTTCGCCGGGATCGGGATCGCCTTCGGGGCGCAGGTCGTCGCCGTGCTCATCGGCGTCGCCATCGCGGCCGCCGTGGGCGTCGCCGGCCTGTGGGTGGAGATCGTGCTGCAGGTCGTGCTGTTCATCGCGTGCCTGGCCCTCGGCATCATCTGGATCGCGCACAAGGACCGCGGCATCGGCCTGGGCCTGCTCATCGGCTGGGGCGTCAGCGTCCTGATCTTCCCCGTCATCGGCATCGGCGTGTGCATCGCGCTCCTCAACAACCAGGGAACGGTATGAGCACCGGCATGCAGCTGCGGGGCGACCGCATCCACCGCTACGTGAACGCTTTTTGCGCTATTTGTGCGGCCGACGGTCCTCTGGAGGATGTCCAGCGGCTCTCGGGCTGGCTCGCCGAGCGGGACGGGCGCATCTGGCTGGAGCGCGGCTGCCCACGCCATGGGCTGATCCGCACCCTTTACGACGAAAACCCCGAGATTCTGCGGTACCTCGAGCAGTGGACGGCCCCCACCAAGGTCCACGTCCCGGATGTGGCCGGCAACTTCGCGCCCGTGCCGGCGGCGTATCTGGCCGGGTTGCCGGAGATGCAGACCCAGCACACCTGCATCCTGCTCGCCGACCTCACCGACAGCTGCAACCTGCGCTGCCCGACCTGCTTCACCGACTCGTCACCGGCGATCGAGGGCGTCGTGCCGCTCGCCGACGTCCTGGCCTCGGTCGACACGAAGCTGGCGCGGGAGAACGGCCGGATCGACGTGCTGATGCTGTCCGGCGGGGAGCCGACGCTGTACCCGTGGCTGGCCGAGCTGCTCGACTCGGTCTCCGCCCGCAACGTGGTCCGGATTCTGATCAACTCCAACGGCGTGAAGATCGCCCGCGACGACGCGCTGCTGGATCTCCTGACCCGGCATCGGGAACGGGTCGAGGTCTACCTGCAGTACGACGGCGTGTCCGAGCGGGCCGCCCGCCACCACCGCGGCGCCGACCTGCGCCGGCTCAAGGACCAGGCCGTCGACCGCCTCTCCGCCCGCGGCATCTTCACCACCCTGACGATGACCTGCGCCCTCGGCGTCAACGACGACGAGATCGGCGCGGTCGTCAAGCGGGCCCTCGACACCCCCTACGTCGGCGGCGTCTCCCTGCAGCCCCAGTTCGGCTCCGGCCGCTCCGGCCCGATCGACCCCCTCGACCGCCTGACCCACACCGGCGTCCTCGCGCGCCTCGGCCCGCAGACCGGTGACCTGGTCACCTGGCGCGACCTCACGGCCCTGCCCTGCTCCCACCCGCACTGCTGCTCCGTCGGCTACATGCTGCGCGACGACGCGGGCGAGTGGCAGTCGATGACGAAGCTCATCGGCCACGACCGCCTGCTCGAATTCCTGGACCTCGCCCCCGACCTGGTCGCCAACCGCATCGCCGACGTCCAGCTCCCGGCCGCTCTGCGCACCGCGGTCAAGGACTCCCTGCTGGGCCTGCTGTCGGAGCAGTCGTCGCTGTCCCACCCGGACGTCGGCAGCCTGTGGCGCGACATCTGCGAGAACTGCGACCTGGGCATCTCGACCCTGACCACCCTGGTCTCGGCCTCGCTCCCGGGCGGGCGCAACCGCCTGCGCAAGATGCTGGGGGAGCGGGTCAAACGCATCACGGTCAAGCCGTTCATGGACCTGCACACCATGATCGAGGAGCGACTCCTGCAGTGCTGCGTGCACGTGGCCGGCGTCGGTGCGGGCGGTCATCAGTGCGCACCGTTCTGTGCGGTGCAGGCCTGGCCGGCGCTCGGGGCGCAACGCCTGCCGCGCGCGGTCGCGCTCGAGACGCCGGTCGTGCGATGAACAGCTCGGCGCCGTACGACCCGCTGCGCCTCTGCGTCTACGCCACCATCGCCGCCCTGGCCTGGCTGCTCGGCCCGGTCGCGGTCGTCGGGTTCGCGCTGCTCGGCTTCGCCGGCTACCTCCGGGCCCGCCGCCAAGGCCTGACCCGCTCGAAGTGCGTCCTGCGCGACACCCGCCTCGTCCTGGCCTACCTGGCCCTGCTCGCCCTGGCCGGCACGGCCGCGATCGGCTGGCGGGTGTACCACTTTCTCGGGTGATGGGTCTACGGTTGCTCTCCGTGAGCGATCTTCCGCCTGCGTTGGACCTCGGGTCCGACGGATCGTCCAAGCCCGGCAAGCCCCCGTCGCCGCTGCCGGGCTGGCTGCGCCGCACGGAGGCGGAGCAGCGCTGGCCGGCCGCCCTGGTCATCGCCGTCGCGATCGTCATCCACCTGGTGCTGCCGGCCGACCTGGCCCCGCACCCGCGCTGGCTCCTGCCCGGCCTCGAGGGCGCCATGCTGCTCGCGATCGTGGCGGTCAACCCGCTGCAGATCAACCGGGAGACCCGCGTCCTGCGCCCCCTCGCGCTGGCCATGGTCGGTGTCCTGACCCTGGTCACGATCTGGTCGGTGACGCTGCTCGTGCGCGCGCTGTTCCGGACGCAGGGCGGTGCGGTACCCCCGGCGCACCTGCTGTTGTGGGGCGCGGCCATCTGGCTCACCAATGTGATCGTGTTCGCGCTGTGGTTCTGGGAGACCGACCGCGGCGGACCGGCCGCCCGCGCGGACGCGGACCGCCCCCACCCGGACTTCCTGTTCACCCAGATGCAGGTGCCGGAGCTGGCCCCCAAGGACTGGGAGCCGGGCTTCTTCGACTACCTGTACGTGGCCTTCACGAACGCGACCGCCTTCAGCCCGACCGACACCCTCCCGATGTCGGCCTGGGCGAAGCTGCTGATGGCCACCGAGTCCGTGATCTCGCTGGTCACGGTTCTGCTGGTGGTAGCCCGCGCTGTGAACGTGATCGGCGGCTGACCCCGGTGCCCACCGACCCGATCACCTGCCTGGCCGCCCCGGCCGCCTGGCTGTCCGACTCCCTTCGTGACGACTCCCTTCGTGACGACGCGCTCCATGACGACGCCCTTTTCGTGGATGGTGCGCGCATCCTGTCCGGGTGGCAGCTCCTGGTCGACGGAGCCGCCCCAACCCCCGCGTCGTCACACCGCACGGGCGCGTCGTCGGCTTCCTTCACAGCCGCGTGCGCCAACCCGTCCTTGACCATCACCCGCCGCCGCGTGGCCGAGCCAATGGGCGGCACCGAGATCATCACGCTGGCGAACGCCTCTGACGCTTCGATCACGGTCACCGTGTCGGTACTGACCGAGCCGTCCACGTCCGCGCGCATCGAGGCCACGCCGCCACCCTCGTCCACGTCCGCGCGCATCGAGGCCACGCGGCCACCCTCGTCCGCGCCCGCGCGGATGGAGGCCACGCCGCCGCCCTCGTCCGCGCGTATGGAGGCCGCGCCGCTGTCCGCGTCCGCGCGGTTCGAGGCTGCGTCGCCCGGCCCGGCCGCGCCGCTGACCTGGACCGCGGCGGTGCCCCCGCGCGGCACGTGGTCGGCCGAGGTCCGGATCACCCGCACCGACATTCCGTCGATCGCCCGCCCGAAGCGCTTCAGCACACTCCGGGTGACGGCGGACGACGCCCGCCTGAACGCCCTGGTCCGCGCGGGTGTGCAGGACCTGGACGCACTGCGCCGCACCCGGGGCCCGGACGCGTACTACAGCACCAGCAGCCCCACACACCTGACACTGTCCCCACGGGAAGCGCTGTGGGCGGCCCGCCTGGCCCTCCCACTGGGCCACGACGTAGCTGCAGGCACACTGCGCCTGGTGGCCGACCTGCTCGACGCCGCCCTGGCCCCGCTGTACGCCGCCACCCTGGCCGAGGCGATCCGCTGGGGCATGTCACCGGACGCGGCCCCGCCGGTCTCCTTGGACCTTTCAGCATTTGGCCCGCCAGGTTTGCGCCTCCGCGCGCCAGGCGTGATCACTGATCTCCTGGACGCAGCCGAGCGCCACGACTACCGCCTGCCGCCGCCCGCCGACCTCGACCCGTCGATCTCGTCGTCCGACCGCCCGCACGCGTGCGGAGCCGCCACCGCCCCGGCCGTCCTGACCGCGCTGCTGGGCCTGGACGTAGACGTACCCAAGGGCCAGATCACGTTCGATCCGCTGACCCCGTCGCCGGTGGGTGCTTTCCGCATCCGCGGCCTCAAAATCGCCGACGGTCTGCTGGATGCTTCGGTCACCTCCGAGGGCACACTGACGGTCCATAATGGACCACTCGGCGTGACCTTCCACAACGCGGACGGTAGCCCCGCGCGGATCGCCTGAGCGCGTCCGCGCGGGATCGGCGTGGCGCGTCCGCGCGCGATCGCTTGAGCGCGTCCGCGCGGGATCGGCCAGTGCGCCTCCGTGCGGGATCGGCCTGCGCGTGTCCGTGCGGGATCGCCCTGCGCGCGTCCGCGCGGATTGGCCTGTGCGCCTCGCGCGTGATCGCTTGAACGGATCCGCGCGGGATTGCCTGTACGCGTCCGCGCGCGGATGCCTGTGCGCGGCCGCGCGGGGGATTGCTCGGGCGAGTCCGCGCGTGATGCCTGTGCGCGGCCGCGCGGGGGATTGCTCGGGCGAGTCCGCGCGTGATGCCTGTGCGCGGCCGCGCGGGACGGTCAGCCGGTGACGGCCGCCAGGAGACGCTCGCACTCGGCGATCAGCCGGTCCCGCAGCGGAGCGGCGCGCGTCGCAAACGAGCGCTGCGCCTCGATGTACCGGGCGCGGCCCTCGGGGGTCTCGATGCGCACAGGCGCGTAGCCGAGGTCGGCCAGGTCGTACGGCGAGGCCTGCATGTCGAGGGTGCGCACGTCGCGGGCGAGTTCGAAGCAGTCGGCGATGAGCTCGGCCGGGACGAGCGGGGCCAGCTTGTACGCGTGCTTGTACAGGTCCATGTTCGCGTGCAGGCAGCCCGGCTGCTCGTTGGCGACCTGCGTCTCGCGGGTCGGCTGCAGCAGGTTCAGCGGCCGCGCGGGCGCGGTGTAGAAGCGGAACGCGTCGAAGTGACTGCAGCGGATGCGGCTGGCTTCCACGAGCGCGTCCGTGCCGGCCGGGCCCAGGCGCAGCGGCCAGGCGTTGTGGCGCAGTTCGTCCTGCGTCTGGCGATACACCATGGCCCACTCGTGCAGGCCGAAACAGCCCAGGTGCGGCGCCCGCGCGGCCGTCGCGGTGAGCAGGTCGTGAACCCAGGCGATCGCTTCCGCGCGCCGGGCCGGCACCGCGACCGTCTCCAGGCCGCTATCGCGCAGGAAGACGCCCGCGCCCGGGTGCCAGCGGCGCAGCTGGGCGGGCCGGTACGAGTAGTACGTGAACAGGAAGTCCTCGACCGGATGCTTGCGGCCGAGCCGGCGGCGGGCGAGGTGCGGCTCGATCCACGCGTCCACGCGCGCCTCGTGGGCGGCGCGGCGCGCCTCCCAGGTCGGCCGGTCGAGAACGGTGATCTGCACCGTACAAGCTTACGAAGAGGTAGCTTCGATGCCATGCGCAAGCTCGCCGCTCTGCTGCTCGCCTGCTCAATGGCCCTCGCCGCCTGCTCGGACGCAGGGCAGGAAGGGTCCGCGCCCGCGCGCCCGGGGCCTTCGGCAGCGACCGGGTCGCCGAGCGCGTCGGTGCTCGGTCCGTCGCAGAGGGTCAAGGTCGAGGTGCCGTCCGGGCTCGCGTCCGCGCCGTTCAACCAGGACCGATACCTGCAGCTGCCCGCCGGCTGGACCGCGGCCGTCTACGCGCGGGTGGACAAGGCTCGGTTCATGGCCCTGACGCCCGGCGGCGACCTGCTCGTGTCGCAGCCGGGGGCCGGAAAGGTGCAGGTCGTACGCGCGGGCGCGGTGTCGGAGTTCGCCACCGGGCTTCGGCAGCCGCACGACATGCTGTTCGCGCCGGTGAACGGGCAGATGTTCCTGTTCATCGCCGAGTCGAACCGCGTCGTGCGCTACCCCTACACCAACGGCGACCTGAAGGCCCGCGCCGGCCAGGTAGTCGTCGACGGGCTGCCCGACACCAGCACACCGGAGCTGCGCGGCGCCTACGCGCACGTCCTCAAGAACATCGCGGTACACGGCGAGACGCTGTACGTGTCGATCGCCTCGACCTGCAACGCGTGCGTCTCCGACACCGTGAGCGACCCGCAGCGTGCCACGATCTACGCGTACGCGGCCGGCGGTACCAACGCGTCCCGGCGCCTCCTCGCGCGCGGCATCCGCAACGCCGAGGGTCTCGCGTTCCGACCCGGCACCGACGAGCTCTGGATCGTGGTCAACAACCGCGACAACACCCTGGTCCCGGACGACCGCGACGTTGACGGCGACGGCCAGTCCGACAAGGGCAAGAAGATGCCCCAATTCGTCGACGACTATCCGCCGGAGGAGTTCATCAAGGTCCGCGACGGCGGCTTCTACGGCTGGCCGTTCTGTAACCCGGACCCGGGCCAGGGCCTGCACAACATGGGCTTCCTGCGCGACTACGAACTCAACCGCGACGGCTCGAAGGCCGACTGCACCAAGGCCGACCCGATCGACCTGGGCCTGCCCGCCCACAGCGCGCCCCTGGGCCTGACCTTCTACAACGGCGCCGCGATCGTGCCGCTGCACGGCTCCTGGAACCGCACGAAGCCCGCCGGCTACAAGGTCCTCTACATCCCGTGGACCCTCACCGGCCCAGCCGACCCGGTCGACCTGGCGACGGGCTTCGTGGGCGCCGACGGCAAGGCGTGGGGCCGTCCGGTCGACGCCGCAATAGGCACCGACGGCACCATTTTCATAAGCGACGACGCCGGGGGTACTGTCCTGCGCCTGACGCCTCCGCGCGCCAACTAACCCCACCACCACCACCCACGCGCCCGCACCGCACCGCACCTACGGAGGCCGCGCACCCGCGCCCGCCTCACCTACGGAGGCCGCGCACCCGCGCCCGCCTCACGTCGCGCGTCCCACTCGCCCGTGCGTCACGCGCCCGCGCATCCCCGTGCCCGCCGCACGTCACACGCCCCCGCGCCCGCGCGTCAACGCAGCCGCGCCCCGTGCCCGCGCCGCCCCCGCGCGTCACGCGTCTACGCAGCCGCGCCTCCGCGCGTCACACCCCCGCCTGTGCAGCCATGCGCCCGCGCAACCCTGTAACCACATGCTCGCGCAGCCACGCGCCCGCGCCGCCCCCGCGCGTCATGCCTCCGCCTGTGCATCCATGCGCCCGCGCAACCGTGTAACCACATGCCCGCGCAGCCACGCGACCGACGCTTCCGGCCATCACATGCCCGCGCAGCCGCGCGCCCACGCGACCGACGCATCCCAGCACCACGAGCTCCCACGTCCGAACCTCACGCGCCCGCGCGGGGCAGTCTGATCGCCGGAACCGGAGGCTCCTGGCGGCTGTTGTCGGATGGCCGCAGGGAGGAGTTCGCGCGCGGGCGCCTAGTGTATAAGTCGGGTTCATGTTCTGGCGGGAACTCGGGTCCGGGGAGTGGCAATGAGTGAGGTTCGGCGGCGTCTGGGTTCCCTGCTGGGCATGTGGGACACCGTCGCCACCGTGAACGGCAAGGTCACCATGCGCGGCTGGGCGAGCTTCGCGTGGGCCGACGACGGAGAGTTCCTGGTCCAGCGCGCGGACGCGGACCCGCCCGGCGACGACGTGCCGCGCGAATGGATCGAAAATTCACCGTTCCCGACCACATCGGTCATCGGCTATGACGATGGAAGCAAGATGTTCACGATGTTGTACTCCGACCGCCGCGGCGTACTCCGGGCGTACGGGATGGACGTCGACGGCGGCACCTGGCGCATCTGGCGCGCGGCCGAGGGCTTCAACCAGCGCTTCACGGGCACGATCACCGCGGACGGCAAACGCATCGACGCGCACTGGGAGATGTCCAAGGACGGCCTCAAATGGTCGAAGGACTTCGATCTGACCTACACGCGCAACTGACCGCCCGGAGCCCGCTTCGGCCGCCACGCCGCTCCGGCCACCACGCCGCTCCCGGCCGCCGCGACCGCTCTCGAGCCGTTCGAGCCCGCGCGGTTGCGCCCAACCCGTACGGCGACGCGACGTTGCCTGCGCGCATCACGTCCGGCCGGTGTGGCACACCGCAATCACGCGCGGCCGCCGGTGATGTCTGACCGGGACCCGGCTCGTGGCAGCGCCGGGATCCGCTCCCGCTTCCCGCTTCCCGCTTCCATGATGCTGGGCTTCGGGGCCACGCCAAGATCAATGCTGTCAGCCGTGAGCTTCTCCGACGAGTCCGGCCACCGCGTCGGCACAGCCCCAGGACAGCGTGACGCCCGCGCCGCCGTGGCCGTAGCAATGCACGAGCCGTGTACGACCCGGGAGCCCCGCAGCGTCCACCTCGACCCGCGGCCCACCCTCCCGCGCCGGCCGCAACCCGGCCGCCTCCCACAACGGCCGCGCCCCGGCGAGCTCCGGCACCAGCTCCGTACACCGTTCCAGAATCGCCACAGTGGTAGCCGGATCGGGCCGCTCGTTCCAGTCCCCAGCCTGAAAGGTGCCCCCGAGCACGATGTCCCGGGAGCGCGGATGCACATACGTCATGCCCCTTGGATGCCCCTCATCCCGCACCGACGTCTCCAGCCCCGGATTGGCCACGCCGACGATCTGCCCGCGAGCCGGGAAGACCGCCGGATCATCCGCGAGGACGCGCGAAGCCAGCCCGGTCGCATTGACCACCGTCCCGGCCTGGCCACCGAGCTCAGCCAGCCGCCCCACGCGCCCGCGCGCGACGACGCCGCCGTTGGCGCGGACGCGATCGACGAGCCACTGGAGGTACACCTCCATCTCGGCCGAAGGCACAGTGAACCGCCATTCCCCCGAGTGCACCGCGAAGTCCGGCACCGCCGCCGCCCACCAGGGAGCGCTGTCCGCACCGTGACCAACCACCATCCGGGTGGGTCGCCGGGCGACGCCGGGAACACCGTCAGCGGCCTGCGCCATGAGTTCGTCGAACGCCGCCCGCGCCCACGCCAGGACGCGCGGATCGCCCTCAGTGTGCGTCGGGTACCAGACCGCCGCCGCGAGCCGGGAAACCGTCCGCGCCGGCTCATCGGCGGTCAGTACCCGCACCCGCGCGCCGGCCTCCAGCAGCCGTATCGCACAGGTGAGCCCGATGATCCCCGCCCCGAGCACGACAACGTCATCCATGACTCAAGGCAACCGCTCTCGTCCGCCGTTGTCCAAGGCGGACGGGTTACCACGTGATAAGCCCGCCTTATGACCGCCTGCGGCGGGCGCGCCTATGCTCGGTCGATGGAACCGCTGGATCTGCGGCGGCTGCGATACTTTGCGGTGCTCGCCGAGGAACTGCACTTCACCCGCGCGGCCGCGCGGTTACGGATCGCGCAGCCGGCCCTGAGTCAGCAAGTTCGCACGCTGGAGCGGGAGGTCGGCGCCCGGCTCGTCGAGCGCGGCGCGGGCGCGTGTTCGCTCACCCCGGTCGGTTCGGTCGTCGCGACCGAAGCGGCGCTACTGCTCGCCCAGGCCGGTAGCGCGCGGGAGCGCATCGAGGCGGCCGCGCGGGGGCAGGGTGGCCGGATCCGGCTGGCATACACGCGCTCGGCTCGTGGCGGGCGGGTCGACGCTCTGGTCGAGCGCTTCCGGGCGCAGAACCCGCTCGTCGAGGTGCTGCCGGAGACCGGCTGGCACGCCCCGAACGTTGCGGGGTTGATCGCCGGGCGGTATGACGTGGCGTTCGTCCGGCCACCGCTCGACGAGCCCGGCATCCGCTGGCGGCTGGTCGGCACCGAGGAGCTGCGTCTGGCCCTGCCGGCCGGCCATCGCCTCGCCCACCTGCGCCGGGTACCGCGGGAGGCGGTCGCCGGTGAGCCGGCGGTGATGTGGCCGCGCGAGAACGGGCCGGGCATGTTCGACCGCATCGTCGCGCAGGTGTGGCCGGCCGGGATCAACCTGGTCCGCTACGAGCCGGATGACGAGCAACTCCTGCGCGCGGTCGCGGCGGGCGGGGTCGTCGCGGCGGTGCCCGAGGGCCGCGCGAAGGCCCTGCGACTCCGCGGGGTGGTACTGCGCCGCCTCACCCCGCCGGCGCCGACCGTCGACATCGGACTCGCCTGGAACGTCCGCACCGCAACCCCGGTCGTGCAGCGCCTCCTCGCGACCCTGGACGACCTCGGCTGACCGGCCGCCGAACGGCCGCCATCCCCGTCTCACCCTCCGTCGCCGTACGTGCGAAGCGATTCAGTCTTCGATGAAGGCGAGCAGGTCGGCGTTGAACGCGGCCTCGTAGGCGCCGCTGATGCCGTGGGGCGCCCCCGGGTACACCTTCAGGCTTGCGTTCTTCAGCAGTCGCACTGTTTTCACCGCCGCGGCCTGAATCGGCACGATCTGGTCGTCGTCGCCGTGCGCCACGAACACGGGAATGTCGATGCGTTGCAGGTCCTCGGTGAAGTCGGTTTCGGAGAACTCGCGCACACAGTCGTACGCGGCCTTGAGCCCCACCTGCATGCTCAGCCTCCAGAACTGCTCGCGCAGACCCTCGGACACGGTGTTGCCGGGGCGGTTGGCACCGTAGAACTGGATGCTGAGGTCGCGGTAGAACTGGGAGCGGTCCGCGATCATGCCGGCGCGGATGTCGTCGAACACGGCGCGCGGGCTGCCCTCCGGGTTGGTGTCGGTCTTGAGCATCAGCGGCGGTACCGCACTGGCCAGCACCGCCTTGGCGACGCGCGACGTGCCGTGGCGGCCGAGGTACCGGACGACCTCCCCGCCGCCAGTGGAGTGTCCGACCATGATTGCGTCGGTGAGGCCGAGCTGGTCCATCAGCTCCGCCAGATCGTCGGCGTAGGTGTTCATGTCGTTGCCCGGCCACGTCTGCGTGGACCGTCCGTGACCGCGGCGGTCGTGCGCGACCGCGCGGTACCCCCGCGAGGCGAGCAGCATCAGTTGGTCGTCCCAGGCGTCGGCGCTCAGGGGCCAGCCGTGGCTGAACATGACGGGGCGGCCGGTTCCCCAGTCCTTGTAGAAGATCTGGGCGCCGTCGGACGTGTTGATGAAGGGCATGGTGTCTCCTCGCGGGGCCGGATGCGAGCCGGGTCGGGCGACCTCCCGCTGGGTCTGACCGCACCAGGCTCGATGAACCTCGCCCTCTCGGGTGGCGCGGGCGCGCGGGCGCGGCGGCCTTAAGGAGCGGTAAACCGTACCTCAAGTGAGAGCGCTCCATTGACCGATATTCATAAAGGTTATTTACTGTTAACAATCCTTCCCTTACATTGAGCGGCATCACCCCCTGCTGGAAGGAGCGATTGGATGCGCAAAGCGATCGCTGCGATACCTCTGACGCTGGCCGCTGTGGCCGCCGCCCTCGTTGCGACGGCGGCACCCGCGTCCGCGCACGGGTACATCTCCTCACCGCCCAGCCGCCAGGCGATGTGCGCCCAGGGCCGCGTGGCCAACTGCGGCGAGATCGTCTATGAACCGCAGAGCGTCGAAGGGCCAAAGGGTCTGACGAGCTGCAGCGGCGGCAACAGCCGGTTCTCGCAGCTCGACGACCCGAACAAGGGTTGGCCGGCTACGTCGGTCGGCAACACCGTCGTCTTCAACTGGGTGTTCACCGCCCGCCACGCCACGGCGAACTTCGAGTACTTCGTGGGCGGCACCCGCATCGCCAACATCGACGGCGGCAATCAGCAGCCGCCCGCTACCGTCTCCCACACGGTGAGTCTCGGCGGCCGCACCGGCCGGATCCTGGTGCTGGCCCGCTGGAACATCTCCGACACCGGCAACGCGTTCTACTCGTGCGTCGATCTGCAGGTCGGCACCGGCGGCAACCCGACGCCGACGCCTACCCAGCCGTCGCCGTCCCCGACGCGTCCGAGCCCCACACCCACCACCTCCCCGACCCCCACGCAGCCGCCCGGGGGCACGACCACCTGGGCCGTCGGCACCGCGTACAAGGTCGGCGACCGCGTCACGTACAGCGGCGTCACGTACCAGTGCCGCCAGGCCCACACCGCGATCGCCGGCTGGGAACCGCCCAACGTCCCGGCCCTGTGGCAGCGGGTCTGACCAGGCAGTACCGCTGAAGCAAGGGTGGCGTTGCGACCATCGGGACGCCGCTCCCGCGCGCAAGGAGACCAATGAAACGCATCGCGCTCCTGCTCGCGGCGTTCCTGCTGGCCGGCTGCACCGCCGCCCCGGTGCAGCCGGCTCCGGCCGGCACCGAGCAACGCGTCTTCAACGACACCGACGTCATGTTCAGCCAGATGATGGTCGCCCACCACGGTCAGGCGCTGGAGATGGTGCGCCTGGCCCGCACCAGGGCCGTCCGCGAGGACCTGCGCACCCTCGCGGCCGCGATCGACGTCACCGAGACCGACGAGCTCAGGACGATGCAGGTCTGGCTCGACTCGTGGGGCCGGCTGCCCACCACCGACGCGTCCGCGCACGCCGGCCACGGCGGTGCCCACGGCGCCGACCCCGACGACCTCAAGGCACTCCAGGCCGCGACCGGCACCGACTTCGAGACCAAGTTCCTGAACCTGATCATCGCCCACCAGCACAACGCGATCGAGATCGCCCGGATGGAGACCAGCACCGGCGTCAACCCCGGGGCGCTCGACCTCGCGAAGCGCATCGACGAGTCGCGAACCGCCGAGATACAGCAGATGCTCCGGTACCTCAACGACCCCGCCTGACCCGGCGACCCTCACGGACCGTAGGGCTGCCGCGCCCGCGCGCGCCTTGACGAAGGCTTCCCGGACCAGGCCAAATCCCGCGCCCGCGCGGGTCGCATGAAGCTTCACCCTGGCCGCCCGAGGTCAGCGCGGGTGCTTGGCGCGTGGAGGCCCGAGCCGGCCGGCCCGAGACCCGCGCCGGTGCGTGTTGCGCTGCGACGATGCCCGCGTGGATCGGGCCGAAGCCCGCGACCGCGCGGAGGTGCCTCCCGATCAGGCCGGTATGCGCCTCCGCGCGTGCGTCAGGGCCGCGGTCGGTCCGTTCACTCGCAGCCGATGCCGTCGTGGTCGGTGTCGAGGCGGTACGGGTCGCTGCCGATGACCTGGACGGGGCCCTTGACGTAGGACGGGCCGTCGCCGGAGCCGCCCGCGCAGTCGACGTCGACCGGGTCGTTCGGGACGCAGGGGGTGTAGTTCGGATTGCAGTTCTGCGCCGGAGGCTTGGTCGTGGACTTCGTCGGCGGCTTGGTGGTCGGCGGCTTCGTCGTCGCGGCCTTCGTCGTCGGCTTCGAGTCCGTCGTGGCCGCGGGGGCCGGCGCGGTGGTCGTGGGCGCGGACGCGTCTGTGGTCGGCGGCGGGGCGGTCGTGGTCTGCGCGTTGACGGTCGGGGCGGTGGACGGCGGCGCATCGCTGACCGGGGCTCCCAGCGCCCCGTTGCGTGCGGCGTCCTGCGGCTTCGATGGCTGCTCCTGGTTGCCGGCGGCGGCGATCACGATGCCGCAGAAGACGAAGAGCCCGAGGACTCCGGCGGCCAGGACGAGGTACCAGCCGTGCTTCCGCGGCCCGCGGCCGATCGGCGGGCCGCCCGGTTGCGGCGGGCCGTACTGCGGGCCGGCGACCTGCGTGGAGCCCGTCCACGGGCCGCCGGGCCGCACAGGTCCGGTCGGCGGTCGGCTGAATTGCGCGGCACCGGTCCACTGGCCTTCCGTGTGCGCCGGGCCCGCCTGCGGCCCGCCGGCTTGTGCGGGGCCGGTCCACGGGCTGCCAGGCTGCGCAGGACCACTCGGCGGGCCGCTGACTTGTGCGGCGCCCATCCACGAACCACTGGCCTGTGTGTAGCCCGGCCGCGGGCCGCCCGGGAGCGGACCGGTGCCGTGCTGGCCACCCGCTAGAGGTGAGGCGGCCCAGGTGGTGTCGGCCAGCGGGATTCCGGAAGTCGGAGGCGCGCTCTGCGGAGGGCCCGGCACGTAGAACGACGTGGAGCCGGTCAAGGAGCCGAAGGGCCGGTCGAGCGGGCGCGGCGCCGGGCCGTACACGTCCGTGCGGGCACCACCCGGTCCGGCGGGGGACTGCGGGACGGGCGCGGGCGCGTCGTGGCGGCGGTCGGGGTTGTTCGCCGTGGCGTGGGTGTGGTCCGCGTGGCCCGGCTCCCCGTCGGGATCACCGGGCTGGCCGGGCGCGGAGGCGGGGAGACCGTGCTGCCCGGGCCGCCAGGGGTCGGTACCTTGCGGTCGCTGAGAGGTCACGAGCCGAAGTCTGCGCGGGTGCCCGCGCGCGGGGGAGCGGCCGAATGGCCCTCTCCGGCCTCGTTCGGTGGCGAACAACCCGCATTCGGTGGTTGCCGGATCGGAAGATCGGCGGCCGGGGATCGGCCGTCGGTCGACCTGTTCCGGGTCGTGTCGCAGCACCGCTACGACACCGCCGCACCGAGCGTGGCGTCCCTCCTCGTGACCGTCGGCGCCAAGCCGCTCCACCCGGTGCGACGACGACGAACATCGTTCGGGCCGCTCTCGAGCCGTCGGAGTCAGAGCGGATTCGGCCCAGCCCGGTTCGGGATCGACGCGGAGCCCCGTGTGGCGGAGCCCCATGGCGCTAAAGCCCGCGTGACGGAGTTCCACCGCGCATAGCCCCGCGTGGCGGAGCCTCAGTGCGCAAAGCCCCGCGTGGCGGAACCCCAGTGCGCAAAGTCTGGCTTGGCCGAGCCCTAGTGCGCGAAGCCCCTCGTGGCGGCGCAAACCCGTCGTCGTCCCGGCTGATACGAGGCGGCCACATCCGCGCGGTGGGGGATCGCAAGTGACCGTCGGCGGGCGGAGGCGCGGGAGCGGCGAGGTCGTTACCGTGGCGGGCAGGACCGGGCTTGTGAGGTTGGAGGCGGCGAATGGGTGAGCGGCTGCGGAACTGGGCCGGGAACATCGAGTTCAACGCGGCGCGGGTGCATCGGCCCGGGAGCGTTGAGCAGGTGCAGGAGATCGTGGCGGCGACGGAGAAAGTGCGGGTGCTCGGGACCGGGCACTCGTTCAACACGATCGCCGACACCGACGCCGACCTGGTCAGCGTGGCCGGGTTGCCGGCCGACATCCGGATCGACGCCGACGGCGGGACGGTCAGCGTCGCGGGCGGGGTGCGGTACGGGGAACTGGCGCGGAAGCTCGACGCGGAAGGCTACGCCCTGCACAACCTCGGGTCGCTGCCGCACATCTCGGTGGCGGGCGCGGTCGCGACCGGGACGCACGGGTCCGGTGTGCGGCTCGGGAATCTCGCCACCGCCGTCGCCGGGGTCGACATCGTCGCCGGCAGTGGCGAACTGGTGTCGCTACGGCGCGGAGACCCGGAGTTCGACGGGGCCGTGGTCGCGCTCGGGGCGCTCGGCGTCGTCGTGCGGGTCACGCTCGACATCCAGCCGCGTTACCAGATCAGCCAGCACGTCTACGAGCGGCTCCCGCGTGCCCAGCTCGACGCGCACTGGGACGAGATCGCCTCCGCCGGCTACAGCGTCAGCCTGTTCACCGGCTGGCACGGCGACACCGTCGACCAGGTCTGGGTCAAGCGGCGCGACGAGGACGCGCCCGCGCCCCCGGAGCTGTTCGGCGCGGTCGCGGCTCCCGGCAAGCGGCACCCGATCGCGGTCATGTCGCCGGAGCACTGCACGGAACAGGGTGGCGTGCCCGGGCCGTGGCATGAGCGGCTGCCGCATTTCAAGCTCGAGTTCACGCCCAGCAGCGGGGAGGAGCTGCAGTCGGAGTACTTCGTGGCGCGCGCGGACGCGGTGGCCGCCTTCGCGGCCGTCGAACGGGTCCGTGACCTGGTCACCCCGGCCCTGCAGATCTCCGAGATCCGTACGATCGCGGAGGACGCGCTCTGGCTCAGCCCGCACTTCGGGCGCGACAGTGTGGCGCTGCACTTCACGTGGGTACCAAATCTGGATCTTGTTCTTCGGGCCGTTGACGCGCTGGAAGAGGCACTCGCGCCGTATGCGCCGCGCCCGCACTGGGGCAAGGTCTTCCGGAGCGCACCGGCGTATCCGCGCGGGCGCGATTTCGCCGCCCTCGCCGCTCGGATGGACCCCGCGGGCGCGTTCCGCAACGCGTTCGTGGAGCGCCATCTGGCCGCGGAGTAGATTTCCACCCGTGCGTATCGCTCGTTTCGCCCACAGCAGTGGCATGTCGTTCGGAGTCGTCGAGGGTGAGCCGTCGTCCGGTGCTTCCGGGCTGACCGTCGCCGAGATCGACGGCCATCCGTTCGGGGAGATCAAGTTCACCGGCCAGCGCTGGGCCGTCGCCGACGTGCGGCTGCTCTCGCCGATCCTGCCCAGCAAGGTGGTGTGCGTCGGGCGCAACTACGCCGACCACGCGGCCGAGCTGGGCAACGAGGTGCCGAAGGAGCCCCTGCTCTTCCTCAAGCCGTCCACGTCCGTGATCGGTCCCAACGACGCGATCCGGATCCCCCCGCAGTCGCAGCAGGTCGAGCACGAGGCCGAGCTCGCCGTCGTCATCGGGGTCACCGGCGCGCGCCGGGTCGACCGCGCGGGCGCGGCCGCGGCCATCTTCGGCTACACCTGCGCCAACGACGTGACCGCGCGTGACCTGCAGCGCAAGGACGTGCAGTTCACTCGCGCGAAGGGCTTCGACTCGTTCTGCCCTATCGGCCCGTGGATCGTGACCGGCATCGACGTCAGCGACGTCGAGGTCCGCTGCGAGATCAACGAGGAGGTCCGCCAGCTCGGCCGGACCAAGGACATGGTGTTCGACGTGCCGACCCTTGTGTCATATGTGTCACATGTGATGACGCTGCTCCCGGGCGACGTGATCCTCACCGGCACCCCGGCCGGTGTCTCCCGGATGGTCAGCGGCGACGAGGTCGTGGTCTCGATCGAGGGCGTCGGCGCGCTCAGCAACAAGGTTCTCACCTTGGAATAGGCGTGTTGCCGACAACCGATTTGGCTAGGGGGAGGACCTCCGGTAAAGTTCTCTTTCGGCGCGGTAAGCGCCAATGGGGTATGGGGTAATTGGCAGCCCGGCTGATTCTGGTTCAGCTAGTCTAGGTTCGAGTCCTGGTACCCCAGCACCGCAGCAACATCGCGGTGCTGTAGTGTTCGGCCGCAAGTCAGCACCAACAGCACGTACTGGGGCCCCGTCGTCTAGCGGCCCAGGACGCCGCCCTCTCAAGGCGGTAGCGCCGGTTCGAATCCGGTCGGGGCTACCACGCGCGCAGACCAGCCGCTCCGAGGCGCCAGACCTCAGAGCGGCTGATTTGTTTCCCGGGAACTTTTCGCGCGCCGCACAAGGCCAAGGCCCACCGCGGCCGACGCTCAGGGCCCCGAGGTCTCCCTCGGGGCCCGTTCCGCGTCTAGGCCAAGATCAGGCGGGCGTGCACGACCATGTCCGCGCCCGCGCGCTCCGCGGTCACTCCGAGCGCCTGAACCGGCCCGCCGACCGAATCTCCGGTGAAGTACGCCGCCGCGACCGGGCTCGCGACCGCGCCCGCCATCGCGCGTTTGAACAGCGGACTGTCCGCTAGCCGCGAGGTCGCGCCCGCATACGTCGGCGAGCGCAGCACCACACGGTCCTCGTGCTGCTCAACGGCCGTCTTGTTGATCTTCGTCAGATCGCCGAGATCCCGTACCACCCGCGCGGCCGCGGCGGCGTCCGCCATCCGCAGATCGAGCAGCAGCGGCGCCCCCGCCGACTCATCACCCGCCTTGCCGGCCACCGTGAACGACACCGTCCGCGCCGCGCCCAGCTCCGACTCCAGCGTCGCCGCCAGCTTGTCGAACTGCACCATCGGCTGCAGCCCGTTCAACTGGCCCGGGTCGAGGAACACGACCGAGCCCTCGTTCTGGAGACGCTCCAGCAGCTCTGGATGCTCCTGCAGGTACTTCTCGAACGCCGCCTCGTCGTCCGGCGTGAACTCCGGCGGGCCGCCCTCCGCGACCGCGCCCATGCTCAGCCCGCCGAACATGCTCAACGGGAGGTACCCGGCGTCCGCGCCGAAAAGCTTCGACAGGTCCCCGAGCGGCCCCGCGAGGACGCCCGCCGCGGACGCGTCGCCGGAGAGGGCACCGAGAGCGTTCACGACGTCCGTTTTTGCTCCGGGGGTACTGCCTGGAAGCCCGTCGACCCCGATCAGCCGCACGGTCGCCTCAAGGGCGTCATCAGCCGCTCGCACACCGACGACCGCGACCCCGTTGAGGTCCGGCACCGGCTGGACATCGCTCAACGCCGGCCCGCCACTCGCGGCCGGCCCGGCGCTCACACCCGGACCCGGGCCCGCGCCCGCGCCCCCGCGCAGCTCCGCGATGTACTCCTCCTCGACCGCCGGGCTGAGCTTGCCCGCCGCGGCCAGGTCCGCCCAGCCGAGCAGTGGCTGGTCACCCGGGAGCGTCGCGACCGAGCTGCGGAACACGCCGTTCTGCGACAGCGGGGCCCGCTTCGCCTCCCCGGCTGCGGCCGTCGCGCTGCCCTGGGCGTCCGACTCGTCGAAGGCCATCAGGACGTACCCGTCCGCGACCACGAAACCGACCCGGTCCGTGCCCCGCCTCTGCTGCACCGCCTCCAGCGACGCCCGCGCCTGCTTGGCGTCCTTGGTCGACGCCGCGACGAGCGTCACGGCCCGGTTCGGATGCGCGGGCGCGGCCCACATCGCCACCCCGATCCGGTCGTCGAACCAGGGCGCCACGTCGGCGTACGTGATCGGCGCCTCCAGCTGCTCGAACGCCTCGCGCTTGACGTCCTCGAGCTGCGGCCCGCCGGTCGACTTGCGCAGCAGCTCCTCGAACTTGACCCGCTGCCCCAGACCCGGGCTCAGGTCGATCCGCGCGAACGCCGCGACCGTGCCCGGCAGCCGCTCTTCGGGCAGCGCGCCGGACGGCTTCTCCCAGCGCTGCATCACCGCGTACGCCGTGCCGGCCGCCAGCACCGCCACCACCGCGGCCGCGGACCCGAGCACGAGGGCGAGCCGGCGGCGCGGCCGCGCGGGCGCGTCGAAGGTCATCGCGTCGGCGGACAGGGCACCGGTGAGCGCGGCCTCGACCGGGGTGAAGGTACTGGCGGGGGCAGCGGCCACGACCACCGTCCTACCCGCCTCCGCGCATTCGTCTGCCTCGGTGCGCACCTCGGCTTCGGTGTGCAACTCACCCTTCGGGTACGCGTCCGCGCCTGTACCTGCCGCGTTGGGCGAACCTGCGATTGGGCCGGCGTCGTACGAGGCGACTTCGTTCAGCGCGGCGTCGGGGCTGCGGGTCGGCGCGGATTCAACCGGCTCGAGCAACATCGGCGCGGGCGCGTCGGACTCGGGCGTCACGGCCACCAGCGTGTTGGACCCGGGCGTCACGGACTCAAACGTCACCGGCTCAAACGTCACTGGTTCGGGCGCGACGGGCTCGGGCGTCACGGGCGCGGGCGCGACGGACTGGGGCGCGATCAGGTCAGACGCGATCGGCTCGGATGCTGGCTGCGAGGATTCCAGTGGCGCGGGCGCAGACGGTGCGGCCGACGCAGGCGCCGGCGAGAGTGGCGCGGATATGGGCGGCTCGGGCGCCGGATGTATGGGCTCGGATGCCGCGGCATCCCCGGTGAATTGTGACGGATTGTCCGTCGGTGACATGGTTCTGCCTCCCCGCGCTGATGTGAGCGAGATGCTAGCGGGGGCCGGTGATCGTCATGAATCCCCCGAACCGGCCGCTTCCGTGCGGGAGCGGTGGAGATGGGAGCGTGGCGATGGGAGCGGTGGTAACGGGGGAGGTGGCGGTGGGGCGGTGGCCCTGCCGGTGGTCCGGATCTTGACAGTAGTTCGGACCTTGGCGCTGGCCTGGGCCGCGGCGACGTCGGCGCTGCCGCGGCGACCCGGGTCCTCGGATTGGAGTCCGAGCCGGGGTCGGCCGTGGCAGCGCGCGGTCGCGTCGTGATGGTGCGTTGGTCGGTCGCCTCGGCGCACCAGTCTGGAGCCGGTGGAAGTGTGCGCGGTCGCGTCCCGGTGGTGATGTCCGGTCGGGACGCGCTGGCCCGGGCCGCACGGACGTCGGCCAGTACGGTCTCCCGCTCGGCGGCTGGGTGATGTGTGGAGCCGCCGCCCGAGCGGCCGCCGTCGTCTTCGCTGTGTGTTGCGCAGGTTACAGCTGGGTGGCGATGCCGAGGATCGCGGCGAGGAACACGACGAGGGCGACGATCAGCGACATGCACCCGCCACGGCCGCTGCCACTGTCGCCGGACTGGGCCGGCGGCGGAACCTGCGGCGTCGAGGGTGACTCGGGCGCGTCCGGGCCGCTGGGTCCGTGCCCGGATGGGCTGGCCGGCGTGCCGGACGTGTGGGTGGAGTGGATGCCCGCGGAGCCGTCCGGCTCGGGGCTGGCTGGTGTATTCGAATCGGGCACTGGCGTTCCTTCCAGCTGATGCGCTCCGGGACCGCGCCCCGGATTCCGCCGATGTACTACGCGCCCGCGCCGGTACACCCGGAACTCCGCACGGCACGCCCCGCCGATCGTATGCGCGTCCGCCCGCCGCGCAACCCGCACGACCCACCTCCCAGCATCCCCAGCCACCGTCGATGCCCTCCGCGACTGCGCACGCCGCGTGCAGCGTTCACGCGACCGCGCGCGTCTCTGCACCCGAGGGCCTCTGCACTCCAAACTCGCGCACGTCTGCGATGGGCACCTCGGCGCCCAAGGGCTGGTAGGTCCAGCGCGAACGAAATCCGGCACGTCAACCCGGCGAAAGCGGCACGTCAGCCCAACGAAAAGCGGCCCGGCCGAAGCCGAGCCGCCCGCCGAAGTAGCTGAACCACTGATGCTGCGCCGAGAGCTGAGGAACCGGCGAATTGTCAGCCGGCCGTGGTGTACGAACCCGGGCCCCGAAAGCCCGGTACCTACAGGCCCGACAACCGCTGCCCCGCCCGTACCACGGCCATCGCGTGCCGATCCCCCGGGCGGCGCCCCAGGCGCTCTATCGGCCCGGAAACGCTGATCGCCGCGATCACCCGCCCGGTGCGGTCCCGGATCGGCGCGGACACGCTCGCCACGCCCGGCTCCCGCTCGGCCACGCTTTGCGCCCAACCGCGCCGCCGCACCTCCGCGAGGGTGCGGCCGGTGAACTTGCACCTTGGCAGCAGCGGCATCACCGCCTCCGGCGGCTCCCAGGCCAGCAGAACCTGGGCGGCCGAACCCGCCGTCATCGGCAGCACGGCGCCGATCGGCACGGTGTCGCGCAGGCCGCTGGCCCGTTCGGCGGCGGCGACGCACAGGCGTTCGTCGGCGCGGCGGAGGTACAGCTGCGCGCTCTCACCCGTCGCATCGCGCAGTGCGGTCAGCATCGGCTCGGCGGCGGTCAGTAGGACGTCGGGCGCGGCGTTGGCCAGCTCGCCCAGGCGCGGGCCCGGGCGCCAGCGGCCCTGGGCGTCGCGGACGAGTAAGCGGTGGATTTCCAATGCCTGTGCCAGGCGGTGCGCGGTGGCGCGCGGAAGCTTGGTCCGCTCCACCAGTTCCGCCAGGCTGGCGCCGTCGACGCAGGCGGCAAGGATGACCACCGCCTTGTCGAGCACGCCGACACCGCTCATACTGTGTCCCACAGACCGAAACATACCTCCCAAATTTTAGGATGTCCAGATGGTGGGAGAAGCACAACCGCAAGCTCAGGAGCGGCCGCGGACCCTGGCGGAAAAGGTGTGGGACGCGCACGTCGTGCGGTCCGCCGACGGCGAGCCCGACCTGCTCTACATCGATCTGCACCTGGTGCACGAGGTCACCAGCCCGCAGGCGTTCGACGGCCTGCGGATGTCCGGGCGGCCGGTCCGCCGGCCCGACCTGACGATCGCGACCGAGGACCACAACACGCCGACCGACAATCTGCTGACGATCAGCGACCCGGTCTCCCGCACGCAGATCGAGACGCTGCGGCGCAACACCGAGGAGTTCGGGATCCGCGTGCACTCGCTGGGCGACTCCCAGCAGGGCGTCGTCCACGTCATGGGACCGCAGCTGGGCCTCTCCCAGCCGGGCATGACCATCGTGTGCGGCGACTCGCACACCTCCACGCACGGCGCGTTCGGCGCCCTCGCGTTCGGTATCGGCACGTCCGAGGTCGAGCACGTCCTGGCGACGCAGACGCTGTCCCAGGCGCGCCCGCGCACCATGGCGGTCAACGTCGTCGGTGAGCTCGGGCCCGGAGTCACCGCCAAGGACCTTGTGCTGGCCCTCATCACGCAGGTGGGCACCGGCGGCGGGCGCGGGCACGTGGTCGAGTACCGCGGCCCCGTGATCGAGGCGCTGTCGATGGAGGGTCGGATGACCATCTCCAACATGTCGATCGAGTGGGGCGCCAAGGCCGGCATGATCGCGCCGGACGAGACCACGTTCGCCTATATCGAGGGCCGGCAGTACGCGCCGAAGGGTGCCGACTGGGACCGGGCCAAGGAGTACTGGCGGAGCCTGAGCACCGACGAGGGCGCCAAGTTCGACACCGAGGTGACGCTGGACATCTCGCAGCTGACCCCGTTCGTCACCTGGGGCACCAACCCCGGCCAGGGCGCGCCGCTCGGCAGCGTGGTGCCCAGCCCGGACGACTTCACCGAGAACGCCGAGCGCGTCGCGGCCGAGAAGGCGCTGGAGTACATGGCGCTGACCCCCGGCACGGCGCTGCGCGACGTCGCGATCGACGTGGTGTTCCTGGGCTCCTGCACCAACGGCCGGCTCGAGGACCTGCGCGCGGCCGCGGACGTGCTGCGCGGGCGCCGGGTCAGCGAGAGCGTCCGAATGCTCGTCGTGCCCGGATCCGCGTCCGTGCGCGCGGCCGCGGAGGAGGAGGGCCTCGACAAGGTCTTCACGGAGGCCGGCGCGGAGTGGCGTTTCGCGGGCTGTTCCATGTGTCTGGGTATGAATCCGGACACACTCAAGCCCGGTGAGCGCTCCGCTTCGACCTCCAATCGCAACTTCGAGGGCCGTCAGGGCCGCGGCGGCCGCACGCATCTCGTGTCGCCTCCGGTGGCCGCCGCAACCGCCGTCGCGGGTCATCTCGCCGCCCCCGCCGACCTGAACTAAAAGGGACAACGGACACATGGAGAAGTTCACCGTCCACACCGGCACCGCGGTTCCGCTGCGCCGGTCCAACGTGGACACCGATCAGATCATCCCCGCCGTCTACCTCAAGCGCGTCACCCGCACCGGGTTCGCCGACGGGCTCTTCAACGCCTGGCGCTCCGACCCGGAATTCGTCCTCAACAATCCCGCGTATGAAGGGGCCTCGATCCTTGTGGCGGGGCCCGAGTTCGGCACCGGCTCATCGCGTGAGCACGCTGTTTGGGCTTTGCAGGACTACGGTTTCCGGGCCGTCGTGGCGCCGCGTTTCGGCGACATCTTCCGGGGCAACGCGCTCAAGGGCGGCCTGCTGCCGGTCGAGATCGGCACCGAGAACGTCGAGGCTCTGTGGGCCGCGATCGAGGCCGACCCGAAGCTTGATGTAACGGTCGACCTCCAGGCTCGCCAGTTGCGCGCGGGCGACCGGGAATGGGACTTCCCACTGGACGATTTCAGTCGCTGGCGGTTGCTGGAAGGACTCGACGACATCGGTCTCACCCTTCGCCACGAGGGTGCTATCACCGCCTTCGAACAAGGCCGTCCGGAGTGGACACCCGTCGTTCGCTAGCCCCCGCAGGGCGTCTCGACGAGCCTCCGGCCAAATCCGTTACTCCACAACGATTTCTTTTCCGTCATATGTTTGTATCCTGTGTGCGTTGGGATACCTTGCCCACAGGGACTTCAATTTCCAGTACGGGAGGAAACAACGTGAACAAGGCCGAGCTCATCGAGGCGCTCAGCGCTCGCCTGGGCGACAAGAAGTCGGCGAACGCGGCGCTGGACGCGGTGCTGGCCGAGATCCAGGCCGCCGTGACCAAGGGCGACAAGGTTGCCATCACCGGCTTCGGTGTCTTCGAGAAGCGCATCCGCGGTGCGAGAACCGCCCGCAACCCGCGCACCGGTGAAGCGGTGAAGGTGAAGAAGACGTCGGTTCCCGCCTTCCGCGCGGGCGCCAGCTTCCGTGAGATGGTCGCCAGCGGCAAGGTGCCGAAGGTCGCCGCCGCGAAGAAGACGACCACCGCCGCCGCCACGAAGGCCACCACGGCCAAGGCGACGACCGCCAAGGCCACCACGGCGAAGGCGACTACGGCGAAGGCCGCTCCGGCCAAGGCCGCCGCGACCAAGACCGCCCCGGCCAAGGCCACCGCGGCCAAGACCGCTCCGGCGAAGAAGGCCGCCACCAAGACGACCCGCGCCGCGGCGTCGACGACGGCTCGCAAGACCACGACGGCCACCACGGCCGCCGCCAAGAGCACCACCGCCGCGAAGAAGGCCCCGGCCAAGAAGGCCGCCGCCAAGTAAGCGCACGCACCGAAAAGGGCGGCGCCGCAATCGCGGCGCCGCCCTTTCGCGTTTCCGGCAAGCGCTATCGCAGGGTCACCGGCGCCAGCCGGTCGCGCCCGGCGAGCCGCCCCTCGGAGAAACACAGCACCCAGCCCGCGCCCTTGCGGGTGTGGAAGTTGACGTCGGCCCGGCCGGTGAGCGCCTTCAGCATCGGCGGCATGAGTTTTCCCTGACTGCAAATCACGGTGGTACCCCCACGGCGCGCCCAAGCCGCCAGCGCCTCCGCGGCCGGGCCGGGCTCCGCGTCCTCGTCGAAGGCCGGCTCGATCGCCACCGGCAGGCCCAGCGGCTCGACTGTCTGCCGGCAGCGCACCGGGGTGGCCGACACCACCCGATCCGGCCGCAGCAGCGTCAGCAGGCCGCTCAGGGCCCGCGCATCACGCTCCCCGGCCGTCTCCAGGGGCCGCTCAGCGTCCGGGCCCGACCATTCCTTGCGCTTGCCGGCCTTCGCGTGCCTGACCAGCGCCACCACCGACGTCACGGGCGGCACATCCAGGAACGCACGCACAACGCCGCGGTCATGCGCGTAGCTCAGCATCGTGTGGGCCTCGGTCGCGGGGACCCACCGGGCCTCCTCGATCTCGTGGTCGGCCGGTCGCGGCGCCCACGCGACCGCGCGCATCGACCAGAAGTCCACGCTCTTCTCCACGCCGGGCTCGCCGGTCAGGTATCGCACCGACGGCAGCCGCACCTGCGGCACCGCCTCCACCGAGGTCTCCTCGAAGACCTCCCGGACCGCGGCGGTCAGCTCGTGCTCACCCGGATCGAGCTTGCCCTTCGGCAGCGACCAGTCGTTGTATCGGGGGCGGTGCACCAGCACGATCTCGGTCACCCCGGCGCCGGAACGCCGCCACACCACGCCGCCCGCCGCCCGGACCAGCGAGTTCACCTCAGCCATGCGATGTTCTTTTCCTCCATGACCATCTCCCACACTGCCGGAAAGTCCGCGCGGGCGCGGGTCACCGTCGCCCGCTCGCGCTCGAAGAGCCGCCCGGCCGTCACCGCGAGGTCGTGGTCGTCCGGCGAGGCCGCGGCGACCGCCAGCCACGCGTCCCCGGCGATCGCCGCGTCCTGGTGCTCGCCCAGCACACCTTGCGCCCGCGCGACCGCCTTGGCCAGCAGACGCGCCTGCGGGCCCATCACCGCCGTCACCGCGTCGGCGGCATAGCGGGCGCGTTTGGCCCGCTTCCGGACCTCGTGCCAGTCGAAGTCGGGCAGATCCGAGGTCAGCTCACCCGCCCCGACCACGTCGCCGCCGCCCTCCACGAGGCGCCGCCACGGCTTGCGCACGATGTCCGCGAGGACGTCCTCGGCCTCCTCCCAGGCCGGTGGGGCCAGGCGAGGTGCCTCGACGGCCTCGATGAGCGCGTCGAGCAGTTTGACGTACCGCCGCGAATGCAGTGCCTTGTCGAGGTTTCGCAGCGCCGCGTCCTGCTGCTTCGCCAGCGCGGTGTCGATCCGCGCGACCGCGCGCGAGTCGACCGGCACCAGCGGATCGGCGGCGGCGGTGCGGAACAGCCGTTCGCGCAGCACTTCGACGTCGCGGGCGCCCCCGAGCGCATCGGCCAGCCAGGCCAGGTCCTCCCGCAGCCGCGCCGTCCACCGCGGGTCCAGCAGGGCCTGGAAGGTCTGCAGGTCGCTGCGCAGGCGCCGGGTGCCGACCCGCATCTGATGCACCGGGGTGTCGCCGTTGGGCATCGTCTCGCGCAGCCGGGCGAACGGGTCGTGCTTGAAGATCCGGGTCACGTCGCGCCGGATCGCCTCGGTGACCACGTCGCCGGCGTAGGTGACGCGCGGCCGTGCGGGCGCGGCGAGCAGCGGCCCGTCCAGCGACCCGAGCGCCTCCATGGCCCGCAGGTGCTTGGGCACGAATGCCTCCGCGCCGGTCCCCGCCCGCGCGCCCGCGGCCAGCAGTAGCTTCTCGATGTCGTCCAGCACCGCCCGGTCGCCGTCGACCAGCTCCACCTCGATCTCGCGGAACCGCAGCGCGACGTCGCGCCCGTCGAGCACGCTGACCACGTCATCGGCGACTTCGGCCAGCAGCCGGCCATCGGGCCCGCTCACCTCGTACACGGTGCGCACCGTGCGCAGCACCGCGGCCGGGGTGAGCGCGCGCCCGCGCCGGTAAGCCGTGACGAGGTCCAGCAGCGCTGGTGGTACCACGCCCGCGCCCTGCGACGGCCGCGAGTGCTCGTGGCGCACACCGGCCCGCGACGTCGGCAGTTTCACCGTCCACACCTTGGACGCGGCGTCGCCCTTGCGGTACCGCAGCGAAATCCCGTGGCGGGTCAACAGCCGCTCGGGGGTGTCGTAGTAGGTCGCCCGCAGCGTGACCGGCTCCCGCGCGTTCACCCGCCCGGCGGCGCCGAGGTCGGGCATGGTGAACCCGTCGCCGGCCAGGTACTTGCGCTCTTCCTCAAGCATCCAGCCACCCTAAAGAGGTCGACCCGGGTCACTCCACCCGGTCGACGATGCGGCGCAGCAGCGCCTCCTGCGGGTTCTTGCCCGGCCGGCGGTGCCACACACCGCTGCCCGAGAGCTCGAACGCCCCGGTGTCGTCGTTCATCATCAGGCTCAGCACCCGGTGCAGCTCGTCCGTCGAGGCCGGGTCCGTGACCTGGACCAGCGCTTCCACGCGGCGGTCGAGGTTGCGGTGCATGAGGTCGGCCGAGCCGATCCAGTACTCCGCGCGGGCGCCGTGGCCGAACCGGAACACCCGCGAGTGCTCCAGGAACCGGCCCAGAACCGACCGGACCCGGATGTTCTCCGACAGGTCCGGCACGCCCGGCCGCAGCGCGCAGATGCCGCGCACGATCAGGTCGACCCGCGTCCCCGCGCGGCTCGCCCGGTACAGCGAGTCGATGACCTCCTCGTCGACCAGCGAGTTCACCTTGAGCTGGACGAGCCCGTCCGCGCCGTACGCGACCTCGCGCTCGATCCGCTCGATGATCCCGCGGCGCACCCCGTGCGGCGCGACCAGCAGCCGGCGGTACGACGTCTGCCGGCTGTAACCGGTCAGCACGTTGAACAGGTCGGTCAGGTCGGCGCCCACCTCCGGATCGGCCGTGAGCAGCCCGTAGTCCTCGTACAGCCGCGCCGTCTTCGGGTGGTAGTTGCCGGTACCGATGTGGCAGTAGCGGCGGATGTGGTTGCCCTCCTGGCGCACCACCAGGGCCGTCTTCGTATGCGTCTTGAGGCCGACCAGGCCGTACACGACGTGGCAGCCGGCCCGCTCCAGCGTCCGCGCCCAGCCGATGTTCGCCTTCTCGTCGAAGCGCGCCTTGACCTCGACCAGCACGACGACCTGCTTGCCGGCCTCGGCCGCGTCGACGAGCGCGTCGACGATGGGGGAGTCGCCGCTGGTCCGGTACAGCGTCAGCTTGATGGCCAGCACGTTCGGGTCGGCCGCGGCCTGCTCGACGAAGCGCTGCACGCTCGTGGAGAACGAGTGGTAGGGGTGGTGCACGAGGATGTCGTGGTCGCGCAACCGCGCGAAGACGCTGCGCGGCGTCTCACCTTCTGCGAAGTGTGGGTGCGTAGCGGGTACGAACGGCGGATCCTTCAAATCCGGACGGTCGACACCGTTGTAGACCTCCCACAACGCGGTCAGGTCGAGCCACCCGGGCACCCGCAGGACGTCGTGAGAGTCCATGTCCAGCTCGCGGACGAGCAGCTCCAGCACGTGGTCCGAGATCGACGCCGCGACCTCCAGGCGCACCGGCGGCCCGAAGCGCCTCCGCGCGAGCTCGCGTTCGAGAGCCTGCAGCAGATCCTCGTCGCGGTCCTCGTCGAGCTCGACCTCGGCGTTGCGGGTCACCCGGAACAGGTGGTGCTCCAGCACCTGCATGCCCGAGAACAGCTGCCCGAGGTGCGCCGCGATGAGCTCCTCGACCGGCAGGAAGCGCATCACCCGCGCCCCGTCGCGCGCGGCGTGCAGCGCGAAGAAGCGCGGCACGTTGTTCGGCACCTTGATCCGCGCGAACAGCTCCGGCCCGCCGTCCTTCTCCCGCACCACGACGGCAAGGTTCAGCGACAGCCCCGAGATGTACGGGAACGGGTGCGCCGGGTCGACCGCCAGCGGCGTCAGCACCGGGAAGATCTGCTCGCGGAACGACGCGCGCATCCGCTCGCGCTCGGCCGGGTCCAGCTCCGCCCAGCGAACGATGTGGATGTTCTCCCGGGCCATCGCCGGCGCGATCTCGTCGGCGAACACCCGCGACTGCCGCGACATCAGCCCCGACGTGCGCTCGGCGATCTGCTCCAGCTGCTCCGTCGGCGGCAGAAAGCCGGGGAGCCGCCGCACGGGCAGACCGGTCTGCAGGCGCCGCTTCAGGCCCGCGACGCGCACCATGTAGAACTCGTCGAGGTTGCTGGCGAAGATCGCGAGGAACTTGGCCCGTTCCAGCAGGGGCGTCGCGGGGTCCTCGGCGAGAGTCAGCACCCGCGCGTTGAAGTCCAGCCAGGAGAGCTCGCGATTGAGATACCGGTCCTCCGGCAGAGGCTTTTCCTCCTCTGGTACTGCCACAGCGCTCCCTTCCGACCCGAACCATTCCGCATCGGCGTCTTCGTCGCCATCGAGCGCGTCCGCGCGCTGGGCGGCCGGAGACGTCTTGGGGTTACCCAGAACTGCCGCCGGCTGATCCAGGGGCGTGGAAGCGCCCTCGACCGGCTGGGCGGCGGTGGCCGGACGGGCCGGGACGGCAGGCGTCACCGGGGCGGCTTTGACGGCCGGCGTCGCTTTGACGGCCGGCGTGGCCGGCACGGCCGGTTTGAGGTCGGCGAGTGGCTCGGTCGTCTTGCGCACCGGCGTGGCCGTCGCGGTGGCCGCGGGCCTGGTCGCGGAGCGCGACGTAGCGGCCGGGCGGGCGGCTTTGGCGGCCGGTCCGTCGGGCTCCGCCGGCGTTTCGGTCGGCGCCGGGTCTGCCTTCGGCGCCGGGTCGGCCTTGGCTGCCGGCCTCGCCGCCGGCGTCGTCGGGGACTTCTGCGCCGGCACCCGCTCGGACGCCTGCGCGGACTCTGTCGTGGCCTCGTTCACCGTGACCTCGCTCACCGTGGCTTCGTCGGCCGGCGCGGAGGGCGCGGCCTTTGTGGCTCGACGAGCCCGTGCTGGGGCCCCGTTCCCACCGGACCTCGTCGTCTTGGGCGGCGCACTCGCCGGTTCTGGCCGCTGGGCGGCGCTGCGCGGGCGGCTTCGACCGGTCGTGCTCTCGTCCACCGGATCATCATGGCCCGTTTGTGCCGGTCTGAACATGAACTTCCCGCTGCTTGGCAACTATGGGAAGGTGGGCAAAGTGACCTTTGTGATCGTCCCCACGTCGTCGTGGTCGAGCCGGACCCGCTGACCCAGCCGCAGATGGCGCAGCCCGGACGCGTCGAACGCCGCCGCCGGGAAAGCCACCTCGACCCCGTCGTCGAGCAGCACCGTCCCGGTGCGACTGCCGTCATCGAACGTCGCGACCGTGCCCTGCATACCGATCACGCTACCGTGCAGAGGACTTGTCCGGTATGTGCGCCGAGTCCCAGCCGCGCGGCGGCATCCAGATCGGCTGCGGTGTCGACGTCCCGGCGCAGGCTCGGCCAGGCCCCGTCGAGCCGCACCGCGCCTGAGCGCTGGTGGGCCGCGGCCGACCCGGGCCCGAACTGGGGCGCGAGTGCCTCGCCGGCGGGCGCGGCGAGCAGCACCGTCCCGGTGCCCTCCAGGTCCGGCACGAACGCCCGCCGCCCGGTCCGCACGGCCGCGGCCAGGGCGGCCTCGAGGTCCTCGGGGCGCATGGCCGGCAGGTCGGCGGTCAGGGCCACCACGGCGACACCGGCCGCGCCCGCGCCCGCGAACGGCACTTCCGCTCCCGCGGCCGGCGGCTCCGCCTGCTGGGCGGCCTGGGCGCCGTACGCCAGGGCCGCATTGAGGCCGGCCGCGGGCGCGTCCGGCAGGCACAACGCGCCCAGACCGGACAGCTCCGCGCAGACCGCCGGGTCGTCGCAGACCACGACGACGCGGGCGACCGCGCGGCAGGCGAGCGCGGCGGCTACCGTGTCGCGTGCCATGGCCAGGACGAGATCGGGGTGCACGGCCTCCGGCACCGCGCCCCGCAGGCGCGTCTTGGCCGCCGGCAGCGGCTTGACCGGGACCACCGCGACCCAGGCGGCCGTCCGCTCGGACGCCGTCGGCTGGGTCGTCGACTGGCCGTGGCAGTGCATGAGCCATCCTGACACGGCCACCGGGCGCCCGGCAGTGGCATGATTCGCAGCAGAACCGTGAGGGGAGGGTGAGATGGTGCGCCGGAGGCTCGGCTTCTGGCGGCGTTTCGCCGTCATGACCGTCAAACCCCTGATCCAGGTGCTGACCCGCCGCGCCTGGCGAGGGATGGAGCACATCCCGGCCGACGGCGGTGTGATCATGGTGGTGAACCACATCTCCCACGCCGACCCGCTGGCCGTCGCGCACTACATCTTCGACGCCGGGCGGTGGCCGTCGTTCCTGGCCAAGTCCAGCCTGTTCGAGGTACCGGTGCTGGGCTACCTGCTCAAGGAAGTCCACCAGATCCCGGTACGCCGCGGCACCACCGACGCCGTCAAGGCGCTCGAGGCCGCGCGGGCGGGCGTCCGGGCCGGCGAGGCCGTCGTCATCTACCCCGAGGGCACCACGACGCGGGAGCCGGACCTGTGGCCGATGCGCGGCAAGACCGGCGCGGCGCGGCTGTGGCTGGACACCGGCGCCCCCGTGATCCCAATCGTGATGTGGGGCCCGGAGCAGATCTACGACCCGCGGACGAAGAAGTTCAAGCTGTTCCCGCGGGCCAAGGTCACGATCGTCGCCGGTGCCCCGATGGACCTCTCGGCCTGGTCGGACGCCCAGCCGACGGCACAGACCCTCAACGAGATCACCGAGCACATCATGCTGCACCTGCGCGACATGCTGGTCGACATCCGCGGCGGCACCCCGCCGCCGCTGTGGACGCCGAAGCGGCCCGCGCAGCGCCCCGAAGAGCAGACGGCATGAGCGGCTCGCGACCCGGCGCCGCGGCTTCCCGCCGCCCGCGCGGACGCGTCACGGGTGGCACGCAGCGGAGTAGTCCCGAGCGGCGTGGTGGCGCCCCCGGCGGTCGGGCGCGCGGGTGCGGCATTGTCGGCATGGTGAGGTGCGGGGTGGCCGGTTCGGGTCGCCACCGCGGTGAAGCGGAGGCTGCGGCATGAACATCGAGCGCGCGGCTGTCCTGGGGTCGGGCTCGTGGGGCACGGCGTTCGCCAAGATCCTTGCCGACGCCGGCGCGCCCTCCGTCACGGTGTGGTCCCGGCGTCCCGAGCTGGCGGCCGCCATCCGCGACGAGCACCACAACCCCGACTACCTGCCCGGCATGTGGCTCCCGGACGCGGTCACGGCCACCTCTGACGCGCACGAGGCGATCGAGGGTGCCGACCTCGTGGTCCTGGCGGTACCGTCACAGACCCTCCGCACCAACCTGAGCGCCTGGCGCGGCTTCATCGGCGCGGACGCGACGCTCGTGAGCCTCATGAAGGGCATCGAGCTCGACACGCTCAAGCGGATGAGCGAGGTGGTCATCGAGGTCGCCGACGTCGAGCCGGAGCGCGTCACCGTCGTCACCGGCCCCAACCTGGCCCCGGAGATCGCGGCCGAGCAGATCGCGGGCACTGTGGTGGCTTGCCGGGACATCGGCCGCGCCGAGCTCGTCCAGCGGGCGATCAGCACGCGATACCTGCGGCCCTACACCAACGACGACGTCGTCGGCTGCGAGCTGGGCGGGGCCGTCAAGAACGCGATCGCGCTGGCCTACGGCATGGCCTCCGCGCTGGGGTTCGGTGACAACACCAAGGCGACCCTGATCACCCGGGGTCTGGCCGAGACCGCCCGCCTGGGCGCGGCCCTGGGCGCCAACCCGATGACCTTCGCGGGCTTGGCCGGCCTGGGCGACCTCATCGCGACGTGCTCGTCGCCGCTGTCCCGCAACCGCTCGTTCGGCGAGCGCCTGGGCCGGGGCGAGACCCTGGAGCAGGCCCAGGCCGCGACGCGCCAGACGGCTGAGGGTGTCAAGAGCTGCCTGTCGATTCGTGACCTGGCCCACAGCGTCGGTGTGGAGATGCCCATCACGGAGCAGGTCGAGCAGGTCTGCCACGAGGGCGTGGACCCGTTGAAGGCCCTGGCCGCTTTGATGGCCCGGGAGACGAAGCCCGAGCGACCGGGCGTCCCGTCGACCGGCCAGTAACCCCATCCGCCTGTCGCCGCCCCGCCAGCCGCGACTCGCAGCCCTGGTCACTGCACCCGCTCGCGTCACGTCGCGTTGACCAGCGACGGGCCGGACCCACAAACTGCCGTCCGTGCGGCTGGCCGCTGTTATGCGCCACCGCGGCGCCGACCGATGTGTCGGTGTTCACGGCCCGGGCGTCCGCGCGTGGCCATCAGCGCGTTTAGCCTGGGCCGATCGGCGAGGCGTCCGGATGCGGCGGTGCGGCGTCCGCGCGGCGGGCATCGTGGTGGAGGGGACAGCGAGATGAGTGCAGGCAGTGGCGCGGCTCCTGGCGGCGGCAACGACTTCCACAGTGGTGGCGGTGACGCGTCCGCGCACGGGGACGGCACCCGGGTCGTGCATGCCGGAGTGCCGGCGGCGGTGGCGGGGGAGCCGTTTCTTCCGTCGCCGGTGTTCGGGGCGCCGTATCACCTCGATCCGGTGGCGGGCCCGCAGACCGGTGTGAACGGGTACGGGCGGACGGACAACCCGACGTACCGCAACCTGGAGCAGGCCATCGGAGAGCTTGAAGGCGGCGAATGCGTCGTGTTCGCCTCCGGGATGGCGGCGATCTCGGCGGTGCTGCTCTCCACCCTGCGCGCGGGCGATGCCGTCGTCCTGCCCTCCGACGGGTACTTCCTGACCCGTGCCTTCGCCGCTGAGCACCTGCCCGACCGCGGCGTGGAGGTGCGGACGATGCCGACGCCGGGGCCGTACCCGGCGCTCGACGACGTGCGGCTGCTGCTGCTGGAAACCCCGTCCAACCCCGGACTCGACGTGTGCGACATCGCCGACCTCGCCGCGCGGGCGCACGCCGGTGGCGGACTGGTCGCCGTGGACAACACCACCCCGACACCGCTCGGGCAGCGCCCGCTCGACCTCGGGGCGGACTTCTCGGTCGCCTCGGCCACCAAGGCGCTGACCGGCCACTCCGACATGCTGCTGGGGTACGTCTGCGCCCGCGATCCGGAACTCGTGGCGACGATCCGCACGTGGCGCGCGCGGACGGGCGGCATTCCGGGCGCGTTCGAGGCGTGGCTCGCCCATCGGTCCCTCGGCACGCTCGACCTGCGCCTGGCCCGGCAGACGGCCAACGCGGCGGCCGTCGCGGAGCTGCTGGCCGGCCACCCGGCGGTCGCGTCCGTGCGGTGGCCCGGCCGCGAGGACGACCCCGCGTACAAGGCCGCGTCCCACCAGATGCGCCGCATCCCGGGCGTCGTGACGTTCGTGCTGGCCGACAAGGCGGCGGTGGACCGCTTCCTGACCAGGTCCGACCTGGTGTTCGCCGCGACGTCGTTCGGCGGGCTGCACTCCTCGGCCGACCGGCGAGCGCAGTGGGGCGACGACGCGCCTGAGGGCCTCGTGCGCCTCTCGTGCGGCGTGGAGGACACCGATGACCTGGTCGCGGACATCCGCCGCGCGTTGGACGCCGCACTGGACTGACCTCGCCGCCTGGGCGCCCGGGCCGGCAACGCGCGGGCGCGCAGCGGCGGGAGGTCGGGGGCGGTTGCGACGCAGAGCGCGGGCGCGCAGCGGCAGCTGGTCGTCGGGCAATTGCGGCGGGCAACGCGCGGGCGCGCTGCGGCGGCTGGTCACCGAGGGTCGGGACGGCCAACGCGCGGGTGCGGCGTGCGCGGGGCTTCAGGTGGTGATGCTGGGAGCCGAGGCCGGCCACGAGCCTGAGCTGGTCAGCAGTGCAGGTCGCCCGTCGGAGCGGCCGGGATCGTCGCCACGATCGACGGTGAAAGATTCACCAGCCAGGAGCCGTCGGCGGCCTTCGGGACCACGACGCTGAGCGGGATCTGGCGGTCGATCGTGTGCCAGACGGTACGACCGGACTGCTCTTCCGGATACCAGCAGACGTCCGACAATCCCAGCAGCTGGGCATCCGCCGGAACCGCGGGTGCCGCGCCGCCGCAGGACAGGACGATCGGCGGGTCGCCGAACGCCGCGTTCTGCTCGCCGCCGGCCGTCACCTGGCGCCGGTGCAGGCCGCCGAGCTCCTGAGGCAGGCGGGCGACCAGGGCACGGCACACCGCGGCCGGGGTCGGCTCGAGCTGGGGGGCCTCAGCGGGTACCGGCGAAGTATCCGGACTCGAAGGGAAGCCGCCCAGAGCCCAGAACGCCGCCACCCCGGCGACCAGGGCGATGGGCACCGCGGCGAACGTCGCGATCCTGGCCGGGTTCGGCCCGGGTCGCGCGGGCGCGTCCGCCGCCATCAGCGGACCGCCGTCACGATCGCGCCGGTCCTGAGGGCGCCGGCCTCGGGGTCGCCGGTCATGAGCACGCCCGGGCGCGAGAGCATCGTCACGGAAGCACCATCACGAGACCGCCATCACACGGGTGAACGTACCCGCCACTACAAATGCACCACCGAGCAGGTGACGGTGCGCGTGATGCCGGGCACCAGCTGCACCTTGGACACGATGAGCTGGCCCAGTTCATCGATGCTGCGGGCCTCGGTGAGGACCACGACGTCGTACGGGCCTGTGACCGCGTCGACGCGCACCACACCGTGCAGGCCCTGGATGGCCGTGGCCACGTCGCGGGCCTTGCCGACCTCTGTTTGGATCAGGATGTATGCCTGTACCACGACACGACTCCCTCCTGCGTCGTCCGCGCGCTGGTCAGGCGTCAACCTACCGCAAGAATGAAACCGGCAAGGCAACGCCGTGCGTGATCATGCCATGACACGCGGCTTCGGCGACACTATTGAGCATCAGGTTGGAGGACGGGTGACCGTAGCAACCGCCGGGGAGTTCGGGCTGATCTCGCGGGTGACGGCCCGGCTCGGGGCGGCGTCGCCCTCGGTACTGCTCGGGCCGGGGGACGACGGGGCCATCGTCGCCACCCCGGACGCGCGCGTCGTGGCGAGCACCGACGTGCTCGTCGACGGGCGGCACTTCCGCCGCGACTGGTCCAGCGCGCGGGACGTGGGCCACCGCGCGGCCGCGGCCAACCTCGCCGACATCGCGGCCATGGGTGCGCGGCCCACGGCGCTCCTGGTGGCCTTGTGCGCCCCAGCGGACCTGCAGATCTCGTGGGCCGAGGAGCTCGCCGACGGCCTGGCCGCGGAGGCGGCGAAGACGGGGGCGTCGGTCGTGGGCGGGGACACGTCGTCCAGCCCGACGCTGACGATCGCGGTGACCGCGCTCGGCGATCTGGACGGGCAGGCACCCCTGCTGCGCTCGGGCGCGCGGCCGGGCGACGTGGTGGCGGTGGCCGGGCGGATCGGGCACGCGGCCGCGGGGTACACCGTCCTCTCCCGTGGCTTCCGCTCACCGAAGGTGCTGGTGGACGCGTTCCGGCGGCCCGACGTCCCGTACCGGCTGGGGCCCGTCGCCGCGCGGATGGGCGCGACGTCCATGATCGACGTCTCCGACGGGCTGCTGGCCGACCTCGGGCACATCGCCGTGGCCAGCGGGGTCGGCATCGACCTGCGCCGGGGGGCGTTCGCGGTGCCGGACGCCATGCACGCCGCCGCGACCGCGCTGGGCGTCGACCCCTACGGCTGGATGCTCGCGGGCGGCGACGACCATGCGCTGGCCGCCACGTTCCCGCCGGACGTCGAGCTCGGCGACGAGTGGCTGGTGGTCGGCTCCGTCCTGGCGGCCGGTGAGTTCACGGCCGGCGGGGGCGTGACCGTGGACGGCCGCCGATACACGGGCGGGGCCCCGGGCTGGGATCACTTCGGTAAGGGGCAGTAGCCTTCGCGCTCGTGACCGAGATCGACATTAAGCTGACCCGCTACGGCTCGCGGGTCGCCTCCGAGCTGACCGCCGCCGCGCTCGCCGACCTCGGCGAGCGGTACGGCAGCAGTGAGGGTGACTCCACGCCCATCGAACCCGGCGAGTTCGATCCGCCCGCGGGGGCGTTCTTCGTCGCGTACGTCGGTGGCGCCCCGGCCGGCTGTGGCGGCTTCCGCACGTTCGCCGAGGACGAGACGACCGCCGAGCTCAAGCGGATGTACGTCGCGCCCGGGTACCGGGGGCTCGGCGTCGCCAAGGCGCTGCTGCGGGCCATCGAGGACGCCGCGCGGGCAGCCGGGCGGAAGCGGGTCTGGCTGGAGACCGGCACGGCACAGCCGGAGGCCATCGGGCTGTACGAGCGGTCCGGGTACGCGCGGATCGAGGACTTCGGGCACTACAAGGGCTACGAGTTGGTGCGCTCCTTCGGCCGCGACCTCTGATTGCCCGCGCCTGGAAGCGGACGACAAAAGGCCCCGTGACCAGGTCACGGGGCCATGTCGGTGCCTGGGTCAGCCCCGGACGACCTTGCCGGCCTTGAGGCAGGAGGTGCACACCTGCATCTTCCGCGTGGTGCCGCCACCGGCCGGGGTGCGCACCGTCTGAATGTTGGGGTTCCAACGGCGGTTGGTCCGCCGGTGCGAGTGGGACACGTTGTGGCCGAAGCCCGGTCCCTTGCCGCAGACGTCGCACACGCTAGCCACGGGGATCTCCTGGGTTGATTGCTGTCCTGGACCGGAACGATGTTCCGGAGCGTTGCCGGCCGGGTGTCCGGCGGGCAACCTGGCAAGGTTACCTGATCCGTACCTGCGACACCCAATCGGCCCGGTCGGGGGCGCAACGGTGGGGAATCGTACCGGTCACCGTTAGGCTCTGGCGCGTGCCAGACAGTGTGGACGCGGCCGCCGTCCGCCGGTGGTGTGCCGGCGGCCTGGCCGCGCTGCGGCGCCACCAGGCCGAGATCGACGCCCTCAACGTGTACCCCGTGCCCGACGGCGACACCGGCACCAACCTGGTGCTCACGATGTCCTCGGCGGTCGAGGCGGCCACCGGCGCGACGGCCGCCGAGACGATGCGCGGGGCCGCCCGCGGCGCGCTGCTCGGCGCGCGCGGGAACTCCGGGATCATCCTGGCTCAGCTGTTCAAGGGGCTCGCGACGGGGCTGGAACGCGCGGGCGCGGCCCCCGTGACCGGCGCCGTGCTGGCCGGGGCGCTGGACGAGGCGGCCCACGGGGCCTACGGCGCGGTCGCGGCACCCGTCGAGGGCACCGTGTTGACCGTCGGGGTGGCCGCGGCCAAGGCGGCCGTCGAGGCGGCGGCGCGCGGAGGCGTGGCCACCGTGGCCCGGGCGGCGGCTCAAGGCGCGCGGGACGCGCTCGCGCGGACCCCCGAGCAGCTGCCGGCGCTGGCCCGGGCCGGCGTCGTCGACGCGGGCGGCCGCGGCCTGGTGGTGCTCCTCGACGCCCTGGTGGAGACGCTGACCGGCGAGGAGCCGCCCGAAGGTCCCATTGTGGCGGTGACACCCGCCGGCGGCCGCCCGGGCGCTGCCGTCGCCCGGGAGACCGGCTCGGCCGACTACGCCTACGAGGTGCAGTACCTCCTCGAAGCCCGCGCGGACGCGGCCCAGACGCTGCGCGACGCGCTCGTGGCGCTCGGCGACTCGCTGGTCATCGTGGGTGACGAGCCGACCTGGCACGTTCACGTGCACGTCAACGACGTCGGCGCGGCGATCGAGGCCGGCATCCAGGCTGGGCGCCCGAGCCGGATCACCGTGACCCGCTTCGAGGACCAGATCGCCGCGCAGACGCCGCCGGAGGACGACGGGGCGGCGCGCGACCGCGCGGTGGTGGTCGTGTGCAGCGGACCCGGCCTCGCCGAGCTGCTCGAGTCCGAGGGCGCGACGGCCCTGACCGGCAACCCGTCCACCCGCCAGCTCCTCGACGCCATCCTTCGCACGGGCGCGGAGCGCGTCGTCGTACTGCCCAACGACGCGAATGTCCTGGCCGTCGCCACCGCCGCTGCGGGCGAGGCCCGGGCCGCGGGCGTCCGCGCGGGCGTCGTACCCACCCGCTCGCCCGTCCAGGCGCTGGCCGCGATGGCCGTCCGCGACGGCACCCGGCGGTTCGAGGACGACGTGATCGCCATGGCCGAGGCGGCCGCGCGCTGCCGATCGGCCGAGATCACCATCGCCGGCCGGGAGGCGCTGACGGTCGCCGGGCGCTGCCAGCCGGGTGACATCCTGGCGATCGTGGACGGCGAGGTGAACCTCATCGGCCAGGATCTGCCGGAGACGGCCTGCCTGCTGCTGGACCGGATGCTCGGGGGTGGCGGGGAGCTCGTCACCCTCATCGCCGGCCGCGACGCCCCGGCGGGCCTCGGCGCGGTCCTGCGGGCGCACGTGGAGGGCTCGTGGCCCTTCGTCGAGGTGCAGTGTTACGAAGGGGGCCAGCCGCATTACCCACTTCTGGTGGGCGTCGAGTAGAGGAAGCCTGGATCTTGGCCGACATCGACCTGACCACACCGCTCGCGAAGGTGCTCGGAGGCAACGGCGCGAAGCTGCTCGCCGAACACCTCGATCTGCACACGGTGGGCGACCTCGTGTACCACTTCCCGCGCCGTTATGAGGAGCGCGGCGAGCACACCGACATCCGGGCGTTGGAGATCGACACCGACGTCACCGTGTTCGGGCAGGTCAAACGCGTCAACTCGCGGCAGTTCGAGCAGAAGCGGGGCAACACCCGGGGCAAGCGCGGCTCGCTGGTCGAGGCGGTCGTCGGCGACGACAGCGGCGGCGAGATCAGCGTCACGTTCTTCAACCAGCCCTGGCGGGAGAGCCAGCTGCGCCCGGGCCGCTGGGGGCTGTTCTCCGGCAAGGTCGGCCGGTTCAACAACAAGCTCCAGCTCAACCAGCCCGATTATGTGCTGCTGGACGCGGGTGAGGGCGAGGAGGCGGTGGAGGAGTTCGCGGGGGCGATCATCCCGGTGTACCCCGCGACCGCGCGCGTGCCCACCTGGCGCATCGCCGCGGCCGTGCGCACCGTCCTCGACGTCCTGCCGCCGACGCCCGACCACGTGCCCGCCGCGACGCGCGCGACCCGGAAGCTGAGCCCGCTGGACAAGGCGCTGCGCGAGATCCACCGGCCCGAGTCGCAGCAGTCGCTCGCCATCGCGCGGAGGCGGCTGAAGTGGGACGAGGCGTTCGCGCTGCAGCTGACTCTGGTGCAGCGCAAAAAACGAGCAGAGGACTGGCCGGCGGTACCGCGCCCGCGCCGCTCTGATGGCCTGCTGGCTACTTTCGACGCGGGCCTGCCGTACGAGCTCACGCGCGGCCAGCGCGACGTCGGCGACGAGATCGCGGCCGACCTCGAGCGCGCCCACCCGATGCACCGGCTGCTGCAGGGCGAGGTCGGCTCCGGCAAGACGCTCTGCGCCCTCCGCGCGATGCTGCAGGTCGTCGACGCCGGCGGCCAGGCCGCGATGCTCGCTCCGACCGAGGTCCTGGCCGCTCAGCACCACCGCAACGTCGCCGACCTGCTCGGCACCATGGCCCGGGCGGGCGAGTTGGACGCCGCGCCGGAGGCGACCCGGGTCACCCTGCTGACCGGGTCCCTGGGCGCGGCCGCGCGACGAAAAGTCCTGGAAGAGATTCGCAGTGGTACCGCCGGCATCATCGTCGGCACCCATGCCCTGCTCTACGAGGGCGTCGACTTCGCCGACCTCGGCCTGGTCGTCGTCGACGAGCAGCACCGCTTCGGCGTCGAGCAGCGCGACGCCCTGCGCACCAAGGCCGACCAGCCGCCGCACGTCCTGGTCATGACCGCCACCCCGATCCCGCGCACGGTCGCGATGACGGTCTTCGGTGACCTGGAGACCTCCGTCTTGAGCCAACTGCCGCGCGGGCGCTCACCCATCGCCTCGCACGTGGTGCCGGTCAGCGAGAAGCCCGCGTTCCTGGACCGGGGCTGGCGCCGGCTACGCGAGGAGGTGGCGAAGGGCCACCAGGCGTACATCGTGTGCCCGCGCATCGGCGACGCCGCCAAGTCCGACGGCGAGGACATGGCACCCGTTGGCGATGACGGCCGCCGCCCCCCGGTCGCGGTGCTGGACGTCGCGCCCCAGCTGGAGGACGGTCCGCTGCACGGCCTGCGGATCGGCATCCTGCACGGGCGGCTGCCGGCCGACGAGAAGGACACCGTCATGCGGACCTTCGCCGCCGGTCAGCTCGACGTCCTCGTCGCCACCACGGTCATCGAGGTCGGCGTGGACGTCCCGAACTCGACCATGATGATGATCCTCGACGCCGATCGCTTCGGCGTCTCCCAGCTGCACCAGCTGCGCGGCCGCGTCGGCCGTGGCAGCGCGCCCGGCCTGTGCCTCCTGGTCACCGAGTCCGGCGAGGGCACCCCCGCGCGGACGCGCCTGGACGCGGTCGCCTCCACGACCGACGGGTTCAAGCTGGCCGAGCTGGACCTGGAGCAGCGCCGCGAGGGCGACGTCCTGGGCGCCTCACAGTCCGGTCACCGCTCCCACCTGCGCCTGCTGTCCCTCCTCCGGGACGCGGAGCTGATCGGCGAGGCCCGCGCGGAGGCGGTGGGGCTGATCGCGGAGGACCGGGAGCTCGAACGGCACCCAGCGCTGGCCGCGACGATCGCCCGGCTCGTCGACGAGGAGCGGGCGGAGTACCTGGAGAAGGGTTAGCCCGCCGCCGGCCGCGCGGCCGCGCGGCCGGCGGGAGTGGCGTACATCACGTCCTACTCTGGAGTGCGTGACACGGATCGTGGCCGGGGTGCTCGGCGGGCGGCGGCTGACGGTGCCGGCGGGGCAGGGGACTCGGCCCACGTCGGACCGGGTGCGGGAGGCGCTGTTCAGCAGCCTCGACAACCTTGTCGAGCTGGACGGGGCCCGGTTCGCCGATCTCTACGCGGGCTCGGGGGCCGTCGGGCTGGAGGCCTGCTCGCGCGGGGCCGCGCACGTCCTGCTGGCCGAGAACGACGCCAAGGCGGCTCGGATCATCCGCGGCAACATCTCCGCACTCGGTGTCGCCGGGCGGGTGCGGTTGGTAACCGACAAGGTCGAGCGGCTGGTCGCGGGGGAGTCCGACGGCCCGTACAACGCGGTGTTCATCGATCCGCCGTACGCGGTCGCGGACGAGCGGGTCCGGGCGGTACTCGACGGGCTGGTCGCGCGGTGGCTGGCGCCGGACGCGGTCGTCGTGGTCGAGCGGTCCAGCCGTGGGGCACCGATGGCCTGGCCGGACGGGTTGCGCGCGGTCGCGGAGCGGCGGTACGGGGAGACCGTGCTGTGGTACGGCCGACGCGATCAGGATGGCTCGCGCACGGTTTAAGCGAACCTTTGGTACGGTCCCCGCTCATGAGGCTTGGGCTGGTGCAATGAGGCGCGCGGTCTGTCCGGGTTCGTTCGACCCGGTCACGAACGGGCACCTGGACATCGTGGGTCGGGCATCGCAGATGTTCGATGAGGTAGTCGTCGCGGTGCTGATCAATCAGAGCAAGGCGGGGCTGTTCACGGTCGACGAGCGCCTCGAGATGCTCGCGACGGTGACCGCGCCGTATGCCAACGTCCGGGTCGACGCGTTCCAGGGGCTGCTGGTCGACTTCTGCCAGGCCAGCGACATCAACGCGATCGTCAAGGGCGTGCGGGTGGCCGGCGACTTCGACTACGAGCTGCAGATGGCCCAGATGAACTACGGCCTGGGTGGCATCGAGACGCTGTTCATGCCGACCAACCCGAAGTACTCCTTCGTCTCCTCGAGCCTCATCAAAGAGGTCGCCAAGTGGGGCGGTGACGTTTCGCCACATGTACCCGATCTCGTGGCGAATCGCCTGAGTGAACGATTCGCCTCGGCGCGAAAGTAACTGCAACACCCGAGTGGCGAGAAAGCGGCTACGGCGTCCGGGCCGCATGATGGTTACGTCGTTCGACGTTGGACAGGAGTGACCGCAGGTGGATCCGCTCGAGAGCATCGACCAGATCATTGCGATGGTCGAAGGTGCGCGGTCGGCGCCGATGTCGCGGAGCAACTTCGTGTTCGACCGTGCCGACATGATCAATCTGCTCGACCAGCTGCGCGCCGATCTCCCCGGTGAGCTGCGGCGCGCGAGCGCGCTGCTCGACGAGCGGGACAAGATCGTCGACGCCGGCCGGCGCGAGGCGGAGCGGATCATCGCCGAGGCCGAGGCCGAGCACACGCGCCTGGTGTCGATCAACGAGATCGTGGTCTCGGCCGAGCACGAGGCGTCACGCATGATCAACGAGGCCCGCGCGGAGACGCAGCGGCTGCGCGACGAGGTCGACGACTACGTCGACACGGCGCTGGCCAACTTCGAGCAGTTCCTCACCCGGTCGCTGGCGTCCATCGAGCGCGGGCGCGACAAGATGCACGCGCTGCGGGAGATCGGCTCGTTCAACCCGTCCGTGGAGGACGACCGCCCGCTGCCGTTCTGACCCGGCCGTAGCCCCCGGCAGTCCCACTTCCGGGCGCGGTACTGTTGGGGTCGATTCGACGGAAGATCTGCCGCTCGGGTAGCCTAGTCCGTCGGCCCTGTCTGGCCGGAGTCTGAAAGATGCCACACCAACAACAGCACCCGCACCTGGATCCCCGGTCGCCGCTGGTCCTCGAGACGAGGGACCTCCCGCGCCGACCGGGCGCTCTGCATGCGGTCTCGCGGAAGGTGCCGGCGCCCAAGGACCTCGGCCTGGAGCTGATCGGCGTGCCCCAGGGCGCCGAACTCGACCTCCAGCTGCGCATGGAGTCGGTTTCCGAAGGCGTGCTCGTCTCCGGAACCATCACCAGCCCGCTGGCCGGCGAGTGCGGCCGCTGCCTACGCCCGATCAGCGACACGCTGGACGTCCCGTTCCAAGAGTTCTATGCCTACCAGCACAGCACGACGGACGAGACGACGGACGAGGACGAGGTCGGGCGGCTGCAGGGCGACCTGATCGACCTGGAGCCGGCACTGCGGGACGCGGTGGTGCTATCCCTGGCCGCCAACCCTGTGTGCCGTGAAGACTGCCCAGGTCTGTGCCCCGAATGTGGGGTACCGATGGACGAACTGCCCGCGGGTCACACCCACGAGCAGGTCGACCCCCGCTGGGCCGCCCTATCCCAGATGAAGACGTCAGAGGAGTAAGTCCCGTGGCCGTTCCCAAGCGGAAGATGTCGCGCAGCAACACCCGGGCTCGCCGGAGTCAGTGGAAGGCCGTCGCGGTCTCCACCCAGCCGTGCCCGCAGTGCCGCTCGCCCAAGCTGCCTCACGCGGCGTGCGCGGTGTGCGGCACGTACAACGGCCGCCAGGTCATCGAGGTCTGACAACCAGGTCCGGGTGACGCGATCCCACCGATCGCCGCACGGCGGGGCACACCCGTCCGGTGTCGCGCGGATCGCCGTCGACCTCCTCGGCGGGGACGGGGCTCCCGCCGTCGTGGTTGACGGCGCTCTGCGCGCATGCAGCGCCGATCCAGACCTCCACCTTCTCCTCGTCGGTCCACAGGACGTGGCCGACGGGGTCATCAGCGCGCTCCCGATCGCTGATCGCGAGCGCGTCAGTGTCGTCGCCGTCGACGATGCCGTCGGTATGGCCGACGCCCCGCTGCGCAACATCCGGCGCTCCACGTCGGTACGCGCGGCCGCGGAGGCTGTCTACACCGGCCGGGTCGACGGGATGGTCTCTGCGGGCTCCAGCGGCGCCGCCGTGGCCGCGTCCGCGCACGTGCTCGGACGCCTGCGCGGCGTGCGCCGGCCCGGCCTGGCCGCCCAGCTGCCGACCGAGCACGGCCCTGTGCTCCTTATCGACGTCGGGGTGACCCTCGACGCGACGATGCTGGAGCTCGTCCAGCACGCCGTCCTGGGCACCGCCTACGCCGCGGTCGCGCTGGGCATCGCGCGCCCGCGCGTCGGCCTGCTCTCCATCGGCAGCGAGCCCGGCAAGGGCGACCGTCTGCGCCGCGCGGTGTCGATCGCGCTGTCGGACGTTCCGCTGCCGGCGGGCGGACGCTACGTCGGTTTGGTCGAAGGCTTCGATGTACCGCGCGGAGGCCCCGCCGACGTCATCGTGACCGACGGCTTCACCGGAAACGTCCTGCTCAAGGGCCTCGAGGCGGCAATGGCCACAGCTCGCCGCCTGATGCAGAGTACCCAGCAGGCGCGCGACGGCTCGGAGGCGGTCGCGCCCAGTCAGCGATCCGCGCCCGAGTGCGACCCGTCCGGCCCCGACCCGCGGACGCCCACATCAGGCGACGGCGCCGCCTCCGCCCGCGACCAGGACGCCTCCGCGCGTGACGAAGCGGCCCGCATCCACGACGGGGCCGTCCACAGGCACGACGCCGCCGCGCCCCCGCGCGGTGGAGCGGCAACGGCACCGGTCCCCGAGGGCGACGGTGCCGCGTCCAGGCGCGAGGAGACGACGCCTGGACTCCGCGACGGACACGCGCGCGAGGGCGGGCACGACGCCGATGTCAGGCGCCCCGCGCAGCACGAAGCCGCGGCCGTCCTGCTCGGCGTGGCCGGCGACGTCGTCGTCTGCCACGGTTCGGCCACCGGCGCCGACATCGCCGATGGCATCGCCCTCGCCGCACGACTGCACCGCGACCACATCACCCCGGCGGTCGCGGGTCTCGCCGATGACCTGCTGGCCGAACTCTCCTCGGCCGGCGGCCTCACCATCCGTGACGCACTGGGAGAGCGCTCGTGAAGAACCAGAACAGCCTCGAGGCCGCCTTCGGTGTCGAGTTCGACCCGGACATGCTCAAGCGGGCGCTGACCCACCGCTCGTACGCGTACGAGAACGGCGGCCTGCCCACCAACGAGCGGCTCGAGTTCCTCGGCGACGCGGTGCTCGGCGTGGTCATCACCACCGCCCTTTTCCAGAACCACCCGACGCTCGCCGAGGGCCAGCTGGCCAAGCTGCGGGCCAGCGTGGTCAACATGCGCGCCCTCGCGGACGTCGCACGGAAGCTGGGACCGGGTGGCATCGGGCCATACCTGCTGCTCGGGCGCGGCGAGGAGGCGACGGGCGGGCGCGACAAGGCCAGCATCCTCGCGGACACGCTGGAGGCGCTGATCGGCGCCGTGTACCTGCAGTACGGTCTCGACACCACCGCGCAGGTGATCCACAAGCTGTTCGACGGCCTGATGGCCGAGGCGGCGATGCGCGGGGCCGGGCTCGACTGGAAGACCAGCCTGCAGGAGCTGACCGCCGGCCGCGGCCTAGGGGTGCCCGAGTACCGCATCGACGAGGAGGGCCCGGACCACGCCAAGCGGTTCACGGCCTGGGTCATCGTCGCGGGGAAGCGCTACGGCGGCTCGCAGGGCGGCAGCAAGAAGGAGGCCGAGCAGCGGGCCGCCGAGGCGGCCTGGCGCGAACTGTCCGGTGTCCAGCCCGAGTCCGCGGCGTACGCGGTCGACCCCTCCGTCAACGCGATCGCGCACCCGGACGGCGCCCGTAAGGACACGGACCGTGCGCGCCGAACCGGCAACGGATCGCGCCGGACGGACCAGAGCCGCCAGGACGCGGCAGCGCCACGCGAGGGCGCGGGCGCGGCGAGTGACGGCGGGGGCAGGGCAGCGGGCGGGGCGACGTCAAGCAAGGATGCGGGTACCACCGAGACGACCGACACCGCCGAGGAACCGCCATCCTATGACGACGATGACGCCGGTCAGTGAGACCGCGCAGCGCGCCCGTACCACGCTGATCGCGTTCCCGCTGGGCATCTATGCCCTGAGCCGCCTGGTGCAGCTCGTGCTGCTCTGGTGGATGTCACCCGACGACAAGATCCGTGACCGCCTCCTCGCTTGGGACGGCGGCCATTTCGTGCGCGTCGCCGAGGAGGGGTACCCGACCGGCTACAGCTACGACGCCGAGGGCCATCTGACCGGCAACGGGCTGGCGTTCTTTCCGGGGTACCCGCTGACGGTGCGCCTCGTGCACTACCTCACCCGGCTCGAGTACGGCACCTCCGCGATCACGGTCTCGTGGATCGCCGGAGGAGTCGCGGCCGTCCTGCTGTGCGCGCTCGGCACGCGCCTGTACGACGAGCGGGTCGGCCTGGCCCTGACCGCGCTGTTCTGTGTGCAGCCGATGTCGCTGGCGCTGTCGATGGGGTACTCGGAGGCGCTGTTCACCGCGTTCGTCGTGGGCATGCTGCTCTGCGCGCACCGGGGCGCCTGGATCGCCGCGGGCGTCCTCGGGCTCGGCGCGGGCCTGACCCGTCCCACGGGCGCGGCCGCGGCGATCGCGCTCGTGGTGGCCGCGGCGATCGCGGTGTACAACCAGCGGACCAAGCTCAAAAACTCAGCACTCCACGAACCGGCATTGCCGGCACCGGCAACGCAGCGACCGGTACCGGAGCGAGCAGAGCGCGACGCGACCGCGGACGTGGCGGCGGAGCGAAGTGCCGAGGACGACGCGGAGCCGCGAAGCACAGCCAGTACCCGCGAAGGGGTCTGGAAACCGATTCTCGGCGCAGTGATCGCACTCGTCGGCGTCCCGGCCTACCTGCTCTGGGTCGGCCTGCGGGTCGGCGATCTGGGTGCGTGGTTCGACATCCAGACCGCCGGCTGGGGCACGACGTTCGACTATGGCGACTCGACGCTGACGTTCCTGCACGACGCGTTCAAGGCCGGCGACGGCTGGATTCAGGTCAGCATCGCCTGGATGCTCCTCGCCGTGGTCGCGCTGGCCGTGATCGCGCTGGTCCGCCGCGTCTGGGCGCCGCTGGCAGTATACGGCCTCATCGTGCTCGTCCTGGTGCTCGGGCAGGCCGGGTACTACCACTCCAAGCCGCGCCTGCTCGTGCCCGCGCTGCTGATCCTGGTGCCGCCCGCGGTGGCGCTCGGACGCGCGCGGGCGCGCACGGCGGGGCTAGTCTTGGCGGCCTGCGGAGCGTTCGGGCTGTGGTACGGCTCGTATCTGATCACCGTGTGGCACTACGCGATCTAGAGGGATTGAATGCCTGAGCTGCCCGAGGTCGAAACCGTCCGGCGCGGCCTCGACAAGTGGGTGTCCGGCCGGCGCATCGCCACGGTCGAGGTGCTGCACCCGCGCGCGGTCCGTCGCCACGTCACCGGGGCCGAGCACTTCGCGGGCATCCTCGCGGGGCGGCGCGTGGGCGCGGTGATGCGCCGCGGGAAGTATCTCTGGCTGCCCCTCGACGACGAGGACGCCCTGATCGGCCACCTCGGCATGTCCGGCCAGCTGCTCATGCAGCCGGTCGAGGCGGCCGCGGAGACGCATCTGCGCGTGCGGTTCTCGTTCAACGACGACGGGCCGGAGCTGCGCTTCGTCGACCAGCGCACGTTCGGCGGGCTGAGCGTGTCGGTCGGCGGCGCTGTGCTGCCGGGGGAACTCGCGCACATCGCGCTCGACCCGGTCGATCCGCTGTTCGACGACGACGAGTTCGTCGCGCGGATGCGCAAGCGGCGCACCGAGGTGAAGCGGGCGCTGCTCGACCAGACGCTGATTTCGGGCGTCGGCAACATCTACGCGGACGAGGCGCTGTGGCGCGCGCGGCTGCACGGCGCGCGGGACACGTCGCAGCTGTCCCGGCCGGCGGTGCGCGGCCTGCTCGGACACGTCCGCGACGTGCTCAACGAGGCGATCGGGCAGGGCGGGACGAGCTTCGACGCGCTGTACGTCAACGTCAACGGCGAGAGCGGCTACTTCGACCGGTCGCTGAACGCGTACGGGCGTGAGGGCCTGCCGTGCAAGCGCTGCGGCTGCCCGATCCGCCGGGAGGCGTTCATGAACCGTTCGTCATTCTCCTGCCCCCAGTGCCAGCCCCGGCCCCGCAACGCGCCACGCTGAGCGCGCGGTAGCCACGCGCCCACTGAGCGCGGTAGCCAAGCGCCCACTGAGCGCGGTAGCCACGCGCCACGCTGCGCACGGTAGGCGCGGTGGCCATCAGTTACAGCTGAGCGCGGAAGGCGCGGTAGAGACGCGCCACGCTGAGCGCGCGGCAGCGACGCGGCGAAAGCGCGGACGAGGCGTTCACGAGCCGCCCGTCATTCTCCTGCCCGAAATGCCCGCGCTACCGGCCGCGGCCCCGTCGCGCACGACGCTCAGCGCGCGGTAGGGACGCGGCCGGCGCGGCGCCGGTGTCGGCCGCTCCCGCTCAGCGGCCTCGCGATCAGCCTCCAGCGCGGCCAGCCCCGGCCCGAGCCCGCACCAGGCGGGCAGGTCCGCGTACGGGTTGGGCGCGCCCAGGTCGGTCACGAGGCCGAACCCGGCGCCGCGTTCCACCTGCATCCGCGCGGCCTCGTCGAGCTCCCAGGGCGGCACCGCGTGGACCAGGTGCCCGTCGCCCGGCCGCGCGCCCGCGCCGGACCAGCGCCGGTACTCCCGCCAGCTCCCGTCGAACGCGCAGACCGGAAGGCCGAGGTCGCGGTACGCCTCGTCGGGCGGCTCGCCCGGGTTGAGCACCACGTCGGGCAGGTCCGCGCGGGCGGCGGACTGCGCGACGACCGCGACCGGGCCGATCGCGTAGGGGCTGACGGGGGTGCGGTCGAGGAAGACGCCGCGCACCGGGTAGCCGGTCCAGCGGTAGACGTCCGCGCGGATCTGCGCGACCGGGCGTGTGCCGTAGTCGATGTCGACGTACCCGAGCAGCCGCACCCCGGCCGCGGCCAACCGGCTCATGGCCGCCGTCCACAGCGGGTCCCGCCCGCTCCCGGGCCCGTTGGCGACGTCGACGACGACGGTGAACGCGGGCCCGTGCGAGGCGATGATCTCCCATGCGTGTGGCCGGGCCAGCGGATGCGCCCGCAGTGGCAGGAGCGTCGCAACCCGGTCCACGACCGGACTAACGATGCTGGGCCCCCTCAAGCACGGCCCGTGTCCACGGTCCAGTAGGGCGTGCGGCCGCGCAGGGCCGCCCCGACGCCGATCGATGTGATGTCGCAGTCGAGCAGCAGGTCCTGGGCGTCGTCGTCGCGCATCCAGTGCTTGACGACGTCGCCCGGGTCGCCGCCCTTGGCGGTCAGCTCGTCCTCGAAGCCGCCGAACCCGGCGGCCTGGGCGCGGTCGCGGGGTGAGCTGCCGTCGCTGCCCTTGGCCCCGGTGAAGTCGCCGGCCGCCATATCCGCGGCGTGCCCCCGCGCGGCCGCGCGCAGCTTGGCGTCGACCCGCATCGGGTCGCACTTCTCCTTGCGCCGCTCGTTGTTGATCAGCTGGACCACGCGGTCCTCGTAACCCGTGTTGAAGTTGGCCGCCACGAGGGTGGTGGTGGCCGTGGTGGGCGACGGCGCGGGCGGCTCGCTGGCCGGCGGCGCGCTGGACGGGGCGGCCGGCGGCGCGGCGGCGGACGGGGTGACGGCCGGCGCCGCGGTGGAGGTGTCGCCACCCCCGCCGGCGAGGGCCGGGATGATCACCGCGCCGAGGCCGAAGAGGACGAGGATGCCGGTGACGGCGGCGGCGATACCGGTCGGGCCGAGCCTCGTTATGAGACCGGGCTGCGGTGCCGTCATCGCACTCTCCCGGTCCCATCGTCCTGCAGAATTTCCGGACATGACGCTACTTTGCAGTGGCGCCGCTGGGCAACCGGTGGCACACTGCCACGATCGGCGCGGCGTGATGATCACGCACCCGGGTGAGTGAGAACACCCTGGCCAGGACGTTTGGCGTGCCTCCGCGCTTGACTAAGTCGCGCGGCGGACGGAACATAGAGGGGTCGCCAGTCGCGCCCACTCATGCCCTTGTGCTTCGGTCGCGGGTGCTGGGCGCGCGTTTGCCGGAATCGACCGGCTGCGCTTAACAAGGAGACGATATGGCTAAGGCCCTCTACGGCCACGTAGGCAGCGCGCCCGACCGGCGCCTTGTCGACGAGGTCACCCAACTGCGTGCCAAGGTTCGGGCGCTCGAGTTCGAGGTCGTTCGGCTGCGTGCCGAGAATGACCGGCTCGCCGCGGCGGTCTCGGAGACGGATCACCTGGTCCGGCTCGCCGAGCCGGCGATGGCCTGAAGTATTCGGGTCCTCGCAACCAGCGCAGAACTGCACAGTAAACCCGCGCGCCGACATCCTCTGGGTCTCGGCGCGCAGTCATGTAACGACCCGGGCGTCCGGTTGGTTACTGGTGGGGCCTGAGTGGGCGCTGTGCCCACGACACGCGCATTATGGTGTGCGGTACTGCGGGGAAGGGTAGTGTCCCGGCGGTAGCCTGCCCGGTAACACATCTCGACACCGTGGAGATCCGTGCACCTCAAGACCCTGACGGCCAAGGGCTTCAAGTCCTTCGCGTCCACCACCACGCTGAAGCTCGAGCCGGGCATCACCTGCGTCGTCGGGCCCAACGGCTCCGGCAAGTCCAACGTGGTCGACTCGATCGCCTGGGTCCTCGGCGAGCAGGGCGCGAAGGCGCTGCGCGGCGGCAAGATGGAAGACGTCATCTTCGCCGGGACGGCCAGCCGGGCCCCGCTGGGACGCGCCGAGGTCACTCTCACGATCGACAACAACGACGGTGCGTTGCCGATCGACTACACCGAGGTCTCGATCACCAGGCGGATGTTCCGGTCGGGTGAGAGCGAGTACGAGATCAACGGCAACTCCTGCCGCCTGCTCGACATCCAGGAGCTGCTCTCCGACTCCGGCATCGGCCGCGAGATGCACGTGATCGTCGGCCAGAACCGCCTCGACGGCGTGCTGCACGCCCGGCCCGAGGACCGCCGCGCCTTCATCGAGGAGGCGGCCGGCGTCCTCAAGCACCGCAAGCGCAAAGAGAAGGCCATCCGCAAGCTCGAGGCGATGCAGGCCAACCTCAACCGCCTCGGTGACCTCACGACCGAGCTGCGCCGCCAGCTCAAGCCGCTCGGGCGCCAGGCCGAAGTGGCCCGCCGCGCCGCCGGCATCCAGGCCGACCTGCGCGACGCCCGGCTGCGACTGCTCGCCGACGACCTGCACACGCTGCGTGAGACCCTCGACCGGGAGATCGCCGACGAGACGGCCCTGCGCGCTCGGCGCGAGGAGGTCGAGGCCGAGGTCGAGACGATCAACGAGCGGCTCGCCACTCTCGAGGCCGAGCACGCCGCGGACGCGCCCGCGCTCGCCGCGGCCCAGGACACCTGGTTCCAGCTCTCGACGCTGCAGGAGCGATACCGCTCACTGCACCAGCTCGCGGCCGAGCGCCACCGCAACCTGTCCGCCGCCCCCGTCGAGGAGCGGCCCGGGCGCGACCCCGACCAGCTCACCGCCGAGGCCGACAAGGTCCGCGAGCAGGAAGAGGAGCTGCGGGCCGCGCTGGAGGCCAGCCAGGAGCGCCTGGCCGAGGCCGTCGAGCGCCGCCAGGACCTCGAGCGCCGCCTGGCCTTCGCCGAGAAGGCCATCGTCGCCGCCCACAAGGCCATCGCCGATCGCCGGGAGGGCCTGGCCAAGCTCACCGGCCAGGTCGAGTCCGCGCGCTCCCGCGCGACCGCCGCCGCCGACGAGATCGAGCGCCTCTCCGTGCAGTTCGCCGAGGCCGAGGCGCGCGCGGAAGCGGCGGAGGGCCTTTACGAGGAGGCCAGCGCGGGCGCGTCGGTCGCCGACAACGCCAACGCCGACCTGGAGATCCGCCACCAGGAGGCGACCCGCGAGCTCGACGCGATCAACAACGAGGTGCGCCAGCACAACGACGCCGAGCGCGCCGCCGAGAAGGACGCCGCGCAGTGGAAGGCCCGCGAGGAGGCGCTCGCCATGGGCCTGCGCCGCAAGGACGGCGCCGGCACGCTGCTGGCCCGCTCCGACCGCGTCCCCGGCCTGCTCGGCAGCGTCGCCGCCCTGCTGTCCGTCCAGGCCGGCCACGAGGCCGCCCTGGCCGCCGCGCTGGGCGCGCTCGCCGACGCCGTCGCGGTCTCCGGCGTCGAGGGCGCGGTCGCGGCCGTGGAGATGCTCAAGCAGGACGACGCCGGGCGGGCCGCGCTGCTCATCGCGTCCGCGCCGATGCTCGACGCCCCGCCGGTCGAGCGGGTCCCGCTGCCCCCGGGCGCGGCCTGGGCCATCGACCTGGTGCGCGCCCCCGACGAGCTGCGTCCGGCCCTGGAGCGGGCCCTGGGCGACGTCGTCTTCGCCCCCGACCTCGCGACCGCGCGCCGCATCGTCTCCTACGCGCCCGCGCTGCGCGCCGTCACGCCCGAGGGCGACGTCATCGGCGCCTACGCCGCGGCCGGCGGCTCCGGCAAGCAGCACAGCTTCATCGAGGTCCAGGCGGCCGTCGAGGAGGCCCGGCAGCAGAAGGTCGACGCCGAGCGCCGCGTCGCCGAGGCGCGGGAGCTGCTCGGCCTGGCCCGGGGCGCGGCCAGTGCGGCCAAGCAGATCGTCGCCGAGACCGCCGCGGCCAAGAAGGAGGCCGACAGCGTCCGCAACGCGGCCGCGCGCCGCCTCGCCGAACTCGGCGCGGCCGCGAGGTCGGCCCGGGCCGAGGTCGAGCGGCACGCCGCGGCCAGGAACAAGGCCGAGACGGCCCGCGAGTCCGGCCGCATGAGTCTGGCCGAGCTGGAGGAGCGCCTGGTCGCGGCCGAGGAGACCCCGATCGACGACGACCCGTCGACCATGGAGCGCGACGACCTCGCCGAGCAGGTGCCGGCCGCCCGGCAGCAGGAGATGGAGGTCCGCCTCGCTGTCCGCACCGCCGAGGAGCGCGTCGGCGCCCTCGCCGGCCGCGCGGACGCCCTGCTGCGCCAGGCCGCGGCCGAGCGGTCCGCGCGGGAGCGCGCCGCCGCCCGCAAGGCCACCCGGGCCCGCAGCGCCCGCGTCGCCGAGGTCGTCGCCGAAGGGGCCGCGTTCGCCCTGGAACGCCTCACCGAGTCGATCGCCGAGGCCCAGGAGACCCGCGACACCCTGGCCGCCACGCGGGCCGAGCGCGAGTCCGCCCTCACCGACGTGCGCGGCCGCGCGAAGCAGTTCACCGCCGAGCTCGACCGGCTCACCAACGCGGTGCACCGCGACGAGGTCGCCCGGGCCGAGCAGCGGATGCGCATCGAGCAGCTGGAGGCCCGCTCGGCCGAGGAATTCGGCCTGGACGCCGACACCCTCGTCGCCGAGTACGGCCCGCACCTGCCCGTCCCGCCGACCGCGCCCGACCTCGCGGCGGCCGAGGCGGACGGGCGACCCGCGCCCGAGCCGGTGCCGTTCGACCGCGCCACCCAGGAGAAGCGCTCGGCCAAGGCCGAGCGCGAGCTCAACCTGCTGGGCAAGGTCAACCCGCTGGCCCTGGAGGAGTTCGCGGCGATGGAGGAGCGCTTCAAGTTCCTCTCCGACCAGCTCGAGGACCTCAAGGCGACCCGCCGCGACCTGCTCACCGTCGTCAAGGACGTCGACGACCGCATCCTCGAGGTGTTCACCAGCGCCTACCACGACACCGCGCGCGAGTTCGAGCAGGTCTTCTCGGTGCTCTTCCCCGGCGGCGAGGGCCGCCTCGTGCTCACCGACCCCGAGGACATGCTCACCACCGGCATCGAGGTCGAGGCGCGGCCGCCCGGCAAGAAGATCAAGCGCCTGTCGCTGCTGTCCGGCGGCGAGCGCTCACTGACCGCGGTCGCCCTGCTCTGCGCGATCTTTCGGGCCCGCCCCTCGCCGTTCTACATCATGGACGAGGTCGAGGCCGCGCTGGACGACGTCAACCTGGGCCGCCTCATCACCCTCTTCGAGCAGCTGCGCGAACGCAGCCAGCTCATCATCATCACGCACCAGAAGCGCACGATGGAGGTCGCCGACGCCCTCTACGGCGTGACCATGCGCCAGGGCGTGACCGAAGTGATCTCGCAGCGGCTGAAGACGGAAGAGGCAGCGTGATCCTGCGGCCAACGCTCTGCTTGTCGATTTCGACGGGGCCCTGCGCGTGTTCGACGCGGGCGTGACCATGCGCCAGGGCGTGACCGAAGTGATCTCCCAGCGTCTGAAGACGGAAGAGGCAGCGTGATCCAGCGGCCAACGGCCCTGCTCATCGACTTCGACGGCGTCCTGCGCACGTTCGACGAGTCGGAGAACGGCAAGATCGAGCAGCGGTACGGCCTGGACCCCGGCACGGTCCTCAGCACCGCACTCGAGTGGGACCGTCTGCTGCCGGCCATCACGGGCCGCATGACACGCGCCGAGTGGCTGGCGACCGTCGCGGCCGACCTTGCCGACCGGGTGGGCGGCCCGGAGCGCGCCACCGAGCTGATGGAGCAGTGGCAGGTCTATCCGGGCGTCATCGATCCGGGGGTACTCGCATTCGTCCGCGACGTCCGCGCCGCCGGCCTGCCCGTCTGCCTGGCCACGAACTCGACGATGGAGTTCCGGGACGTGCTCGAGGACTTCGACCTGACCGACGAGTTCGACGCGGTCGCGGTCTCGGCCGAGCTGGGCATCCACAAGCCGGCCAAGGAGTACTTCGTGGCGGCGTGCGGTCTCGTCAACACCCCGCCGGCGCGCTGCCTGCTGGTGGACGACACCGACCGGATGATCCGCGGCGCGCGGGCGGCCGGGCTGTCGGCCTACCGCTACACGCCCGGCGACGATCTCTCCTATCCCCGCCGGGCGCTGGGCGTCTGACGGCCCGGGTAGACCGCTACAGGCCGGCCTCGACGGCCTGGACGACCTCGTCGGACTTGGGCTCGGTCCGCGGCCCGAACCGCGCCGTGACGGTGCCGTCCTTGCCGATGAGGAACTTCTCGAAGTTCCACCGGACGTCTCCGGTGTGCCCCTCACCGTCGGCGACCGGGGTGAGCAGGTCGTAGAGCGGGTGCCGGCCCTCGCCGTTGACCTCGACCTTCTCGGTCATCGGGAACGTCACACCGTAGGTGGTGCTGCAGAACTCGGCGATCTCCTCGGAGGTCCCCGGCTCCTGGCCCGCGAACTGGTTGCACGGCACGCCCAGCACCGAGAAGCCCTGCCCCGAGTACTCCTTGTGCAGCGCCTCGAGGTCGGAGTACTGCGGGGTCAGCCCGCAGCGGGAGGCGACGTTGACCACGAGCACGGGCCGCCCGCGGAACTGCCCGAGATCGAGCGGCTTCCCTTGCAGGTCGGCGATTTCGACGTCGTAAAAGCTCATGGCCTTAAGGTTAGGCGTGACCGGTCAACAGCTCGCGGTGGGCGCCGTCGTGCGCCGTGGCAAGGACGTCCTGCTGATCAGCGATCCACCGGACTGGGCGCTCCCGGGCGGCGCCGTGGACGCGGGGGAGCCCCTGCTGGCCAAGGTGGCCAAGGAGGCCGGCTACGCGTCGGTCCTGGCCGAGCGCCTGGTGTGGGTGGCCCGCTACCCCGCGGGCGGCGTCGAGTACGAGATGCTGGGCTTCGAGGTCACCGGCGTCGGCCCGCACGACGGCTCGGGCGCGTGGGTGCCGATGGAGGAAGCGGTGGACCGGCTGGCCCGCATGTGGTTCGCCCCGATCCGCGAGCCGGCTGTGGCATATCTCACCGGTCGGGCCCGGGTGGCGACCCTGTGGACCTGGGGCGACCTCAGCGAGCCCGCCGTCACGCACCCGCACGTCAGTGCAGCTTGAGGGAGGCCACGGCGGCCAGGGTCTTGTCCGGCTGCGTCCCCTCGATGCGCACGTGGGCCGAGCGCCCGTCCAGCAGCAGCGTCCCGACCGCGTTGCCGAAGTACGGCCCCGCGGTCTTGCGCCACCGCACGCTCGGCTTGCGCAGCCCCACGGACCGGGCCAGCGACCGCATCAGGCGGGCCGCGGGCGGGTTCCATCCGAACTTCATCGCCGGCCGCACGAGCTTCGGCATGTCGTTGTGCACCGGCGAGCAGGTCAGCTGATGCACGGCGCTGACGACCTCGGGCCCGAGGTCGGCCCGGGCGGCGTAGGAGTGGTGAACATCACCCGACAGCACGCTGATCGTGGCCGGCGCCGGTGAGACCCCGCCCTGACCGGCGCCGATCTGGGTCAGCAGGGCGCTCAGCGCCTCGAACGAGCGCCCGAACGCGGCCCAGTGCTCCAGGTCCACCGCCTGGCGCAGCTTCTCCCCGAACCGGCCCACCCAGCCCCGGGGCGACTCGGCCAGCCGCTCGGTCGCGGCCTCCAGGTGGTGGATGGCCGGCGGCAGCAGCCAGGGCAGCGACGAGCCGATGAGCAGGTGGTCGTAGTCGCCCGGGAGCTGCTTCGCGAACCACGCCCACTCGCTGTCCGCCAGCATCGCCCGCTTGCCCTGCTCCAGCTCGCGGGCGGCCCGGTTGTCCACGACCACGAGGCGGGTCCGGTCGATGTCGAGGGCGTAGCTCCACCGGTAGGCCTGCGCGCGGTCGCGGTCCGCGCGGGTGCCGAAGTCGTCGAGCAGCTCGGTCGCGTCGGTGGTCGAGCTGACGGCGGCGTAGATCGGGCACTCGGCCAGGGCGGACGGGGCCAGGTTGCCCATGTGCTGATACACCCAATAGGAGGACAGCCCGGCCTGGATGCGCTGGTCCCACCAGCTCAGTGACCGCATCTGCTCGCGCCAGCGCTGCGATGTGTTCCAGTCGTCGATGATCTCGTGATCGTCGAAGATCATGACGCTCGGGACGGTCGAGAGCAGCCAGCGGATCTCCGGGTCGCCCCACGAGTCGAGATACAGCTTCGTGTACTCGTGGAAGTCCACGACCTGCGTGGTCGGCGCGTCCGCGCGGCGCTGACGGCGGCGGCGCTTGAGCCAGCGCTGGATCTTCTCCGGCGTCTCGTCGGCGTACACCTGATCGCCGAGTAGCACCATGAGGTCGGGCCACTCGGTGGGCGCGTCCGAGCGGATCGACTCGATGAGGCGCCCGGCATACGCGTCGAGCGCGTCCGGGGGGTACCGCGTGACGCTGAGCGGGCTCGCCTCCCGGCACGAGCCGAACAGCAGCCGCACCGGCGCGCCCGCGCGCCGGGTCCGGATCACCGGGGGTGGGCACTGGTCGTCCGGGAGTGGCCACACCTCGACTCCGTCGATCTTGACCTGGTACGGCGTGACAGCGTCCTCCGGCAGCCCGGCCACCACGACCAGGGCGTAGTGGTGGCCGTGGACGGCGAACGTGCGGGCCGCCCCGCCCCCGGGTCCGGCGGCGATCTCGACCGTGCCCGGCCGGGCCGTCTCCACCCAGACCGTCGCCCGGTCGCCCTCAACCCGCCGCAGGACTGGGCCCAGGACCAGCGGCCCGCGGTCGCTGTCGAGTTCCGTGTCGGACATGGCGATGCGACCTCCAAGGGCCGGGGTGCGGCGGGATTGCCTCCCGAATGATCCTGCCCGGCCCGTCTCGGCGCCACTGCGGGCCGACCGGCGCTACGTCTGGGAGGATTCCAGCCATGGAGTCGTACATCGTCTTCGGCCTGGTGCTGCTGGTCATCGTGATCGGGGCCACACTTGCGCTGATCGCGCCCCGTTACCGCAAACGCCCGCCGCTCCCTCCGACCCCGCCCTCGGTCACGAAGGAGGAGGAGAAGCCCCAGTCCCCGACGGCGGTGACCGAGGCGCCCGCGCCTGTTGTCGAGGCCCCGCCCAAACCGGTCGAGGCGCCCGTCGCCGAGGCGCCGCCGCAGGTGGAGACCCCGGAGCCGACGCAGAACCGCCTCGTGCGCCTCCGCGCGCGGCTGAGCCGCTCCCAAAACGTGTTCGGCAAGGGGCTGCTCGCCCTGCTGTCGCGGGACAAGCTGGACGACGACACCTGGGACGAGGTCGAGGAGACGCTCATCGGCGCCGACGTGGGGGTCCAGGCGACGACCGAGATCGTGGAGAAGCTGCGCGAGCGCGCCCGGATCCACGGCACCGCCACGGCCGCCGACCTGCGCAACATGCTGGCCGCCGAGCTCGTCGCGGCGCTGCAGCCGGACCTGGACCGCTCCCTCGCGGCCACGCCGCGCGACGGCCGCCCCGCGGTGCTGCTGGTCGTCGGCGTCAACGGCGCGGGCAAGACCACGACCTGCGGCAAGATCGCTCGTGTCCTGGTCGCCGACGGCCACACCGTCGTCCTCGGCGCCGCCGACACGTTCCGCGCGGCCGCGGCCGAGCAGCTGACCACCTGGGGCGGGCGGGTCGGCGCCGAGGTCGTGCGCGGCCCCGAAGGGGCGGATCCGGCCTCGGTTGCGTTCGATGCGGTCAAACGGGGTATCGATGCGGGCGTGGACACGGTGCTCATCGACACGGCGGGCCGGCTGCAGAACAAGGTCGGCCTAATGGACGAGCTCGGCAAGGTGAAGCGGGTCGTGGAGAAGCACGGGCCCGTGGACGAGACGCTGCTCATCCTCGACGCCACGACCGGCCAGAACGGTCTCGAGCAGGCGCGGGTGTTCACCGAGGTGGTGGACGTCACCGGCGTCGTGCTGACCAAGCTGGACGGGACCGCGAAGGGTGGCATCGTCATCGCGGTTCAGCGCAAACTGGGTATTCCGGTCAAGCTCGTCGGCCTCGGCGAGGGCCCGGATGACCTTGCTCCGTTCGATGCCCGACAGTTCGTCGATGCCCTGGTTGGCGCGGACGCGTAACCTCGGACGGTACCTTGGGACGGTAAGACCCGGCCGCGCTCCGCAGGCGGCCGGGAGCTCGACATCTCGGCAAGGCTCCCCCCGGTTCGGGTCAGCGAAGGACGACAGACGTGACGCAGCAGGAGATCCCGCTCCACGGCGGGAACACCTCCGTCGTGGTGCGCTCGGGCGACACCGTGCGCCGCAACGCGGGCCCGTGGACGCCCGCGGTGCATGCGCTGCTGCGCCACCTGGAGTATGTGGGCTTCACCGGTGCACCCCGCGCGTTCGGCATCGACGAGCGCGGGCGGGAGGTGCTGCAGTACCTCGAGGGTGAGTGCGGCGAATACCCCCTCGCCCCGCACTGGGTGACCGACGAGGCGATGGTGACCGTGGCGACCATGCTGCGGATGTTCCACGACGCCCAGGCGGGCTTCCGGCCGTCTCCCAACGCCGTGTGGCGCTCGTTCGGGCCCCCGCCGCCGGACACCGAGGTGATCTGTCACCACGACGCGGCGCCGCACAATGTCATCTGGCGCCCGGATGGGACCCTGTCCCTGATCGACTTCGACCTGGCCTCGCCCGGGGCGCGCATCTACGACGTCGCCTATGCGGCGTGGACGTGGGTGCCGCTGTTCTCCGACCGCGACTCCTACACGCTGGGCTGGAAGCGCCCCAACCGCCCGCGCCGGCTGCGCATGTTCGCCGACGCCTACGGGCTGACGCCGCGCGACCGGCACCGCCTTGTCCGGGTCATTCGGAAGCGAATCGTCGATCACATCGAGGGCATCCGCCGCATGGCGGCCGCCGGCGACCCGGCATTCGTGCGCATCGTACATAAGGGGCATCTTCGGCGCCCGGTGCGGGATTTGCGCCTGATTGATTACGAACGGCACACGCTCGAGTACGCACTTCGATAGAAATGTTTCGTTACGTGAGGGTTTCTTCACACGCTGGAAACATGACGTGACGCGGTAGAAACCGCGCAGCGCCGGTGCGCGAAACCTGGGCCCGACAAGCTCTCGCGCAACCGGCTGACGGGCAACGCTGCCTCGGAAGTCGGGAGGGAGGATCTCGACTACCAGGAGGCCCGCGTGCCTGAAGCGACCATTAATCCAGGCCACACCGCGTGGCTACTCGTTTCGACCGCACTGGTGCTGCTCATGACGCCGGCACTGGCTTTGTTCTACGGAGGCCTGAACCGTAACAAGGGCGTCCTGAACATGATGATGATGAGCTTCTCGACGATCGGGCTCGTCAGCGTCCTGTGGCTGTTCTACGGCTTCAGCGCGTCATTCGGCGCCGACAGCGCCGGGGGCCTGTTCGGTGACCTCGGGCAGTACTTCGGCAGCAAGACCTACATCGACCAGATGTGGCTCGCCACCACGGACAACCCGAGCGGCAACGGCATCCCGACGTACGTCTTCATGGTCTTCCAGATGACGTTCGCCGTGATCACCGTCGCGCTGATCAGCGGCGCGATCTCCGACCGCGCCAAGTTCGGCGGCTGGCTGCTGTTCGCGTTCGGCTGGGCCACGCTCGTGTACTTCCCGGTCGCCCACAACGTCTGGGGTGGCGGCTGGATCTACCAGCACCTGCACCCGCTCGACTTCGCCGGTGGTACCGCCGTGCACATCAACGCCGGTGCGGCCGCGCTCGGTGTCGCCCTGGTCCTCGGCAAGCGCATCGGCTGGCCGCGGGAGAGCATGAAGCCGCACAACGTGCCCTTCGTCGCCCTCGGTGCCGGTCTGCTGTGGTTCGGCTGGTTCGGCTTCAACGCCGGCTCGGAGCTGACCGTTGACGGCGTCACCGGCCTGGCCTTCGTCAACACCCAGGTGGCGACGGCCGCCGCTCTGCTCGGCTGGGTCATCGTCGAGTGGATTCGCGACCGCAAGCCGACCCTCGTCGGCGCGTCTTCGGGCGCGGTCGCGGGCCTCGTGGCGATCACCCCCGCCTGTGGCTTCATCGACTCGTGGGCTGCGGTTCTGCTCGGTCTCGTCGCCGGCATCGTCTGCGCCCTCGCGGTGAGCCTGAAGTACCGCTTCGGCTTCGACGACTCGCTCGACGTGGTCGGCGTCCACTTCGTCGGTGGGTGGATCGGCTCGCTGTGGATCGGCTTCTTCGCCAACGACAAGCTGAACTCGTACATCAGCGATCCGGCTCTCGGTGGCGCCAAGAACGGCCTGTTCATGGGCGGCGGCGCACATCAGCTCGGCGCCCAGGCGGGTGCGAGCGCTATCGTGACGGTCTACTCGTTCGCCGTGGCCGCCATTCTCGCCTTCGTCATCCAGAAGACGGTCGGCTTCCGGGTCAGCCCCGAGGCCGAGGTCGAGGGCATCGACATCGCGGAGCACGCGGAGAGCGCCTACGACACGACGCCGAACAGTGGCGGCAGCGCGGGCGCGTTCGCCCTCGCGGGTGTTGGCGGGAGCAAGACTCCTGCGCCGGTGGCGGAAGCCCCGGCGTCGGAAAAAGTAGCCGGTTAGCGTCGAGGGATGTCGGAGGGAATGGGCATGAAGCTGGTGACCGCGGTCATCAAGCCGTATCAGCTCGACGCGGTGAAGGAGGCGCTCCACGCGCTCGGCGTGGCCGGCCTCACCGTGAGTGAGGTGCAGGGCTACGGCCGTCAGAAGGGCCACACCGAGGTGTATCGCGGTGCGGAGTACACGGTGGAGTTCGTCCCCAAGATCCGGGTCGAGATCGTCACCGACGAGCTCGACTTCGAGAAGGTCGTGGACGCCATCGTGACCGCCGCCCGCACCGGCAAGATCGGTGACGGCAAGGTGTGGGTCACCTCGGTCGACGAGGTGGTCCGGGTTCGCACCGGCGAGCGCGGGCTCGACGCTCTCTAGCCGCCGCAGATAACTATCCTCATCACATGACCCAGACGTCGGCGCCCGCTCCGGTCCTATCCACCGGGGCGGGCGCCGACGCGCGGGCGCAGCGCTCGGAAGCGATCGACGAGTGGCTGGAGAAGATCTTTTTCAAAGCCTGCGATGGTACTGCCGGTGCCGCGCTCATCGCCGTCGGCGGCCTCGGTCGCCGGGAGTGCGCTCCGCGCAGTGACCTCGACCTCGTGCTGCTCCACCCGGGCGGCCCCGGCGACGAGGCGGCGGCCGACGAGCTCGGCAGCCGGATCTGGTATCAGGTCTGGGACGCCAAGTTCGCCCTCGACCACTCCACCCGCAGCCCCGGTCAGGCCCTCGACCTGGCCCGCCAGGACCTCAAGGTGGCCCTCGGCCTGCTCGACGCCCGCCTCATCGCCGGCAATGCCGAGCTCCTGACCGGCCTGCACGCCGCCGCCGTCGCGCAGTGGCGCCGCGAGGCCCGGCACCTGCTGCCCGCCCTGCGCGGCCTCACCCAGGGGCGCTGGAAGGCCCACGGCGAGCTCGCCTTCCTTTTGGAGGGTGACATCAAGGAGTCCCGCGGCGGCCTGCGCGACTTCGGCGTCCTGCGGGCCATCGGCTTCGCCGGGGTCGCCGACGGCCCCCGCCCGGCCGTCCGCGGCGCCCACCGCACCCTCCTGGACGTCCGCGACACCCTGCACGCGGTACGCGGACGCCGCGTCGACCGCCTCCTCGCGCAGGACCGCGACGAGGTCGCCGAGCTGCTCGGCCTGGGCGACCGCGACGAGGTGCTGCGCCGCATCGCCGAGTCCGCCCGCACCATCGCCTACGCCAGTGACGACGCCTGGCGGGCCGTTGAGCGCTGGTCGGCCCCGAGCGTCCGCGGCCACCAGGAGCGCCGCCCGCTGGCCCGCGACGTCGTGGAGCAGCGCGGCGAGGTCGTGCTGGCCCGCGCCGCCGTGACGCCGCGGCCGGACCCATCCCTGCCGCTGCGCGTGGCCGCGGCCGCCGCCCGCGCCGACCTCCCCATCTCCCACGCCACGCTGGAGTGGCTGGGCGGCTTTACCGGACCCATGCCCGACCCGTGGCCCGCGCCCGCGCGCGCCGCCCTGCTCACCCTCCTGGGCAGCGGCCCGACGATGATCGAGGTCTGGGAGGCCTGTGACCGCTACGGCCTGGTCGTCAACTGGCTCCCCGAGTGGGCCCGGGTGCGCAGCCTGCCCCAGCACAATCCGGTGCACCTGTTCACCGTCGACCGCCACCTGGTGGAGACGGCCCGGGAGTCCGCACGCCTCACCCGCGACGTGGACCGCCCCGACCTGCTGGTCCTCTGCGGGCTGCTGCACGACATCGGCAAGGGCCTGCCCGGCGACCACAGCATCGTCGGCGCCCCCATCGCGGCCGCCGTCGCCGAGCGCCTCGGCCTGGAAGCCGCCGACGTGGCCCAGGTCGAGAAGGTCGTCCGCCTCCATCTGCTGATCCCCGACACCGCCACCCGCCGCGACCTGTCCGACCCGCAGACGATCGCGACGGTCGCGACCGCGGTCGGCGACGCCTCGACGCTGTCCCTGCTGCACGCCCTGGCCCGCGCGGACGCGGCCGCGACCGGACCGGCGGCCTGGTCGGACTGGAAGGGTCGGCTCATCGCCGAGCTGGTCCGGCACGTGGAGCGCGCCCTCGACACGGGCGTCGTGGCCGCCCCGCCGTCGCCCGCCGCCGCGCTCACGGTGCCGTCGCGGCTCCCGGCAGTACACCTGGAAACGGATTCTGTGTCTGTGACCGCGCCCGACCGGCGGGGTCTCCTGGCGGCTGTGGCCGGCTGCCTGTCGCTGCACCGGCTCGATGTCGTCACCGCCGACACGGTCACCGTGGACGGCCTGGCCCGCATGGTCTGCGCCGTCCAGCCGCGCTACGGCGGCGAGATCGACCGCGACGCGGTGACCTCCGACCTGCGCCGCGCGGTCATGGGCGACCTCCCGGTGGCCGAGCGCCTGGCCGCCCGGGAGCGCTCGACCCGCCGCAGCGGCGCCGCGACCGCGCCCCCGCGCGTGGTCTGGCAGCCGGCCTCGGCCGCCACCGACGCCACGGTGCTGGAACTGCGCGCCACCGACACCCCGGGCCTGCTGTTCCGCGTGGCCAGCGCCCTGGAGGACCTGGGCGCGGACGTCCGCTCGACCCGCATCTCCACGCTCGGAGGCGAGGTCGTGGACGCGTTCTACCTGGCCGGGGAGTGGGACGCCGCCGCGCGGGCGCGCGTCGAGGCCGCCGTCCTGCAGGCCGCCACCACCTCCTGACCTTCCTGAGCACGACCGCACTGTCCGCGGTCGCGTACCCTTCAAGGGACTCCTACACCGAGGACGGATTCGTCGTGTTTGACACCCTGAGTGACCGGCTTTCTGGCATCTTCTCGAAGCTGCGGAGCAAGGGACGGCTCACCGACGCCGACGTCGACGCGACCGCGCGGGAGATCCGCCTGGCGCTGCTCGAGGCCGACGTCGCGCTGCCCGTGGTCAAGGCGTTCATCGCCCGGCTGAAGGAGCGGGCCCGGGGTGTCGAGGTGTCGCAGGCGCTCAACCCGGCCCAGCAGGTCATCAAGATCGTCCACGAGGAGCTCGTGGCGACGATCGGCGGCGAGGCCCGGCGGCTGCAGTTCGCCAAGAACCCGCCGACCGTGATCATGCTCGCCGGTCTGCAGGGCTCCGGCAAGACCACGCTCGCCGGCAAGCTCGCCCGGTGGCTGAAGGGCCAGGGCCACCAGCCGCTGCTCGTCGCGGCCGACCTGCAGCGCCCCAACGCCGTCAACCAGCTGCAGGTGCTGGGCGGCCGCGCGGGCGTCGAGGTCTACGCGCCCGAGCCCGGCAACGGCACCGGCAATCCCGTCCAGGTCGCCCGCGACTCGATCGAGCACGCGAAGCGCCAGATGCGTGACATCGTGATCGTCGACACCGCCGGCCGCCTCGGCATCGACGCCGAGATGATGCAGCAGGCCCGCGACATCCGCGACGCCGTCGACCCCGACGAGGTCCTGTTCGTCATCGACGCCATGGTCGGTCAGGACGCGGTCACCACGGCCGAGGCGTTCCGCGACGGCGTCGGCATCACCGGCGTCGTGCTCTCCAAGCTCGACGGCGACGCGCGCGGTGGCGCCGCGCTCTCCGTCCGCCACGTCACCGGCCAGCCGATCATGTTCGCCTCCACCGGTGAGAAGCTCGAGGACTTCGACGTCTTCCACCCCGACCGGATGGCGTCGCGCATCCTCGGCATGGGCGACGTGCTCACCCTCATCGAGCAGGCCGAGCAGGCCTTCGCCGACGATGAGAAGGAGCGGATGGCGGCCAAGCTCATGGGCGGCCAGGAGTTCACGCTCGAAGACTTCCTGGAGCAGCTCCAGGCCGTGCGCCGGATGGGCCCCATCGCCAACGTCCTGGCCATGATGCCGGGCATGGGCCAGATGAAGGACCAGCTGGCCGAGATCGACGACAAGCACTTCGACCGGGTCACCGCGATCATCCGCTCGATGACCCCGAAGGAACGCTCCAACCCGAAGATCCTCAACGCCTCCCGCCGCGTGCGCATCGCCAACGGCTCCGGCGTCTCCGTCACCGACGTCAACCAGCTGCTGACCCGCTTCGCCGACGCGCAGAAGATGATGAAGCAGATGGGCGGCATGATGGGCCTGCCCGGCGGCCGCCGCAAAGCCACCAAGTCCCCGAAGAACAAGCGCAAGGGCAACAAGGGCGGCAACTCGGGCGCCCCGCGCCAGCCCCGCCTTGGCGGCGGCATGCCCCAGCTCCCGCCCGGCTTCGACCCGGCCGCACTGGACCCGAACGCCGCCGGCCTCCCGCCCGGCTTCCGCCTCCCGAAGATCGACTTCACCAAGCTGCAGAAGCGCGACAAGGAAGACTGACGCCCCGTGCCCGCGGAGCCCCAGTCGTTTGACCCCTCGCCCGCGCGCCCGGGCGTGACTTCGCCCGCGCGCCCGAGCGAATCCGCCGCTTCAGCTGGGGCTGCGGGCGGATTGTGCGGTAATGCGGCGTCCGCGCCCGCGCTGCACGTGCGCGGGACGTTGCTGCCGTCCGGTGAGCCGCGTGATCTCTGGCTGGTCGGCGACCGGGTGACGTTCGAGCCGGTGGCGGGGGCGATCACGGTGGCGGACGCGGGGTTCATCCTGCCGGGCCTGGTCGACGCGCACTGCCACCTCGGCATCCAGCCCGGCGGCCGGCCCTCCGAGAGCGTCGACCAGGCGCGGTCGCTGGCCGTGGTCGACCGGGACGCGGGCATTCTGGCCATCCGCGACGCGGGGTCCCCGATCCCGTACGCCTCCCTGGACGATGATTCCGACATGCCCCGCCTGGCCCGCGCCGGCCGGCATGTGGCGCCACCGAAGCGATACCTGCGCGACATCGGCGTCGAGGTCGGCGAGGCGGATCTCCGGGCCGAGCTCGCCCGCCAGGCCGGCCAGGGCAACGGCTGGGTCAAGCTCGTGGGTGACTGGATCGACCGCGGCGTCGGCGATCTTGCCCCCGCCTGGGACGTGACCGCGATGGCCGGCGCGATCGAGGCCGCGCACGAGGCCGGCGCCCGGGTCGCGGTCCACACGTTCGCCGAGGCGTCGGTGGCCGCCCTGGTCCGCGCCGGTGTGGATTCCGTGGAGCACGGCACCGGCCTGAACGAGTCCGACATCGACGAGATGGCCCACCGTGGCACGGCCCTGGTCCCCACGATGATCAACATCCAGACGTTCGGCGGCATCGCGGCCCAGGCCGAGGACAAGTTCCCCGCGTACGCCCGGCACATGCTCACCCTGCGCGACCGCTTCCCGTCGATCGTGCGGGCCGCGTACGAGGCGGGTGTCCCCATCTACGTCGGCAGCGACGCGGGCGGCGGCATCGACCACGGCCTGGCCGCCGAGGAGATGCTCCTGCTGCACCGCGAGGCCGGCCTGCCGCCGGAGGCCGTCCTGCGGGCCGGCTCATGGGGTGCCCGCGAGTGGCTGGGCTTCCCCGGCCTGGTCGAGGGCGGCCTGGCCGACCTGGTCGTGTACGGCGAAGACCCGCGTACCGACCTGACCAGCCTGCTGCGCCCCCGCCGCATCATCCTGCGCGGCCGCGTGGTCCGCTGAGCCTCGGCGGCGTCTGTCCGCAGCGGTGGAGGCGTGGGTGGCGGATACAATGGGCCGCGTGCCGTTGCGTCCCGGAAGACCGGTCCTGCACCGGCACTTCACCCGTGAAACGCTGGTCTGGGCGCCGTTGACGCGCGTGGTCTCCGATGACGAGCAGGGCACCTGCCTCTGGCTCGCGACCGGGAGTCCCGTGATCCGGCAGGTCAGCGAGGACGGGCAGGGACCGCGCGGGATGCCGTTCGCGCGGTGGATCGCGGAGCCCAAGAAGATCATCCAGGACGTGTACCGCGGGCCCAGCACGTTGAAGTTCCATCCGCGGGGGGCGGCCTACTCCGTCTGGTGGCTGTTCGATCCGGAGCTGCGCTTCCGCGCGTGGTACGTCAACCTCGAGGAGCCCGGGATCACCTGGGACGACGGCGCGGTCGCGGGGGTTGACCTCACCGACCAGGACCTCGACATGTGGGTCTGGCCCGACCTGCGGTGGGGCTGGAAGGACGAGGACGAGCTCGAGGAGCGACTGGCGTTCCCGGAGGCGTACTGGGTGGACGACCCCGACGCGGTCTGGACCCAGGGGCGGGCGATCGTGCCGCTGATCGAGGCGGGGAAGTGGCCCTTCGACGGCACCTGGACGGACTACCGGCCGCCGGACGAGTGGAGCATCCCCGAACCGGTCACCGAGGGCTGGGACCGGCCCCGGCAGCGTGCCTGAGGCGGCTCCGAAGCCCGGGCGCCTGAGTGTTGTCGATCCCCGCGTGCTTGGCGCGGGGCTGAGCTAGGGAGAGCGGTTGAGCGTCGTCTTCACGCCCGGCCAGGTGATCATGCATCGGAACGTGCGGCGCGGGCGGATCGGGTGGGTGCGGCCCGCGCGTGTCGTGTCCGATGACGAGCGGGGGCTGTTGCTGTGGATCGCCCGGCACACACCCGTGGTGAACGAGGTGTCTGGCGATGGGCGGGGGATGCGGACGATGCCGTTCGCGGAGTACGTCACGCTCGGGACCTCGCTGCGGCACGGCACCTGGAACGGGCCGGGCGTGCTCAAGCTGCATCGGCCCGGTGACCCGGCGCATTCGGTGTGGTGGTTTCACAACGACGCGGAGGAGTTCACGGGGTGGTACGTCAATCTCGAGCGGCCGGCCATCCGGTGGAGTGACCCGGAGGGTGCCGCCGGGGTCGATGTGACCGACGAAGATCTGGACATCCTCGTCGCGCCCGACCGGAGCTGGCAGTGGAAGGACGAGGAGGAGTTCCTCGAGCGGCTGGCCCTGCCCGAGCACTACTGGGTCCCGGACGAGGCGGCGGTGCGGGAGGAAGGGCTCCGGGTCGTCAAGGAGATCGAGGCCGGGATGTTCCCGTTCGACGGCACCTGGACCGACTTCCGGCCGCCCGCCGAGTGGGAGCTGCCCGGGCTGGAGCCGGGCTGGGACCGGCCACCGCTGCGTTGAGCCGTCGCCGATCCGCTGCGCGCGAGGGCGTCGGCGTGGCGGGCGGCCGTCGCGGGCGGGGGCCGTTTTTGCGCACGGTAGTGGGTCTGGCACAATGGTTGGCTGGTATCCGGTGTGCGTCCGAGCCCTCTAACCCGGCGTCGCGCCAGTCCAATAGAGCAGCCGACAGGGCACCAACCCCACGGTGTCCGGGCGGTCGCTCGGCTTCCACCAAGATCCAGGAGCGAGCAACCAAGTGGCCGTCAAGATCCGGCTCCTGCGGATGGGCAAGATCCGCAACCCGCAGTACCGCATCGTCATCGCCGACTCGCGCACCAAGCGTGATGGTCGTGCGATCGAGTTCGTCGGGCTGTACCACCCGAAGGAGGAGCCCTCGCGCATCGAGGTCAACTCCGAGCGTGTCCAGCACTGGCTCTCCGTCGGCGCGCAGCCGAGCGAGGCCGTGCAGGCCATCCTGTCCAAGACCGGCGACTGGCAGAAGTTCAAGGGCCTGCCCGCGCCGACCGAGCCGCTGAAGGTGCGCGTGGCCGCGCCCGACCGTCGCGCCGCGTACGAGGCGGAGGCCCAGGCCGCCGCCGGTGTGGCCGACGCGCCGAAGGCGGCGAAGAAGGCCGCCGAACCGAAGAAGAAGGCCGAGGCCCCGGCTGAGGCTCCGGCCGCGCAGGCTGAGGAGCAGTCCGGTGCCGGCGCCGGCGCGGAGGCCTGACGTGCTGCGCCCCGCGCTCGAGCACCTGGTCAAGGGCATCGTCGACAATCCTGACGATGTCCGCGTCCGCATGGTCGACTCCCGTCGCGGTCAGCGGCTGGAGGTCCGGGTCAACCCGGAGGACCTCGGCACGGTGATCGGGCGCGGCGGCCGCACGGCCAAGGCGCTGCGGCAGGTCATCACGTCGATCGGCGGCCGCGGCGTGCGCGTCGAGATCGTCGACGCGTACTGACGGCATGCTGCTCGTCGTCGGTCAGATCTTCCGCGCGCACGGCGTCCGGGGCGAAGTCGTCGTGGACGTGCGCACGGACGCGCCGGCCGAACGTTTCGCCGTCGGGTCGGTCCTCGTGACCGACTCGACGGCGGTTCGGCATCTGCAGACCGTCCCCGCGGGCGCGTGGCGGCCCCCGGCGACGCTGACCATCGAGGCGATCCGCCCGCACCAGGGCCGCCTCCTGGTGGTCTTCGAGGGCATCTACGACCGCAACCTCGCCGAGGACATGCGCGGCGTCCTGCTGTGCGTGGACAGCGACACGATCCCGGCCAGCGACGACCCCGACGAGTTCAACGACCACGAGCTGGTCGGGCTCGACATCGTCGACGCCGCGGGGGAGCGGGTCGGGGAGCTGCTGCGCATCGACCACGCACCCGCGCACGACCTGCTCGTCGTGAAGCTGACCGACGGGCGGACGGGGCTCGTGCCGTTCGTGCGCGAGATCGTCCCCGAGGTCGACGTGCCCGGTCGCCGGATCGTGATCACCCCGCCGGAAGGCCTGTTCGACCTATGAGGGTCGACGTTGTCACGATCTTTCCGGAGTACCTCGCGCCGCTCGAACTGTCGCTGATCGGCAAGGCCCGTGCGAACGGGACGCTGCAGCTGGCGGTACACGACCTGCGGCAGTGGACCCATGACGTGCACCGCACCGTGGACGACACGCCGTACGGCGGCGGCCCCGGCATGGTGATGCGGCCCGAGCCGTGGGGCCAGGCGCTCGACGCACTGGCGGGGCCCGCGACGCACCTGATCGTGCCCAGCCCGGCCGGTGCACCTTTCACGCAGGCGACCGCGCGCGCCCTCGCGGCGGACGAGCATTTGATGTTCGCGTGCGGGCGGTACGAGGGCATCGACCAACGGGTTTTCGACCATGCCGCCGCGCGGATGCGGGTGAGTGAGGTCTCGCTCGGTGACTACGTGCTGTTCGGGGGCGAGGTCGCGGTCCTCGTCGTGCTCGAGGCGGTGACCCGGCTGCTGCCGGGCGTGCTGGGCAACGCGGACTCGCTCCTGGAGGAGTCGCACGCGGACGGGGTGCTCGAGGCACCCATGTACACCAAGCCGCCCAGCTGGCGCGGGCTGGACGTGCCGGAGATCCTGCGGTCCGGTGATCACGGCCGGATCGCGCGGTGGCGGCGTGAGCAGGCCCTGGAACGTACGGCTGAGCGGCGGCCGGACCTCATCGCGGCGCTGGAACGGCGGCCCGCAAGCGGTGATCAAGGGGCCTGATTTCAGGTTCGGCGTGTCGATGTGGCAAAGTAGTGAGGTTGCCGCGGCCTGATGCGTCGCGCCACCATGATCACAAACCCTCGCGCGCCACTGAGATCGGGCGTGCCTTGAGTGACGAGGAACAGCCGCGATGAACACGCTGGACGAGCTGGACGCACAGTCACAGCGGACTGATATCCCCAGCTTCCGCGCCGGTGACACCGTCAAGGTGCACGCCCGGGTGGTCGAGGGCAACCGGTCCCGGGTCCAGGTCTTCCAGGGCGTCGTGATCCGTCGCCAGGGCGCCGGCCTGCGGGAGACCTTCTCGGTCCGGAAGGTGAGCTTCGGCGTCGGCGTCGAGCGCACCTACCCGGTCAACAGCCCCGCCGTCGACCGCATCGAGGTCGTCACGCGCGGTGACGTGCGCCGGGCCAAGCTGTACTACCTGCGTGACCTGCGGGGCAAGAAGGCCAAGATCAAGGAGAAGCGCGAGACCAAGGTCAGCAGCTGACCTTCCGTTTCGCCGAAACGCCGACGGGGAGGGGCGCGGTGCGCACCCTCCCTGTGCCACGTTCGGGATCGGGTCTTTCGGTCATCTGGAGCCGGTCTCCCCAAAGTGGTCTTGTGCATCTAGGCTGACGCCGATGGCAAGTGACCCCTACGGCCGCGATGGTTACGACGATCGCGCCGACGACCAATACCCGCGTGACCGCCGCCTGGACCAGGCGGGTGAGTCGCGAGGGCAGCAGCAACCCTTCGGCGGAGTCAGCTACCCGGGCCACGACTACTGGTCCACGACGGGTCGGCCGGACGCCGAGGAGGTTCAGCGCGTCTACGACGGCGGCTGGCAGGGCGGCGACGACCGCGACGCCTACGGGCGGCGCGACGCGACACCCGCGCCCGGTCGCGACATCGTGCCCGGTGGTGGCCGGGACGTCGTGCCGGGCCGGGGTGGCTACCAGCGCGACGATCGGGGTCGCGGCGATCAGAACGGCGACGACCGGAGGCGCGAGCCCGAGCCGGGCTGGAGCCGCGGCGACGACCGCGACGACTGGCAGCGCGGCCGCCGCGAATGGGACGACCCGTACGGCTCCCGGCGCGGCCAGTGGGACCGCGACGAGCCGCCGATGGTGCGCGACCGCGCGTTCGACCGCGAGGACCAGTACGACCAGGGCGGCTTCGATGATTCGCGGGATCGTCGCGAACGGGAGCGCGCGGACCGATACGAACGCAGCTACGACCGCAACGAGCGCTCCACGGGTTCCGGTTCGCGCCCGAGCCGCGGCGGCTCCTACGACGACGACTCCGCGTCCAGCAGCGCCACCTGGCGCACCAAGGTCCGCCGCAAGCGCAAGAACATGCCGCTGTGGCAGGAGCTGCCGCTGCTGCTGATCGTCGCGTTCTGCCTGGCCGTGCTCATCCGCACATTCCTGGTGCAGGCGTTCTTCATCCCGTCCGGCTCGATGGAGGAGACCCTCCTCGTCGGCGACCGGGTGCTGGTCAACAAGGTGCTGTACGACGTGCGGGAGCCCGAGCGCGGCGAGGTCGTCGTGTTCACGGGGCCGGACACGTGGGCGCCGGAGAACCAGGTCGACAAGGACGCCGGCTTCTTCGCCGAGCTCGGCCGCACCGTCGGCGACCTGGTCGGGTTCTCCCAACCGGGTGAAAAGGACTTCATCAAACGGGTGATCGGGCTCCCGGGCGACACCGTCGCGTGCTGCGACGTCGAGGGGCGCGTCACGGTCAACGGCTATCCGCTGGACGAGTCGCCCTACCTCTACGACAACTCCCCGCTGGACGCCGCCCCCAACCCGAGGCAGTGCACGGCGCGCCGGTTCGGTCCGATCAAGGTCGAGGCCGGCCAGATGTTCGTCATGGGCGACCATCGCGGCGTCTCGCAGGATTCCCGGTGCCAGGGCCAGGTGCCGATCGACAACGTGATCGGACGCGCCTTCGTGATCCTGTGGCCGAGCAACCGCTGGGGCTGGCTACCCGTGCCCGACACGTTCAAGAACGTGCCGAAACCGGCGGCTCTGGGGCCGCCCGGGCCGCATGTCAAGCGTGCGCCCAACACCCCGTTGGTCCCGGATATGATACTTGTGCCGATCGCTGTCTCGGTTTCGCTTTCGACCCGTTCGGCGCGTCAGGAGCGGTTGAGGCGTCGCCGATGGTGACGAACACGTACCCTTCAGGGCGTGATTGACGAGCAGACCAAAAAGCCCAGTAGTTTCTGGCGCGAATTGCCGGTGTTGCTGGGCGTGGCGATCATCGTCGCCGTCGTCGTACGCGCCTTCGTCCTGCAGACGTTCTACATCCCATCCGAGTCGATGGAGAACACGCTGCTCATCAAGGACCGCGTGCTCGTCAACAAGCTGGTGTACGACTTCCGCTCCCCGCATCGCGGCGAGGTCATCGTCTTCACGGCCCCGGACTCGTGGCGCAACGACCCGTCCGAAGAGGACTTCATCAAGCGCGTCATCGCGGTCGGCGGCGACCACGTGCTGTGCTGCGACGACAAGCAGCGGATCACCGTAAACGGCACGCCGCTGGACGAGACCTACATCTACGCGAACGCCGACGGGCTGCAGGACCTGCCCAGCGAGGAACAGTTCGACGTCACGGTGCCCAAGGGGCGGCTGTGGGTGATGGGAGACCATCGGTCGCGCTCGGGCGACTCACGGTACAACTTCATCCGCACGAAAGACCCGAACCAGGCGACCATCGCTGAAGATGCCGTGATCGGCCGGGCGTTTGTGGTCTTCTGGCCCTTCAACCGAGCGAAGTGGCTCAGCGTCCCGGACACGTTCGACAAGGTGCCGGATCCGACGTCCAAGTGATTGCGTCGTAGTCTCGTCGGTATGACGGAGGCGCCGGCAGAAATCGACCGCCGGGCGGCGCGGGTGCTGCTGCTCGACCCGTCCGGGCGCGTCCTGCTCCTGCGCGGATGCGACCCGGCCCGGCCCGAGCACCGCTACTGGTTCACGGTGGGCGGCGGCCTCGAGCCGGGCGAGTCGCTCATCGACGCGGCCGTGCGCGAGGTCTACGAGGAGACGGGGCTGCGCATCGGTCGGGGCGACCTGGCGGGACCGGTGCGCACCGATGAGGTCACGTTCCCGTTCGATGGCCGTTGGTACTCGCAACAGCAGTCGTTCTTCACCGCGCGCACGGACGCGTTCCAGCCGGACCTGTCGCACCTGGACGAGTACGAAGTCGAAAGCGTGGACGCGACGCGCTGGTGGTCGCCCGACGACCTCGACGCGACCGAGGAGCGCTTCTACCCCGCGGATCTCGCCGCGTTGCTGCGGGAGGTGGCCTGATGCTCGCGCCGCCGCGCACCGTTGTGCACCGCGCAGCCGGGCTGTGGGCCCTGGAACGAGCCCTGCAGCGGCGGGGGTTCAACCGCGTCGCCGGAGCCGATGAGGCGGGGCGGGGCGCCTGCGCGGGGCCGCTCGTGGTCGGCGCCGTGATCCTGCCCCCGGGGCGTCGCGGCGAGATCGACGAGCTCAACGACTCCAAGCTGCTCACCCACGCCGCGCGGGAGCGCGTCTACGAGCAGGTCGTCCGGCGCGCGGAGGCGTGGACCGCGATCGTCATCCCGCCGGGCGATATCGACCGCCGCGGTCTGCACGTGTGCAACCTCGCCGGGATGCGCCGCGCCCTCGCGGGTCTGTCCGTGCGCGCGGAGTACGCCCTGACCGACGGCTTCAAGGTCGACGGCCTCGGCATCCCCGGCCTCGCGGTGTGGAAGGGCGACCAGGTCGCGGCGTGCGTCGCGGCCGCGAGCGTGGTGGCGAAGGTCACGCGGGATCGGATCATGGAAGAACTGCACGAGTCGTACCCGCAGTACGGCTTCGACGAGCACAAAGGCTATTCGACACCGGTACACGGCGCGGCGCTCGTCGCGCACGGGCCGTGCCCCGAGCACCGTTTCTCCTACGCGAACGTGGCGGCGGTGGGGCGTCCGGGCGCACGGCGCGGTAACGTCGGCGTGGCGCCCGGCGAGGCCGCACGGGTTCCGGCGCAAGTGGGCGACAATGTGGCTATGGAAGGCGGACCGCGATGAGCGCCGAAGATCTCGAGAAGTACGAAACCGAGATGGAGCTGCAGCTCTACCGGGAGTACCGCGACATCGTCCGCCAGTTCTCCTACGTGGTGGAGACCGAGCGCCGGTTCTACCTGGCCAATCAGGTCGACCTGCACGTGCGCAACTCCGACGGCGAGGTCTACTTCGAGGTCGAGATGCACGACGCCTGGGTGTGGGACATGTATCGGCCCGCCCGGTTCGTGAAGAACGTCCGAGTCATGACGTTCAAGGACGTTAACGTCGAGGAGCTCGAGAAGCCCGACATCTCGCTGCCCGACAACGGATTCGGCAGCTGACATTTTTTTTCGTGCGTGGGCCCGGTGGTCTTTACCGGGCCCACCTGCATATTCTCGTTTTGGAGTTATCCACAAGCAGTAGGTTATCCACAGGTTTGCAAGATCGCGTCTGCACGGCCGGGCGATTTCGGCAAGGCTCGCGGCCATGTTCAAGACACTCGCCCAGGTCGGGCTTCTCGTTGTGGCCGCCACCGCCATCGCCGCCGCTTCCGCCGTCATCGCCGCCGCCTCCTCTGCCCTCGCCGCCCCGAAGCCGGCCGCCGCTCAGGAAGAGGCCTCCGCACCCTTCGAGGCGCCGCTGGACGGGCCGGTGACGGTGACGCGGGGGTTCCAGCCACCTTCGGACCGCTACGCGGCCGGGCATCGCGGCGTGGACCTGGCCGGCGTCGACGGGCAGACGGTCCGCAGCGCCGGCCCGGGGACCGTGCTGTTCGCCGGGATGGTGGGCGGGCGACCGGCCGTCAGCGTGGCGCACGCGAACGGGATGCGCACCACCTACGCGCCGGTCGAGCCCTCGGTCGTTCGAGGACAGAAGGTGTCCGCGGGCACGCCCATCGGCCGGCTGAGACCCGGGCACTGTCCGGCGGGGGTGTGCCTGCACTGGGGACTGAGAACCTCCGACGACGTGTACCTGGATCCGATGAGTCTGCTGCGGCCACCGCGGGTGCGTCTCTATCCGATCATGTGACCGGCGGTTACTCGCGGAGCGCGGATCCGGGTCGTCGCGTGGCCGCGGTCCGGGTGGCCGGCTGCGCTCGCGCGGGCGGGGGCTACGGGTGGGCGATGAGCGTGGGCAGGCCGGCCGCGAGCCGCTGGTAGTCCTCGGGCCGGTTGTAGATCTGCGCCGACAGCCGCAGGTATCCACGCCCGCGCCACGCGGTCAGCCCCACCTCGGCGGCGAGATCGTCCGAGATCCGGCGCCGCAGCGCGACTGCGGCCTCCGGATCGGCGGCCACGCCCGGGGGCAGCGGGATGAGCGCCATCGGCAACCCGGTCGCGGACGGGAGCTCGGCGCCGATCGCCTCCGCGACCGTGCGCTGCCCGTACTCGGCCAGCGCGACGTTGTGCCGCCGGACCGCCTCGATACCGAGCGTGCGCAGCACGAAGATCCCCGTTGGCGCGGCAAGCCAGGGCGTGTAGTCGTGGGACGCCACCCACTCCAGGCTCGCGGGGAAGCCGGCCTCGGCCGACCACGACAGCACCAGCGGCCGGATGCGGGCCCGGCGCGCGGGCGCGACGGCCAGCAGCGCCGTGCCGCGTGGCGCGAACGCCCATTTGTGCAGGTTGCCGACCCAGTAGTCGGCCCCGAGCGCATCGACCTCGGGGTCGAGGATGCCCGGCACGTGCGCGGCGTCGACGAGCACCGCCGCGCGGTCGCCCCACCGCTCGCGCACCGCCTCGACGATGCGCCGGACCGGAAAGAGCCGCGCGGTCGCGGCCGTGATGTGATCGACGATGACGAGCCGGGTCCGGGCCGTGGTCGCCGCCAGCACCGCCTCCGTCACCGCCGCCTCGTCCGCATCGAGCGGCACCCGCGCGACCCGGCGGACCGCCCCGGTCCGCCGGCAGGTGGCGGCAACCGCGAGATCGACGGCGCCGTACCCGTGATCCGTCGTGACGATCTCGTCCTCGGTGTCGAGGTCGAGGCTTCCGAGCACGATCGACGTCCCCGTGGAGGCATTCTCGACCAGCGCCGTGCCCTCGGGGTCGGCGCGCACGAACCCGGCGAGGTGTCGCCGCACGTGGGCGATCCGCTCTTCGAGCCCGACGGCGAAGAACCGGTGGGGGTTCGACTCCATCTCCTCGCGTACCCGCTGCTGGGCCCGCTGCACGGCGACCGGCACCATCCCGAACGCCCCGTGGTTCAGATGGGCGACAGCTGCGTCGTGTGAGAACAGCAGCCGCGCACCGGGGATCGGCTCGGGAGCGGACACATCCACGATCTTAGCTTGTGCTTGACCTGCGGCCGGCCGGTATGAACAGCTGACTGCCCCGGCGATCGGTGCCGGGGCAGCCTTGTCGGTGCTAGGCCAGGCTCGCGGGTTCGGGGGTCGACTCGCTGCGCAGCTTGGCGCGCGCCGCCCGCTCGCGCCGCCGCTTGGCCCCGCGGAACATCCCGCGGAACCACATGTAGAGGCCGCCGCCGTCCAGGATGAGGGTCACCAGGGCCAGGGCCGCGAAGTCCAGCGAGTTGTACCGCGAGTGGTTGCCGGTCAGGAACAGGACCAGCTGGTAGGTGTACCCCCACAGGATCGGCACCACGACGACGACGAAGGCGACGAGGGAGATGAACCGGCCCATGAACCAGAGCACCGAATACCAGCGGATGACCCGCATCTCGCGCTTCGGAATGCCGGACTGGTCGACCACGTTCGGGGAGCGACGGACCCTGGCCCATAGGTTGCGCAGGTAGTCGTCGGTGTCGTCCATCAGGTTCTTGCAGCTGAAGGCGGTGGCGATGATGTAGTAGCCGTCGGTGCGGACGAAGAAGTACAGCTGCCAGGTAATGCGCAGCATGCACGTGAGCATGACCGCCTTGGCCAGCAGCACGCCCCACTCGGGCGGGTGGACCAAGCCACGATGGGCCGACCAGATGAAGCCGATCAGCAGGGCCGAGCACACGGCGTCGATGATGGCGCCGATGACGAACGCGACGTAGCGCTGCCGCTTCGGTGCCATCCAGATCGCGGTCATGTCGGTCTGCGCCACGAGGACCCACAGCTGGTTGCCGAGCCCGATGCCGGCGGGCACCCCGGCCGCGCGGGCCGCGATGACGTGCCCCACCTCGTGCAGCAGCACGCCGAGCAGAGCGAGCACGACAGTGGTGGTGAACAGGGCCGCGAAGTGGTCCGGGAACAGCAGCGCGGAGCCGCCCTTGGGCAGCACACCCGGGTCGTCGACGGCGAGGGCCAGACCCGCGGCGATGACCACGCCGCAGAACGTGAGGACCGGCCAGCTCACCAGCCGCCGCGCCGTGCCGGGCGAGATCCAGTTCAGGCGGAAGCGCCAATGGGCCTCCCGGACGACCGGAGCGTCGCCGGCCGCCACCGCGTCCGCCTCGCCGACGAAACCCTCGTCCTCGAGTGCCTGGAGGAAATCCTCGATATCCGCGGACTCCGCGTGCTTCTCCTCGTAGAGGCGCGCCGCCTGGCCGACCGTCTTGCCGGCGGACAGCCACTCGAGGAGGTCCAGTCCTTCGACCGGGATGGCCAGGAACACCTGCCGGTCGATGTCGCCGATCACCGCCGTATCCCCATCGAGACGGTGTGAATACGGGCGAACGGTCACGTATGCGTCGGGTGCGTATCCTGCCATCTCATGCCTTTCAGGGTGACTGCGGTCGATCGAGGCGGGGACCGGGAGAAGCTCCCGGTCCCCGCGGCCGTACTTAATTAGGCGGACGCGGAACTGGCCGCCGGAGCGGCAGCGCTCGTCCGCACCGGCTCGAGCCGACGCACAGTGAGCTTCTTCATCTTGGTCACCTCCAATGCAGCGAGTTGGGCGAGCCCAAAATATCCGGCGAAAGGGCTGACGTCGAGAGTCGATTTCGAATGCCGATACACAACCGGCTTAACGTGCGGAGTTTCCGACGCCGGGCAACAATTGCCATTCGATCACGAATGGTGTATGCATTCGCGACCGCCTAAGTCTTGCGGTACTTGCCTTTGCGGGACGGTCCGATCCGAGCATCGGACGGGATCGACCTGCTGCTTTGGCCGTCGGTCGGTGCGGGGTCGCGGCCTGCGGGCGGCTCGCCCCTCGGCCCGGCCGGGCGGCCGGCGGGCCACCGGCCCGGGTGTGCCTGGGCCGGGGGCGATCGATCGGCCGGAGCCATCGTCCACCGTGGCTGGAAGTTTTCCGTGTGTGCTGCTCAGTGCCCCGGATCCGGTCCGCCCGGCGACCTCCGCCGAGGCTGCGGCGCCGGTCGGGCATCGACATCCCTTGTCGCCTGTTTGACAAAAGCGTCCATCGTCGCGGTGGGACTTAATGGAACGGAGTGGAACATCGGTCGCTGCCCGGATGGACCATTCCAAATCGGTCAATAGCGGTATCGAAAGCACCATGGCCGTGAACCACGGCGTATCGAAGCCGTCCGGTCCGGGCCCGTCGCATACCCACCGACTATCGATTGCTGAGAATCTTCTGACATGTCGGCCGGGTGCGGGTTGCCGCTAACATGTCTGCCATGTCACGGATGGCGCGGGGCGGCCTGGTGTTGGGCTGCGGAAACACCTGGCGGGAAATTCAGATCACGCAGGTGGGGTTTGCAACGGTCAATGTGCCGCAGCGGCGAGCGGGGAGTACGGCCGAGGCCGCGCGGCCGGCGCGGACCCGGGCCGTGCTGCGGACGTGGCCAGGCGAGGCGCGGGAGACCCGCCCGTGACCGTGTCATCGGCGAGCGGCGTGACCATGCCACCGACGAGCGTCATGCGGCAGTCGGTGGGCAAGCTGATCACCGATCAGGCGGCGGCCGACGGTGCGGCGAGCCCGGACGAGCTGCTCGGCCGGCTGGACTCCATCCGGCTCGTCGAGCTCGTGGTGGCCCTGGAGGCGAGGTTCGGCGTCGCCATGACGGCCGACGTCATCACGGCCGAGACGTTCTCGTCGGTGGACGGTATCGTCGCCGCGGTCGCCGGCTGTGCCGCGCAGGAGTACGTCGTCGACGGGCGGCCGGTCGTCCCGCCGCACAACACCGTCGTCGACGACCTCGTGCACCGCGCCGAGACCGGGCCCGACGCCCCGTTCGTCACCTGGCTCCCCGCGGCGGGCGGCGCCCAGGTGCTGACCTATGGCGAGTTCGAGGCGCGCAGCCGCGCCCTGGCGGCGGCGTTGTCCGAGCCGGACGACCTGGTGGGCCGGCGCGTCGGCCTGCTCGCCGGCAACGACGTCGACACCCTCCTCGCGGTCTTCGCCCTGCTGCGTGCCGGCGCGACCTGCCTGTTCCTGAACCCCCTCGATCCGCCCGAGCGGCTCCGATCGATCCTGGCGGGTCACAAGGTGTCCACTGTGCTCAGGACGCCCCTCGCGGCGACCGGCCACGAAGACCTCGCCACCCTGGTCGATGCCGACCCGGCGCCGGCCGGGCCCGACTGGACCGACCGGCACCTGTCGGGGGCCGCCCCCGCCTTCATGTTCGGCACCTCCGGGACGACCGCCGCCAGCAAGCTGGTCGTGCAGAGCCACCGGGCCGTGCTCAGCAACGCCGAGGCGTTGCGCCGTCACCATCGGCTCGACGCCGGCTCGAAGATCATGTGCGGGCTCCCGCTGCACCACGCGAACGCCGTGAACTTCACCGCGACCGTCGTGCACGCGGGCGCGCACATGGTCATGCCGCAGCAGATCAACGCCCTGCGGTATCGCGCCCAGCTCGACGAGCACCGGCCGACGATCGCCAGCGTCGTGCCCACCGTGCTCGAGGCCGTCCTGGCCACCGGTCGCGGCTGGCGGCCGCCGCGGTCGCTGCGGTACTTCGTCACGGCCGCCGCGCCGCTGACCACCTCGCTCGCCAAACGGGTGACGTCGGCCTTCGGGGTGCGGGTCGTGCAAGGGTACGGGCTGACCGAGACCACCAACTTCTCCACCAAGCTGCCGATCGACCTGTCCGACGAGGACTATGCGGCCGTCATGCTGGACTCGCCCATACCGACCGTCGGCGTCGCGGTCGACGGCAACGAGGTGACCGTGCTGTCCCGCACCGGGGAGCCGGTGGGTGAAGGTGAGATCGGCGAGCTGTGCATGCGTGGCCACAACGTGATGGCCGGCTATGCGGACCGCCCGGACCTGACCGCCGTCGCCTTCGAGGGCGGCTGGTTCCACAGTGGCGATCTGGGCTACTGGACCGTCGGACGCGACGGCCGGCGCTACTTCTACCTCACCGGCCGGATCAAGAACATGGCCAAGGTGAGCGGCGAGGCCGTCTCGCTCGACGAGTTGGAACGCGCCCTGCGTCACTTGGAGGGCGTCGCCGACGCCGGCTGCGTGGCGGTGCCGCACCCGGTCCTGGGGGAGGAGATCGTGGCGGCGGTCTGCCTGCGCTCGGCGACCGTCGAGGACGTCACGCAGCGGTTGGCTCCCCTGATGTCACCGGTGGCGATGCCCCGCCGCTGGTTCGAGGTGCCCGCGATCCCGCGGACGCCGACCGGGAAACTGCAGCGGCCGGTGCTGCTGGAACTGCTCGGCCTGAAGGGCGACGACGACCGATGATCAAGGGGATCTTCCGGCAGGCGGCCGACCAGCCGCACGTGCCGCTGCGCCGGCGACTGCTCGACGCCGCACAACCCTTGCCGGCGCCGCCGTTCGGCCGGGACGTCCGCGCGGACGACTCGAGCGGGCTGGCCACGATCGCCCGCGAGCAGCTCTCGGCCCACGGTGCCGCGGTCGTCCGGCTGGATCGGCCACTGGACGCCGAGGAGTTCCTCGCCTTCGGGGCGACGCTCGGCACCGCCCAGCCGGAGCTGGCGCCGGCGGTGCAGCCGTTCGTCGAGTCCGAGGTGATTCTCAACCTGGTGACCACGAGCCCGGCGACGATCGACACCGATCTCCAGCCGTTCGCGGCCAACTGGCTCTCCTTGCACACGGAGAGCAGCGGAGCGCCGGTGCCCGTGCAGCCGAGATACATCGTCCTCATGTGCGTCACCCCCGGCGACGACCCGAGGTGCGCCCGGACCGTGCTGCTGCCGATGCGTGAGGTCTACGGGCGGCTGTCCGAGCGGGACCGCGAGGTGCTGCGGTCGCTGCGCTACGAGCAGGGCGATCCTCCGCCGATCCTGCGGATCGCCGACGGCCGGCCGGTCTTCTCGGTCCGCGACTTCCAGGAGGACCCGCTCAACTGGGTCCACGACGGGCCCCTCGACGCACCGGACGAGGTCAACGCGGTCCTGGCCCGCATGTACGCGGCCATGTACGGCTCGCCGGGGTTCGGGGTCCGCTGGGATCGTGGCCTGCTCGTCGTGATCGACAACGCGGTCCACTTCCACGGCCGCACCGCGGGGGTCGCGGCACCGCCCGGCTCGACCCGCCACCTGAAGCGGCTGCGGATCGGCGCGAACCGTCCGCAGCCGGTCCTGACCGGATCGCAGCCGCACCCGGCGACCGTGCGATGAGGAGCCCGATGCAAGACTGGCCAACCGCCATCAGCCGGCTCGCGCCCGGTTCCCGGATCGTCATCCGGAAACGGTCCGGCGCCGATCTGGCCGCGATCCTGCTGGCGTGCCTGGACCAGCGCCTGGTCGGCGTTCCGCTCGACCCGCGGCTGGACGACGCCGAGCTGGAGCGGGTCTGCCGCACGGTGTCCGCGGCGGCCGTCATCACCGAGGACGCCGTGGTGACGCCGGAGATCGCGGCGGACCCGGAAGACGACCGGACGAGCCCGGAGCTGGCGCTGATGCTGTTCACGTCCGGCTCGACGGGCGTGTCGAAGGGCGTGATGCTGCCCAGGGACGCGGTCCTCGGCAACTCGGCGAAGACGGCTGCCCTGCACGGGATCTCGCCACAGCGGCCCCACGGGACCTGCCTGCCGCTGTACCACTGCAACGCGATCGTGATGTCCCTGATCGGCTCGCGGCTCACCGGCGCCCCGCTGGTCCGCTGCGACCGCTTCGATCCGGCGGCCTACTTCGCACAACTGGCCGCCGCCGGCGCGACGACCGCATCGATCGTGCCGGCCCTGCTCTGGCATCTGCTCGAGCACCGGCCGGAGTGGCCCGAGACGCTCGAATACCTCATCACCGCGGCCGCGCCGCTGAGCCAGGACCTGGCCAAGCGGTTCTACGAGTGCTACGGACCCAGGCTTCGCCAAGGGTACGGGCTCACGGAGGCGGTGAACTTCAGCTTCACGACGCCGCTGCTCGACGGCGCCGACTTCGTCGAGCAGTACATCGACAACGTGGCTCCGGTCGGGCTGCCACTGGAGGGCACGGAGTTCCACCTCGACGACGGCGAGGTCGTCGTCCGTTCGCCGGACATGATGGCGGGGTACTGGCGGGACGCCTCCGCGACGGCGGCGGTCCTGTCGCCGGACGGCTGGCTGCGCACCGGCGACCTCGGGACGGTCCGCGACGGCTTCCTGGTGCTCAAGGGCCGCCGGGGTGAGGTCATCAACCGGGGCGGCGAGAAGTACTACCCGCTGGATCTCGAGCGGCGATGGAAGGACCGGATGCCCGCTGGCCCGTTCGCCGCGGTGCCGGTCGCCGAGCACTCCCTGGGCCAGGAGTTCGGGCTGTTCATCGAGGCCGAGGAGATCGAGCGCGTCGAGCCGGTCCTCGCGGGCGAAGGGCTTCGCCCGGCGGCGGTCCAGTCGGGGCGCTTCGACGCGACGTCGACCGGCAAACCCCAGCGGCGGAAGATGGGGCGGCAGCTCGCCGTCCGGCGCGACTCCGGGCCGCGGTACGCCGAACTGTTCGCCTACGCGCACGACGCCGCGGCCGCGATCCTCGCCGACCGGGCCGAGCCGCTGACCGACCGCGCGAAAAGCATCCACGCCCGGGCCGCCGAGCTGCTCGCGGCCCGCCGGCCGGCGTCGGCGGACGCGCGCTTCGAACGCGTGGCCGCCCACGACAGCCTGGACTTGCTGGTCGGCAACTGGCCGGCGGTGGCGCAGGGGCTCATGGACGGCCCGGAGCTGATGCGGGGCCGGCCCGGGCTCTGGAAGCGCCTGATGACCGAGTGGCCGATGGGCTCCTACGCCACCCTCATGGCCGACACGCTGCGGACCCTGGCCGATGCGCACGGGCGGTTCCTCGAGCTGGGTACGGGCGTGGGGAACACGACGTCGCTGGTGGGCGATCTGATCCGCGGCGAGTTCGTCTGGAGCGACGCGAGCGAGTCGCTGGTGCGGCGGGGGTCCTGGCCGGGCGCCGGCCTGGTGTACGACTTCGACCGCGAGCCGCCCGGTGAGCTGGGGACCTTCGACACGATCTTCGCCACCAACGCCGTGCACTGCGCGCAGGACAAGCTCGCGACGCTGCGGCACCTGCGGGACCATCTCGCCGACGGCGGGCGGGTCGTGCTGTGCGAAGGGTCCCCGCGGACCGGACCGGACACCCCCTGGGCGCTCGATTTTCTCTTCGCGCTCTTCGACGGGTGGTGGGACCGCGGCGGATTCCTGTCCCGGTGGGAGTGGGTCGCCCTGCTCCGCGCCGCCGGTTACCGGCAGCTCGGCTTCAGCGTCCTGCGCGCCGGCCCCCATGACCTCGGGGGCGCGGTCTGGGGCGCGCGCTGATGCGGCCGGGTTGCCTCGCGGCGGCGTGATGTCCACATGCGGACATTTATCACCGCCAGTGCGCCCGGTGTCGCCGGAGAGGGGCGTCATGCACCGGTATGGCCGGGAAACGGGGGCCGCCCGAGCGCGCCCGGACCCTGTATATTTGCGTGGCGTTGGTCGATCTCTGGTGTCGATCGGAGCCTTGCCACCGAATTTGGGTCGCAATCTGCACGGCAGCTCGGCCGAGCCCAATGCGGCCAGGACCGGGCACAACAACAGCCTTGAGGGGAAATCAACGTGGACGAATCACGCGTAGCCGCCAATCAACTGTCGGGGATCGATACGCCGCCGAGCGTCGAAGACACCGAAGCGGCCGACACATCGGCTGAGGAAGCCTCCCCGGCCGACGTGTTCGAGCATCTCGCCCGTATTCGTTCGGGCATCTCGGACGGTGTGGTGACCTTTTGGTAGCGCGGCCGCACCCGCCGGTACAGCGCATCGCTACTTGCCGTCGCCGCTTCGATTGGAGTCGCGCATGATTCGCTCGTTCACGCACTCGCTCGGTCCGGATGCAGACCTCGTCGTGGACCAGTACGACGTCGACGGCGCGATCGCGCGGGCCCTCGTCCTGCCCGGCTTCGGGCGAACGGCGGACGAATACTTCCACCTTTCGGCGCTTCTTCTGCGCAATCGCGTTTCCGTGCTGGTGCCGGACTTCCGCCAGCACCCCGGGCGCTCCGCCGGGACCATCATGGACTTCACGCTGGCGGGGCAGGCGCAGGACGTCGCCACCATCCTCGACGAGTTCGAGGTCGATGCGGTGCTGGCGACGAGCCTGTCGTTCCCGCCGACCCTGCGCCTGCTGACGGAGCGCGACTGGCGGGGCCGCCTCGTCGGCATCGTGCCAGTCGTCTGCTGCGCCGACACGCTGCAGGTGGTCACCAACGTCGACTACCGCGACCCGGCCGAGGACCACAGCCCGGACCGGATCCTCAACATCGACGGGTTCGATGTGCGGTTCGAGCTGGCCCTGGACGCCGACCGCAACGGCCTGATGTTCCTCAATGACACGGTCGGCAACACCGAGCGCTTCGGCGGGGCCCTGACCATGATCGCCGGGGCCCGGGACACCTGGGTCGACGCGGACCAGGTCCGCCTCGTGGCGCAGACGGCCAAGTCCTGCGATCTGGTGATCCTCGACGAGATCGGTCACGACTTCGGTCGCAGCGTGCGCCGGGCCCGGCTGATGTTCCAGAGCGCGGCCGAGAACTTCCTGCGCTCCTACGGCATCGAGGCGGCCACCGACGCGCCGATCGACGTCGTCATCCGCTCCCGCCAGGAGCTGCGGGAGACGGGCACCACGGCCGTGCTGGGCGCGCTCGCATGACCGGTCAGCTCCTGAGGCCGATGCCGAGCATCGGCCCCGACGTCGAGCCTGAGCCGTCCGCCCGGCGCGTCATCGCCATGCCGCCGATCATCGGCGGGAAGGTTCTGGACGGGCCGTGCGAGGACGTCGTGGTGACAACGCCCGACGCGTCGATCGTGACCCGCTTTCCCACCGAGCGTGACCTCGAGCTCATCGAGACGGGCAAGCGGGAGCTCGGCCCGCGGCTGCGAGCGCTGTCGCTGCGTGACGTGTCGCTGTTCCTGCACCGGGTGGGCAGCGGCTGGCTGGATCGCCTCGACGAGATCGGTCGCGAGTACGGTGCCGCCATCGAGGAGACCACCGGCCTCAACTGGTCGGTCGTCCGCTCGGACTACGCGGGTATCGGCGGCTACCTCACCAGCCGGGCGGACCACTATCAACTGCTGCGCTCCGAGCTCGGCAGCGTGCACGCGATGGACGAGTGGCAGCGCAACGAGTCCGTGCGGCAGCTGGCGGTTCCCCGCGGGATGGCGTTCCACAGCCTGGTCGGCAACATTCCCGTCGCCGGGCTGTACTCCGTCCTCCGAGGCATGATCACCCGCAACGCCAACCTGATCAAGCTGCCGTCGCGGGACCCGCTCAGTGTCTATCTGTTCGCGCGGACCGCCGTCGAGGTGGCCGGGGACAGCCCCCTGGCCGCGGGCATCTCCGCCCTGTACTGGCCGCGCGAGCACGAGGTCGGCAACCGGCTGATCGGCCTGGCCGACACGGCGTGCCTGTGGGGCTCGGGCGAGGCGATCAGCCAGGTGCGGTCCGCCCTGAGGCCGAACGTTCCGTGCGTGACCTTCGGGCCCCGCCGCAGTTGCGCGGTCCTCGACCTCACGGCGGACGGGGTCGACCTCGACGACGCCGCCCGGCGCCTGGCGATCGAGGTGTCGTTCTACAACCAGGCGGCGTGCCTGAGCCCGCTGCGGGCATACGTGCTGGGCGACGCCGCGGCCTTCGAGGAGCGGCTGGCGGCGGCGATGCACGAGGTGACCGCCGCGCTGCCGCGCCGCGCCGCCGGCACCGACGTGGAGGGTCAGATCCGCCTGATCAGCGAGGAGGCCCGGGTCCGCGGCTGGTCCGTGCACACCGGCGACGGCTGGTCCTCGATCCGGGTCTCCGCCGAGGAGGGGGCGATCACGCATCCGCTGGGGCGGACCGTGTTCGTCCACCCGTGTGCGGATCTCGACGAGATCGCGCAGTGGCTGGACGACGACTCCCAGACGATCTCGGTCTACCCGTACGAGGCCGCCACCACGGTGGCCGAGCGGCTCCTGCCGGTGGGCGGGTCGCGGGTGGTCGAGCTGGGCCTGTCCCGCCATCCCCGGCGCGGCTTCCCGCACGACGGCCAGCGGGTCCTCAACTCGCTGGTCCGGTGGATCGCCATCGAGGACGACATGGCCAACGCGTCGATCTACGGGGTGCTCTCCGCGGAGGAACTGCACCGCCACTTCATGGGACTGTGAGGAGCCTTGATGCCCGGTGGAACCGCCGCTGCGCCGCGGACGCTCGACGACCTGCTCGAGCCGTGCTTCGAGGCGGACGATCCGTTCGCCTGGTGGGACGACGGACGCGACGCCTGGTGGACATCGCTCGCCCAGGCCGGCGTGCCGGCCACCCTCGCCACGTCGCCGCTGCTGCGGGTGGCGTCCTCGGCGCGCCCGGGCCCGGGTCGTGTGTCCGGCCCGGCCGCGCCCTACCGCCACATGCTGGTCCCGTCCGCGGTCTTCAAGCGCGGGCTCGACGTCAGCACGGCCCGTGACGTCGTCGGGTGCTCCAGCTCCGGCACGCGGGGGTCGCTGAGCAGCGTCCCCCGCGACGACGACACCCTCCAGCGGTTCTTCTCCGGGGTGCGGGCGAGCATCCGGTCCCTGTTCGACCTGGGCACGAGCGGATTCACGCTGATCAACCTGGTGCCGTCGATCAGCATGCCCCGCGCGCCCTGGACCTCCTACATCGTCGCCGGCATGGCCGCCGCGCACCCGACGATCGAGCCGGGTTCCCGGGCGGCCGCGGACGTGCTGGCCGAGGCGGCCGCCCTGAACGAGCGGTGCCTGCTCATCGGGGCCCCGCACGACGTCCTGTCGTTCGCGCAGGCGGCGGGCGGGTCCCGCCGATGGGACGGCCGGCTCGTGGTGCTCACGGTGGGCGGCTGGAAGCGCCACCAGGGCGAGGCCCTCGCGCCGGTGGAGCTGCGCGAGCGCGTCAGCGGGCTGCTCGGCACGGATCACCGCGACATCCGGGACGGCTACGGCATGGTCGAGCTCAACTCGGTGCTCATCGAGTGCTCCGCGCACCGCAAACACGTCCCGCCGTGGCTGGAGGTCGCCGTCCTCTGCCCGCGCCGGTTCGAGCCCGTCGCCGAGGGCACGGAGGGCATGCTGGCGTTCTTCGACCCCACGGCGACGAGCTTTCCGGGGTTCGTGCTCTCGGAGGATGTCGGCGTGCGGCACGACACCCCATGCCCCTGCGGCGTGGCCGGGCCGACCCTCACCGGGGTCCGGCGGCTGGTCACGGTCGAGGCGCGCGGCTGCGCGCTGACCAGCATGCCGCAGCGCGCCCCGCGCCTCGCCGAACTCCAGCCGGTCTGAGCCGATGACGACCACATCGTCACCCGGCACGTTCTACGGGCGCGGGTTCGCCGAGTTCTATGACCGGTACGGCACGGGCTGGACCCGCGACTTCGCACCGCTGCTGGCGCAGTGGCTCTCCGGGCGCCCTGGCGCCGAGGAACGCCTGGTGCTGGACCTCGCCTGCGGCACCGGCGTGTCGGCGCAGATCCTGCTGCGGGCCGGCTGGGACGTCATCGGCCTGGACATCTCGGCCGGCATGCTCGCAAATGCGGCCCATCGCCTGGCCCAGGATGTCGAGACAGGGCGAGTGGTACTCCAGCAGGCCGAGATGACCACGTTCGTGCTCGACCGCCAGGTCCGCGCGTGCGTGGCGCTCGAGGGGGCGCTGAACCACCTGCTGTCGGAGGAGGCGCTGGAGCAGTGCTTCGCGCGGGTCGCGGCGGTCCTGCCGGTGGGCGGGACGTTCGTCTTCGACCTGTACGAGCCCCATCACTTCCGCGGCTGGCACAACATCGGCGTGACGGACGAGCCGGACGCCGTGATCGTCAAGCGCGGGGTGTGGGACGAGGAGCGGGGCATCGGGATGCTGCGCTTCTCGGGCCTGTTCGACGACGGCAGCGGGCCGATCCGGGTGGATCAGACGGTGACGAGCCGCGCGTACGGCGCCGACGTCCTGAACGCGCTGCTGTCGAAGGCCGGACTCGACCCCGAGCCGTACCCGGCGGAGGTGCCCGCATGCGCCTGCGGCCGGTCCCGGAGCGGGTCGTGCCGGACGGTTTACGCCGCGACCAAGGCAGCCTGACGCACGAAGACAGCCGCCGGGGTCCTCGATACGTGCGAGGACCCCGGCGGCTGTCGTCGGCTGTCGGTGCTTCCGGCCGGGCTACGGGATGACGTTCACCAGCGTCGGCGGCTTGATGACGATCCGGCTCGGCCGGCCGTTCGGCAGCCGCCGGGTCACCGCTTCGGTGGCCAGGACCAGCGCCTCCAGGTCCTCGGCCGAGATCTCCGCCGGGACCTCCAGCCGCGCCTGGACCTTGCCCTTGACCTGCACCACGCAGGTGACGACGGAGTCGATGAGCATGTCCGGGTCGACCTTGGGCCAGCCGGCCTCGGCCACTGACGGGGCGTTGCCGAGGCGTTGCCAGCACTCCTCGGCCGTGAACGGCGCGATCGCGGAGAGCACCACCGCCAGGGCCCGGGCGCCCTCGTGCACGGCCGCGTCGGCCACCCCGGACGAGGCGTCGAGCGCCTTGCGCAGCAGCGAGGTCAGCTCCATCATGCGCGAGATCGCCACGTTGTAGCGGCGCCGCTCCATCAGCTGGTCGATCTCGTGGACCAGGCGGTGGGCGGACCGGCGCACCTGTGGGTCGCCGGGTGCCGGGTCGCCGGTCGCCGGTCCGACGTCCGTGCAGAGCCGGTTCACGCGGTTGAGCCACTTGACCGAGCCGGAGGGGGAGACGTCGGCCCAGTCGATGTCGTCCTCGGGCGGCGAGGCGAACATCATGGTGACCCGCACGCCGTCCGGGCCGTACTGCGCGAGCTGCTCCTGGAGGTTCACCAGGTTGCCGAGCGACTTGCTCATCGACTTGCCGTTCATGATGACCTGACCCTGGTTCGTCAGGCGCCGGAACGGCTCGTTGAAGTGCAGCATCCCGATGTCACTCAGGAACTTCGTCACGAAGCGCGCGTAGAGCAGGTGCAGGATGGCGTGTTCCTTGCCGCCGATGTAATCGTCCACCGGCAGCCAGCGCTTCACGCCCTCGGGGTCGAAGGGGCCCTCCGCGTAGTCCGGGTTCGGGAAGCGCAGGAAGTACCAGGACGAGTCGACGAACGTGTCCATGGTGTCGACGTCGCGGGTGGCGGGGCCGCCGCAGGTCGGGCACTCGACGTTGACCCACTCCGTCGCGGTGGCCAGCGGGGGCACGCCGGAGCTGGGGCGCAGCTCGAAGCCGGACTCGGGAAGTTTCACCGGCAGCTGGTCCTCGGGCACGGGGACCAGCCCGCAGGCCTCGCAGTGGATCATGGGGATGGGCGTGCCCCAGTATCGCTGCCGGGAGATCAGCCAGTCGCGCAGCCGGTAGATGGTCGCTGCTTCGCCGAGGCCGCGCGCCTGGAGATCGGCCGTGATCGCGGCCTTGGCCGACTCCACGTCCATGCCGTCGAGGAAGCTCGAGTTGATCGCCTTGCCCTGTCCGGTGGTGGCGACCCCGGATGTGGCCGGGTCCTCCTCGCCGGTGTCGACGACCATCCGGACGGGCAGGTCCATCGCCCGGGCGAAGTCGAGATCGCGCTGGTCGTGCGCCGGCACGGCCATGATCGCCCCGGTGCCGTAGTCGCTCAGCACGTAGTCCGCCGCGTAGATCGGCAGCCGATCGCCGTTAACCGGGTTCACCGCGTACCGGCCCAGGAACACACCGGTCTTCGGCCGGTTGGAGGCCAGCCGGTCGATGTCGGTGGCCGAACGGGTCGCGGCGGCGTACTGCGCCAGCTGCTCGCGGTGCTCGTCGGTGACCAGCCGGCCGGCGAGGGCGGCGTCGGCGGCCACGACGAAGAAGGTCGCGCCGAACAGGGTGTCGGGCCGGCTGGTGAAGATCCGGACCGTCTCGTCGAGGTCCTCGATCGCGAAGTCGACATAGGCGCCCGTGGAACGCCCGATCCAGTTGCGCTGCATCACCAGCACGTCGTGGGGCCACGCGCCGAGCTGGTCCATGTCGTCCAGCAGGCGCTGCGCGTAGGCGGTGATCTTGAAGAACCACTGCGTCAGCTCGCGGCGTTCGACGAGCGCGCCGCAGCGCTCACACTTGCCCTGGATGACCTGCTCGTTGGCCAGCACGGTCCGGTCGTTGGGGCACCAGTTCACCGGCGCCTTGGACCGGTACACGAGATCGTGCTCGTAGAGCTTCAGGAACAGCCACTGGTTCCACCGGTAGTAATCCGGGTCCGATGTGTGCAGCCGGGTCCGCCAGTCGAACGACATCCCCAGCCGGCGGAAGCCCTCCGCCTGCACCTCGATGTTCGCGTAGGTCCAATCCGCGGGATTCAGGCCCCGCTTCAGCGCGGCGTTCTCGGCGGGCAGGCCGAAGGAGTCCCAGCCGATCGGGTTGAGCACGTTGTGGCCCTTCAGGGCCAGGTAGCGGGCCGCCGCGTCGCTGATCGGGTAGACCTCGGCGTGGCCCATGTGCAGGTCACCCGACGGGTAGGGGAACATGCTCACGAGGTACCGGTTGTTCGACCGCGGCCCCGGCTCGGTTCCGTCGCCGGGAAGGCCGTGCGCCTCGAACACCTTCCGCTCGTTCCAGGTTGCCAGCCATGCGTCGATGTCGCCGGCGTGTCCGCCCGTCGCATCGGAGTGAATGCTCGTCACGTCTGTACCTTCGTGTGCACTCGTCAGTCGCCTCAGCGAGCGCCGAGGCGGGCTCCCGCCCGAGAAAGCACTCAACATACCAGTCGGCGGCATGGTCGCCGGAGGTGGACACAAGCGTACGAGTCGGACGTACCCGCCGTTCTTCTCGGCATTGCCGCCGGACTATACGAGATGTTGTCGATCTTGCATATCGATTTTATAGGATATGCGTCTGAGCAAATGCGGACGAATTGAGCGCCCCTGCTGGGTTGCCTAAAATGGCGAATTGCCCCATGTAAGAAAGCTGACTTGCACTGATTGACGTTGATGGTTGCTGGCGCCGCCTTCACGTCGGTACAGTCTGCGACGCGAGATGGGCTTCGCCGGCCTATCACTCGTTGTTTCCAGGGTTGATCGGGGGCCGCACTACGCACCGCAATGCAATGACGGGCAACAGTGCGTGATATAAGTGGGGACGACTTGTTAGAGGCGCCGTACGACCATCGCCTGGTCGAAGCTCGTTGGGTCGCTGAATGGGAGCGCGAGGGCCTGTTCAGGGCCGTTCCGGACAGTAGCAGGCCGAAGTTCTCGCTTGTCCTTTTGCCGCCCAGTGTGAGCGCGCGGCTGCACCTGGGCCATGCGCTCCAGTCGATCGTCCAAGACGTTCTCGCCCGATATCGGCGAATGACCGGCTTTGATGTACTGTGGCTGCCCGGTCTCGACTTCGCGTTGATTGCCACGCAGCGTGCCGTGGAAAAGGAGCTCGCGGCCGAGGGGCTCACAAAACAGCAGCTGGGACGCGCCGCCTTCGATGAGCGGGTCCGGCGCTGGACCGACGACAACGGCAGTGCCATCGTCGGCGAGCTGCGGTCGCTGGGCGCCTCCCTGGACTGGCCACGCCTGCGGTTCACCATGGACGAGCCGTCGATCCGCTCCGTCCGCACCACCTTCGTCCGACTCTGGGACGCCGGCCTGATCTACCAGGACCTCCGCATCGTCAACTGGTGCGCCAGTTGCTCGTCCGTGCTCTCCAACCGCCAGCTGGTCCGGCAGCCGAGAGACCGTTCCACCTTCTCGCTCACCGTCGCGCTGCGGAACCGGGGCACGACCGCGGTGGTGAGCACCGAGCGACCCGAGCTGCTGGCGGCAGCCGTGGCGGTGGTCGCGGACCCGGCGCAGTTCGACATCGAGCCGGGCGAGCGGGCCGTGCTGCCGCTGACCGGCGAGGCGGTGCCCGTCGTACTCGACGGTGAGGCCTGCCGGCAGGCGAAGTGCGACGCGTTCCTGCTGCTGTCCGGGCACGACGCCGAGCACTGGCGGGTCGGGGCGCGGCACGGCCTCGAGCCGCGTGTGGGCCTCGACGAGGCGGGCCGGGTGCGGGCGCCGGGCCGGCCCTGGCTCGACGGCCTGACGGTGCCGGCGGCCCGGGAGCGGGTGACGGCCGACCTGGAGTCGGGCGGACACCTGATCGACCGGGACACCCGCGCCGGGGCCGTGGCGCTGTGCGAGCGCTGCCAGGGCGAAGTTGAGCCGGTGGCGTCGCGGCAGTGGTTCGTTTCGATGGAGTCGATGGCCGCCGAGGCCCGCGCCGCCCACGACCTGGGACGCCCGGCGTTCCACCCGGCCCGTTACGGCGACGACTACCGCGCCTGGCTCGACGGTCTGCACGACTGGTGCATCAGCCGGCAGGTGTGGCTCGGTCCCCGGGTGCCCGTCTTCACCTGTGTGTGCGGGCATCAGTTCGCCGCCGTGGACGATCCGGACCGGTGTCCACGGTGCGCGTCCGAGGACCTCACCCAGGAGACGGACGTGCTCGACGCGTGGTTCTCCCAGGCGATGTGGCAGTCGACCGCACTCGGCTGGCCGGACGAACGGGACGAGCTGGCGGCTTACCGGCCCACGTCGCTCACCGTCGGGTCCCGCGACGCCTTGCGCCTGGGGCTCAGCCGGATGGTCATGGTCGGCACCCGGCTGACCGGCGAACTGCCGTTCCGCGACGTGGTCGTCACCGGCATCGTGCTGCGGCCCGACACCCGCAAGATGGACAGCGCCAAGGGCACGGCCATCGCGCCGGGACCCTTCATCGACAGCCACGGGGCCGACGCACTGCGGGGCTGGGCCGCGCTGTCCGCCATGACCGGCCACAACATCGCCTTCGACCCGGGGATCGTGACGGGCTGGCGGCGCACCATCATCAGCCTGTGGAACGCCGCCCGGCTCGTGGTGGGTGCCGGCGCGGGTGATCCGGACGACGGCGGCGAGCCAGTGCCGCAGGCTTCCGACGCGCGGGCCGACCTGTACCGCCGCTGGATCTTCTCCCGTCTCAACCGGCTGATCACGGTGACGACCGAGGGGCTGGAGACGTTCGCGCTGCACCGGTCCGCGCAGGCGTTGCTGGAGTTCATCCGCACCGATCTGTGCAAGCGCTACCTGGTCGCCGTCAAACCGCAGCTTCGGGCCGGTGACGAGCGGACCCGCCAGGACGCGGTCCTGGTCCTCGACGTGCTGCTGCGGCTCCTGCACCCCGTGCTGCCCTTCGTCACCGAGGAACTGTGGCACCGGCTCCCCGGCGACCGGCCGATGCTCGAGCGGTGCGACTGGCCGCGCGCGGCCGACTTCCCGGCGGACCCGGCGGCCGAGGCGCTGCTGCTGGACCTGCTCGCCGCGGAGGAGCGGCCGAGCGGCCCGCGCGGGCGCCGCCGCCGGCGGTCCGACGCCCGGCGCGACGCGGGCCGCGCGGGTGCGCCACCGGAGGCCACGCAGCGCTCGGCGCTGACCTCGCGGGACCGGATCGGGGAGATCCCCGGCCCGCGGACGGATCGCGCCGATCAGGACGAGCCAGTAGGAATCGAGAGGGGTAACTGACCATGGACCTGACCCGAAGCGTCCCGGTCATCATGTGGAGCATGCCGGTCATCGTCGTGCTGATGGTGGCCGAAGCCGTCGTCGTGAGCCGGTGGGCGGCTCGCACCCCGGGAGTGACGGTCGACGTCGCTCTTCCGGTGCGCCGGCTGCGCGGCTACTCGTTGTGGGACACGGTGGCCAACCTGGCGCTGGCCGCGCTCAGCACGATTCCCGGCGCCCTGGTCAACGCCATCAGCGTGGCGTTCGCGCTCTTCGCATGGGACCACCGGCTCTTCTCGCTCGGCACCGGCTGGACCACGTGGGTGCTCGCCATCGTGGTGGTGGACTTCAACGAGTACTGGAACCACCGGGCGGGGCACCGGATCCGGTTGCTGTGGGCCAACCACGTGCAGCACCACTCGAGCACCTACCTGAACGTCTCGACCGCCCTGCGCACGCCGATCGGGTCCTTCTCCAACGTGCTCTTCTTCCCCTGGCTGGCCGTCTTCGGCTTCCAGCCGTGGATCATCTTCACGGCATTCAGCATCAACGCGGTGTACCAGATCTGGATCCACACCGAGGTGATCGGGAAGCTGCCGGCCTGGTTCGAGTTCGTCTTCACCACCCCGTCGCACCACCGGGTGCACCACGGCTCGAACGGCCAGTACATCGACAAGAACTACGGCAGCGTCTTCATCATCTGGGACCGGATGTTCGGCACCTTCCAGCCGGAGGACGAGCCGGTGAACTACGGCCTCATCCACGACATCGGCACCAACAACGTCTGGACGATCTTCACGCACGAGTACGTGGGGATCTTCCGCGACATGCGGCGGGCCCGCGGTCTGTGGTCGAAGCTCCGGGTGCCGATCATGCCGCCCGGCTGGCAGCCGGAGGCCGCCCGGATGAGCAGGGAAGCGGTCTGAATGCCGGCGACCCTGACGATCACGGACCTCCGCAAGTCCTACGGCGACCGCCCCGCCCTGGCCGGCGCGAGCCTCGCCATCGACGCCGGCGAGATCTGCGCACTGCTCGGACCGAACGGCGCCGGCAAGAGCACGATGGTGACGATCGTCGCCGGGCTGATGCGCCCGGACTCGGGCGCCGTCGTCGTCAACGGCGTCGATGTCGTCGCGCAGCCGGCGAGCGCGCGCCGGCACATCGGCCTGGCGAGCCAGGATCTGGCGATCTACCCGTCGGTCACCGTGCGGGACAACCTCAAGCTGTTCGGCCAGCTGGCCGGGCTGCGGCGCAAGGCGTTGGCCGACCGGATCGACGACGCGGCCGACCGGATGGCGCTCACCGAACTGATCGACCGGCCCGCCCGGCGGCTGTCGGGCGGCGAGAAGCGCCGGCTGCACACGGCGATCGCATTGCTCGCCCGGCCCGCGTTGCTGCTGCTGGACGAGCCGACGGCCGGGGTGGACGTCGCCACCCGGGCCCGGATGGTGGCCGCCATCAACGAGCTTGCGGCCCAGGAGGGCTGCGCCGTGTGCTACTCGACGCACTACCTGGGCGAGGTGGAGGACCTGCGGGCCTCCGTCGCCGTGCTCGACCACGGCCGGATCATCGCGCGCGGCTCGATCGAGGAACTGGTGCGCAAGCACGCGCGCAGCGCGGTGGAGCTGATGTTCGACGGTCCGCCGCCGGCGCTGGATGCCCCGGTCGACCCGGTCACCGGCGCCCCGCTCGACATGGAGGTGGACGGCAACACCGTGCGCATCTACTGCGACGAGCCCGCCGCCGTCGCGGGCCACGTCCTCGCCGGCCAGCAGGTCACGCGAGGCGGTCTGCGCGGGGTGGAGTTCATGACCCCGAGCCTCGAGGCGGTGTTCCTGACCCTGACCGGGCGCCGGTTCTCCTCCGACGGAGCCCGGCCCGGCGCGGGGGCGGCGGACGCCGAGCCGACAGTAGAGGCGGGAGCCCGATGAGCTGGTCCCGGATCACCGCGATCGCCGGCCAGGATCTGCGGATCCTGCGCCGTGACCCCTTCTTCGTCATCGTCGCGACGGTGATGCCACTGCTGCTGATGGGCTTCCTGAACAAGGGCCTCACCAGCGCCGCGGCCGGACCGGGGGTGGCCAGCGGGGCCGCCCAGGTGGTGCCCGGGATGAGCCTGGTCTTCGCCTTCTTCTCGGTGGCAAACCTGGGCTACTGCATCTTCCGCGAGCACGGCTGGAACACCTGGGACCGGCTGCGCGCCTCGCACGCGGGCACCGCCGACATCATGGTCGGCAAGACACTGGTCCCGGCGGCGGTCCTGACCGTCCAGATGGGCATCTTCTTCACCGTCGGCAGCCTGCTCACCGGCCTGCACGTCAACGGATCGGTGCTGGGCGTGGTGTTCGTCGCGGCCCTGACCGAGATCAACGTGCTGTGCCTGGGGCTGCTGCTGGTCGCCCTGTGCCGCAACATCATGCAGCTCAACGCGATCGCCAACCTGGGCTCGATCCTGCTGGCCGGCCTCGGCGGGGCGCTCGCGCCGGTAGCGCTGCTGCCGCAGTGGGTGCAGTGGATCGCCCGGCTGACACCCGGCTACTGGGCGATGGAGGGCTTCCGGGAAGTGATCGTCGTCGGCAGCGGTGTGGTCGGCGCGCTGCGGCCGATGCTGTTCCTGCTGGCCTTCTCCGCCGCCTTCGCCGTGCTCGCATGGCGCCGGTTCCGCATCGACGAGTCGAAGGGTGTCGCATGGGGCTGACAGAGACCGGCCAGGTTCTTGTTGTCGACATGAACGAGGCGGATGCTCCGCGGCGGTTCTCGACGTCGCTGCACCACTCGGGCTTCGCGGTCGTCGTCGGGCACGGGCTGCCGACGGGGACGATCGACGAGCTGACCGCCGAATGGGGAGCGTTCTTCGACTCCGGGGTGCCCGAGCGGTTCCGCGCCGACGCGGACAACCCGTGGGGCTTCCACCAGCGCGACGGCGAGCTGCTGCCGGACGGCGTGACTCGCCGGGACCGCAAGCAGTTCTACCACTTCGGCCTCACCCAGCCGCTTCCCCGGGGCGTCTCGTCCGCCGCGCGCGAGCTGCTGGAGCCGGCCAGCGGGGTGGCCCGCCGGCTCCTCGGATGGCTCGACGACGAGTGGCCGGGCGGGTCGCTGACGGACAAACCGTCGTCGCTCTCGTCCTGGATCAGCCCGGTCGAGTCGGTACTGCGGCTCCAGCGCTACATGCCCTACGAGCAGCCGCCGGCGGCCGGCTCGATCCGGGCGCTCGCGCACGCCGACATCAACCTGCTGACGCTGCTGCCGGCCCCGGAGATCCTGGGCCTGCAGATCCAGCCGGTGGGCGGCGACTGGATCGACCTCGAATACGAGCCGGGCCTGATCATCGTGAACATCGGGGAGATGCTCCAGCAGGCGAGCAACGGGTACTACCCGGCCACGCAGCACCGTGTCGTGGTCCGCGATCCCCGCGACGCGATGGTTCCCCGCTGGTCCCTGCCCATGTTCTTCCACCCGGACGACGACGTCGTGCTGAGCCCGGGCGTCACCGCGAGCGAGTTCCGGACCGCCCGGGTGGCCGACTACCAGCGGAAGGGCTGGGGGGTCAGCGTCGGCGGCGGGTCCCGCACGGACGACGAAGGTCCGCGATGACCGCCGTCGCCACGGCCGAGGCCGGCCGGGTGGGCGTCCGCCGGGCGCTGCTCATCGCGGTCGGCGCGCAGGCCTGCGAAGCGGCCGAGGCCGACCGGCGCGGGCAGGGCAAGCACCTGCTGCGGGTCGACGGCTGGCCGGACGTCCTCGCGGCGCTGCGCGGGTCCGAGCGGGCCGACTCGGCGCTGGTGGTCGTGCCGGGTGAGGAGCTGACCTACGCCGCGGTCGAGGCCCTCCTGGACGTCTCGGTCGAGGTCGGGACGCCGGTCGGGGTGCTGCCCATCGGCCGGGACGGGCGGCTGCCCGGTTCGCGCCCGCAGCCCGCCCCGCCGGCACCGCGGGCCGCCGCGATGTACTGCCACTTCCGCAGCCGGTTCGACTGCGAGGTGGAGTACGGCCGGGAGGAGGCCCGGGAGTTCCTCACCCGGCTCACCGGCGGCGTCGAGGCGGCCGTCTTCCACGCCCACGGCAACGGCGCGGACCTCGAGGTGGGGAGCCACGTCTTCTGCGTCCAGGTGGACCACCTGCGGGGCAAACCGCGGCCGGGCGACCTGACCCTGCTCTGCCAGGTCGGTGGCCCCTGCCGGCTGGAGCACCTGCCGCTCACCGCCTACTGGGGCGCGTCGGCGATGCAGGCGCGGATCGTGGTGCTGCTGTCGTGCTGGGGGTACCACCCGGCCGACGGCGTGCTCAACCCCGAGGTGCTCTTCGGCACGGCGCTGTTGCGCGGCTCGACCGTCGAGGCGTTCGTCGCCTCGACCCGGGTCACCTTCAATACGCCGGAGCTGGCCCAGGCGACGCTCGCGTTCCTGGAACTGGGCGGGACGGTCGGCGAGCTCACCATGCTGCTCAACCGGTTCCCCGGCACCGCCACGCCGCCGTACATCTGCATCGGCGATCCCGACGTCCGGGTCCAGCGGCCCGACGGCCGGGCCGGTCGGCACACCTGCGCCGGGGGCTCCGGGTCAGGGCCGGCCCCGACCCCGGACCCCGATGACGTGACGTACGAGCAGTTGGCGCGGCTGGAGCTGCACTCCCGGCACACCGGCGTGCCGGCGGAGGCCCGTGCGGAGATCATGACCGGCTTCGGGCCGCTGCTGAAGGAGGGCCGGCCCGGGCGCGTCGGCGCGGCGACCCGGACGGTCGTGGCGTCGGCGTGGGCGGCGCGCGAGCCTCGGGCGCTCGACCCGGTGCCCGCCCCGGCGCGGCGCTACCGGGCCTTCGCCGCGCTGATGGCCCGGCACACCGGCAACCTGCCCGCCGCCGAGGCCGACGCCTTCTGGGACTTCGTGCACGGCGACCCGCCGGGTGAGGAGCTCGACGAGCGGTGGAGCCTGGTGCAGACCCGCATGCTGCACGCGCGCGGTCCGGAGCAACTCGGCTACCTGAGTTTCAGCTCGAAGTACCGTAACGAGCGTCTTGACCTTGAGCAGGGGCCGGCCCGCCATCTGTGCGGCAACCGGATGATGCGGATCACCGTCGAGTTCTCCGTGCTGGACGGATACGCGCGGGAGCTGTGCTTCTGCGAGCGGTGTGGACCGGTCGCGGACGTCCCCGCGGGGATGCCGGCCCCGTTCCTGGTGGCCGACGGCGACGGCGCCCGGGTGCTGGGCAGCCCGTGGGACAACGCCTGGGTGACCACCGCGATCGTGCCGGTCGGGCCGCTGCGGTTCGCCGCGAGCACCCCGAGCCGGATGTCGCCGGCCGGGCCGATCCCGCTGCCCGCGGGTGCCGAGCCCGGCCGCCGCCTGGGCGTGGCCCTCGTCAACGCCGGCGAGCACGTTCTGCTGGAGACCGAACTCATGCCGTCCGGCGCGAAGACCGCCGCGGACAAGGAAAGCTCATGACTGACGTGATGCAGTTCGAACACGTTCCGGCCGCGCCCGCCCCGGCCGCGCGGACCGACGGCCAGCGGCGCCGTTCACCGGGGGAGACCTGGGAGGACTTCGGCCGGCACCGGGAGGCGTTAGGCATCACCCGGGTGGCGAACATGACCGGCCTGGACCGGGTCGGGATCCCCGTGTACAACGCGATCCGGCCCAATTCGAGGTCGCTGTCGGTGTCGCAGGGCAAGGGGGCCACCCACGACGCGGCCAAGGTGTCGGCGCTGATGGAGTCCATCGAGTACTGGCACGCCGAGCACATCGACCTGCCGCTGCGCCGCGACTCGTACCGCCGGAGCAGCCGGCTGCGGCCGACGATCGACGTGGGCATCCTGCCGCTGCGCGGTGGGCTCGACAACATCGCGGCGACGTTCGCCGAGACGCCCGCCGTGGCCACGCTGCACGTCGAGCAGCCGATGCTGTGGGTCGAGGGACGGGAACTGCTGAGCGACACCGAACTGTGGGTGCCGTACGAGACGGTCACCTACAACCGGGTCGGCCTGGACTACGCGGCGAACACGTTTCAGGTCACCAGCTGCGGGCTGGCGTCGGGCAACGACGTCGCGGAGGCGACGCTGCACGCGCTGTGCGAGATCATCGAGCGCGACGCGCTGACGATGTGGTGGGCCCCGCAGCGCCCCGCCTACCGAGACTCGATGATCGACAACGGCTCCGTCACCGACCCGACCGGCCGATGGCTGCTGGGCTTGCTGGAGGCGGCCGGCCTCGACATCTTCCTGTGGGACGTCACGTCCGACCTCGACGTCCCGGTGTTCCAGGCCTGCATCGTGGAGCGGGACGACCTGCCCGAGTGGCGGTCGTTCGGCCCGTGCTGGGGCTACGGCTGCCACCCGGACCCGGTGGTCGCGCTGACCCGGGCCATCACCGAGGCCGCGCAGAGCCGGGTCACGGTCATCGTGTCCAGCCGCGACGACAACTACAACCGGCAGTACACGTCCCAGAACGACCCGGCGGTGACCGCCTCCGCGCGGGCGCTGTTCGCCGGGGTGCGGCCGATGCGGCGGTTCGCCGACCGGGCGCCGGCCACCACCGGCTCCATCGACGGCAATCTGCGCGCGGTGCTGGACGCCATCGAACGCACCGGCACCGGGCCGGTCGCCTGCGTCGATCTCACGAAACCGGAGCTCGGGATCCCGGTGGTGAAGGCGATCGTGCCCGGCCTGGAGTTCTACTCGCTGTTCATCGGCTACACACCGGGCCCGCGGGCGCGGCGGGCGAAGGAGGCCGGTCGTGGCTGAGGTCGTGGTTTTCGTCGGTCCGAGCCTGGACCCAGCCCGGGCGGCCGAGCTGTTGCCGTCCGCCCGGCTGCGGCCGCCGGTCCGGCTCGGCGACGTCTGTGCGGCGGTGCTGGACGGCTTCGACGTCATCGTCGTCATCGACGGGTTCTTCGAGCAGGTCCCGACGGTGTGGCACAAGGAGATCCTGTGGGCGCTGTCCAAAGGGATCGCCGTCTACGGGGCGAGCAGCATGGGCGCGCTGCGGGCCGCCGAGCTCGCGCCGTTCGGGATGTGTGGCGTCGGTACCATCTTCGAACGCTTTCTGGACGGCACGTACAACGATGACGACGAGGTCACCATCGTGCACGCCGACGACGACGAGCTCGGCTACCGGCCGCTGTCCGTCGCCATGGCCAGCATCCGGGAAGCCTTCGAGCAGGCCGTACTCGACGGGATCTGCACCACCGAGGACGCCCGCACCCTCGTCGCCCGGTCGAAGGCCCGGCACTACTCCGAGCGCTCGTGGCCCCTCGTGCTGCGCGACGCCGAGGAAGCCGGTCTCGACAAGGATCGGGTCGGCCGGCTCCGGACCCTGTTCACGACGCCGGAGGCGGACGCGAAGGCCCGGGACGCGGCGGCGGTGCTGCGCCGGGTGCGCGACGACCTGGCGGCCGGGACCCTCCCGGCGGCCGCGCCCTTCGACTTCGAGCCCACCTACAACTTCGAGAAGCTGCTGGCGATCGTGCGGGCCGAGCGGGCCGAGCAGGCGGTCCAGCGCCGCTTCGGTGCGCCGTCGGCGCAGGTGCGCGCGGGCCTCGACGACACCAACCGGCCGCTGCTGCAGTTCCTCGTCGAGCGCGAGGCGAAGCGGCTGGGTCTGCGCCCGACCACCGTCTCGATGGCGGACGGTGCGGCCGCCGAGGCGAGCCCGGAGGTCGTCGAGGAGGTGCGCCGCCTCGAGTCCTTCCGCGCCCAGCTCGAAGGCCGGCACCGGCAGGAGCTGGCGATGTTCACGGAGTCGGCGTACGTCGCCGCCGGTGGCACGGCGACCGGCCAGCCGGTGGCCGAGCGGATGCGCTCGCAGGAGAGCAACCGTCTGGACGACGGACGGGTCGTGCGATGACCCCGAGTCCGCCGGACGCGGATGAGAAGAACTGGCTTGGAACGAAAACCGGGGCCGCAGTGGTGTGTGCCTGCGGAAGGAGCGGAGTGAGATGACCGAGACGTTGAAGCACACCCCCGACGACGAGAACGAGATCCAGGACGTCCTGGCCTTCAGGGACCAGGGGCGGTGCCACGCCACGCCCGTGGCGACATTCCCGCCCGAGGTCGCGTTGGCGGTGGTCTCCACGTTGATGGGGATCGTGCGCCGGGCCCATGCGAGCCAGGCCGCCACCCGGCCCGGCGACGAGGGCATCGTGCGGGCGCAGGTGTTCGAGGAGGGCTATGTCTACATGCTGGAGGCACCGTTCGAGGGCTACTTCGCCGACCGGTACCTGATGGACTTCTACGACGTGCGTGAGCGGGGCATCTGCTCGCGGATGCACCTGCACACCGGGCTGCGCTTCGTGCGGATGATGACCGGCCCGGACACGATCATCCGGGTCTCGAGCCTGTCGCCGTTCAACGTGACGATGGTCGACGGCGTGACGCCGTTCGTGCCGGAGCAGTTCACCGACGACCTGCCCGACGTCCCGGACGGGGCGCGGCTGACCCGCCACAACCTGGTCGTGCGCGAGAACAGCTGGGTCGACCTGCAGATTCCGCGGGGCGTGTCGCACCAGTTCAACGCCATCGGGCCGAACGCGGTGATCGACTCGGTGCATCCGGAGGAGTCGATCGAGACCCTGCGCGAGCGGATGTCCGGGTACCGCATGATGGCGCAGACGATCTTCCTGGCGGAGGACTTGCCGCTGGCGGAGTCGTGTGCGATCACGGAGTCGCGGTCGTGACGGAGCCGCCGCGGCTCTTCGCGCCGCCCGCCCGCTTCACCACGGCGCCGGCCGGTGAGCAGGTGCCGTTCGCGGCGTTGCCGTCGCACGCGCACGAGGTGTCGATGGGCTTCGAGCCGGCCCCGTCGCTGCTGGAGCTGTTCGAGTGCGCGGACAACCCCGATGACCCGTTCGAGCTTCGCGACCTTTACCTGGGGCGGGTGGAGGCGCACATGGGGGCGATCGGGACGCGCGGGGACCTGGCCGTGCGGTGGAAGGCCGCCACGAAGAAGCGGACCGTCGACGTCGCCGAGGTGCTGCACTCCCGGGCGACGCCCCGCTTCGTGAAGGAGACCTTCAACTCCTTCTTCCGTGACGACCTGTACGGCTCGCTGCGCTCCGACGACCAATTGATCTTGTCCACCGGGGCGGTGGACGAGGAGGCGTGGGGGCTGCCGACGACGATCAAGGACTGCATCGCGTTCGCGCTGGACCGCGACTGGTACGGCTACTCCGACTCGCGCGGGCGCGAGCCCGCCCGGGAGGCGATCGCCGCCTACGAGTCGGCCCGGCTGCACGGGGCGGCGTACACGCTGGACAACGTCGCCCTCACCATGGGCGGCACCTTCGCGCTGAGCTGCCTGGCCGACTTCATCCTCACCGGGCACTCCTCGTCCGCGCCGTCCCTCTGCGCGATCCCCAACTATCCGCCGCTGGTGGAGTCGATAGCGCGCCGCGGCCCGGTGCAGCTCGTGCCCACGCCGGTGGTCAACGGGCGGACGTCGATCGACGCGCTGATCGACCAGCTGCGCCCCGACACGCCGCTGGTGCTGCTGCAGACGGTCACCAACCCGACCGGCACGCTGGTCGACGAGCAGGAGCTGAGCCGGCTGATCCGCGCGGCCGGCCCGCAGACCATGATCCTGCTCGATGAGTGCCACGAATGGCTCGGCCCGCCGCAGCGCCTGTCGCCGACCCGGGCCGCGGGCAACGTGGTGCGCATCAGCAGCCTGTCCAAGAACTGGTCGGCGCCGGGGATGAAGGTCGGGTGGATTCTCGCCGGTTCGGCCTTCATCGACGCCTACTACGAGTACGCCTCCAGCAGCTTCGGTGGCCCGCCGTCGTTCTTCTACACGGCCATCGAGGTGCTCGCCCGGATGGAGCGCTGGCGCGACGCGGGGATCGACGAGCTGGGCCCGGAGCAGCTGTCCGAGTTCGAGGACTCCTACGGGCTGACCCGCGAGAACCTCCAGATGTCGTACGGCCGCTACGTCCGCGAGCGGGCCCAGCGCGAGCACGACCTCGTGCAGCTGCGCAACCTGGCGACCGCGCGGCTCGACCTGCCGAGCACGACCGTCGCCGCGGCGCGCTACTCGATCAACACGGCGGTCCGGCTGCACGACTTCGACGACTCGTACGTGGCGTTCCGCGAGCTGCTGGAGCAGGAGAACGTGGCGGTGTTCCCCGGGATCCTCACGTTCTGCCTGGACGAGGCCGTGGTCCGGGTGACCACGTCGCGCCGGCTGAGCCAGCTCGGTCCGAGTCTCGACCGGATCGAGTCGTTCCTCGCCCGGCGGCGGGCCCAGCAGACCTGCGATCAGGGGTTGGCGAAGGGCAGCACGCCGCACCGGTCCGCCAGCCCGGCCGCCAGCGGCCCGGCGAACACGTGATCGACTAGCGGACGCTGGGCGTCCGGGACGCCGGCCGCGACCGGGATCACCGGCACGCCGAGGTCGCGGGCCTCACGGTCATCCTCGGCCGCGACCAGGATCACCGGCCGTCGCGGCAGGGTGCGCCGGGCCGTCGCCAGCACCGCCGCGCGGGCCGGCCCCGGCGTGGCGATGAACAGCACCGGATGCCGTCTGTCGTGGCCGAACCGGTGGACGTGCCACCAGTCCTCCAGTTCGACCCCGGCCGCCGGCCGCCCGGCCGACTCGGTGATCTTCGCCGCCACGTGCCGGGCCGTGCCGAGCCCGGCGCCCGACCCGACGACGAGGACGACCGGGGCGGCCGCCAGGTCGTCCAGCAACGCCGCCACGGGCGGGCGGGCAAGGGCGATCGACCGATCGACCGCCGCCGCCAGGAGTTCCGCCTCCGGCTGCTCCCCGGCCGCGCCGAGGCCGTCGGCGAGGTGCAGCAGCCCGACGAGGCTGGCCTGATACGTCCGGATCCCCGGCGACGGCTCGAGCGGGCCCAGGGCGAGCCGCAGGACGGTCCCGGCCGCCGCGGCCAGCGGCGACTCCGCGTTGGCGGTCACAGCGATCGTCGGGCACCCCTCGTCGCGGGCCGCGGTCACGGCGGTGACCAGGGAAGGGTTGCCGCCGGTGGCGCTCACCCCGACGACGGTGACCCGGTCGGGGGCCACGACCCGGGCCGGCGGATGCGTCAGGTACTCCGTGGGCGACATCGGCAGGTACTCTGCCCGCCCGATACGGGCGAACGCCGGCCCGCAGGCGATGGCGGCGTTGAGGGAGTCACCGCTGCCGAGGACGACGATCCGCTCGGTGCCGGGCCGGTCACCGAGCTTGTGGCGCACCTGCTCGGCCGCGTCGGGGACCAGTCCGAGCAGGTCCGTGGGGAGGGCCGAGGTCTGCGCCTCGAGTTCGTCCAGGCGGTACCGCGGGCCGGTCATGCTCGCACCTTGCCGACCGCGTCGACCAGGTCGCGGATCCGCTGCGGGTCGAGCCGGGTCGAGTCGGCCGGATCGGTCAGGCACCCGCTCACGAAGGCGCCGTCGACCTCGGCCACCAGCGCGGCGGCGTTGCCGTGGTTGACGAAACCACCGAGCACGACCGGCGCCCCGGGGGCTCGGCGCCGGATATCCGCGACCAGCTCCAGGACCCGGGCGGGATCGGCGTTGGCCACGCACACCGCGTCAGCGCCGACCGTCATCGCCCGGCGCGCGACATCCCCCGTGGACTCGCCCGAAACCAGCCAGCGGTAGTGCATCGAGTCCACGTCGGCGATCAGCCGGATGTCGAAGGCGTCGATGGCGCGCCGGTAGTTCATGATGGTCAACGGGTCCGGCTGGACCAGCCCGTGGGTGGACAGCGTCGCTCCGACGATCGCGTCCGCGCGGACGAACTGCGCGCCGCAGACCTTCGCCACGGCGAGCGACGCGCTGACCGCGTGCCGCATGATCTGGATACCGAGCTCGAACCCCGCGACGCCGAGGTCGGTGACGGCACGGGCGCACAGGGCCATCGCGGCGACCCGGGCCGGGTCGCTGGTGTCCTCGACGCTGTAGACGCGGTCCACGGTCTGCAGCAGCACGCCGTCCAGCCCGCCGTCGGCCATCAGCCGGGCCTGCACCGAAACCTGTTCGAGGATCTCGGGCAGGCTGCCGGGGCGGTGGAACGGGGTCCCCGGCAGCGGCGGGAGGTGGATCACGCCGTACAGCTTCCCGGCCGGGCGTTGATCGGTCACAGCAGGTCGTCTCCCGCTCCGTCGAATCCGAATGTCGTGCTACTGCGGTAGGTCTGTCCCGGGCGCAACAGCGAACCGGGGATGGCCGAGGCGCCGCGGACGTACGGCCACGGGCCCGGCTGGAGGCAGAGGCCGGCCCGCGCCCGCCCGGGCAGGTGATCGCCCGTGTAGACGGCCATCCCGGACTGGTCGGTGTCGACGACCATCCGCCGGCCGCTGGCCGGATCGGACAGCTCGGCGGCCCGGACCTCGCCGGCGCCGGCCCGCGAGCCGCCGGACAGGGCGAAGAAGCCGTCGAGCGCGACCCCCCGCAGCCGGCGGGGGGCCCGCAAGTCCGACGGCGTGCCGGCCACCGGCAGGATGCGGCCGGTGGGCAGCACCTCCGGGCCGTCCCCACGGAGCTGCTCGAGCACGCCGTCGGCGCTCAGCCGCAGCCGCTGGTCGTCCACGGTGCCGCCGGCGGCGAGGTTCCAGAACGCGTGGGTCGTGAGGCCGCACAGCGTGGTCCGGTCGGTGACGGCCTCGTATCGGATCGTCAGCCGGTTGCGCCGGTCGAGGGTGAACTCGGCGCGGCAGGTCAGGGTGCCCGGGTAGCCCTGGTCGCCGTCCGGGCTGCTCAGCGTGAGCACGATGCGCCCGGCGTCGTCGCCGCCGGCGGCCTCGCCCGCCCAGACCCGGGCGTCGAAGCCCGTCGGGCCGCCGTGGATGTGGTGCGGTCCGGCGTTCGGGGCCAACCGGTGCTCGCGGCCGTCCAGGTCGACCACGCCGTGGGGGACCATCCGGGCGAACCGCCCCATCGTCGAGCCCACGTAGGCCCGGTCCGCGGTCGCCAGATAGTCGGTCACCGCGGGCAGCCGGACGGCGACGTTGCCCCGGACGCCCGCGCGGTCGGGCACCTGGACGTCGACCACGGTGGCGCCGTAGTCCAGCACGCCGACCCGCATCCAGCCGTTGTCGAGCCAGAACTCGGTCAGACCGATCGGGTCCTGGTCACCGGCTGACGAGACGGGTCGGGCGCCGGCCGCGACGCCGGTCACGACGGCGCACCGGGCCCCGGCAGCGGGATCGGCCGCTGGAGGTAGATCCGGCGTTGCGGGCCGGAGTCGTCGGTGCGGTACGGCTCGAAGCCGAGCGCCGCCAGCATGCGTACCACGTCGTTGTAGTCCGGGTTGGTCTCCGCGCGCAACGCGTCCGCGCCCGCGGCGGTGGCCACCGCGACGGCGTGCCGTCCGGCGTGGAAACCGAGCAGGAGCGCACCGTCGGCGTCGGGGTCGACCGCCAGGCGCTGCATGTACCGCGGATGCTCAGCGGCCGGCAGGCCGCTCTCGGCCACGTCGAAGGGCGCGGTCTCGCCGACGGTCACGGTGACCGAGGGCCGGGCGTTCAGGTGCCCGACGTGGACCAGCCCGGCGGCCACCAGCGCCCGGGTGGACTCGATCCGCCGCTTGGGCGGCTCCTTACCGCTGCGCTGGGAGGCCCGCCGGTCGGACGCCTCGATGATGCGGTGCACCACCGCCGGGTCGTCCGCGACCCGCCATACGAGATTCACGCCGTCACCATCTTCCGCAGCCAGGGCGCGACCTGTTCGGCGAACGCCTCCATGGTTTCCCGGTCCACCGGGGGCCGCAGCCCGAGCAGGAAGTCGCGCACGCCGAGCTCGACGTACGGCGCCAAGCGGTCCAGGCACTCCTGCGCGCTGCCGAAACTGAGATATTCGGGAAGGTCCGGGCCGTGCCCGTCCGCGTTGGCCGACAGCCGGTCGCGGGCGCGCGCGGCCGCGACCTCGTCCGGCCGGATCACCGCCCGAAACGTCATGGATCGGCGGATGTTCCCGACGTCGCGGCCCGCCTGCGCGCAGAGCTCCGACAGCACGTCGACGGCCCGGGAGTAGCGCTCCACCGGCATCAGGGCCACGTTCCAGGCGTCGGCGTGCCGCGCGACGAGCGGCAGCGTGCCGCGCTCCCCGCTGCCGCCCAGCACCAGTGGCAGCCGGCGCTGCAGCGGGCGGGGGTCGAGGTGCGCGCCGGCCAGCCGGAAGTGCTGGCCCTCGTAGTCGGCCGGCCCGCCGTTGAGCAGCAGGCGCAGGACGTGGCAGGCCTCGTCGAGCTGCCGGAACCGCACGCTCAGGGGCGGTTGCTCGATGCCGTACTGCTCGAAGGCGAGGTCCGAGCCGCCGACGCCGACGCCGAGTTCGAACCGGCCGCCGCTGACGTGGTCGAGCGTCGCGGCGATCGTGGCGGTCAGCGCGGGGTGGCGCCACACCACCGGCGACACCATGAGCGCGCAGCGCACGCGGCCGGTCGCGGCGGCCAGGGCGGACAGCAGCGTCGGCCCGTCGAAACACGGCCCGGCCGGGCCGAAGATCGGGGGCCGGAGGTGGTCGAAGAGCGACACCCAGTCGAAGCCCAGGGCCTCCGCGGCGGTCCACAGGTCCCGGATCGAGGCGAAGTCCCGGTACTGCTGGCCGGAGTGCACGCCGACCCGGACCCGATACGGCAACCGGCGGACCAGCACCCGGCCGCCGGCCGCGGCCACCCCGGGCCCGGTGCCTCCCGCCACGGTGTCGAACCCGTGCCGCCGGCACAGTTCGTCGGTGCGCGGGTCGTCCTCGACGCCGGTCACGACGACCCGGTCGACGGACGGCTGCCGGGCGGCCCACGCCAGCAGGGCGGTCATCAGAGCGTCGGCCGCTTCGCGCGGGTGCGGCGCGGCGTCCGATATCCACAACGACGTCACGACGGCCTCGCCGCCATAGCCGAGAGCGGCCTCCAGCAGCCCTGCGGGCCGGCCGTCGACGCCGGCGACGAGCGCGAGATCCGCGGCCGCGAGCCGGGACCGCCACTGCGTCTCGTCTCCGGCCGCCTGGGTGCCACCGGGCGATCCCTCGCTCGCCCGCGCGCACCATTCCCGCCACGTCGGCCAGTCGGGAGCCGCGTCGACCCGCACAGCGGCGGCGGTCACCGCCACCGGCCCCGGGTCGTCCCGGACGGCACCCGCATGGGCTGCGCCACGACCAGCCTCCCCTTCGTGCTGCCAAACGGCTCACGAGCTTGCCACTGATCGACTAGCCTACATCAATCTATCTCTGTGTTCGATGGATCCCTTGGCAGCATTGAGAATCCGGCGTTCGTCGAGGCCTTGTCGCGTTTCCGACAGGGGTCGCTCGGATGCTTCCCCGGTGGCCGGTTTGTCCATTGTGGAGTCGGTGAGGACCTTAGGGGGTACTGCCGCTGCCGGTGTCGGCGGCCGGCAGTTCGACGTAGAGCGCCGCGGCCCGCACCGCGACCGGCCCGTCGAGCTCGCCCAGGTGCGCCGTCGCCTCGGCGTACAGTTTGCGTCCGGCCGTCCCGGTGCACACGGCGCGGATGACCAGCGTCGCACCGACCGGGACCGGCGCCACGTAATCGGTCTCCAGCCGCGCGGTCGCGCAGCGCCGCCCCAGCGACCACATGAGCAGGCCGATCGCCTCGTCCACCGCGGCGGCCAGCACGCCCCCGTGCGCGACCCCGGGAGCGCCCTGCTGGCGGTCGTCGATGATCAGGACGGCCACGAGTTCGAGGGGGCCGGTCCGAGTGACGTCGAGCCGCAGCCCCGCCGGATGCCGCGGCGCGCAGCCGAAACACTCGGTATACGGCGGGTAGTGCGGCGCGGGATGCGCACCGGGACCGGGTATCGGCGCGGGAGCGCCTGGCGGCGGGGTGGTCCGGGACGAAGCCGCACTCGCCTGCCTCATGGACTGTGATGGTAGCCGCGGCCCGGCGCTCCCGGGCCGCGGCCGCCGGGTCACGCCTTGGTGAGCCAGAACGTCAGTCCGAGCGGCTCGTCCGTGAACGGCACGGCGTCCGCCCAGGCCGGCTCGCCCGGCGCGAAGTCGGTCGCCAGGACCTCCTCGGCCACGAGGTCGAGATGCTCGGCGAGGGCCTGGGCGGTGTCCTCGCGGGCCGCCGTGTAGCGCAGGACGATCCGGTCGGCGACGTCCAGACCACTGGACTTGCGGGCCTCCTGGATCAGCCGGATCGCGTCCCGGGCCGCGCCCGCCCGGCGCAGCTGCGGGGTCAGGCGCAGGTCGAGCGCCACCGTGGCGCCGTCGGCGGTCGCGACGGCCCAGCCCTCGCTCGGGGTCTCGGTGATGACGACCTCGTCCGGCACCAGCACCACCGGCTCGCCGTCGACGAGCACGGTCGCCTCGCCGGACATGCGCAGCGCCGTCTTCAGCGCGTCCGCGTCGGCCGCGGCGATCGCCGCCGCGACCTGCTGCACGGCCTTGCCGAACCGCTTGCCGAGCGGCCGGAAGTTCGCCTTGGCCGTGGTGTCGACGAGGGAACCGGCGGTCGCGGAGACGGAGCTCACCGAGCCCACATTGAGCTCCGACGCGATCTCGGCGAGCAGGTCGGCGGGCAGGTCGGCGAAGCCCGGCGCCGACGCCAGCGCGCGGGACAGCGGCTGCCTGGTCTTCACGGCCGATTCGGCCCGCGCCGACCGGCCGAGCTCGACCAGCCGGCGAACCAGCGCCATCCGGGCCGACAGCTCCGCATCGATGAGGCTCTCCTCGGCGACCGGGAAGTCGGCGAGGTGCACCGAGCTCGGCGCGCCCGGCGTGACCGGGACGATCATGTCCTGCCAGGCCCGCTCGGTGATGAACGGCGTGATCGGCGCCATCAGCAGCGTGACCACCCTCATGGCCTCGTGCAGGGTCGCGAGCGCCGCCGGGTCACCGCGCCAGAACCGGCGGCGGTTGCGTCGCACGTACCAGTTGGACAGGTCGTCGACGAAGCCCGCCAGCCGCCGGCCGGCCTCCTGCGTGTCGAACGCGGCGTATGCGGCGTCCATGTCCCGGATGAGCTGGTTGAGCTCGGACAACAGCCACCGGTCGAGGACCGGCCGGTCGGCGGGCGCGGGGTCGGTGACGGAGGGCGTCCAGCCCGCGGTCCGGCCGTACAGCGACTGGAACGCGACCGTGTTCCAGTAGGTCAGCAGCGTCTTGCGGACGACCTCCTGGATCGCGCTGTGCCCGACCCGCCGGGCCGACCAGGGGGAGCCGACGCACGCCATGAACCAGCGCACGGCGTCGGCCCCGTGGGTCTCCATCAACGACATCGGCTCGAGGATGTTGCCGAGATGCTTGGACATCTTGCGGCCGTCGTCGGCCAGGATGTGCCCGAGGCAGACGACGTTCTCGTAGGAGGACCGGTCGAACACCAGGGTGCCGACCGCCATCAGGGTGTAGAACCAGCCCCGGGTCTGGTCGATGGCCTCGGAGATGAACTGCGCCGGGTAACGCTGCTCGAACAGCTCCGCGTTGCGGTAGGGGTACCCGAACTGGGCGAAGGGCATCGCCCCCGAGTCGTACCACGCGTCGATGACCTCGGGGACGCGGGTCGCGGTCGCGCCGCAGTGGCACGCGAAGGTCACCTCGTCGATGAACGGCCGATGCGGGTCCAGCGCCGACACGTCCGTGCCGGCCCGCTCGCCGAGCTCGGCCAGGGAACCGATGCAGGTCAGGTGGTCTTCGGGGCAGCGCCAGATCGGCAGCGGCGTCCCCCAGTATCGCTGCCGCGACAGCGCCCAGTCGACGTTGTTGTCGAGCCAGTCGCCGTAACGCCCGTGCTTGACCGTTGCCGGGTGCCAGTTCGTGCGCTCGTTCTCCTCGATCAGCCGGTCGCGGACCGCGGTCGTGCGCAGATACCAGGACGGCTGGGCGTAGTAGATCAGCGGGGTGCCGCAGCGCCAGCAGTGCGGATAGCTGTGTTCGTAGTTCATCTGCCGGAACAGCAGGCCCCGGGCCTTGAGATCGGCGATGAGCGGCTCGTCGGCGGCCTTGAAGAACAGCCCCCCAACGAGCTCCAGACCGGCCTCGAACGTGCCGTCCGGCCGCACCGGGTTGACCATGGGCAGGCCGTAGGCGCGGCAGTTGACGAGGTCGTCCGCGCCGAACGCCGGTGCCTGGTGCACCAGGCCCGTGCCGCTGTCCGTCGTCACGTAGGAGGCCAGGATGACGAGGTGCGCGCCCGGCACGTCCACCAGGTCGAACGGCGCCTGGTAGGTCCACCGCTCGAGGTCCTTGCCGGCGAAGGACTCCCCGGTCGGGGCCCACTGCTCGCCGAGCAACTCGCCGGCGAGCGGCTCGGCCACGACGACCTGCTCGGCGCCGTCGCCGAACACGACGTACGTGACGTCCGGGTTGACGGCGACGGCCGTGTTCGACACCAGGGTCCACGGCGTGGTCGTCCAGACCAGCAGCGAGGCGCGGCCCGCCAGCGGCCCCGACGTGAGGGGGAAGCGGACGAAGACCGACGGGTCGGTGTCGGTCTCGTAGCCCTGCGCCAGCTCGTGATCCGACAGCGCGGTCTGGTCCCGGGGGCACCACGGCGCGACCCGGAAGTCCTCGACCAGCAGGCCCTTGTCGAAGATCTGCCGCAGCGACCACCACACCGACTCGATGTAGTCGGAGTCCATGGTCCGGTAGGCGTCGTCCATGTCGACCCAGTAGCCCATGCGCTCGGTGAGCTTGGCGAACGCGTCGGTGTGCCGGGTCACCGACTCGCGGCACCGGGCGTTGAACTCGGCCACACCGTAGGCTTCGATGTCCTGCTTGCCGGTGAACCCGAGCTCCTTCTCCACCGCCAGCTCGACCGGCAGGCCGTGACAGTCCCAGCCCGCCTTGCGGGCGACGTGGAAGCCCTTCATCGTCCGGTAGCGCGGGAACAGGTCCTTGAAAACGCGGGCCTCGATGTGGTGGGCGCCCGGCATCCCGTTCGCGGTCGGGGGGCCCTCGTAGAAGACCCACTCCGGCCGGCCCGCGGACCGTTCGAGGCTTCTGGCGAACACGTCGTTGGCGCGCCAGAAATCGAGCACCTCGTGGTCGAGCCCGGGCAGGTCCACCTGGCCCGGAATGGGACGGTACATCGGGTCCTCCGCGAACGGCAGTGCTCGTCCCTGAGCAGGACAAGTCGACCCCAGATCCTAACTTAACCGGGATCGGGGGCTCAGGCGCGCGGATGCGCCTGTTCGTACGCGCTGCGCAGGCGCTCGATCGACACGTGGGTGTAGATCTGCGTGCTGGACAGCGACGCGTGGCCCAGCAGTTCCTGGACCGATCGCAGGTCCGCGCCGCCTTCGAGCAGGTGGGTGGCCGCGGAGTGCCGCAGGTCGTGGGGCGATGTGTGCGGCAGACCGGCCGCCCGCGCGTACGCGTCCACGATCCGTCGGGCGGCGCCGGCCTGGAGCCGGCCACCGCGTGCGCCCAGCAGGAGGGCCGATCCGCTCTGCGCGCCCTCGAGAGCCGGGCGCCCGTGCCGGAGCCAGGCGGTGAGGGCCTCGTCGGCGGGCAGGCCGTAGGGCACCGAGCGCTCCTTGTCGCCCTTGCCCACGACCCGCACGACCCGCCGCATCCGGTCGACGTCGCCCAGGTCGAGGCCGCACAGCTCACTGACGCGGATCCCGGTGCCGTACAGCAGCTCCAGCACCAGCCGGTCGCGTAACCCCGCCGCGTCCGCGCGTCCCGACGGCGTTGTCACAAGCGTCTCCGCCTGGTCCGCGCGCAGGACCGTCGGCAGGTCCCGATGCGCCTTCGGGCTGGCCAGGCGCTGTCCCGGGTCGGTCTCCACGAGACCTTCCCGCTTCGCCCAGGCGGTGAAGGTCCGCGCGGCCGCGGCATGCCGGGCCAGGCTCGTGCGGGCGTCCCCGGCCGCGCGCCTCCGCGCGAGCCACCCGCGCAGGACGGGCAGCGTCAGACCGGCGGGCGCGTCCGCGCCTCCGGCCGCCGCGTGGTCGAGCAGCGACACGACATCACCGATGTACGCCCGCACCGTGTGCACCGATCGGTTCCGCTCGGCCGCGAGGTGCCGCGCGAAGTCGTCGACCGCGTCCCGCATCCCCGCCGGCAGCCGTTCGTGCATCTCGGCGGTCCCGGGCGCGGGCGCGTCGAGCGGCCGTTTCCCGCCGTCGCGGCCGGTGTCGCTACGGCCGGTTGTGCTGCGGCTCTTCCGGCTGGCGCCGGCACCACCGGCGGGTGAGGTCGCGGGAGCGTCGCGGAGGTGCTCGGGCGCGTCGAGCGGCCGTTTCCCGCCGTCGCGGCCGGTGTCGTCGCGGCCGGTTGTGCTGCGGCTCTTCCGGCTGGCGCCGGCACCGCCCGCGGGTGAGGTCGCGGGAGCGTCGCGGAGGTGCTCGGGCGCGTCGAGCGGCCGTTTCCCGCCGTCGCGGCCGGTGTCGTCGCGGCCGGTTGTGCTGCG
>NZ_JBITDU010000001.1:1548805-1578646 GCF_044454505.1 Dactylosporangium sp. NPDC051541
CTGCGGCTCTTCCGGCTGGCGCCGGCACCGCCCGCGGGTGAGGTCGCGGGAGCGTCGCGGAGGTGCTCGGGCGCGTCCCCGCCGCCCGCCGTCGGGTCGCCGGGCGTCGTCAACGGCGCTGCTGATCTTCGAGGAACCGCTCGATCAGCCCTCGCACGACGGCCGCCATCGTGAACCCGTGGTCGGTGCACCAGGCGCGCAGCTCGGCGTGCCGCTCGGCCGGGAGCCGGAACGTGACCAGCTGGCTCTCCTCGCCGACCGGCAGCGAGCCGCCCAGCAGGCCGTGTGAGCCCGGGTCCGGGCCGAGGTCGGGCGGGCCGATGAGGCTGTGCCCGCGCAGTGCCGTGGAGCCGAGCAGCGCCCGGCGATCGATCGGGGTAGTGCGTCCGAGCAGCCAGGCGGTGATCTCCTGGCGGGTCGCGGGCGGAAGCGTCTCGAGCAGCTCCACGAGCTTGTCGGCCGGAGCGGTCATACCCTCACGATAGCGCCCGATATCCCGCTATCGCTATCGGCAGCCGTTACCGACACGACGCGTACACCCTGAATCTCCTCGAGGAGTTCCGGCAGCATCCGGTCGATCACCGGGCCCGGGACGGTGACGGTGAATTCGTCGGTCGCCACCGCGCCGTCGCGGCTGAGCACGCGCATCTGGCGGATGTCGACACCGAGGCGGCCGAGCAAGGTCGTCACCTGGCCGAGGGAGCCGGGCCGGTCGGGGAGTGCGACGATCACGTGACGTAGCGACATCGGGCAAGCCTGACGACGCTGCGTTTCCCCGCCGTTACGACGCCACGTCGCTGACCTTTCCAAAGATCGTTGACAACGTCAAGGAATCTTATGACGATGTCAACTATGACTATCGAGTCGGTCGCGGCCTTCCGCCGGTTCAACCGCTTCTACACGAACCTGATCGGCGTGCTGCGGGCCGGACTGCTCGACTCGCCCTACTCGCTCGCCGAGGCGCGGGTGCTGTACGAGCTCGCCGCCGCGCCCGCGCGTGTGCTCGACGTCGCCGAGCTGCGGCAGGGGCTCGACATGGACGCCGGGTACCTCAGCCGCATCCTGGGCCGCTTCGAGAACGACGGGCTGGTCGCGCGGGAGCGCTCGGACGCCGACGCGCGCAAGCAGCGCATCAGGCTCACCGACGCCGGGCGGACCGCACAGGCCGAGCTCGACCAGCGCTCGGACGCGCAGGCGGCGGCGCTCCTGGGCCAGGTGACGGAGGTGGACCGGCGGCGCCTGATCGGTGCCATGAACGCCATTGAAACGATCCTTGGCGGGGGTACCGATGCCGCGCCCACAGTCGTGCTGCGTCCGCCGGGCCCAGGCGACCTCGGCTGGGTGGTCCAGCGCCACGGAGCGCTCTACACCGCCGAGTACGGCTGGAACGACGAGTTCGAAACGATGGTCGCGCGCATCGTCGCCGACTATGCCGAGTCACACGACCCGCGCTGGGAACGCGGCTGGATCGCCGAGGTCGACGGCGAGCCCGTGGGGTCGATCTTCTGCGTCCGCGCGAGCGAGCAGACCGCGAAGCTGAGGCTCCTGCTCGTCGAGCCCAAGGCCCGCGGCCTCGGCGTCGGCGGCCGGCTCGTCGACGAGTGCATCCGTTTCGCCCGCGGCGCCGGTTATCGGGAGATGGTCTTGTTCACCCACGACATCCTCGACGCCGCCCGCCACATCTACCAGCGCGCCGGCTTCGAACTCGACAGCGAAGAACGCAAGCCGGCGTACGGCAAAGACCTCGTGCACCAGCACTGGCGGAAAATTTTCTGACGCCACCCCGGTATCGGCCCCATGCCACCCGGCCTGCACCGCGACCGGCACCCATACCAAAGTCAAATAACCTGTCCGAATTTATCCACAAGCACTGGGTTATCCACAGTTCCATCGTCTCCGCGCCGCATTGATCGCCCGATTCCGCCACAGTCGCTCGCATGACGAACCGCAAACAGCTCCTCGGTGGCTTCGGCGAGCGCGTCGCCTGCCGATACCTCGTGTCACAGGGCCTCGTGCTGCTCGACCGCAACTGGCGCAACCGCTCAGGCGAGCTCGACGTGATCGCCCGCGACGGCCCCGACCTGGTGTTCGTCGAGGTGAAGACCCGCAGCAACACCCGGTTCGGCGACCCCGTCGAGGCGCTCGTGCCGGCCAAGGTCCGCCGGATCCGCAGGCTCGCCCGGATGTGGCTCGCGGCCAACGACGTGCGCTACAAGTGCGTGCGGTTCGACGTGATCAGCGTGCTCGTCGGGCGGACCTTGGCACTGCGGCACCTGCGTGGGGCGTTCTGATGGGCTACGCGAAGGTACGCTCCGTCGCCCTGCACGGTGTGGCCGGCGAGGTCATCGTCGTGGAGGCGGACGTCGCACCCGGCCTGCCCAGCCTGGTCGTCTCCGGCCTGCCCGACGCGGCCCTGAGCGAGGCCCGCGACCGCGTCCGGGCGGCCGTCCACAACTCGGGCGCCCACTGGCCCCAGGCGCGCGTCACCGTCAACCTGCTGCCGGCTCACGTCCGCAAGCACGGCTCGGGCTTCGACACCGCCGTCGCGATCGCGGTCCTTGCGGCCGGGTCTGACCTGCCCATCGCCCGCCTCGGCAACGCCGTCATCCTCGGCGAGCTCGGCCTGGACGGCACGGTCCGTCCCGTCCGCGGCGTGCTACCGGCGGTCCTGGCCGCGAGCCGGGCCGGATTCGGGTTCGCACTGGTGCCGGTCGGCAACGTCACCGAGGCCCGCCTGGTCCCGGACATCGACGTCCGCGCCACGGACAGCCTCGGGCGGATCATCGGCTATCTGTACGAAACCCAGGACCTGCTGGACCCGGAGCCCGAGCCGCCGCCGGCCCCGGCTTCCGCCCTCGACCTCGCCGACGTGCTCGGCCAGGAACGCGGCCGGCGCGTCATCGAGCTCGCCGCCGCCGGCCGCCATCACGCCGCGATGTTCGGGCCACCCGGTACCGGCAAGACCATGCTCGCCGCCCGGCTTCCCGGAGTACTGCCGCCGCTGGACGACAGGGAGGCGATCGAAGTGACCGCACTGCATTCGATCGCGGGCAACCTCGCGCCCAACGGGACCCTGATTCGCCGGGCGCCGATTCAGGCTCCGCACCACACGGCGTCGGTCACCGCCCTGGTCGGCGGCGGACCTGGATTCGCCAGGCCCGGTGCACTGAGCCTCGCGCATCACGGCGTGCTGTTTCTCGACGAGTGCGCGGAGTTCTCCTCCGGCGTTCTCGACGCCCTCCGGCAACCGTTGGAGGAGGGCGAGGTGCGGCTGCGGCGCTCGTATGGCGAGACCGTCTATCCGGCCCGCGCGCAACTCGTGATGGCGGCCAACCCCTGCCCGTGCGCGCGGCCCGGCGGCCGTCAGATGTGTCACTGCCCCTCGATCGTCCGCCGCCGGTACCACGCGCGGCTCTCCGGTCCGCTGATGGATCGGGTCGACCTGCAGGTCGACCTGGACCCGGTTCGCTCCGCAGCGCTGCTGAACACCGAAACCGTGGAGCCGTCATCAGTGATCGCCAAGCGGGTTCTCAACGCCCGGAGGGCGGCGACCGGCCGCTGGGGGAGGGCCGCCAACTCCAACGGTGAGGTCTCGGCCGCCCTGCTGCGGGACCGGCGGTTCCGGCTCTCGCGCGAAGTGCTCCATCCGCTGACGATCGAGATGGACCGCGGGCGGCTGTCCGCCCGCGGGTTCGAACGATCGGTACGTGTGGCTTGGACGATCGCCGATCTCGAGGGGCACGAGCGGCCCGACGCCGCCGACGTGCGCGAGGCGCTTGAGCTGCGGTCGAGGACGATCCAATGAGCACCGGGGAAGAGCGGGCGGCGCGGATGGCGCTTGGGGTGCTGGTCGAGCCCGGGAGCCGGGAGCTGGGTGAGCTCGTGCGGGCCAGGGGGCCGTTGGAGGCGCTGGACCGGGTGGTGCACGCGGACCGGATCTCGTCGGCGCTGGCGGGAGCGGTACACGCGAGAGTGAAAGCGGCCGGGGTTGAAGGCTCGCTGGAGGTGGGTGCGCAGCTCGCGGAACGGATGGCTGAGCAGGCCGAGCGGCACGGGGCGCGGATCATCACCGCGGCTGATGACGAGTGGCCGGTGGTGCTCGATCATCTGGTCCGGGCCAGCCGCACCGGCAATGTGCTTCGCCGGGACACCGATCCGCCGTTGTGTGTCTGGCTGCGCGGGCCGTTGCGGTTCGCGGAGACGTTGGAGCGGTCGGTCTCGGTGGTGGGGGCGCGGGCGATCACCGGGTACGGCGGGTATGTCGCCTCCGAGTTCGGCTACGGGCTCGCGGAGGAGGGCTGGACCGTCGTGTCCGGGGCCGCGCTCGGTGTGGATGTGACGGCGCACCGGGGTGCCCTGGCCAGTGGCGGGCCGACGGTCGCGGTGATGGCGTGCGGGATCGACAAGCAGTACCCGGCGGCGAACGCGGCGGTGATCGAGCAGATCGGGGCCGAGGGGCTGCTGGTCACCGAGTGGCCGCCGGGCACGGAGCCGCACAAGACGCGGTTCCTGACCCGCAACCGGGTCATCGCCGCGGCGACCAAAGGCACGGTGGTGGTCGAGGCCGGGTCACGCAGCGGGGCCCGCAGCACGCTCGCGTATGCCCGGCTGCTCGGCCGCTCCGCGATGGCGGTGCCCGGGCCGATCAACTCGGCGATGTCGGTCGGCTGCCACATGGAGCTGCGGCAGGAGAACACCGTGCTGGTGACCCGGGTCGACGAGATCATCGAGGCGATCGGCAGCGTCGGGGAGCTGGCGCTGCCGATCAAGGGGGCGGGGCGGCCGGAGGACGTGCTCGATCCGCTGCAGGCGCGGGTGCTCGACGCGGTCCGGCCGCGGCGGGCCACGACGGCCGAGCAGATCGCCGCCGTGGCCGGGGTCAGCGGGCGCGACGCCCGGCGCAGCCTGCCGCTGCTGGTTGAGCTCGGCTTCGTGACGGCGACGCCGGACGGGTACCGGCTCAGCAGCCTGCCGCAGGCCACGATCGGCGAGGTGGAGGAGCGGTGAGCGGCCGGGAAGGAAGCGAGATGGCCGTGCCCAGGGAGAGCTGCTCACGAACAAACAGCCGATCAGAGCCGCTGCAGCCGGGCCACCGCCTCGTCGAGGACCTCGTCGCGCTTGCAGAACGCGAAGCGCACGAGTCGCCGGCCGGCGTCGACGTCGTCGTAGAAGACCTGGGTGGGTACCGCCACGACGCCGACGCGCTCCGGCAGCGACAGGCAGAAGTCGACGCCGTCGGTGCCGCCGAGTGGGGTGATGTCGGCGGTGACGAAGTAGGTGCCTTCGGGCTGCAGTACCGCGAAACCGGCTTCTGCCAGGCCTTTGCAGAGGCGGTCGCGCTTGCGCTGCAGGTCGTCGCGGAACTCCTGGTAGTAGGCCGGCGGCGACTCCAGCGCCACCGTCACGGCGGGCTGCAGCGGGCCGGCGTTGACGTACGTCAGGAACTGCTTCACCCGGGTCACGGCCGAGACCAGCGGGCGGGTGCCGCAGACCCAGCCGATCTTCCAGCCCGTGCAGGAGAACGTCTTGCCGGCCGAGGAGATCTGCACGGTCCGCTCGCGCATGCCGGGCAGGCCGGCGAGCGGCACGTGCGGGGCGGCGGCGTCGCTGAACACCAGGTGCTCGTACACCTCGTCGGTGACGGCGAGGACGTCGTGCTCCACGCACAGCCGCGCGATCTGGGCGAGCTCGGCCGCGGTGAAGACCTTGCCGGTCGGGTTGTGCGGGGAGTTGAGCAGCACCAGCCGGGTCCGCGGGCCGAACGCGGCGCGCAGCTCGTCCGGGTCGAAGGAGTAGCGGCCGTCGGCCGCCCGCAGCGTGACCGGGCGGCGAACGGCGCCGGCGAGGGCGATCGAGGCGGCGTACGAGTCGTAGTAGGGCTCGAAGCAGACGACCTCGTCGCCGGGTTCGCACAGGGCCAGGATGCTGGCCGCGATCGCCTCGGTCGCACCGGCGGTGACGAGGATCTCGCCGTCCGGGTCGTACTCGAGGCCCCAGAACGCGCGCTGATGAGCCGAGATCGCGGCGCGCAGCTCGGGGATGCCCGGGCCCGGCGGGTACTGGTTGCGGCCGCCGTGGATCGCCGCGACGGCCGCCTCGAGCATCGCGGCCGGGCCGTCGGTGTCGGGGAAGCCCTGCCCGAGGTTCACGGAGCCGGTGCGCACGGCCAGCGCCGACATCTCCGCGAAAATGGTGGTGCCGAAGGGGCGCATGCGGGCGATGAGCGGATCACGCGTGGCGTCAGTCACCCCCCGAGTATGCGACCGATGTGGGTAACCGGACGCGCACGGTCGGGGGCAGGGGGCAGAGCGCGCGGCCGCGACCGGGGTTGTGCGGGGGAACAGTGCGGCGGCGGGCGGCGGGCGGCCGGGGAGCGGGCGGGAGCGACCGGCGCGAGGGCAAAGTGACAGGTCGAAGGGGCGCGGTGCGGATTCAGGACACTGCTGCCGGGTGGCGGGGATCTTGCGGAGGGCCTAGCGTGACGGACCGTGGATGGACGCCGGAACTTCTCCCCGGACCCGGATGCGGATTCCCGCTGGCAGCCGGATGGCCGTGGCTACGACGACCGTGGGTACGACGGCCGCCCGGACGAGCGCTCCCGGGGCTCGCGCAGCCGGGACGAGGCGGAGCGCGGGTACGGCGACGATCGCGGGTACACGCCGACGCGGTACGCCGATGAGCGGGAGCACGACGACGGCGGGTACCGGGTGCCGGAGCCACGGGTCAGCGGGCGCGGGTTCGGTGCCGAGAGCCCGAGCTACGGGGACAGCCCCAGCGGGCAGTTCAGCGCGCCCGGGGGCACGGGCGAGTTCTCCGGGGAGTACGTGAGCCGGTCCCGGCGGTCGGAGGCGATCGACCGCAGCGCGCTGCAGCGACCGGTGTCCGGCGGGGGCATCCCGGGCGGCACACCCGGCGCGCCCGGCGGCATGGGACCCGGCGGCATGGGCATGGGAACCGGAGCGCCGATCCCGGGGCTGCACACGTCCGGGTCACCCATCCACGGACTCCCGACGATCACCCCGGCCGGGCCGGTGTCCGGCGCACCGATACCCAGCGGCCCCGTCTCGGGCGTGCCCGGGTCCGGGGCGCCGTCCGGCATGGGCACGAGCGCGTTCGCGGCGCCCACGGCGCTCACCGCCGCCGTCCCCCCGCCCCAGCAACGGCCGCAGTTCGGGCCGGCCGAGGACCCGGGCGGAGCCGTGTACCGCAGCAAGCGCCCCGGGCTCGCCGTCGCCCTGGGGCTGCTGACCGCGCTGTTCGAAGTACCAGTGCTGCGTCTGTTCTTCGAAGCCATGACCGCCAAGGACATCGTCGCGAACGGAACCCTCGCCGGGATCTTCATGATTCCCGCGCTGCCGATGTTCGCGCTCGGCCTGTACGGCCTGATCGGGGGAGCGGCCGCCGCCGCACCCGGCGTGCGACCCTGGCTGCGGACCCCGCTCGTGTATCTCCCGATCGGCATGCTGCTCTTCATCGCGGCCGGCCTGGCCGCATAAGCAGCAAGCGGCAAGCGGCAAGCGGCGTAAAGAAGCACTGGCCGCACAAGCGGCAGGCGGCAAGCGGCGTGAAGAAGCACTGGCCGCACAAGCGGCGAGCGGCGTACCAGCAAGACGTACAAGAACAGCAGCGTCAAAAAGCGGACAAAACCGGGCGAGCTCCACGCCGCAGGGGCGATTCGTGGAAGCCCGGGCCCTGCGCGTACACTTTCCACCGGCGACCGCACACCGTGCGGTCGACCTCGCGCGCCCTCCCACCGCCCGCCGATGCCGAAAGCGCCGGGCGAGCTGAACGGGCGGCGGCCGCCCTGGTCCCGAGAGAACACGCGATGCACCACCGCGTGTGCGAAGGGTGAGACGGCCGACGACCGGGCGCCAGGACGACGGGCCGCCCGGTCCGTCGTGGTCAACCAGGAAGGGTCCACCAGAACATGGCCGTGTCCATGCGCCAGCTGCTCGAGAGCGGTGTCCACTTCGGGCACCAGACCCGCCGCTGGAACCCGAAGATGAAGCGCTTCATCTTCACCGAGCGCAACGGCATCTACATCATCGACCTGCGCCAGACGCTCGACTACATCGAGAAGGCGTACGACTACATCCGCACCACCGTGGCCGAGGGCGGCTCCGTGCTGTTCGTGGGCACGAAGAAGCAGGCCCAGGAGGCGATCGCCGAGCAGGCGACGCGCGTGGGCCAGCCGTACGTCAACCACCGCTGGCTCGGCGGCATGCTGACCAACTTCCAGACGGTGTACAAGCGGCTGCAGCGCATGAAGGAGCTGGAGAGCCTCGACCTGACCGGCACGGCGCAGGGGTACACCAAGAAGGAGACCCTGCAGCTGTCCCGCGAGCAGACGAAGCTCAGCCGGACCCTGGGCGGTCTGCGCGACATGCAGAAGCTCCCGTCGGCGATCTGGGTCATCGACACCAAGAAGGAGCACATCGCGGTCGACGAGGCCCGCAAGCTGGGCATCCCGGTGATCGCCGTGCTCGACACCAACTGTGACCCGGACGAGGTCGACTTCCCGATCCCGGGCAACGACGACGCCATCCGCTCCGCGGCGCTGCTGACCCGCGTGGTCGCCGACGCGGTCGCCGACGGCCTCATCGCGCGCTCCGGGCGGGCCACCCGCGCCGACCAGAAGCCCGAGCCGGGTGTCGTGGCCGGCGGCGAGCCGCTCGCCGAATGGGAGCGCGAGCTGCTCGAGGGTGGCGCCGGCGCCGCTCCGGCCGCTGCCCCCGCCGCGTCGGCTCCGGCCGAAGCGCCGGCCGCGGCCGAGGCTCCGGCTCCGGCTCCGGCCGAGGCGTCGGCTGAGACCCCGGCTCCGGCCGCCGAAGAGACCAACCAGGCGTAACCCACAGAGCGAGAGAGAGTCATGTCCAACTTCACCGCCGCGGACGTCAAGCGGCTCCGCGAACTGACCGGTTCCGGCATGATGGACTGCAAGAAGGCGCTCGAGGAGGCCGAGGGCGACTTCGACAAGGCCGTCGAGCTGCTGCGCATCAAGGGTGCGAAGGACGTCGGCAAGCGTGCCGGGCGCACCACCGCCAACGGCCTCGTCGCGCACTCGGGCTCGGGCCTGGTCGAGATCAACTGCGAGACCGACTTCGTGGCCAAGAACGACGCGTTCGTCGAGCTGGGCCAGAAGCTGGCGGCCCACGTCGACGCGACCAAGCCGGCCGACGTCGAGGCGCTGCTGGCCTCGAAGCTCGGCGACGCCACGGTGGCCGACCTGATCCAGGCCGAGTCGGCCCGCATCGGCGAGAAGCTCGTGATCAACCGCATCGCGGTGCTCGGCGAGCCGGTCGCGATCTACATGCACCGCAAGAGCCCGGACCTCCCGCCGCAGGTCGGCGTCGCGGTCGAGTTCACCGGCAAGGACGACGAGGCGGCCTTCGGCGACGCCCGCAGCGTCGCGATGCAGATCGCGGCGATGCGGCCGAAGTACCTCACCCGCGACGAGGTCCCGGCCGAGGTCGTCGAGTCCGAGCGGCGCATCGCCGAGGAGACGGCCCGCGAGGAGGGCAAGCCCGAGCAGGCCCTGCCGAAGATCATCGAGGGCCGGGTCGGCGCGTTCTTCAAGGACTTCGTCCTGATCGAGCAGCCGTCGGTGAGCGACAACAAGAAGACGGTCAAGCAGGTGCTGGCGGACGCCGGCATCGAAGTGACGCGGTTCGTGCGCTTCGAGGTCGGCCAGGCCTGATCGCGGTACCGCAGCAACAGTGAGGGGGTCACGGTCGACTGTATGGAGACCGTGACCCCTTTTCCACAAGAAGGCAGAAGGGTGCCCACATGACGAACACCGCCGTGGAAGCGGCCAGGCAGTCCCTGACCACCGCCCCGATCGGGGTGCGGCGTGTCGTGCTGAAGCTCTCCGGTGAGGTGTTCGGTGGCGGCGCCGTCGGCGTCGACCCCAACGTGGTGCGCGGCATGGCGCGCCAGATCGCCACGGTAGTCCGCCGTGGCGTCCAGGTCGCCGTCGTCGTCGGCGGCGGCAACTTCTTCCGCGGCGCCGAGCTCTCCCGGGCCGGGATGGACCGCTCCCGCGCCGACTACATGGGCATGCTGGGCACCGTCATGAACAGCCTGGCCCTGCAGGACTTCGTGGAGAAGGAGGGCATCGAGACGCGCGTGCAGAGCGCGATCACGATGGCCCAGGTCGCCGAGCCCTACATCCCCCGGCGGGCGATCCGCCACCTGGAGAAGGGCCGCGTCGTCATCTTCGGCGCGGGCGCCGGACTGCCGTACTTCTCCACCGACACGGTCGCGGCCCAGCGCGCGCTGGAGATCCACGCGCACACCGTGCTCATGAGCAAGAACGGCGTCGACGGCGTGTACACCGCCGACCCGCGCACCGATCCGACCGCCCGCAAGCTGGACCGCCTCACCTTCGCCGAGGCGCTGCTCAAGGGCCTGCGGGTGGTGGACCAGACGGCGTTCAGCCTCTGCCAGGAGAACGCGCTGCCGATGCTCGTCTTCGGCGCGGAGGGGGAGGACAACGTCGCCCGCGCGTTGAGTGGTGAGAGGATCGGCACGCTCATCACCGCCGAGCCAGTCCCGGATCGAGGAGGACAGACCCCGTGATCGAAGAGACACTCTTCGAGGCCGAAGAGAAGATGGATGGTGCGATCGCGCACGCCAAGGAGGAGTTCGCGGTCATCCGTACCGGCCGCGCCACCCCGGCGATGTTCGGCAAGGTGATGGTCGACTACTACGGCACGCCGACCCCGCTGCCGCAGATGTCCTCGATCGCGATCCCCGAGCCGCGCATGGCGATCATCAAGCCGTACGACGCCGGGATGCTCAGTGCCATGGAGAAGGCGATCCGCGACTCCGACCTGGGCGTGAACCCCAACAACGAGGGCACCCAGATCCGCATCCTGCTCCCGCAGATGACGGAGGAGCGCCGCCGCGACATGATCAAGGTCGCCCGCAACAAGGCCGAGGACTCCAAGGTCGCGATCCGCAACGTTCGCCGCAAGGCGAAAGAGGAGCTCGACCGCATCGTCAAGGACGGTGAGGCCGGCGAGGACGAGGTCCGCCGGGCCGAGAAGGAGCTCGAGGACCTGACGCACAAGTACGTCGCGCAGGTCGACGAGCTGCTCAAGCACAAGGAAGCCGAGCTACTCGAGGTCTGATGGCCCATACCCCCAGGGCTCCGAAGGCCCCCGGTCCGTCGTCGGTGCGGGCGCGGCACGACGAGGCCGCGCCCCCGCCGCATGGGGAAGAGCCACAAGCAGAAGATCCGGCGGCGGTACTGTCAGAGCCCGCGCCGGCCGCCCCGAGCCCCCCGCCGTCAGGCGACGAGCCCACCGGCGCCGACGGCACCGCCGCCGCGCCCGCGCCCGAGAAGCGCAAGAGCCGCGCCGGTCGCAACCTGCCCGCCGCGATCGGCGTCGGTGTCGGGCTCGGTGGCACCGTCGTGATCTCCTTGTTCGTCTGGAAGTGGCTCTTCCTCGGCGTGGTGATCGTGGCCGTGAGCGTGGGCGTCTGGGAGATGGTGCGCGCGGTCGCGGTACAGAAGGCGCGCCCTCCGCTCGTCCCGCTGCTCCTCGGCGCACCGCTGATGGCCTGCCTGGCCTGGTTCGGCGGCGCGGAACGGCTGCCGCTGGGTCTGCTGGCGACGCTGCTGCTGGTCTTCGTGTGGCGCTTCGCCGACGGTGTCGCCCACTACCAGCGCGACGTGACCGCGGGCGCGCTCATCGCCGTCTACGTGCCGTTCCTGGGCTCCTTCGCCGCCCTCCTGGCCTATCCGGCCCACGACGGCGCGGTGCGGGTCCTGGTGACCATTCTCGCCGTGGTGCTTTCGGACACCGGCGGGTACGCCACCGGAGTCTTTCTCGGCAAGCATCCGATGGCGCCGTCGGTGAGCCCGGCCAAGTCGTGGGAAGGCTTCGCCGGTTCGATCTTCTGGACCGGCGTGGGCAGCGCGATCGCCCTGCCGCTGCTGCTCGACGACGCGGTCTGGTGGCACGGCGCGATCTTCGGCGTCGCTGTGTCGATCGCCTCAGTCCTCGGCGACCTCGGCGAGTCGCTGATCAAGCGGGACCTCGGCGTGAAGGACATGAGCAACCTGCTCCCGGGCCACGGCGGCCTCATGGATCGGCTGGACTCTGTGCTGCTGGCGCTGCCGACCGCATACGCCGTGCTGGCCTTCCTCGTCCCCTGGAGCAGGTGAAACGGCCACCCCGGGTCGCCCGGCCGTGCTGGTCAGCGGTCTTGGAGATCATGCGGCCCGGCATGGGACACTGGAAACGTCATGACGCAGCTGCCCGTATTGAACCTGTCCTCCGCCGCGGCCGGCACCACCCCCGACGGCCGCCGCGCCGCCCTGCCGCCGCGCCACCTCGCGGACCTCGACCTGGCGGCGCGCCGGGCGGCGGTCGCCGAGCTGGGTGAGCCCGCCTTCCGCGCCCAGCAGATCTCCGCGCACTACTTCGGCCGCCTGGTCCGCGACCCGCAGGAGATGACCGACCTGCCGGCCCGCACCCGCGAGGCGATCACCGGAGCCCTGCTGCCGCGCCTGCTCAACCCCGTGCGCGAGCTCGCCACCGACAACGGCGCCACCCGCAAGACGCTCTGGCGCCTGCACGACGGCTCGCTCGTCGAGAGCGTCCTGATGGGCTACCCGGACCGGGTCACCGTCTGCGTCTCCAGCCAGGCCGGCTGCGGCATGGCCTGCCCGTTCTGCGCCACCGGACAGGCCGGGCTGACCCGCAACCTGTCCACCGCGGAGATCGTCGACCAGGTCGTGTGGTTCGCGGGCCTGGCCGCCCGCGGCGCGCTGCCGGGCTGCCCGGACCGGCTGTCCCGGGTCGTGTTCATGGGCATGGGGGAGCCCCTCGCCAACTACAACCGGGTGATTGCGGCCGTGCGCCGGCTCACCGACCCCGCTCCGGAAGGCCTGGGACTGTCCCAGCGGCACATCACCGTGTCGACCGTGGGGCTGGTCCCGGCCATGCGCCGGTTGACGTCCGAGGGGCTGTCGGTGACGCTTGCGCTGTCGCTGCACGCGCCTGATGATGATCTGCGCGACACGCTCGTGCCGGTCAACCAACGCTGGAAGGTCGCCGAAGTGCTTGATGCCGCGTTCGAGTATGCGGCTCGCACCGGTCGGCGCGTGTCCATTGAGTACGCAATGATCCGGGATGTGAACGACCATCCGTGGCGGGCGGATCTGCTCGGCCGGCTCTTGTCCGGCCGCCTGGCGCATGTCAATCTCATCCCGCTCAATCCGACACCGGGCAGCAAATGGGATGCCAGCCCCAAACCGGTCGAGCGGGAGTTCGTCCGGCGCCTCCGGGCCGCGGGTGTCGCCACTACGGTGCGTGATACCCGGGGTCGGGAGATTGACGGTGCCTGCGGGCAGCTTGCCGCCTCCGGAGGTGGCATGGTGGGAGAGCGTGAAGACGGCTTGCTAGCACGGCGAGCGAACGAGGAGACACAGTGAGTCAGGGTCAGCGGTTCCGGCGCCGTGCGATGCGTCGGGGATACAAGGTCGACGAGGTCGACTCGTTCCTCGACCGGGTGGAGGCAACCCTCTCCGGAGACTCCATGGGCGCTCCCGTCAGCGCGCAGGAGGTCCACGACGTGGTCTTCCGCGTCCGCTTCGGCGGATACGACGAATGGCAGGTCGACCTGCACCTCGACCGCGTCGAGCGCCAGCTGGCCGAGCACGAGGAGCGCGGCAGCGGCGGCAACTTCGGCCGCGCCCTGGACTCCCGCAGCGGCGAGCTGCGCATGGCTCCCGACCGCATGGGCCCCGGCCCGGACCGGATGGGCCCCGGCCCCGATCGCATGGGCCCCGGCCCGGACCGCATGGGCCCCGGCCCCGACCGGATGGGCCCGCCCGGCGGCATGGACCGGATGGAGCCGCAGCGCATGCCCGACCGGGTCGGCATGGCGCCGCCCCCGCCGGACCGCATGGGCCCGCCCCCGGGCGTCGACCGCATGGGTCCCCCCGGCCCCGATCGCATGGGCCCGCCCGGCCCGGACCGCATGGGCCCCGGCCCGGACCGCATGGGCCCGCCCGGTGGCATGGACCGCACCGGCGGCATCGACCGCACGGGCGGCATGGACCGCACGGGTGGCATCGACCGCACCGGCGGCATGGACCGTCCCGGCATGGACCGCATGGGCCCGCCGCCGATGGACCGCCCCGCCGACCGGACGATGGGCCTGGACCGTCCCGTGGACCGCACCATGGGCATGGACCGGCCGGTCGACCGCACGATGGAGCGCCCCGCGCCCCCGCCGCCCGGCGCACCCCTGCCCACGCGCCCGACACAACCCCCGTCCGGCCCGCCCCCGGGCATGGGCGGCCCCGGTGGACCGGGTGGTCCCGGCGGCCCTGGTGGCCCTGGTGGCCCCGGCTACGGCCGCTACGACGAGCCCACCTACGGTGGCGCGTTCGACGACGACCGCGGCTACGACCAGGGCCCCCGCCGCCAGCCGGCCGACATGACGGCCGAGATCCGCATGGAGCGCCCCGAGCCGCCCGCATACGGCGGCCCCGGCCCCGACCGCGATCCTTATGGCGCGCCGCCCGAGCGGGACCCATACGGTGCCCCGCCCGAGCGCGACCCGTACGGCGCTCCCCAGGGCGACCCGTACGGCGCCGGCGCCCCGCCCGCGCAGCAGCACCAGTCGACCGAGGTCGCGCGCATCGACCAGCTGCGCCGCACGTTCCAGCTGCGCCGCTTCGGCAGCGGCTACGACCGGGCCCAGGTCGACCGCCTGTTCGAGGGCGTCATGACCTCACTGACCGGCCGCGGCGGCCCGCTGACCGAGGGCGACCTGGACCCGTCGCACTTCAACCTGGTCCCGGGCGGCTACTTCGAGGCCGAGGTCGACGCCGCGCTGAAGGAGGTCCGCGACATCGTCACCCGGCGTCGCTGACCACCCCGCAACGACACAAGAAGGGCGCGCCCGGCCGGTCCGGACGCGCCCTTCGCATTCGCACAGTTCGAAACATGACACTTCTTCGAGGACTTCAGCGCCGCCCCGCCGATCTACGCAGCGTCACCGCTCAAATACCGCACAGTCCGCGAAACCTCGGCATTCCGACACACCGCCTGTCAGGGTATAAATCCGATATGTCGGCCCACCGAAGCGCCCGACACATCGCGTTCGACGGCCAATGCCTCTGCAGAACACAACGCTCCGGATTCCGGGGCCGCTTCGCTCCCGCCCCGGGCAAGGGGCTCCGCCCCCTGCACCCCAGCCAACTCCCACCCGCACAATCCGCCGTGCTGCAAGTGCAGTCACCCCGTGCGCCGCGGCCCAGGTCCAACCCGCCGCTCTGAGGCCAGCCCGGTGCGCACGCCGCGAGTCAACTCCCACCCGCACACTCCGCTGTACTGCAAGTGCAGTCAGCCCGTGCATCGTGGCCAAGGTTCCAGCCGGCCCGCTCTGAGGCCGGCTCGGTGCGCCCGCCGGAACAGCGCCGGTCACCGAACTGCGGGCCGCCCAGCTCGGCCCGGTCACGTCCCACCCGTGAACTCCGCGCGGGCGCGGGCATCAACACAGACGGCGCCCAGGTCAGCCCAGTCACGTCCGACCGGGTGACCTCCGCGCGGGCGCGGGCCGCGACGCAGGCGGCGCCCGGCTCGGCGCGGTCACGTCCGACCGGTGACCTCCGCGCGGGGGCGAGTCTCGACGCGGACCGCACCCAGGTCGGCTCGCTGGCCGGCGGCGTTACCGGCCTCGAAGCCGGCGCCGCTCAGCCGACGGCGGCGGCCGGCGCGGACGTTCGGGTACTCGGCCTCCACGGCCAGGTCGACGGCGCGTTCCCGGTCGGCCAGGACCAGGGCCGTGCCCGGGGGTGGCGGGTCGTCGTCCTGCGCGGTCGCGGCGGCGAAGCGCTGCTGGACCGCGGAGCCGAAGCCGATCAGCCAGGAGCGGCGCCAGGCCGCGGGCTGCTGACCGCCCGGGACCGCCTCGCGCAGCAGGCCCCGCGCGGCCTGGACCAGCAAGGACGAGAACAGCAGCTCCACGCCGGCGACGTCGGACTCGAAGCCGAACAGGTGCACGGAGACCCGCAGGCCGTCGGCGGTGCGGCGTTCCAGGCGGATCGAGCGGCAGCGCAGGGCGGCCGCGACGACGTGCAGCAGGTACGCCTTCTCCCGCAGGTATGGCGCGGCCAGCTCCACGAGCCGGTTGCCGACCACCTGCGGACGGTCGGCGCGGGCGTCCAGCAGGGCCTGGTCGATGCCGTACTTGGCGATGAGCAGGGCAGCCTTGGCCGTGAGCGCCTCGGCCTCCTCCGGCGTGCAGGCCGGGTCCTCGGCCTTGGCGAGGAGCTTGCGAACCTTGTCGAGCAAACCGCTACTCGCTCACGGTCGCGCCACCGGGCGGCGCCGCGGGAGCAGCCCCAGCGGCCGCGGCCGACGGCTCGGCGGCCGGACCCGCGCCCGAGGACCCAGCGGACAGCGACGCGCCAGGAGCCGAGGACCCAGCGGACGGAGACACGCCGGGAGCCGCAGACTCAGCGGCCGGGGACGCGCCGGGAGCCGAGGACTCAGCGGACAGCGACGCGCCGGGAGCCGAGGACCCAGCGGACGGCGACACGCCTGGAGCCGAGGGCTCCACTGACGGGGACCCGGGCGGGGGCGGGGTGCCGGCCGGGCGGGCGCGCAGCTCGTGGCCGACGCTGGTCAGGCAGCGGCCGCTGGGCAGGTCGAACTTCCAGCCGTGCAACTGGCAGGTGAGCGTGTTGCCGTCGACGATGCCGAAGCGGGTGAGGTCGGCCTTCAGGTGCGGGCACCGCCGCTGCACGATCCAGTCGCCCAGCTTCGCGTCCTCGGCGTCGGGCTTCTGCTCGGCGTACCAGCCCTCCGCGTACTGCAGCCGCTCCTCGGACAGGCACTTGAAGAAGGCGTAGACGAACTCGTTGTACTGCCCGATGCGGGTGGCCTTGAAGCGGCACGACAGGAACAGGGAGTTGACCCAGTCGACCTCCTCGATGAACAGGAGGTGCTCGATCAGGGCGCGCTCGGTGCGGAAGCGGTAGCGGACCTTCTCGTCGGCGTAGGTGCGGACCTGCTTGCCGGGGAAGTCGACCACGATCGACTCGACCGACTCGCCGTCGTAGCCGACCAGGTCGAAGCGGACGGGGCCGCCGACGCCCTTCGCGAGGTACACCGACTCGTCCAGCAGCGGCTCGATCCGCCGCTGCATCTCCTTGAGCACGTCGACCTCGGGGTGGCGCCAGGTCGCCTTGGCCGCGTCGATCACCGGGCGCTTGCGGTCGCGCATCTCCTCGAGGTGCTCACGCTTGTGCGCGAAGAACTCGGCGACGTCCGTGGGGTGCGTGGTGCTGGCGGCGCCGTCGGCGGTGAGCTCCATCACCGAACCGGGCAGCAGGACGGTCGAGTTGGTGCCGCCGACCTTGGCGTACTCCTGCTGGAAGACCCACTGGTCGGGGAAGATGTTGCCCTCGTCACCGAAGATGTCGTTGAACTGCCACAGCTCGTCGTCGAGGAAGCACGGCGGCCCGGCGATCGGGACGACGTTGGACGCCTTGAGGTCATCGATGTAGCGGAACGTCCGGTCGAACTGCCGGTCCCGCTTCTGCTTGCCGAACGCGCGCTTGGCCGCCTCCGGCAGCTCGTAGACCATCGGATACCAGATGGCGCCCGAGAACTGCAGCAGGTGCGTGTGGACGGGCCCGAGCGCGTTGAACGTCGTCAGATCGGTCGGCCGGGCATCATTTTGATTCAGGACCCGGATTCCTTGGTACTCCACCCAGAGCGACGAATCGCCGATAGGCCCGTCGGTGGGCGAGGTCAGGGCCTGGATCATGATCTTCAGGCCGCCGTCGAGCTCGTGCACCTGCTCGGTCTTCGTCTCCAGGAACCGCGTGAAGCCGAGCACCTCCAGCTCGTCGCGCATCTCGCTGGTCGGGAAGTCGGGCAGCAGGACGGTCGCCTTCTTCGACACGAACCGCTTGAGGTGCTCGGCGTCGAAGTGGTCGCGGTGCAGGTGGGAGACGTACAGGTAGTCGCAGTCGCCGAGCGCCTCCCAGTCGAGCAGGGAGTTGTCGGGGAACGGGAACCACGAGGCGAAGTACGCCGGGTTGACCCACGGGTCGCACAGAATGCTCCCGGCCGGCGTGTCGATGCGCAGACTGGCGTGGCCGGTCCCGGTGATCCGCACCGCTGTCCTCCTCGATCAGTACCCGCACGTTGCGCGCCCGACGCTACCCGACCGACCCGCAACCGTCCGGGCCGGTGCCGCATGCCAGACTTTGTGCGGAACCATCTTGCCGTTTTGCGGAAAGGACAAGCCGTGTCCGAGCACGAGCCAGTGACCTCCCCCGACCAGCACAAGCCGGGTCACCCGAAGGCCGCCCGCATCGGCGCCGGCGTCTCGGCCGTGGTCCTGCTGACGATGCTCGTGGGCAACCACCACGGCCACATCGAGGACATCTTCCTCATCGCCGGCGCCGGCCTGCTCATCCTGGCCCTCATCGGCGACTGGGTCCTGCGCCGCAACGGCCTGCGCTGACCTCCGGCCTGCGCTGACCCTGGCCTGCGCTGACCTCGCGCCTGCGCCGATCTCGCGCCTGCGCCGACCTCCCGCCGCGCACGGAGCTGAGCCGGTTCGAACGGCGCTCCCAGCCGCGCCGACCGCCGACGTCGTTCCGGCGAGCGCACCTACTCGCGCCCGCCCGGAGCGCGGCCCACGGCACCGGCCGCGATTCGCGTGCTGGCTTCGTGCGCGTTGAGACCCGCGTCCGCGCAGTTCACGGGCGGGTCCTGACCAGGCCGGGCTGGGCGTCATGCGCGTCGAGGCCCGCGTCCGCGCGCAGATCAGCGGTCGGATGTGACCGGCGGGGCCCAGGTGTCGGGCTTGATGGGGCCGGGGACGCCGACGCGGTACGCCTCCAGTTGGGCGCCGAACGCGACGCCGAGGAACAGGACGACGCCGGTCAGGTTGGCCCACAGCAGCAGGGCCATGATGCCGGTCAGCGCGCCGTAGGTGGCGCCGAACGCGCCGCTGCTCTGGACGTACAGGGCCAGGAGGGCGCTGATGCCCCACCACAGCGCCGTGGACAGGGCGGCGCCGAACAGGAGCCAGGAGAAGGCGGGCTGGCGGCGGCGGGGCGCGAAGCGGAAGATCGCGGCGACCGCGGTCACGACCAGCAGGACGCTGGCCGGCCAGCGGGCGACCGTCCAGATCGCGGCGACGGTGTCGCCCCAGCCGGGGTAGCGCGCCCGCACGGACGCGCCGAGCGCGTCGCCGGCCACGAGCATCAGGAAGCCGGTCAGCGCCGGGAGGCCGGCCACCGCGGCCAGCACCGCGGCCCGGGCGTACTTCAGGTGGGCCGGCCGGTCCCGCTCCACGCCGTAGATGCGGTTGGCGCCCCGCTCGATCTGGGCCATCGCCGTCGCCAGCGCCAGGAGCCCGGTGATCAGACCCAGGGTGAGGGCCAGCTCACCCGCGTCCTCGCCCCGTTCGCCGGGCGCCAGGAGATCGTGGACCACCTGCTCGCTGGCGCCGGGGGTGAGGGCCAGCACGGTGTCGGCCACCACGTCCCCGCCCTCCTCGACGCCGAGCTTGCCGGCCAGGCCGGACAGGGCGATGAGGAACGGCACGATCGCCAGGCACAGCTGCAGGCCGAGCGCCCGCGCGTGGCTGAACCCGTCGCCGTACCGGAAGCGCAGGAACGCCTCCCGCACCAGCGCCCAGCCGCCGTGGTGGCGCAGCGCCTGCCACGCGTCGTCGGCGGACAGCTCGTCCCGCGACATCGTCGACGTCTCAGGCACCTGCCTAGTGCTGCTCAACCCATCTCACCTCCGCCCACGTCCCACCTGCGCCCACGTGTCACCTGTGCCTACGTCTCACCTGCGCCTACGTCTCACCTGCGCTTTGGTTTCACCTTCGCTTACGTCTCACCTGCGCGTACGTGTCATCTTCGCTTACGTCCCACCTGCGCCAACGTCCCACCTGCGCCCACATTCTTGCCTGCGCCTGCGCCTGCGCCTGCGCCCGTGTGCGCGCCTGCGCCCGCGTGCAGCCTGCGCTCGTGCCGCATGTCCCGCGTGCAGCCTGTACTCGCGTGTCGCCTGTGCCCGCGTGCGGCCTGCGCTCATGTGTCACCTGCGCCCGCGCGTCACATTCGCCCAGGCCGAAATTCCCGTCGCGGGGAATTGGCAAACCCTGGACACTCTTGGGTACGAAGCGGGCGCGTGACGACCGCCATGAACGCTTCGTCGCGTAGCCCGGCGATTCGGGCGAGAGGCCGCAGCCGTTCCGCCGCGGCGAAGGTGTGGTGGCACCGCGACCGGCCCCATCGCCCACACCTCCGGGGAGCGTCACGTCCCAGGAGGTGTTTTTCCATGTCGTACCGCGTGTTGTCGACCGAGCTCAGCAAGCACTCCGGAGCTGAGATCAGGCTCGCCGGGTGGGTCCATCGGCGGCGGGTGCTGGCCCGGGTCTCGTTCCTCATCGTGCGCGACCGCGCGGGCCTGGCCCAGGTCGTCGTCCCGGCCGGGGTGCCCGTGCCGCCGGAGGAGTCGGTGATCGAGGTCACCGGGACCGTCGTGGCCAACGAGGTCGCGCCGGGCGGGTTCGAGGTCGCGTACACGGCGATCGAGGTCCTCGCCGAGGCCGAGCCGCCGCCGGTCGAGCTGTTCCGGCCGGAGCTGGAGGCGGGTCTGCCGGCGCTGCTCGACCACGCCGCGGTCAGCCTGCGGCACCCGAGCCGGCAGGCGGTGTTCCGCGCGGGCGCGGCCGCCGTCGCGGCGTTCCGGGCCACGCTGGACGACCTCGACTTCACCGAGGTCTTCACGCCCAAGATCGTCGGCAGTGCCACGGAGAGCGGCGCGAACGTGTTCGCGCTCGACTACTTCGGCCGGCCGGCGTACCTCGCGCAGTCGCCGCAGTTCTACAAGCAGACGATGGTCGGGGTATTCGAGCGCGTCTACGAGGTCGGCCCCGTGTTCCGGGCTGAGCCGCACGACACGTCACGGCACCTGGCCACATACACGTCACTCGACGCCGAGCTCGGCTTCATCCGCGACCACCGCGACGTGATGGCGGTCCTGACCCGGGTCATCCGCGCGATGGTGGCGGCGACCGGCCTCGGGACAGTACACATGCCGCCCGAATTTCCGGTTTTGCACTTCAGTGAAGCGCTCGAACTAGCCGGCGCCGACCCCGACGAACCCGACCTCGCGCCCGAGCACGAGCGGACCCTGGGCGCGTGGGCGCTGAAGGAGCACGGCTCCGACTTCGTGTACGTCGAGGGTTACCCGATGGCCAAACGCCCCTTCTACACCCACCCCCAGCCGTCCGAGCCGCGCTGGTCAAACTCCTTCGACCTGCTGTTCCGCGGCATGGAACTGGTAACCGGCGGCCAGCGACGCCACCGCTACGCCGACTACACCGCAGCGCTCGGAAGCGCGACCGCGGGCCTGGAGGGCTACCTGGAAGCGTTCCGCCACGGGATGCCACCGCACGGCGGTTTCGCGATCGGCCTGGAACGCTTCCTGGCCCGCCTCACCGGCGCCACCAACGTACGCGAGACAACCTTGTTCCCGAGGGACCTGCACCGCCTGGCGCCGTAGCTCCAGACGCAAGCGTTCACGCCCGGACGCGCCCGTGCGCAGCGGCTCCCCGCCCCCGCGCGCGGCGCGTCCGAGCAGCAGGTCAAGCGCCCGCGCGGTGCCTTCACGCGTCCGCGCGCGGCGTGTCCGACCGACGCGTCCGAGCGTTGTCGGCAGATGGGTCCGTGCGACCGCAAAGTGGGTCGACGTGTCGGGGCGTGGTCGGGCGCTTGGCTGCAGGCGTCCGGGCGGTGGTCCGCGCGTCCGCGCGTGGGGGTTTGGGCGTCGCATCGGGGCGTAAATCGATTGCCGGTGATCAAGAGATGATCTATAATTAATACATGCGTACGAACGGTGACGGGATCTGGGATTCACCGCGCTAAGTCACGGGGGCACGCGCTGCGTGTGACACAAAGGCCCAGCTCAGACCGCTGTTGAGGGACGTCCGGCGGGAGCAGTAGAGGCCCTGAGGGGATGCGGCCGGCAGGGGGAAACGTCGGCCGCATTTCGGGTTCTGATCCACAAAGGACAGACATTTTGGTGTACCAATCGTGAACGTTTGCCGCGAGGAGTGTGCGGGGTTCGGTGGCGCCGCGCGGGCGCCTGACACAATGGGGGAGTGACCCCCCGCGAGATCGTGCTGCTGGGCTCGACCGGTTCCATCGGGACGCAGGCCATCGACATCGTGCGGCGCAATCCGGACCGCTTCCGCGTCGTCGCGATCGGCGCCGGCGGCGGCAACGTCGCGCTGCTCGCCGCGCAGGCCCTCGAGCTCGGCGTCGACGCTGTCGGTGTGGCCCGGGCCAGCGTCGCCCAGGACCTGCAGCTCGCCTTCTACGCCGAGGCGCAGCGCCGCGGCTGGGCCACCGGCGACTTCAAACTGCCCAAGATCCTGGCCGGGCCGGACGCGATGACCGAGCTCGCGCAGTGGCCGTGCGACACCGTCCTCAACGGTGTCGTGGGCTCCCTCGGGCTCGCGCCCACCCTCGCCGCGTTGCGCGCCGGGCGCATCCTCGCGCTGGCCAACAAGGAGTCGCTGGTCGCCGGCGGCCCTCTGGTGCGCGCGGCCGCGAAGCCCGGCCAGATCGTGCCGGTCGACTCCGAGCACTCCGCGCTCGCGCAATGCCTGCGAGGAGGTACCCCCGCAGAAGTAAGACGGCTCGTCCTGACCGCCTCCGGAGGCGCCTTCCGCGGGCGCACGCGGGACCAGCTCAAAGACGTCACCGTCGCCGACGCGCTCGCCCACCCGACCTGGGACATGGGGCCCGTCGTCACGATCAACACCGCGACCCTGGTGAACAAGGGGCTCGAGGTGATCGAGGCGCACGAGCTGTTCGCGGTGCCGTACGCCGATATCAAGGTCATGGTCCACCCGCAGTCGGTGATCCACTCGATGGTCGAGTTCGCGGACGGCTCCACGCTCGCCCAGTGCAGCCCGCCGGACATGCGCATCCCGATCGCCCTCGCGCTCGGCTGGCCCGACCGGGTCGCCGACGCCGCGCCGGCCGTCGACTGGACCCAGGCCCACACGTGGGAGCTCAAGCCCCTCGACGAGCGGGCGTTCCCGGCGGTCGCGCTGGCCAAGGCGGCCGGGGAGGCGGGCCGGTGCCGACCCGCGATCTTCAACGCCGCCAACGAGGAGTGTGTGGCCGCGTTCACAGCGGGTGACCTTCCTTTCCTCGGCATCGTCGAGACGCTTGAGCGGACCCTGGCGGAGGCTCCGGATTTCGCGGAACCAGGTACCGTCGAGGACGTGCTCGCCGCCGAGTCCTGGGCGCGGGCCCACGCCCGTGCGCTCATCGCCGCGGGCGCCGACCGGGAAGGGACCGAATGACCTTCGTAGTGGGAATCGTCGTATTCGCGCTCGGCATCCTGATCGCCGTCGCGATTCACGAGGCCGGTCACTTCTGGTCCGCCCGCTGGTTCGGCATGAAGGCGACCCGCTACTTCATCGGCTTCGGGCCGACGATCTTCGCGTGGAAGCGCAACGGGGTCGAGTACGGTCTCAAGGCCCTCCCGTTCGGCGCTTTTGTCAAGATCGTCGGGATGACGCCGCAGGAAGAGGACATCGACCCCGAGACTGGCAAGTCCGGGGCCGAGGACCCGAAGGCCATGTGGCGCTACCCGGTGTGGAAGCGCACCATCGTCATGGCCGCCGGCTCGATCTCCCACTTCGCCCTGGCCCTGATCACCCTGTGGATCCTCTTCGCGTTCGTCGGCATCCCCGACGGGAGTAAGGCCGGCCAGGTCCCCGTGCGAGTCGGCACGATCAGCCAGTGCGTGAGCCCGACCTACCAGTACGACCCGGCGACGAAGAGCCAGAAGCCCTGTGACCCGAAGACCGACCCGCAGAGCCCCGCCTCCCAGCTGGGGCTGCAGCCCGGGGACGTCATCCTCGCCATCGACGGCAAGAGCATCGGCGGCAACCAGGCCCTGCGCGACGAGCTCAAGGCCGACGTCGGCAAGACCGTGACCGTGCAGTACAAGCGCGGCGAGCAGACGCTGAGCGGGACCGCGCTGATCCCCGAGGCGCAGCGGATCAAGTCGACGATCGACCCCAACAAGACGGCCGACCAGGTCACGCAGGACGACCTGGAGCGCGGCGGCATGCTCGGCATCACCGTCGACATCCGCACCAGCGACCTGCCGACCGTGCGCTACGGCGCGGTCGACGGCGTCGGGCAGACCGCGTCGGCCACGGCCACGCTGGTCGAGCGGACGTTCGCGTCGTTCAAGCAGATCCCCGAGCGCATCCCGAACCTGTTCAAGGCCATCTTCGGCGCCGAACGCGACCCCAACACGCCGGTCAGCGTCGTCGGCGCCAGCCGGATCGGCGGCGAGCTGTTCGAGCTCGGCGACTGGGCCTCGTTGCTGTCGCTGTTCGCGACGCTCAACCTGTTCTTCGGGATCTTCAACCTGTTCCCGCTGCTGCCGATGGACGGCGGGCACATCGCGATCATCTGGTTCGAGAAGGTCCGGTCGTGGATCGCGTCCCTGCGCGGCAAGCCCGACCCCGGCCGTGTCGACTACTACAAGCTGGCGCCGCTCACGCTGGGCGTGATCGGCATCCTCGGCTTCTTCGTCCTGCTGACGGTGACGGCCGACTTCGTCAACCCGATCACGCTGAAGTAAGGGTAAGGACCTTCTCAATGACCGCAGTCAGCCTTGGCCTGCCCGCCGTCCCACCGCCCCCGCTGGCCCCACGGCGCAAGTCCCGCCAGATCATGGTGGGCTCGGTGCCCGTCGGCGGCGGCGCACCGGTGTCGGTGCAGTCGATGTGCACGACGCTCACCGCGGACGTCAACGCCACCCTCCAGCAGATCGCCGAGCTCACCGCGTCCGGCTGCCAGATCGTCCGGGTCGCCGTGCCGAGCCAGGACGACGTCGAGGCGCTCCCCGCGATCGCCAAGAAGTCGCAGATCCCGGTCATCGCCGACATCCACTTCCAGCCGAAGTACGTGTTCGCCGCGATCGACGCCGGCTGCGCCGCGGTGCGGGTCAACCCGGGCAACATCCGCCAGTTCGACGACAAGGTCAAGGAGATCGCGAAGGCGGCCTCCGGCGCGGGCGTGCCGATCCGCATCGGCGTCAACGCGGGATCCCTCGACAAACGGCTGCTGGAGAAGTACGGCAAGGCGACCGCCGAGGCCCTGGTGGAATCGGCGCTGTGGGAGTGCTCGCTGTTCGAGGAGCACGGCTTCCGCGACATCAAGATCTCCGTCAAGCACAACGACCCGGTTGTCATGATCCGGGCCTACCGCCAGCTCGCCGAGCAGTGCGACTACCCGCTGCACCTCGGCGTGACCGAGGCCGGCCCCGCGTTCCAGGGCACGATCAAGTCCTCGGTCGCGTTCGGCGCCCTGCTCGCCGAGGGCATCGGTGACACGATCCGGGTCTCGCTCTCCGCCCCGCCGGTCGAGGAGATCAAGGTCGGCCAGGCGATCCTCGAGTCGCTCGGGCTGCGCGAGCGGGGCCTGGAGATCGTCTCGTGCCCGTCGTGCGGCCGGGCGCAGGTCGACGTGTACACCCTCGCTGAGCAGGTCACCGCCGCGCTCGACGGCTTCCCGGCGCCGCTGCGGGTGGCCGTCATGGGCTGCGTCGTCAACGGGCCGGGCGAGGCCCGCGAGGCCGACCTGGGGGTGGCCTCGGGCAACGGCAAGGGCCAGATCTTCGTGAAGGGCCAGGTCATCAAGACGGTGCCCGAGTCGCAGATCGTGGAGACCCTGGTCGAGGAGGCGCTCCGGCTGGCCGAAGAGCAGGGCGTCGATCTTCCCGAGGAGCTGCGCGGCCTCACCGGACCGACGGTGACCGTCCACTGATTCGCACGGCTACTGGGGTGGGTATGTGGTGCCCTCCTTTGCGAGATCTGGCAGGCTGGTAGACATGCTGACGGTGGCTGCGCGCCTGCTCGGCGACGCCGAGCGGGGATCGGTCGAACGCTTGCTCGATCGGGACCCGTTCGGGGGCGCCCAGGTGGCCGAGCGCGTCTCCATGGCCGGGCTGGCCTGGTGGCGGCAGGACGCCCGGATCTTCGGGTACGGCTCGCGGCGCAACCTCGAGTCCCTGTGCTGGGTCGGGGCCAACCTGATCCCCGTGCACGCCTCCACCGCCGCGATCGCCGCCTTCGCCGAGATGGTCGCCGGTGAGCCCCGCGGCTGCTCCTCGATCGTCGGCTCGGCCGACGCGGTCCTCGGGCTCTGGTCGCACCTGGCCCCGGCCTGGGGCCCGTCCCGCGACGTGCGCCCCAACCAGCCGCTCATGGCCATCTCCAACCCGTCGCCGATCGCGCCCGACCCCGGCGTCCGCCTCGTGCGCCCCGACGAGATCGACATGCTCTTCCCGGCCGCCGTCGCCATGTACACCGAGGAGGTCGGCGTCTCCCCGACCGCCGACGGCGGCGAGCGCTCCTACCGCGAGCGGATCGGCGAGCTCATCCGGGCCCGCCGCGCCTACGCCCGCTTCCACAACGGCCGCGTCATCTTCAAGGCCGAGCTGGCCGTGGTGACCAAGCACACCGCCCAGATCCAGGGCGTCTGGACCGATCCCGAGCTGCGCGGCCACGGTCTGGCCACCGCCGGGATCGCGGCCGTGGTCCGCGACGCGTTGCGCCGCGTCGCACCATCGGTCAGCCTGTATGTCAACGACTACAACCTTCCAGCCCGCCGCGTGTACGAGCGCTGCGGTTTCCAGCAGGTCGGCACGTTCGCGACGGTGCTTTTTTGATTTCGGGTTTGTCCGGATTTGGTACTCCCAGAGCGTGCATGATCACGAGGAGTGCACCGAAATAGGAGTTGTCGCATGGGCCAGATGATCCGGCAGATCGGGCCGAATACGACTCGCTACTACTGGTACCCGGGCGACAAGAAGCAGTGGCTGCGCGCCCTCTTCGCCGCCGGGGCGGGCGGGGCCGTGCTCGGCCTGACCTACGCCTTCACCCGCAGCTGGCTCGCGTCCACGACCCTCGGCCTGGTCGTCGCGGCCGGGGTCGCCGGGTTCAACTTCGGGCGCCGGGACCTGGCCGCGTTCGACGCCCTCGACGCGCGGACGCCGCGGCGCGAGGTCGCGGGGGCCGCGGGGCGGGCGTCCTGGCGGGGCCTGGTCCAGGGTTTCGTGGTCGGGTTCTCCGCTCTGGTGATCGTGCACCTGCCGGCCACGGGCTTCCTGGCCGACTGGGTGCTGCCGCTCGCACCGGGGATCGCGTTCGGGCTGTCCTGGCAGGCCGCGCTGATCGCGGGGCGGCTCACGCACGAGTCGACGAAGGCCACCGAGTTCGTTGGCCCGGACGCGACGCGGCGCCTCGATCCCGACTCGCCCCCGGCCACCGGTCCGGCCGATCGGGGCTCGACTCGTCCGGCTGATCGGGACTCGACTCGTCCGGCCGATGGGGACTCGACCCGTCCGGCTGATCGGGACTCGACCCGCCGGGTTGATCCTGATGAGACGCTTTCACACACCGGCCCGTTCGCGGAGGCCACAGAGGACGTCCGCCGTTCGTGAACCGGGCGCGGCGGTGTAGAAGACGACCCGCTGGCCGCCCTCGTCGGCGTGCAGGACCTGGCACTCGAGCTGGAGCTCGCCGTACACCGGATGGGTCATCGTCTTCAACGTCGTGCGCCGCACACACACGCGGTGCTTGTTCCACCGCCGCGTGAACTCCGGACTGGCCGCGTGGAGGCGGGCGATGAGCGCGCGGATGCCCTCGTCGTCCGGGTATCGCACGGACGCGGCCCGCAGATCCGCCACCGACTCGTCCGCGAACGACTGAAACTCGGCCGGCGCGTCCGGTGACAGCGGCATCGGCCCGCAGAACGCGTTCCAGATCATGTTCGGCTCCGGCGGCGGCTCGCCCATGAGCCGCACCGCCATGTCGTTCCAGGCCAGCAGGTCATACTTCGCATCGATGACGAACGCCGGCGTGTCGTCCAGCCGCTCCAGCAGGTGCCGGATCCCCGGCGGCACCTCGCGGCTCGGCCCGGCCGGCGGCCCCGGCTGCTCACCGGCCAGCCGGAACAGGTGCGCCCGCTCGTCCTCGAACAGCCGCAGCGCGCGCCCGAGCGCGGTGAGCACCTGCCGCGACGGGTGCGGCCCCCGCCCCTGCTCCAGCCGCGCGTAGTAGTCCACCGAGATCCCAGCGAGCCGCGCCACCTCTTCCCGCCGCAGCCCCGGCGTACGCCGGCGCGCCCCCTCCGGCAGGCCCGCATCGGCCGGCCGGACCCGCGCCCGTCGATCCTTGAGGAACTCGGCCAGCTGTACCCGGTTCATCCCTCCATGCTGCGCGACCGCGCGCGTCCTAACCAGGGACCACCGATCCGATGTTCGTGAAGTCTCGCCCGGCCCCGCTTGTCTCGCCGGGCCCCGCTTGTCTCGCCGGGCCTACCTGTCTCGCCGGGCCGGCCGTCTCGCCCGGCCCGCTCTCTCGCGCCCGCGCGTGGGGTTCCTTGGTTCGCGGCGTCGTTTGTCTGCGGCGTCGTTTGTTCGCAGCGTCTTCCGGCTGCGCGGCTGCGCGGCTGGGCGTGGCGTGTTCGGTTCGCTGCCTTTCGCTGGTCTCGTCGTCTCGTCGTCTCGTCGTCTCGTCGTCTCGCGTCTCGTCGTCTGGCGCGGTCGCGCGTGGCGCGTTGGTTCGCAGCGCGCGTTGTTCGCGGCGTCTCGCCCGTCTCGCGCGGCCGCGCGTGATTCCGGCCTCCGCGCCGCGCGACCGCGCGTGTCCTGACCGGGGACCGCCGATCCGCTGTTCACGGCGTCTCTCCCGGCGCGCGGCCGCGCGGGCCACGGTGGAGCCCATGACGACCAAGACCGCCCTCGTCACGGGGGCCAACAAGGGCATCGGCTTCGAGATCGCCCGGGAGCTGCGCGACCTCGGCCTGAACGTGCTCGTCGGCGCCCGCGACCCGATCCGTGGCAAGGAGGCCGCCGCCGCCCTGGGCGCCGACTTCCTGCAACTCGACGTGACCGACCCGGCCTCGATCACGGCCGCGGCCGCGCAGGTCGAGGTGCTGGACGTGCTGGTCAACAACGCCGGGGTACTGCTGGAGCGCGGCGCCCTCCCGAGCGTGACGCCCATCGCCCTGCTTCGCGACACCTACGAGGTCAACGTCTTCGGGGTGGCCGCCGTGACCAACGCGTTCCTGCCGGCACTACGCCGGGCACCGGCCGCGCGGATCGTGAACCTGGGCAGCGGGCTGGGCTCCCTGCACTTCACCTCGGACCCGTCGCACGTGTACGGCCAGAACCCGCTGCTGGCGTACAACTCCTCGAAGTCCGCCCTGAACGCGATCACGGTCGCCTACGCCGCCGAGCTGCGCTCCACCCCGATCAAGGTCAACGCGGCCGATCCCGGCTACTGCGCGACGGATCTCAACTTCCACTCCGGCCCGCGTACCCCGGTTCAGGGCGCGGTCGCGGCGGTCCGCCTGGCCACGCTGCCGGCCGACGGACCAACGGGCGGCTTCTTCGACGAGGACGGCCCGGTGCAGTGGTAAACGCCTCCGCGCGCTGAGCACCCGCCCTCCGCACGGTCGTGATCGCGGTTGGTCGGCCGTCCGCTTGTGTGCTGCGTTCGCACGGTCGTGATCGGGGTTGGTCGGCCGTCCGCCTGCGTTCGCACGGTCGCGATTGCGGTTGGTCGGCCGTCCGCTTGTGTGCTGCGTTCGCGCGGTCGCGATCGGGGTTGGTCGGCCGTCCGACTGCGTTCGCGCGGTCGCGATCGGGGTTGGTCGGCCGTCCGCCTGCGTTCGCACGGTCGCGATTGCGGTTGGTCGGCCGTCCGCTTGTGTGCTGCGTTCGCGCGGTCGCGATC
>NZ_JBITDU010000001.1:1578745-1580491 GCF_044454505.1 Dactylosporangium sp. NPDC051541
CGGGGTTGGTCGGCCGTCCGACTGCGTTCGCGCGGTCGCGGTCGCGGTTGGTCGGCCGTCCGTCCGTGTGCTGCGGCGGTGGTTGACCGCGACCGCGCGGGGGCGAGCACACGGGCGTCCGAGGGGAGTGCGTCCGCGGGGGCGTCCGGTCGGGCATCCGCATGCGTCGTGCTGGGGTGGTCTACGTGCGGTCGCGTCCGGTTAGGCCGTGGCGTGGTCGCGCCTGGGCGGTCTTCGCGCGGCCGCGCGTGGGTGGAGTGTTCGTGCGGTGGCCTTCGGTGGTGATGCGAGTGGCGATGGTTCCGGCGGCTCAGAGGTGTCAGAGGTAGCTGCGGGCGTGACTGAGCCATGCGGCGGCGGCTGGGCTGGTTGGTTCGTCCCGGCGCCAGGCCAGGCCCAGGCGGCCGCGTAGCTCTGGGTCGGTGATGCGGATCGGGTGGAGGTACTCCCGATGCCGCGCGATCGACTCCGGCAGGATCGCTATCCCCAGGTGGCGGGCTGCGAGCTGCTCGATCACGGCGGGGGAGCCGGCCTCGAACGCGACCCGCGGCGCGAAACCCTCCTCCGCGCAGGCGGCGTCCAGAATTGCCCGGATGCCGCCCCCGCGTGGCAGGCACACCAGCGCGCGGTCGCGTAGTTCGGCCAGCGGGATCGTCTCGCGCCCGGCCAGCTCGTGACCGTCCCACACGACGGCGTCTAGCGCCTCGTCGGTGACCACGTGCACGTCCAGGTCTTCGGGCGCCCGCGCGTAGGCCACGATCGCCGCGTCCAGGCGGCCCTCCCGCACGGCGTCGGTCAGGCGCTCGGACACGTCCTCGACCAGCGTGATCTCCACGCCCGGCCACCGCGCGTGGAAGTCGGCGAGGATCGTGGCCAGGTCGACGGTGTGCGAGTTGACGGTGCCGATGGCCACGCGGCCGCGCTGGAGGCCGGCCAGTTCGTCCACGGCCTGGCGGGCGCCGTCGACGGCGGCCAGCGCGGCCCGGGCGAACGGGAGCACCGCCTCGCCCGCCGCGGTGAGCCGTACCGAGCGGGTGGTGCGGTCCAGGAGGGCGAGGCCGAGCTCTCGCTCCAGCTTGCGTACCTGCGCACTGACGCCGGGCTGAGCAACCCGCAGCCGTGCGGCCGCGCGCGTGAATCCGGCCTCCTCGACGACCGCCACGAAGTACTCCAGCTGATGCAGTTCCATAACCAACGATTATAAGTACCGTCGCAGATTGGTCTTGTTGTTCTGAATGGTGGCGCGGCACGGTGGAGTCATGAGTGCGAAGACTCCGGAAGATCTGTCCCGGCTGTTCGTGGAGCGCGCCAACGCGGGCGACGCCGCCGGCCTGGCCGCCCTGTACGAGCCCGACGCCGTCCTGGCCTACCCGCCCGGCAGCACCACGGTCGGGCGGGCGGCGATCCAGGCGGTGTGCGAGGAGATGCTCAAGCACGTCCCGCACTTCGAGGTGGAGGAGGCGCTGCCGACCATCCACCACGGCGACCTGGCCCTGACCTCGACCAAGGCGAAGGACGGCACAGGCGGCCGCGTCCAGATCGTGCGCCGCCAGCCTGACGGCACCTGGCTCCGCGTGATCGACCGCCCTGAGAACGCCGGCTGACCAACGTCGGCGCGACGCGCGCTTCACGCGCGGTCGCGCCGGCCCTCGCGCGGTCGCGCCGGCCCTCGCGCGGTCGCGCCGGCCCTCGCGCGGTCGCGCCGGCCCTCGCGCGGTCGCGCCGGCCCTCGCGCGGTCGCGCCGG
>NZ_JBITDU010000001.1:1580587-1642788 GCF_044454505.1 Dactylosporangium sp. NPDC051541
ACGGTTCCGTACGCGCCCGCGCGCCGGCGAATCAGTGCTGCGCGGGCGCGCCTGAGCTGGGTACCTGCCCATGAGGCGCCCAGGAGCGGCAGGTCATTGCCTCGCGTGGCCAAGCACGGCCGCGCTGGAGATACGCGCGGTCGCGTGCGGGGTCGCGGTGGCGCGACGCGTGGCCAGAACGTTGCGCGACCAGGCCTGGCTGCGTGACGCGGTGCGGTGGTGGTGCGCGCGGTCGCGGCCGTGTAGTAGGGGATCGGCGCGGAGGAGGTCGTCGGTGGGGTGGCGGGTTACGCGCGGACGCGGAGCATCTTCGGGTCGTACAGCGGATCTTGGCGGACCACCGCCGGTACCCAGCGGTCGAAGATGCCGACGTCCACCGGGGTGCCGGCGGGGACGTCGCCCGGGAGGTACGCGTAGGCGATCGAGGCGCCCACGCGGTAGCCGAAGCCGCCCGACGTGACGCGGCCGGCCGGTATGCCGTTGATGCGGACCGGCTCGCTGCCCAGGCACACCGTGCCCGGGTCGTCCAGGACCAGGCAGCGCAGCCGGCGCGGGAGCGGGCCGGCGTCGCGTTCGGCCAGCAGCGCCGCGCGACCCAGGAACGGCTTGTCCAAGCGGACGAACGGGGCCAGCCCGGCCGCGAGCGGGCTCGTGTCCGTGGTGAGGTCGCTGCCCCACACGCGGTACCCCTTCTCGAGGCGCATCGAGTCGATCGCGCGGTAGCCCGCCGGGCGCAGGTCGTGCGGGCGGCCGGCCTCCTGCAGCAGGTCCCAGAGCGTCAGGACGTACTCGGTCGGGGCGTACAGCTCCCAGCCCAGCTCCCCGACGAACGTCACCCGCTGCGCCAGCACCGGCACCGGGCCGACGAACAGGTTGACGGCGCGCATGAACTTGAAGTCGGAGGCCGCGAGTGACGTGTCGGTCAGCGGCTGCAGGATGTCGCGCGCGCGGGGGCCCCACAGGCATAGACAGCCGTACGCGCCGGTGACGTCGTCGACGATCACGTCGGCGTCCTGGGCGAGGGCGTGCTTGCGGATCCAGTCGGCGTCCCTGACCCCGCTGGCGGTGCTCGTGACCAGGCGGAAGTGCGATTCGCCGAGCCGCGTGACGGTCAGGTCGGCCTCGATGCCGCCGCGGCTGTTCAGCATCTGGGTGTACGTCAAACTGCCAGTCGGCCGCCCGACGTCATTGGCACACAGGTGCTGCAGCAGGTCCAGCGCGCCGCGCCCGCGTACGTCGAGCTTGGCGAACGAGGACTGGTCGAACAGGCCCGCCGCGCGCGCGGTCGCGGCGACCTCGCCGGCGATCGCGGGGGACCAGTGGCGCCCGGCCCAGCCCTTCGGCCGCTGGGCCTGCGGGGTGAGCTCGGCGTTGACGCCGAACCAGTTGACCCGCTCCCAGCCGGCCTTCTCGCCCAGCTCGGCGTCGAGCTCGGCCAGCCGCGGCCAGACGGCGGAGCGGCGCAGCGGCCGCGCGGTCGCCCACTCCTGGCCGGGGTAGACCACGTCGTAGTACCGGGAGTAGCCGTCCAGCGCGCGGGCGCCCGCCCACCGCCGGCTCCCCGCATACCGGCCGTACCGCCGCACGTCCATGGTGGACACGTCGTACTCGGGCGTGCCCTCGGCGATCCACTCGGCCATGACCTTGCCGACGCCCCCGGCCGCGGCCAGCCCGTGGACGCAGAACCCGGCCGCGACCCAGAATCCCGCGACCGGCGTCTCACCGAGCAGGAACTCGCCGTCGGGTGTGAACGCCTCCGGCCCGTGCACGACCCGGGCGATGTCCAGGGCCCGCAGCTCCGGCACGCGGTGGCGGGCGTTGGCCCACGATTCGGCGAACTTCGGCAGGTCGGGCGCGAACAGGGTCCGGGCCTCGTCCAGCGGGGCGCCAGCCGCCGGCTGCCAGGGGGAGGGGTCGCGCACGTACCCGCCGACGAGCAGCCCGGTCTCGTCGGCGCCGCGGAAGTACACGATGCGGTCCGGGTCGCGGACGGTCGGGATGTCCATCGTGGAGGCGTCGGAGAGCGGCGCGGACACGACGTACTGATGCTTGATCGGCACGATCGGCAGGTCGACGCCCGCGAGCCGGCCCACGTGGCCCGCGGCCGCGCCGGCCGCGTTGACCACCACGTCGGCCGCGACCGCGCCCGCGGTGGTGACGACGCCGTGCACCCGCCCGCCCGCGACGGTGACGCCCGTGACCCGGGTGCCGGTGACGATCCGTACGCCGAGCCGCTCGGCCCCGGCCGCGAGCGCGGTGCCCAGGCGGGCCGGCTCCAGCCACCCGTCGCCGGGCAGCCACCCGGCCAGGCGTACGTCGGCCACGTTGAGCAGCGGCAGCCGATCAACGGTCGCGGCCGGCCCGAGCAGCTCCATGTCGAGTCCGTAGGTGGCCGCCGAGCTGGCCTGGCGCCGCAGCTCCTCCACCCGCTCCGGCGAGGTGGCCAGCCGCAGCCCGCCGACTCCCCGCCACCCGGGGTCGAGCCCGGTGAGCTCCCGCAGCTCCGCGTACAGCCCCGACGAATACATGATCATGCGGGTCTGGCTGACCGTCGAGCGCAGCTGCCCGACGAAACCCGCCGAGTGCCACGTCGTGCCCTCGGTCAGCTCGTGCTGCTCGATCAGCAGCACGTCGCTCCATCCGAGGCGGGCGAGGTGATACGCGATCGAGCATCCGGCCACCCCACCCCCGATCACGACGGCGCGCGCCGTGGCGGGCAGGGCCGAGGGCGTGTCCGCGGGCGGCTCCGGCCGCGGGGTCGGCTCGATCGACATCGCATGATTGTGGCCCAATACCACATCGCGGAAAAGGTCTGAACATGTGCCACTTGTTTCCGGGGCGTAAACGTGAAGATCGCTCTTGACGTGCGGCTTACGGCGGCGTTAACTCGGTGCCACCATGACGCCGATCACAGAGGAACTGCCGGGTTAAAGGCCTGGCTTCGTCCCTATTCGGCCGGCGGATCGCGGCGAAGGGGCCCGGAGCCATGAGTGCGGTGCCGTCCATCGCGGACCTGCTGGAGCGGGTCCCGTCGTGGATGGGGCGCGCGGTCGAGTGGCAGCGGTTGCAGGGTGGGCTGTCCCATCACGTGTACCGCGTCGACGTCGACCGGGTGCCGTACGTGCTGCGGGTGCTGGAGCCGGCGGTCTCGGCGGCCGGGCTCGGCGTCGCGCCCGCGCGGGAGATCGCCAACACCGAGACGGCCGCGGAGACCGTCGGGGCGCAGGTGTACGCCACGCTGCCCGACGTGCCCGCGATCGTCCTGGAGTACCTGCCCGGGCGCACGCTCGGACCGGCCGAGGTGCGCCGGCCCGAGGTGATCCCGGCGCTGGCCGAGGCGTGCCGGCGGCTGCACTCGGGGCCCGCGTTCGGCAACGACTTCGACATCTTCGCCAAGCGGGCGGAGCTGCTGGAGATCTGCCGGCGCAACGACCTGCCGCTGCCGGACGGCTACCACGGCGGGGACTCCACAGTGGACGCGCTGCGGCAGGCGCTCCACGCGCGTCCACTCAGAGCCCTTCCCTGCCACAACGACCTGCTCGCGGAGAACTTCATCGCCACGCCGAGCGGCGTGCGGATCATCGACTACCAGCTCTCCGGCAACAACGACCCGGCGTTCGAACTCGGCGACATCGCCGCCGAGGCGGATTACGACCCGGACCTCACCGGCCTGCTCGCCGAGGCGTACTTCGGCGAGGAGTTCAGCCCGGCGCTGCTGGCGCGGGTCCGGCTGTTCCACATCGCGTCCAACGTGACCTGGGCCCTGTGGTTCACCGTCCACCATGGACTCCTCGCCGCCGCCCGCGGTGAGGACGTGGCGGGCTTCGACTACGCGGCGGAGGCGGCCGACAAGTGGGGACAGGCGCGGGCCGCGCTGGACGACCCCGCGCTCGGGCGCCTGCTGGGCACGGTGAGCGGAAGGAACACCACCACCACCCCCTAATTTCTCAACCGAGGAGGTGCCATGTCGGCATCGCCGACCCAGGCCGGCCTACCGACCCACGACGACGACGAGCAGCGGCTCGCCGAGCTGGGTTACAAGCAGGAGCTGCGGCGCAAGTGGAGCGGGTTCTCCAACTTCGCCATCTCGTTCTCCATCATCTCGATCCTCGCCGGCTGTTTCACCACCTTCGGCCAGGCCTGGATGAACGGCGGCCCGATCGCGATCTCGTGGGGCTGGCCGCTCATCTCGATCTTCATCCTCATCATCGGCTTCTGCATGTCGGAGCTGGTCTCGGCGTTCCCGACGGCGGGCGGCATCTACTGGTGGGCCGCCAAGATGGGCAAGCCGGTGCACGGCTGGTTCACGGGCTGGCTCAACCTGGTGGGGCTGGTCGCGGTCACCGCATCGGTCGACTACGGCTGCGCGACGTTCCTGAGCCTCGTCCTGGACGCCTACACCAGCTGGGACAGCCTCAACCTCAACCTGACGTTCCTGCTGTTCGTCGTGATCCTGGCCGCGCACGTCGCGATCAACATCTGGGGTCACAACATCATCGACGTGCTGCAGAACGTCTCGGTGTGGTGGCACGTGGCGGGCGCGGCCGCGGTCGTGCTGATCCTGATTTTCGTGCCGGAGAAGCACCAGAGCCTGTCATTCGTCTTCACGGAGCGATTCAACAACTCCGGCTACTCCGACAGCACCTACTGGTTCCTCGTGCTGCCGTTCGGTTTCCTGCTCACGCAGTACACCATCACGGGCTTCGATGCTTGTGCCCATGTCTCGGAGGAGACCATCGGCGCCTCGAAGGCGGCCGCGCGGGGTCTCTGGCAGTCGATCTTCTACTCGGCGATCGGCGGCTGGATTCTGCTGCTGGCGTTCCTCTTCGCGGCGACCGATGTGGACGCGATCACCAAGGCCAACGGGTTCTCGGGGGCCATCTTCGAGACCGCACTGAGCCCCGGCTTCTTCAAGGCCGTCATCCTGATCTCCACCATCGGGCAGTTCTTCTGCGGCATGAGCTGCGTGACGAGCATGTCCCGGATGACCTACGCGTTCAGCCGCGACCGCGCCGTGCCGGGCTGGCGGCTGTGGTCCAAAGTGGACCGCAACGGCACGCCGGTCAACGCGATCATCGGCGCGGCGGTCGCCGGCCTGGTGCTGACGCTGCCCGCGCTGTACAAGAGTCCGACCGGCACGCCGACCGCGTTCTACGCCGTCGTCTCCGTCGCCGTCATCGGGTTGTACGTCGCGTTCCTCATCCCGATCTACCTGCGGCTGCGCATGGGCGACCGGTTCGTCCCCGGGCCGTGGACGCTGGGCTCGAAGTACAAGGTGCTCGGCTGGATCGCGGTGGTGGAGATCATCGTGGTGTCGATCTACTTCATCATGCCGTTCACGCCGACCGCGATCCCGGGCAACGACGGGTTCACCTGGACGGCGGTCAACTACGCACCGCTGGCACTGCTCCTGGTGATCGGTGGCGCGGCGGTGTGGTGGGTGGCATCGGCCAAGCAGTGGTTCAAGGGCCCGATCCGGACCATCGACCAGGCCCTGGCCGAGGATACGGCCGCGGCGGCCGACGACACGGCCGCTCCGTAGGAGTACTGAGGGATGATGGTTTCCGGGCCGGTCCTTCCGGGCCGGCCCGGAGACCTATCGGGGAGGTCGGATGCCGGTGGCGACGGAGCCGCTTTCGGGCGTGCCGATGTGGCGCCCGGTCCGGGGCGGCAACGCGTTCGAGATCACCGTCGCCCGGCTGGCCCAGGCGATCCGGCTCGGCCTCGTGCCGGTCGGCGAGCGGCTCCCGCCCGAGCGGGAACTCGCCGAGCGGCTGCAGGTCAGCCGGGTCACGCTGCGGGAGGCGATCGCGGCGCTGCGCGAGGCCGGTTTCCTCGAGTCGCGCCGGGGCCGCTCCGGTGGCACGTTCGTGGTCCGGGCGACCGGCGAGGCGGGGGAGCCCGGTCAGGTCCAGGACGCCGCGGCGCTGGCCCGGGAGATGGGTGACGCGCTGCACGACGCGCTGGACTTCCGCCGGGTGCTGGAGCCGGGCGCGGCCGCGCTGGCCGCCACCCGGGCGCTCTCCGGGGCCGACCGGCAGCACCTGGTCGCGTGCCTGAGCGCCGCGCGGACGCGGGACCCGCTGACCCGCCGGGTCAACGACTCGCGGCTGCACCTGGCGATCGCCGCGGCCAGCGGGTCCACCTCGGTGGCGGCGTCGATCGCCGACGTGCAGCTGCGCCTGGACCGGCTGCTGGCCGCGATCCCGGTGCTGCGGCGCAACCTCGACCACTCCGACGCCCAGCACGAGCGGGTGGTCGAGGCGATCCTGGCGGGCGACCCGGGCGTGGCCCGCACGGAGATGGAAGAGCACTGCGACGCCACCGCGGCGTTGTTGCGCGGTCTGCTGGGCTGAGCGCGCGGCCGCGCGGCCGCGCGGTCGCGGCGCGCTGGTTGCGCGGCCCGCTGGATTGCGTTTATGGTTTCTTTCTAGACCTTTTAGGGGTACTGCATGTTGAGCGTCGAGCAGCTGCGTATCGCCGTGAACGATGGCGAGATCGACACCGTGGTCGTGGCGATCACCGACATGCAGGGCCGGTTGCAGGGCAAACGGTTCCACGCCGGGCACTTCCTCAACGACGTCGTCGCACACGGCACCGAGGGCTGCAACTATCTGCTCGCCGTCGACGTCGACATGAACACCGTCGACGGCTATGCCATGTCCTCCTGGTCCAGCGGCTACGGCGACTTCGCGATGATCCCCGACTTCAGCACGATGCGACGGGTCCCCTGGCTCCCGGGCACCGCACTCGTCCTCGCCGACCTGCAACTGCTCGACGGCCGCCCGGTCGCCGCGTCCCCGCGCCAGGTGCTGCAGGCCCAGCTGGACGGGCTGAGCGAGGCCGGATACGCGCCCTACACCGGCACCGAGCTGGAGTTCATCGCGTTCCGGGAGTCCTACGAGGACGCGTTCCGGCAGGGGTACCGCGACCTGACGCCCGTCACCCTGTTCAACTCCGACTACTCGCTGCTGCAGACGGCGCGCGTCGAACCGCTGCTGCGCCGCATCCGCAACGACATGGCGGCGGCCGGCCTCACACCCGAGAGCGCGAAGGGCGAGTGCAACCTCGGGCAGCTGGAGATCGCCTTCCGCTACGACGCCGCGCTGCCCAACGCCGACGGGCACGTGCTGTACAAGAACGGGGCCAAGGAGATCGCCGCCCAGGAGGGCGTGTCGATCACGTTCATGGCCAAGCCCAACGCGCGGGAGGGCAACTCCTGCCACATCCACTTCTCGCTGCGCGGGGCCGACGGGCGCAGCGCGGTCGCGGGCGACGGCGAGCACGGCGTGTCACCGATGTTCCGCAGCGCCATGGCCGGCATCCTCGCCACGCTGCGCGAGTTCACGCTCTTCTACGCGCCCAACATCAACTCGTACAAGCGCTTCCAGGCCGGCTCGTTCGCGCCGACCGCGGTGCGCTGGGGTCTGGACAACCGCACCTGCGCCCTGCGCCTCGTCGGGCACGGCCCCTCCATGCGGGTCGAGAACCGGGTGCCGGGCGCGGACGTGAACCCGTACCTCGCCATCGCCGCCCTGTGCGCGGGCGCGCTGCACGGCATCCGCAACTCCCTCGAGCTCGAGGACGTGTACACCGGCAACGCCTACGAGGACGCGGACGCGCCCCGGGTGCCGGCCACGCTGCGGGAGGCCCTCAAACTGTGGGAGGGCAGCGCGGCCGCGCGGGCGGCGTTCGGGGAGGACGTCGTGGCGCATTACGCCAACATGGCGCGCATCGAGCTGGCAGCGTTTGACGCGGCGGTCACGGACTGGGAGCTCGTGCGCGGCTTCGAGCGCCTTTAGCGGGTACTTCTGAAAGGGTTTCTATGCACGACGTCATCTCGCCGGTCGATGAGCGGGTCGTGGCGACCGTACCGTCGCTGACCGAAGCGGAGACCGACGCCGCGATCGAGCGCGCCCACGCCGCTTTCGCCAGCTGGCGGGCGGTGTCACCGGGCGACCGCGCGCGCCTGCTGCGCCGCTTCGCCGCCGTGGTCGACGCGCACAACGAGGAGCTCGCCCAGCTCGAGGTGCGCAACGCCGGGCACACCATCGGCAACGCCCGCTGGGAGGCCGGCAACGTCCGCGACGTCCTCGACTACTACGCGGGCGCGCCCGAGCGGCTCAGCGGCCGCCAGATCCCGGTCGCCGGCGGCCTCGACGTCACCTTCTACGAGCCGCTCGGCGTCGTCGGCGTCATCGTGCCGTGGAACTTCCCGATGCCGATCGCCGGCTGGGGCTTCGCGCCCGCGCTGGCCGCGGGCAACACCGTCGTGCTGAAACCGGCCGAGCTCACGCCGCTGACCGCGATCCGGCTCGGCGAGCTGGCCCTGGAAGCGGGCATTCCACAAGACGTTTTCACGGTACTGCCGGGAAAAGGGTCGATCGTCGGTCAGCGCTTCGTCACCAATCCGCTCGTGCGCAAGATCTGCTTCACCGGCTCCACCGAGGTCGGCAAGCGGATCATGGCCGGCTGCGCCGAGCAGGTGAAACGGGTGACGCTGGAGCTCGGCGGCAAGAGCTCCAACATCGTCTTCGCCGACGCCGACCTGGAGCGGGCGGCCGCGTCCGCGCCCGGCTCCGTGTTCGACAACGCGGGCCAGGACTGCTGCGCGCGGTCGCGGCTGCTCGTGCAGGCGAGCGTGTACGACCGGTTCATGGCCCTGCTGGAGCAGTCCGTGCGGTCCTTCCGCTGCGAGGACCCGGCCCTGGAGTCGGCGCAGATGGGCCCGCTGATCTCGGCCGGCCAGCGCGACAGCGTCCGCTCCTACGTCGACGAGGCCGCGGTCGCGTTCCGCGGCAGCGCCCCCGACGGGCCCGGCTACTGGATGGCGCCGACCGTGCTCACCGCCGCGTCCGCGCAGGACCGGCACTGGCGCGAGGAGATCTTCGGCCCGGTCCTGTCGGTGCTGCCCTTCGCCGACGAGGACGAGGCGGTGCGGCTGGCCAACGACACCGAATACGGCCTGTCCGGCTCGATCTGGACCCGCGACCTCGGCCGCGGCATCCGCGTCGCGCGGGGCGTGGAGACCGGCGCGCTCAGCGTCAACTCGCACTCCTCGGTGCGGTACTGGACCCCGTTCGGCGGGGTCAAGCAGAGCGGCCTCGGCCGCGAGCTCGGCCCGGACGCGGTCGCCGCGTTCTGTGAAGTCAAGAACGTCTTCTTCAGCACGGAGGTATAGGTGCAGCCACGTCTGCAGGACCGCGTCGCGGTCATCACCGGCGCCGGCAGCGGCATCGGCCTGGCGACCGCTCGCCGCTTCGCGTCCGAGGGCGCGAAGGTGGTCGCCGTCGACCTGAACGAGGCGGCCGGCAAGGCGGCCGCGCAGGAGGTGGGCGGCGAGTTCGTGGCCGTCGACGTCGCCGACGAGGCCGCGGTCAAGACCCTCTTCGACGGCGTCGTCGAGCGCCACGGCCGGCTCGACATCGCCTTCAACAACGCCGGCATCTCGCCCCCGGACGACGACTCCATCCTGGACACCGGCGTCGAGGCCTGGGAGCGCGTGCTGAAGGTGAACAGCACCAGCGTGTACTTCTGCTGCAAGTACGCCCTCCCGCACATGCTCGCGCAGGGCAAGGGCTCGATCATCAACACCGCCAGCTTCGTCGCGCTGCTCGGCGCGGCGACGTCGCAGATCGCCTACACCGCCTCCAAGGGTGCGGTGCTGTCGATGACCCGGGAGCTCGGTGTGCAGTTCGCGCGCCAGGGGGTACGCGTCAACGCCCTCTGCCCCGGGCCGATCGCGACACCGCTGCTGATGGAGCTGTTCGCGAAGGACCCCGAGCGGGCCCAGCGCCGGCTCGTGCACGTGCCGATGGGCCGGTTCGGCACGCCGGAGGAGATCGCGGGCGCGGTCGCGTTCCTGGCCAGCGACGACGCCTCCTTCATCACGGCGTCGACGTTCCTGGTCGATGGCGGCATCACGGGCGCGTACGTCACGCCGCTGTAGGCCCACGTGCGAAGTGGTCGATGCGCCGGTCCGCGGGCCAGGTGGGGAAGCGATGTGAACGAATATGTCTAGGCCGATCATCGGCATCACCGCATATGCGGAAACGGCGCGCTGGGGCGTCTGGGACACCCGGGCGGTGCTGGTCCCGGAGGCGTACGTGCGGATGGTGCGCGCCGCCGGCGCCCGCGCGGTCGTCATCCCGCCCGACTACCTCGGCGGCCCCGAGGACGCGGCCGCGCTCATCGAACGGCTCGACGGTCTGGTCCTGGCCGGGGGCGCCGACATCGACCCCGCGCGGTACGGCGCGGAGGCGCATCCGAGCACCGTCACCCGGCCCGAGCGGGACGCGGGGGAGCTGGCGGTGCTGCACGCCGCGCTCACGGCCGACCTGCCGGTGCTGGGCGTGTGCCGAGGCGCGGAGCTGCTGGCGGTCGCCTACGGCGGGTCGCTGATCCAGCACCTGCCCGACGTCCTCGGCAACGCGCGGCACCAGCCGGCGTCCGGGGTCTACGGGGTGCACCCGGCCCGGTTCGCGGCCGGGTCGTGCGCGGAGCGGATCTTCGGACCCGCGGACGAGGTCAACTCCTACCACCATCAGGCGATCGGGTCGCCCGGCGACCTCACCGTGACCGGCTGGGCCGACGACGAGGTGATCGAGGCCGTCGAGGACCCCGCGCACCGGTTCGTCCTCGGCGTCCAGTGGCACCCGGAGGAGATCGGCGACGTCCGACCTTTCGCCGCCCTCGTCCACGCGGCCGCGGGCCTGGATTCGCCGATCGCCGTCCACTGACCCGCCACCCACCCGCCGTTCACCCCCAGCCCGCACGGACGCGCGCGGGCGCGTGGGCATTTGGTGGCGGTGAGCGGTTCGGGAAGAGGGGTGGGTGGGTAGGTTTGGCGCATGCGGATCGGGTTCGGGCTGCCGGTGTCGGGGACTTGGGCTACGCCCGAGCGGGTGGGGCGGGTCGCGGTGGCGGCGGAGCGGGAAGGGTACGACTCGCTCTGGTCGTTTCAGCGGCTCTACGTCGGGGCTGAGCAGGAGATCGACCCGTTCTATCGCAGCGTGCTCGATCCGCTGGTCGCGCTCGGGTACACCGCGGCGCTGACCACGACGATTCGGCTCGGAGTGGCGGTCATCAACCTGCCGTTCCTGAGCCCGGCCTACCTGGCCAAGCAGGTGGCCAGCCTTGACGTGCTCAGTGGCGGGCGGGTGGATCTCGGGCTCGGGACCGGGTGGTCGGAGGCGGAGTTCACGGCGGCGGGGGCCAGTGGGGAGCGGCGGGCGGCGCGGACCCGGGAGTTCGTGGCGGTGCTGCGGTCGCTGTGGCGGGATGACGTCAGTGCGTTCGCCGGGGAGTTCTACACCGTGCCGCCCGGGCGGATGTTGCCCCGGCCCGTCCAGGAGGGCGGGGTGCCGATTCTGCTCGGCGGGTCCGTGCCGGCGGCGCTGCGACGGGCGGGCGAGATCGCCGACGGGTGGGTCAGCCGCAGCGCGCACGACCTGACGCAGATCGCCAAGGACATCGAGCTGGTGCGCGCGGGCGCGGAGAAGGCCGGCAGCGACCCGGACCTCCTGCGCATCGTGTGCCGGGGCGCGCTGTTCCGGCCCGGGCGCGAGATCCTCAACGGGTCCTGGGAGAAGATCCGCGAGGACGTCGCCTGGCTCGGCACCCAGGGGGTCACCGAGATCTTCTACGACCTCAACTTCGACCCGTCGATCGCGAGCCTCGACGCCGACCCGGACGCGGCCGAGGAGCGGGCCCTGGACATCCTGCACAACCTCACCCCGCGAGGGCTAAGTTGAGGGCATGTCGCGACCGGTCATCGGCCTGACCACGTACGCCGAGGAAACCCGCTTCGGGCTCAACGACACCTTCTCCGCGGTCCTGCCGCTCTCCTACGTGCACGCCGTGCACGCCTCGGGCGGCCGCGCCGTCCTCGTCACCCCGGACGACCCCGACGCCGACGTCCTCGACGGCCTGCACGGGATCATGTTCACCGGCGGCTCTGACGTGAACCCGGACCTCTACGGTGAGCCGCCGCACGCCACCACCAAGGTCAAGCCCGAGCGCGACGCCGCCGAGCTGCTGCTCATGCGGGCCGCCCTGGAGGCCGACCTCCCGCTGTTCGGCATCTGCCGCGGCATGCAGCTCATGTGCGTCGCCTACGGCGGCCGCCTCCATCAGCACCTCCCCGACGTCCTCGGCCACCACAACCACCGCCCGGTGAGCGGCCCGAAGTTCGGCGAGCACCCGGTCCGCCTCACGCCGGGCTCGCGCACGGCCGCGATCCTGGGCGAGGCGGTGATCGTCAACTCGTTCCACCACCAGGGCTGCGCCGACCCGGGGCGCCTCGCTCCGACCGGCTGGTGCCCCGAGGACAACCTCATCGAGGTCGTCGAGGACCCGTCGCGCAGCTTCGCCGTCGGCGTCCAGTGGCATCCGGAGGACACGACGGACTTCCGCCTGTTCGAGGCCTTCGTCGAGGCCGCGCGGGTGCGCCGGGACCAGGTGGCGGCCCAGCGCTGAACTTGTTCGAGCCAAGTGGCCACAAGGCCCTCATCACTGCTACTCTCTCCCGCGTGAGGACAACCCGCGTGGGGGTTCAGTGGACCCCTTGAGCCAGGCGCTGCTGCTCCGCCCTCCACCTTCGGGCTGCTGGACCATCGAGGACGTCGTGGCCCTCGACGAAGTCGAGGGGCTGCGGTTCGAATTGCACGAAGGTGTGCTGCTCGTCCTGCCGCTGTCCTGGGGCCATCATGCGGTTGCGGTGTCCGAGGTGCAGGGTCATTTCTTCGGGTCCGAGCGCGAAAGCTTTTTCGGCATCGGGATAGGGATCGGGGAGCGGAGTCTCTACCTGCCGGACATCACCGTGTTGCGGGAGGGTGCCGAACTTGAACCGGACCAGTGTGTCTTTTCGCCGGCGATCGTGGAGATCGTGGTCGAGGTGGTGCAGCAGACCTCGGAGGACATGGACCGGCTCGTGAAGCCGCTCGCCTACGCGCGGGCGGGGGTGCCCCACTTCTGGCGGGTGGAGCGCACCCCCGAGAGCCACGTCGTGTGGAAGCACGACCTGCGTGGTGGTGCCTATCAGCTCACCGGCGTGGTGCCGATCGAGGCGCTGAACTAGGACGCGGCCGCCTCGTCCGAGGTGCGGTGCTCGATGCGCAGGTCGGGCGCGGTTTCGCGGTACTGCTCGCGGTCGTCGGAGTCTTGCAGTACCGCCGCCGCCTGGGCTTCTGGATCGTCACTGCCGGCGGCGAGTTCCTCGGGCAGCAGGTCGGAGCGGTCGCGGATGCGGTCGTCGTCGATCATGCCTGGGTGGTTACCCGGACGGGCCCGTGTTGATGCGCGTTAGGCTTCTGGCCATGAAGGTTCGTGCTCCGCTCGCTCCCGGCACGCAGACTCCGTGGCGTCAGGTTCCCGCCGGCATCGCGCGGCCCGAGTATGTCGGCAAGCGCGCGCCCGCCAAGCACCGCGGGTCCGACGTGCAGACGCCCGAGATCATCGAGCGGATGCGGGTCGCGTCGAAGCTGGCCGCGCAGGCGACCGCGCTCGCCGGGGAGCACGCGCAGCCGGGGGTCACGACCGACGAGATCGACCGGGTGGTGCACGAGTTCCTCTGCGACAACGGGGCCTACCCGTCGACGCTGGGTTACAAAGGCTTCCCGAAGTCCTGCTGCACCTCGCTCAACGAGGTGATCTGCCACGGCATCCCCGACTCCACCGTGATCGAGGACGGCGACATCCTCAACGTCGACGTCACCGCGTTCATCGGCGGGGTGCACGGCGACACCAACGCGACGTTCTGCGTCGGCGCCGTCGCCGAGGACGACCGGCTGCTGGTCGAGCGGACCAAAGAGGCGATGATGCGCGGCATCCGCGCGGTCGCGCCCGGGCGGCCGCTCAACGCCGTCGGCCGGGTCATCGAGGCCTACGCCAAGCGCTTCCACTACGGCGTCGTGCGCGACTTCACCGGGCACGGCATCAACGAGGTGTTCCACACCGGGCTCTACGTGCCCCACTACGACAACCCGCGGCTCACCACCGTCATGGAGCCGGGGATGACGTTCACCATCGAGCCGATGATCACGCTGGGCACGCACGAATACGACATCTGGAAGGACGGCTGGACGGTCGTCACGAAGGACCGCAAATGGACGGCCCAGTTCGAGCACACGATCGTCGTCACCGAGGACGGGTACGAAATCCTGACGCTGCCGTAGTGGCCTGGCCCGTCCCGGGGCCCATGGCTTCCCCGGGACGGCAGGCTCACGAGACGGCGAATTAGTTGGTACGACCAGTCGCTTATCGCGGCTGCATCGTCGGACCGGCCCACGCGGTGCGGCGCATGTCTGGCCCTCCTCTCGTCTAGACGCTCGTGGCGTGATGCAACGATCGTCGCGGAGCGGACAGCCCGATGGGGTGACGCCGGCTTGCTGTGGCACAAGTTCGGGAGTATCGGCCTCAGACGTCTTTGCCGGGGAAGACGGGCACCAGTGGGGTCATACTGCCGGCCTTGCGGAACGCGACCGCGCGCGTGGTGCAGTCGATGAGGGCCTCGAGCACGATCTTGCGCAGGTCGCCGTCGGTGGCGGGCAGCGCCAGGCGCCACTGGGCCCCCGTGCGGTCCTCCAGCTGGACGGCGAGCTTCAGCGCGCCCGCGCGGTCGGTGACGGCGAACGGCAGCTGGTAGGACGGTGCGGTCGGGGGCGGCGTGACCCCGTCGCTGGTGAGGCGGACCAGCAGCGCGTCCCGGCGGGTGCGGTGCGCGTTGTCGGCGGCATGCGCCAGGGCGATCGTCGCGCTGTCGAGCTTGGGTCCCAGCACGCCGTACCCATAAATCGCAGCGTGTTCGGCTTGTAATGCCGCGACCAGGCGCTCGTCGGCGGCCGTCATGCCAGCACCTCCTGATGGCCGGCCCGGCAGGCGGCGATCGAGCCCAGGAGCGCGGCCCGGTAGGACGGGGCGGCCAGGCAGACACCCTCCGCGTCCTGGCGGGCGTCCTTCTCCTGCTGGGCCAGGTCCTTCAGCGCCGCCGCCTGGTCGGCCGGGACCGGCGCGGCCGAGCCCGTGACCTGCGGGGACCCGCTGGGGGCGGGGAAGGGGCCGCGCTCGGGCAGGCCGATCTCGCGGGCCAGCGCGACCACGTGCTGATCGTGATCGCTCTTAAGCGGGCCGAGCCGCTCCTGCAGGGCCGGGACGGCGGTCAGGACGGCGGCGTAGCGGTCGCGCAGCGCGACCGTGCGGGTCAGGAACGGCATCAGGGTGTCGCTCGCCGGGTCGTACTGCGGCGCGGGCGGGTCGCCGCCGAGATCACAGGCCGTCAGCGACCCGGTCGTGACCGCCGCGGCGGCGGCGAGCAGGGCGCGTCGGCGGAGAGGCACGCGCAACAGTGAACACCATCGGCCGCTCCGTGCGCGCACCCGCCCTCTGAAGGTGCTGGTGAATGGCCCTGCCGGGTGGCGTTGGGAGCGCCGCTGGGGCGTCCGCACGCACGCCGCGTTACGCTCTGCACGAGCCGCCCGCGCGACATGACGCAGGCGGCGTTGAGCCGTGCGCCCGTGCGGGTGCCAGAAGGAGGGGTGTCGATCTATGGCGCAGCAGCATCGACAGAGCCTCCTCGCCGTGGTCGAACCGGTGGTCACCGCCGGTGGCTTCGACCTCGAAGATCTGTCCGTCACCCGGGTCGGGCGGAAGCACCTGCTGCGCATCGCCGTCGACAGCGACGCCGGCGTCGACCTGGACAAGGTCGCCGAGCTGTCCCGGAGCATCTCCACGGCCCTGGACAAGGCCGAGGCCGAGGGTGACGAGCTGATCGCGGGGGAGTACGAGCTGGAGGTCGGCTCGCCGGGAGTCTCCCGGCCGCTGACCCTGCCGCGGCACTGGCGGCGCAACCGCAGCCGGCTGGTCAAGGTCAAGGTGGCCGGCCGCGAGGTGACCGGGCGGATCGCGACCGCCGACGACGACGGGGTGACCCTGGACGTCGACGGGGTACGCACGACGCACGCGTACGCCGACCTCGGGCCCGGAAAGGTCGAGGTCGAGCTGAAGCGGCTGGCCGACCTGCCCGACCCCGACGACGAAGAGACCGACGAAGACGAGGACGACGACGAGGAAGGGGAGGACGGGGCATGAACATCGACCTTGCGGCCCTCCGCGCACTGGAGCGCGAGCGCGAGATCCCGTTCGAGACCATCCTCGCGGCGATCGAGACGGCTCTGCTGACCGCCTACCGGCACACCGAGGGGGCCAATTCGCACGCCCGGGTCGAGATCGACCGGAAGACCGGCGCGGCCTCCGTGCTGGCCCAGGACGTCGACGAGGACGGGGCGATCGTGCGTGAGTACGACGACACCCCGCACGACTTCGGGCGCATCGCGGCGATGACGGCCAAGCAGGTGATTCTGCAGCGGCTGCGCGAGGCCACCGACGAGGCGCACTTCGGCGAATACGTCGGGCGCGACGGCGACCTGGTCACCGGCGTGATCCAGGCGCACGAGGCGCGGGCCGAGAAGGGCATCGTCACCATCGACCTCGGCAAGATCGAGGGGATGCTGCCGGCGGCCGAGCAGGTGCCCGGGGAGCGTTACGAGCACGGCCAGCGGATCAAGGCGATCGTCGTGCACGTGGCCAAGGGCTTCCGCGGCCCCCAGGTCACCCTGTCGCGCTCGCATCCCAACCTGGTGAAGCGGCTGTTCGCTCTGGAAGTGCCGGAGATCGCCGACGGTACTGTCGAGATTGCCGCGATCGCGCGAGAAGCCGGACACCGGACCAAGATCGCGGTGCGCTCCACCGTCACCGGGGTGAACGCGAAGGGGGCCTGCATCGGCCCGATGGGGCAGCGCGTCCGCGCGGTCATGAGCGAGCTGCACGGTGAGAAGATCGACATTATCGACTGGTCCGAGGACCCCGCGCAGTTCGTCGGAAATGCCCTTTCTCCCGCAAAAGCGCTCAACGTCGAGGTCGTCGACGCGGCCAACCGGGCCGCCCGGGTGACCGTCCCGGACTTCCAGCTTTCCCTGGCCATCGGCAGAGAGGGCCAGAACGCACGGCTCGCCGCGCGGCTCACCGGATGGCGGATCGATATCAGACCGGACAACGCTCCGGACGGCAACGTCGATCACGTCACCGGACCGGGCGCGGCGCGCGCCGAAAGTGCAGGGTAGACTTCTTGACGGTACGTCGCACGCCCCCGGCTGGCATGCCCGCGATTCCGGTTTCGCCGGTTCGCACCTGCATTGGATGCCGGAAGCGTGCGTCATCCTCCGAGTTGCTGCGATTTGTCGCGATCGAGAGCGGTCCTGACCAGTTCAGGACTGTCCCCGATCCGGCTCGCAGACGGCCGGGCCGGGGAGCACACCTGCATCCCGATCCGGCCTGCCTCGCGCTAGCGGAGCGTCGGCGCGCCTTCGGGCGGGCCTTGCGCGTCACCGGTGTCCTGGACACCGGTCCGCTGGCCGAAGCCGTCGCCCCGGCGACGGTGACGGAGCCGGAGCATACGCAGTGACCGGAACCGCCGGTGGTGGGAGCGCGACGCCCCACCCGGACACGCTAGGTAGGACGACGGACATGAGCACACGATGAAGTCCCTGAGATGACCAGGCTTCAAGTGCACGAGTGAGGTCGGAGCGGAACTTGCCGCCCGGCCTCGAGGTGAGGAGTGTAGTGGCAGGCAAGGCCCGCGTACACGAGCTAGCGAAAGAGCTCGGGGTCGAAAGCAAGACCGTACTCGCGAAGCTGCAAGAGCTCGGTGAGTACGTGAAGTCCGCATCCAGCACGGTCGAAGCGCCAGTGGCGCGCCGGCTGCGTGCGAGCTTCGAAAACGGTGGAGGGTCGTCCGCTTCGGCGCCCTCGGCACCCCCCGCGCCGTCCGCGTCGGCCCCTTCGTCGGCGCCGGCTCCCGCGGCACCCCGTCCGACGCCGTCTCCGACGGCGAAACCCTTCGCGCCCCCGAAGCGGCCCGCGCCGCCCGCGGGCGGCGGATCCGGTGGTCCCGGAGGCGGTGGCCGCGGCCCCGTACCCGGCCCGCCGCGTCCGGCGCCGCCGGCGGTCAAGCCCACGAGTGCGCACGACATCGAGGTGGCGGCCGCCGAGCAGCGGGCCGCCGCGCTGAAGGCTGAGCAGGAAGCGGCGATGAAGGCCGCCCAGCAGGCCCGTCAGCGGGAGAACACCCGGCGCGACGCGCCGCCGCCGCCCAGCGGTGGTGGCTCGGGTGCGCCGTCGCCCGGTCCCCGGCCCGGCCCCGCGCCGAGCTCGGACCGCGGTGCCCCGGCCGCCGGCGGTGCCCGCCCCGGTCAGGGTCCGCGCCCCGGCGGCGGCCAGCGTCCGCCGCGGTCTCCGGGCAACAACCCGTTCGGTGTGTCGGGTGGCGCCTCGCCGCGCCCGCCGACACCCGGTGGCATTCCCCGGCCCAACCCGTCGTCGATGCCGCCCCGGCCCAACCCGTCGCAGATGGGCGGGCCCCGGCCCAACCCGTCGCAGATGCCGAGCCAGCGGCCCGGTCGTCCCGGCGGTGGACCCGGCGGTGACCGTCCCGGTCGTCCCGGCGGCGGCGGTGGCGGCGGCGGTGGCTTCCGCGGCGGTCCCGGTGGCGGCGGCGGTGGCGCCGGTCGCCCCGGCGGTCCCGGTGGCGGCGGTGGCGGCTTCCGCGGCGGTCCCGGTGGGGGCGGCGGCGGTGGCGGCGGTGGCTTCCGGGGTGGTCCCGGTGGCGGCGGCGGTGCTCCCGGCGGTGGCGGCGGCTACCGCGGTGGTCCCGGCGGCGGCGGCGCTCCTGCGGGCGCCGGTGCCGGTCGTCCCGGCGGTGGCGCCGGCGGTCGCGGCCGTGGCGGCGGTGCCGCGGGTGCCTTCGGGCGTCCCGGTGGCCGGCCGACGCGTGGCCGCAAGTCGAAGAAGCAGCGCAGACAGGAGTTCGACAACCTCTCCGCGCCCACCATGGGCTCGGGCGCTCCGCGGGGCCAGGGTCAGGCGATCCGCCTCCCGCAGGGTGCGTCGCTGTCGGACTTCGCCGACCGCATCAACGCCAACCCGGGCTCGCTCGTCCAGGAGATGTTCAACCTGGGCGAGATGGTGACGGCTACCCAGTCGTGCACCAACGAGACGCTGCTGCTGCTCGGTGAGCACCTCGGCTTCGACGTGCAGATCGTCAGCCCCGAGGACGAGGACCGCGAGCTGCTGGCCCGCTTCGACATCGACCTCGACGCCGATGTCGACGAGGACCGCCTGGTCGTCCGGCCGCCCGTCGTGACCGTCATGGGTCACGTCGACCACGGTAAGACGAAGCTGCTGGACGCGATCCGCCAGACGAACGTCGCGGGCGGCGAGGCCGGTGGCATCACCCAGCACATCGGCGCCTACCAGGTCCACGTCCAGCACGAGGAAGAGGACCGCGCGGTCACCTTCATCGACACCCCGGGTCACGAGGCGTTCACCGCCATGCGTGCCCGTGGTGCCCAGGCCACGGACATCGTGGTCCTGGTGGTGGCGGCCGACGACGGCGTGATGCCGCAGACGATCGAGGCGCTCAACCACGCCCAGGCGGCCGAGGTGCCGATCGTGGTCGCGGTGAACAAGATCGACAAGCCCGAGGCCAACCCGGCCAAGGTGCGGCAGGAGCTCACGCAGTACGGGCTCGTCGCCGAGGAGTACGGCGGCGAGACCATGTTCGTCGACATCTCGGCGAAGAGCCGGATCAACATCGACGGACTGCTCGAGGCCATCCTGCTGACCGCCGATGCCGCGCTCGACCTGCGCGCGCCCACCGACGGCCCGGCCCAGGGCATCGCGATCGAGTCGCACCTCGACCGCGGCCGCGGCCCGGTCGCCACCGTCCTGGTGGAGAAGGGCACGCTCAACGTCGGTGACTCGATCGTCGCCGGCCGCGCCTACGGACGCGTCCGCGCGATGCTCGACGAAAACGGCAAGCCCGTGCCGCACGCGGGTCCGGCCCGTCCGGTCCTCGTGCTCGGCCTGACCTCGGTGCCCGGCGCCGGCGACACGTTCCTCGCCGCCGACGACGACCGCACCGCCCGTCAGATCGCCGAGCAGCGGCAGGCCCGCCGCCGCGCGGCCGAGATGGCGGCGCGCACCGGCCGGGTCACCCTCGAGACGCTGTTCGACCAGCTCAAGCAGGGCGAGAAGACCACGCTCAACCTCATCCTCAAGGGTGACGGCTCGGGCTCGGTCGAGGCGCTCGAGGACGCGCTGGTCAAGATCGTCGTCTCGGACGAGGTCCAGCTGCGGATCATCCACCGCGGTGTCGGTGCGGTCACGCAGGACGACGTCAACCTGGCCAGCGCCTCGGACGCGATCATCATCGGGTTCAACGTGCGGGCCGAGGGCCGCACGCGCGACCTGGCCGACCGCGAGGGCGTGGAGATCCGGTACTACACCGTCATCTACCAAGCCATCGAGGAGATCGAGTCCTCCCTCAAGGGCCTGCTCAAGCCGGTCTACGAGGAGGTCGAGCTCGGCTCGGCGGAGATCCGCGAGGTCTTCCGCTCGTCGCGCTTCGGCAACATCGCGGGCTGCATCGTCCGCAACGGCCTGATCCGGCGCAACACCAAGGCGCGCCTGATCCGGGACGGTGCGGTGGTGAACGACAACCTCACGATTGCCGGTCTGCGGCGCTTCAAGGACGACGCCACCGAGGTCCGCGAGGGCTTCGAGTGCGGTATCACGCTCGGGACGTACAACGACATCCAGATCGGTGACGTCATCGAGACGTGGGAGCTTCGGGAGAAGCCCCGCACCTGATCGACGCAGTAACCCCTGGGGCCGTGGCTTGTTTGCCACGGCCCCTTTGGTTTGGCTTGCTTCCAGCTCTCGCCGACTTGCCTGACCTTCTGCCGTGCCTCTTGCTTCCTCTGGCTCTGGCTCTGGCTCTGGCTTGCCTTGGGCTTCGCCGGCGGCCGGGGTAATGTGCATCACATTATGGAGCTGCAATGGTGGTCGATCGAGGTACGCGACGGGGAGTACCCGGCGCGGCTCTGGCGTGATGCGCACAGCGCGGCCCTCATCGAGGCCGCAGTGACCCACGGGGCCCGCGACTGGTCCTGGCGGTCCGAGAATTTCGGGGTCGTGTTCGAGATCGGGTTCGACGACGCCGGCGACTGGGCCCGCTTCCGCGAACTGCCGGTGGTGACGGCGGCGCTGGACGCGGTGGCGCCCGATTCGCTGTACGTGTACCGCGGGCGCGGAGGCAGCGCCGGGGCCGTCCACCCGCGCAGGAGGGGTCCACTGCCGGCCACCGGCGCCGCGGCGATCCCGATCGAACCGGAGCCGCCGATCGTGGCCCGCCCGCCGCTCGAGCCCATCGTGCCGGGGCTGGTGGCCTGAGCTTCGCTGGGACGCTTGCTTGGGCGCCCCGGCGTGTGCTCTTGCGCCGTTCGGCACTGTCGGACGGCTCGGTCCCGTGCCCGCGCTCCGCGCCCGCGCCCGCGTTCCGTGCCCGTGCTCCGAGCCCGCGCCCGCGCGGCCCCTACTGCTGCTCGCGCCCTCGCGTGTCACGCCTGGCCTCCGAGTGCCGCGTCCGCGCGCTACGCGAGGTTGACAGGGCGAGGTCAAGTCCGGGTGCGATCTCCCTGTTCCGCGTCCGCGCGCTGCTTCCGTGCGTTCCATGTCCGCGCTGCGTTCCGTCCCGCGTCCGCGCGCTGCGTCTGGGCGTTCCGCGTTTGCGCTGCTCTCGCGCCTGGTGCCGCGCGCCCGCGCGTTGCTGTGTGCTCCGCGTTGGCCTGCGCCCGCGCCCGCGCCCGTGCGCCCGCGCGTTGCTGTGTGCTCCGCGTTGGCCTGCGCCCGCGCCCGTGCCCGTGCGCCCGCCCGTTGCTGTGCGCTCCGTGCCGGCCCGCGCCCCCACGCCCGCGCTCCGCGCCCGCGCGACCGCGCGACTGCGCTCGTGCGGTCGTGCTCGTGCGTTTCGTGCTGTTCCCGTGCCCGCAGGGCGCGGGCTTTCTACCGTTCGCACCCCCGGACGTGGCAGGGAGGCCCGCCAGGGCCGAGCGGTGTCTGGTGGGAACTACGGTCGGCAAGGGCGGCGGGCCCGAGCCATAATGAGGTTTATCAGGCAGTTTTAACCAGGCGCGCGAAGCGCGGTTCACGGGATAGGATCTTGCGCCGTGTACACGGGAACCGCGGTGTTCGACCTGGTGCTGCCGGGGGATTCGCGATCGTTGAAGGCCAAGCGTGGGTATGTGCGGCCACTGATCGCGTTCTTGCGCAAGTTTGACGTGTCCGTCGCTGAGGTTGGGGCGCTTGACCTCACCGGGCGGGCTGAAGTGGGGATCGCGGTCGTGGCCGCGGAGGCCGGGCATGTGCGGGAGGTGCTCGACACGTGTGAGCGCGCGGTCGCGGGGCGGCCCGAGTTTGAGCTGCTGTCGGTGCGCCGGCGGCTGCACGGTGACCACGACGAGTGAACCGGCGGCGGCGCTGCGGCGAAACCAGTGGCGGCGCCGTGACCACGACGAGTAAATCTGCCTATCGGTACGCGGCCTCGCGGGCGGGGCGCGGGTACTGTCAAGGCGTTGGTCAGATCTTCAGGTCCCGCGGGTCGGCCTCAGGGTGGCCGGCGGGCCGTTTGGCTGCGGAGGTGTTCGAGATGACGGATCCGGCGAAGGTGCGGCGACACGCGGAGCGCGTGCGCGAACTGGTCGCATCAGTGGTGCGGACGCAGATCAAGGACCCCCGGCTCGGCATGATCACGATCACTGACGCTCGGATCACGGCCGATCTTCGTGAGGCGACCGTGTTCTACACGGTGCTCGGCGACGCGGCGGCGCAGGCCGGCACCGCGGCCGCCCTGGAGAGCGCCAAGGGGCTGCTGCGTTCGACCGTCGGCAAGGCGCTGGGGCTGCGGCACTCGCCGAGCCTCGCGTTCGTCCTGGACGACGTGTCGGAGCAGGTGAAGCACATCGACGAGCTGCTGGCCAGCGCGCGCTCCGCGGACGCCGAGGTCCAGCGGCTGGCGGCCGGTGCGCACTACGCGGGCGACCCGCAGCCCTACAAGCTCGAAGACGAGTCCGATGACGACCTCGAGGCCGACGTGGCCGACGACGAGGTCGCCGTGGGCCAGGACCGACGGTGAGCAGCGCGGCCGCCGCCCCGCTTCCCGCTGAGGCGGAGTGGGCGGCGGCCGTCGCCGCGTTGCGCGGGCTGCCGGCCGGGGCGCGGGTGCTGCTCGCCTGCCACGTGAACCCCGACGGTGACGCGCTCGGAAGCATGCTCGGGGTCGGCCTCGGGCTGCGCGCGGTCGCGGCCGAGCTCGGGATCGGGCACCTGGCCGCGACGTGCCCCGGGACGATGCGGCCGCCCGCGCCGTTCGACTCGCTGCCGGGCGCCGAACTGCTCGTCGCCGAGGAGGACGCCGACCCGGCCCCGGACGCGATGCTCGTGTTCGACGTGGCAAGCATCGAGCGGCTCGGGGGCCTGGCCGACCGGCTGCAGACCGCGCCCGTCGGCATCGTCCTGGACCACCACGCCTCCAACCCGGGCTTCGGCCGGATCAACCTCGTGGACCCCGCGGCCGCGGCGACGTCCGTGCTGTCCGACGGGCTGCTGCGGCGCCTGGGGGTACCGCTCACACCCGACATCGCCGAGTGCCTCTACGTCGCCCTGGCCACCGACACCGGCTCGTTCAAGTTCGCGTCCACGACCCCGGCCGTCCACGAGTTCGCGGCCCGGCTGATCGCGACCGGCATCCCGGTCGGCGAGATCTCCCGGCGCCTGTTCGACACGCGGCCGGTCGGGGCGCTGCGGCTCTTCGGTGTCGCGCTCGCCCGCGTCGTCCTGGAGCGCGCGGGCGCGGGCGGGCTCGGGTTCGCGTGGACGTACCTCACGCTCGACGAACTGGCCGCCCACGACCAGCCGCCGTCGGCCGTCGAGGCGCTCATCGACAGCGTGCGCAGCGTCGCCGAGGCCGACGTCGCGTGCCTCGTCAAGCCGGTGCGCCCGGGCGAGTGGTCGGTGTCGCTGCGCAGCAAGGGCGCGGTCGACGTGAGCGCGGTCGCGGTGGCGCTCGGGGGCGGCGGGCACCGGTTCGCGGCCGGGTTCAGCGCGACCGGGCCGGTCGAGGACGTCGTCGACGCGGTCCGTGCGCTGCTGCCGGCACCTGCGGACATCAGGGTTAACTCCGGGAGAATATCCGGGCCATAACTGCTGGCTCGGACACATCCATTGCGGTGACAATCGATGGATGGACCGACCCGAGCTCGTTGCGGAGGTCGACCGGGTCTGGGCCCGGCCGGTTGTGCTGACCCCTGTCTTCGCCCTCATCGCCCTGGTCGGCGGCGCCTCGCCGTCGTTCGGCCTGCGGGCCAACCTGCTGGTCCTGACCACCGGCGGCGCGCTGTTCTGGCTCGGGATGTCGGCCCACGTGCCGCGCCGGACGTCGCCCCCGCGCCTGGCCCGCGGCGCCGCCTGGTGGCTGGTGCCGCTGCTGCTCTTCGGCATCGTCGAGGGCGCGACGTTCCTCAATGGATCGCACGCGTACCCGACGCTGTCGCGCCTCGCCGACCCCGTCCTCGAGCACTACTGGGCCCGCGCGGGCGCGTACTTCGGCTGGCTCTGGGCGTTCTGGGCCATGGTGCGGCGATGACCGCCGGGCAGTTCCTCGTCACCGTCCTGTTCACGGCGGCCCTCGGACTCTTCGCGACGGTCGAGATCGCCTCCCGTCGCGAGGGCTCGCGCGTGCCGTCCCTGGGCGACGTGTGCGGCGTCGTCATGCGGTACCGCGTCGGCCCGCTTCCCGTCGGCCGGATCGCCATGTTCGGCTTCTGGTGGTGGCTCGGCTGGCATTTCCTGGCTCGCTGACGCCCGGTCCGAAAAGAACAAGTACAGATGCAGCGGATTCCGGGGCCGCTTCGCTCCCGCCCCGGGCAGGGGGCTGCGCCCCCTGCACCCCCCGACAACTCCTTCCGGCCCCGACGAGCCGTCCGCTTCCTGCGGTTTGGGCGCCTTGTACTCGGTCCCGCTGAGTGGCTGGCTCTCGCGGGTTTGCGCTTTGTGCCCGGCCTCGCTCAGTGGCTGGCTCTCGTGGGTCGCGCCTTGCGCTCGGCCTCGCTGAGTGGCCGCCTCCGGCGGGTCGCGCCTTGCGCTCGGCCTCGCTGAGTGGCCGCCTCCGGCGGGTCGCGCCTTGCGCTCGGTCCCGCTGAGTGGCTGGCTCTCGCGGGTCGCGCCTCGTGCCCGGCCTCGCTGGACGGCGGCCGCTCGCGGGTGCCATCTTGTGCCCTGGCCGCTGTTCGGCTACCCGCTCCTGGGCCACTGAGCTGCGCAATCGATCGCCCGATGGTGGAATCCGGTGTTCCAGATCGCGGGATAACGTCGCACATGGTGAAACTGAACGATAGCTTAGGCGTATGCGCACAGTACGAATTCTTCGCTGCCCGCCCCGGGTGAACCGCTAGGAAGCGGGTCCCGGCGGCGGGTGTCAACGGCCCGATCCATCACGCCGGAAGCGAGGAACCACGTGCGCCGCTCAACAGTGTCAACAGGCCGACACCACCCAGGTCGGTCTCCTTGGCGTGCTTTGTGCGTGTCTTCCGGTGACCCCGGCGCGACCGAGCAAGCACCGTCCACAGCACCATGCAACAGAGGAGACCAACGTCATGCCTGAGCAGCAGAAGCCCCAGCCCAAGCCGCAGGAGCCGGCCAACGACACCCGCGAGCGCGCCCGCGCCGCCCTGCAGATGTCGATGGACCGCCGCGGCTGACCTTTTGTAAGTGCCCGTAGACCGTCCCGCCCTTACTATGTGCGGGTGACGGTCGATCAGGCACCCACGATGCGCCGGGTGGCCGCACTGGCCCTCCCGGCGCTCGTCGTACTCGCCGCCGAACCCCTCTACGTCCTCGTCGACACCGCCGTCGTCGGCCACCTCGGCCGGACCCAGCTCGCCGGCCTCGCCATCGGCGGCTCCGTGATGTCGTTCGCCGTCTGGCTCGGCACCGTCCTGGCCTACGGCACCACCGGCCGCGCCGCCCGCCGCTTCGGCGCCGGCCAGCGCGCGGAAGCGGTCGAAGAGGGCGTCCAAGCCTCCTGGCTGGCCCTGGCCGGCGGCTTCACCATCTTGATCGTCCTCGAGGCCGCGGCCGGCCCCCTCACCCGCGCCCTGGCCGGCGGCGCGGGCACGGTCGCCACCAACGCCGAACACTGGCTGCGCATCGCCGCCCTGGGCGCCCCCGGCCTCATGCTCGGCACCGCCGGCAACGGCTGGATGCGCGGCGTCCAGGACACCAGGCGCCCGCTCTACTACGTCCTGGCCGCGAACGCGCTGTCCGCGGCGCTGTGCCCCCTGCTGGTGTACCCGGCGGGCCTCGGCCTCATCGGCTCCGCCGTAGCCAACGTGACCGCCCAGACCGTCGTCGGCCTGCTGTTCGTCCGCGCCCTGATGACCGAACGGGTACCGCTGCGCCCGCGCCCGGCCGTGATCCTGCACCAGCTCACGCTCGGACGCGACCTCCTGCTGCGCGGCGCCGCGTTCCAGGCCTGCTTCCTGTCCGCATCCGCGGTCGCAGCGAGGTTCGGCGACGCCGCCCTGGCCGCCCATCAGATCGCCATCCAGCTGTTCTTCTTCACCGCCCTGGCCCTGGACGCGCTGGCCATCGCCGCGCAGTCGCTGATCGGTGCCGCGCTCGGCGCCGAGCGCGTCCCGGAGGCACGAGCCCTGGCCCGCCAGATCACCCGAGCCGGCCTGGTCGCCGGCGGCGCGTTCGCCGGCCTCGTAGCGTTGGCCCTTCTGGCGGTGCAACCGTGGTTCGGCGCCGACCCGGAGGTGTACGCCCAGGCCCGGCACGCCTGGTGGTTCTTCGTCGCGATGATGCCGGCAGCGGGCGTGGTGTTCGCTCTGGACGGCGTATTCCTGGGGGCGGGCGACGCGCGCTACCTGCGAAACCTCACGCTGGTCAGCGCGCTCGGGGGCTTCCTGCCCGGCATCTGGCTGGCATACCTGCTGGACGCCGGCCTCCGCGGGGTATGGATAGCTCTGACCGTGTTCATCGCACTGCGGCTCGTAGGCCTGCTGTACCGCCTTTCGAGCGACCGCTGGGCAGTGGCCGGCGCAGTGCGCTGACACCCGCGCCAGCGTCCGCCCCCGCCCCGCTCGGCGCCCGCACGTCCCTGCCTCCTCGCGTCCGCGCGGCTCTGCCTTTCGTGCCCGTGCGGCTGTCTCCCCGCGTCCGCGCGACGGCTGGCGTGGGTGGACATTCCTGAGGAGTTTCGTTGGGCCGAGATATCGGCGTCGGCTTTTGCGCTGTGAACGGTCTGGGAAGTCGACTGTGGACGCGGTGGTGATGGGCGCGGGGGCGTGGGCGTGTGAGGGCGCGTGGGCGTGTGAGGGCGCGGGGGCGTGGGAACCGGAGGGCTGGGCGGGTCGGCGGGGTCGGGGAGTCGGCGGAGTCGGCGGAGTCGGCGGTTGTGCTGCTACTGCTGCAGTATCTGTGGCAGTGCCTCGTGCGGTTCGGCTGATTCGTTACTGTGTCGGCCATGGCGCAGAAGACGGCGACCGCGGGCGGCCTCGTCGTCGTCGACAAGGCCGGCGGTATGACCTCGCACGACGTGGTGTCGCGGATGCGGCGGATCGCGCGGACGCGGCGGGTCGGGCACGGTGGCACCCTCGACCCGATGGCCACCGGCGTGCTGATCATCGGGGTGGAGAAGGCCACGCGGCTGCTGACGTACGTGATCGGGAGCACGAAGCAGTACGCGGCCACCATCCGGCTCGGCGAGTCCACGATCACCGACGACGCCGAGGGGGAGGTCGTCGCGCGCGCGGACGCGTCCGCGGTCACTGACCTCGAGATCGAGACCGCGCTGGAGCCGCTGCGGGGTGACATTCTGCAGGTTCCCAGCTCCGTCTCGGCTATCAAGGTCAACGGGGTCCGGTCCTATCACCGGGTCCGCTCCGGCGAGGAGGTCGCGCTCGCGGCCCGGCCGGTCACCGTCTCCCGGCTCGACGTCCTGGCGCTGCGGCGCGCGGGCGCGTACGTCGACCTCGACGTGGATGTGGCCGTGTCGTCGGGGACGTACATCCGCGCCCTCGCGCGTGACCTGGGTGCTGCGCTGGGGGTCGGTGGGCACCTCACCGCGCTGCGGCGGACCGCGGTCGGCAACTTCACCCTGGCTGAGGCGGCCACCCTGGATGAGCTGGGAGAGCGCGAAGACCCGGTGACGATGCCGCTGCCCGCCGCCGCCGACCGCTGCTTTCCCCGCCGTGACGCGAGCCCGGACGAGGCGAAGGTGCTGTCGCACGGTGGGCCGCTGGTCGCGATCGGGATTGTGGAGCCCTACGCGGTATTCGCGCCCGACGGCACCGTCCTCGCGATCGTGCAGGAGCGCGACGGCAAGGCCCGCCCGGAGATCGTCCTCGTTCCCTGACCGCGTCCGCGCGACGGGTTGGCGGTCGCGTCCGCGCGGGGCTTGGGCAGATCGGCGTGACGGTTCCGTGCGGGGTGTGGACAGGGCGGTCGTCGTTCATTGACCGCGTCCGCACGACGGGTTGGCGGTCGCGTCCGCGCGGGGCGTCGGCAGAGTGGCGTGATGGTTTCGTGTGGGCTGTGGGCAGAGTGGCGTGACGGTTCCGTGCGGGGCGGGGGAGAGTGGCGTGCCGCGTCCGGGCGGGGTGTGGACAGAGCGGCGTGGCGGTTTCGGGCGGGGCTGGGGGCTGGAGGGTGGGGGCGCGGGAGGCAGTAGGCTCGTGAGCATGCAGCGTTGGCGGGGGACGCAGGCGGCGCCTGGGGGGTGGGGGCGCGCGGTCGCGACGATCGGGGTGTTCGACGGGGTTCACCGCGGGCATCAGCAGATCGTCGGGCATGCCGTGAAGCGGGCCCATGAGCTCGGCGTGCAGTCGGTTGTCGTGACGTTCGATCCGCATCCGGCCGAGGTCGTGCGGCCGGGGTCGCACCCGGCGGTGCTCACGGAGCCGGGGCGCAAGGCCGAGCTGCTCGAGGCGCTCGGTGTCGACGTGCTGTGCGTCATCCCGTTCACGGCGGAGTACTCGCGGCTCTCGCCCGAGCAGTTCGTCCACGACGCGCTGGTGGAGCGGCTGCACGCCGCGCTCATCGTCGTCGGGGAGAACTTCCGGTTCGGGCACAAGCAGGCCGGGGACGTCGCGCTGCTGACGAGGCTCGGGCGGACGTTCGGGTTCGCGGTCGAGGGGGCGCCGCTGGTGGCGGACGAGGGGACGGTGTTCTCCTCGACGTACATCCGCAGCTGTGTCGACGCCGGTGACGTCGTAGCCGCGGCGCGGGCGCTCGGGCGGCCGCACCGGCTGGAAGGCGTCGTCGTCCGCGGTGACCAGCGCGGACGTGAGCTGGGGTTCCCCACGGCCAACCTGCTCGTGCCGGCCAACGCGGCGGTGCCCGCGGACGGCATCTACGCCGCGTGGTTCGTGCGCGACCGCGACGGTGCGCGGCTGCCGTCGGCCGTGTCCATCGGCAGCAACCCGACGTTCTCGGGCACGGAGCGGCGCGTGGAAGCGTTCGTGCTGGACTTCGAGGGTGACCTGTATGGCGAGCGGGTCAGCCTCGACTTCGCCGACCGGCTCCGCGAGCAGCGCGTCTACCAGGGCATCGAGCCGCTGATCGCGCAGATCACCGAGGACGTCGCGCAGACCCGGCACGTGCTGAGCCCCTGACCGGCCCGAACCGGCCCGGCACGAATCGCCGCGGACTGGACCGGCCCGACTCGGCGCGGCGCGGCGCGGCGCGACCCGACCCGACCCGACTCGGCGCGGACTGGACCGGCCTGAACCGAACCACCGAACCGAACCAGCCCGAACCGAATCGAACCGGCGCGGACTGGACCGGCGCGAATCAGACCGGCCCGAACCACACAGGCTCGAACCAAACCCCGCAACGGTCTGGCGAAGGACGCCGCGTGCGGCGCCGTCATCGTCCTCGACGGCGCCGATGCGCGGGTGAATTCGCAAGTCTGTTAGCCTTGGGTCGACGCCGGGTGACCGGCGGGGGTCAGGCTGCCTGCACGACGCCGCGGGGCCCGACCGGACGAATCCACGGTAAAGGGAGAATATGGCGCTCGACTCTGCGCAGAAGACCGAGATCATGGGCAAGTACGCCACCGCCGAGGGCGACACCGGTTCGCCGGAGGTCCAGGTGGCGATGCTGACCAAGCGGATCGCGGACCTCACCGAACACCTCAAGCTGCACAAGCACGACCACCACAGCCGGCGCGGCCTGCTGCTGCTGGTCGGCCGTCGTCGTCGCCTGCTGAACTACCTGCAGAAGAACGACATCGCCCGCTACCGCTCGCTGATCGAGCGGCTCGGCCTGCGGCGCTAACGACACGCTCGTGAACGGGGGAGATGCCGCAAATCGGCTCTCCCCCGTCGAGTAGTGACACACTGGAATGGCAGCGCCCCGCCGAGTTGGTCGGCGCACCGGTCCTCGGTAGTGGCTCCCGGGTGAAGTACCACCCCGTGAGCTTCGATCGAAGACCGGCCGCGGACAGCTCCGCCGAGGGCGAACCAACGACCCAAAAGGGAGCAACACCACACATGACCGAGCAGAGCAATCTCGGTACACACACCAGTAAGGCCGTCATCGACAACGGCTCGTTCGGCACCCGGGAGATCACCTTCTCCACCGGGCGCCTGGCCCGTCAGGCGGCCGGCTCGGCCCTGGCCCAGCTCGGCGAGACCGTGGTCCTCTCGGCCACGACCGCCGGCAAGCAGCCCAAGGACCAGTTCGACTTCTTCCCGCTGACGGTCGACGTCGAGGAGCGCATGTACGCGGCCGGGCGCATCCCCGGCTCGTTCTTCCGCCGCGAGGGCCGGCCCAGCGAGGACGCGATCCTCACCTGCCGGCTCATCGACCGGCCGCTGCGCCCGAGCTTCGTCAAGGGCCTGCGCAACGAGGTCCAGGTCGTCGAGACCGTCCTCGCGCTCGACCCCGAGCACCCCTACGACGTGGTGGCCATCAACGCCGCCTCGCTCTCGACCAAGCTGTCGGGCCTGCCGTTCTCCGGCCCGATCGGCGCGACCCGGATGGCCCACATCGACGGCCAGTGGGTGGCGTTCCCGACCGTCGAGGAGCTCGGCCGGGCCACGTTCGACATGGTCGTCGCCGGGCGGACCCTGCCCGACGGTGACGTCGCGATCATGATGGTCGAGGCCGAGGCCACCGAGCACACCGTGGCGCTCGTCGCCGGCGGCGCGCCCGCGCCGACCGAGGAGGTCGTGGCCAGCGGCCTGGAGGCCTCGAAGCCCGCGATTCGCGAGCTGTGCCGGGCCCAGTCCGAGCTGGCCGAGGTCGCCGCGAAGCCGGTGCAGGAGTTCCCGGTCTTCCTCGACTACCAGCCCGACGCCTACGAGGTCGTCGCCGGCGCGGTGAAGGACGAGGTCACCGAGGCTCTGCGGATCGCCGGCAAGGCGGAGCGCGAGGAGGCCCTGGACCGGATCAAGGCCGCGCTCTTCGAGCGCGTCGGCGGGCAGCTCGAGGGCCGCGAGAAGGAGATCGGCGCCGCGCTGCGGTCGCTGACCAAGAACGAGGTCCGGGCCCGCGTCCTGCGCGAGCAGGTCCGCATGGACGGCCGCGGCCCGCGTGACATCCGGCCGCTGACCGCCGAGGTGCAGGTCCTGCCGCGAGTCCACGGCTCGGCGCTGTTCGAGCGCGGCGAGACCCAGATCATGGGCGTCACCACGCTGAACATGCTGCGCATGGAGCAGACGCTGGACACGCTCGCGCCGGAGAAGTCCAAGCGGTACATGCACAACTACAACTTCCCGCCGTACTCGACCGGTGAGACCGGCCGCGTCGGCGCCCCGAAGCGGCGCGAGATCGGCCACGGCGCGCTCGCCGAGCGGGCCCTGATCCCGGTCCTGCCGTCGCGCGAGGAGTTCCCCTACGCGATCCGGCAGGTCTCCGAGGCGCTGGGCTCCAACGGCTCCACATCGATGGGCTCGGTCTGCGCCTCCACGATGGCGCTGCTGTCGGCCGGTGTGCCGCTGAAGGCGCCGGTCGCGGGCATCGCGATGGGCCTGATCTCCGACGAGGTCGAGGGCAAGACGACGTACGTCACCCTGACCGACATCCTCGGCGCCGAGGACGCGTTCGGCGACATGGACTTCAAGGTCGCCGGCACCCGCGACTTCGTCACCGCGCTGCAGCTGGACACCAAGCTCGACGGCATCCCGTCGGACGTGCTGGCCAGCGCGCTGCAGCAGGCCCACGACGCGCGGCACGTCATCCTCGACGTGATGGCCGAGGCCATCGAGTCGCCGGCGGGCATGAGCGTGTACGCGCCGCGGGTCACCACGGTGCGCATCCCGGTCGACAAGATCGGCATGGTGATCGGGCCGAAGGGCCAGACCATCAACGCGATCCAGGACGAGACCGGCGCCGAGATCAGCATCGAGGACGACGGCACGATCTACGTCGGCGCGACCAACGGCCCGTCGGCCGAGGCCGCCGTCGAGCGGATCAACGCGATCGCCAACCCGACCATGCCCAAGGTCGGAGACAAATTCCTGGGTACTGTCGTGAAGACCGCCGCGTTCGGCGCGTTCATCTCGCTGCTGCCGGGCCGCGACGGCCTGCTGCACATCTCCAAGGTGGGCAACGGCAAGCGGGTCGACCGGGTCGAGGACTTCCTCAACGTCGGCGACAAGGTCGAGGTGCAGATCGCGGACATCGACAACCGCGGCAAGATCTACCTGGACAAGGTGCTGGCCGAGGGCGAGGTCGCCGTGGCGGCTCCGGCCGAGGGTGGCGAGCGTCCGCCGTCGCGTGACCGGGGCGACCGCGGTGGTGACCGTGGCCCGCGCCGGGACCGGGGCGAGCGCAGCGGCGACCGCGGTGACCGCGGTGGCGACCGGGGCCCGCGTCAGTCCGCGCCCGAGGGTGGCGCGGGCGGCGAGGCGCCGCCGGCCGGCGGCGAGGGCGACGAGGGCGGCGAGTTCCGCCGTCGGCGCAACCGGCGCGACTGACCTATGACGAGCCGAGCGCTGACCCAGACCCTGTCCGACGACCCGCTGGGTGGCACGGTGCGCCGCACCGTGCTGCCCAACGGGCTGCGGATCCTGACCGAGGCGATCCCCGCGATGCGGAGCGTCTCGTTCGGGGTCTGGGTCGGCATCGGCTCGCGGGACGAGACGCCCACGCTGTCGGGCGTCTCGCACTTCCTCGAGCACCTGCTGTTCAAAGGCACCAAGCGGCGCAGCGCGCTGGACATCTCCGCGCAGATCGAGGCGGTCGGCGGGGAGACCAACGCATTCACGGCCAAGGAGTACACGTGCTACTACGCGCGGGTGCTCGACGCCGACCTGCCGCTGGCCATCGACGTCGTGTGTGACCTGGTCACCGACTCCGTGCTCACCGAGGCGGACGTGGAGACCGAGCGGGGCGTGATCCTCGAGGAGATCGCCATGCACGACGACGAGCCCGGCGACGAGGTGCACGACGTCTTCACCGAGGCCGTCTACGGCACCCACCCGCTCGGCCGTCAGATCTCCGGCTCGGTGCCGACGATCTCGGCGCTGACCCGCAAACAGATCGACGGCTTCTACCGCCGCCGCTACCGCCCCGAGACGATGGTCATCGCCGCGGCCGGGAACCTGGACCACGCCAAGGTGGTCAAGGCCGTGCGGGCGGCGTTCGACCGGGCCGGCTGGTCCGACACGGCCGGGCCGACCGCCCGGCGCTCGCGTACCGCCAAGGTGCCGACCCGCTCCGGGCAGGTCGTGGTCCGCAACAAGGACACCGAGCAGGCGCACCTGGTGCTGGGCTGCACCGGCTACCCGCGCCAGCACGACGACCGCTTCGCCCTCGGCGCGCTCAACAACGTCCTCGGCGGCGGCATGTCGAGCCGGCTGTTCCAGCAGATCCGCGAACAGCGCGGCCTCGCCTACTCGGTGTACTCCTTCACCTCGCAGTACAGCGACTCCGGGCTCTTCGGCGTCTACGCCGGCTGCGCGCCCGGGAAGGTCGAGGAGGTCCTCGCGATCACCCGCGAGGAGCTGGCCAAGGTCGCCGCGGACGGGCTCACCGCCGAAGAGGTCGAACGCGGCAAGGGCATGCTCAAGGGCGCCGTCGTGCTCGGCCTGGAGGACACCGGGTCGCGGATGAGCCGGCTCGGCAAGGGTGAACTGCTCTACGACGAGCTGCTCAGCGTCGACGAGGTGCTGCGCCGGGTCGACGCCGTCACGCCGGAGCAGGTCCGCCGGGTCACGGAGGAGCTGCTGGCCCGGCCGATGTCGCTCGCGCTCATCGGTGACTTCGACGACGGGGCTTTTGCCGACGCTCTTCGCTGACTCCGGCGCGGCCGCGTACGTCGCAGGGGTGCAGGGGGCGGTGAGCCCCTTGCCCGGGGCGGGAGCGAAGCGGCCCCGGAAGCCGATGCATGGTCTTTGTGTATTTTGCTTTTGTGGATGACGCGAAGATCCGGGTCGGCGTGCTGGGCGCGCGCGGCCGCATGGGCACCGAGGTGTGCAAGGCCGTGACCGGGGCGGGCGACATGGAGCTCGTGGCCGCGATCGACGACGGTGACAGCTTCGAGCCGCTCGCGGCCGCGCAAGTGGTCGTCGACTTCACCAGGCCCGACTCGGTGTTCGGCAACATCGACTGGTGCCTCGAGCACGGCGTCAACGCCGTCATCGGCACGTCCGGGTTCACCGCCGAGCGTATCGAGCTGGTCCGGGACCGCCTCGCGACCCGGCCCGAGCTCGGGATCGTCATCGCGCCGAACTTCGCCGTTGGCGCAGTGCTGCTGATGGAGTTCGCGGCGAAGGCGGCCCGGCACTTCGAGTCCGTCGAGATCGTCGAGATGCACCACCCGAAGAAGATCGACGCCCCGAGCGGTACCGCGCTGCGCACGGCCCAGATCATCGCCGAGGCGCGCGCGGAGGCGGGGCTCGGCGCGGTGCCGGACGCGACCAAGGAAGAGCTGGCCGGCGCGCGCGGGAGCGACGTCGAGGGCGTGCGCATCCACGCGATCCGGGCCACCGGGCTCGTGGCGCACCAGGAGGTCCTCTTCGGCACGGCGGGGGAGACGCTGACCCTGCGGCACGACTCTTACGATCGAGCTTCATTCATGCCGGGGGTACTGCTCGCAGTGCGCTCCGTGTTGACTCGGCCCGGACTCACCGTAGGCCTCGGGTCACTGCTCGGCTGAGCCGGTGGTCACTGCTCAGCCGGGTCGTTGGTCACTGTTCGGCTGAGCCGGTTTTCGTCCCATATGGTGGGACTGTGAGGCCACCGTTGGGCCGCAACAGCATCACGCCCCGGTAACGGGATCCTGTTCCAGGGAGACGTGCCAACGCAGTTGCGGCACCAGCAGGTCATCGACGTCGAGTGATCGGCTGGCGCCGTCCGGTGCCCATCCGCCGCCCTCCAGAAATCGACGCGTAACAGTGTCGTCGGCGAATGTCCACGCAAGTGCTGTCGTGAATCCGTCAGAACGCCACAAATCCACACTGGCCGCCAGCAAACGGCTGCCGTGGCCGCGACGCCCCCAACGGGGCTCGACCAGCACGTCAGTGATGGCCGCGGCCGAGGCAAATGCCTTGTCAAGGGCCGTGTGATCTTCATCCGGGGCCAGCGCGCTGTCATCTGCCGGACCTGACGCGGCAAACCCCACGACGTATGCTGACTCTGGTTGCGAGCCGGGCGAATCGACCTGTTCGACCGCGACCAGCACACGGTGGGCCGGGCTCGGCGGGTCCGCGACGGCATCTCGCCACCGGCGGGTAATCCACTCCTCGTCCAGCCGGTCGAGGATGTGTTTGGGCAGCAGTCGCCGATATGCGACGCGCCACGTCGTGAGTTGGATGCGGGCGATCTCGACGACGTCGTCGAGCCGCGCCGGACGGACGAACCCGAGCGTCATGAAGCAGCAGCCTACGGATTTTGTGTGAAGTCAGACCCGGCGGGGTAGCGCCCGCACGTCACAGTTGCGCGGGTGCGAGCGTTAAGCCGTCTGTGACGCAACACTGAGGATTCGATGGCACGGTCAGGTAGCGGCGAGTGATCAGGAGGGCAGAACAGGTGGCGGAGCGAGGACGGGAGCTCGCGTCTACGGCCGTTCGGCCCAAGCTGCGGCCCGGATTCAGGAAGACGCTCATCGTCGTGGGCGTCTGGGCCGTCGTGTGGGCCTTCCTGATCGCGGTGGCGGCGCGCAACGGGTTCTTCGACCTCAAGGTCTACTACGGCGCGATGGACTACTGGGTCAACCGCGGCGGAGACATCTACGACTACCTGACGCCCGGCACGCCCTACGGGTTCACCTACCCGCCGTTCGCCGCCGCGCTCATGACGCCGATGTCGCTCATCAGCTGGAACGTCGCCCTGGTCATCAGCGTGACCATGAACGTCCTGGCCATGCTCGCGATCCTCACCATGCTGCTCGGCCCGATTTTCAAACGGCAGGGCTGGTCGTACTGGTATGCGATGGGCATCGCCATGGCGCTCGCCGCCGCCTTCGAGCCGATCCGCGAGACGGTGAACTTCGGGCAGGTCAACATCCTGCTCGTGTTCCTCATCGTCGCCGACGTGATGCTGCTGGTGAAGGGCGGGCACAAGCTCGGCGGCATCGGCATCGGCCTGGCCACCGCGATCAAGCTCACCCCCGGCGTCTTCATCATCTACCTGGTCATCACCCGCCGCTGGCGCGCGGCCGCCGTCTCAGCCGCGACCGCCACCGCCGCCACCTGGGCCGCGGCCACGTTCGCGCCAGACGCCTCCCGCGTGTTCTGGACCGACGCCGTGTGGAACACCGACCGGGTCGGCTCACCCACATTCGTGTCCAACCAGGCCCTCACCGGCCTCGTCGGGCGGATCTTCAACCCGGAGCCGATGAAGCCCCTGTGGCTGCTGCTCGTGCTCATCACCCTCGCCGTCTGGTACTGGCGGGCCCGTCGCGCCGTGCGCAACCGCGACGAGGTCGCCGGCCTGGCCCTCACCGGCCTCGTCGGCTGCATGGTGAGCCCGATCACCTGGATCCACCACCTCGTCTGGACCGTACCGGCGATCGTGATCCTGTTCGACTACGCGACCGACCGCTCCCTGGACCCGCGCCGGCGACGCAACCTGGCGATCGCGTTCGGGTTCTCGTTCGCCCTGCTGTGCAGCCGTACCCCCTGGGCCTTCCACGCCAAGTTCGACGGCCTCGGGCTCATCGGCTCCAACGCCTACATCCTGCTCATGATCGGCCTGCTGTTCGCCCTGCCGATCCGCGAACCGGCCGACACCGGCGCCGGTCAGCGGCCGGCCAGCAACCCCGGCGAGGCGGGCGGGCCGAACGTCGAGGACGTCCCCGACCTGGTCGACATCGACCGGCGGGTGACGGCCGCCTTCGACGCGAAGGACCCGGACGGGTCGGTTCGCTCGGACGCCGGCGGGCCGGGGCTGGAACCGCGCCGCCCGCTTGTGGGCGCATAGACATTACTGCTCAACCTGGCGGCGACCCCTGAGGCTTTGGGGCGCCGCCAGGGTCATTTCCGGCCGCTTGCCCTTGGCTTGCGTCTGGTGGTTCTGCGCTTGTTCGCCGTGCTTGCACGCGTGTTTCTCTGTTCTTTCTGTTTTCTCTGCGTTCTCTGCGTTCTCTGCTCTTCTGGCCGCGATGGTCGGGGGCACGATATGTCGGGCGCTTCGCTAGCCCGACATATCGGATTTATACCCCGACGGGGGATATGGCGGGTTTGTGGGGATCTGGCGGCGGTGGCGATTTTTTGTCGTACCCCCGGGTTAGCCTGCTGGCGATGAACGAGTACGTGACGCTGACGCAGGCCCGCCGGATCGCCCTGGCCGCACAGGGGTTCGCCGACCGGGCGCCCGGAGCCGTGCCCGAGCGCCGCCACCTGCGCCGGGTCCTCCAACGCACCGGCCTGCTGCAGATCGACTCCGTCAACATCGTCCAGCGGGCGCACTACCTGCCCGCCTACAGCCGCCTCGGGCCCTACGACCCGGCCCTCCTGGACCGGCTGGCCTACCGGCGGCCGCGGGAGCTGTTCGAGTACTGGGCGCACGAGGCCTCCCTCGTCCCCGTCCACCTGCACCCGCTGCTGCGGTGGCGGATGCGCTCGGGCAGTGCCTGGGGCAGCATGGTCCGCCTCGCCCGCGAGCAGCCCGACCTCATCCGCTGGGTGCTCGAGGAGGTCCGGGCCAAGGGCCCCATCAGCGCGGCCGAGGTGGAGGGTGACCTGGCCCAGCCGCGCCGCAAGGACAACTGGGGCTGGAACTGGTCCGACACCAAGATCGCGATCGAGTGGCTCTTCTACACCGGCGAGGTGACCGTCGCCCGTCGCAACTCGTCGTTCGCGCGGGTGTACGACATCCCGGAGCGCGTCCTCCCACCCGAGGTCGTCAACGCCCCCACCCCGCCCGACGAGGACGCCTACCGTGAGCTGATCCGAGTCGCCGCCCGCGGCCTCGGCGTGTCGGCCGAGCCGGAGCTGCGCGACTACTTCCGCCTGCCACTGGCCGGAGCCCGCCAGGCCATCGCGGAGCTGGTCGAGGCCGGCGAGCTCGTGCCGGTCGAGGTCGAGGGCTGGAAGCTTCGGGGGTACCTCCACGCCGAAGCCCGAATCCCACGCCGGATCACCGCGGCGACGCTGGTCAGCCCCTTCGACCCCCTGATGTGGGAACGCGGCCGCGTCCAACGCCTGTTCGGCTTCAACTACCGCATCGAGATCTACGTGCCGCCGGCGCAGCGCCTCTACGGCTACTACGTGCTGCCCTTCCTCCTCGGCGACCGCCTGGTTGCCCGCGTCGACCTCAAAGCCGACCGGAAGGCCGGCATCCTGCAGATCCCGGCCGCCTGGGTCGAGCCTCTGACCGGCCGCGGCGCCCCGACCGAGACCGAGATAGCGGACGCTCTGGCCGCGGAGCTGCTCCGCTTCGCCGGCTGGTTGGGCCTGGAGGAGGTGGACCTGCCGCAGCGGGGCGACTTCGCGATACCCCTGACCAAGGCGCTGACGTCAGCCGAGGTCGCCTGAGTCCGCGCTGAGCCTCAGTCCGTGCCGCGCCTCCGTTCGTGCCGCGCCTGAGTCCGTGCCGCGCCTCCGTTCGTGCCGCGCCTGAGTCCGCGCCGCACCTCCGTTCGTGCCGCGCCTGAGTCCGCGCCGCACCTCCGTTCGTGCCGCGCCCGTCCGCCCCCGTTGTGCCGCGCCCGGGCCTCGGTCCGCGCCCGAGTCCGTCCGCCCGCGTCGTGTCCGCCGTTCGACGCTCTCATCGCAAGCTCCGTTTCCCGCCGTGTCGCACCGCGTTGGTCGCCGCGCGCCCGCGCCCGTGCCGACCCGTGTCCGTGCCCACGCCGGTCCGTGCTGCTCCTGCCCGTGCCGGCCCGCGTTCGGGTTCCGAGGTGTGGGGTGGGCGGCCTGTGGTGGGACGAAGGGCGGGTCGGCTGTTTGATCGGTTGGGTGGGACTTGCGGTGGGGTTGGTGCTGGCTCGGGCGGTGTAGCTTGGGAGCGTGACGTCACCGATGTCGGCCCCTGCGGCTGGGTCACTCGAAGGAGTGCTTCCTGACGTGCCGCAGCTTGGCGCGCCCACCACGGCCTCGAGTGTGCAGCTGCCGCCGGTGTACCACTACGCGTTCCAGCCGCCCAAAGGGAAATTTCAGCGGTTCATCGACCGGCTTCCGGCCTGGGCGGGGCCGGCCGGGGTTGGGGCGCTGATCTCCGGCGGGATCGCCTACACCCTGCTCATGAAGCCTACCTCCGCCGGGGCGGCCGACCAGCCGACCTGCATCATGAAGCTGTTCACCGGGTTCGACTGCCCGGGGTGCGGGGGGACGCGGGCGGCCTGGTACATGCTGCACGGGGACATCCCCGCGGCCGCCCATCACCACGCTCCGCTCGTGTTCGCGGCGCCGTTCCTCGCGTACCTCTACGTCGCGTGGACCGTGAATCGGCTCAACCTGCCGTTCAAGCTGCCGATGCTGCGGATCTCCAACAAGGCGCTCGTCCTCTTCCTCGTCGCCTGGCTTGCGTTCGCGGTGGTGCGGAACCTTCCATGGGCGCCGTTCACCTACTTCTTCGTCTGACCGCTGAGACGGAAAACGCGGGACGGAAAACGCGGGACGGAAACGCCGAGACGGAAACGCTGAGACGGAAACGCTGAGACAGGGAACGCGGGCGGGGACAGTGGTCGCCGTGAGCGGGCCACGTCGCGCGGTGGGGTCCCCTCGGTCGTGAGTGGGTGGCCCCGGCACGCCGCACGGCCCGGCGCTGCGGGCGGAGACCTTGAGGGGGTGTGGGTGGAGCTCGCTCCCCCACCGCGAGCGCAGCGAGCTTGCCAACACAGCGCGGCGAGCTTGGCAAACAGCGTCTTGTAGGCTCTGCGAATGCTCTCCGTCAAAGCCATCGCCTGGACCCACTTCGAACCCCCGGCCGATGTGCCGTGGGAGACCGACGCGGACGGTGGCGAGGGGCTGGCCGAGTTTGCCGGGCGGGCGTGTTACCAGTCGTGGAGCAAGCCTAATCCGGCCACCGCGACCAACGCCGGATACCTCAAGCACATCCTCGAAGTCGGCCACCTCAGCGTCCTCGAGCACGGCACGGTGACGTTCTACCTCACCGGGGTGTCGCGGTCGTTCACGCATGAGCTGGTCCGGCACCGGCACTTCTCGTTCTCGCAGCTGTCGCAGCGCTACGTGCCCGGGCGTGAGCAGGCCATGGTCGAGCCGGCCGTGATCGCTGAGGACCCGGCGCTGCACAAGACGTTCGTCGAGGCGGGCGAGGCGGCGCTGCGGGCCTACAACGAGCTGCTGGAAGGGCTCGAGGCCAAGTTCTCCGACGTCGAGAACAAGACGTCGCGGCGCAAGCAGGCCCGGCAGGCGGCCCGGGCGGTGCTGCCCAACGCGGCCGAGACGCGGATCGTGGTGACCGGGAACTACCGGGCCTGGCGGCACTTCGTGACCATGCGGGCGAGCGAGGGCGCGGACGTCGAGATCCGCGAGGTCGCGGTCGCCTGCCTGCGGGAACTGCAGCGGATCGCGCCCAGCGTGTTCGGGGATTTCCAGATCACCGAGCTCGCTGATGGGACGGAAGTGGCGTCCCCGCAGTACACCTGGGAATCTTGAGAAATGCTCCGCGCAGGCTTCCGCTAGGTTGTCGGTATGACACGCACCGGTTCCGTCCCCGGCCGGCCGTTCGGCCGGCTGCTCAGCGCGATGGTCACGCCGTTTCGGCCTGACGGTTCGCTCGACGCCGACGGCGCCGCCCGGCTCGCCGCCCACCTGGTCGACGAGCAGGAGCACGACGGTCTGGTGATCAACGGTACGACCGGCGAGTCGGCGACCACGAGCGACGCGGAGAAGGACCAGGTCCTGCGCGCGGTCGTGGAGGCCGTGGGCGACCGGGCGACGGTGATCGCCGGGGTCGGCACCAACGACACCGCGCACTCGTCCGAGCTGGCCCGGGCCGCGGAGAAGGCCGGCGCCGACGGGCTGCTGGTCGTGACGCCGTATTACAACAAGCCGCCGCAGGCCGGGCTCGTCCACCACTTCCGCGCGGTCGCCGACGCGTCCGCGCTGCCGGTGATGGTCTACGACATCCCGGGGCGCACCGGCACGGCGATCGAGACCGACACGATGTGCCGGCTGGCCGAGCACGAGCGCATCGTCGCGGTGAAGGACGCCAAGGGCGACCTCGGCGAGACGGCCTGGGTGGTCAAGCGCACCGGGCTGGCGTATTACTCGGGCGAGGACAAGCTGACCCTGCCGCTGCTCTCCGTGGGGGCGGTCGGCGTGGTTGGAGTACCCACACATGTCTTTGGTCCCGAAACGAAGGCGATGATCACCGCGTATGAATCGGGCGACGTGGCCCGGGCGCGGGACCTGCATCTGCAACTGCTTCCGGCGTTCTGCGGCTTCTTCCGCACGCAGGGTGTCATCCTGACCAAGGCCGCCCTGACGCTGCTCGGCCTGCCCGCGGGCCCGGTCCGCCCGCCGCTGGTGGGCGCGAACGCGGCGGAACTGGGGCGGTTGCGCGAGGATTGCGCGGAGGCGGGCCGTACGATCGGGTCCGCCGAACAGATGGCGCACCACAACGAACTCGGAGTGGCCCTATGACGGTGGCGCACGTCGAGCTCGATCCGCCGCCCCCTCTGGGGTCCAACGCCCTGCGGGTGACCCCCCTGGGCGGGCTCGGCGCGATCGGCCGCAACATGACGCTGCTGGAGTACGACGGCAAGCTGCTGGTCATCGACTGCGGCGTGCTGTTCCCCGATGTCGAGCAGCCGGGTGTCGATCTCATCCTGCCCGACTTCTCCTCCATCCTCGACCGGCTCGACAAGGTTCAGGCCATCGTGCTCACGCACGGGCACGAGGACCACATCGGCGCGGTCCCATACCTGCTCGCGCACAAGCCCGACATCCCGCTCGTCGGCTCCAAGTTCACCCTCGCGCTGGTCGAGGCGAAGCTGGCCGAGCGGCGCATCGAGCCCTATTCGCTGACCGTCCGCGAGCGGCAGGTGGAGCGCCTCGGGCCGTTCGAGTGCGAGTTCTTCGCCGTCAACCACTCGATCCCGGACGCGCTCGCGGTCGCGGTCACCACCGGCGCCGGCACGGTGCTCCACACCGGCGACTTCAAGATGGACCAGCTGCCCCTCGACGGGCGGATCACCGACCTGGCCGGGTTCGCGCGGCTCGGCGCCGACGGCGTCGACCTGCTGCTGTCGGACTCGACCAACGCCGAGATCCCCGGCTTCGTCACCCCCGAGCGCGAGATCGGCCCGGTGCTGGAGCGGATCTTCGGCCGCGCGACCGGGCGCATCATCGTCGCCTCGTTCGCCTCCCACGTGCACCGCGTCCAGCAGGTCTTCGACGCCGCCGCCATGCACGGCCGCAAGGTCGCGCTGATCGGCCGTTCGATGGTGCGCAACATGGGCATAGCCCGCGACCTGGGCCTGCTGCGCATCCCGCACGGCCTGGTCGTCGCGATCGACGAGGCGATGAGCCTGCCGCCGGAGCGGGTCGTGCTCATGTCGACCGGTTCGCAGGGCGAGCCGATGAGCGCGCTCGGGCGCATGGCCAACGGTGATCACCGGCACATCGTGATCGGTGAGGGCGACACCATCGTGCTCGCGTCGTCGCTGGTCCCGGGCAACGAGACCGCGGTCTACCGGGTGATCAACCAGCTCTCCCGGGCCGGTGCGATCGTCGTGCACAAGGACGTCGCCAAGGTCCACGTCTCCGGGCACGCGCCCGCGGGTGAGCTGCTGTACCTGCTCAACGTGGTCAAGCCGCGCAACTTCATGCCGGTGCACGGCGAGTGGCGGCACCTGCGCGCCCACGCGCAGCTGGCCCGGGAGGCCGGGGTGCCGGCCGAGCGCGTCGTGCTCTGCGAGGACGGCGACGTGGTCGACCTCGTCGACGGCGAGGCGCGCCTGGTCGGGCACATCCGCTCGCGCTACGTGTACGTCGACGGCCTGGCCATCGGCGACGTCGGCGAGTCGCTGCTGACCGAGCGGCGCATACTGGGCGACGGCGGGTTCATCGCGGCGACCGTGGTCATCGACTCCGTCACCGGCAAGGTGGTGGCCGGGCCGACCGTCTCGGCGAAGGGGTTCTCCGACGACCCGGCGGTCTTCAACGCGGTACTGCCACTCGTCACCGATGCCCTGAACAAGGCGGCCGCCGAGGGCATCACCGACCCCCACCAGCTGCAGCAGATCGTCCGGCGCACGGTCGGGCGGTGGGTCAACGAGGCCTACCGCCGCCGCCCCATGATCGTGCCGACGGTGGTCGAGGTCTGACGTGTACGCGGCGCTGGCCACGACGGTACTGGTGCTGCACTTCTGCTACCTGGCGTACCTGATCCTGGGTGGGTTCCTCGTCTGGCGGTGGCCCAAGGCCTTCTGGCCCCATCTGGCCGCCGCCATCTGGGGCCTCCTGGTCGTGACCGTGCCGCTGACCTGCCCGCTCACCGTCGCCGAGCACTGGGCGCGGCGCAAGGCCGGGCAGTCGGTTCAGGACAAGGGCTTCATCGATGTGTACATCGAAAATGTGCTCTATCCCGAGCGGTACACGCACCTGTTGCAGGTCCTGGTCGGAATGATCGTGGTCTTCTCGTACGCGGTCGCCGTCGTTCGTCTGCGTCACCGGCGCGCCGCGCGGACGCTGCCCTGAGCTTTGTCCCGGCCGGCCGAGTCCCGGGCGTGCCGGGCTTTTTCTGGCGGCGTGTCTTGGGCGGGCCGGGTCATCGGCGTGCCGTGGGAAAAATGTCGTAGCCGACCGATACGGTGTGAGCCATGGCGGGCAGCACCTCCCAGGCCGGCCGCGGCGGGAAGACCTCCAACGCGCGCGGCGGTTCGAACACGCGTGCTACTCCGCGGTCCCGGGCCGCCACGCCCGTCAAGGCCACCACCGCGACCAAGACGGCTTCCCGCGCCCGGAAGGCGACCCCTCGAGTCACCCCCCGGGCAACGCCCGTCCGTCGGCGCCGCTCGGGCGCGGTGGTCGCCACGCCGCTCGGCTACGTCGGCAAGGGCATGATCGCGGTCTGGATGGGGCTCGCCCACAGCGTCGGCTGGGGCGCCCGCGCGATCGGCCGGCAGGCCGCGACCGCCCGTGACCTCGACCCCGAGCACCGGCGCGACGGTGCCGGCCTGACCATGATCGGGCTGGCCGTGCTGCTCACGGCGGCACTGTGGTTCCAGGCCGCGGGGCCGGTCGGACGGTGGCTGGCGAGCATCTGCCACACGTTCATAGGAGCCGCTTCGGGGGTACTGCCCGTGCTGCTCGTCATCGGCGGCGTCCGCATCATGCGGGCCGGCGGCGACTCCGAGGAGCACCGCGGACGCGGCCTGGTCGGCTGGGGTGCCCTGTTCCTCGGCGGCACCGGTCTGATGCACCTGGCGGCCGGCAGCCCGACCCTCCCGGCCAAGATGGACCGGGCCGGTGGCCTGCTCGGGCGGGGCGGCGGCGGCCTGCTGGAGATGGCCGTCACGTCCTGGGTGGCGGTACCGCTGCTGCTCCTGCTGTCCGCGTTCGGTCTGCTGGTCGTCACGTCGACGCCGATCAGCCGCCTCCCGCAGCGCTGGCGCCAGCTGCGCGACCTCGCCCTCGGCCGGGTCGAGGACCCGACGCTGGTCGACGACGAGGAGGAGTTCGAGGAGCTCTACGACGAGCCCGAGGAGCGCCCCGCCCGCCGCGCCCCGGCCCGCCGCCGCCAGGGTGCCCAGGCCGGCGGGCCCGAGCCGCTGCCGCACCCGCTGGGCCTCGACCCCGACGAGTTCGACGCGGCCGCGCCCGACCTCGACCCGGACCTCGTCCACGACACCGTCGTGCTGCAGCGGATGCCCGCACCCGCGCGCAAGAAGAAGGAGCCGAAGCCGGCCGCGGAGAAGGAGCCGCCGGAGCACTCGCCGCTGCCCACCCGGGCCGAGCAGCTCGCGCTCACCGACGCCGACTACAAGCTCCCGCCGCCGACCCTGCTCGGCACCGGCGACGCCCCGCGCGGGCGCACCCGGGCCAACGACGAGGTCATGAACGCGCTGCAGGGCGTGTTCGAGCAGTTCGGCGTCGACGCCTTGGTCACCGGCTTCACCCGCGGCCCGACGGTCACCCGCTACGAGGTCGAGATCGGCCACGGCGTGAAGGTCGAGCGGATCACGGCCCTGTCGAAGAACATCGCCTACGCGGTGAAGTCGGCCGACGTGCGGATCCAGAGCCCGATCCCGGGCAAGAGCGCCGTCGGCGTGGAGATCCCCAACTCCGACCGCGAGAACGTGGCCCTCGGCGACGTGCTGCGCTCCCGGGCCGCGACCTCCGACCACCACCCGCTGATCGTGGCGCTGGGCAAGGACATCGAGGGCGGCTTCGTCGTGGCCAACCTGGCCAAGATGCCGCACATCCTCATCGCCGGCGCCACCGGTGCGGGCAAGTCGTCGTGCCTCAACAGCCTGCTCGTGTCGATCCTGACCCGGTCCACGCCGGACGAGGTCCGGCTGCTGCTGGTCGACCCCAAGCGGGTGGAGATGACCAGCTACGAAGGTATCCCGCACCTGGTCACGCCGATCGTGACCAACCCGAAGAAGGCGGCCGACGCCCTCGACTGGGTCGTCGGCGAGATGGACATGCGCTACGACGACCTCGCCGCCAACGGGGTCCGCCACATCGACGACTTCAACCGCAAGGTCCGGGCCGGGCAGATCACCGCCCCGCCCGGGAGCGAGCGGGTGATCCGGCCGTATCCGTACCTGCTGGTCGTCGTCGACGAGCTGGCCGACCTCATGATGGTCGCCCCGCGCGACGTCGAGGACTCGGTCGTGCGGATCACCCAGCTGGCCCGAGCCGCCGGCATCCACCTGGTCCTGGCCACCCAGCGGCCCAGCGTCGACGTCGTCACCGGCCTGATCAAGGCCAACGTCCCGTCCCGCCTGGCCTTCGCCACCTCCAGCCTGGCCGACTCCCGGGTCATCCTCGACCAGCCCGGCGCCGAGAAGCTGATCGGCCGCGGCGACGGACTGTTCCTGCCGATGGGCGCCTCGAAGCCGGTCCGCATCCAGGGCGCCTGGGTCAGCGAGACCGAGATCGCCGACGTCGTCAAGTTCTGCAAGGACCAGCGCGAGCCCGAGTTCCGCGAGGGTGTCACCCAGAAGCGCGAAGAGGCCAAGAAGAAGGTCGACGAGGAGATCGGCGACGACCTGGAGCTCCTGGTCCAGGCCATCGAGCTGGTCGTGACCAGCCAGTTCGGCTCGACCAGCATGCTGCAGCGCAAACTGCGTGTCGGCTTCGCGAAGGCCGGCCGCCTCATGGACCTCATGGAGTCCCGCGGCATCGTCGGCCCGTCGGAGGGCTCCAAGGCCCGCGACGTGCTGATCAAGCCCGACTCCCTGGCCGAGGTCCTGGGCGCCCTGCAGGCCTCCGAGGACGACTGACCCGTTCGTGCTCGCCGCGTTCGTGCCCATCTGGGCGCTCACGGCCGTCGGGTTCGTGGCCGGGCGCACGGGGGTCCTCGGGCCCGCGGCGGTCGACGTGCTCGGCCGCTTCGTGTTCTACGTCGCGATGCCGGCCGCGCTGCTCAACACGCTCACGCGGCAGCCGATCGGCGGGCCGGCCGGGCGCGCGGTCGCGGCGTTCGCGCTGGCGACCGCGCTCATCGGGGCGGCCGGGTTCGCCGCCGCCCGGTGGATCTTCAAGCGCCCCCTGGCCGAGCAGACGATCGCGGCGATGGCCTCCGGCTACGTCAACGCCGGCAACCTCGGCATCCCCGTCGCCGTCCAGGTCCTCGGCGACGCCGGCTTCATCGCCGTTGTCCTGCTCATCCAGACGACCATCCTCACGCCGCTCATCCTCGGCACCCTGGACATCGCGCAGAGCGAGCACGCGGACGGTCGCTGGCGTCGCCTGCTGACGGTGCCGCTGCGCAGCCCGGTCATGCTCGCCTGCCTCACCGGGGTCATCCTCGGGGCCCTGCACGTCCACCTGCCCCGGCTGCTCGGGGACGCGGTGGCGCTGCTCGGGGCGGCGGCGGTACCGTCGGCGCTCGTTGCTTTGGGGCTTTCGCTCGTGCCGCGCGAACCTGGGGCCGGTGAGGCGCGGCGGCCGGCCGAGGTGACGCTGTCGGTGCTGCTCAAGTCGGTGGTGCAGCCGTTGCTGTGCTTCCTGCTGGCCCGGTTCGTCTTCGGGCTCACGGGGGCGGCGCTGCTGGCCGTCGTACTGTGCTCGGCCCTGCCCACGGCGCAGAACACGTTCGTCTTCGCGCGGGCGTATGGGGTGGATGGGACGTTCGCGCGGGACGTGATTGTGGCGTCGACCGCTTTGTCCATGGCGACGCTGACGGTCGCGGCGACGTTGCTGCAGTAGACCGTTGTTGGTCAGTGGTCAGTGGTCGTTGGCCAGCGGTAGTTGGCCAGCGGTCGTCGGTTGGCTGCGGGTGGCCGGCTGTCGGTGGTCGGTGGTCGGATCTGGACGGCGGCGGAGGTCTTGACACCTGGTTGACACCGTGGGGCTGGGACACTTGGGGTGTGGCGGATGAGGAGATGGACGCGTTGGCGGCGCTGGCCGATCCACGGCGGCGGGCCGTGTATGAGCTCGTGGCCGCGGCCGGTGAGGATGTCAGCCGGGACCAGGTGGCGGAGGCGCTCGGGATCGGACGGACGCTCGCCGCGCATCATCTCGACAAGCTGGCCGAGGCCGGGCTCCTCGATGTGGCGTTCGCGCGGCTCGGCGGGCGCAGCGGGCCCGGGGCCGGACGACCCTCGAAGTTGTACCGCCGGTCGGCCGCCGAGCACTCGGTGAGTCTGCCGCCCCGGGGTTATCGGGTGCTGGCCGAGGTGTTCGCGGAGGCGGTCTCGGAGGCTGGGGTGGAGCCTGCGCTCTATTCGGCCGCTCGGCGTGCTGGAGCTCGCATCGCCCGGGCCGCTTTGTCGTCGTCGTCGTCCTCGTCGGCTGTTTCGGGCTCGGCTGCCGTCTCGTCCTCGGCTGTTGTTTCGGGCTCATCTGCTGCCTTGGAGCCGGCTGTTGTCTCGGGGGCGGCTGCCGGCTCGGTCGGGGACGGCGTTGAGGCGATGCTTCGGGGGCTCGGGTATGAGCCCTATGCCGATGGGGAGGTGTGGCGGCTGCGGAACTGCCCGTTCGACTCGGTGGCGCGGACGCATCCCGGGGTGGTCTGCGGGGCGAATCTGGCGCTGTTGCAGGGGGCGCTGGGGGAGGGGGTGCGGATCGATCCGGGGCCGAGCGGGTGCTGTGTTGTCGTGGATCGGACACGACCGGGGGCGGGCGCGGCGGGCTTGGAGTCGGCCCCGGGTGCCGGCCTGGACGCGGAGCTCATGTCCGGCTCGGGATCGGGTACTAAAAACAATGATGATTTGTTTTAGACTGCGGTCATGAGTCTCCAACTTGCTCAGCTCAACGTCGGCGTGCCCGTGGGGCCGCGCGACGACCCGCGCATGGCCGGCTTCTACGCCGACATCGACCGGATCAACGGGGTGGCGGACGGGTGGCCCGGCTTCGTCTGGCGGCTTGTTGACGATTCGGGGTCGGATGCCACGTCGCTGCGGCCGTTCGGCGGTGACCTCGTGGTCAACATGTCGGTCTGGGTGTCGCTCGACGCGTTGCGGCAGTACACCTTCCGTAGTGGTCATCTGGACGTTCTGCGACGGCGGCGGGAGTGGTTCGTCCCGCTCGGCGAGCCGCATCACGTCATGTGGTGGGTGCCGGAGGGGCATCACCCGACCCTCGGTGAGGCCCGGGAAAGGCTTGACCTGCTGCGCAGCGTGGGGCCGACGGAGAAGGCGTTCACGTTCCGGGACCCGCATCCGGCCCTCTGAGGCCGGATCCGCTCCGCAAAATGTCAGCCCTGGTCGGTACCCTCAACAGCATGTCCACCAACGCTGACCGTCGCGTAGCCCTGCTCACCCTGGGCTGTGCCCGCAATGAGGTGGACTCCGAGGAGCTCGCCGCCCGGCTGGCCGAGGGAGGCTGGGCGGTGACCACCGACGGCACCGACGCCGACGTGGTGCTCGTCAACACGTGCGGGTTCGTGGCCAAGGCGAAGCAGGACTCGATCGACACCCTGCTGGCCGCGTCCGACACCGGGGCGAAGGTGGTCGCCACCGGCTGCCTGGCCGAGCGCTACGGCGACCAGCTCGCGGGGGAGCTGCCCGAGGCCGACGCGGTGCTCGGGTTCGACCACTACCCGGACATGGCGGCCCGGCTCGACGCGATCCTGGCCGGCGAGAAGATCGCCTCCCACGCCCCGCGCGACCGGCGCACGCTGCTCCCGCTCACCCCGGTCGCCCGCCGCGAGGCCACCGTGGTCACCCCCGGTCACCTGCCCGCCCACCTGCGCGGGGTCATGCGCCAGCGGCTCGAGCACGGGCCCGTCGCACCGCTCAAGCTGGCCAGCGGGTGCGACCGGCGCTGCGCGTTCTGCGCGATCCCGTCGTTCCGCGGCGCGTTCGTGTCGCGCACGCCCGACGAGATCCTGGCCGAGGCCGAGTGGCTCGGCCAGCAGGGCGTGCGTGAGCTGGTGCTCGTGAGCGAAAACTCGACCTCCTACGGCAAGGACCTCGGCGACCCGCGCCTCCTGGAGAAGCTCCTGCCGCAGCTCGCCGCGACGGCCGGGATCGTGCGAGTGCGCGTGTCCTACCTGCAGCCGGCCGAGACGCGGCCCGGGCTGATCGAGGCGATCGCCACCACGCCGGGGGTCGCGCCCTACTTCGACCTGTCGTTCCAGCACTCCAGCGAGCCGGTGCTGCGGCGGATGCGCCGGTTCGGGTCGACCGAGCGGTTCCTGGAGCTGCTGGCGACGGTACGCAAGCTGGACCCTGAAGCGGGCGCGCGCAGCAACGTCATCGTCGGCTTCCCCGGCGAGACCCGCGAGGACGTCGACGAGCTCGCCCGGTTCCTGACCGAGGCGCGGCTCGACGCGATCGGCGTCTTCGACTACAGCGACGAGGACGGCACCGAGGCGGCCGGCCTGCCGGACAAGGTTTCGACGGGGACGGTCAAGAAGCGGTACGACTGGATGAGCGCCCTCGCCGAGGAGCTCTGCGCCCAGCGTGCCGGCGACCGCATCGGCTCCATCGTCGAGGTCCTCGTCGACACCGTCGAGCGCCACCCCGACGGCGTCGACGTCGAGGGCCGCGGCGCCCACCAGGCCCCCGAGGTCGACGGCTCCACGACCCTGGTCGGCGGCGGCGCCCTCGAACCGGCCGCCCTGCGCCCCGGCGACCTGGTCCGCGCCAAGGTCACCGAGAGCATGGGCGTCGACCTGATCGCCACGCCCATCGAGCTGATCAGTCCGGCGCCGCACAGCTCCGCACCGCACGTTTCGGCCTCGCACGTTTCGGCCTCGCACAGTTCGGCCTCGCACGTTTCGGCCTCGCACGTTTCGGCCTCGCACAGTTCGGCCTCGCACGGTTCCGCGTCGCACGGGCCTGCGCCACTGAGTCCGGCGGCGCCATGACCGGCCCGGAGCGCGGTGGAGGGGCCGCGACGGGTTCGGAGCGGAGCGGTGGGGCCGCGGCCGGGTCGGCGCGAAGCGGAGGGCCCGCGACCGGCTCGGCGCGAAGCGGAGGGCCTGGACATCACGGGCTCGGCGCGGAGGTCGTCGGGGCCGGTCCGACACAGGCGCGTCTGGTCAACCCCGCGAACGCGCTGACCGTGCTGCGCATGGTCCTCGTGCCCGTCTTCGTCCTCTGCGTCGTAGCCAGCCGCATGACCCACGACACCTGGCAGCTCGCCGCCGGCCTGACCTTCATCGTCGCCTCCGCCACCGACTACGTCGACGGCTGGATCGCCCGCGCCCACAACCTCGTCACCTCGTTCGGCAAGGTCGCCGATCCGATCGCCGACAAAGCCCTGACCGGCGCCGCCCTGGTCCTGCTGTCCTTCTACGACCGCCTGCCGTGGTGGGTGACAGCGGTCATCCTGATCCGCGAGTGGGGCGTGACCGCGCTGCGCTTCTGGATCCTCCGCCACGGCGTCATGCCCGCGAGCCGAGGCGGCAAGGCGAAGACGGCACTGCAGATTTTGGCGATCGGCTGGTACCTCACCCCGCTGCCCCACGCCTTAGCGCTGATCGGCCCCTGGCTGATGGCCGCCGCCGTCATCGTCACCGTGGTGACGGGCGCCGACTACGTACTCCGAGCGATCCGAATCCGCCGCGACTCCCTGGCCCGAGGCGGCGCCATGCCCCCGATCCCGACCAGCGCCCCAGCCGTCGCCCCGCAGGCCGACGAACCGGTCGCCTGAAGCCCAGGTCCACGCCGCCCGCCGCCCGCCGCCCGCCGTCAGCCGTCCGCTTCAGCCGTCCGCTTCAGCCGTCCCCAGGCTCGGCAATCAGACGAACCGCCCACCTCAACGTCGACCACTCCCGCCCGCGCCGCCCGCCTCCACCGCGCCCGTGCGTATCTGCCTGCACCTTTGTGTCCACTCCGCGCAGCTCGTTGCGTTTCCGCGCGCTTCTGCGTTCGTGTTTGCGGTCGTGTCCGCCCGTCGGTGCGTGCGTTCGGCGTCCGTCCGCGCGTGCATGTGGCGTCCGTGCGTCCGTGCGTCCGTGCGTCCGTGCGTTCGCGTCCGTGCGTCCGTCCGTCCGTGCGTGCGTGCGTGCGTCCGTGCGTTCGTGCGTTCGCGTCCGTGCGTCCGTGCGTTCGCGTCCGTGCGTGCGTGCGTTCTTGTTCGCGCGTTCGTGCGCCCGTCGGTGCGTGCGTCCGTGCGTCCGTGCGTCCGTGTGCGTGCGTGCGACTAGGGGGTCTCGGCGGTCGCTGCGTCGGTGCTCTGAGAGCTGCGGGGAGCGTTCGCGGTTGTCGTTCGGGCCGATGGTTTCGCGGGAAGTGTTCACTGATGCGCGACTTGTCGGGCGGTGCGCACTGTGGCATGTCGGATTTTTCGCCCGACGGGGGATCAGTCGAATTCGCGGCGGAGATGAAAGTGCGACCCGCCCGTGACGAATCTGGCTTTTCGCGATGAGTGCGGCCACAGTGTGGCAGGGGTAGCGATTGGAGGGGGCGCGGTGAGTACGGATCGGACCGGTGCGATTCTGGCGGCGCTCAGGGAGCGGGGGGAGACCCTCGCCGTGGCCGAGTCGCTGACCGGGGGGCTGCTCGCGGCGGCGTTTGTCGAAGTGCCAGGCGCCAGCCGAGTGTTCCGCGGCGGCATCGTGGCGTATGCGACAGAATTAAAAGCCAGGCTTCTGGGGGTACCCCCACCGCTTCTTTCATCCCATGGGCCCGTCGATCCCGCGGTGGCCGCAGCGCTCGCGGCCGGCGCGCGGGAGCGTTGTGGGGCCGACTGGGCCGCGGCCACGACCGGGGTCGCCGGACCGGACCCGCAGGCTGGTCAGCCGGTCGGGCGGGTGTACGTCGCAGTCGTCGGGCCGCCGGCCGCGCACGGCGAGCCGGACCGGGTCGAGGTGCGTGAACTCACCCTTTCGGGCGACCGCGCGGCCATCCGGGGCGGTGCCGTGGAGGCCGCGGTGGGGCTGCTGGCCGAGACCCTCGCCGTCGGCTGAAGCCGTCGCAGGGTCCCCGGAACGGCGGGGCAGGGTGTCGATCGGCTTTGCACCAGGTACCGTGACGAGTACCAGTTTTTTCGCGGTCTTGCCAGCTGCGTCAGAGGGGGTGCCACCGTGCTGCTTCGTCGGGTGATCGGTGACGCGCTGCGCGCGCGACGGCAGGCCCAGCATCGGACCCTCCGCGAGGTGTCGACCGCGGCGAACGTGAGCCTCGGCTACCTGTCGGAGATCGAGCGCGGCCAGAAAGAGGCGTCCAGCGAGCTCCTGGCCGCGATCTGTGAGGCCCTGGGCGCGGCCCTGTCCGAGGTGCTGCGCGACGTGAGCAACACGCTCGCCCTGAATGAGGACCTGCCGCCGGTGCTCGTGCCCGTCGGCGCTCCCGAGCCCACCCCCGACGACGCCTCCAGCGCCGCCGCCCCGGCCTCCGCGCCGGCAGTGACCCCGGCCGCCGCTCCGGCAACGGCTGCCCCCGCCGCCGAGCCGGTCCCGGCGACCGCCAGCGCCTCCGCGGACGCGTCCCAGGGCCGCCTGGTGCGCGGCAGGCCCAAGGCCAAGCTCTCGACCGACGCGAAGATCTCGGTCGCCGTCCACCACGACGGCCCCCTCAAGACCACGCTGCGCGCCACCCGCGGCCCGTCCGACCGCGAACGCGACGTCGTCTACGCCGCCTGACGCCCCGGCCGACTCCTACGAGCACGGTGCGCTGACAAGCCGCAGCTGAATCGCAGCGCGCCCGCGTCCGCGCCTGCTCGCGTTCAGATCGACGTCCGCACTGTCCAACCCCTGTGCGCACCGAGCCCGCCTGCACCGACGGTTGCCCGCGTCCGTCCGCGCCCGTGCCGCCGACCTGTCGCCCGCATTGAGCCCGTCGACGCCGCCTATGCGATGTCTGCCGCGCGACAGCCGTCCGTCTGTCGTATCCGTGCTGTCCGCGTCCGCGCGTCTCGTGTGGGTGTCCGTGCCTGTCCGTGGTGTGCGCGTCCGCGCGTCTCGTGTGCGTGTCCGTGCTGTACCTGTCCGCGTCTGCCCGTGTGCGCTTCCGTGCTGTCCGCGTCCGCGCGTCGCGTCCGCGCGTCTGTGCCTGTCCGTGCTGTGCGCGTCCACGCCTCCGCGCGTGTGCGCGTCTGTGCCTGTCCGTTCTGTGCACGTCCACGCGTCCACGCGTCCACGCGTCCACGCGTCCACGCGTCCGCGCGTCCGCGGGTGCTCGTGGGCGTGAACGTGCCTTGGGGTGCGCGGACGTGCGTCGTCGTTCGCACGACGGGGTGCGGGCCGCGTTGGGCGGGGCGGCGGGTGTGGGTGGACTCGGCGGGCTGGGGTGGCGGGTGGGCGTTGTGGGTCACGAATGGGTGTGGGGGCGGGAAGATCCAGCGGGCTCGACGTGACCTGCCACACTGGGAGCGCGTCCGCGGGGGCGCGAGGGTTGGACGGCGGCGCGGAGGCGAGTGACCGTGGGCTATCCGGGGCAGTATCAGCGGCGGCGTAGTGCGCTTCCTATCGTCATCGCTGCGGTTATCGGCGTGTTGGCGATCTGCGGTGTGTACCTCTTTCTCGCCAATCGGGGCGGTGACGACCAGAAGGCGGACAACCCCCGTCGCGAAGGGTGCATCGCGCTCAACGTCACCGCGTCCAGTGAGAAGGCCGCGCTGCTGACGGAGTTCGCCAAGGCGTACATCAAGGCCGACCGGCGTTTTGACGGCAAGTGCGCAGATCCGCAAGTACAGACGAAGGCTTCCGGGGCTGCTCTTGACGCGCTCGCCAAGGGCTGGGACGTCGGCAAGGACGGGCCGCTGCCGGCGGTCTGGACGCCCGCTGCCTCGTCGTGGGTTTCGCTGCTCAAGCAGCGGCTGGCGGCCGGGGACAAGGGCGGGCTCGTCCCGGACGGCAAGCTGCCGATGATCGCGCAGTCGCCGCTGGTGCTCGCCCTGCCGAAGCCCATGGCCGAAGCGCTCGGGTGGCCGGACGCGCAGATCGGCTGGGGCGACGTGTTCGGGCTGATCAACGATCCGAACGGGTGGGGCTCGAAGGGGCACCCCGAGTGGGGGAAGTTCCGGCTCGGCAAGACCAACCCGCACTTCTCCACGTCGGGGCTCAACGCGACGGTGGGCGCGTACTTCGCCGCGACCGGGCGTTCGACCGACCTCACCGACAAGGATCTCGCCGACCCGAAGGTGCTGCAGTACGTCAAGTCCGTCGAGTCCAGCGTCGTGCACTACGGCGACACGACGCTGACGTTCCTGTCCAACCAGGCGGCGGCGGACCAGGCCGGGCGCGGGCTCAACTACGTCAGCGCGGTCGCGGTCGAGGAGAAGTCGGTGTTCGACTTCAACAGCGGCAACCCGACGGGTGATCCGGCGCTGGCCGGCAAGGGCGCGAAGCCGCGGGTGCCGCTGGTCGCGGTGTACCCGAAGGAGGGCACGCTGGTCAGCGACCACCCGTACGTCGTGCTCACGAACGCCAGCGACGAGCAGAAGGCCGCGGCCGCCGACTTCCTCAACTACGTGCGCGACGCGCCGCAGCAGAAGCGCTTCACCGACCTGGCCTTCCGCACCTACGACGGCAAGGCGGGGGCGGGCGCGACGAAGGACAACGGGCTGCTGCCGGACGCCAAGTTCACCACGATCGACCCGCCCTCGCCGCAGGTGCTCGAGAAGGCCCTGGCCACGTGGGACGTGCAGCGCAAGCGGGCCAAGGTCCTGCTGGTCATGGACGTCTCCGGATCGATGAACAACGACGCCGGCAACGGGCAGACCCGCATGGAGCTGGCGAAGCAGGCCGCACTGCAGTCGCTCGGACTGCTCGCCGCGGACGACGAGGTCGGCCTGTGGACGTTCTCGACGGAGGTGGAGGGCGCGACCACGCCGTACACCGATCGGGTCCCGGTGGGAACGCTCGCCGACAACAAGGCGAAGCTGGAGCAGGTGATCAAGTCGCTGAGCGCCGAGGGCGGCACCGCCCTGTACGCGACCACGCGGGCCGCGCAGCGCAAGATGGTCGAGCTCAGCAACCCGGACCGGATCAACGCGGTCGTGGTGCTCACGGACGGCAAGAACGAGTATCCGAAGGACGCCGATCTGGACGCGCTCGTGCGCGATGTGGACACCTCGGACAAGGAGATTCCGGTCCGCGTGTTCACGATCGCCTACGGCGAGCAGGCGGATGTCGGCGTGTTGCAGAAGATCTCGTCGGCTTCGCGCGCGGCCGCGTACAACGCGAGCGATCCCACGACGATCAGCAACGTGATGGTGAACGTGCTCTCCAACTTCTGATCCCGCTTTCCACAGGGCACACTTACGAGGGTGGGCGTCAAGGAGCACCTGACCGAGCCGTGGGGGCTCGTGGCCGCCGGCGTGCTCGGGGGCATGGGCGGCGCGGTCGCGGCCGCGCTGGCCCCGGCCGGGCTGCTCGTCGGCGTGCCGATCGGGCTCGCGGTCGCGGGCGCCGTCTACGGCATCCGGGTCGGGCTCGGCGTGCTCACCGACCGCGACGGTGCGCCGGACCTGGCGATCCGGGCCGCGCCGCCGGCGACCCTGCCGACGCCTCCGCGCGGAAGCGACGCCGAGCGGTTCCTGCGGCGGGCCGAGGTGGCGGTGCGCACCCTGCGCCGGCAGTCCGAAGGCACCGGCGACCCGGTCCTGCGCGGCCAGATCTCCGAGGTCGACGACTCGGCCGCGGGCGCCCTGGCCGATCTGGCCCGCTTCGCCGGGCAGGTGACGCTCATCGAGCAGACCGCGTCCGGGATCAACACGCAGCGGCTGCGCCAGGAGTACAACCAGCTCCAGCGCGGCCTGTCCGGGCTGGAGCCGGGGCCGCTGCGCGACGAGCGGGAGCGGGCCCGCCGCGCGCTGTCCGACCAGCTCGACGTCGGGCAGCGGCTGCGCGACGCCAAGGAGATGCTGCTGGCCCGCATGCAGTCCGCGGTGCTGGGCCTGGAGGGCCTGGTCGCGCGGATGGCCGAGCTGGTCGCGCTGCACGCGACCACGGTCGGCGGCGCGCCGCTGACCGCCGCCAAGGTGGCGGAGCTCACCAACGATCTGGAGGGCCTGCGCGCGGGCCTGGCCGAGGCCGAGCAGCTGTCCCGCTCGGCGCTATCCGGTGGGGATGTTCCCGGGCCGCAGCCCTGACTTCCCCCTGACTTGTGTCCGACTTGTTGGTTTTCGCGCGAATTTTCGAGGGGTACTGCTCCATCTGGGCGTGACGCTCTAGCGCGAGCCTGACACGATAGAAGCCGCACGTCTCCCCGTGCTGGCCGAGAGAGGACCGCGACATGGCGAATCCGTTCGCTAAGGGCTGGAAGTACCTGATGGCGCTGTTCGGCGCCAAGATCGACGAGTACGCCGATCCGAAGGTGCAGATCCAGCAGGCGATCGAGGACGCGCAGCGTCAGCACCAGGCGCTCGTTCAGCAGGCCGCGGCCGTGATCGGCAACCAGCGGCAGCTCGAGATGCGGCTCTCCCGCAATATCGCCGAGGTCGAGAAGCTGCAGGGCTCGGCGCGGCAGGCGCTGGTGCTGGCCGACAAGACCCGGGCCGAGGGGGACGAGGCCAAGGCCCAGCAGTACGAGCAGACGGCGCAGGTGTTCGCCACCCAGCTCGTCGCGGCCGAGCAGGGCATGGAGGACCTCAAGACCCTCCACGACCAGTCGCTCAACGCGGCCGCCCAGGCGCGCAAGGCCGTCGAGAACAACGCCATGATGCTGCAGCAGAAGCTCGCCGAGCGCACCAAGCTGCTCAGCCAGCTGGAGCAGGCGAAGATGCAGGAGACCGTGGCCCGGTCCCTCGAGTCGATGAGCGGCCTCGCCGCCCCCGGCAACACCCCGTCGCTGGACGAGGTGCGGGAGAAGATCGAGCGCCGCTACGCCAACGCCATGGGCCGCGCCGAGCTCGCCTCCAACTCGGTGGAGGGCCGGATGCTCGAGGTGCAGCGCTCCACCCTCGACATGGCCGGCAGCTCCCGCCTCGACCAGATCCGCGCGAGCATGGCCGGCGAGAAGCTCGCCGCCGCGCCCGAGTCGCCCGCGGTCGCCTCACCGGCGCCCGGCGTCCGCGACGCCAGCGTTGCCCGCCTCGACGAGATCCGGGCCAGCATGAAGGACAAGCAGACGGGAGACTCGGCCAGCGCGAGCTGACCGGGTCGCGGCCCAACCCCGGGGAGCGGTCATGCCCAGCGATCGGACCAAGCACCTCAAACGGCTGCGGAAACTGCACCGCTCCGCCCGGGGCTGGTCCGTGCGCGCCGGGCTGCTCACCGGGGCCACCGCGATCCTCGTGCCCTACAGCGGCCTCGGCCTGCCCGACGCGTTCTGGGCCGCCGCCGCGGGCGGTTCGATCGCCATCACGTGGTGGCGGTGGCTTGATTTTCGAGCCTTCAAAGCGTTGCCGGTACCGCCCGAGCCCGATCCCGCACTAGCGGGCGCCCAGGCCAGGGACAAGCTCGTCAACCTGGCCCAGCGCCTCCCCGGCGGCCGCACCGCGGTCGCGGAGTTCGACCGCCAGCGCGAGTCTTACAAGCTGCGCGGCTTGACCGTCGCGGAGCCGTGGCGCCGCCTGGACCGCGCCTCGACCATGCTCTCCGGCCTCGTGGGCCGCTTGGGCCCGCACGCCGAGGGCGCCGTCCTGGACGCCGCGGTCGCCGAACGTCAGCTCCGCGACCTGGCCCAGCGCTGCGCCTCGGTGGAGCGCACCATGCGCATGGGCCCGGCCGGCGCCGCCCTCCGCCCGGCCCACGAGGTCCTGGCCCAGCAGCTGGAGCAGGGCGTCACGGCGTACGAGCAGTTCGTCACGGCGGCGGCCGGCTGTGTCGCCGAGGACAATGTGGCGGTCGGCAACCTGACGGACGCGACGGCCTTCTTGCGCGGGGTGGCGGAAGGACTGGCCGACCTGCGCAGCCCGCAGGCGACGCCCCGCCCCCAGACCGCCTGACTCCGTCTTCGCTGCACCCGCTCGCCGCTCGCCGCTCATTTGCGTGTTCGCTTTGTCGTTTCGTGCGCTTCCCGAAAAGTCCGCCACTTCGTGACTGACTTTTCGGATTTATCGCCTGACGGGGTATTCCGTCGAATTGGGCCCAATTTGGTCGCGGGTGCTATATCCGTGCGCGAATTGTGACTGCTTGGATCTGATCCGGCTGGGTGGTGCGGCTGGGAGTTGCGCGGGGGTGCAGGGGGCGGGGAGCCCCTTGCCCGGGGCGGGAGCGAAGCGGCCTCGGAATCCTCTGCTTACTGCTCTTGCTCTTTATTGCTCTTGCTCGTGCGCTTGGCCGGCGTTTACCGGTGACGAATGCGACTGTCGGTCATTCGTTCGGGAGGAGGTATCGCCAGCTGGCGCGGAGCGTCGTGCCGTCGGGCATGCGGTACGCCGGCCAGGCGCCGCGTTGGTCCAGGTCCCTGGTCAGCATGCGGACCGCGGCTCGGGCGGGGTCGCCGTCCAGGTCGGCTCGGCGCAGGCCCTCGTTGTCCGGCGCGGGCAGGTTGATGTCCGACGGCCACGGAGCCTCGGTCGCGGAGGGTGACGGGTCGGTGATGATCGGGGTGCCGGTGCCGGCCTGACCCTGCAGGACCGGGACGGCCACGACGCGGACGCGGGTGGCCAGGTACGGCTGCGCGGTCGCGGACACCGTCTTGTGCACGGTCGCGAGGCGGTCCCGGGCGGTGTACAGGATGTCGGGGTACGCGCGATCGGGTTTGAGCTCGTCGAAGCCCTCGGCCGTGAAGCTCAGCGGGCCCGCCGGCGTCCACACGGTGACCTTGGTGACGGGGGCGTCGACGATCGTCGGGGTCGGTGTCGGCTTCTTCTGCGACGCGCCCGCGCGCAGGTCGTCGGCCAGGCCGTTGGCCAGGGTGCGGAGCTGGTCGGGGTCGAGGCGGGAGCGGTACGTCGCGTCGGCGATCGCGTCGCCGTCGCCGTAGACGACCAGGCGGGGCGGCCGCAGGGCGGCGATGCCGGGCGCGGTCAGGCCGCCGGTGAGCTCCCAGGTGGCGATGGGCTCGTCCTGGGGCGGGTCGAACGACTGCGTCGGGGTCGGGGTGACACCCGGGGTGCCGTCACACGCGGACAGCGTCGCCGCCGCGAGCAACCCGGCGAGCAGGCTCCGCCGGGTCAGGCGGTGATCCATCGCCCCTCCCCATGAAGCGTGCTCGACCGTCAGTCCCGCGCAGCACCCTACCCCGTGCCCGCCCTCCCACCTCTCCCCGGTCACGGGGTGAACAACCGTCCAGCGGCCGAGATGGATACGTTGCCAATAAGCGGGCTTCAAATCTGGCTTAGGGCGCGGGGCTTTTGGCGCGCGGGCGCATAGCGTCACGAGCGTGTCCACGCAGTACGCCGACCAGGGCTTCTGGCTCGTCGACCTCGACTCCGAGGGCGACCTCGTCCTCGTGCGGCCGCGCGGTCAGGCGCGTCCGGGCGGGCCGTTCCCCGGCTGGCAGTGCGGGCACCAGTATGTGATGCGGTCGTGGTCGCCGCCCGTCCAGCGGCGGATGACGGTGCGGCACCGCCGGCACGGCTGACCGGAGCGCTCGAACACCCAGCTGGTCTCGCCGCGGCGCAGGGAGCCCGTCGTCGTCTGCGTCCAGCGGCCGCGGTTGGAGTTGAGCAGCGCCCGCGCCCGCGCGACCAAGCCGGCCAGATCCAGGACCGCGCTGACCGGCGTCCACGGGGAGACGCCGCGCAGGAACAGGGTCTCGGCCTTGTACAGGTTGCCGATGCCGGCGAGGTTGCGCTGGTCGAGCAGCGCGTCGGCGATCCAGCGGTCCGGCTTCGCCTGCAGCCGGCGCACGGCCTCGTCACCGTCCCAGTCCTCGCCCATGAGGTCCGGCCCCAGGAACCCGACCAGCCGCTCCTCCTCACGGGTCGGTATCAGGGCGAGTTCGTGCAGGTGAAACCCGACGGCGACGGCGGCCGGCGTGTGCAGGGCGACGCGGATCAGGTGCGCGGGGCGGCCGGTCCAGCGCTCGCCCGGCTGGTACGTGCGCCACGCTCCGTCCATCCGCAGGTGGGAGTGGAGGGTGAGCGGCTCCAGACCCTCCTTCGTCAGCCGCAGCAGGAGATGCTTGCCGCGGCACGCGGACTCGGCGACGGTCCAGCCGGCGAGGTTCTTGGCGGCCAGCTGCGGTACCCGGAAATCGCTCTTTGTGATCGTCTGGCCCTCGATCGCGGCTCCGAGCACGCGCGCGGTGTTCCAGACGGTGTCGCCTTCGGGCACGTTATGAACCCGCCGGCGCCACGGTGTACCGCTGGAGGTGCCCCCGCGCCTCGAGCGCGGCGACGACCGAGTCCGCGTCCGAGCGCGACTCGAGCCGGGCAACCTCGTATCGCACGCCGTCGTCGCCCTCCCGCAGCACCGCCCACAGCCCGGCCTCGACCCGGGCCCGGACCTTCTTCGCGTCCTTCTCGGCCTGCCGGAGGTGGTTGGCGGCCTGCTCCTCGGCCAGCTTCAGGATGCCCTCGACACGCGAGCCCAGCCCGGCCAGCGGGGGCCGGCGCTCGTCGCCCTCAACGGGCTCCTCGGCGGTGTCCGGCCCGCTCGCGGCGAACATGACCAGCCCGACGACGGTCGCGGCCACCCCGGTCCACAGCGCGGTCGCCTGCGCCCTGGACGCGGCGAGCTGCGACCCGGCGAACAGTCCGACGCCGAGCCCGATCAGCAGTAACGCCAGCCGCCTCATCTCGTGAAAGGCTAACCGATCCGTTCGAGCTGCATGATCCCGTCACCCTCCCCGAGCGTCGATGCCCGCCCGGTCGCCCGGTACCCGGCCTTCTCGTACAGCCGCCGCGCCCGCGCGTTGCCGGTCCGCGTCCACAGGGTCGTACGCTCCCACCCACCGGCGTGCAGCCCGTCGAGGACCAGGCCGCCCAGTCCCTGCCCCCAGCGCGCGGGGGCGACGAACACCATGGAGACGTGGCCGTACCCGGCGATGAGCGCTCCCGCGCCGTCGTCCGCCCGCCCCGGCTCGGCCAGCCCCATCGCCACCGTCTCGGGCCCGTCGACGACCACTACGACGAGGGCATCGGGCGCTGCCAGCTTCGCGCGGACGCGCTCGACCCGCGCCGCGCCGGGCGCGCGACCGCGCGCTTCGTTGGCGGCCCGCCAGACGTCGAGGGCGGCTTCGAGGTCGGTTGGGGCTGCTCGGCGTACCAGGGGAGGCATTGACGCAGTTAGCCCTCCGACGCGGGCCGAGGTCAACCACCGGCCGCGCGGGCGCAGGTACGCGCGGACGCGGGCGGGCGCCGGGCTCGGTCACGCGCGGTCCCGCGAAGGGCCGTGGTCCCGCGAAGGGCCGCGGTCCCGTGCAGGGCTTCGGTCACGCGCGGTCCCGCGAAGGGCCGCGGTCCCGTGCAGGGCTTCGGTCACGCGTG
>NZ_JBITDU010000001.1:1642883-1666797 GCF_044454505.1 Dactylosporangium sp. NPDC051541
ACGCCGTGGTCCCGCGAAGGGCCGCGGTCCCGTGCAGGGCTTCGGTCACGCGCGGTCCCGCGAAGGGCCGCGGTCCCGTGCAGGGCTTCGGTCACGCGCGGTCCCGCGAAGGGCCGCGGTCCCGTGCAGGGCTTCGGTTTCGCGCCGACGCCGGCAGGCATGGGTGTCGGTGGCCCGCGCGGGCGCGCTGCGTTGGAGTACGCGCGGGTGCAGGTGCGGGCGATTGACGTGGGCAACGGTGGGCGGTGGGCTGCGCGGGCGCGTTGGTTGGAGGTGGGTGCGGGTGCAGGTGCGCGTGGGTGCGGGTGCGGGCGCAGGTGGGAGTTGGGGTGTGCTGGGCGTTGGCGGCGGACGCGCGGGCGCGAGGGCTGAGGGGGCGTTCGAGTTGAGGTGCTTCGGGCGGGCGGGTGTGGGCCTCGTGGCTGGGCGCGTGGGTGCCGAGAGCGTCTTGGGGTGGTGGCGGTACCAAATGCGGGTGGTTAGGCGGTCAGGACCTGGCGGGTCAGGGGGGTTAGGCGTTGGCAGTGGGCGGGGGTGGGCCGGGTGACGTTGCGAAGTTCGTCGGCGTAGGGCATCCAGTAGTGGCCGCTGCCATCGTGGTCGAAGTAGGCGTGGGACTCGTACGCGACGTGGTGGGCCGGGTCTCGGATCCAGGCGGTCGGGTGCATCTCGCCCCACGACGGTGGGCCCATCGGGACGTAGCCGCTGACCAGGATCGTCCGGCGGTCGCCGGTCGCGCGGATGGCGTCCACCGCCTCCTGGGCCGCCTGCTGCCAGATCAGCGCGCCCGCGCGGCCGTCGGCGGCCAGGCGGGTCGGCTCGTTGAGCAGGCCAAGGCCGATGACGGCCGGGTTGTCGGCCGCGCGGCTCAAACGGCGCCAGAAGTCGGCCAGCGCGGTCGTGGGCAGCTCGAACTGGCCCAGCCGGAGCAGCCGCAGCGCGCCCGCGCGGCCGCCGCCGAGCGCGTAGTCGCCGTAGTTGTGCAGGTCGATGATGACGGCTAGGCCGGCGGCCTGGGCGTGGCCGAGTGCGGCCCGCACCCGCGCGAGCTCCGTCGGGTCCAGCGGGCCGAACGGGCTCGGCTGCAGCCGCTCCCAGTTGACGGCCAGGCGGACCAGCCGCACGCCGCGGCCGGCCAGGAACGCGTAGCTCGACGGCGTCTCGTACGTGTAGTCCTGGCCGTAGCGGCCCGGGTTCCCGGTGCCGAACCCGCCGTTGCTGTCCGAGGCGGCGAACGACCCGGCGGCGAGGTTCACACCGCGCAGATATCCGGGGGTACTGCCGTGCCGTTCGACGATGCGCGCCTGCGGCCCGGCCACATCGACCCGCAGGCCCTGTGCGACCGGGCGGTACACGGCCATCGGATAGTTGGCCGGCCACGCCCCCGCGGCCCAGGCCGTGACCGGGAGCCCGACGGCGTCGGCCGCGGCGTACCAGGCCTCGGCCACCGCGCTCCATCGCTCGGCGTCGCGGTCGCCGGGCCAGCCGATCTCGCCGATGAACCCGGTCGCGTGGTTGCGCCGGAGCCAGGCCGAGAAGTTGGCGAGCCCCGCGACCGCGCGCGCCTGCACGTCATCCTCGACGCACAGCACTCGTGTCGATTTTGGTTGCTGCATCGGTACCGCCAGCGCCGCCACCAGCAGCAGGAGCACACCACAGAGCGCCGTCGCCTTCTGGAGCACGACGGCTTCTGCCCACGTTGCGAGGCTTTAGTCGAGCCGCGCCTTCAGTGCAGCCGCGCCCTCGCTCGAGCTGGGGTCGCAGTCGAGCCGCGGCTTCGGTCGAGCCGCGCCCTCGGTTGGGCCACGCCTCGGTTGAGCCGCGCCTTCAGTGGAGCCGCGCCCTCGCTCGAGCTGGGGTCGCAGTCGAGCCGCGGCTTCGGTCGAGCGGCGCCCTCGGTTGAGCCGCGGCTTCGGTTGAGCTGCGGCGCGAGCTCGGCTGCGGCTTCAGTTGAGTCGCGGCGCCAGCTCGGCCGCGATGAGCTCCAAGTGGTCGAGGTCGCGCAGGTCCAGCAGCTGCAGGAACGCGCGCGACGCTCCGGCCGCCACGAATCCGTGGAGGTCTTCAGCGAGGCGTTCGGGCGTACCGTACAACTGACCGTCCTGTGGCTTTTTGGAATCGAGCCCGAGCGCCTCCGCGCGCCGCCGCACCTCCGCGTCGTCGCGCCCGCACACGATGGTCTGGGCGAACGAGAAGACGATCGGTGCCCGCCCGTCGCGCCCTTCCTGCTCGATCGCGTCGACGACCCGGCGGTACTGTGCGTCGGTGTCCCGCAGTGATGAGAACGGCACGTTGAACTCGTCGGCGTAGCGGGCGGCGAGTTTGGGCGTCCGCTTGGGGCCCTTACCCCCGATGATCACTGGCGGGCCCGCGGGCTGGACCGGCTTCGGCAGGGCGGGCGACTCGACGAGGTCGTAGTAGCGGCCTTCGAAGCTGTACGTCGCGCCGCTCGGCGTGGCCCAGAGCCCCTTGACGATCTCCAGCTGCTCCGCGAGCCGGTCGAACCGCTCACCGACCGGCGGGAACGGGATGCCGTACGCGCTGTGCTCCCGCTCGAGCCACCCGGTCCCCAGCCCGAGCTCGACCCGCCCGCTACTCATCGCGTCGACCTGCGCGACCGCGATGGCGAGGGGCCCCGGCAGCCGGAACGTCGCCGACGACACCAGCGTCCCGAGCCGGATCGTCGAGGTCTCCCGCGCGAGGGCGCCGAGGGTCACCCACGAGTCGGTCGGCCCCGGCAGCCCCGCGACCCCCGGGCTCAGGAAATGGTCGGACCGGAAGAACGCCTCGAACCCGAGCTCCTCGGCCCGCCGCGCGATGGCAAGCTGGTCCTCGTAGGTGGCCCCCAGCTGGGGCTCGGTGAACACGCAAAGCCGCATGGACCGGACACTATCGCGATGATCTCCTTCACGACCGACTACGGCCTGTCGGACGGCTTCGTGGCGGCCTGCCACGGCGTCCTGGCCCGCCTGGCCCCCACCGCCCGGGTCATCGACATCACGCACCTCATCCCGCCGGGCGACGTCCGCCGGGGCGCCGCGGTCCTGGCCCAGACCGCCCCTTCCCTGCCGGTCGGTGTCCACCTGGCGGTGGTCGACCCGGGCGTCGGCACGGCGCGGCGCGCGGTCGCGCTGTCCACGCGCGACGGCAGCATCCTGGTCGGCCCGGACAACGGCCTGCTCCTCCCGGCCGCCGAAGCCTTGGGTGGCGTGGCCGTGGCCGTGCACCTCACGAACGCCGAGTGGTTCGCGCCGAAGGTCTCGGCCACGTTCCACGGCCGCGACATCTTCGCCCCGGTGGCCGCCCGGCTGGCCACCGGCTCGTCCTTGCGCGAGGCGGGCCCGGAGATAGCCGACCTGCTCAGCCTGCCGCCGTCGTACGTCGAACAGGCCCCCGGCCGCCTGACCGCCGCGATTCAGACGATCGACCATTTCGGCAATGTGCAGCTGGCCGCTCCGGCCGAGCTCCTGCCGCCGCTCCCGGAGTCGGTCAGGGTCAATGGCGTCCCGGCCGTGCACGCGACGACATTCGGCGACGCGGAGCCGGACTCCTTGGTGGTCTTCGCCGACTCGGCCGGTTTCGTGGCGGTAGCGGTGAACGGTGGCAACGCGGCCGCCCGCCTCGCCCTCACCGCAGAATCCCGCGTGACAATCATGTACTGATGCAAGTGCTTCACGCGCGGAAGCCTCATTGCAATGTGCTGGAGTTTTTCACTTGTATCGCGCGTACTGATACAAGTTGCCGTTGAACGGCGAGACTGGAAAGCGCTCCGCAACCGCCAAGGGTGGGCCAGCCCGTAGGCCCCTTGGTGGTCGTTGCCCTCTCAGCCGGTTAGCTGATCACTAGGCGGCGCTGAGGCCGAGGTCCTCGATCTTGTCGGCGGTCGCGGCCAGGCGGCCCCAGGTCTCGAGCTGGTCGATGTCCGTGCAGTCGCTGATCTCGGCCCGGACGATTTCCGGGATCTCGACGCCGCGAGCGTCGAGCACCGCCAGCACAACGCTGGCCTTGCCTTCGGCGAAGACTTCGCTGTGGAATCGGTAGCCGGTGACAGACATGAGCTCCCTCAAATACTTCTTGGTCGCCTTGGGCAGGCTGGCGAGGACAAGGTCAGTGTACTTCTTCGCGTCGTCTTTCCCTACAGTGTCGAGGGCGGCGAGGAGGGCCTTGAACAGCGGGGCAGGCTCCGGCTCGGCGCCGTGTGCGAGGGCTGACAGGACCGTCAGGTCGGGCTTGCGCTGCGCCGCCTCGGGGTCTGTGACGACCGGGATCTGGCGCGGGCCGAGGGCGATCGGCGTCAGCATCGAGCCTGGTGGGCCGATCGGGACCGGGGCCGCGCACCAGTCCGCGACTGACTGGTTGATGCACACCACCAGGAGTGCGACCGGGCAGCGCGTCCGGGCGCGCAGGGTGGGTGACGTAGACCGGCCAGCTGAATGGTTTGTCGTCGTCTTTCTTCAGCTGGACTTCGATGACCACCGTCAGCACCGGCGCGTCGCGGTGGTTGAGTGTGATCACGGCGTCGGCTCGGTATTCGGTGCTTTTTACCTGTGTGGCGTCGTTGGACGTCAACCGGGCCGTGGTGAAACGCGGCACGCTCATTCGGAGCGGGCCACCGAGGATTTCAGCCGCTAACGCCGGCCGTTTGTGAAACAGCTCGACGAGGCTGTCGTGCAATTCGGTTGGCACGATGCGGAAGCTTAGCCCGAAGGGGTTCCTTGCTGTCCTCCTTGTATCAACCAAGTTGACGCTAGGAGCGGTCGACCCGCGGTTCTCGGAAATGCTGCAAGAAGAAAGGCGATACGGATCAGCCGCGCAGCCGGAGGCCTCGAGGGGTGCTGCGGAAACCGGCGCCGGACAACGCGTCGCGCAGCGGTGACTGCAGGATCGACTCGCCGTCCGCGCGCTCCACCGACATGGCCCCGAGCGCCCCGCCGTGCACCGCGTCCGCCAGGGCTTTGGCCGCGAGGGCGAGCAGTTCGGGATCGTCCGCGTAGGACAGCAGGGTCCGGCCGCCGCGCTCCACGTAGAGGATCAGGTCCCCGCCGACGGTGACCACGAGGGAGCCGGCCTTGCGGCCCGCGCGGTGGCCGGAGCGCTCCCCGTCGCCGGCGTCGACGACCCGCTCGGGCCAGGGAAGCGCCGCCCCATACGGGTTGGCCGGGTCGGTGGCCGCCAGGACCAGGGCGTCGCGGTGCTCCGAGCCGCCCCGCAGCCGGTCGACGGCGCCCGGCAGGGCGAACTGCGCGGCCCCGAGGCCCTCGACGAAGTAGCCGCGGCGGGCCGCGCCGCGCTCCTCCATGGCGGCCAGGACCGGGTAGACGCCGGCGAAGGCGCCGGGCAGGTCCTCCGACATGACCGCGCCGCGGGTGACGACGCCGTGGCGGTCCAGCAGGAGCTCCGCGTTGGCGGTGGCGCGGCGGGTCGGGTCGAGGTCGCGGTCGGGCAGGCGATACCACCGGCCGGCCGCGGTCGGGGGGCCGGTGCGGGCGGCGGCCAGGGAGGCGCGGCCGAGGTTGAGGGAGCCGGCGCGGCGGTAGCGGGACTTCGGGGCCGACGGGCGGGAGCGGTGGGCGCCGCCACCGCCGAGCTTGGCCCGCAGCGGGGCGATGGTGTCGTTGGACAGGTGACCGGCCCAGACCAGGTCCCACAGGGCGGCGATGAGCTCGGCCTCCGGGGCGTGGATGGTCTCGGCCAGGCCGCGGAAGAACAGGGCCTGGCCACCCGCGAGGACCTCCAGGATCGCCTCGTGCAGCGGGCCGCCCACCTCGGACGGCGCGGGCAGCAGGAGCGGGGCGGCGTCGGCGAAGGCCAGGCTCACCCAGCCGTCGTGCTCGCCGATCGCGCCGGTGCCGGCCCACACCAGGTCGCCGGCGGCGGTGAGCTCGTCCAGGTAGGCCTGGCTGTAGTCGGCCACGCGGGCCGGCAGGACCAGCCGCTCGAGGGCCGAGGCCGGGATCGGGATGCCCTGGAGCTGCTCGATGGCGGAGGCGACGGCCTCGGCGCCGCGGGCCCGGGCGGTGCCGATGTGATGCCACTGCGGCAGGAAGCGGGCCAGGACGCGCGGCGGGACCGGCTCGATCTCGCGGCGCAGGGCGGCCAGGGAGCGCCGGCGCAGCAGGCGCAGGATCTCGGCGTCGCACCACTCGGTGCCGGCGCCGTCGGGGGAGAACTCGCCGGAGACGGCCGACGGGAGGCGGCGCAGGGCCTGCTCGACGACGAACACGCCCAGGCCGAACCGGGCCGCGCAGGTCGCCGCGGTGAACGGGGCGTGCGTGCGCGCGTAGCGGCTGACCAGGTCGGCGAGCGGGTCGGCGACCGGGTCGAGGTAGGCGCTCGGCAGGCCGACGGGCAGGGCCACGCCGAGCGCGTCACGGTAGCGGCCGGCGTCCTCGACGGCGATCCAGCGGGGCTCGCCGGCGATGCGGACCTGGATGGCGCGGCGCTGGCCGGCCAAATCCTGGGCCCAGGCCGGGTCGGCGCCGCGGGCCGCGAGGCCGTCGTCGCCGAGGTCGCCGAGGACCCGCAGCATCTCGGCGACGTCCTCGGCGTCGCGCGGGGTGCGCTGGTCGCCGAGCCACTGCAGGGTCGTCTCGGTCTCGGCGACGACCGCCGGGTCGAGCAGCTCCCGCAGCTCCACCCGGCCGAGGAGCTCGGCCAGCAGGGTCGGGTCGAGGGCGAGGGCGGCCGCGCGGCGCTCGGCCAGGGGCGCGTCGCCCTCGTAGAGGAAGGCACCGACGTAGCCGAACAGCAGCGACCGGGCGAACGGCGACGGCCGCTGCGTCTCCACCTCCACCAGCCGCAGCTTGCGGCCGGCGATGTCGCGCATGACCCCGACCAGGCCGCCGACGTCGAACACGTCCTGGAGGCACTCGCGGGCGGCCTCCAGGGTGATCGGGAAGTCGGCGTAGTCGCGGGCCACGTCGAGCAGCTGGGCGGAGCGCTGCCGCTGCTGCCACAGCGGCTGGCGGCGGCGCGGGTCGCGGCGGGGCAGGAGCAGGGCCCGGGCCGCGCACTCGCGGAACCGGGCGGCGAACATCGCCGACGTGCCGATGGTCTCCTCGACGATCCCGGCGATCTCGTCCGGGTCGAAGGCGACCAGGTCGGCGCCGGGCGGCTCGTCGGCGATGTCGGGCAGCCGGACCACGATGCCGTCGTCGCTGGGCATGACCTGGGCGTCGACGCCGTAGCGCTCGTTGAGCCGGCGGGCGATGGCCAGGGCCCAGGGTGCGTTGACCTTCGCGCCGAGGACACAGTGGACGGTCATCCGCCAGTCGCCGAGCTCGTCGCGGAACCGCTCGACGAGCACGGTGCGGTCGTCGGGCAGGTGCCGGGTCGCCTCCCGCTGCTCGCGCAGATAGGCCAGGAGGTTGTCGGCCGCCCAGTCGTCCAGGCCACCCTTGCGCAGGTGAGCCCGGGCCGCCTCGTCGCCCGACTTCACGAACCCGCGCAGCCGCGCCCCGATCGCCCGGCCCAGCTCCACCGGCCGCCCCGGCGAGTCGCCCTTCCAGAACGGCATCTTCGCGGCCGCGCCGGGCGCGGGGGAGACCAGCACCCGGTCGGGGGTGATGTCCTCGATCCGCCAGGAGGTCGAGCCGAGCAGGAACACGTCACCGACCCGCGACTCGTAGACCATCTCCTCGTCGAGCTCGCCGACCCGGGCCGCCTTCTCCGCACCGGCCAGGAACACCCCGAACATGCCCCGGTCGGGAATGGTGCCGCCGCTGGTGACGGCGAGCCGCTGGGCGCCGGGCCGGCCGGTGAGCACCCCGTCGGTGCGGTCCCACACGACCCGCGGCCGCAGCTCCGCGAACGCGGTCGACGGGTAACGCCCGGCCAGCATGTCCAGCACCGCGAACAGCGCCGACTCGGGCAGGTCGGCGTAGACGGCGGCCCGGCGCACCAGCGCGGCCAGCTCGTCGACCGGCCACGGCTCCATCGACACCATCGCGACGATCTGCTGGGCCAGCACGTCGAGCGGGTTGCGCGGATAGCGCAGCTCCTCGATCCCGCCCTCGATCATCCGCTCGGCGACCACGGCGCAGGAGACGAGGTCGCCGCGGTGCTTGGGGAAGACCACGCCCCGGGAGACGGCCCCGACCTGGTGCCCGGCCCGGCCGACCCGCTGCAGCCCGGCGGCGACGCTCGGCGGCGCCTCGATCTGCACCACCAGGTCGACCGAGCCCATGTCGATGCCCAGCTCCAGGCTGGAGGTGGCGACGACGGCCGGCAGCTGCCCGGACTTGAGCGCCTCCTCGATGTGCTTGCGCTCCTCGCGCGCCACGCTGCCGTGGTGGGCCCGGGCCACGACCGGCGGTGCGCCCCCGGCCATGCCGGCCTGGGCCATCATCTCGGCCGGGGTCCGGCCCGGCTCCGGCTGCGGCACCCCCGCCCGCGCCCCGGCCAGCTCGTTGATCCGGGCGCAGAGCCGCTCGGCCCCGCGCCGGGAGTTGGTGAACACGATTGTCGACCGGTGCGCCTGGATCAGGTCGAGCACCCGCTCTTCGACCGCCGGCCAGATCGACGCCTGCCGGGGCGCGCCGTCGTCGTCCTCGCCGGGGGCGGCCTCGCCGAGCGCCGTCATGTCCTCCACCGGCACCTGGACCTCGACCTCGATGGTCTTGGCACTGGGCGGCTGGACGATCTCGACGGACGCCGCGCCGCCCAGGAACCGCGCGGTCTCGTCGATGGGCCGGACCGTCGCCGACAGCCCGATCCGCTGCGCCGGCTGCTCGAGGAGCGCGTCGAGCCGCTCCAGCGACAGCGCGAGATGCGCCCCGCGCTTGGTGGCGCACACCGCGTGCACCTCGTCGATGATCACGGTGTCCACCCCGCGCAGCGACTCCCGGGCCTGGGAGGTGAGCAGCAGGAACAGCGACTCCGGGGTGGTGATCAGGATGTCCGGGGGCGTGCGGGTGAAGGCCCGCCGCTCGTCGGCCGGCGTGTCACCGGTGCGCATGCCGACCCGGATGTCCGGCGGCTCCTGGCCGAGCCGGGCCGCGGCCTGCCGGATGCCGGCGAGCGGGGCCCGCAGGTTGCGCTCGACGTCGACGGCCAGGGCCTTGAGCGGGCTGACGTAGAGCACGCGGCAGCGGCGGGCCGGGTCCTCGGCCGGGCGGGCGGCCAGCTGGTCGAGCGACCACAGGAACGCGGCCAGGGTCTTGCCGGAGCCGGTCGGCGCCACGACCAGCGCGTGCCGACCGGCGCTGATCGCCTTCCAGGCGCCCGCCTGCGCCTTGGTCGGCGCCGCGAACGCGTTGCGGAACCACTCGCTCGTCGCCGCGCCGAACCCGTCCAGCTCTGCCATGCCCACAATCCTGCACCGGGGGTACGACATTTTTCGGGGGCGCAAGCACAGCCGAACCGATTTGCCCGAATTGGCCGTTTTGGCTACTGTATTACACACCGCGGAGACACCCGAACTTGCCTGGCCGGGCAGCGAAGGGGTCCCTCGTCCGGCCGAAGCCAGATGAGGGACCCCGTGCGGTGCCTGCCTAAGCGGTCACGCCGCTGGTGTCCAGGGCGGCGGCCAGTCGGTCGCGCGCCGCCGGCCACTCGTCGTTGATCATGGAGTAGAGCACCGTGTCGCGCTGGCTGCCGTCGGCCCGCTGCCGGTGGCGGCGGAGAATACCCTCCCGCTGCGCGCCGAGCCGCTCGATTGCTCGCTGTGACCGCTGATTCCGCACATCGGTGTGCCACTCGACTCGCAGCGCCCCGAGCGTGTCGAACGCGTACCGCAGCATGAGCAGCTTGGACTCGGTGTTGATCGCGGTCCGCCACCAGGGCCGGCCGACCATCGTGTAGCCGATCGCGATCGACCGCTGCGACGGATTCGGCGCATAGAACGACGTGCTACCGACGATCCGCCCGGTCTCGGTCTCACGCTGCACGAATGCCACGCGGTCGGGGTCGCTCAGCGCGGCCGTCACGATCGCCGCCAGATCCGCCACCGAGGTGGGCCGCGGGCTGGTCAGATGCGCCCAGACCTCGGCATCGTCGAGGGCCGCGAACAACTCGGGCGTGTGCGACCGATCCAGCGGTTCCAGCACCACGTGACGACCACGGAGCGTGACGGCGTCCCGCCACGGGCCACGCTGCAAACGCAGATAATCCGGCAGTGGTACTGCCTGATCCTCGGCCGGCGCCGCGAGTCCGCGCGTGAGCTGGAGCGGTACCACACCGGCCCAATGGGGAAGGTCGGCGTCCTCGGGGTCATCACTCGGCCCACCGGCCCGGAGCTTGGCCGACACCTCGGCGAGGGGCAGCGCGAGCACCGCCGTCTGCGCGGACTCCCGCCGGCTCGGCCGCCGGCTGTCGGCATCGCGGCCGGGCGCCACCTTGTCGACGAGCGCGGCGAACGCCCGGGCCCGCTCGTCCTCGTCCGCCACCGGCCGCGCGACGCCGTGCACGATCACCGAGCGGTAGTTGGCGCTGTGGTGGAACTGCGACTTGGCCAGCACGAGCCCGTCGATGATCGTCACCGCGACGCAGACCGGCAGCCCGTCGTCGCGGGCCGCCAGCATCGCCCGGCTGCCGGTGGACCCGTGCAGGTAGAGGGTCTCGCCCACGCGGGCGTGCAGGGTCGGCAGCACCCGCGGCTCGCCGTCGGCCACGTAGCTGACGTGGCAGACGTACGCCTCGTCGAGCACCGCGTGCACGAGCTCGGCATCGTACGAGGCCCGCTCCGGCAGGCGCCGCGGTGTGCTGCGCGCCGTCCGCTGATACGTCTCCACCCGTGACTCCTTTTGTACTAGTACAAAGCGGTGAATGTGGCAGTACATTAGCGCCGGGCTGTGAGCAGGCACAACCAGAAAATGTCAGACCCCGCGGCTACTGTCCCGGCCACCGGAGCACCGCTCGCGAAAACGGGGGCGAGCGGTGCACCGGGAAAACGCGCACCCGGAGCGGCCCATGAACGGTTGAACGATGCAGAACCCGCTCTTCAGGGAGGAAGTGCATGCGCCCCGACCACCCCCACGTGCAGGCGACCCTGCTCATGCTGACCGCACCCGCGCTGGCCTCGGCGGCGCCGCCCACGCCCGGGTTACCGGCCCGGGTCCGCTGCGAGCTGATCCCGGCGACGGCCGCCGACCCGCCGCCACCGCGGGCCGGATCGCGGCTGCACGCCGTCGCGGGCGTCGTGGTCGGGCTGCTGGCCGCGCTCGTGCTGGCCGGGTGCGGCGGCGGCCCCGGTGCGGACGGGTCGACCTCGGCCGCGGCGTCGGCCCCGCCGGCGGGGAAGGAGGCCCTCGCCGGAGCCGTGAAGGCGCTGCAGGGGACCACCTACGGCTACACGATGAAGATCGACAACGGCACGGTCACGGGGGCCGTCGACCCGGCCGGCAAGCGGCAGGCGCGCCTCGACTCGGTGGCGTCCGGAGTGAAGTTCTCGCTCGAGGGGATCGTCCTCGGGGGCGGCGAGCGGTACTTCCGCACCAGCATCCCGGCGGCCGGCGTCAATGCGAAGAAGTGGTACCGGTTCGACCGGACCAAGGTGAACCACACCGAGATCATCGGGCTGTTCGAGACCGCCGACCCGACCAGCAGCCAGGACTTCGCAGCACGGGTCGGCGAGGCGCACCTGGGCGACGGCGGCAAGATCACGGGGACCTACGACCTCACCCGCGGCGGCGACCTCGGCCTGGCCGACCGGGCCGACCTGGCCGCGCTCGGGGCCCGGGCGAAGGCGGCGCCGTTCGTGGTGACGCTCGACGCCCAGGGGCGGCTGGCCTCGGTGAAGGTGACGGTGCCGTCCTACGCGGGCGCGGCCGAGCGGGCCCTGACCGTCGACTACCGCGACATGGGGCAGCCGGTGCAGCTGACGGTCCCCAAGACGGCGGAGATCGCCCCGGCCAACGCCGCTGTCTACAACCTGTTGAACAACTGAACTTTCGCTTTCGCGGGACCGCGGCGCGCCACCCCGCCGGTACGCTCCGCCGCGTGACACGGAAGGTTGCCACCTGGATCGGGGTCGTGCTGGCGGTGCTGCTGCCGGCCGGGTGCACGAGCAAGGCGCCCGCGCCGGTCCCGACGGTCAGCGTGCAACCGTCGCCGACCGGGCTGGCGGCCGGCGTCTGGCATCTGGGTTTCGCCAGCTACCGGTTCCAGGTCGTGGCCAAGGAGGGCCGCTACACCGGGGCCATCGACCCCGTCGCGGACCTGCTCAACGCCACGGTGCAGGTCAGCTCCGGCGGGGCTTCGCTGACGATCGACACCGTCGAGGTCCGGGGCAACGCCTACACGCGCCTGACCGGGCTGCCACTGCCGGGGTTCGACGGGCAGCTCTGGTACAAGGTCGACACCGGCAAGGTGACGAAGCCCGGGTCGCTCGGGCTCAGCGCCGTCAAGGACCCGACCGGCGTGCAGGCCCTGATCGCGGCCACCCACGATGTCCGCCGCGACGGGCGCAAGTACACCGGGACCGTCGACATGACCCGCGTCGCCACCTGGGGCCCGGTCAACGTCGCCCAGGTGATGCAGCTGGGGGCGGCGGCCAAAGCGCTGCCGTTCGAGGCCGCCGTCGACGACCGGGACCGCCTGGCCACGGTGACCGTGAACATCCCCGGCAACCCGGTGACGGCCACCTACTCCGACTTCGGCGCCGCCGTCACCGCCGATGAACCCAAGGACGCCCAGCCCCTGCCCGACCACCTCTACGGCATGCTCGGCCTCTAGGCCGGGCTCTGGTCGAGACCGTGTCTCGGCGCGCACACTTCGCGCATGGAGCAGCACCTGTATGAGGCTGAGCACCACGCGTTCCGCGACCTGTGCCGGGAGTTCCTGGCCCGCGAGGCCACCCCGCACAACGACGAGTGGGACAAGGCCGGGATCGTCGACCGGGAGATCTGGCGCAAGGCCGGGGCCGCGGGGCTGCTCGGGATGGACGTCGCCGAGGAGTACGGCGGCGGTGGCCAGCCGGACTTCCGGTTCAACGCCGTCCTCGTCGAGGAGATCGTGGCGGCCGGGGCCTCCGGGCTCGGGTTCGGGCTGCACAACGACGTCGTCGCGCCGTACCTGACCGAGCTGGCCACCGAGGAGCAGAAGAAGCGGTGGCTGCCCGGGTTCTGCTCCGGCGACATCGTGACCGCCATCGCCATGAGCGAGCCCGGCGCCGGCAGCGACCTCGCCGGGATCCGCACCACCGCGGTGCGCGACGGCGACTCGTGGGTGCTCAACGGGCAGAAGACGTTCATCACCAACGGCGAGATGGCCGACCTCGTCATCGTCGTGGCCAAGACCGACGGGTCCAAGGGCGCGCACGGGATCAGCCTGTTCGGCGTCGAGACCGGCACCCCGGGGTTCACCCGCGGCCGGCGCCTGGAGAAGGTCGGGCTCAAGGCCAACGACACCGCCGAGCTGTTCTTCGACGACTGCCGCATCCCGGCCGACCACCTGCTCGGCCAGGAGAACGGCGGCTTCTACCACCTGATGGCCAACCTGCCCCGCGAGCGCCTCGGCATCGCCGTGGCCGCCGTCGCGTCGGCCGAGGCGGTGCTGGCGATGACCCTCGACTACGTCCGCGGCCGCGAGGCGTTCGGCCGCCCGATCGGCAAGTTCCAGCACAACCGGTTCCTGCTGGCCGAGCTCGACACCGAGGTGACGATCGCGCGCACGTTCCTCAACCACTGCATCGTGGAGCAGAACGCCGGCCGCCTCTCCGTCGCCGACGCCGCCAAGGCCAAGTGGTGGACGACCGAGCTGCAGAACAAGGTCGCGGACCGCTGCGTGCAGCTGCACGGCGGCTACGGCTTCATGATGGAGTACCCGGTCGCGAAGGCCTGGCTCAACAGCCGCGTCCAGACCATCTACGGCGGCACGACCGAGATCATGAAGGAGATCATCGGCCGCTCGCTCGGCCTCTGACGGACGCGCCCGCGCGTGGGCGCGGGCGCGGGGTTGCGGGGCACGCGAGTTCGCCGGCCGGGTCGGCGCCGGGCGCGACTGAGGTCGCTTCGAGCGCCGTCACCGCCGGTGCCGGGGTCCTTTCAGGCGCCGTCGCCGGTGACGTCGGCGAGGGCCTGGAGGATGAGGGCCGTGGACGTCGCGCCCGGGTCGGGGTGGCCCACGCTGCGCGGGCCCAGGTAGGACGCTCGGCCTTTGCGGGCTTGTAGCTGTACCGTCGAAGCTGCTCCAGTTTTTGCGGCTTTTGCGGCGGCCTGGGCGGCTGCCTCCTCGCCGTCCTGGGCCGCGGCCGCGTAGGCCTCGACGGCCGGGGTCAGGGCGTCGACCATCGTCTTGTCGCCCACCTCGGCCTTGCCGAGCTGTTTGATGCCGTCCAGGGCCGCCTGCAGGCCCTCGGCGAACGTGCCGCCCCCGCGCAGGGTTTTGCCCAGGGCGCGGAAGACGGTGCCGTAGAGCGGGCCGCTCGCGCCCCCCACCTTCGACAGCAGCGTCGTGCCGGTCTTGCCGAGGACGTCGCCCGCCGACTCCGCCTCGAACGAGCCCAGGGCGGCGGTCACGGCGTCGAAGCCGCGGCGCAGGTTGACGCCGTGGTCGCCGTCGCCGATCGCGGTGTCCAGGTCGGTCAGGTGCTCCGCGTCCGCGCGGATCGCGTCCGCGGCGGCGGCGATCCAGGCCCGCGCCAGCGCCTCATCCACCGGGCTCACACCCCCCAGCGCAGGGCCGGGGTGCGCACGGGCGCGTCCCACAGGCGCAGCAGGTCGTCGTCGGCGCGGCAGACCGTCAGCGACAGGCCGGCCATGTCGAGGCTTGTCACGTAGTTGCCGACCAGGGAACGGGCGATGGTCGCGCCGGCGGCGGTGAGCAGGCGGGCGATTTCGGCGTACATGAGGTAGAGCTCGAGCTGCGGGGTGCCGCCCAGGCCGTTGACCAGGACGATCAGCGGCTCGCCGGCCGGCGGCTTGGCGGTGACGACGGCGTTGACGATGAGCGCGGCCAGGTCCCGGGCCGGGCGCAGCTTCTCGCGGCTGCGGCCGGGCTCGCCGTGAATGCCGACACCCACCTCGATCTCGTCGGCGGCGAGGTCGAATCCGGGCTTTCCAGAAGCAGGGGTGGTACCGGCGGTCAGCGCGACGGCGAAAGAAGCCGAACGATCATTGACGGTACGCGCGGTCGCGGCGACGGTCGCCAGATCCGCGCCCTCCTCCGCGTGGGCACCGGCGATCTTCTCGACCAGGAGCGTCGCACCGGTGCCACGGCGGCCGGCGGTCCACGTCGAATCCTCGACCGCGACGTCGTCGTCGACGAGCACCGTCTCGACCCGCAGGCCCTCCTCGTCGGCCAGCTCGGCGGCGAGCTGGAAGTTCATCACGTCGCCCGTGTAGTTCTTCACGATGTGCACGACGCCGGAGCCGGCGTCGGCGGCCCTCGTCGCGGCCAGGATCTGGTCGGGCACGGGCGCGGTGAAGATCTCACCGGGCACGGCCGCGTCGAGCATGCCGAGGCCGACAAAGCCCGCGTGCAGCGGCTCGTGACCGGAGCCGCCGCCGGAGATCAGGCCGACCTTGCCCGGGCGCGGCGCGTCCGCGCGGGCGACGTACTGCTCGTCGAGGTCCACCCGCAGCTCGGGGTGGGCGGCGGCGAGCCCGGCGAGCGCCTCCCGGACGACGTCGGCCGGGTCGTTGATGAACTTCTTCATGGACATAGCATGCCTGGTATGGGGCAACTGGTGGGCATCGTCCTCGTGTCGCACAGCGAGCGGCTCGCGCACGGGCTGCGCGACATGCTCGTGCAGGTCGCGGGGGAGGAGGTGCCGATCGAGGCGGCGGGCGGCACCGACGACGGCGGGCTGGGCACGAGCTACGACCGCATCCTGGTCGCGATCGACCGGGCCGACCGCGGCGCGGGGGTGCTCGTGCTGACCGACCTGGGCAGTGCCGTGCTCACCGCGCGCACCGTCCTGGAGGACCGGGTCGCCAACGACGCCGTGCTCGTCGACGCGCCGTTCGTCGAGGGCGCGGTCGCGGCGGCGGTGCTGGCCGGCACCGGCGCGGCGCTGGACGCGGTGACGCAGGCGGCCGTGGAGGCCCGCGATGTCCGCAAGCTCTGAGCGCTCCGTGGTGCTGCCCGAGGATCTGCACGCCCGGCCGGCGGGGGCGCTGGTGCGGGCGGCGGCGCGATTCGGCAGTACCGTCGAGGTGGTCTTCGGTTCGAAACGAGCGAATGCCCGCAGCGTCCTTGCGGTGATGGCGCTCAATGCCACGAAGGGCTCGACCGTGGTCGTCCGCGCGGACGGCGACGACGCCGTCGAGGCCGCGGACGCGGTAGTCTCGGTGCTTGTTGACTGATTCGACACTTGTTGATGTAAAGGGTTTACAGCGCCGGACCCTCGGCCTGCTGGTCGGCACCCAGATCGTGGGTGGTCTCGGCGTGGCCAGCGGCGTGTCGGTCGGCGCCCTGCTGGCCGCCTCCCTCGCCGGGCCGTGGGCGGCGGGGATCGCCGGGAGCTGCGCGGTCGTGGGCGCGGCGGTGATCGCGATCCCGGCGACCCGGCTCATGCGGACCGGCGGGCGGCGGCCGGGCCTGGTCTTCGCCTACACGCTCGGCTCGCTGGGCGCGCTGCTGGTGGTGCTGGCCGTGCAGCTCTCGTCGGTTCCCTTGCTCTTCTTCGGCACCCTGCTGTTCGGGGGGTCGAGTGCGGCGAATCTGCAGTCGCGGTACGCCGCTGTGGATCTCGCGGTGGCGGATCGGCGGGCTCGGCACCTGTCGATGGTCGTGTGGGCCACCACCGTCGGGGCGGTGCTGGGGCCCAATCTGGCGCCGCTGACCGATCGGTTCCTGCCTGAGTACGCGGGGCCTTATCTGTTCAGTTCGCTGGCCTTCGCTTTGGCCGCGGTTTTGATCGTCGTGTTGTTGCGGCCTGATCCGTTGCTGACGGCGGCTTCCTTGGCTTCTTCGGGGGCCGCTTCTTCGGAGGCCGCTTCTTCGGCGATCGCTTCTTCGGGCGTTGCTTCTTCGGGCGTTGCTGCTGGTGCTGGTGCTGGTGCTGGTGCTGGTGCTGGTGCTGGTTCGGCTTCGGCTTCTGGGGAGAGGGCCATCTGGCGGCAGGCGGCTCGGACGATCCGGGACAGCGTCGGTGCTCGGACCGGGGTGGCCGCCGTTGCCGTCGGGCACGTCGTGATGGTCGGTGTGATGTCGATGACGCCCGTGCACATCGGGGAGTACGTCCACGACCACGGCGACCTGCTCCGCGTCGTCGGCCTCGTGATCAGCATCCACATCACCGGCATGTACGCGCTCTCGCCCGTCATGGGCCTGCTGGCCGACCGGTTCGGGCGCCGGCCCGTGATCCTCGGCGGCGTCGGCCTGCTGGTCCTGGCCTGCGTCCTGGCCGGCACGGCGGGCGCGAACACGTGGCTGCTCTCGGCCGGCCTGGCCCTGCTGGGGCTCGGCTGGAGCGCGACGATGGTGGCCGGTTCCACATTGCTTTCGGAGTCGGTACCGCTTGAGCGCCGGGCGAGCGTCCAAGGGCTCTCGGACGTCATCATGGGGGTCGCGGGGGCTTCGGCGGGCGCATTGTCGGGCGTGGTCGTGGATTTCTTCGGGTATCCGGTGCTGTGCCTGCTCGCGGGAGTGGCGGTCGTCCCCCTGGTGGCCCGGGTGCTTCGGTAGGTCTCGTGTCCTTCGTTAGGTTGGGTTTGTGCGTCTGACGGATTTCTGGCAGCGGCTCGAGCAGGTGTTCGGGCCCGGTTACGCAAAGAGCATCGCCCATGACCAAGTGTTATCGCAGCTCGGCGGGTTGACGATCGAGGAGGCCCTGGCCGGCAAGTTCGACACCGCGGAAGTGTGGCGCGCAGTGGTCGCCGCATATCCGGAGCGTGTTCCAAGCCGCTTACGCTGATGTTTTTCGGCGTGTCGGCGTGCTGATCGTACAGATGTACGGGTACTCTTCCCGCTCGTTGGGGCGTCGCATCGGATTTTTTGTCATACCCGGCGCCTAACGTGTCAGCGTGACCAAGCGAACGCCGACGAAGACCGCGAACCCAGGGGTGACAGACATGGCAGTGCAACCTGACCGGGAGAAGGCGCTGGGGCTCGCCCTCTCGCAGATCGACAAGCAGTTCGGCAAGGGCTCCGTGATGCGGCTCGGCGAGCGCGTCGTCGCGCCCATGTCCGTGATTCCGACCGGCTCCATCGCCCTCGACGTCGCGCTGGGCATCGGCGGCCTGCCGCGTGGCCGTGTGATCGAGGTCTTCGGGCCGGAGTCCAGCGGCAAGACCACCGTCGCGCTGCACGCGATCGCCAATGCGCAGGCGCAGGGCGGCATCGCGGCGTTCATCGACGCCGAGCACGCCCTCGACCCCGACTACGCCAAGTCCCTCGGCGTCGACACCGATGCCCTCCTGGTCTCCCAGCCCGACACCGGTGAGCAGGCCCTCGAGATCGTCGACATGCTGATCCGCTCCGGTGCCCTCGACGTCATCGTCATCGACTCCGTCGCCGCCCTGGTGCCGCGGGCCGAGATCGAGGGCGAGATGGGCGACAGCCACGTCGGCCTCCAGGCCCGCCTCATGAGCCAGGCCCTGCGCAAGATCACCGGTGCCCTCAACAACTCCGGCACCACGGCGATCTTCATCAACCAGCTCCGCGAGAAGATCGGCGTCATGTTCGGCAGCCCCGAGACCACCACGGGTGGCCGGGCCCTGAAGTTCTACGCCTCGGTCCGTCTGGACATCCGGCGCATCGAGAGCCTCAAGGACGGCACCGACGTCGTGGGCAACCGCACCCGCGTCAAGGTCGTCAAGAACAAGGTCGCCTCGCCGTTCAAGCAGGCCGAGTTCGACATCATGTACGGCAAGGGCATCTCCCGCGAGGGCTCCCTCATCGACGTGGGCGTCGAGCAGGCCTTCATCCGCAAGTCCGGCGCCTGGTACACCTACGACGGCGACCAGCTCGGCCAGGGCAAGGAGAACTCGCGCAAGTTCCTGCGCGACAACCCCGACGTCGCCGCCGAGATCGAAAAGAAGATCAAGGAGAAGCTCGGCGTCGGCGTGGGCCAGTCCACCGACGCCGCCAGCGGCCCGGAGGCAGCCCCGGTCGACTTCTGACCCGCAGCCTTCGCGGTGACCTCGCTTTGGTCTGGCGCTCCGACCGTTCGCCGGTCGGAGCGCACGGACCAGGGATTTGGTCACCCGCCCGCCGACCTCGCCGCCGCGCGCGACCGTCGCTGATCGCGGTCAGGCTGGGCGGGCTCCTGGATGTTCGTTCGTAGTTGGGGAGTGCTCCGGCGCGCCGTTCGAGGCTCCCGGTGCCGGTCTGGCGGGCCAAGCCGTCCGGTCGGCATCGGGTCTCGGCGCACGTCGGCGGCCGAGCTGGAGGTGCCGATGTCCGGCGGGGACGAAGACGCCGTCGACCCAAACCCGTGGCACACAGCCCCGGCCGACGACCGAACCCCTCCGCCCGGCACATCCCCGCCATCCGGCCCGGCCCGTAGGCCCGCCGCGGCCTCGCCGCCGATCGCCTCCTGGCCCGATCCGGGTGGCGACAATCCCTGGACATCCGCCACTCCCTCCGAGTCGTCCGCGCGGCCCGTCCGACCTGCCATACCGGGCGACGGGCCGGACCTGCGTTTCGAGCCGGATGAGGTGGAGCGGCCGGTTTGGAACCCTCCGGCCGGCAATCCGTGGACACCATCGTCGGCGTCATCACCATCATCGGGGGACGGGTCGGCGTCCGAGGCCGCACCTCGTCCCGCGTGGCAGCCTGGGCCGGACAATCCCTGGGCTGATCCTGGCTCGGCTCCGCGGAGTCTTTCGAGCGCTTCCGGTTCTTCCGGCTCTTCTGGTTCTCCCAGCTCCCCGCGGACTTCTGCTCATGGCTCGTCTGCTCGGGATTCGTCGTCTTCCTTGGGCTCGTCTTCCCTGCCTTCGTCTGTCTCGGACTTGGCTTCCCTGCCTTCGGCTTTCTCGGGCTCGCGGCGTGGTGGGTTGCCTTGGAGCGATGCCGCCTCGCCGGACATTTCGGGAATGTCCGGCTCTGCGGGCGATGGTGGGGCGGAGCGGGAGGAAGGGCGGGAGCGGCGGGGGAAGTGGGGGAGAGGTGCGCGGGAGGCGGCTGCGGGCAAGCCGCTTGATCCGCGGGAGGTGGCTCGGGAGATCTGTCTGCGGCAGTTGGCTGTGCGGCCGCGCACTCGGGCTGAGCTGGGGGCGGCCATGCGGAAGCGGGGGGTTGAGGAGGAGGTCGCGGCGGAGATTCTCGATCGGTATGACGAGGTTGGGATCATCGATGACGCGGCGTTCGCTCGGGCTTGGGTGAACAGCCGGCACCACGGGAAGGGGCTCTCGCGGCGGGCTTTGGCTGGGGAGTTGCGGCGTAAAGGGGTGTCGGCGGATGAGATGGGGGAAGCGCTCGAGGAGCTGACGGCCGACATGGAGGAGGAGACGGCCAAGGCGCTGGTGGTGCGGCGGCTGCGGACTGAGCATCGCGGTACCCCCGAGGCGGTCTTTCGGCGGTTGGTCGGGATGCTCGGGCGCAAGGGGTATCCGCCCGGGCTGGCCATCCGGCTGGTCAAGGAGGCATTGGCGGAGCGGGAAGACGCTGCGGAGTTCGCCGACTCCATCGACGCTGATGCTCTGGCTGACTCGGCCCTGGACCCTGACGCTCAGTAATCGCGTCTCCTGGTCTCGACCCTTCGCGCTGTCCGGGCTTCGACTCGGTGTGGGTCTCGTCGTCGCTTGCTTCGTTGCTCTCGTCGTTGCTCTTGCCGCGGTTCTCTTCCTGGTGGGCGGGCGATGGGCGGTTCTTCGCGTCCCGCGGGTGGCAACTTTTGTCAGCCGGTCGATGCCGGCGCGGCCGCCTGGACGGCTGCGAGTGTGGCGATGGCCTGTGGCTGGCGGCCGGTGTCGTTGCCATATGGGGATGTGGCTCGGTGCCGGGCGGGCCTGGTGGTTCTTGAGGGCTCCCGGGGGTGGTTGGAGCGCTCGTCGAGCGTGACGGGTGTCGATGATGATGTTGGTGGCGTGCACGGGCTGTGGTGGAATGGTTGCGCTGCACTTCGAGGACTGCGTGCGCTCTGTTGGCTCACGATTACCGGCTGTGCAAGTTTTGGCGGCTTGGCGACCGACATGCCGGAAAGATCCGTGCAAACGGTGCCTGTGGGGTGTTTCGGCTGGCAGTGGTCCTTGACGGACTTACGTCCCGTATGGTGCCCGATCATGAGTCCTTGACCGAAGCGGCCTTCACGACCTAGCCTCACCGTTACCAGATGGAGACCGCCCAACCACCGCGGGTTTACCGCACAACATAGATCGCATCACAGATCAGCAACACTTAACAAAGATTCATAGCGAATTCTGCGCCACGCCTTGCGGGAGGTGTCGGCGCTAGCGGCGACCCAGCAGCGGGGCCTCCTAGGCCTCGATATCGATACATCTTGATGTGCCGTGGTCGGGCGTCTCCTCCATGTACCCGCCGCTGCTGAATGCGCGGCGCCGAGCGGAGCGAGGTGACGTCGTGACGGAGTGCGCCCGTGTCATCCTCTGCGAATCCGGAAGCCCAGACGGCCTGACGGCGGCAACCGCGGGACGAACCCGCGACGGCGAGCGGTCCACCCCGGCGACCGATGCCGACGGTGACGAAGGCGACGGAGCCCGATACCGGCACGGCCGGCGGCCGGGAAGTGGTGATGTGTGCGGGCGAACCGTACGCATCGGGCTTGTGCGGCTAAACCCGGCGGCTGGTGCAAGTAGGGTGGCATCTGGGGGCGGGACCGCCCGTGTGGACAGGGCGGTGGGTGTGAGCAGAGCTTCCGGCGCGCGCCGGCGACTCGGCGCAACGCGGCAGGGCAGCGCGGCCGGTCGACCTGAGCGAGTGACCGCGGTACTGCAGCGGACGGCGTCGGAGTTTGCGCGGGTGGCGTCGTGACCGGGGTCGAGGTTGCGCTGACGCTGGCCATGATTTTGCTGGTCGTCGTCGTGGCAGCGGTGCTCGTGGTCGCGATGAAGGTGGTCAAGCGGCTCGGCGGCGGGGTCGCGCCGGCCGTTGCCGCCGGAGACGATCCGGCGTTCCTGGCCGAGAAGGATCGGCAGGAGCATTCGCTGGCGTCGTTGCGTACGGCGGCCGAGGACGCCACGGCGGCCGTTGACGAGGCACGGGCGGCGGCCGCGGCGGCACGGACCGAGGCGGCGGCCGCGAAAGCCGAGGCCAGTGCGGCCCGCTCGGAGGCCCGCCGGATCATCGACGCGGCCCGGGCCGAGGCCGACTCGCTGCTCGAACGCGCGCACCGGCAGGCCGAGACCGACGCCGAGCAGGCCCGCGCGGCCGCGCGGCGGGCGGGGGAGCGCGAGGTCAGTCAGCTCACGACCGTGGCGAAGGAGCAGTCGCAGGACGCCGAGCGCCGGCAACGCCGCCTCGACGAGCGGGAGCGGCTGCTGGCCGAGGAGGCCGAGCGGCTGGCGGAGCGGGATCGGCGTATCAGCAGTACCGAAGCAGAATTTTTGGAACGCGAAGCGGCTTTCGGCCGCCGGGAAGCGGAGGTCGCCGAGGGCGAAGAGCGGCACCGCGAAGAGTTGGAGCGGATCGCCGGGCTCACCGCCGACGCGGCCCGGGTCGAGGTCGTCGAGACGATCGAGGCCCAGGCCAAGCGGGAAGCGGCGCTGCTCGTGCGGGACATCGAGCACGACGCGCGCAGCACGGCCGAGCAGCGGGCCCGCCACATCGTCGTCGACGCGATCCAGCGGGTGGCCAGCGAGCAGACCGCCGAGAGCGTCGTCAGCGTGCTGCACCTGCCCAGCGACGAGATGAAGGGCCGGATCATCGGCCGCGAAGGCCGCAACATCCGCGCGTTCGAGTCGACGACCGGGGTCAACCTGATCATCGACGACACGCCGGAGGCGGTGCTGCTCTCCTGCTTCGACCCGGTGCGCCGCGAGATCGGGCGGCTCACGCTCGAGAAGCTGGTGCTCGACGGCCGGATTCACCCGCACCGCATCGAAGAGGTCTTCGAGCAGGCCAAGCACGAGGTCGAACGGCTCTGCCACCGCGCGGCCGAGGACGCCCTGGTCGAGGTCGGCATCACCGACCTGCACCCCGAGCTCATGACGCTGCTGGGCCGGCTGCGATACCGGACGTCGTACGGCCAGAACGTCCTCAAGCACCTCGTCGAGACCGCCCACATCGCCGGGATCATGGCCTCCGAGCTGCACCTGGACCCGGCTCTGATCAAACGGTCGGCGTTCCTGCACGACATCGGCAAGGCGCTCACCCACGAGGTCGAGGGCAGCCACGCCCTGATCGGCGCCGACATCGCCCGCAAGTACGGCGAACACGACGACGTCGTCCACGCCATCGAAGCCCACCACAACGAAGTCCTCCCGCAGACCATCGAGGCCGTCCTCACCCAAGCCTCGGACGCCTGCTCCGGCGGCCGCCCGGGCGCGCGCCGGGAGAGCCTGGAGGCGTACGTCAAGCGCCTCGAACGCATCGAGGAGATCGCCGGCGGCAAGTCCGGCGTCGAAAAGGTCTTCGCCATGCAGGCCGGCCGCGAGATCCGGGTCATGGTCCGCCCCGACGACGTCGACGACATCGGCGCCGCCGTCCTGGCCCGCGACGTGGCGAAACAGATCGAGGAGGAGCTGACCTACCCGGGCCAGATCCGCGTCACCGTCGTCCGCGAGTCCAGGGTCACCGAAATCGCCCGCTGACGGCTCGCCGTCGCCGCTGCCTCGTCGCCACGGCGATCGCTGGCTCACCGGCGCCCGCGCCCGCGCGCCGGATCGCACCTACGCCCGCGCCCGCGCCCCGGACCGCACCCGCGCCCGCGCCCCGGACCGCACCCGCGCCCGCGCGCTGGACCGCGCCCGCGCCCGCGCGCTGGACCGCGCCCGCGCCCGCGCGCTGGACCGCGCCCGCGCCCGCGCGCTGGACCGCGCCCGCACCCGCGCGCCCCGCGTCCGCGCGCCGGACGGTGCCCGCGCCCGTGCGCCGGACGGTGCCCGCGTCCGCGCGCCCCGCGTCCGCG
>NZ_JBITDU010000001.1:1666895-1797013 GCF_044454505.1 Dactylosporangium sp. NPDC051541
CGCGGTGGAGGGTGCCCGCGTCCGCGCGCCCCGCGTCCGCGCGGTGGAGGGTGCCCGCGTCCGCGCGCCCCGCGTCCGCGCGGTGGAGGGTGCCCGCGTCCGCGCGCCCCGCGTCCGCGCGGTGGAGGGTGCCCGCGCCCGTGCGCCCCGCGTCCGCGCGGTGGAGGGTGCCCGTGCCCGTGCGCCGTACGGTGTCCGCGTCCGTGGACCGTGCCCGTGTGCCGTACGGGCCCGTGCGTGCGTCCAGGCGGCGGGTCGCGTCCGCGTGTAGGAAGCGGTACGGCGTATGGAGCGGGTGGGAGCGCGGTGGTGAAGGACGGAGGTGGCCGCGCCTGTGGTGGAAAGGGCTGCAGGGTTAGGGCTTGATGGGGGTGTCGTTGACCATGTATTCGCCCTTGACTTTGTAGGCCCAGATCAGGGGGTCTTGGGCGGAGAGGTTGCCGCTGCCGTCGAATTTGATCGTGCGGCCCGTCGCGGCGCCCTTGGCCTCGTAGGTTGTCATGTACTTCAGCATCGCGTCCCTTGTGCCCTGGCCCTTTTGGAAGCCGGCCAGGTAGACGCCCGCGGCGTCGTAGGCCTCCGGGCCGTAGTAGCTCGCCGAGGCGCCGAACGTGCCCTGGTACTTCGACGCGAAGTCGTTGCCGGCGTCCTTCGACGGGACGCACGGGCATGTTACCGTCACGCCCTCGGCCTTGCCTTCGGTCTTGGTCACGAAGTTTTGGGTGAAGAGCTTGTCCGAGCCCACGATCGGGACGTTGGCGTTCGCGCCGCGGAGGGCTTTCACGAAGCCGATGCCCGGGGTCGACTGGCCGGCGAAGTACACCGCGTCCGGCTTCGAGTCGTTGACCTGCTTCGCGGCCGAGGCGAAGTCGGTGTCGGCCTGCTTGATGGCCACCGTCAGGCCCGTCTGCGAGCCCAGGGCCCGGGAGACCTCGGTGCGGCCCGTCGTGCCGAAGTCGGAGTCGTCGTAGACGATCGCGGTCTTGTTGGCCTTCAGGGTGTTCTTGATGTAGGCCGCGCCCGCGCGGGCCTGGTCCACGTCGGAGCCGATGACGCGGTGGAAGGTGGCCCAGCCCTGCGTCGCCAGTTTGTCGTCGGGGGCGAACGGCGTGATCATCGGGAGGCCGGCCTTCTCCAGGATCGGGCCGGCGGCGAGGATCTCGTTGTCGTAGACCGGGCCGACCACGCCGATCACGTCGGTGTCGTCGACGGCCAGCTGGGCCTTGGCCTTGCTGCCCTCGTCGGTGCCGGTGGTGTCGAACTCCTTGAACTCCACCTTGCAGTTGGCGTGCGCGGCGTTGAAGTCGTCGATGGCCAAGCGGACGCTGTTGCGCATCATCACGCCGTCGTCGTCGTTGTCGCCGCTGGACATGCCCAGATAGGCGATCTTCTTCCCGCACACCGGGGGTGCGGCCGAGACGGCGCTGTCGGACGGGGCCGGCGTGGGGACGACCGGGTCGGGGCGGTTGATGGCCCAGATGACGCCCCCGATCAGCAGGAGCAGGACCAGGGTGCCGCCTCCGATGGCCGCGAGCCGTCCACCATTGCCTTTTTTCGGCGGGGGTACTGGTGCATAGCCGCCCTGCCACGGCGGAGCCGGACTGGCCGGGACGGCGGTGACCGGCTGCGGGACGGCCGGCGCCGGCTGCGCGTAGCCCATGGGCGGTGTCGCCGGCGGCGGCTGCATCGGGCGGTGCTGCATCGGCGGGCTCGACACCACCGGGCGGGGCTGCGGCGGGATGACCGGCGGGGGCGGGGTCACCGGCGACGGCGGGTTGTAGACCGGGAAGGAGCTGGTCTGCACCAGGGGCGGCAGGTGCGGGGTGTTCGACGGCATGCTGAAGCCCGGCGACACCGGCTGGCCGGAGACGGGCGCGGCCGACACCGGCGCGGCGGCCACGTCGCCGCTCAGCTCGGCGGCGCGACTGCCCGACGTCGGCGCGGCCGAGGTCGGCGGGCCCGAGATCGGTGCGGCGGAGATGGGGGAGGAGCTGCCGCCGGCGGCCCCGGCGACGTGGGCGCGCCCGGTCGGCGGGGCCAGGTGCAGGGCGCCCTCGGCGACGACCAGCTCCGGCTGCTCGATCGCGGTCGGGGCCAGGCCGAACGCGCGGTGCAGCAGGGTCGCGGCGAGCGGGATGCGGCTGGAACCGCCGACCAGAAAGACCGCGGAGACGGGGCGGTCGCCGAGCGCGGACGCGGTGACGGCGATCTGGGTAGCGGTGACGGTGCGGTCGAGGATCGGGCGGGCCAGCTGCTCCAGCTGCTCGCGGCCGATCGGGACGCTCTCGTCGAACAGCGGCACGTGGACGTAGGTCGTGGCGGCCCGGCTCAGCATCTCCTTGGCCAGCCGGGCGTCCTCCCACAGCTGCCAGGCGGCGCGGCGGTCGGACTCGCTCTCCGGGTTGGTCAGGCGGCGCCACTGCCCGCCCTCGCGGCTGGCGAAGTTGCGGCCGAGGTAGGCCACGACGGCCGCGTCGACGTCGAGGCCGCCCGCGTCCGGGAGGCCCTCGCTGGCCAGGACGTCGAAGCCGCCGCCCTGGTTGCGGCGCACGACGCTGGCGTCGAAGGTGCCGGCGCCGAAGTCGTAGACCACCGCGATGCCGCCGACCGGCACGTGGGTGCCGACGGTGCCGACGAAGTAGGAGGCGGCCGCGATCGGCTCGGCCGACAGCAGCGGGGCCGGGAGCCCGGCGGCGACCGCGGCCTGGGCGAGCGTCTGGCGGCGCTGCGGGGGCCAGGTGGCGGGGTGGGTCATCATCACGTGCGCGGGCTTGGCCCCGGCGACCCGCTCGGCCTCGACCGCGACCCGGCGCAGGACGCTGGAGACGAGCTCGGCGACGGGGACGTCACGCTCGCCGAGCCAGACGGTGCCCTCCTCGACGCGGCGCTTCGGGTAGGGCTCGAACCGGTGCGGCTGCAGTCGGGCGGAGTGCACGGCGTCGCGTCCGGTCAGGATGCTGCCGTCGGCGTTGACGTAGACGGCCGACGGGAGCAGCGGCGAGCCGTCGAAGAGCAGGGGCTTGGTGCGCCCGTCCGGCCAGCGCAGGACGCCGACGGTGTTCGAGGTGCCGAAGTCGATGCCCAACCGGAAGCCAGTGTCCGCCACTCGCGCAGCGTACGCATAGGGCGCAACGTTGCCAATCCGCTCAAAGAACCGGCCCGGCTCCCCTCAACGAGCCGGACCCGGCTCCCCTGAAAAGAGCCGGGTCCGCGCGAAGAAACTACAGAACCGCGCTGGAACCGGCGCCCGTGTCGGCGGGCAGCGGTACCGGAGCCGCCGTTTTTTTGGGCTTTTTGCCACCGATGAGGCGCTTCTGCAGCCAGAAGGCGAACGCCGACAGCAGGCCGCAGGTGCCGATGTAGATCGCCGCGACGATCAGGTAGCTGGGCACGTAGGGCAGGCCGAACGGCAGGCGGCCGCCGATCTGCTTGCCGACGTACAGCAGCTCGGGCAGCTGGATGATGAAGCCCAGCGCGGTGTCCTTGAGCAGCACCACGAGCTGGCTGACGATCGCCGGGAGCATGGCCCGGATCGCCTGCGGCAGCAGGATCGACATCATGACCTGGGTCTTGCGCATGCCCAGCGCGTAGGCGGCCTCGGACTGGCCCTTGGCCACCGACAGGACGCCGGCCCGGAAGATCTCGGCGAGCACAGCCCCGTTGTAGAGCGTGAGCCCGATCACCAGGGGCCAGAACGGGCCGACCTTGTAGCCGAGCTGGATCGGGCCGTAGTAGGCGAAGAAGATGAGGACCAGCAGCGGGATGGCCCGGAACAGCTCGACGATGAACGTCGTCGGGGCCGTGAAGTACCCGTGCTCGCTCAGCCGCCCGGCCGCCAGCACCGCACCGAAGATCAGCGCGAGCACGGCGGCGACTCCGGCCGCGCGCAACGTGGTGAGGTACCCGTCGAGCAGCTGCTGTTGAATCGCGGCGTACTGGAACTGCTGCCACTTGATCGACTCGAACTGCCCGGTGTCGTTGAAGCGCAGCACGATGTACACCAGCAGCGCCACGATCCCGATGGCGCTCACGACACCGAGGACGCGGTTGCGCAGCCGGGCCTTGGGCCCGGGCAGGTCGTAGAGGACGTTGCTCATCGCGAGACCCTCCAGCGCCGCTCCAGGTTCCGCTGCACGAGGATGAGCGGCACCACCAGGATCAGGAATCCGATCGTGACCCACAGCAGGGTGTAGATCTGGTTCTCGCCGCGCTCCGACAGGTAGGCCTGGATCGCGCCCGCCTCGGCGACGGAGAAGCCGGCCGCGATGGTCGTGTTCTTGAGCATCGCGTTGAGGACGCTGACCATCGGCGGTACCACGGTGCGGAACGCCTGCGGCAGCACGACCAGCGTGAGCACCTGACCGAACGACATGCCCAGCGCGCGGGCGGCCTCGGCCTGCCCGACGGGCACCGTGTTGATGCCGGAGCGCAGGGCCTCACAGACGAAGGCGCTGGTGTACGCGGTCAGCGCGACACAGGCGCTGGGAAAGTAGTCGAGGTTGACGTCGAGCTTCGGCACCGCGAACACCAGCAGCGCGAAGACGAGCGTGAGCGGGCAGTTTCGCAACAGCAGCACATAGGTGGTGCCGAAGCCGCGCAGGGCCGGCACCGGCGAGACGCGCATGGCGGTCAGCAGGGTGCCGAGGACCAGGGAGGCGACACCGGAGATCAGGAACAGCTGGATCGTCGTCCAGAAGTGGGACCCGATCACGTCCCAGTTGTCCGTGAGGACGTGAAGAAACTCGTTCATCCGCTGCCCATCGCCAGGGGGTAAAGGGCGGGACGCCGCCCCGCGGTGGGGGCGGCGTCCCGAGGGTCAGATCAGTACTTCTCGAGCGCCGGGATCGTCGCGGCGGAGCCGGACTTGCCGAGCGTGCCGTCGTAGATCTTCTGCCAGGTGCCGTCCTGCTCGGCCTTCTCCAGCGCGGCGTTGACGAAGTCGCGCAGCGCCTTGTCGTCGTGCGGGAGGCCGATGCCGTACTTCTCCGGGTAGGGCTTGCCGGTCGCCGGGTCGGTGAACGGCTTGCCGACCACCTTCAGCATGCTCGGGTTCTGCGCGGCGTAGCCCTTGAGGATCGCGTCGTCGGTGGTGACCGCGTCGACCTTCTTGTCGATCAGCTGCGACACGCACTCGGAGTAGGTCTTGAACTCGACGATCTTGTCGGTGAGCTTCTGGTCGCGCACCCGCTGGATCGGCGTGGAGCCGGTGGCGGAGCAGACCGTCTTGCCCTTGAGCGAGTCCGAGCCCGTGATCGACGTGTCGTCCTTGCGGACCAGCAGGTCCTGCGCGGCGACGAAGTAGGGGCCGGCGAAGGCGACGTCGGCCTTGCGCTTGTCGGTGATCGAGTAGGTGCCGACGTAGTAGTCGACCTCACCACCCTTGATCGACGTCTCGCGGTTCGCGGACGCGACCTCCTTGTACTCGATCTTCGCCGGGTCGATGCCCAGCTTCGACGCGATGAGCTGCGCGATCTCGATGTCGAAGCCGCAGCGCTTGCCCGCCGCGTCCTTGTAGCCGAGGTTGGGCTGGTCGAACTTCACACCGATGACGACCTTGCCGGCCGACTTGATCTTCGTGAAGGTCGGGCTGCCGGGGATGTCGACGCCGCTGGCGGCGGTCAGGGCCACACCCGACGACGTGCAGGCGTCACTCTGCGGGGCGGCGGCGCCGTTGGACCCGGCCGGGGTCTCCGGCGTGGGCGTGCCCTCCTTGCCGCAGGCGGCAAGGGCGAGTGAAAGCGTGGCGACGGCGGCCGCGGCCGCGATTCGCGTGATTCGCATGTGCTTGCGTGCTCCTTCCATTACCTCAGGTGACCGCCGGGTTCGCCGGACGGCCGGGGCGCCCCGGGGATGGTGCGCCCGATCTCCATGGGTCGAGGTGTGGGTGAAAGTCAGTGGGTGAGGATCTTCGACAGGAAGTCCTTGGCCCGGTCGGTGCGCGGGTTGGCGAAGAACTCCGCCGGCGTCGCCTCCTCGACCAGCTGGCCGTCGGCCATGAACACGACCCGGTTGGCCGCGTGCCGGGCGAAGCCCATCTCGTGGGTGACGACGACCATCGTCATGCCCTCGCCGGCCAGGGTCGTCATCACGTCGAGCACCTCGCCGACCATCTCCGGGTCGAGCGCGCTCGTCGGCTCGTCGAAGAGCATGGCCTTGGGCTGCATGGCCAGGGCGCGGGCGATCGCGGCCCGCTGCTGCTGGCCGCCGGAGAGCTGGGCCGGGTACTTCTGCGCCTGCGGCCCGATGCCGACCCGCTCCAGCAGGCCCATCGCCCGCTCGCGGACCGCGGCCGCCTTCTCCTTGCGCACCTTGACCGGCCCGAGCATCACGTTCTCGAGGATCGTCTTGTGCGCGAACAGGTTGAACGACTGGAAGACCATGCCGACCTCGCTGCGCAGCCGGGCGAGCGGCTTGCCCTCCTCGGGCAGGCGCGTGCCGTCGAACACGATCTCGCCGTCGTTGATCGGCTCCAGCCGGTTGATCGCCCGGCAGAGCGTCGACTTGCCCGACCCGGAGGGCCCGATCACGACGACCACTTCGCCACGGCCGATGGACAGGTTGACGTCCTTCAACACGTGCAGCTCGCCGAACCACTTGTTGACGCCACTGAGCACGATCAAAGGCTGGTCCGTCATCATCCGCCCCACTGCATAGCGATGCCCTGTCCCGTCGTCCGGTGCGTTGACGTTAGCGGGGCAAAGGCTTCCGATCCGCGACACAGTGGTCACGGGCCGATAACGACGCCCGTTTTGCGGTACGTGTCCCTGACGGGTTCACTACAGCCTCCGTTTGCTCACACTGAGCAACCCCGCTCCGGTTGATCACACTGGGCAACCCCGCGATGCTGGTGGTCATGCGCATCCTCGTGACCAATGACGACGGTATCGACAGTCCGGGCCTGCTCGCACTCGCCGAACGGGTGATCCGGGCCGGGCACGAGGTCGTGGTGGCCGCGCCGGCCGAGGAGTCCTCCGGGTCCAGCGCCGCGCTGCAGGCGATCGACGACGGCGGGCGCATCCAGATGGCCGAGCGGGCTCTGGGCAGTACCCCCGCCGCCACTGCTTTCGCGGTTTCGGCCACGCCGGCGTTCATCGTGCTGCTGGCCACCCGGGGTGCCTTCGGGCCCGAACCCGATGTCGTCCTGGCCGGCATCAACAAGGGCGCCAACACCGGCGCGGCCGTCCTGCACTCCGGCACCGTCGGCGCCGCCCTCACCGCGGTGGCCAACGGCTGCCCGGCCATCGCGGTCTCCCTCGACGTCGACCCCAACACCGTCGAGGCCAACTGGGACACCGCGGCCGAGGTCGCCGTCGACCTGCTGCCGATGCTCACCGGCGGGTTCGCGCTCAACGTGAACGTGCCCGACGTGGAGGCCGGCGACCTGCGTGGGGTGCGGCGGGCGCACCTGGCCGAGTTCGGGATGGTGCAGATGACGCTGCGCGAGCAGGGCGAGGGATTCGTGCGCATGTCGCTCGAGCAGGTCGGCGAGGTGGCCGAGCCGGGTAGCGACGACGGCTGGCTGCTGGACGGGTACGCGGCCGTGACCCCCCTGTTCCCGCCGGGCGAGGCGGCCGACGTGGAGCTGCCGGGGATCGTCGATACGGCCGGTGAGCACATCGGGGGATAGGATTTGGCTCGCTATGACTGAGACCCGAACGTTCCGCGTGATCACCTACGGCTGCCAGATGAACGCTCATGACTCCGAGCGCATCTCCGGGCTGCTGGAGGAGGCCGGCTACGTGCCGGCGGCCGGCGACGGCGACCCCGACGTGGTCGTGTTCAACACGTGCGCGGTGCGGGAGAACGCGGACAACCGGCTGTACGGCAACCTCGGGCACCTGCGGCCCACGAAGCTCGCGCACCCGGGCATGCAGATCGCCGTCGGCGGCTGCCTGGCCCAGAAGGACCGCGGCGACATCGTGAAGAAGGCGCCCTGGGTCGACGTCGTGTTCGGCACCCACAACATCGGCTCGCTGCCGGTGCTGCTGGAGCGGGCCCGGCACAACGCGGCCGCCGAGGTCGAGATCCTCGAGTCGCTCGAGGTGTTCCCCTCGACGCTGCCGACGCGCCGCGAGTCGACCTACGCCGGCTGGGTGTCGATCTCCGTGGGCTGCAACAACACGTGCACGTTCTGCATCGTGCCCGCGCTGCGCGGGCGGGAGAAGGACCGTCGCCCCGGCGAGATCCTGGCGGAGGTCCAGGCTCTGGCTGCGGAGGGGGTACTGGAGGTCACGCTGCTCGGCCAGAACGTGAACTCCTACGGCGTGGAGTTCGGCGACCGTTTCGCGTTCGGCAAGCTCCTGCGGGCCTGTGGCGACATCGACGGGCTGGAGCGGGTCCGGTTCACCAGCCCCCACCCGAAGGACTTCACCGACGACGTGATCGCGGCGATGGCCGAGACGCCGAACGTCTGCCACTCGCTGCACATGCCGCTGCAGTCCGGCTCGGACGCGGTGCTGCGCTCCATGCGCCGCTCCTACCGGGCCGAGAAGTACCTCGGGATCATCGACAAGGTCCGCGCGGCGATGCCGGACGCGGCCATCACGACCGACATCATCGTCGGCTTCCCGGGCGAGACGGAGGCCGACTTCGCCGCGACCCTGGACGTCGTCCGGGCGGCGCGCTATGCGAGTGCCTTCACGTTTCAGTACTCCAAGCGCCCGGGCACGCCCGCGGCGTCCATGGAGTCGCAGGTGCCGAAGGCCGTCGTCCAGGAGCGCTACGACCGCCTGATCTCGGTGCTGGAGGAGATCTCGTGGGCGGAGAACAAGCGGCTGGTCGGTTCGACGCTTGAAGTCCTGGTCGCCGTTGGCGAGGGGCGCAAGGACAACGCGACCGGGCGGCTGTCGGGGCGGGCGCGGGACGGGCGGCTGGTGCATTTCGCCGCCGATCCGGCCGCCGGGATTCGGCCCGGGGACATCGTGCACACCACTGTCACCTACGCGGCGCCGCATCACCTGAACTCGGACTCGCCGCTGGTCTCGCACCGCCGCACCCGCGCGGGCGACGCCTGGGAGGCCGGGCGCGTGACGAGGACTCCGGGCGTGTCGCTGGGCATGCCTTCGATCGGTGCGCCGCCGGTGCCGGCGGCCGCGACGCACTGCTGAGAGCCGGCCGCGTTGGTGCGGCCGTCGGGCTTGGCAGGGGTGCAGGGGGCGTGGAGCCCCTTGCCCGGGGCGGGAGCGAAGCGGCCCCGGAATCCGGATCCAGCTTTTGCGCTTTGGTCTTGGTTTTGGTTCGGCTTTCGTCTTCGTTTTGGGCTTTTTGGTTTGGTTTTTGGTTTTTGGCTTTGGTTTTTGGTTTTTGGCTTTTGGTTTTTGGTTTTGGCTTTTCGGCTCTTCGGCGTTTTGGGAAATGGGCCTGGAAACGACGTTGACCACTACACGCACGCTGGCGTGTAGTGGCCAACTTTCTATGTCGGACGGGGCTTGCCCGTCACCGGAGAAGTCGTTGGTCAGCCGGTGTGCTCGGCCATGGCCAGGAACTTGCGCTTGGACTCCAGGGCCTTCTCGGCCTCCTTGATGCGGCGCTGGTCGCCGGCGGCCTGGGCGCTGGCCAGCTGCTGTTCGGCCCGCGCCACCTGTTCGCGCATCTGGGCCAGCAGGGGGCTGGCCTCCGGCGGGGTGCGGCGCCACGCGGCGTCCATGGCCTGCTTGACCTTGTCCTCCACCGTGCGGAGGCGGCGGTCCAGGGTGGCCTGCGACTCGCGCGGGACCCGGCCGACCTCGTGCCAGGTGCCCTGGATCTCGCGCAGCCGGTTTTGGGCGCCCTTGGGGTCACCGTCGATGTCGAGGCCCTCGGCCTGGGCCAGGAGCTCCTGCTTGCGGTCCAGGTTGCCCTTGAACTCCGCGTCCCGAGCCGAGAATACCTCGCTCCGCCGCTTGAAGAAGGCGTCCTGAGCGGCCCGGAAGCGCTCCCAGAGCTTCTGCTCCGTGTCCTTGGCGGCGCGGGGGGCGGCCTTCCACTCGGTCATGAGCTCCTTGAGGCGGGCGGCGGTCGCGTTCCACTCGGTGGACTCGGACAGCTGCTCGGCCTCGACGACGAGCTCTTCCTTGCGGCCCTGGGCCTGCTTGCGGGAGGAGTCGAGGGTGGCGAAGTGGGCGCCGCGGCGGCGGGTGAAGGCGTCGCGGGCGGCGGCGTAGCGCTTCCAGAGCTCGCTCTCGGCCTTCTTCTCGACGCCGTGGATCGACTTCCACTCGTCGAGGATCTCCTTGAGCCGGTCGCCGGCGGCCTTCCAGCCGGTGGCCTCGGCGGCGATGCCCTCGGCCTCCTCGACCAGGGCGGTCTTGCGGGCGAGCGACTCGGCGCGGGCGGCGTCGCGGGCGGCCCGGGCGGCGCCGGCCTTCTCCTCGGCGATCGTCGTGAGCTTGTCGAGGCGGGCGGCGAGCCCGTCGATGTCGCCGACGACGTGGGCCTCGTCGAGGCCGCTGCGCAGGCGGCGGATCGTGGACAGCGACTGCCCGGCGTCGGCGGCGCCGCTGCCCAGCCGCGCCTCGATCAGGTCGACCTCGGTCACCAGGTCGGCGAACCGGCGGGCGAAGTGGGCCAGGCCCTCCTCGGGTGTCCCGGCCTGCCAGGACCCGATGGGGCGCTCACCGGCGGCCGTCTTCACGAAGACGTTGCCGTCGGCGTCGATCCGTCCAAACTCCGTAGGCTCGCTCATCTGCCCATCCTCAATCCCGGCGCCCGTAGGATCGGGTATCCCACCGTCACGCCGCCATCGCACAGCAAAGTTCCCCAGGGCATTCTCACAGGTGTGCCCCGGGGCCGGTCGAGGGCCTGCGGCCGAACCGTGACCATTCCGGTGCCATTCACAGGCCCGTGCGGCCTGTCCGGTGCCGGAGGCGCAGCCTCAGCGGAGCCGCAGCGACCGTCCCCGATAACGTTAAGCCGTGTCACTCGTCGCCGCCGCGGTCTGCCCACATCCGCCACTGCTCGTGCCGGAGCTGGCCGCCGGGGCGGCTTCCGAGCTCGACGACCTGCGGGCAGCCTGCCGCGCCGCGGTGGCGCGCCTGGCGAACGCCTCGGTCGACTCGCTCATCGTCGTCGGTTCCGATACCACGACGGTACGCCGTGAGCCGCCGTTCGGGGGGACCCTGTTGCCGTGGGGCGTCGATCTCCCGATCGGTGATCCAACCGGTGATCAGCTGCCCTTGAGCCTGCTGATCGGGGCCTGGTTGCGCCCCGGCGCTGGAAACTTCCAGACAGTCGCCGCCGACGCCGGGCCCGGCGAGTGCGCGCGCCTGGGCCGGAAGCTCGCCGGCGAGGCCGATCGGGTCGGGCTGCTCGTGATGGGCGACGGGTCGGCCTGCCGTACCGAGAAGGCGCCCGGCTTCTTCGACGCCCGCGCGGAATCCTTCGACGCCGCCGTCAGCGCCGCCCTGGCCAGGGCCGATGCCGATGCGCTGGCCGCGATCGATCCCGCCCTCGCGGCCGAGCTCCTCGCGGCCGGGCGCGCGCCGTGGCAGGTGCTGGCCGGGGCGAAGGACCGCGACCTGCGCGGGGAGGTCCTGTACGACTCCGCACCGTACGGGGTCGCTTACTTTGTGGCGACCTGGGCGTGAGCGGGCCGGAGCGCGGCATCGTGGCCGCTCACCACGGGCGCCGGATGGACCTCGCGCCGGCGCCGGAGCGCGCGGAGATGTCGGCGCAGGCGCGTGCGGAGAGGTCGGCGCCGGAGCTTGCTGGAGTGTCGGCGTGAGGGATGTCATCGCGATCGTCGGGCCGACGGCGGCGGGGAAGTCGGCGCTGAGCCTGCGGCTCGCGGAGGAGCTCGGCGGCGAGGTCGTCAATGCCGATTCGATGCAGTTGTACCGCGGCATGGACGTCGGCACCGCGAAGCTCACCGCGTCCGAGCGGGCCGGGGTGCCGCACCACGTGCTCGACATCTGGGACGTCACCGAGCCGGCCAGCGTCGCCGTCTATCAGCGCCTGGCCCGCGCGGCCATCGACGACATCGCCGCGCGCGGACGCGTACCACTGCTGGTCGGAGGCTCCGGTCTGTATGTGCGGGCCGTCCTCGAGGACTTCGACTTCCCGGGCACGGACCCCGACCTGCGGGCTGAGCTGGAACGGGAGCTGGACGAGGCCGGCCCGGCACCGCTGTACGCCCGGCTCCGGGCGGCCGATCCCGTCGCGGCCGCGCGCATCCTGCCCAGCAACGGCCGGCGGATCGTGCGGGCCCTCGAGGTGAACGCGCTGACCGGGACGACGTTCACGGCGGAACTGCCGGCGCCGCGGCCGGTGTACGACGCGCTGCAGCTCGGCGTCGACGTCGACACGGCCGTGCTCGACCCCCGCATCGACGCGCGGGTCGAGCTGATGTGGGCCAACGGCTTCGTCGACGAGGTACGCGGCCTGCTCGGCCGCGGCCTGCGGGAGGGGCGGACGGCGGCGGGCGCGCTGGGGTACCGCCAGATCATGAACATGCTCGACGGACTCTGCGACGCCGCGACCGCGCGCGCCGAGACCGCCCGCGCCACCCGCCGCTTCGTGCGCCGCCAGCGGTCGTGGTTCCGCCGCGACGAGCGGATCGTGTGGCTCGACGGCGCGGCGGCGGACGTTACGGAGGCGGCCCTGCGCGTGGTGCGCTCGGACTGACCCCCGGCCGGCCGCACGACGCGCGGCCACGCGGTGGGCGCCTGTTCGACGCGCGGTCGCCTGTTCGACGCGTGGTCGCGCGATGGACGCCTGCTCGACGCGCGGTCGCGACCGTTTCGTGTGGGCGGCGGACATCACGGAGGCGGGTCCGGGCGTCGTGCGGCAAGATTGACGCCATGCGCTTCGCGAAAGGCCACGGCACGGGCAACGACTTCGTCATCCTGCCCGATCCCGACGGCACCCTGCCCCTGACGCCGGCCCTTGTCGCCGCCCTGTGCGACCGCCGCCGCGGCATCGGTGCCGACGGGGTGCTGCGGGTGGTGCGGAGCGCGGCGCATCCGGACGCGGAGGCGTCTGCGGCCGGGGCCGAGTGGTTCATGGACTACTGGAACGCGGACGGGTCGCAGTCGGAGATGTGCGGCAATGGCGTGCGTGTGTACGCGCGCTACCTGGCTGAGGCCGGTCTGGTCGCGCCCGAAGGCACGTTCGACCTGGTGACGCGGGCTGGTGTCGTGCCGGTCACGATGGGTGAGGAGATCTCGGCGGGGATGCCCGTTCCGCGGGTGTATGTGCAGTCCACCGCTGGGAGTTTTACCGGTACAGCCGTTGATGTCGGCAACCCCCACCTGGTCTGCGCCGTGGACGAGCCGACGCTTGAGGGCCTCGATCTGACCCGCGCCCCCGTCGTCGACCCGCTGATCTTCCCGGCCGGGGTGAACGTCGAGTTCGCGGCGGTCGGGTCGGCTCCGGCGGGCGCCGACCTCTACCGGCGGATGCGCGTGTACGAGCGCGGCTCCGGCGAGACCCAGTCGTGCGGCTCGGGCGCGTGCGCGGTCGCGGCGGTCGCGGTGCACCACGCCGGGCTCGAGTCCGGGGTCGTGGTGGTCGATGTGCTCGGCGGGCGGCTCACGATCTCGATCACGCCGAACGAGTGCGTGCTCCAAGGGCCTGCGGTCATCGTCGCGCACGGCGACGTCGACGCGCAGGCCATCCGGCAGCTCGTGTTCTCGTAGGAGTCGGCTGGGGGTGTGGGGGGCGCGGAGCCCCCTGCCCGGGGCGGGAGCGAAGCGGCCCCGGAACCCTGAATTTCGGTTTGAGTTTTCGGCTTTTGAACTTTCGGCGTTTTTAGTTTTCGGGCTCGCCGTCCGGCATCGAGTCGAGTTGCGGGCCCTTCGCGGCCGCGCGCACGGCCGCGGCCACGGCGGGGGAGACCCGCGCGTCGAACACGCTCGGCACGATGACCGTCGGGTTGAGCTTGTCCTCGCCGACCGTGTCCGCGATCGCCCGCGCGGCCGCGAGCGCCATCGCGTCGGTGAACTCGCGGGCCTGCGCGTCGAGCATCCCCCGGAACACGCCCGGGAACGCGAGCACGTTGTTGATCTGGTTCGGCTGGTCGGAGCGGCCGGTGGCGACGATCGCGGCGTGCTCCCGAGCCTCCCGCGGGTCGACCTCGGGGTCGGGGTTGGCCAGCGCGAACACGATCGAGTCCTTGTTCATGGTGGCGATGTCGTCGCCGGTGAGCAGGTTGGGCGCGCTCACCCCGATGAACACGTCGGCCCCGCGGACGGCGCCGCGCAGGTCACCGGCGTAGTTGGCCTTGTTCGTGTTGTTGACCAGCCACTGCCACGCGGGCGACAGGCCGGTCATCCCGCGGTGCAGGGCACCGGGCCGGTCGGTGGCGATCACGTCGCCGACGCCCTGGCGGAGCAGGAGCTTCATGATGGCGGTACCGGCGGCACCCGCGCCGCTCACGACGACCTTGACCTGGCTGATCTGCTTGCCGACCACGCGCAGCGCGTTGGTCAGCGCGGCCAGCACGCAGATCGCCGTGCCGTGCTGGTCGTCGTGGAAGACCGGGATGTCGAGCTCGGCCCGCAGGCGCTCCTCGATCTCGAAGCAGCGCGGCGCGGCGATGTCCTCGAGGTTGATGCCGCCGTATGCGGGGGCGATCGCCTTCACGATCTGGATGATCTCTTCGGTGTCCTGGGTGTCGAGGACGACCGGCCAGGCGTCGACGCCGCCGAACCGTTTGAACAGCGCGGCCTTGCCCTCCATGACCGGCATGGCCGCATAGGGCCCGATGTTGCCGAGGCCGAGCACGGCCGAGCCGTCGCTGACCACGGCGACCGTGTTGCGCTTGATCGTCAGCCGGCGGGCGTCCTCGGGGTTCTCGGCGATCGCGAGGCACACGCGGGCGACGCCCGGCGTGTAGGCCCGGGAGAGCTCGTCACGGTTGCGGAGCGCGACCTTCGGCGCGACCTCGATCTTGCCACCGAGGTGGAGCAGGAACGTGCGGTCGGAAACCTTGCGCACATCGACGCCGTCGAGCTTCTCCAGGCAGGCCACGACCAGCTCGGCGTGGGAGGAGTCGGCGGTGTCGGTGGTGAGGTCGACGACCACGTTGGTGTTGTCGGAGTCGACGACGTCGACGGCGGTCACGATGCCGCCGGCCTCCCCGACCGCGGTGGTCAGGCGGCCGATGGCGGACGCGTCGGCGACGACGGAGACACGGATGGTGATACTGAACCCGGCGCTGGGCAGTCTGTGTGTGGCAGGACTCACCCGGCCATTCTCACACCCCGGCGATGAGCACCAGATATCAAGTGCCGTCCGCGCCGCTTGGTGTCACGATTGAGCAGTTGGTTGTTGCTTTGCAGAAGGAGAGATTGCTTTGCGCGCACGAACGAGCTTTTCCGCAGACGCCTACGACGCGGACGCTGAGGAGTTCGAGGACTTCGTTGACGACGGCGATCTCGAACTCGAAGAGCGGCACGCCCTGCGGCGCGTCGCCGGGCTGTCCACCGAGCTGGCCGACGTCACCGAGGTCGAATACCGCCAGCTCCGCCTCGAGCGGGTCGTGCTGGTCGGGGTGTGGACCGAGGGCAGCGTCACCGACGCCGAGAACTCCCTGACCGAGCTGGCCGCGCTCGCCGAGACGGCCGGCTCCGAGGTGCTCGAAGGCCTCATCCAGCGCCGCAGCCGCCCGGACTCGGCCACGTTCATCGGCCGGGGCAAGGTCGACGAGGTGCGCTCCGTGGTCCAGAGCAGCGGCGCCGACACCGTCATCTGCGACGGCGAACTGTCCCCGTCGCAGCTGCGCCAGCTGGAGTCGCGGGTCAACGTCAAGGTCATCGACCGCACGGCGCTGATCCTGGACATCTTCGCCCAGCACGCCAAGAGCAAGGAAGGCAAGGCCCAGGTCGAACTGGCCCAGCTGCAGTACTTCCTCCCGCGGCTGCGGGGCTGGGGTGAGGCCCTCAGCCGGCAGGCCGGTGGCTCGGCCAGCGGCAACGGCGGCGTGGGCCTGCGCGGCCCCGGTGAGACCAAGCTGGAGATCGACCGCCGGCGCATCCGGACCCGGATCTCCCGCCTCAAGCGCGAGATCGCCGCGATGTCCACCATCCGCGACACCAAGCGGGCCACCCGGCGCCGCAACCGGGTCCCGGCCGTGGCCATCGCCGGCTACACCAACGCCGGCAAGTCGAGCCTGCTCAACCGGTTGACCGGCGCGGGGGTACTGGTCGAGGACGCCCTGTTCGCAACCCTCGACACCACCACGCGCCGCTCCCGCGCGGCCGACGGTCGGATCTACACGCTCTCGGACACCGTCGGGTTCGTGCGGCACCTGCCCCACCAGCTCGTGGAGGCGTTCCGGTCCACGTTGGAAGAAGTCGCGGAAGCCGATCTGGTACTCCACGTCGTCGACGGTTCCCATCCCGACCCCGAGGCCCAGGTCCGCGCGGTGCGCGAGGTGCTGGCTGAAGTGGGCGCGGATGCGGTACCGGAGCTGTTGGTCATCAACAAGCTCGACGCCGCCGACGAGGAGACCCAGCTGCGGCTCAAGGGCCTGTGGCCGGAGGCGGTCTTCTGCTCGGCCCGCACCGGGGCCGGCCTCGCCGACGTCCGGGCGGCGGTGGAGCAGCACCTGCCGTGGCCGGCCATCGAGCTGACCGCGATCGTGCCCTACGAGCGCGGCGACCTGGTGGCCCGCGTGCACTCGATCGGTGAGGTCCTCGAGACCTCGCACCTGGCCGAGGGCACCCGCATCCGGGCGCGGGTGACGGAGGGGCTGGCGGCGGAGCTGGCGCCGTACGCGAACGTCGGCTGATGCCGCGTGTGGTGACTGAACGTTAGGTCGGTCGTATACCTGGAGTGACAGCCGGACCGGGCAATCCCAAAGCCGGTCCGGCTCTGCCAGACTTGCGGGATGCGACGACGGGTGGTGCTCAGTTCGGCTGCGTTGGTCTGTCTGTCGGGCGGCGTCTCAGCACCGGCCGTGGCCTACGCACCGTCCCCGACCGCGCAGGCCCAGGCCGGCGCCGGCACCCCCGTCTGCACGCCCAACTCGAAGGACGTCACCGAGATCTCCGGCCTGGTGGCCAAGCCCGACGGCGGCTACTACGCGATCCAGGACAGCCAGCCCCGCCCGGCCAAGCCCAAGATCTTCGTCCTCGGCGACGACTGCAAGCTCACCAAGACCATCAACTACGCCAATGGCGCCATCGACCCCGAGGACGCCGCCCTTGGCAAGGACGGCACCCTCTACGTCGCCGACATCGGTGACAACGACGAGTCCTCGGGCGGCTCGGCCAAGGCGCGCGAGACGGTGGCCATCTGGACCGTGGCCCCGGACGCGACGACTCCGGTGGTCAACCGCCTGACGTATCCCGACGGCAAGAAGCACGACGCCGAAGCCTTCCTGCTCGGCGGCGACGGCCTCGTCGTCATCATCACGAAGGTCGCCCCGGTCGAGGTCTACGTCGCCGAGGCCGCCCTCGTCCCCAATACGGCCAAGGGCGTGAAGCTCAAGAAGGCCGGCGACTTCAAGGCCCTGCAGGACACCAAGACGGCCAACCCGCTGGGTCTGCTCGGCTGGAAGATGGTGACCGGTGCCGCCGCCTCGCCGGACGGCTCCAAGGTCGTCGTGCGCACCTATTCCGACGCCTACGAGTTCGACGTGGCCGGCGGCGACGTGGCGAAGGCCCTCACCACCGGCAAGCCGCGGATCACCCCGCTGCCCAACGAGGCCCAGGGCGAGTCCATCACCTACACGCCCGACGGCAAGAACTACGTCACCGCCTCCGACGTCGACGCGTCGAAGAAGGCCCCCCTCCTCAAGTACGCCCCGACGGACATCGCGGTCAACGCCGGCAACAACGGCGGCAACGTCCCCACCCCGAAGGCCAAAGAGGTGTCGTTCCTGCAGTCCCTGACCCTCGAGGACATCACCTATGCGGTGGCCGCGATCGGCATCCTGGGCCTGGCCCTGGTCATCGCCGGCGTCGTGGGCATCCGCCGGTCCCGCGCCGCGAGGCGAGCGGCCGGCCTGACGACCGGCAACGTGCGCGCCGGCGGGGGCCCGGACGGGGACGACGAGTTCGCGGCGGTGGGCGCGCCGGGGGTTTACGGCTCCTCATCCGGTCCTGGTGGCCCCGGCGGTCCTGGTGGTCCGGGGGGTCCCGGTGGTCCGGCGGGTCCGGGCGGTGGGCCAGGTGGTCGCGGCGGTCCGGGCGGCAATGTGTACGGCGGCGGGCCTGGTCGTGATGGCGGCGGCGGTCGTGACGGCTCGGGTCGTGACGGCTCGGGTCGTGACGGCGGCGGGCGGGACGGCGGCGGCAACGTGTACGGCGGAGGCCCCGGTGGTTCTGGCGGCGGTCCGGGCGGTCCCGGCGGTGCTGGTGGTCCTGGTGGACCGGGGGGCGGCTCTGGCGGCCCGGGCGTTTATGGCGGTGGCGGCGACCGGCCGGGCAATCGTCAGGGCGGCGGCGTGTACGGCGGCGGCGGACCCGGGGGCCCAGGCGGTCCCCAGGGCGGCGGACCCAGCGGCGGTGGCGGCTATGGCGGGGGCCAGGGCGGCTCCGGTGGTCATGGTGGCCCCGGTGGCCAGGGCCGTTCGGGCGGCGGTCCCGGCGGCGGCGGTGGCGGCAACGTGTACGGCGGCGGCCCCGGCGACCAGCGCGGCGGCTACGGCGGCGGCGACCAGCAGGGCTTCGCGCAGGGCCCCCCGCCACGCTCCGGGCGCGGCGGCGGCTACGGCCCGGGCGACCAGGGCGGCTACGACCGCGGGTACGCCCCGCACCGCTGACCGCCCGCCGATCGTCCACCTCCACCGCGCAGCACAACTTGCGCACACCAACCGACGCCACCAAGTTCCGGTCCCAGTAGCATTTCCGGTCCCGATAGCGGTCTGCGCTGGCCGGTTCTTTGGCTAGCCGCCCGCCGATCGTCCGCTTCCACCGCGCCGCCCGACTTTGCGCAGACCAATCCGAGCGCAGGTCGCAGTCCTAGGAGCGGTCTGCGTTGCCGGTGCTGTAGCGGGCCGGTCAACAACGGTCCACGGTCGTCGCATCGCACGCGACGTCGCGCAGGCCGATTCGCGACGCCGCGTCGCGTGGTCGTGGTTGGGCTGGCTGCTGTAGCTGGCTTAGCGGCCGGCCAGTCGGCAACGGTCCACCATCGCTGCATTGCATGGGGTCGCGTAGGTCGGCTCGGTCGTGTGCGGCCCGGCGTTGAGCTCGGTGCCGGGGCCTGGGCGCTGATCGTGCGGCAGCTCGCCCGGCATTCGTCAGGACCGAGGCCTCCCCCGGTGCGCTGGGGTTCGGTGTGCGCACCGGGGGAGTGGGCTCGTCGGGTGGGCCGAGCGCTCGAGGGAGTGGCTCGAGGCCGAGGCCCTGTGCCACGCCCTGGTCGCCGAGGGCTGGCCGGGGGCGGGTCTGTGCGGATGGGTTGGGGTGGGCGGTCAGATGCGGCGGACCACGGTGACGACGCGGCCGAGGATGGTGGCGTGGTCGCCGGCGATGGGGTCGAAGGCGGCGTTCTGGGGCATGAGCCAGACGTGGCCGTCGCGGTTGCGGTAGGTCTTCACCGTGGCCTCGCCCTCCAGCATGGCGGCCACGATGTCGCCGTTGTTGGCGTTGGGCTGCTGGCGGACCACGACCCAGTCGCCGTCGCAGATGGCGGCGTCCAGCATCGAGTCGCCCTTGACCTGGAGCATGAAGAGGGTGCCCTCGCCGACCAGCTCGCGGGGGAGGGGGAAGACATCCTCCACGGCCTGCTCGGCCAGGATGGGGCCACCGGCGGCGATCCGGCCGAGGACGGGGACGTAGGCCGGGGCGGGGCGGGCCGCGCGGGCGGCCTCCTCGTCGACGGTCACCAGCTCGCTGGGCGGGCGTACGTCGACCGCGCGGGGGCGGTTGGGGTCGCGGCGCAGGTAGCCTTTGCGCTCCAGTTCCTTCAGCTGATAGGCCACGCTGGAGGGGGAGACCAGGCCCACGGCTTCGCCGATCTCGCGGACGCTCGGCGGGTAGCCGTTGCGCTCGACGGCGGCGCGGATGAACTCCAGGATGCGGCGCTGGCGGACGGTCAGGTCGGCCGCGAACAGGTCGGGGAAGGCGCTGACCACGGCGGTGACCGCGCGCATCTCCGGCTCGCCGCCGCGGCGGCGGGTGGCGCGCTTGGCGGCGGCGCGGCCGCCGATGGCGGTGACCTCGGCGCCGGGGCCGTCGATGAGCTCGTCCGGCTCGCTCGCGGGTGCGTCGGTACGGTCGTCGGCTGACACGTCGTCCTCCCTCGTGTTGGCAGTCGCGGGGCGCTCGCCGCGCCTGCTGACGGGCCGTGGGGTGGCCCGTCACCCGCCTCCCGCGCGGGTGCGGGAAGCGGTTGTCGCATTGGTGGCCCCTGCGGGTGCGGAGGCCGGGTCACGCCTGGATGTCACTTACGTCCGGTAATCCCGATCGAAACCTGATCGTGTGTGGATCACCGTAACGCCGAGGTACGACAGTTTCAAACATCTGTACTACGTGGCGCGCCGATTTTTCGGCGAGTCTTCTCGACACGGGTCTTCTGGCTCTGGTAGACCATCGTACGACTGTTCTATCGAACGGGTGTACGCAAAAGGGGGCCGACATGGGACGGCAGGGCGCAAACGGACATGAAAAGCCGCCGATCCGCCTCACGCGGCGGGGGCGGGTCGTGGTGTTCTGCTTCCTGCTCGCGCTCGCCGGTGGGCTCGTGGCGCTCACGTCGGCGCCGGGTCAGGCCGCCGACCCGCCGGGGCCCGCTCCGACCGTCATCGTGCAGCCGGGCGACACGCTGTGGGACATCGCCTCGCGCACCAAGGGCCGCGAGGGCCGCGACGCGACATTGGAGGAGATCCGCCGGCTCAACAACCTCGCCGGCTACAACATCGACGCCGGCCAGCGTCTCGTCCTCCCGCGCCGCCGCTGACCCGAACCGGCGACGTCGGGACGCTGCGGGCGGCAAGCGCACGGCAACGGCAGGGCTGCTGCGACAAAGACAAAGACAAAGACAAAGACAAGACAACGGCGCGGCGGCAACAGCCCAGGCAAGAGCAAGAGCAAGGTGGCAGCAGCAAGGACAAGGGCCAGGCCAGGGCTGGAACCAAGGCTGCGGCGGTGGCTGCGAACTTCAAAACGGACGGCAGACTCGTGACCTACGAATACCCGAAATTTCGCCCGTCGGGGTATAAGTCCGATAAGTCGCGGCGCGGAGCGCCCGACTTATCGCATAACTCCAGGTGGCAAGCGCTTTCGAGGCGGCGTGAACAATGCTCACCTTGAGACCCCCGACACAAAAGAGGCGGGATCCTCGTTTGACTTGCGTCGGCGTAGGCATCGGCATAGCGTCTACCCCAAGATGTAGTAGTTACAGAGGTGTAAGTCGTCCACAGGTTGTGGAATCGGCAACCTCTGATCACTGGTTGTAGTTGACCGGCGAGTAGCCCCACGAGGGTCGGCTCGCCCGGTTTGGCGTGCGCTTTTGCCGGGATTGTCCGGCGTACTCTGGAGAGAGGTCCATCGACATGCGGTGCCCGTACTGCCGGCACGCCGACTCGCGGGTGGTCGACTCCCGGGAGGCCGAGGATGGGCAGATCATCCGGCGGCGCCGGTCCTGCCCGGAGTGCGGGCGGCGATTCACCACCGTCGAGGAGGCGGTGCTGGCCGTGGTCAAGCGGAGCGGGGTGACGGAGCCCTTCAGCCGGACGAAGATCATCGCCGGGGTGCGCAAGGCCTGCCAGGGGCGGCCCGTGGACGAGGACTCCATCGCGCTGCTCGCGCAGAAGGTCGAGGAGACGGTGCGGGCCAAGGGCGCGGCCGAGCTGCCCAGCCACGAGGTGGGGCTGGCGATTCTCGCGCCGCTGCGGGAGCTCGACGAGGTGGCCTACCTGCGCTTCGCGTCCGTGTATCGGTCGTTCGACTCGCTCGGGGACTTCGAGCGGGAGATCGCGGCGCTGCGCGCGGGGGCGGCGGCGCCGGAGCTGCCGGGGGACGGCTCCGCGGTGCCCGCCGCACGAGTCGGCTAGCGCCGCATCAAGGAACCGCACACAGCGGGGCAATCGGCGCAAAGAACCCGACAAACCACCACAAAAAGACTAAGGCGGCAGTGGTACTGCACATGCAGTACCCCCGAAGCCAAAAATGCAGAACGAGGACACACACGCTGATGAGGGGGCCGCGGATGGCGGGGGAGACGAAGACCAAGGCATCGACACGCAAGGACCAGCGGGAGGGGCTGCGGGTCGAGCGGGTCTGGACGACTGAGGGTGTACACCCGTATGACGAGGTGACGTGGGAGCGTCGCGACATCGTCATGACCAACTGGCGCGACGGCTCGATCAACTTCGAGCAGCGGGGGGTCGAGTTCCCGACGACGTGGAGCGTCAACGCGGCCAACATCGTCACCACCAAGTACTTCCGCGGCGCCGTCGGCACCGCGCAGCGCGAGCAGTCGCTGCGGCAGCTGATCGACCGCGTCGTGAGCACGTACCGCAAGGCCGGGCAGCAGTACGGGTACTTCGCGACCGACCAGGACGCCGAGGTGTTCGCGCACGAGCTGACCTGGATGCTGCTGCACCAGGTGTTCAGCTTCAACTCGCCGGTCTGGTTCAACGTCGGGACCGCGTCGCCGCAGCAGGTCAGCGCGTGTTTCATCCTCTCCGTGGACGACTCGATGGACTCGATCCTCGACTGGTACAAGGAAGAGGGCCTGATCTTCAAGGGCGGCTCCGGCTCCGGGGTCAACCTGTCCCGCATCCGCTCCTCGCGGGAGCTGCTGACCAGCGGCGGCACCGCCAGCGGCCCGGTGTCGTTCATGCGCGGCGCGGACGCGTCGGCCGGGACGATCAAGAGCGGCGGGGCGACCCGGCGCGCGGCCAAGATGGTCATCCTCGACGTGGATCACCCGGACGTCGAGGAGTTCATTGAGACCAAGGCCCGCGAAGAGGACAAGATCCGGGCCCTGCGCGACGCCGGCTTCGACATGGACCTGGGCGGCAAGGACATCGTCAGCGTCCAGTACCAGAACGCCAACAACTCGATCCGGGTCAACGGCGAGTTCATGCGCGCGGTCGAGGACGACACCGAGTTCGCGCTCAAGGCCCGCCTCGACAACGCGCCCATCGCCACGGTCAAGGCCAAGGAGCTGTTCAACAAGCTCGCGCAGGCCGCGTGGGCGTGCGCCGACCCCGGCATCCAGTACGACGACACGATCAACGACTGGCACACCTGCCCCGAGACCGGGCGGATCACGGCGTCGAACCCGTGCAGCGAGTACATGCACCTGGACAACTCCAGCTGCAACCTGGCCTCGCTCAACCTGCTGAAGTACCTGCAGGCCGACGGCGCCTTCGACATCGCCAAGTTCGTCAAGTCGGTCGAGCTGGTCATCACCGCGATGGACATCTCGATCTCCTTCGCCGACTTCCCGACCGAGAAGATCGGTGAGACCAGCCGGGCGTACCGCCAGCTCGGCATCGGCTACGCGAACCTGGGCGCGCTGCTCATGGCCAGCGGCCTGGCCTACGACTCGGACGGCGGCCGCGCGGTCGCGGCGTCGATCAGCAGCCTCATGACGGGCACCGCGTACCGGCGCTCGGCCGAGCTGGCCGGGGTCGTCGGCGCCTACGACGGCTACGCCCGCAACGCGTCCGCGCACGCGAACGTGATGCGCAAGCATGCCGAGGCCAGCACCGCCATCGCGACCGTCGGCGCCGTCGACGTCGCCATCAAGGAGGCCGCCACCGCGCAGTGGCTGCTGGGCAACGAGATCGGCGCCAAGAACGGCTGGCGCAACTCGCAGGCCAGCGTCCTCGCCCCGACCGGCACCATCGGCCTGATGATGGACTGCGACACCACCGGCGTCGAGCCCGACCTGGCCCTGGTCAAGTTCAAGAAGCTCGTCGGCGGCGGCTCGATGCAGATCGTCAACCAGACCGTGCCGCGGGCGCTGCGCACGCTCGGCTACCAGGAGGAGCAGGTCGAGGCCATCGTCGAGCACATCTCGGCGCACGGCCACGTCATCGACGCCCCCGGCCTGAAGCTCGAGCACTACAGCGTCTTCGACTGCGCCATGGGCGAGCGGACCATCGCCCCGATGGGCCACGTGCGCATGATGGCGGCGATCCAGCCGTTCATCTCCGGCGCCATCTCCAAGACGGTCAACATGCCGGAGTCGGCGACCGTCGAGGACGTCGAGGAGATCTACTACCAGGGCTGGAAGCTCGGCCTGAAGGCCCTCGCGATCTACCGCGACAACTGCAAGGTCGGCCAGCCGCTCTCCGCGGTCTCCTCGTCCACCGCGGCCAAGACGGTCGAAGCCGAGAAGCCGGCCGAGGTCGTGGTGAAGACTGAGAAGGTGATCGAGTACCGCCCGGTCCGCAAGCGGCTGCCGAAGAAGCGGCCGAGCTCGACCGTGTCGTTCTCCGTCGCCGGGGCCGAGGGCTACCTGACCGCCTCGTCGTACCCCGACGACGGCCTCGGCGAGGTCTTCCTCAAGATGTCGAAGCAGGGCTCCACCCTGGCCGGCGTCATGGACGCGTTCTCGGTGGCGATCTCCATCGGCCTGCAGTACGGCGTCCCGCTGGAGACCTACGTCTCGAAGTTCGTCAACATGCGCTTCGAGCCGGCCGGCATGACCGACGACCCGGACATCCGCCTCGCCTCCTCGGTGATGGACTACATCTTCCGCCGCCTGGCCCTGGACTTCCTGGACTTCGACACCCGCTCGGAGCTGGGCATCCTGACCTCGGCGGAGCGCGCGGCCCAGCTGCGCGCCGAGGCCGCGGGCACCGCCGGCGAGTCGGCCGAGGTCGTCGACCTCACCGAGATGCGCAACTCGGCCCCGGTCGTCAAGCCCACCGCGGCGGAGAAGCCGGCCGCCACCGACAAGCCGGCCGCCGTGAAGCCGACCGACATCGAATCCCCGCGCCGCATCGGCTCCTCGACCGAGCTCCTGGAGCTCGTCCAGGGCAAGGCCGCCGACGCGCCGCTGTGCTTCACCTGCGGCACCAAGATGCGCCCCGCGGGCAGCTGCTACGTCTGTGAGGGCTGCGGCTCCACCAGCGGCTGCAGCTGACGCGATCCACAGTGAACGGCCCGGCCACCACGGCCGGGCCGTTCGCCGTTTGCGCTACGACCAGGCGGTCGCGAGGCGCGTGAGGTTTGCCCGGTACTCGATCCGCTCGTACCAGCCCGAAGGCCAGGCGGACTCGCCGGCGGCCGCGCCCGCGAAGGCGCCGGCCAGACAGGCGATCGAGTCCGAGTCGCCCGAGGAGGCGGCCGCGCGGGCCACGACGTCGACCGGGGCGTCCGGGAAGAGCAGCAGGCAGTACAGGGCGGTCGCGAGGGCCTCCTCGGCGATCCAGCCCGCGCCCCCGGCCGCGCACGGGTCGGCGTCCGGGCCCAGGTGGCGCACCTGGTCCTCGAGGCCGGTCAGGGCGGCCAGGCATTCGTCCCAGCCGCGGGCGATGAACGTCTCCGGGGTGTCGGTCATCGGCTGGCGCCAGAGGTGGTCGCCGAGCCAGTCGCCGCGGTACACGGCGCGCTGGGACCCGCAGCGGGCGCGCAGGGCCGGGAGGAGTTCCTGGACGGGGAGGCCGTCCAGGAGCCAGCGGACGGTCAGTGCGGTCAGCTCGGAGGCGGCCAGGCCCGTCGGGTGGCCGTGGGTGATGGCGGCCTGCAGCTGGGCCGCGCCCGCGCGGTCGTCCTCGGTGAGGCCGGGGACCAGCGCGATCGGGGCCACCCGCATGTTGGCGCCGCAGCCCTTCGAGCCGGCCACGGTCGCCTGCCACCACGGGACGCCGCGGGCGAGGGCGTCGCAGGCGGCCATGCAGGTGTTGCCCGGCGCGCGGTCGTTCTCGGGGCTGCGGGACCACTCGACGAACAGGCGGGACAGGTGGGGTTCCAGGGTCGCGGCCGAGACGCGCCCGGCCGCCCGGGCCAGCTCCAGGGCGTCGCCCACGGCCAGGGTCATCTGGGTGTCGTCGCTGACCAGCGGGCGTTGGGGCAGGTCGTGAGGGCCGCGGGTCCCGTGGATGGCGACGATCTCCTCGTAGGTGCGGAACTCGATGGGGTAGCCGAGCGCGTCGCCGAACGCCAGACCGAAGAGGGACGCCTTCACCTTGGACATGCCGCAGTTATACCCGGACCACCTCGACCCGGGTGGGGCATGCCCGCGCGACCGCGCGGGCGCGGGCCTCGGCCTGGTCGGAGAGGGCCAGGAGGCGGACGCGTCCGGGCGTCGAGGCGACCGAGGCGCCCAGGCGGTCGGGGGCGGTCACGGGGAGGTGGTTGTAGATGGCGCCCGCGGTCGCGCCCGACGTGCGCTGCATGGTGGAGAGGAAGAGCGTGAGGCGGTACGACTCGTAGCCGGAGTCGTCGCCGACGACCAGGACGGGCGCGTCGCCCGGGAGCGCGGCGTACGCGCGCAGCAGCAGGCCCGCCTGGGCCGTGCGGGCCGCGTCCGGGCCGACGAGCCAGGAGCGGCCCCAGGAACCGCCCAGATGCGGCTGGTACGGCGTGTCACCCCGCCCCGCCCCCGTGAGCGCGACGATGGCAATGAGCGCCGGCACCGCGGCCGGCAGCGAGCGGTGGCGCCGGACCCGGGCCGGGGCGGGCAGGTGCAGCGCGACCGCGCCCGCGCCGACCAGGAGCAGGGCGAAGACCAGGTACAGGGCCTTGTTCGCGTAGTACCCGCTGCCGACCCCGAACAGCCGCTGGCCGATGAGCAGGATGCCGGCGAACGCCGCGACGGGCACGAACGACAGGGAGTACCGCCGCCAGATCCTGCTCTTGCGCCCGCGCCTCGTCAGCAGGCCGGTGGCGACCAGCGCGGCCAGGGCGGCGAGGGCGTCGCGGCTCAGCACCAGGTAGCCGATCGTGAACAGGGCACTGGCCTGGTCGGCGAAGAGCAGGCCGTAGGCCATGGGCGCGGCCGCCGCGACCCCGCACGTCGCGGCCAGGATCAGCGCGACCGGGCGGCGGGCCAGGCGGCGCCACTGGGTGCCGAGCCAGATGAGCGCGGCCAGGCCGACCGGCGGCAGGTACAGGTAGTAGGTGAAGCCGACCGCGGTCAGCAGCGCGGCGACGAGCAGGAGCTGGTCCCGCGTCCGCGCGACCGGGCGGGCCAGCAGCGCCAGCAGCAGCACCGCCGCGGCCAGGCCGGCCACCTGGCTCGGGTAGCCGAAGCTCAGCAGTTCCAGCATCTCCCCGGCCGCGCACACGGCGGTGATGAGCGCGGCGAGCGGCAGGTATCGGGCCGGCGTCAGCGCACCCGCCGCGATCCACTGCGCTGCCCAGACGAGCGTCAGCGCCAGGAGGGTGTACCCCGCGATCGCGCACCAGAGGTAGTGCGTCAACATCGCCGTCCCGCTGCCGAAGTCCGCGGCCGAGGACCGGACGAACCCGTCGAGCAGGCCGGCCAGCAGGTGCGACCCCTGCGGATAGTCGATCATCCCGCCGTAGACGTAGCGCTCGGCCCGGGCGTGGTCGGCGAACAGGTAGCCGCCGGTGCGGCGGATGGCGTCGAAGACCGCGGCGTGCCGGGCCAGGTCCTCGCCGTCGAGCATGATCGCCAGGCGCCGGTCCGCGTCCGCGCGCCACACCGGCCAGGCCGCGACCGCGCCGACGACCGCGGCCCCGGCGACGGCGATCGCGTCGGTCCAGCGCGGGCGCGGCAGCTGGAGGCGGCGGCCGGTGCGGGAGGCGAGGAGGATCAGCGCGGTCGCGGCGGTGCCGGCCACCGGGACCGGGTGCAGGCCCCAGGGCCAGAACGTGAAGAGCAGGCCGGCCGCGCACGTGGCGCCGAGGAGCAGGCCGGTCGCGAGCATCAGGCGGTCGAGCAGGCTGCGGCCGCCGCGCAGCAGGGCCGCGGTCGCGACCAGCAGCAGGGGCGGGACGACGAGGGCGGCGTGGGCCAGATACAGGGCGGTGACCAGCAGCCACGCGGCCGCGACCAGTCCTGGGATGCGTAGTTGTACACGCCGGGGGGAGGGGATCGGCACGTACGAGTAACGATTTGACCGGAAACTTCGTGTCTGTCCGAGTCGTTAGTCTTCATGTGATTACGCTGCGTGATCGGTACGACCCTCAAGCCAACGGGCTCGGGCTGCTCCGGCTCGGCCTCGCCCTGTCGGTGCTGGTGGCGCACGCGTGGCCGCTCGGCCTCGGACGGCCCAACCCCGGCGAGTCGCTGACCCGCGGGCAGGCCGACCTCGGCTCCCTCGCCGTCGACGGGTTCTTCGTGCTGTCCGGGTTCCTGGTCGCCGCGTCCGCGCGCCGGGGCAACGCGGCGCGGTTCGTGTGGCACCGCTTCCTGCGGATCTTCCCCGGGCTGTGGGTGTGCCTGCTGGGCACGGCCCTCGCCGCCACCGCGACCGGGCACGCCGGCGGGGCCGGGTTCGTGCGGGAGAACCTCGCCGGTGCGGTACACCAGTGGGGCATCGGCACGCTGTTCACCGACACGCCCTACGGTCGGCTCGTGCAGGGCAGCGTGGCCAACGGGTCGCTGTGGAGCCTCGTCTACGAGCTGCTGTGCTACTGCGGGCTCACCGTCCTGATCGTGGCCGGGCTCCCGCGCCGCGCGCCGTGGACCGTGCCGGTGCTGGCGGCCGCGGCCTATGTGGTCATCGCCGCCGACGCGGTGCGGGATCCGACGTCGCCGAAGTACCGTGGCGGGCTCGGGCCTTTGCCGATCTGGGGCTATGTCGACTTCCAGCTCGCCTGCTACCTGGGATTTCTGTTCCTGCTCGGCGCATCGATACAGCTCTACGCGCATCGCATCCCCGCGCACCCGGGAATCGCCGTCGTCTGCGCGCTGGTCCTGGTCGCGAGCCTGGTCTACGGGGGCTTCTTCGCGTTCGGATATCCGGCATTCGCGTTTCTTCTGGTGTACTGCGCCGGCGTCGTCCCGCCCCGCCTGCACAGCGTCGGCCGGGAACACGACTACTCCTACGGCATCTACATCTACGCGTTTCCGGTGCAGCAGACCGTCGCCCATTTCGGCGGGGCGTCCTGGGGGCTGCTGCCGTACATCGCGCTGTGCCTGCCCTTCGTGCTCCTTGTCGCCGCGGCGTCCTGGCACCTCGTGGAGCGGCCCGCATTGGCGCTGAAATACCGGCCGCTAATGTTTGCGCGGTGGCGATCGCATATGTCTGGCGCGGGGAGTTCGCTGCGCAGGAGCTGGCCGCGCTGCATGCGGAGGCGTTCGGCGCCGATGGTGGAGGACAAACGCCCGACTGGTGGGCCAAGGTCAACGCCCACAGCCTCGGCTGGGTCGTTGGTCGCGACGGGGCGGCGCTCGCCGGGTTCGTGAACGTCGCCTGGGACGGCGGCGAGCACGCGTTCATCCTCGACACCATGGTCGCCGCCCCCTACCGCCGCGCGGGCGCGGGCGCACGGCTGGTGGCCCGGGCCGCCGAAGCGACCAGGGCCGCCGGATGCCGCTGGCTCCACGTGGACTTCGAGCCCCACCTCGAGCGGTTCTACCTGGAGGCCTGCGGCTTCACCCCCACCCCGGCCGGGGTCATCTCACTTCTTGGTCTTCCGTAGCGCCTTCAGGTCGGTGTGCGCCTGCTTCGCGGCCGCGCGGACCGGCGTCACCGCCGCCTTGATCGCCTCCGCGTCCGGCCCCGGCTTGACCGCGAGCAGCTTGTCGGCCTGGCCGTTCAGGGACTGCTTGACCGCGTCCGCGCCCGCGCCCAGCTTGCCGGCCACGGCCAGCTCGGTGTCGATGGCGGCGGTCAGCCGCACCTTCGGCCCGGTCAGCATGAAGACCCGGTAGTCGTCGACCATGCTCCGCGCGTCCGCCTTGAGCGCCGCGGCCGTCGTCTCGCCCTGCACCTTGGTCTTCAGCGCGGTCAGGCCGCCGCGCTGGTCGGCCACGAGCTTGGTGAGCGTGTCCTTGTGGGCCGCGGTGAGCTGCCCGGCGCGGCCGATGGTGCTGTCGAACTGCTCGAGCGCGGCCAGCCGCTTGTCGATCCGCGCGCTCACGGCCTGCTTGGCCGAGTCGAGCGTGGGCGCGGCGTGCGCGGGCGCGGCCAGCGTGAGGGCGGCGGCGCCGGCAATGGCGACGGCCAGCACGGTGCTGGTGATGCGGTTCATCAGTCTTCGTCCTCCGGGGTCTGGGCGTCCTTCTGCAGCTGCTGATCAACCTGGTCGAGCAGGTCGTCGATGTCGGTGTTCGCCGTTGTGGCGGTCTGTGCCGGCGCGGACCCGGCCGCGGGCGGGGGCGCGGGCGCGGATTGGCGCGCGGACGCGGGTTGGGGCGCGGGCGCGGACGCGGGTTGATGGCGCGGCCGCGCGCAGCCGCCCAGCACGAGCACGCCGACGGCCAGCGCGATGGCGAGCGTTCGTCTCATGCCCGACATGGTGCGGGCCGCGGGTAAGCACCACCTGCGGCCCGATGTAAGGGTTTCGTCAGCTCCCCGCGCGGATCGGCACGGCCGCGGTCACCTCGACCTCCAGCAGCGCGCCCGCGCGGAACAGCTTCGACACCTCGACCGTCGTGCTCGCCGGCGCCGGCTCGGGGAACAGCTCCCGCCGGACCTTCCCGTACTCCGGCAGCCGGCCCAGGTCGGTGACGAACGTGCGGATGTGCGCCACGTGCTCGAAGCCGCCCCCGTGCGCGGCCAGGATGCCGTGAACGACGCGGAAGATGTACCGCGCCTGCCCCTCCATGTCGCCCGCGTGCACGACCTCACCGTCGTCGCCGGCCGCGATCTGCCCGGCGAGGAACAGCAGGGCCACGCCGCCGAGGTCGACCCGCGCCACGTGCGAATAGGGCCCGGCCGGCCGTACCACCCCCGCCGGACTGTCCAGAATCACCATGATCCAGACGCTAGGCCGCCATCCCGGTATGCCACCAGCGAATGTCTGGCATGGCCACCATGCATTGTGCGAATGTCAGTGGATGCAGACGGAGATGCTCGAGGTCTTCTGCGAGGTGGCGCGGCAGCGCTCGATCACCGGCGCGGCCGCGACGCTGCGATACACCCAGTCCGCCGTGTCCCGCCAGATGGCCGCGTTGGAGGCCGAGTTCGGCGCGCCCCTCTTCGACCGCCTCCCGCGCGGCGTGGCCCTGACCGCGGAGGGCCGCTGTCTGCTGGAGCACGCGACCGCCGTCCTGGCCCGCCTGACCACCGCCCGCCGCGAGGTCACCGCGGTCCGCGACGCCTTGACCGGCCGCCTGCGCGTCGGCGCTTTCGCAACGGCGGACGCGGCACTGGTACCGCGAGCGCTGGCCCGCTTCCGCGCCTCCCACCCGGGCGTGGAGATCGCCCTGATCGAAGGCCTGACGACCCGGCTGCTCACGTCCCTGCTGGTAGGTGACGCGGACGTGGTGCTCGTGAACGCCGGCGCGGACCGCCCCTTCGCCGACGATCGCTTCCACCTGCACGCCGTAGCGAACGAGCCCCTGTTGCTGGCCGTAGCCGCCACCCATCCGCTGGCCGTTGCCGCCACCCATCGGCGGGCCGCGCGGGTGCATCCGGGCGCTCCCGCCGCGGTCGGACCCGAAACCGTTGACGCACCCGGATCAACGACAATCGCCGATATGTCGGAAATATCACCCATGCACGGCTGCATCTGGCGCGACGAGCTGGCCGACGAGGCATGGGTAGCCGGCTCGGCGCGACCCGAGGAGACGCTGCTGGCGGCGAGCGCTCGCCTGGGTTTCCGCCCGCGGATCGAGTTCGTTGTCCAGGAGTGGACGGCCAAGTTCGGCTTCGTGGCCGCCGGTCTGGGCATAACCTTGGTGCCCGCCCTGGCCGCCAGAACCGTCCCGTCCGACGTAGTCCTACTCCCGCTCAACCCGGCCCATTTCCCACCCCGCCGCGTCCAGGCCGCCACCTTGGCCGCCCGAACCGTCCCATCGGTGGTCACGGCCTTCCTCGACCTCATCCGCGAGGAAGCGTCAGCCGTCTGCGACACCCAACCCGCCTGAACCGCCCGCCCGCCTTCGTCGTGCGTCCGCGCCGTTTTCGTCGTGCGTCCGCGCCGTTTTCGCTGTGCGTCCGCGCCGTTTTCGCTGTGCGTCGGCGCCGTTTTCGCCCTGCGCCCTCAACGCTCGGATGCGCGCGGACGCGTCAGGCCGGCAGTCGTAGCGCGCGCAGGAGAGGAGGGCACAGGGCGCGCGGAGGCGTCAGGTGCCGCAGAGGCGCCAGGCTGCGCGCGGCGCCGTCAGGATGCGCGCGGACGCGTGAGGGGGCGCGCGGAGGCGTCAGGATGCGCGCGGAGGCGTCAGGATGCGCGCGGAGGCGTCAGGGTGCCGCGGGGGTGTCGGACGGCTGTGCGTGGCGGATCCGGCGGAGGCCCACAGCGGCCGAGACCCCGGCCGCGGCCACGTCGGCGAGGGTGAACAGCAGCCGCGAGACGAGCGTCAGAGCCCAAGCGGTCGGCCACGGCACGCCCAAGCCGGCCAGCCCGATCGCCATCAGGAACTCGCGAGCGCCCAGCCCGGACGGCGCGACGATGACGAACGTGCTGATGCTCATCGCGAGCGCCATGGCGAAGACCGACCCGACGACGCCGTGCAGGCCCGGCAGGTGCGAGCGGACCAGGAACCAGATGTGCAGCCCGGCCGCCAGGTAGCCCACCGCGCACCAGGCGCTGCTGACCAGGACCGGCTTCCACGTGATGGGGCGGTCGAGGGCGGGCCGGCGCAGGATGCGCATCGCGCGGCCCACGAGGTACGTCAGCAGCGGCGGGTAGCAGCAGGCCAGGCCGAACGGCAGCAGGACGACCGCGCACCACACGGCGATCGCGGCGAAGGTCCGGTGCTCGGACGCGTCCGCGCCGTCGAAGGCCACGCTGAAGCCGGGGGCCGTGAGCACCAGGCCGACGGTCACGCCCAGGCCCGTGACGACGGCCGAGCCGATGAACACCTTGGCCCGGGACACGCCGACGCGGCGGCCGAGCTCCATCTGCACGACGTAGGCCCAGACGGTCCCCGGCAGGTACTTCCCGAGGGCGCCAATGAGCTGGATCGGCGCGGCGTCGCGTATGCGCAGCGGGTGGTCGAGGTTGCCGACCATCGCCCGCCAGGCCATCATCGTGGCCCACAGGCACGCGACCGCGCAGGCCAGGGAGGCGCCCAGGGAGGGCCAAGACAGCCGCCGGAACGTCTCCGACACCGACGACCACTGCTGGACCGTGGTCGCGACGATGAAGTAGGCGATGGCGAGCGCCGCGAGGATGCGGACCGCCAGCACCAGCCGGGCGCGCCAGGGGCGGGCCGGTTTCGCCGGTGTCGCCGGGGCCACCGTCCCGTCGTCCATTGCCACCCCACTCACGGTCGGTCACGCTAGCACGCCATGTGCAGACCCTAGGATGGCGCGATAAACCTGAGGGAGTGAGCGTGCGCTACGTCGTCATCGGTGGGGGCATCGTCGGTCTGGCCGTCGCGCATCGGCTGGTCCAGGACCGGCCGGAGGCCCGGGTCACGGTCGTGGAGAAGGAGAGCGGGTGGGGCGCGCACCAGACCGGGCACAACTCGGGGGTGATCCACGCGGGGGTGTACTACAAGCCCGGTAGCCTCAAAGCCACGCTCTGCAAGGCCGGTAGCGCCTCGATGGTCGAGTTCTGCGAGCGGCACGACATCGCGCACAAGGTCACCGGCAAGCTCATCGTCGCCACCGACCCGGCCGAGCTACCGCGACTGCACGCCCTGTTCGAGCGCTCGGTCGCCAACGGGCTGCCGGTGCGGAAGGTGAGCCAGGGCGAGGCGCGGGAGCACGAGCCGCACGTCGCCTGCGTCGAGGGCATCCACGTGGCCTCCACCGGGATCGTGGACTACAAGGCCGTGTGCGTGAAGCTGGCCGAGCTGGCGGCGGAGGCCGGGGCGGTCATGCGGCTCAACACCGCCGTGGTCGGCATCCGCGCGGGCGCGCGCGAGGTCGTGGTCCGGACGACGACCGGCGACATCACCGCGGACGTGCTCGTGAACTGCGCGGGCCTGCACGCCGACCGGGTCGCGCGGATGGCCGGGATCCAGCCGCCGGCCCGCATCATCCCGTTCCGCGGCGAGTACTTCGAGCTCCGCCCCGACCGCCGGCACCTCGTGCACGGCCTGATCTATCCGGTGCCGGACCCACAGTTCCCGTTCCTGGGGGTACACCTGACGAAAATGGTCGATGGCAGCGTCCACGCGGGACCGAACGCGGTGCTGGCCATGGCCCGGGAGGGCTACACGTGGGGCCGCATCCGCCCGCGGGACGTGGCCGAGGTCGCCGCCTACCGGGGGCTGTGGCAGCTGGCCCGCAAGCACCTGCGATACGGGGTCACCGAGGTCCGCCGGTCGCTGTCGAAGCGACGCTTCGCCGAGAGCCTGGCCCGGCTGGTGCCCGACGTGACGGCGGACGACCTGGTGCCGGCGGCGGCGGGGGTACGCGCACAGGCCATCACTCCCGCCGGTGATCTGGTCGACGACTTCCTCATCGTCGCCGAGGGCCCTCAGGTCCACGTGCTCAACGCCCCGTCCCCGGCCGCGACGAGCTCCTTGGAGATAGCCAAGTACATCACTGCCCGCCTGCCGTTGTAGGGTGCGCTGTGCGCAGGGTGCTGCTCGCCGTCGTTGCCCTCTCGGCCATGCTCGTCGCCGCGTGCGACGACGCCGGCGCGAGTCCGTCCGCCCCGGCCTCGACCGCTCCGGCCGCCGCCGCGGGCGGGGCCTGTCAGCTCCTGGACTTCGCGGCGGTCAACGCGAAGCTGGGCCTGCAGCTCTCGGTCGCCATGGGCGCCTCGATGGGCAACTCGTTCAGCTGCGCCCTCGAGCCCGCCGGCGGCGGTTACCCCGACCTGGTGCTGTCGGTGACGAGCACCACCATCGACGCCGACGTCTACAGCGCCAGCATTGCGCCCCAGGGCGCCCAGGCCGTCCCCGACCTGGGGCTGGTGGCCTATCAGCGCCCGCTGCCGCCCGCCGACAAGGCCGGCCCCGGTGCCGAGGTCGGCTGGCTGACGGGCAACAAGCGGATCATCAAGCTCGCGCTGCGGCTGGCGTCGGGCACCCCGGACGACAAGGCCGCGGAGGCGGCACCCAAGCTGGTCGAGCTGGCCAAGCTGATCGATCTCAGCAGCCTGTAGGACGTCGTCGCGCAACCGGCGCTAGAGCCCGGCGGCGGTGCGGGCGGTGGCGAACTGGTCGCCGGGGTCGCCGAAGTAGCGCCACGGCCAGGTCGCCGCGTGCTCGCCGGACAGTTCCAGGTGGGTGCGGGCGCGCCCGGTGTCGCCGGCCTGGTGGTAGAGGGCGGCGAAGGCCTGGTGGGCGGTCATCGTCCACGGGTGGGTGGCGTATTCGTCGTGGCCGCTCAGGAGCAGGTCGGCGGCGGTGTCGGTCTCGCGGCGGACCTTCGAGTCGGCGAAGTAGCGCCAGGCCCGCCAGAACCGGCCGACGACGGTGCCGCGCAGCAGGCCGGCCACGTAGCCCTCGATGTGGGCGAGGGCGATCAGGGCGTGCAGGGGGTGGCCGGCGGGGCGGTCGGCGGTGCGGGTGCGGGCGAACGCGAAGACCTTGTCCTGGCTGCCGTACCAGCGGCGGGTCAGGCCGGTCAGGTGGCGGGTGTGGGCCGCGTACAGGTCGGGGGCGAGGACGCGGGCGCGTTTGAAGACGTCGGCCGGTTCGGTGCGGTGCTGCGGGGCGCAGATCACGGCGCCGGTCAGTTCGCTCCACGGGACCGGGTCGTCGCGGGACAGGGCGGCGGCCTGGCGCAGGGCCGTCCTCGCCTCGGCGACGAGGGCCTGCTGCTGCTGGACGAGGCGTTCGGTGACGACCGGGGTGGCGTGGTTGTCCTCGCGGACGGCCCACGCGGCGGCGGACAGGGCGGCGCCGAGCAGGAGCCAGCGCTCCGGGCGGTACGCCTGCCGGGTCGCGAGCTCGCGCAGCTGCTCGATCCGGGCGACGCCACCGGGGCCGAGGACGGCCACGGCGTGTTCGCGGCGGTCGGCGTCGTCGGTGCCGGCGATCAGGTCGAGGGCGGGGGTCGGGTCGCCGTCGTCGGCCAGGGCCGACAGGGCTTTCTCGAGGTACTCGTCGCGGAAAGCCCGGTCAAAAGCCACCAACTCAGACTAAGCACCGAAATAACCGCTATCCCCGCCCGCCGCCGAAAAACCCGCGAATCACCCGGGGGTGCGGTATCGCCGCCGACTTCAGCGCTCGTCGTAGCGCGCCCGGGCGGCGGCGATGTCGGCCTGGTGGCGCTCGGCCCACGTGGTCAGGGTGAGCAGCGCGCTCTGCAGCTCCACGGCCATCGGCGTGATGGAGTATTCGACCCGCGGCGGGACGGTCGGGTAACTGGTCCGCAGCAGCAGGCCGTCGCGCTCCAGGTTGCGCAGGGTCAGGGTCAGCATCCGGCGGCTGATGCCGGGGATGGCCCGCTCGAGGGCGGAGAAGCGGATCGGCCCGGGCGCGGCGGCGACCAGGATGCTCACGCTCCACTTGTTGCCGATCCGGTCCAGCACGTCCTGGACGGAGCACGCACCGGCGGGCGCCGACCCGCAGGAGGCGCCCGCCGAAAGGAAATCCATGGTGCTATGCCGCGGCGACGAAGACCCGGGATGCGACCTCGCGCGGCAGCCGGATGCGCTCGCCCTCGCGGTCGATGGAGACGCCGTCGCGCTCCTGTGCGACCGTCACCGTGGCGCCGGGGTCGATGCCGGCGGTGTGGAGCTGGCGCAGGACGTCGGCGTCGGTCTGGACGGACTCGCAGATCCGGCTGACGACGACCGAGCCGGCCAGGCCCGGGAACGCGAGGTTGCGCTCCGGGTCGGCGACCTCGTCGGGCTCGCCGCCCTGCAGGGTCTCCAGGCCGGGGATCGGGTTGCCGTATGGCGAGCGCGTCGGGCGGCCCAGCAGCTCGTAGACCCGCTGCTCCACTGAGTCGCTCATCACGTGCTCCCAGCGGCAGGCCTCCTCGTGGGCCTCCTCGTAGGGCAGCCCGATGACGTTGACCAGGAGCAGCTCGGCCAGGCGGTGCTTGCGCATCACCGCGACGGCGTGCTCACGGCCCAGGTCGGTCAGGGCCAGGTGCCGGTCGCCCTCCACGATGAGCAGGCCGTCGCGCTCCATGCGGGCGACGGTCTGGCTGACGGTGGGGCCGCTCTGGTGCAGCCGCTCGGCGATCCGGGCACGCTTGGGGACGACGCCCTCCTCTTCGAGCTCGAGGATCGTCTTCAAGTACATCTCGGTAGTGTCGACCAGGTCATTCACTGCCCATGCCCTCCCGGTACGCGATAGTACTCGCTGCGTACGACAAGATTGGGACGTGACAGCCAACCAGGCGATCTTGAACGTAGCCACTCTCGCCGGACTGGTGCGGTCCGCCCAACCGCCGACTCGCGTCGATGTGCGCCGGATGGTGGACGACGCAGGCGGCACCAATCCTACCGGGGCCGCGTCCGAGGCCTCCGGGACGCTTCGACGGGCGGGAATCGATGCTGACGAAGCGTCGCCGTCCGGCCATCGACCAGTGACGGGAGCGGCATGAACACGCTGGTGGTGTGGGACGAACGGCTCCTGCGGTACAACATGGGCGATCATCCCTTGGACCCGGTGCGCGTCGAGCTGACCATGGATCTCGCGGGCCGCCTCGGCGTCCTCGACCGGCCCGGGGTCGCCATCGAGCCCGCGGAGCCGGCCACCGACGCCATGCTCGAGACCGTCCACGACCCCGACTACATCGCGGTCGTCAAGGCGGCCTCGACCGGCCGGCGGGTCGGCATCATGGGCCTCGGCACCACCGACAACCCCACCTTCACCGGGATGCACGACGCCGGCGCGCTGATCACCGGCGCGACCCGGCGGGCCGCGGAGGCGGTCTGGACCGGCGCGGCCGCGCGGGCGGTCAGCATCTCCGGCGGCCTGCACCACGCGATGCCGGACCGCGCGTCGGGCTTCTGCGTCTACAACGACCCCGCCGTCGCGATCAAGCGCGTCCTCGAGCTCGGGGCGGAGCGGGTGGCGTACGTCGACATCGACGTGCACCACGGCGACGGCGTGCAGGCCGTGTTCTACGACGACCCGCGGGTGCTCACCGTCAGCCTCCACGAGTCGCCGCGCACGCTGTTCCCCGGCACCGGCTTCCCGGACGAGACCGGCGGCGCGGGCGCGCCCGGCTCGGCGGTCAATGTGGCGCTGCCGCCAGGCACCGACGACAGCGGCTGGCTGCGGGCGTTCCACGCGGTGGTGCCGGGCGTGCTGCGAGCCTTCCAGCCGCAGTTCCTCTTCACCCAGTGCGGCGCGGACACGTACCGCCACGACCCCCTCGCCAACCTCCGGCTCACGGTCGACGGGCAGCGCGCGGCCTACCTCGCCCTGCGCGACCTGGCGCAGGAGGTCGCGGGCGGCAAGTGGGTCGCGAGCGGGGGCGGCGGCTACGCGCTGGTCGAGTGCGTGCCGCGGGCCTGGACCCACCTCCTCGCGGTGATGACCGGCGACGAGCTCGACCCGGCCACCGCGACCCCGGCCGAGTGGCGGGACCTGGCCGCGCGCCGGCGCCCGGGCGCGCCGGTGCCGGCGACGATGACCGACGGCGGCGACACCGGCTACATGCCGTGGGTGCCGGGGGAGTCCCCGGACGCGGTCGACCGCACGATCATGGCGACCCGTCGGGCCGTATATCCATTTTTTGGCCTGGACCCCCACGACCCGCGTGACTGAAGAACAGGTTCGACGCCTCCAGCCGCGACAGCCGCTGCTTGATCCGGTCGAGCTCGGCGAGCATCTCCGACTCGGCCGCGGGCGAGGTGCCGTAGGCGGCGTCCGGCGCGGCCCGCAGGGCGGCGATCTCGTCCTGCAGCGCGATCAGCGTCTGCGCGACCACGTCGAGGAACTGGTCGACCTCGTCCTCGTCATACCCGCGCTTGCCGAACGGTGCCTTGGCGAACCGCAGCGCCTGCACCTCCGCCGGGGTGAGCATCATGGCAGACACCGTAACCCAGACGGGTGGAAACTATGACGGTGAACGACGTTTCGGCCACGCGGGCCGCCGATGTGCTGCTCGCGGACGGCACCACCGTCCACTTGCGACCCATCCGGCCCGACGACGCGGCGCGGATCGTGGCGCTGCACTCGCGGTTCTCGGAGCGCACGCGCTACCTGCGCTACTTCTCCGCGTACCCCCGCATCCCGCAGCGCGACCTCGACCGCTTCGTCAACGTCGACCACCACGACCGCGAGGCCTTCGTCGTCGAGCACTCCGGCGAGCTGATCGCCGTGGGCCGCTTCGACCGCCTCGGGCAGGGCTCCCACCAGGCCGAGGTCGCGTTCGTCGTCGAGGACGCGCACCAGGGCCGCGGCATCGGCTCGGTCCTCATCGAGCACCTGGCGGCGGCCGCGAGCACCGAGGGCATCACCGAGTTCGAGGCCGACGTCCTGCCGGTCAACCAGGCCATGCTCCGCGTGTTCATGGCGGCCGGCTTCCACATCGAGCGCGAGTTCGCCGACGGCGTCGTGCACCTGTGGTTCCCGATCAAGGCCACCCCCGACTCGCTGCGCGTCCAGCAGGCGCGGGAGCAGCGCGCGGAGGCCCGCTCGATCGCCCGGCTGCTCAACCCCAAGGTGGTGGCCGTCTACGGCGCGCGGGCGCGGGGCACGGGCGTCGGCGCGGCCATCCTCGCCCATCTCAAAGGCGCCGGCTTTGCCGGAGACCTGATCCCGGTCCATCCGTCCGCCCCGACCGTGGCCGGGCTGCCGGCATTTCCAAGCCTCGGGGGTACTGCCGGTGCCGATCTCGCGGTCATCGCCGTACCCGCCGAATCAGTGCCTGACGTCGTCGCCGACTGCGCCGCGGCGGGCGTGCACGGCCTGGTGATCGTCTCGGCCGGCTTCGCGGAGTCCGGCCCCGCGGGCGCGGACGCACAGGCCGCCCTGCTCCGCGCGGTCCGCGATCATGGGATGCGGCTCGTCGGCCCCAACTGCCTCGGCGTGGCGAACACCGACCCCGGGGTACGCCTCAACGCCACCCTGGCCCCCCTGCTGCCCCGGGCCGGCCGGGTCGGGTTCTTCTCGCAGTCGGCCGCCCTCGGCACGGCGCTGCTGGCCGAGGCCGACCGCCGCGGGCTGGGCCTGTCGACGTTCATCTCGGCCGGCAACCGGGCCGACGTGTCCGGCAACGACGCGCTGCAGTACTGGCGGGAGGACCCGCACACCGACGCCGTCCTGCTCTACCTGGAGACGTTCGGCAACCCGCGGAAGTTCGCCCGGATCGCGCGGGAGCTGGCCCGCCGCAAGCCGGTGGCCGCCGTGGCCAGCCCGGTCCGCCCGCCGGCCCTCGACGCGGTCACCGTGGGCCCGGACGCGCGCGGGGTGGCGGCGCTGTTCGCCAGCTCCGGCGTCATCCGGGTCGACACCGTGGCCGAGCTGTTCGACGTCGGGCTGCTGATCGCCGGGCGCCCGCTGCCGACGGGGGACCGCGTGGCCGTCGTCACGAACGCGGCCGCGCTGGGGGTGCTGACCGTGGCGAAGGCGCCCGCCGCGGGACTGCGGATCGCGGACGGGTACCCCCGCGACCTCGGTCCTGCAGTGAATGACGTCGACTTCGTGCGGGCCGTGCACGCGGCGCTGGACGACGATGCGGTGGACGCGGTCGTCGCGGCGTACGCGCCCGCGCTGGCCGAGGAGGACCAGCTCGGCGTGGCCGAGCTCCTGCGGGTGTCGACGGCCGGCGCCCCGCGCCCCCTCGCGGTCGTCATGCCGGCCGACCCGTCGTTCACCGTCGCCCCGGCCTACAGCGACGACGACCCGGCCGCCCTGCCGATGTTCCCGGCGATCGAGGAGGCCGTCCGCGCGCTCGGACGCGTGGCCCGCTACGCCGCCTGGCGCCGCTCGCCCGTCGGCACGCTGCCCGACCTGCCCGACGTCGACACCGCCCGGGGCCTGGACGTCGCGGCCCGCCTTGCCGGCGCGGGCGCGGGGGACCGCGGGCAGGCCGACGAACTCCTGGCGGCGTACGGAGTTCCGGTCGTGCCGAGTCAGTGGGCGTCGGGGGGCCGGGTCGTGGAGGTGGCCACGCTGGTGGGCCTGCCGGTCGCGCTGAAGGTCGCGACGAAGCCGTGGCGGCACCGCATCGACCTGGGCGCGGTCCGCCTCAACCTGACCACGCCGGCCGCGGTGGCCGAGGCGTACCAGGAGCTGGAGCGCCTGTTCGGCCGCGGCGTCGAGGTCGTCGTCCAGACGATGGTGGCGCCGGGCGTCGCGTGCGTCGTCGAGGTCGTGGACGACCCGTCGTTCGGCCCCGTCGTCGGCTTCGGCCTGGGTGGCGAGGCGGCCGATCTGCTGGGCGACCGCGCGTGGCGCCCCGTGCCGCTGACCGACCGCGACGCGGCCGCGCTCGTGCGGGCACCACGGGCCGCGCCGCTGCTGACCGGCTACCGCGGTGCCGACCCGGTCGACCTGGACGCGCTCGCCGACCTGCTGCTGCGGGTCGGGCGCCTCGTCGACGAGCAGCCGCTGCTGTCGTCGCTCACCCTCAACCCGGTCCTGGCCCGCCCGTCGGGCCTGGCCGTCCTGCACGCGAGCGCCGAGTTCGCTCCCCACCAGCCCCGGCCGGACAGCGGCCCGAGGCGGCTCTGAAGCCATCGGCCGGAGCCACGGATTTTGTCGTACCGCACGACTACGCTTTGGGGCAGATGAGGCGGGAGGTGACATGGCGACGTTCGAGCGACCCCGCATCGAACAACTGACCCCGGAGGACCTGGTTCGTGAGGTCCTGCGTGGTGTGGTGCGGATTCCTCAGTTCCAGCGCGGATTCAAATGGGAGGCCGGCGACGTCGTCAAGCTGTTCGACAGCATCCTGCGCGGCTTCCCGATCGGCAACCTCCTGCTGTGGCGGCGCCCCGCGCCCGCGCAGACGCTCGAAGTCGGTCCACTCATCGTCCAGGCGCCGAACCTCGACTCGGCGTTGTGGGTGGTGGACGGCCAGCAGCGCATCACGTCGATCGTCGGTGCCCTGGTCGCCGCGCCCACCGCAACGGACGTGCGCTTCCGGGTCCACCTGGACCTCGAGTCCGGCGAGTTCCACACTGCGGGCATCCGGCAGCAGCCGCCGGACAGCTGGATCCCAGTGAGCTTCCTGCTCGACACCGCGACCCTGCCGCGGCGGATGCGGCAGAACGGCCAGAACCTCTCGGACGAGCAGATCGAGCGGGTGGATCAGGCGGCGGCAGCCATTCGGGAGTCCCGGATCCCCGCTTACGTGGTGACCACCGACGACGAGAAGACGTTGCTGGAGATCTTCACCCGGTCCAATACCGCTGGGAAGCGGCTCACGAGGTCCGAGATCTTCCAGGCCCTGCATTCGCGGATCGCCGGTGACGCCCCAGCGACCCTGGCGGCGCTCGGCCGCGGGCCGGCCGAGCTCGGCTTCGGCGCGTTCGACGACCGGCTCGTGCTGCGCTGCGTGCTGGCCTACCGCGGGAGCGACGTTTTCGGCACCGATGTCGCGGCCGAGTTCACGTCGGCCGAGGACCGGGCCGAGACGTTCGGCGCGGTCGCCGGCAGTTTGCGTGACGTGGTGACGTTCCTACGGGATGTCGCCGAGATCCCACACGTAAAGCTGATGCCCTATCCCGACGTGATCCCGGTGCTCATCCGTTTCGTCCGGTTGCACGGCGCGCCGGAGGGCCGGGCGGCGACGCTGCTGCGGCGATGGGTCTGGCGCGGAGCCGTGGCGGGCGCCCAGGCGCGGGGCCGTGCCGACACCGACCTGCGCGGGCAGATCGCAGCCGTGGAGCAGGCGGACCCGGTAGCTGCGGCCGCCGCGTTGCTCGCGCGGGCTCCCGCGAACGGCGGCTTCACCGCCGAGCTCGACAAGGCGGACCCGAACCTGGCGATGGCCAAGATCAATATTCTCTGCCTCTGGGCCGCCGAGCCTCGCGAGCCGGCGACCGGCTTGCCGGTCGACATTGCCCGGCTGCTGGACCAGGGCAGCCCGGTACAACCGATCGTCGGCGGGGTCGGCATGATCACCGACCGCGTCATCGCCTCCGGCCCCAGATTTCTCCTGCGGACCCAACTGGCCCAGGCCCCGCCCGAGGTGGCGGAGAGTCACCTGATCGACAGGACGGCCCAACGCCTGCTGGCCGGGTCGTCACCGGTCGCGTTTCTCGATCGGCGTGCCGAAAGGCTGAACGCCGCGATCAAGTGGCACGTCGACCGCATGGCGGAGTGGGGGGCCCGCGACGGCCGGTCGATCGCCGACATGCTGAGGACGGGCTGAGTGACGACGACCGCCGAGGTCCGGCTGCACGGGCGGCGCGTCGGGCTTTTGCACTACAACAAGGGGCGCACCGAGTTCGTCTACGAGGACGACCTCGACACTCCGGAGCACCGGACACTCGGGCAGATCTTCGAGGAGGCCCCGCGGGCGCCGCGCCGCGCGAGGACCGGTGTTCCGGACTGGTTCGCGAACCTCCTGCCGGAGGGCGCGCTCCGCCGCCAGATCGTCCGTGAGCTGGGCGGTGGCAACATCGGAGACTTCACGCTGCTGCTGCTGCGGCTGGGTGGCGACCTGCCCGGCGCGGTCACGGTCCATGCGGGCTCGATGCCCGAGGACGACGTCCGGCCGGAGGCCCGGCACGACGTGCCGGACCAGCCATTGCGACACTCCCTGGCGGGGGTGCAGCTCAAGTAGTTCTCGGTCGCCACCGAGCGGCTGACGTCGCGGGTGAGTGGGGCCGGTGGCTGGTCGATCGTCAAGCTGCCCGACCGGACGTTCCGGGACCTGCCCGCGAACGAGTACCTGACGAGGATTTCGCACAGGTCGCGGACGTCGGGCCCATGTTCAAGTACGGCGAACCGGGTCAGTCCTACGACGGCCTGGGCGCGGTCATCGCCCGACTGTGCGGATCGGCGGGATTCATCGACTTCGTCCGGCGGCTGACCGCGATGGTTGTCATCGGCAACACCGACGCCCACCTCAAGAACTGGGCCCTGCGCTACGCCGACGGGCAGACCCCGGGACTTGCTCCGGTGTACGACTTTCACTCACTGACGATCTACAGCCAGTACCGCTACCAGCCGCTCTCGCTCAGCATCAATGGTCAGAAGGTGCCTGGCGCTGTCACGGTGGACGACTTCCGCCGTATGGCCGAGCGGATCGGGGAAGATCCCGACGCGACCGCCGGCGCTGTCGGCGAGACCGTCGAGCGGATGCGGGTTACCTGGGCCGGTGACCTGTTGGATGAGGCGCGAGGCCGGTTCGCGGCGCTGGCCGGGCACTACGAGGAGCGGCTGCGGTCGTTGCCCATCGGCGGGTGAGATGCCGAAGGGCCGCCCCTGCGGACGGCCCTTCGGTTGCGGCTGCGGTTACGAGGCGTACGCCTCGAGGCGCTTCGCGCGTGACGGGTGGCGCAGCTTCAGCAGCGTCACCTTCTCGATCTGGCGGATGCGCTCGCGGGACAGGCCGAACTCGCGGCCGACCTCGTCGAGGGTGCGCTGGCGGCCGTCGTCCAGGCCGAAGCGGAGGCGGATGACCGCCTGCTCGCGCTGGGACAGCGTGGACAGGACGATCTCGACCTCGGAGCGGAGCATGCCCGCCGAGACGCTGTCGGCCGGCTCCTCGCGCGGGTCGATGCGGGCCACGAAGTCGCCCAGGGCGCTCTCGCCGTCCTCGCCGACGGCCTGGTCCAGGCTGACCGGCTCCCGGTCGTACGAGATAAGCTCGATGACCTGGTACTCCTCGACGCCCAGGGCGGCCGCGATCTCGGCCACCACCGGCTCGCGGCCCAGGGCGGCCGAGAGGTCGCGGCGGGCCCGGACCATGCGGTTGACCTGCTCGACCATGTGCACCGGGATGCGGATGGTGCGGGCCTGGTCGGCCATGGCGCGGGTGATGGCCTGGCGGATCCACCAGGTGGCGTAGGTGGAGAACTTGTAGCCCTTGGTGTAGTCGAACTTCTCGACGGCCCGGATGAGGCCCAGGTTGCCTTCCTGGATGAGGTCCAGGAACGCCATGCCACGGCCCGTGTAGCGCTTCGCGATGCTCACGACCAGGCGCAGGTTGGCCTCGAGGAGGTGGGCCTTCGCGGCCCGGCCCTCGCGGACCACGACCTCGTAGGTGTTCATCCACGCGGGGTGGACCATGCCGGTGGCGAGCTTCTCCTCCGCGTACAGGCCGGCCTCGATCTTCTTGGAGAGGTCGACCTCCTGCTCGGCGGTGAGGAGCTTGGTGCGGCCGATCGTGTTGAGGTAGGCGCGAACCAGATCCGCTGAGACGCCCGTGTTGTCGAGCGCGTGCTCCTGCTCGTGCTGCTCGTCGGCCTCAACGTCGACGGCACTGAATTCCGTGTTCTCACTCAGCGGCTGGGCCACTTCGCTCGCCTCCCGTGTGGATTGACAAGTGGCGCGATCATCCTTGCGAGAAGTAGCTTCGCTGAGCGGGCGTGAAGTGACGGTGAGGCGGCGGAGCCGTGGCACGAATCCGTGAGTCTCAGACCTCCAGCAATACGGTCCGCGGTCCCACGTTCACGCTCTCGACCAGCATGTGCGTGCGGAATCGCCCGGTTTCCACGGTTGCGCCCCGGTTTCGCAGGGCGGAGCAAAAGTGCTCGATCAGCGGCTCCGCCGCCTCCGGGCGGGCCGCCGCGATCCAGGTGGGGCGCCGGCCCTTGCGGGCGTCGCCGTAGAGGGTGAACTGCGAGACAACGAGGAGTGGCGCCCCGATGTCGGCCGCCGACTTCTCGTCGTCGAGGATCCGCAGCTCGTACACCTTCCGGGCCAGCGTTTCGGCAATTTCGGGATTGTCGGAATGGGTCACGCCGACGAGCACCAGCAGGCCGTGCTCCACCGCCCCGACCACGGTGTCATCCACGGTCACCGAAGCCCGCGACACGGTCTGGACTAGGGCTCGCACGGCAGCAGGACCCCGCGCTCGACCAGGTGCGACACCAGCGGGACGGCGACCTCCGCGAGCACGGGCGCCGGGACCTCATGGGCGACGGCCAGCAGATCCACCTGGTCGGCCAGGGTCACCGACCCGTCACAGGCACCCACGAGCGTCAGCGCGACCGGGTCCACCTCCTCCACCCACCGCAGCCCGTCGGGCAGTGCGAGCAGCTGCTGGCCGACCTCCCAGCCCTCCTCGCCCATGGTGGCCTCCTGGCGCAGCGTCAGCCCGGGCGCGGCCCGGAACCGGGTGCGCAGGAGATCGGCGCCGCGCAGGAAGTCCTGCCGGGCGAACCAGTCCGAGATCAGCGGGCCGAGGTCGCCGCCGACGGTGTGCCGGAGGTCCTCGATGCGCACCGTCGGGTCGTCGTGCCCGGCCGCGCGGAGCGTGATCAGCCCGAACCCGACCGCGTCGACCTTCTGCGCGTCGAACCAGTCGAGCCAGGCCGCGGCCAGCTGCGGCTGGTGCGCGGCGTCCTCGGAGGCGTCGGCCAGCCACAGGTTGACGTACGCGAGGGGGTCGGACACCTCCCGCTGGATCACCCACGCGTCGAGGCCGGTGCCGGCCAGCCAGTCGTTGACCCGCTCCCGCCAGTCCCCGCCCGAGACGTGCAGCCAGTTGGCCAGGAACTGCATGTGCCCGCCGTCGGCCAGCAGCGCGGGCGCGGCCGCGACGAGCTCGGCGCAGACGGCGTCGCCGGGGCGGCCGGAGTCGCGGTAGGTGTGCGCGGTGGTGCCGGGGCCGGCCACGAACGGCGGGTTGCTCACGACGAGGTCGAACCGCCGCCCCGCGACCGGGCGGGTGAGGTCGCCCTCGAGCAGCTCCCAGTCGAGGCCGTTGAGCGCGGCGGTGGTGGCGGCGAAGCGCAGGGCCCGGGGCAGGACGTCGGTGGCGGTGGTCCGCCGGGCGTGGGTCGACAGGTGCAGGGCCTGCACGCCGCAGCCGGTGCCGAGGTCGAGCGCGGTCCCGACCGGGTGGCGCACGGTCGCGGCGGCCAGGGTGCTGGAGGCGCCGCCGATGCCGAGCACGTGGTCGCCGGGGAGCGGCCGCCCGGGGCGCATCCCGGCGGAGAGGTCGGCGACGACCCACCAGTCCCCGTAGGGCTCCAGCTCGATCGCCGCGCGGACGCCGTCGCCGTCGGCTTCGAGCAACGGCGAGGCCGACTCCAGGGGCAGTGGGGCGAGCGCGGCCGCGACCCGGTCCAGCGGCTCGGTCTGCCCGCAGATGAAGAGCCGGATCAGGGTGTCGAGCCGACCCCCACCGGCCTGCGTGATCCGCAGCGCGGCCCGGAAGTCGTTGCGCGCGGCGGCGGCCGCGGCGTCCTCGCCGAGATGGTTCTGAATACCGGCGGAGGTGTACTCCGCTGTGCCGAGCGCTTCCCGAAGGCGCGCCAGGGCGGTGCTGTCCAGCAGTGCGTCCACACCGCCCATCCTGGTATGTCAGCGTTGATCGATGCCTATGCAGGCCACCACCCGGGTCGCGTCCGCGGTCAGGAACAGCTGGAAGTGGGTGGGCGGGTTCTCGATCTTCGCCTCGCCGACGCGCAGCGGCCGGTCACCGGAGGTCTGCAGCACGTCGATCGCCTCGGCCGAGCCGAGCATCGGGTTGCCGATCCGGGCCATGTGCTGAGCGCGGCGTAAATAGCTGCGGGCGAGCTGGTCGGCGGGCAGGGTGTGGTCCCACACGACATACTCGGCGCCGGCGCGGATCGCGGCCCGGCACGCTTCGAAGGCCGCTCCCGGCTCCTCAGCGAGGAGCCGGAGCAGTGCTTCACGCTCCATGAGCAATATCACCACAAAGCACGGATTTTGACCAGGTTCCTACGCGCAGTTCTTGAGCTGTTTGCGGACGTCGGGGGGCACGGGGTCGCAGCCGTTCCTGGCCGCGCCGGACACCGCGACCCACATCTTCTTGGCGCCGTCGTAGTGGAACAGGACGGTGGCCCGGTCGCCTTCGGTGCGCGCGGTCGCGTAGCCGACGGCGCAGCTGATGTCGGTGAGACCCTTGCCCAGCTGGACGGCCGCGGTGATCGCGGGGTCGGCGGCGAGGGCCTTTTCGAGGGTGGCGTTGTCGACCGGGCAGCCGGCCTGGGGGCTGGCCCCGGGCTTCAGCGGCGCCTCGCCGGTCTGCGGCAGGAGGGTGGTCTGGTCGGGGGTGGGGACGTACGGGGCCTGGGCCTGGGGTGACCCGCCGGAGCAGGCCGCGAGGGTGGCGGCCGCTCCGGCGAAGACAGCGAGGAGTGTGTATCTCACCCCGGCAATTTACGACACTCGATCGGGTTAGTTCTGGCAACCCTTGAGGTGTGTCGCGACGGCCTCCGGCACGCGGTCCCGGCAGACGCCGTCGGTCCCGCCGATGACGGCGGCCCACGTCTTCTTCGCGGCGTCGTACTTGAACAGCACGACCGCCTGATCCATGTTCTCCGGCGTCGCGGTGGCGGTGGCCCAGCCCCCGTAGCAGCTGACGTCCTTCAGCCCCTTGCCCAGGAGGATGTTGTCGGCGATCTCCTTGTTGGCCTTGAACGCCTTCTCCAGCACGGCCGCCGTCACCGGGCAGCCCGCGGCCGCGCCGCTGGCCACCCCGCCCGACGGGGCCTTGCCGCTCGCCTTCGCGGCCGGACTCGCCGCCTCGCTCACCGGCACGACCGCGGTCGCGGTGGAGGCGGGCGGGGCGGCGGTGCCCGGGTCGTCCTTGTCGGCACAGCCGGCCAATGCGGTCGCGGCGAGCAGCACGCTCGGTAACGCGATCGGGAGTGCGAATCGAATGTTCACACGCGGCATCGTGGGGCCGCCCCCGGCCGCTGTCGACGTCGGTTTCACGACACTGCTATTGCCTCCCGGCAAGGAACCGCTCGAGCACCTCCACGACCAGCGCATGATCGTCGGCCTGGGGCAGACCTGACACTGTTACGACACCGACGACCCCCACATTGCGCACCCGGATCGGGAACGCGCCCCCGTGCGTCGCGTAGTCGGCCGGGTCGACCCCGTAGGACTCGTCGAACACCTTGTCCCGGTCCGCCAGCCGCCGCCCCACCAGGTATGACGAGTTGTGCAGCCGCTCCACCACCCGGACTTTGCGCTCGATCCAGCGGTCGTTGTCCGGCGCCGTGCCCGGCAGCGCGGCGTGGAAGAGCTGCTGCCCGCCCCGGCGGATGTCGATCGTGATGCCGAGCGAGCGCTCCTTGGCCGTCTCCACCAGCAGACTGCCCAGCGCCCAGGCGTCGTCGTTGTCGAACCGGTCGAACAGCAGCCGGGCCTCCTGGGCCTCCAGCTCCTTGATCAGATCTTCCACGCGCGGTCTCCCTCGAAAACCCGACTGTCGGGTACCAACTCACTCGCAGGTCACCGGCAAGTCCGGCCCGGAGGAATTGTCCAGCATGAGAACTCGGACCTTCACCCTGCTCACCGGCGTCGGCCCGGAGCCCGCGGCGCACTGCCGGCTCACCTGGGAGATCGCCCAGGTCGAGCCCTCCCTCACCCGGGCCGCGCTGACCTGCGACGACCTCGACGCCCGCCCCGACCGCGAGCGCGACGAGGCCTGGTCACGCATCGTGAGCGGCCTGAAGACCGTCCTGGAGACCGGCGCCCCGCTGATCTCCTGAAAGGCTGGAAGTCGGTGTGGCCGGCCACGACCGCGCCGTCGGCGGCCAGCGCGAGCTAGCCGACCCAGCCGACGAAGGTGCCCTTGGAGCCGGTCTTCGGTGCGGCCGGCGTCGGCGCCGGGCCGGCGGCCAGGGCGGTGTTCAGGGTGCGGGTCAGCCAGGCGTTGACCGACAGGCCGTCGCGGGCCGCGGCCTCTTCGATGCGCTGTTTGAGCTGCTCCGGCGGGCGGAAGTTGATCCGGCCGACGGGGCCCTCCGGCGGCAGTTCGGGCTCCTGGACGCGCGGGGCGGCGGGCTCCCGGTCCGGCGTGGTGACCACGAAGTAGGGGTTGCGGTCGCGGACGCGGACCTCGACGGAGCCGGGGGCCAGGTCGCGGGTGATCTCGTCGGCGGCGTCGGTCAGCGCGTCCAGCATCGCCAGGCGGGTGGCCGCGGCGACGGCGGCGGCCAGGCGGTCGGCCAGGGCGGCCTCCTCGGGACCGGCGGCCGCGAGGAGCTCGGCGCGCAGGCCCTCCACGTAGCTGGTCAGGTCCATGCCGGTAAGTATGGCAAATTGCATGGCGCCGATGGCGCCATTGATCCGCGGGCGCAGGCAGGATGATGGAGCAGAAGGCGAACCCCAGGAGAGAAGCATCATGATCCAGCTGCTCGCGCCGGACGGGACGCTGCGCGCTGACGGTGAGGCGCCGCTCGAGGTCACCCCGGAGCTGTGCCGGGGGCTGCTGCGCGACATGGTGCTCGCGCGGCGGTTCGACGAGGAGGCCCTGGCCCTGCAGCGGCAGGGGGAGCTGGGGCTGTGGCTGCAGTCGCTGGGCCAGGAGGCGGCCCAGGTCGGCTCGATGCGGGCGCTGCGCGACAGCGACTACGTGTTCCCCAGCTACCGGGAGCAGGCGGCCGCGCGCTGCCGCGGCATCACCCCCGCCGAGCTGATGGCGCAGTGGCGCGGGGTGGTCCACTCGGGCTGGGACCCGGCGCGGTACCGCTTCCACATCTACAGCCTGGTCCTGGGCACGCAGGCGCTGCACGCGACCGGGTATGCGGTCGGCGTGCGGCTCGACGGCGCCGACGACGTCGTGCTCACCTACTTCGGCGACGGCGCCAGCAGTCAGGGCGACGTCAACGAGGCCTTGAACTGGGCCGCGGTCGCCGACGCGCCGGTCGTGTTCTTCTGCCAGAACAACCAGTGGGCGATCTCGACGAGCACGAGCCGGCAGATGGCGGCCCCGCTGCACCGGCGCGCGGTCGGGTTCGGCCTCGAGTCCTACCACGTCGACGGCAACGACGTGCTCGCCGTGCACGCGGTCACGGCCCGGGCCGCCGCGTCCGTGCGCCGGGGCGGGCCGCCGGTGCTGATCGAGGCGATGACCTACCGGATGGCCGGCCACAGCACGTCCGACGACCCGCGTCGCTACCGCGCGGACGCGGAGGTCGAGGCGTGGCGCCAACGTGACCCCATCGCCCGCCTGGAGACGCTGATCCGGGCCCGGGGCTGGGCGGCGGAGGAGTTCTTCGAAGCGCTGGCGGCCGAGTCGGACCGGGTCGCGGCGGCGACCCGGGAGGCGTGCCTGTCGATGCCGGAGCCACACGCGACGGCGATCTTCGAACACGTGACGAACGACGAGAACCCGCTGGTCCGAGCCCAGAAAGAGTGGATGGAGGCCTATCAGAAGACCCTTGCGTAGGATTCCGGAGCCGCTTCGCTCCCGCCCCGGGCAAGGGGCTCCACGCCCCCTGCACCCCCGGCCAAGTTGGATGGCGCCATAAAGCGGTTGAATGGCGCCACGCATGGTGCCATAGTGTTGCCATGACTGAGTCGGGCATCACGGTCTCCGGGCTGCGCAAGTCCTACGGCGATCAGGTCGTCCTCGACGGCATCGACCTCGACGTCCCGGCCGGGGCGATCGTCTCGCTCCTCGGCCCCAACGGCGCCGGCAAGACCACGATGGTGCACATCCTGGCCACGCTGATCCCGCCCGACGCCGGCCGGATCACCGTCGCCGGTCACGATCTGGCCACCGAGCCGGCCAAGGTCCGCGCCGCGATCGGCCTCACCGGCCAGTTCTCGGCCGTCGACAACCTCCTCACCGGCGAGGAGAACCTCCTGCTGATGGCCGACCTGCAGCACCTGCCGAGCCGCGCCGGCCGCGCCCGCGCGACCGAGCTGCTGGAGCGCTTCGACCTGGCCGACGCCGCCCGGCGCACCCCGGCGACCTACTCGGGCGGCATGAAACGCCGCCTCGACCTGGCCATGACCCTCCTCGGCGAGCCGCGGGTCATCTTCCTCGACGAGCCCACCACGGGCCTCGACCCGAGGAGCCGCCGTACCGTGTGGGAGATCGTCCGCACCCTGGCGAAGGCCGGCGTGACGATCTTCCTGACGACGCAGTACCTCGACGAGGCCGACCAGCTGGCCGACCGGGTCGCGGTCCTGGACCGGGGCCGGATCGTCGCCGAGGGCACCCCGGACGAGCTCAAGCGCCGGGTGCCGGGCGCGCACGTGCGCCTGGTGTTCGCCACGCCCGACACGCTCGCCATCGCATCGACGGCGCTGCCCGCGGCGGCCCGGGACGAGGACGCATTGGCGCTGCGGGTGCCGACCGACGGTACCCCCGCCGAAATCCGCTCTTTGCTCGTCCGCCTGGAAACCGCCGGAGTCGATCCCGAAACATTGACCGTCCACACGCCTGATCTGGACGACGTGTTCTTCGCCCTGACCGGCCACGCCACGAAGGAGCCCGTGTCATGAGAGACGCCCTGACCATGCTCCGCCGCGACCTGCGGCACAACCGCCGCAACCCGTCGACAATGTTCGGCGCATTGATCGCCCCGATTCTGATGCTTCTCATGTTCGTGTACATCTTCGGCGCCGCCACCAGCCTCGGCACCGCCAACTACCTGGCCTATGTGGTCCCGGGCATTCTGGTCCTCTGCATCGGCTACTCCGTCGGCCAGACCGCGGTGGCCGTGGCCACGGACATGAACGAAGGCATCATCAACCGTTTCCGCACCATGGGCATCTCCCGCGCCGCCGTACTGACCGGCCGCGTCCTGGGCACCGTCCTGCGCACATTGCTCTGCGTTTTCCTGATTCTGCTGCTGACCCTCACAATGGGGTACCGCCCGCACGCCACCTTCACCGGCTGGCTCATTGTCACCGGCGTGGTCGCATTGTCAGCATTCGCCGCCGCCTGGCTCACGACGGCCATGGGTTTGTCCGTCCGCACCGTGGTAGCAGCGAGCTACGCGGCGCTGCCGATCACCTTGCTGCCGATCCTGAGCAGCGCCTTCGCCCCCACCGACCACATGTCGTCGGGCGTGCGCGCGTTCACGGAGCACCAGCCATACACGCCGATCATCGAATCACTGCGCGAAGCCTTGAACGGCGCCCCCGCCGGCCCCCACCTGTGGTGGGCACTGGCCTGGTCCGCCGCGATGGCCGCCGCCGGCTACCTGTGGGCCAGAGCCCGCTTCACCCGCCCCCCGACCCCCCACTGACGGCGGGGCCACATCGAGTGGCTCGCGGAGCGCTACGACCGTCCGGTGGTCACGCCCGCACCGTCATCAGATGCGGGTCTCGGACGTGAACTGCGTGACCCAACGCTCGACCTCGTCGAGCGTCGCCGCGCGCACCGCGCCGAGCGGCCGGCCGGTCAGGCGTTGCTGCGAGATCGCCCGCACGTATTCAGGCATCACGAAGCTCGGTTCCGTGCGCAGTCCGGCCTCGCGGCCGATCGGGATGTGGTGACGGAGCCGACGGTCGGTAGAGGTGATCGGCGCGATGACCGCCATCTCGATCGGCCACGCATTGTAGGCCGCCGGTGACAGCACCAGGACGGGCCGGCGGCCGCCCTGCTCGCGACCGACAATCGGGCTCAGATCAGCGAGCATCACGTCGCCGCGACTGATCACCGGTTGTACTCCGGGAACTCGGCGCGCGCGTCACCGAGGCCATCGCCGGAGGTCATGTCCCAGCTGCGCCCCTCAGCGAGATATTCGCTGAACCCGTCCGGGTCTTCCGTCGCGAGCCGCTCGTAGTCGAGTGTCGCCTGCCGCATCGCCTCTTCGCGCTCGAGACGGCGCGCCGTCTCTTCGAGCAAGGCGAACATCGTCGTGTCGCGACTCGCGGCGACAGCGGCGAACACATCTCTCGCCTCGGTCGACACGCTGACCGTTGTCTTCGCCATAGTAAGCACTATAGCTTCTCCCATAAATAGGGCCATATGGCCGATCATAAGGCCCCTGCCGTGGCCGGGTCAACCCGAGTCCAGAGCCTTCGGGCGGGCCGGTGGTGTCGCGAGTGGGATCGCCGGCCGAGCGCAAGCACATCGCCCGGCAGGTGGGGCAGGATGTGCGCATGGCCATCACGCTGCCTATTGACGAAGCTGCCAACGAGTACCTCACCCGGAGTCCGCTCGCGCTGCTCATCGGGATGACGCTGGACCAGCAGATTCCGCTCGAGAAGGCGTTCTCGTCGCCCTGGGTGCTGGTGCAGCGGCTCGGGCATGAGCCGACCGCGCACGAGCTGGCCGAGTACGACCCTGAACGGCTGATCCAGATCTTCGCCACGCCGCCGGCCCTGCACCGGTTCCCCAAGGCCATGGCCGGGCGGGTGCAGGAGGTCTGCCGCGTGCTCGCCGATCGGTACGACGGGGAGCCGGCCGGGCTGTGGGACGGGGTCGCGGACGGCGGTGAGCTGCTGCGGCGGGTGCAGGGGCTGCCGGGGTTCGGCAAGCAGAAGGCGCAGATCTTCGTGGCGCTGCTCGGCAAGCAGTACGGCGTCCAGCCCGAAGGGTGGCGGGCCGCGGCCGGCGGCTACGGCGAGGACGGGTCGCACCGGTCGGTCGCCGACATCGTCGACCCGGCGTCGCTGGCGAAGGTGCGGGAGTACAAGAAGCAGGTCAAGGCCGACGCCAAGGCGGCCAAGGGCCAGGCCGGCTCCTAGGCCTGCGGACACCGCCACGGCGGCCGCCGGTATGACGGCGGCCTGGGGTGGCGAGGGGTCCGTGCCTTTCGCTATGCGCGGGAGCAGGTCTTCGCCCGGGAAGTAGGCGTAATCGGCGTCGGCGCGCGGGACCGGGCGCACGTGCTGCGACGGCACGCCGGGTCGCGCTGCGATCGCCTCCGGAGTCCGTCCGCGGGTGTCGGGACTCCCGCCGCGCGCGGGCGCGGGGCGACAACGGATGCGGGGGCGGGCCGCCGGGAATAAGGTGCCTCTGTGCTGAAGGGATTCCGGGATTTCATCTCGCGGGGCAATGTCATCGAACTTGCCGTAGCAGTGGTCATCGGCGCCGCGTTCAACGGCGTCGTCACCGCGTTCACCGACGGCTTTCTCAAGCCGTTGATCAATCTGACCGGCGGGATCGGGGTCGACGACAAGGATCAGGGCCTGAAGATCGGCGAGCAGGTGCTCAACTGGCCCGCGTTCGTCAACGCCGTGATCACGTTCATCCTGACCGCGGCCACCGTGTACTTCCTCGTCGTCCTGCCGATGAACAAGCTCGCCGAGCGCCGCAAGCGGGGCATCGAACCCGAGCCCGAGGCGCCCAGTGACGAGATCCGCCTGCTGACGGAGATCCGCGACCTGTTGGCGACCGGCACCACCCAGCGTGAGCAGGGCGGCCCGGTCACCGGCCCCGGCGGCGTCGCCCCCGGCGCGCCGGTCAAGCCGACCGACACCCGCTGACATCCGTCCCTGATCGCGGTTCCCCGCGGGTTCGTGGCAGACTCGTTCCAATGGCCCGCAGGGATCGCCCACAGCTGATCACCGATGCGGCGCGGAGCCCCGAGCAGGAGCTCCGCGCCCGCGAGATCCGCTATGTGCTGATGATGCTCCTGCGCGCCGCGTGCGTGGTGGTCGCCGCCATCCTGGTGGCGACCCGCCCGCCGCTCTTCTGGCTCTGGATCTCCATCTGCGTGGCCGGCGGGGTGTTCCTGCCCATGATCGCGGTCATGCTGGCCAACGACGCGCCCGTGCGCGAGGAGAACCGCTTCCGCAACAAGTTCCGCCGCAAGCCGCCCACGTCCCACCCGGACCCGGGCCACGCGATCACCGAGCGCGAGCACAAGGTCATCGACGTCGACTAGGCACGACACCGACACCGACACCGACACCGGCGCCGATCCCGGTCATGGCCGCGCGCGGATCCCAGTCCCGACCGCGCGCCGATGCTGATCCCGGCCGCGCGCCGATCGCCGTCACGGCCGGGCGCCGATTCTGGTCACCGCCTGCGCACCAAGCTCGTTGCCCCTGCTGAGCGCCGCCTGCGGGCCGGCCCCCGCCAGCCAGGCCGTGAGGAAGCCGGCCGCGAACGCGTCGCCCGCCCCGGTCGGGTCCGCGATGCTGTCGACGGTGCGCGCGGACGCGCTGGCGACGTGCTGCCCGTCGGCGTACGCCGCACCCGCCGCGCCCGACTTCACGACCACCGCCTCGGCGTGTCGACGCAGGTCGGCGGGGTCGGTCGAGCCCAGGACCCGGGCCTCGTCGAGGTTTGCGAAGAGCAGATCCGCACGCGGTACCCCCGCCAAGAAGTTTGCTCCTCCTCGTTCTCGCAGCGGAGCCGCCGATGCCGCGTCCAGGCTGGTGGTGAGGCCCCGGCGGTGCGCCTCCGCGAGGGCGAAGCGGCCGGCCGGGGCACAGTCGTCGTCGAACAGCACGTAGGCCGACAGGTGCAGGTGCCGCAGGCCGGGCAGCTCCATGGCGCGCTCCACGTCCGCGCGGGCCAGGAGGCGGTTGGCGCCGCGGTCGGTGAACATCGTGCGCTCCGCGTCCGACGTCAGCACCACCACCGTGCCCGTCGCCAGCCCCGGCACCCGGCGGACGCTGGTGGTGACGCCGGCGTCGCGGAGTTCGGCGATCCGGGCGTCGCCGGGCTCGTCGTCGCCCGCGACCCCGGCGAACGCGACCGGCGAACCGGCGGCTGCGAGCCAGACCGCGGTGTTCGCGGCCGACCCGCCGCCGGCGATCCGCACCCGCGCGATGGTGTCCGAGCCGATCGCGAGCGGGCCCGTGTGGACGGTGAGGATGTCGGTGACGACGTCGCCGATGACCAGGACGGTCACTCAGAGGGCCGCGGCGATGCGGGCGGCCAGGTCCGCGTTGCGCAGGATGATCCGCACGTTCACGTCCAGGCTCTTGCCCTCGGTGGCGCTGTGGAAGTGCGCCAGGAGGTACGGCGTGACGTCCTTGCCGGTGACGCCCTCCCGCTCCAGGCCGGCCAGGCCCTCGGCGAGGACGCGGTCGTGCAGGGCCGGGTCGAGCTGCTCGCCGACGGGCAGCGGGTTGGCCACGACCAGCGCGCCCTGGTGCACGTCGTGGGCGCGGGCGGCGCGGATGATCGCGGCGACCGCGGCCGGGTCGTCGGCCGACCAGTCGAGGTCGAAGCCGGCGTCCGTCAGATAGAAGCCCGGGAATCGGCGGGTACCGTAACCGACGACCCCGACCCCCAGCGTCTCCAGCCGTTCGAGGGTGGCGTGCACGTCCAGGATCGACTTGACGCCCGCGCAGACGATCGTGATGGGCAGGCGGGACAGGGCCGTGAGGTCGGCCGACTCGTCGAAGGTCGAGGCGGCGTCGCGGTGGACCCCACCCAGCCCTCCGGTCGCGAAGACCCCGATCCCGGCCCGCACCGCGATGGCCGAGGTGGCCGCGACCGTCGTGGCACCGTCGGCGCCGGCGGCCGCGGCCGGGGCGAGGTCCCGGACCGACAGCTTGATCACGCCGTCCCGCTCGGCCAGGTGCCGGACCTCGTCCTCGCTGAGGCCGACCACGATCTCCCCGGCGATCATGCCGATGGTGGCGGGGACGGCCCCGGCCCGGCGCACCGTCGCCTCGATCTCCTTGGCCACGGTGAAGTTGGCCGGCCGCGGCAGGCCGTGCGAAATGATGGTGCTCTCCAGGGCCACGACGGGCGCGCCGGACTGCAGCGCGGCCTCGACGTCGGCCCCGAGCCGGATGGCGTGGTTGATCACCAGGTCACGATAGCCCGGTGGGTTTGTCCACAGGCGGGGCCGGAGTTATCCACAGGGGGAGGTTGGTGCGGGCCAATTCGGGGCGGGCCTGGCAGACTGGGGGTGTGACGACCTCTCCCGAGAACGGTGGCGGGACGCTCACCGACCAGCGCGTCGATGAGCAGACCAGCACCGACTACCGCTACGACGCCGGTGACCATGAGCGCTTCTCGCATTACACCGAGAAGGACAAGCTCATGCAGGCCATGATCGAGGGCACGCCGGTGCGCGCGCTCTGCGGGAAGCTCTGGGTGCCCTCGCGCGACCCGAGCCGGTTCCCGGTCTGCCCGGTGTGCAAGGACATCTACGAGAACGTCGTGCAGAACGACGACCCGACACCCCCGAGCTCGTGACGTTCGGCTCGGTTCGGCGCATCGCCGGCCGATGCCCGCTAGGCTGTCAACGCCTTCGCGGTCCGCGCTGACGCGAGGGCGTTTTCGTGCGGCCGCCCGCCCGCCTGCCGGGCGTGTCGGCGGCGTTTTCGCAGTGCCCGGCCGGCCTTTCGCGGCCCGGGGCCGTTGCCGCGGCCGCGGGCTTCATCGCCGTGCGGGCCGTGCGGTCGGCTTGTTCCGTCGCGCCGGGGGAGTGGCGCGGGACGGGTGACACCGGTGGGTCGTGTGGTGCGGTCCGGCGGGTGCAGTTGGACGTGAGGGACATTTCGGGGAGGGGTGCCGCATGCCGCCGCGTCCGGTGGGGGTGTTGGAAGGTCAGTCGCTCCGGGTGTGGCAGCGCAAGGCCCTGATGGAGTATCTGCGCGGCAAGCGTGAGGACTTCCTCGCGGTCGCCACGCCGGGCGCCGGGAAGACCACGTTCGCGCTGCGGGTGGCCACGGAACTGTTCGCCGACGGCACCATCGACAACCTCACCGTGGTCACGCCCACCGAGCACCTCAAGACGCAGTGGGCGCAGGCGGCCGCGCGGGTCGGGATCGACCTGGACGCCGGGTTCCGCAACTCCGACGTCCACGCCGCCGCCGACTTCCACGGCACCGTGGTCACATATGCGCAGGTCGGGATCGCGCCGGCGGTGCACAAGCGGCGCACCCTGACCCGGCGGACCCTGGTCGTGCTCGACGAGATCCACCACGCCGGCGACTCGAAGTCCTGGGGCGACGGGGTGAAGGCGGCGTTCGAGCCGGCCGTGCGGCGGCTGATGCTCACAGGGACGCCGTTCCGGTCGGACGAGAACCCGATCCCGTTCGTGGAGTACGAGCGCGGCTCCGACGGCATCCAGCGGTCGCGGTCGGACACCGTCTACGGATACTCCGAGGCGCTGCGGGACGGGGTCGTGCGGCCCGTCATCTTCCTCGCCTACTCCGGCGAGACCCGCTGGCGCACCTCGGCCGGCGACGAGCTGTCGGCCCGGCTCGGGGAGCCGATGACGCAGGACCTCGTCGCACAGGCGTGGCGTACCGCCCTGGACCCCAAGGGCGACTGGATGCCCCAGGTCCTCAAGGCCGCCGACGCCCGCCTCGACCGGCTGCGCTCCGGCGGCATGCCCGACGCGGCCGGCCTGGTCATCGCCAGCGACCAGCAGAACGCCCGGGCCTACGCGAAGGCGATCGGCGAGATCACCGGCGAGAAGGCCGTCGTGGTCCTGTCCGACGACGTCGGCGCCTCCGGCCGCATCGCCGCGTTCTCCGCGTCGACGGACAAGTGGATGGTCGCGGTCCGGATGGTGTCCGAGGGCGTCGACATCCCCCGCCTGGCCGTCGGCGTCTACGCCACCAGCGCCTCCACCCCCCTGTTCTTCGCACAGGCCATCGGCCGCTTCGTGCGCGCCCGCCGCACCGGCGAGACCGCCACCGTCTTCGTCCCCAGCGTCCCCCACCTGCTGGAACTGGCCGCCGAACTCGAAGCCCAGCGCAACCACGTCCTCGGCGAGCCCAAGACCAAGGACGGCTACGACGACGAGGAGATCGAGCGGGCCAACCGCGAGGAGAAGGCCAGCGGCGAGCTCGAAGGCAGCTTCGAGGCCCTGGGCGCGACCGCCGAACTGGACCAGGTCATCTTCGACGGCGCCACGTTCGGCATGCCCGCGCAGACCGGCTCGGACGAGGAGGAGGAGTACCTGGGCCTCCCGGGCCTCCTCACCCCGGACCAGGTGACCGCCCTGCTCACCAAGCGCCAGTCCGACCAGATGGCCGCCGAACGCCGCCGCGGCAGTACCGCCCCGGCCGCCGACCAGCCACCCCCGGAGATCCCGCCCCAGCCCCGCACCGCCGGCGAACGCCGCATCGTCCTGCGCCGCCAGCTCAACACCCTGGTCGCCGCCCACCACCACCGCACCGGCCTGCCCCACGGCAAGATCCACGCGGAACTCCGCCGCCTGTGCGGCGGCCCACCAAGCGCCCAGGCGACGATCGAACAGCTCGAGGAGCGCATCGCCACCATCCAGACGCTGTAGCTCCGCCCGCCGATGTCGGTGGCTGGCTGGGGTTGTTCGCTTTGGCCGGCCGGTTCCGCACCTCGCGCCGCAGCCGATTCGAGCGGCCGGCCCGCTCATCCGCGGTTCGCCGCCGCCCTCGGATCAGCTGGTACCGGCCGCGTGGCCGGCCGGTTCTGCACCCTGCACACCTGCACCCTGCACCCTGCGCCGCAAGCCCTTGCGGGCGGGTAGCCGCTGGCCGGCCTCATTGTCCGCGGTAGCCGGCCGATCTTCGCACGTTAAGTCGGGCGCTCCGCGCCACGACTTAACGGATTTATACCCCGACAGGCGACATATCCGATATGTCGAGCGAAGCGGGGCGCGAAGCGTCCGACATATCGCGTAAACGGACCGCGAACATAGAGCCCCAGCTGAGTGGGCGAGTGTCGCGCCTGATCGCGGCGGTGATTGCCGGCGCAGTTACGACCTGACGGCACGCAACAACACGAGACCGGCATCGGCTCGCCCAGCGCCAGGGCGTGAGTGGCTGGGAGTCGGTTCGGGGTGCTCCAGGACTGCCGCCTCGCGTGGCGTCAGGCGGGCTCAGAAGCGGTTACAAACCGTCAGATCGGGCTCATGGCGGTGACGCAGGTGCCTCACGGCGTCCACGTCGGCGTTGGCTCAAGTCGGAGTGGCCGGGTCCTGGTCCCTCTGGTGCCCACATCGCATCGCCTTGAGCCGGCGGAAAAGGCCACTCAGATGCCGCCGCGCGGGGCCAGAGAGCAAGCTGGAGGGCCGGCGGGGGCAATAAGAGACCGCAGGGGACCCCAAGAGGTCCGCCTGCGGTCGGCGTATGGGTTCAGCTGGTCGGGAGCTCAGTGCCGCGCCACGTGAAGTCCGGGGCCACGGAGTACTCGACTGCGATCTTGACCAGGTGGTCTGCGTACTTGTTGGCGTGATGTCCACAGAAGATCAGGTCGCCGCCTTCGGCGAGCCTGACCCGGAGTTTCCCTGCCGCGTTACAGCGGTCGCACCGTTCCTCGGCGGCGGGGGGCGCTGCCGTTTCCGGCGGCGGCGTGAGGGTCGGGGTCATCGCCTTCCTCCTCTGATCGTCACCGACGAACGCTTCCTTGCGTCGTTCACAGATGGTTCAACACCGTGTTGCCCGACATCGTTCCCACCAAAAGCGCGGGACCCATGTCACATTCCAGTCTTGCTCACGAGCGCCAGTCCACAAGTAACCGCATACCCGCTACGTGTTTCCTATCGCGCCGAGCTTGCGATCACAAGTGGGTTGGGCGCGGCGCCACGGCTCTGTAATGCCCTTGGTGAGCGGAAACACACCCGGGCCGCCCTTTGGGGACGGCCCGGGTTCGCGCAGAGCGAAAAAACGCAGAGCGAAAAACGATCGTTCAGTCGAGGTAGTCGCGCAGCACCTGCGAGCGGGACGGGTGCCGGAGCTTCGACATCGTCTTGGACTCGATCTGGCGGATGCGCTCGCGGGTCACGCCGTAGACCTGACCGATCTCGTCCAGCGTGCGCGGCTGGCCGTCGGTGAGGCCGAAGCGGAGCCGGACCACGCCCGCCTCGCGCTCCGAGAGCGTCTGCAGCACCTGCTGGAGCTGGTCCTGCAGGAGCGAGAACGAGACCGCGTCGACGGCCACGACCGCCTCGGAGTCCTCGATGAAGTCGCCCAGCTGGCTGTCGCCCTCGTCGCCGATGGTCTGGTCGAGGGAGATCGGCTCGCGGGCGTACTGCTGGATCTCCAGCACCTTCTCCGGCGTGATGTCCATCTCCTTGGCCAGCTCCTCCGGGGTGGGCTCGCGGCCCAGGTCCTGGAGCAGCTCCCGCTGGATGCGCCCGAGCTTGTTGATGACCTCGACCATGTGCACCGGGATGCGGATGGTGCGGGCCTGGTCGGCCATGGCGCGGGTGATGGCCTGGCGGATCCACCAGGTGGCGTAGGTGGAGAACTTGTAGCCCTTGGTGTAGTCGAGCTTCTCGACGGCCCGGATGAGGCCCAGGTTGCCTTCCTGGATGAGGTCCAGGAACGCCATGCCACGGCCCGTGTAGCGCTTGGCCAGCGAGACCACCAGGCGGAGGTTGGCCTCCAGCAGGTGGTTCTTGGCCCGCTCGCCGTCGCGGGAGATCCACAGGAAGTCGCGGCGGCCCGGCATCTGCATCGGCTCGCCGGCGTCCTCGGCCGCGCGGAGGCGCTCGGCCGCGTAGAGCCCGGCCTCGATCCGCTTGGCCAGCTCGACCTCCTGCTCGGCGTTGAGCAGGGGAACCTTGCCGATCTGCTTCAGATAGGCCCGGACCGAGTCGGCCGAGGCGGTGAGCTCGGCGTCGCGCCGGGCCTGCTTGAGCGCCTCGGACTCGTCGTCGTCCCACGCGAAGTCGTCGTCGGTGGCCGTGGCCTCCGCGTCGGCCTCGGCCGCCTGGGTCGCCTCGACCGGCTCGTCGACGACGACGTCCTCGATCTCGGCGGCCAGGGCGGCGTCGTCGATCTCCTCGAGCTCCGGCTCCTCGCCCGGCGCGGCCGGGTTGGCCGGGTCGGCGGCGCCGGCCGGGGACGCCTTCTTGGCGCCTTCCGGTGCGGCCTTCGCCGGCGCGGCCTTCTTCGCCGCCTTCTTGGCCGGCGCGGCCTTCTTCGCCGGTGCCCCGGCCGGAGCCGCGGCGGGTGCCGCGGCAGCCGCGGCGGATGCGGTTGGCGCCGTAGGCGCGGCCTTCTTCAACGGGACCTTCTTCGCCGCCGCCGGGTCCGGAACGGACTCGACGGCTGTCAGCGGCTTGGCAGCGGGTGCCTTGCGGGCCGGTGGCGCGGCCTTCGCGGTGGCCGCCTTGGATGCGGGAGTCGCCGAACGAGCCGCCGCTACCCGGCGCCGGCTGTTGGCGGAGTCGTCGACCACGACGGTGACGCCCGCCTCGGCCAGGCTCCGCAGCAGCTTCTTGGCGTGCGCTGGGGTCACGTCGGCGGTGTCGACCGCCTGCGCGACCTCCGCCGACGTCACGTGCCCGCCGTTGTTGGCGGCACGCGCGATCAGCGTGTCGGCGAGGGAACGTACGTCAACGCTGGGCTGGTGAGCTGCTGTCACGAACGACCTTCCGGTGCGATGAGCGAGCGACGGCCGGTGCGGCCGGGTTCGCGCACGGCGCGGCCGTGCTGAAGTGGCCGGGTTGCTTGTGTGGTGGCGCCCGTGTGGGCCGTGAGTCCGGGCGGATTCACGAACGACAGCGGGCAGCGCGTGAATTGTAACGCTCTCTCGCCCCAACATCCCCTCTTGAGGGTGCGGGACGCGCGTCTTGTGACCGAACGGATGGGCTCGGCGGGTCGCGAAGGGGCTTTGTAAGGATGGTGACCATGGAACAACCGGCCGATCTGCTGGCCCTCGCCGTCTCCGTCGCCCGAGCCGCCGGCGACCTGGCCAACCGCATGCGGGCCGACGGCGTGGACGCCGTCGCGACCAAGTCGACCGCGACCGACGTGGTCACCGCGGCCGACCGCGCGGTCGAACGACTTGTCCGCGACAAGCTCAAGGAGGCCCGGCCCGGCGATGTCGTGTTCGGGGAGGAGTTCGGCGGCGGGCAGGAGCGCGCGGCCGTGCGCTGGATCCTCGACCCGATCGACGGGACCGTGAACTACCTCTACAACATTCCGGTATACGCCGTCTCCCTGGCCGCCGAGGTCGACGGTCAGGTGGTGGCCGGGGTCGTGCTCAACGCCGCCACCGGGCGCGAGTGGACCGCGACCCGGGGCGGGGGCGCCTTCTGCGGCGGGCGCCGGCTGCGGGTCACCGGCGAGACCGACCTGGGCCAGGCGCTGGTCGGCACCGGGTTCGGCTACGCGGCCGAGCGGCGGCTGCACCAGGCCAGGGTGCTGCTCGGCCTCATCGGGCACGTCCGCGACGTCCGGCGGATCGGCGCGGCGTCGATCGACCTGTGCCTGGTCGCCGAGGGTGCCCTGGACGCGTACTACGAGAAGGGCCTCAACCCCTGGGACCACGCGGCCGGCGGGCTCGTCGCGGCCGAGGCGGGCGCCCTGGTGACCGGCCTGGACGGCAACCCGCCCGGCGCCGACATGGTGATCGCCGCCCCGCCCGCCCTGCACCCGCACCTGCACGACCTCCTCAGCAAACTCGACGCGTCCGGCGGCCCGTAGCCGATTCTGCAAGCCGAAACCTTGCGAAAAACGAATAACCGCAAAGCTGAAGAGCTGGACTCGGGTCCGCGGTGGGGCGCGCCGTCGCTCCCGCCAGACACCGGGAGGCCCTGGGGGGCCTCCCTGCCAGGTCCGCGATTGCGGACCTCAGAGAACCAGATCCGCTAATGCGGACCCGAAAAGCTAGATCCGCTAATGCGGACCTGAAAAACCAGATCCGCTGCTGCGGACCTCAACAACGTTCAAGAGCCCGCCTCCGCGGGCTCCAGAGCGAAGTCACGCGGAAAGCGGCTCAGCTGTCGTCTTTCGCGCAGGTGCCGGTCGGCAGTTGCGGGTTGCCGAGCGCGGCGATGGCCTGGTTGACCTCGGTCGTGGTCGGCAGCTGCTTGAACTTGCCGCCGAGGATGATCTCCACCTTGTCGTCGAGGCGGGCCTTGTCGAACTGGTCGTCGGCCCGGTCCAGGAAGTACGCGCGTACGAGCCAGGCCGCGCCGACGGTCGCGGGGCCGAAGCGGATGACCGCAACCTGGTTCTCCACCTTGTTCACCGGCGGGTTGGGGGCCGCGGTGACCACCTTGGCCTCCTTGAACTGGCGGCTGAGCAGGTCGCTGGCCACGTCCGAGGCGGTGCCCTGCCGGCTGGTGGCGTTGAACAGGGTGACCTTGACGTCCTGCTGCCGGGGCAGCTTCGCGTCGACCAGCACCGAGCCCTCGGGGCATTTGCCACCGTCCGCGGCCGGACCGCCCTGGTGGTCCTTCACCACCGCGACGATCACGAAGATCGCCGCGGCCACTATGAGGACGCCCACCACCGCGAGTGCCCTCACCCGCGCAAAACTCATGGCCCGCTCCCCGCGCCCACGCCGGGCGGCGCCATCCTGCGCCCGCCGGCATCAAAGTCCGTCACCAGAGAAGACGCTCTGGCTGCCGGAGAGGTTAGCGCCTGACCGGGAGAACCGCTGAAGTCCCCACCGGAGGTACCGCAAAGTTCCCACTCCCCGTTGCGTGACGACTGCCCACGGAAATCGGTCCGGGCGGGTATGGTCGCATCGCCGTGCGGCTGGCCGGCGAGCCCGAGTGACCCGGATGGTGCAAGATCGTTGTGTCGCCTCGGTCACAGTGGGAACAACTTTCCGCGAGCGGGCGTACAACAAACGCACAAGGGCGGTAAGGTACGCCGCCTTTGGACGTTGAAGACGACGTTGCTTCGGGCGCCCCAACCGACCCGGCGACACGAAAATGGGAGTGTGAACACCGATGGCCACCGACTACGACGCGCCGCGTCGCGACGAGGTCGACCTCGGGGAGGACAGCCTCGAGGAGCTCAAGTCCCGGCGGACCGACGCGCAGTCTGCGACCGTCGACGTCGATGACACCGATCTCGGCGAGAACTTCGAACTCCCGGGCGCCGACCTGGCCGACGAGGAAATGACGGTCAAGGTCCTGCCGATGCAGGTGGACGAGTTCCGCTGCTCGCGCTGCTTCCTGGTCCACCACCGCAGCCAGCTGGCGGCCGAGCGCAACGGGGAGCTGATCTGCCGCGAGTGCGCGTGAGCCCCGCCAGTTATCACGCGTGAGTGGCATCACGCCCGCGACCGGTGCGCAAGTGGCCGGTGCGCACAAGCCGGGCGTGTATGAGCCGGTGCGCACGGGGCCGACGTGCACAAGCCGGGCGTGTACGAGCCGGTGCGCACGGGGGCCGACGTGCACAAGCCGTGCACAAGCCGAGCGTGCATGAGGCCAGACGTGCATGACGCCGGTGTCATGCGGCAGGAAGCCGTGTCAGGCCCCGAGGGTGCCGGTGTGCATAAGCCGGGCGGGCACGAGGCGTGGCGGGCATGAGGCAGGCGTGCGTGCGGCCGGTGTCATGCGGCGGGGGAGCCGAGTCAGGCCCCGAAGGTGCCGGTGTGCACAAACCGGCGTGCATGGGGACGACGTGAAACGGGCATGAAAACGGCGGCTCCGCGCGGGTGATTTCGCGGGCGGAGTTGATCACGCGGAACTGGCGTCGGCGTGCTTCAGTTACTGAAGCGGCGATCGACTACCTGCGGAGGTTCACGATGGTCGAGCCGGTGCCTGCCGACGAGGCGGCCGAAAACGCACCCGTCCAGCCGGAAGGGCAGGTCGGACCAGGTTCACTGGCCGGCCCGGCGGACGATGCGGAACTTTCGCGGGCCGTGGTCGCGCTGACCGGTGACGACGTCCCGGTCAAGGAGCGCCGCCGCCTGCTGGGCCGCCTGGTCCGGCTGGAGGTCGGCGAGCGCGGCGTGCGGGACCTGTTCCGGCCCAAGAAGGCGCTGGGCTGGATCACCGACTCGGTGACCCGGGTCGCGCCGCACATCCCACTGCGGGACCTGGAGACGCTGCGGGCGCACTACAACGGCCTGGAGGGCGACGCCCTGGCCGACCGGCTCATCCGCAACGCGGCCCGGGTCACGGCCGGCATCGGCGCCGCCGGTGGCGGGGTGGCCGCGGTCGAGTGGGTCGCGACCCCGACCCTGCTCTCGGCGCCGGTCCTGCTGGCCGCCGAGACGGTCGCCGTGGTCGCGGTGGAGATGAAGCTGATCGGGGAGCTGCACGCGGTCTACGGCCGCCCGATCCCGGGCTCGGGGTCGCAGCGGGCGATCGCGCTGATCCAGGCCTGGGCCGAGCGCCGGGGCATCAACCCGCTGCGGGTCGGCGGCAGCGTCGCGGCCGCCATGGGCACCGCGCTGCGCAAAGAGCTACGCGACCGGCTGCTGAAGCGCTTCGGCCGCAACCTGAGCACCATGGGCCCCTTCCTGACCGGCGCGGCCGTAGGCGGCTTCCTGAACCGCCGGGCCACCCAGTCACTGGGCGCCGAGATCAGCAAGGACCTCAAAGGCCAGGGCCACCGGGTCATCGAGTCCTGAACCGGCCCGGCCCTCGGACCGCCACCCCCGAAGCCGGCCCGCGATCGATCGGACCGGCGCCAGACTTCGGAGCGGCGCCAGACCTGGGAGCGGCGCCAGACCTGGGAGCGACGCCAGACCTCGGACCGCCGAAACCGGAAGCAGGTCCAGATCCGCCTGAACCGGAGCCGTACGCCGCTCAAGCCCTCAGGCCGGTGCCGAACCACCTCAACCGGAACCGGACGCCGTCCAAGGCCTTCCGGCCGCTAGGAACGCCGTCCAGAGCCTTCCGGCGGCCTAGGTCTGTGCCGGGCCTCCGGCGCCTCCGGAAGCGACGCCCTGGGCCTGCCGGATCGCGGTCGCGAGGGCGTCCGGGCGGCGGGTGCTGATCAGCCAGTACGGGGTCGGGTCGGCGGCGTCGCGCACGTCCACCCGCAGGGCCGGGCCGATCCAGGGGCGCTGGATGACGAAGGCCTCCGGGTCGGCGTAGGGGCCGAGCAGGTCCTGCTTGTCCGTCGGGGCCAGCGGCGTCACCTCACCGACGTACCGCAGCGGGATGTGCGCGTCGTCGACCCGCAGCTCCCCGTTGGACACCTCGATGCGGATGCGGCCCAGCCACCACAGCCCGGCCACCGTCAGCGGCAGCAGCACCAGGTAGGCGACCCAGGTCGCCGCGCCCGGGGCGCCCAGCTTGACCTCGGCGGCCAGTGCGCCGGCGACGGCCACCGCGGGGAGCCAGAGCCACCACGACAGGCTGAGTCGCTCGCGGTACGGGTTGGGCTCGTGCATGCAGGCGAGGGTACGTGTAGGCGAGGGTACGTGTTCGCACCGGCATCGGACGGGGCAGGATGGCAGGCGAAGGAAAGGGGTTCATGGGATATGGACGTACTCGTGCGGCAGCTGGACCCGGATCTGCCGGTGCCCGCCTACTCGCACCCGGGCGACGCCGGTGCCGACCTGTACGCGGCGCAGGACGTGGAGCTGGGGCCGGGCGAGCGGGCGCTGGTGCGGACCGGGATCGCGATCGCGCTGCCGGAGGGGTATGTCGGCCTGGTGCACCCGCGCTCCGGGCTCGCCGCGAAGCTGGGCGTGTCGATCGTCAACGCCCCCGGGACGGTCGACTCCGGGTATCGGGGCGAAATCCTGGTGAACCTCATCAATCACGATCGAGTGATATCGGCGAAGATATCCCGGGGTGACCGAATTGCCCAGCTTGTGATCCAGCGCGTGGAGCGGGCACACTTCCACGTCGTCGACGACCTTCCCGATACTGTGCGCGGGGCCGGTGGCCACGGGTCCACCGGCGGGCATGCCGGGCTGGTCCCGGCAGCGCGGACTGCGGCCCCGGCCGCGAATTTGGAGGCAGAGCAGTGATCTTCTCGCGCAATCGCGGGAGCGGCCGGCACGCCAAGTCGGGCCCGCAGGGCGGCGACACCTTCGACCGTGACCTGGACCGCGACCTGGACGACGACCTCGACGCGGTCGAGGACGGCGAGCCGCGGGCCGGCAAGTCGGACCGGGTGGACGGCCCCTACGACGTCACCGAGGCCCCCGAAGGGATCGCCCAGCTCGACCTCGGCTCCCTGAAGGTGCCCGCGGTCGAGAACGTCGAGGTGCGGGTCCAGGCCGACAACGACGGCAAGATCCAGCAGATCGTCCTGGTCTTCGAGGAGAGCGCGCTCCAGCTGGGCGTGTTCGCCGCGCCGCGCAGCGAGGGCATCTGGGACGAGGTCCGGGCCGAGATCCGCAAGCAGCTGTTCAACGACGGCGTCGCGGCCGAGGAGGCCCAGGGCGACTACGGCACCGAGCTGCGGGCCCGGGTGCGGACCCCGGACGGCCTGACCGACATCCGCTTCGTCGGCGTCGACGGGCCCCGCTGGCTCGTGCGGGCCGTGTTCCAGGGCCCGGCCGCGATCGACCCGGAGGCCGCCCCGCCGCTGCTGGAGTGCCTGCGCAACCTCGTCGTCGACCGCGGCAACGAGGCCATGCCGGTGCGCGAGCCGCTGCCGCTGCACCTGCCCAAGGAGGTCACCGACGGCGAGGCCGGGGCCGCCGCCGGGGAGAACGCCGAGCCCAACGCCGGGTCCGCCGCCGACGGCGCGGATGGTAGCGGGTCGAGCCGCCGCAAGCCGTCACCAAGGCCACGTCGCAAGTAGGGAAAAAGCGCGTACCGTCGTAATGAGGGTGTCATGGCGGCCGAGGAAGGGTGGCACCGTCATCATGGCCACGGACAGTGAGAACGCGGTCGGGGAACGGGGCCTGCGGAAGTTCTTCCGCCGGCTGACCGCGAGCGACAGCGAGCTCGACGCGGAAGAACTGCAGCGCGACGCGCAGCAGTGCGGCAGCATGCCGGCGCTCACGTGCCGGCGCGGGCAGATCGTGAGTCTCAAGGGGCGGCTGCGCACGGTTGTTTACACGCCGCGCACCAATCTGCCGACCCTCGAGGCCGAGCTCTTCGACGGCAGCGACCTGGTCACACTGGTGTGGCTGGGCCGGCGGCACATCGCCGGCATCGAGCCCGGTCGAGCGATCACGGCGAAGGGGCGCATCGCGGTCCGCGATGGCCGTAAGGTGCTCTACAACCCGTATTACGAGCTCGACACACCCCGATGAACAGACCGCGATGCTGAACAGACCGTGATTGTGCAAAGACCGTGATTGTGCAATGACCGTGATGAGGACGGATGCAGCCAGGTAACCCAGGAAGCCCGACCAAACCCGCGGCCGAGGCGGACGAGGAGGAGCCGCTCCCGCCGTTCTCGGTGCAGATGGCGCAGCAGCTGGGCGGTGTGCGCGGACTCGTGGAGTCCAGCATCCCGATCACGCTGTTCATCGTGGTCAACTTCCTGGGCGACCACTTCAAGTGGTGGTCGCTGCAGACGTCGCTCATCATCGCGGTCGGCGCGGCCCTGTCCCTCGCCGTCTACCGCCTGGCCCGCCGCGAGCCGATCCGGCACGCGCTCAACGGCGTGTTCGGCATCGCGATCGGGGCCTACATCGCCTGGAAGAGCGGCGATGCCAAGGACGTCTACCTGCCCGGCATGCTGCTCACCGTCGGCTACGTCATCGGCATGCTCGGCTCGATCGCCCTCCGCCGGCCGCTGGTCGGCTGGCTGTGGTCGGTGACCCTGGACGGCGGCGCGACCCGCTGGTACGACAACACCCGCCTGCGCCGGGCCTTCATGTGGCTGACCGGCCTGTGGGCCCTCGTCTACGCGCTGAAGCTCGGCGTGCAGATCCTGATCTACCGGGACACCAGCGCCGACTCCGACGACCTGCTCGGCATCGCCCGCCTGGCCCTCGGCTGGCCTCCCTACGCCCTGCTGGCCGCCCTGACCGTCTGGCAGGCCCGCCGCATCCTCCGCGAAGAACCGGCCGAGCCGGCAGCCGAAGAGCCCGCCGAAGCGGACTCCTAAAGCTCCGCAGAGCTTTCGAGGCTTTCCGGGTCTTTTGGAAAGGTCCGCAATCGCGGATCTTGCTCTTTGCGGTCCGCGGATGCGGACTTGGCTTGTAGGTCCGCAATCGCGCGGACCTGGCAGGGAGGCCCCCAGGGCCGACCGCTGTCTGGCGGGAGCGGCGGTCGCGCCCACCGCGGACCCGAGTCAGGCCCTCGCTCTTTCCCCTGAAGCCGTTGGCCTTTACGAGGTTTGCCCCTTCTTGGAAATGCTGTCCTCGCCGAGAATCACCGCTCGCACGGTGTCTTCCATTTCGGAGGTCACGACGAAGACGAGTTCGTCGCCGGACTCCAGCGGGTCGTCCGGGGTCGGGACGAGGACGCGGCGGCCGCGCAGGATCGCGACCAGGGCCGCGTCGTGGGGGAGCGGCACGTCGCGGACCGGGTGGCCGACGTAGGGCGCGGTCTCCGGGAGCGTGATCTCGACCAGGTTGGCCTCGGACTGGCGGAACGTCATCAGCCGGACCAGGTCGCCGACCGACACCGCCTCCTCGACCAGGGCCGCCATGAGCCGCGGCTTGCTGACCGAGACGTCGACGCCCCACTGCTCGTTGAACAGCCACTCGTTCTCGGCCCGGTTGATCCGGGCGACGACCCGCGGCACCGCGAACTCGGTCTTCGCCAGCAGTGACACGACGAGGTTGACCTTGTCGTCGCCGGTCGCCGCGACCACCACGTCGCACGAGGACAGGTCGGCCTCCTGGAGGCTGGCCAGCTCGCAGGCGTCGGCCAGGATCCATTCCGCCGCCGGTACCCGCTCCGGGCGCACCATCTTCGGCACGCGCTCGATGAGCATGACCTGGTGGCCGTTGTCGACGAGCTCCTTGGCGATGGACCGGCCCACGTTGCCGGCCCCCGCGATCGCGATGCGCATGGTCAGTTGCCCCCTTCGGGCGCCGAGCCGGTGACCTTCGCCACAGCCGCCGACAGTTCGTCGGTCAGCAGCATGAAGGCCAGGTCACCGTCCTGCATCACGGTCGATTCGGTGGGCAGCATCGCCAGGCCGAAGCGCATGAGATAGGCCACTCGGGCGCCGCTGCGAGCCTCGAGCTGCTCGACGGTGTGCCCGATCCAGTCGGGGTGGAGCGGCACCTCGACGATCGACACGGTGCTCGTCGGGTCGCGCCAGACCTCGACGTTGCCCTCGGGGACCAGGTGGCGCAGCATCCGGTCGGCGGTCCAGCGCACGGTGGCGACGGTCGGGATGCCGAGGCGCTCGTAGACCTCGGCCCGCTTCGGGTCGTAGATGCGGGCCACGACCCGCTCCACGCCGAACGTCTCGCGGGCCACCCGGGCCGAGATGATGTTGGAGTTGTCGCCGGACGAGACGGCGGCGAAGGCGTCGGCCCGCTCGATGCCGGCCTGCAGCAGGACGTCGCGGTCGAAGCCGACCCCGGTGACGGTCGTGCCGTGGAACTCCCCGCCGAGGCGGCGGAAGGCGTCGGCGTCGACGTCGATCACCGCGATCGAATGTCCGCGCTGCTCGAGACTCTGCGCCAGCGTGGATCCCACGCGGCCACAGCCCATGATCACGACGTGCACGTCGGCGCCTCCGGTCCCCTGAAGCAGTCAGAGTCGAGGATGTCATGCGGGAAGGCGACCGGTGCAACGGGAGGCGGCGGTGCCCGTACGCTTAGGCGTCGTGGCCAGTCCCACCTCCCTCGCAAAGCGGCTGCTCCTGGGCCGACCGTTCCGTTCGGACCGGCTGAAACACACGCTGCTGCCCAAGCGCATCGCGCTACCGGTGTTCGCCTCCGACGCGCTGTCGTCGGTCGCCTACGCCCCGGATGAGATCCTGCTGACACTGTCGATCGCGGGCGCCACGGCGCTGACGATCTCGCCGTGGATTGGGCTCGCGGTCGCAGTGGTGATGCTCACAGTCGTCGCGAGCTACCGGCAGAACGTGCACGCGTATCCGTCCGGCGGCGGCGACTACGAGGTGGCCACGGTCAATCTCGGTCCGCGCTTCGGCGTGGCCGTGGCCAGCGCGCTGCTCGTGGACTACATCCTCACCGTGGCCGTCTCCACCGCCTCCGGCGTGGCCAACCTGGGCTCGGTCGTGCCGTGGGTGGCGACGCACAAGGTGGCGATCTCCATCATCGCCATCGCGATCCTCACGGCGCTGAACCTGCGCGGCATCCGGGAGTCGGGGGCGGCGTTCGCGATCCCGACCTACGGGTTCATGATCGTCATGATCGGCATGGTGATCACCGGGTTCTTCAAGATCTTCGTCCTCGGCGACGACCTGCGGGCGCCCAGCGCCGACCTGGTCATCCACGCCGAGCACACGAACATGAGCCAGCTGGCCATGGGTTTCCTGCTGCTGCGGACGTTCTCCTCGGGGTGTGCGGCGCTGACCGGCGTCGAGGCCATCTCCAACGGCGTGCCGGCGTTCAAGGAGCCCAAGAGCAAGAACGCGGCGACCACGCTGCTGCTGCTCGGGGCGATCTCGATCACCATGCTGCTGGGCATCATCCTGCTGGCCAACCGGACCGGGCTGAAGTTCGTCGAGGACCCGAGCCAGATCGAGAGCGGCCCGGCCAACTACGTGCAGAAGACGGTCACCACCCAGCTCGGGCAGACGGTCTTCGGGTCCGGGTCGATCCTGCTCTACGTCGTCGGCGTCATCACCGCGCTGATCCTGTTCCTGGCGGCCAACACCGCGTTCAACGGCTTCCCGGTGCTCGGCTCGATCCTGGCCCAGGACCGCTACCTGCCCCGGCAGCTGCACACCCGCGGCGACCGGCTGGCGTTCTCCAACGGCATCATCTTGCTCGCCCTGGCCGCGATGATCCTGATCATCGGGTTCAACGGCGAAGTGACAAGGCTCATTCAGCTGTACATCGTCGGCGTCTTCGTCTCCTTCACGCTCTCCCAGGCCGGCATGATCCGGCACTGGAACCGGCTGCTGCGCACGGTCCGCGACAAGCAGGCCCGCAACCGGATGATCCGGTCCCGGACGATCAACATGATCGGCCTCACGCTCACCGGCGCCGTGCTCATCGTCGTGCTGATCACGAAGTTCCTGCTCGGCGCCTACATCGCGATCATCGCCATGATCGTCATCTACTTCCTGATGGTCGGGATCAAGAAGCACTACGACACGGTCGCCCGGGAGCTGGAGCCCTCCGAGGTCCGGCCCGTGCTGCCGGCCCGCAACCACGCGATCGTGCTGGTCTCCAAGGTCCACCGCCCGACGCTGCGGGCCGTCGCCTACGCCCAGGCCACCCGGCCCGACTCGCTGACCGCGCTCACCGTCAACGTCGACGACCACGACACCCGGGCGCTGCAGGAGGAGTGGGAGCAGCGGGGCATCCCGGTCCCGCTGACCGTCGTCGACTCGCCCTACCGCGAGATCAACCGCCCGATCCTCGACTTCGTGCGCAACAAGCGCCAGCGCGCGCCGCGGGATGTCGTGACCGTGTTCATCCCCGAGTACGTCGTCGGCAAGTGGTGGGAGCACCTGCTGCACAACCAGAGCGCGCTGCGGCTCAAGGGCCGGCTGCTGTTCGAGCCGGGCGTGATGGTCACCAGCGTGCCGTGGCAGCTCAGCTCCATCGAGGGCGTCGACATCGACCGGATGGACGCCACGCTGAGCCGGGGCCCGAAGCGGGGGCCGCGCTCGTCGGCCACGCCCGAGTCGTGACGCAGAGCCACGCCCGGGCCGGGGCCGGGCTGCTCGAGGTCGAGGTCGGTGCGGTCGCGCACGGCGGGTTCTGCGTCGCCCGGCACGCCGGCCAGGTCGTGTTCGTCCGCCACGCGCTGCCGGGGGAGCGGGTCCTGGCCCGGGTCACCGAGGAGCGCAAGGGGTTCCTGCGGGCCGACGCGGTGGAGATCCTGCTGCCCTCGCCGGACCGGGTCATCCCGCCCTGCCCGTTCGCCGGCCCGGGCGCGTGCGGCGGGTGCGACTGGCAGCACGCGTCGTGGGAGGCGCAGCGCCGGCTGAAGGGGCAGGTGCTCGTCGAGCAGTTGCGGCGGCTCGGCGGGCTGAGCGATATTTCCGACATATCCGTTATGCCGCTGCCGGGCGGGCCGCTGTCCTGGCGGACCCGCGTGCAGTACGCCGTCGACGGCGAAGGCCGGGCCGGGTTCCACCCCCACCGCAGCTCCGACGTCATCCCGATCGACCGCTGCCGGATCGCCCACCCGGCCGTCCAGGCCCTGCCGATCACGGACCGCGAATGGCCACCGGGCTCGACCGTCGAGGCGGCCGCGTCGTCGGCCGGGGACACCGCGATCCTGCCCCGGGCCAACCGCACCGGGCCGCCGTCCGGCCCCGTCCCGCAGATCCGGGAGCGCGCGGCCGGGCACGAGTGGCGCCTCGCCGCGGGCGGGTTCTGGCAGGTGCACCCGCACGCCGTCGAGGCGTTCACGGCCACGGTGCTCGAGCAGCTCGCACCCGAGGCGGCCGAGCGGGCCTGGGACCTCTACGGCGGCGCGGGCGTGTTCGCCGCCGCCCTGGCCCCGCACTGCGGCCCGGTCACGGTCGTCGAGGCCGACGCGCGCGCGGTCGCGGCCGGCCGCCGGGCCCTGCGCGACCTCACCAACGTGACGTTCGCCCGCGGCGACGTGGCCCAGGTCCTGGCCAACCCGCGCTGGCGGCGGGTCGACCTGGTCGTCCTGGACCCGCCGCGCTCGGGCGCGGGCCGCGCCGTGGTGGAGGCGATCGCCGCCCGGTCGCCGCGGGCCGTGTCGTACGTGGCCTGCGACCCGGCCGCCTTCGCCCGCGACGTGCGCACGTTCGGCGAGCTCGGCTACGACCTGACCGCCGTCCGCGCGTACGACAGCTTCCCGATGACCATGCACTTCGAGACCATCGGCCTGCTCACCCCGCGCTAGGACGGCCCCCGGACAGTCCTAGGACCGCCGCTGCAGCGTCCGCGCGTAGTCCTGGAACCGGGCCTTGGCGATAACCTTGCGGTCCGGGGTGCGGAACACGATGCCCTCCGCGCGCCCGCGCGTGCCGTCCAGACCGACCAGCGTCTCCGGCAGGCGCGACGTGAGCAGCTCCCGCATCCCCTCGATCGACGTCGGCAGCGCGTCCGCGCGGAACAGCCGCGGTGTCAGCTCCAGCCGCGCGGTCGCGGCCAGGTCCTGGAGCCGCTCCTCGTCCGCGTACGGCTGGCCGCCCGCCTCCCGCCAGGCCGAGATCTGCGCCTGGGGCCAGGTCAGCGCGGTCGCCCAATTCTCGAGCAGGACCACGTCGAACAGGCGCCAGCCGAAGCGGGCCGAGTCCTTCGTGTACTGCTTGGCCGCGCCGCCGACCTTGCCGCCGTACAGCTCCAGGCAGTAGACGTGGATGCCGCCGTCGTGGACCGCGATGAGCCGGTCCGCGACCGCGCGCAGCTGCTCGACGATGCCCAGCGCCGGATTGCCGATCAGGTCACCGCGCGCGTAGAGCAGCTCCTCCCGCGAGCCGATCAGATAGTTGCCGTCGGGCAACAGCACCAGGCGACTATTGGTGCCGTCCACCTTCTCGGTCGCGATGACGTCGCCGGGGAACGCGGTCGCGGACTCGAGCAGGCCGCCGTTACGGGGGTCGAGTTCGTGGTAGGTCGGGATCGACGGGTACTTCGTCGGCGAGTTCAACGCCCGGAGATCCGCCGCCCGCAGGTCGAAGCGAGTCATCCGGCCAGGATGGGCGAAAGAAAAACAAACAACGAGCCATTTTTCCGGGGGTACGGTCGCCGCCTACACAAACGCGAAGGCGGGTGAAACCAATCATGGCGAAGCTCAATGTGCGCAAGATGCGCGCGGCGGTCGGGCGCGGCCCGGTCGCGGGGCCGGCGCGGGTGGCCGGTCCGACCTACGAGGGCGGCGCCGGGTATGCCCGCGACCTCAAGTCGGAGCTGTTCCTGCTGGCCGTGACCAACATGGTCGGCGAGCAGACGTTCTACGAGCGGGCCGGCGAGCGCGACGAGCGGTACTCCCGCCTGGTCCGCGCGGCCGCGGTCGCGGACCCGGACTGGACCGGGCGCTTCCTGGCGTGGCTGCGCGGGGGCGCGAACCTGCGCACCGCCGCCGTTGTCGGAGCGGCCGAGTTCGTCCAGGGGCGGCTCGCGGCCGCTGCGCCGGCGAACGGCGAGAACCGCAAGGTGGTCGCGGACGTCCTGCAGCGCGCCGACGAGCCGGGGGAGCTGCTGGCGTACTGGATGTCGCGGTACGGCCGGGCCGTCCCGAAGCCCGTCAAGCGCGGCATCGCCGACGCCGTACAGCGCCTCTACACCGAGCGCAACCTGCTGAAGTACGACACCGCGAGCCACGCGTTCCGGTTCGGCGACGTCATCGACCTCACGCACCCGGGCCCGGCCGCGCCGTGGCAGGGCGACCTGTTCGCCTACGCGCTCGGGCGCCGGCACGGCCGCGAGGACCTGCCGGTGCCGGAGTCCCTGGCCGTCATCGCCGCGAACGAGCGGCTGCGCGCGGACGCGGCGGGCGACCCGGCGGTCCTGCTGGACGCCGACCGGCTCCGCGCGGCCGGTATGACCTGGGAGGACGCGCTGTCCATGAGTGGCGGGACGACGCTGGACAAGGCGGCCCTGTGGACCGCGCTGCTGCCGTCGATGGGCTACATGGCGCGGCTGCGTAACCTGCGCAACTTCGACCAGGCCGGGGTGGCCGACGGCGCGGCGGCCCCGGTCGCGGCCGAGCTGGCCGACCCGGAGCGGGTCGCGCGGTCGCGGCAGCTGCCGATGCGGTTCCTGTCGGCCTACCGGGCGGCGCCGTCGCTGCGCTGGAGCTGGGCGCTGGACCAGGCGCTGACGGCGAGCCTGGCCAACGTGCCGGCGCTGCCGGGGCGGACGCTGGTGCTCATCGACACGTCGGGCTCGATGCACTCCACGTTCTCCCGCGACGGCACGCTGATGCGCTGGGACGCGGCGGTGGTCTTCGGCGTGGCCCTGGGCACCCGGTGCGCGGGCGCGGACGTGGTGTCGTTCTCGACCGGCTCGACGGTGTTCAAGCTGCGCAAGGGCGAGTCGGTGCTGAAGGCGATCGAGCGGTTCCGGGCCGAGGGGCACTTCCACGGCCAGGGCACCAACACGGCCACGGCGGTGCGCAAGCACTTCAAGGGCCACGACCGGGTGGTGATCCTGACCGACGAGCAGGCGTCCTACGACGGGTCGGTGTCGGACGCGGTACCGGCGACGGTCCCGATCTTCACCTGGAACCTGGCCGGCTACCGGCTCGGGCACACGCCCGCGACGGCGAACCGCTGGACGTTCGGCGGCCTGTCCGACGCCGGCTTCGGGATGATCCCGCTGCTGGAGGCCGGGCGTCACGGCGACTGGCCCTTCTGACCGGCGTGCGGCACCGGCGAAGCGCGGCACCGTAGACTCCCCCTGTCTTGATGGGCAGGGGGAGTCTCTGGTGGCAACGCAGACGCTGCGGGCGCGGCTTTCCGGCGGTGCGCCGCTGGTCGCGGTCAGCTTCGGCGACGAGGACGCCGCGGGCCACGCCGCGCGGGCCCGGGATCTCGGGGTCGACCTGGCCGAGCTGCGCATCGACTGGCATCGCAGCGTCGAGCCGGCCGACGTGCTGGCCGCGATCGCGCCGTTCCGGGCGGCGGGCCTGCCGACCCTGGCCACGATCAGGTCGAAGGCCGAGGGTGGATACTGGCCCGGCGACGACGCGGCCCGCCTGCGCCTGTTCGAGGCCGTCGTGCCCGCGGTCGACGCGGTCGACGTCGAGCTCTCCTCCGATGCCGTCCTGCCCGGGGTGGTCGCGGCCGCGCGGGCCGCTGATGTGCCGGTGATCGTGTCGTTCCACGACTTCGACGAGACGCCGGACGCGGACGTCCTGCGGGCGAAGGTGGCGAGCGCGCAGGCCGCCGGGGCCGACGTCGTGAAGATCAGCACGATGACGCACGGGTCCGAGGACCTCAGGGTGCTCGCCGGGCTGCTGCTGCAGTACCCCCGGATGATTGTCATTGGTATGGGCGCCGAGGGGGCCGGGTCCCGCGTCCTGTTCCCGCTGCTCGGGTCGCGCGTCACGTATTCGGCCATCGGTGGTCGTCCGGCCCCGGGGCAGCTGCCGTTCGAGGAGACGAAGCGGCTGCTGACGCTGTTCTCGCCGGAGTACGGGGCGCAGGCATGAGCGGTACGCAGCGGAGCGGAGTGGCCGCGAATCATAGGCACAGGGTGGAGCTCGGGCCGGCGCCGGAGCCTGCGGAGGCGACGGCATGAGCTATCCGTATGACCCGGCGGAGGAGGAGCGGCCGCGGCGGGACCCGTGGCGGGCGCTGCGCAAGACGGTCGCGCAGATCGTCGTCGTGTTCACGATTCCGTTCGTGTTCGCGATCGGCCGGGCCGTGCTCGGGCTCACCAAGCTCAAGGTCGACCGCGGCCCGGCCGACTGGACGGTCTGGGGCATCGGGGTGGCGCTGATGGTGGCCGCGGCCGCGCTGGCGATCCAGGCGCTGCGCGGCAAGGCGCCGGCCGCGCTCGGTGAGCGGGCGGCGTGGGTGGCCGGCGGCGTGTGGCTGCTCGGACTGGTGTGCACCGTCGTCTACTCGCAGATGGTGCCGGCCCCGACCCGCTGAGCGGGGACCGGTCAGCGGGATTGGCGGGGGACCTCTATCTTCTTGAGGCGAGCGGCAGCGCGCGGATCGCGAAGACGGAGGAGTCATGACCCAGCCCCCGACCACGCCCGGACCGGACGAGCCGGTGGTCCCGCCGCAGGAGCCTCCGGCCGGGCCGCCCGGGCCACCTCCGGCCGGACCGCCGCCGCCCCCGGCCGAGCTGCGGCCCGCGGCCTATGACCCGTCCCAGGCCTACGTCGTGTATCAGGCGCCGACGCCCGAGTATCAGTACGGCGTCCCGGCCGGCGGCTACGGCATCCCGCTGTCCACCGCCCAGGCCGGGTTCGACCCCATGATCAGCCCGGACTACAGCGGCTGGTGGCAGCGCAGCATCACGATCTTCAAGGGTGCCTGGAAGCAGCTCGCGATCCTGCAGCTCATCGGGTTTGTGCTGACCCTCGCGGTGGTCATCCCGGAGGCCATCTGGAGCCTGCGGGTGACCGCCGACTTCATCGACACCGCCAACTCGTCCGAGAGCGCACCGTCGCTGACGCCGCTGCTCGCCCCGTTCCTCCTGCTGTTCCTCGGCGCGGTGGTGGCGGGGATGGTCGGCAGCCTGATCACGGTGGCCGGCAACCAGATCGCGGTCACTGTCGCGGCCGGGCAGCCGCCGCGTCTCGGGCCCGCGTTCGCCCTGGCCGTGCGCCGGTTCCTGCCGCTGTGGGGCTGGAGCCTGCTGGCCGCGCTCATGATGCTGGTCGGGTTCTGCCTGTGCGTCCTGCCCGGCATCTACCTCTACGCGGTGTTCGTGATCCTGCCCGCGGTCGTCACGTTCGAGCGCGGCTCGGGGGCGATCTCCCGCTGCTTCCAGCTGTTCCACCGCGACTTCGGCAGCGCGATCGCCCGGATCGCGACCATCATCGGCCTGTCCCTGCTGGTCGGCGTCATCTCCTACCTGGTCGGGCAGATCATCGAGACGGCCATGGGCGGCACCGAGTCGGCGTCGTTCGGGACCGGGCCGGCGTCGAACGTCGCGCTCACCTCGACCGTGATCACCGCGATCGTCGTGAGCCGGCTCGTCACGACCCTGCTGGAGGCGGCGGTGAAGCTGTTCACCGACGTCCTCACCGTGACCGCCTACGCGGATCTGCGGGCCGGGACCGACCCCGGGCTGACCACCGCGCACCTGGCCGCCGAGGCCGGCGTCCCGGTCGCTCCGGTGTCGCAGTGGTTGGCGCCACCGCCCACCGCGATCTGAGCGCTCCGGAAAACCGAAGGCGTTTTGGCGGTACTGCATCAAAGGCCCGATTTGTCGGAGAATACTGCTAGGCATGGGAGTCAGCCGGAGGGGTCTGCTCGCCGCCGGGATCGCGGCGCTGGCCCTGCCCGGCTGCGGCGGCGGTGGGTCCACCGGGGCGGAGCCGGACCGCAAGGTCGAGGTGTTCTCGTGGTGGGCCGGACCGGGGGAGAAGGAGGGCCTGGAAGCCCTCGTCGCCGACTTCGCCCGCAACAACCCCGGCGTCGCCTTCGACAACGCGGCCGTGGCCGGCGGGGCCGGCACCATCGCCAAGACCGTGCTCGCCACCCGCCTGCAGAACGACGACCCGCCCGACTCCTACCAGGCGCACGCCGGGCGGGAGCTCACCGAGGACATCAAGGCCGGCTACGTCGAGGACCTGCGTGACCTGTACGAGGAGCAGGGCTGGCTGGACAAGCTGCCCGGCGGCCTCGTCCAGGCGATCACCGTGAACGGGGCCATCTACTGCGTGCCCGTCAACATCCACCGGTCCAACCTGCTCTGGTACAGCCCCAAGACGCTGGCCACGCTCGGTCTCACACCCCCGGCGACCTGGGCCGACTTCCTGACCCAGGCCGACGCGATCGCGAAGAAGGGCCTGACGCCGCTGTCGATCGGGCCGGGCTGGACGCAGAAGCACCTGCTGGAGAACGTCCTGCTCGGGACCCTGGGCGCGCAGACCTACGCCGAGCTGTGGACGGGCGGCACCGACTGGTCGAGCCCGGCCGTGCTGACCGCGCTGCGGCTGTTCACCGACGTGCTCGCCCGCTCCGACATCGCCACGCCGGCCGGGGACTGGCAGCCCGCGCTGGACAAGGTGATCGGCGGGGGCGCCGCGTACAACCTCATGGGCGACTGGGCCGACGCCTACCTGCGGACGAAAAGCCTGGTGTTCACGGAGGGTTACGGCGTCGTGGCGAGCCCGGGGACGGACGGGATCTACAACTTCCTGTCCGACTCCTTCACGCTCCCGCGCGGCGCCCCGCACGCCGGCGCGGCCCGGAAATGGCTGGTCGAGTGCGGTTCGGTGGGCGGGCAGGACGCGTTCAACCCGCAGAAGGGCTCCGTGCCCGCGCGGACCGACACCGACCGGGCGAAGTACACGGGCTATCTGGCGGCCGCGGTGGCCGAATGGGCCGACGCCGCCACCCGGGTGGTGGGCTCGCTCACCCACGGGGTGGTCGCGGACACCGCCTGGAACGCGACGATCGACACCGCTTTGACGGCATTCGTGCAGGATCGGGACGCGGCCAAGTTCGCGCAGGCCGTGGCGGCCGGCCGGACTGTTTCCTGACTGAGGCCGGGATGTGTGGAACCTGTCAAGATTCGTTCGGCCAACGTGCGTGGCTGCACGGCCGCACTAGACTCGGCGGGCATGAGCACAGAAGAGAACGAGGCCGAGCCGATGCTGAGCCAGGTCCGCGCCCCGGGTGATCTTCGTAATCTGACCGCCGAGCAGCTCGATGTGCTCGCCGCGGAGATCCGCGACTTCCTGATCGCGAAGGTCTCGCGGACCGGCGGTCATTTGGGTCCGAACCTCGGCGTGGTCGAGCTGACCCTCGCTCTGCACCGCGTCTTCGACTCCCCGAAGGACCGCATCCTCTTCGATACCGGCCACCAGGCCTACGTGCACAAGATCGTCACCGGCCGCCAGGACGGCTTCGACCTCCTGCGCCGCCGCGGCGGGCTCACGGGCTACCCGAGCCGGGCCGAGAGCGAGCACGACATCATCGAGAACTCGCACGCCTCGACCGCGCTGTCCTACGCCGACGGCCTGTCGAAGGCGTTCGCGCTGCGCGGCGAGCCGCGGCACGTGGTCGCCCTGGTCGGCGACGGTGCCCTGACCGGCGGCATGTGCTGGGAGGCCCTCAACAACATCGCCGCGGCCAAGAACCCGGTGGTGATCGTCGTCAACGACAACGGCCGCTCCTACTCGCCGACCATCGGCGGGCTCGCCGACCACCTGTCCAACTTGCGCCTCAACCCCGGCTACGAGAAGGTCCTCGACCTGGTCAAGGACTCCCTCGGCCGCACGCCGCTGGTCGGGCCGCCGCTCTTCGAGGTGCTGCACGCGGTCAAGAAGGGCATCAAGGACGCCGTCGCGCCGCAGGCCATGTTCGAGGACCTGGGCATCAAGTACGTCGGCCCGGTCGACGGCCACGACCGGGAAGCGGTCGAGTCGGCGCTGCGCAAGGCCAAGAACTTCGGCGCCCCGGTGATCGTCCACGCGGTGACCCGCAAGGGCTTCGGCTACCGCCCCGCGATGGAGGACGAGGCCGACTGCCTGCACGGCCCGAGCAGCGCCTTCGACATCGAGACCGGCAAGCTGCTGGCCCCGGCCTCGGTGAAGTGGACCGGCGTCTTCGCCGACGAGCTCGTCGCGATCGCCGACGAGCGGGCCGACATCGTCGGCATCACCGCGGCCATGGCCGAGCCGACCGGCATCGCGAAGCTCATGCGGAAGTACCCGGAGCGGGCCTACGACGTCGGCATCGCCGAGCAGCACGCGATCACGTCGGCCGCGGGCCTGGCCATCGGTGGCCTGCACCCGGTCGTGGCCGTCTACGCCACGTTCCTCAACCGCGCCTTCGACCAGGTCCTGCTCGACGTGGCCATGCACAACCTCCCGGTCACGATCGTGCTCGACCGCGCCGGCGTCACCGGCCCGGACGGCCCGTCGCACTACGGCATCTGGGACATGTCGGTCTTCGGGGTGGTACCGGGGCTGCGGCTGGCCGCGCCCCGCGACGCCCAGACGGTCCGGGAGGAGCTCCGCGAGGCCGTCTCCATCGAGGACGGCCCGACGGTCGTGCGCTTCCCGACCGGCTCCGTCCCGGCCGACCTGCCGGCCCTGCGCCGGGTCGGCGGCGTCGACGGCTTCGGCGGTGTCGACGTCCTGGCCGAGGGCGACCGCAAGGACGTGCTGCTGGTCAGCGTCGGCGCGTTCGCGCACATGGGGGTCGAGGTGGCGGCCCGCCTGGCCGAGCAGGGCTACGGCGTCACCGTGGTCGACCCGCGCTGGGTCCGCCCGGTCCCGGTCGAGCTGGTCGCCCTGGCCCGCGAGCACCGCCTCGTGGTCACCCTCGAGGACGGCGTCCGCACCGGCGGTGTCGGCGACGCGGTGGCGAAGTCGCTGCGCGACGCCGACGTCTGGGTGCCGCTGCGCGACCTGGGCGTCCCGCAGGGCTGGCACCCGCACGGCTCCCGCAACGAGATCCTGGCCGACCTGGGCCTGACCGCCCAGGACGTGGCCCGGCAGGTCACCGAGTGGGTGAGCGGCATGGACGAGCCGGCCCCGCTGCCGGTCAGCCCGGCGGCCGCCCGGACCCGGGCCCCGCGCCGCTGACGCTTCGCAACCGGCGGACGGACATGGGACTCTCTCTCCAGTGAGGAGAGGGAGTCCGTGCCCGACGCGATTATCGAGCTCGATGTCAGTGCCCCGTGGGAGCCGCCCGAGCAGCCCGGGTCCGTCACCGCGCGCCGGCAGCGCAGGTGGCGGCGGGCGGCGCTGGCCATCGCGGTGTTCGCCGCGGCCGCGCTGCTGCCCGGCGGGGCCGCGGACGGCCACGGGTACGACCCGCTCTACACGGCCGAGTTCCAGGTCCTCGCGGTCGACGCGGTCGCCGGGCGGATCGTCGTGCACCGCTACGCCGCGGTCGGGTCCGACCCCGTCGCCGAGGCCCTCGACGCGGCGACCGGCCGGGTGCTGTGGTCGCGGCCGGGGCGCAGCGACGAGTCCTACACGGGGCTGACCGAGCGGGTCGCGCTGGTGCAGACCGAGCGCACCGACACCAGCGGCGTCTACACCGGGTTCCTGCTGGGCGTCGACGCCGCCACCGGGCGGGACCGCTGGCGGCGGGACAACGTGCGGCTGGTCGGGTTGGCCGCCGGCGCCACCGTCGTGGTGCAGGAGCCGGCCTGGCCGGACGAGGACGACGGGTACGACCAGTCCTACGGCAACCCCGACGACGCCTCGGTCGCCCTGCCGCCGCTGCCCCACCACGAGCGGTACCTCGGCCTCGACGAGAGCACCGGCGCGCCGAAGTGGTCGATCGACCTGCCGCCGGGCACGCTGCCGCGCTTCGACTACCGGGACTACCCGCGGATCTCCGGCTTCGCCGAGCTGGCCCCCGACGGGTCGCTGCGGGTCCGGGACCTGGCCACCGGAGCCGTCACCGAGGAGCACCGGCTGGCCCTCGGCGGTGTCGTCGCGCAGCACTACGCGGGACTGCCCGGGCAGGAGGTCGTCCTCGCCGCCGGGCGGGACGGGGCCTCCGTCTACGACTGGGCCACGGGGCGGCGGCTGTGGCGGTGGACCGGGGCGCTGCCCGCGTACAACGGGCCGGTGCCATGCCTGCGCGAGCGCTACTGCGTCTTCGGCGACGACGACACCGCCGTCCTCGACGGGGCGTCCGGGTCGGTGCTGTGGCGGGTGCGCGGCTACACCGCCCTGCTGCGCGACCTCGGCGACCGGCTGCTGATGTTCCGCCAGGTCGCCAACGAGTTCCACCCCGACGACGTGGCCGCGTTCGACGGCGCGACCGGTGACGTCCTGTGGCACCGCCAGGGATGGTTCCTGGCCAGCGGGTACTTCTTCCCCCGGGCGCTTGGCTCCTACGTCTGGAAGCCGACCAGCAACACCGACGCCGTCGTCGGGGAGCTGGACGTCGCCGACGGCTCGATCCGGGTGATCGGGCGGGCCCCCGACTTCTACGGCACGCCGCAGTGCACGGCCACCGCGACCCGGGTCGCCTGCCTCGCCGTCGGCGTCCTCTACGTGTGGCGGCGCCCGTGACCACGATGATCGAGCTCGGCGACACCACCGCACCGTGGGCGCCGCCGCCCCGGCCGGTGCCGGCCCGCCGGGTCGTCGCGTTCGTCGTCGCCGCCCTCACCGCCGTCGCCGCCCTGGCCCTCGCGGCCGACCGGCCCGGCCTGCCCGCGCCGGTGTTCACCCTGCCCGACCGGGTCGTCGACGCCCGGGTCAGCGAGGGGCGGCTGTTCGTCACCCGGTACGAGTCCGACACGCCCGGCCGGTTCGAGGCCCGGACCGTCGACGGCCGCCCGCTGTGGACGCGCCCGCGGGCCCAGGAGTCGGAGCGGCTGCTGTTCTCCCACGCCGGGGTGGTGGTCGTCGTCGCGTTCGGCGGCAGCGCGTCCGGCGCGCCCTACTCGGTGACGGCCCTCGACGCCGGCAGCGGCGCCGAGCTGTGGCACCGCGACACCGCGATCCTCAACGGCTACGCGGGGGGCCGGTTCGTGCTCCGCGACGTCGGCACCGAGGACGGCTGGCGGGGCGACCAGCCGGTCCACCTCGAGGCGGTCGAGGCCCGGACCGGGCGGCCGGCCTGGCAGGCGACCCTGGCCGCCGGTTCGATGCTCGGCTGGCCCGGCGACGGCTACGCGATCGACTCCATCGACGAGCTCACCCTCGACGGGACCGTCCAGCGCCGCGATCCGGTGTCCGGGGCGGTGACGTTCCGGCAGCGGCTGGCCGGCTTCGACGCCGAGGCGGCGACCGACTTCACGATCTACGGCGGGGAGGCGGTCGTCGGCCGGCCCGGGTCCCGCTCCGCCGACGTCTACGACCTGGGCACCGGGCGGCTGGTCTGGCAGTACGAGACGGCCCTCGACTGGGGTCTGTTCGCGTGCGGCGCGGCCCGCTGGTGCACGGCGAGCGGGGCGGGGATCCGGGCGTTCGACGCGACGACCGGGGCGGCGGCGTGGGGCATCGAGGAGTACAACGACGTCTTCGGGCTGGCCGGGGACCGGCTCGTCCTGGGCAGCCTCGGCAACACGGCGTCGAAGGCCCACCGGACGGTGATCGTCACCGTCGACGCCCGCACCGGCGCCGTCCTCGACCGGCTCGACGACTGGGTCGGCACGTTCGGCGGCATCGGCGACGAGTTCCTCGTCTCGCACACCGACGCCGGGCAGTGGCAGGGGGTCGTCGGCCTCTACAACGCGCGGACGGGCGGGATGCGCGTCGTCGGGCGCGGCGCGATCGGCCCGGCGCCGCAGTGCGCCCGCAGCGAGGGCACCGTCGTGTGCGTCGGCAACGGGCTGACGGTCTGGCGGCTCCCGTGACCGGGCCGGTGACCAGTGCCGTGACCGGGCCGGCAACCAGTGCCGTGACCGGGCCGGCAACCGGCGTCGGGGCCGAGCTGGTGATCGACCTCGGGGACGCGGCCGCGCCCTGGACCCCGCCCGAGCCGCCGCGCCCGGTGCTGCGGCGGCGGGCCGTCGCGGCCCGGTTCGTGGCCGTCCTGCTGGCCGCGGCCGCGCTGCTGGTCGCGGCCGGGCCCGGGGTCCCCGAGCCGCTGTTCCGGCTGCCGGGTGAGCTGATGGGGCTCGAGCTGGCCGGCGGGCGGCTCTACCTCACGCGGGCCGGTGGCTTCGAGGCCCGCACGACCGGGGGCCGGCTGCTGTGGACGCGGCCTCGGGACACCGCCGCCCAGCGGCTGGTGACCGTCCGGGCCGGGGTGGCGCTGCTGAGCACGCAGTACGCCGGCAGCCTGACCCCGGGCACGGCCGCCGTCGCCGCCGTCGACGCGGACACGGGGGCGGAGCTGTGGCGGCGCGCGGGCGCGAAGGTCGACGGGCACACCGGCGACCGGGTCGTGCTCGAGGACCTGGCCGAGCCGCACCGCCTGGTCGGCGTGGACCCGCGCACGGGCGCGCCCGCGTGGACCGCGGAGCTGGCGGACGGCACGGTGCTGCTCATGGGCGGGTTCGAGCCGGCCTCGGTCGACCTGCTCACCGCCGACGGCACCCTGATCCGCCGCGACCCGGCGTCCGGTGCGGTGACGACCCGGCAACCCCTGCAGCAGTGGCCGGGCCGGCGGGTCCTCGGCTTCGAGGTCAGCGGCGAGCAGATCACCGTCTCCCGGGCCGACCGCCCCGGCGCCGACGTCTACGACCTGGCCACCGGCCGGTTCGTGCGGCACACCGCCGACGTCGGCCCGGCCCGGTTCGCATGCGGCCCCGGTCGCCTGTGCTCGGTCGGCGGGGACGGCGTGCACGCCTACGACGCGGCGACCGGGCGGATGCTGTGGATGATCATGGAGTACAACGAGATCTTCGGGATGGACGGGGACCGGATGCTGCTCGGCGGCTACGGCACCTCGGTCGCGGCCAACCACGAGCCGGTCGTGTTCACCGTCGACCTGCGCACCGGCGCCCGGCTCGGCCGCCTCGACGGCTGGGTCCCCGCCTACGCCGGCGCGGGCGCCCCGTTCGTCGTGTTCCGCCCCGGCCCGGACCGCCGCGACGGGCTCCTCGGCCTCTACGACCGGCGGAGCGGCGGCGTGCGGGTCTTCGGCCGCGCGGCGTTCCCGGGCCGCCCGTCCTGCGACATCGGCTTCGGCGTCATCGCCTGCGTCGGCGATGGCCTGACGGTCTGGAGGCGGCCGTGATGATCGACCTCGGCCGGGCCGAGCAGTGGTCGCCGCCGGAGACCGCGCGCCCGCGCCGCCGCCTCACCGCGCCCGGGCGCCTGGCCCTCGCCCTGCTGGTGCTGGCCGGGGTGGCCGCCGTGCCGGTCCGCTCCGCCCCCGCGCCCGCGCCGGTCCTGCACATCGGCACCGGCGGCGCCGCCGTGATGCTCGGCGGTGGCCGGATCTACGTCGTCCGCGCGCAACAGCGGCTCGAGGTGTACTCCGCGCACGGCGCCCCGTTCTGGAGCCGGACCATGGGCGACACGCAGCAGCTCGACTACGCCGACACCGACGTCGCCGTGTTCAGCAGCCGGGGCGAGGGGGTCTCGGCGCTCGACACGGTCAACGCCCTCGACCCCGGGACCGGGGTGGAGCGTTGGGCGCGCGGCGGCGGTGCGGTCGCCGGCCGGGCCGGGCGGCTGGTCATCCTGATCGACACCAGCCAGTGGCAACCGGATCGGCCGCCACCACCGCTGCACGTCATCGCCGTGCACGCGCGGACCGGCGCGACCGTGTGGGACCTGGCCGTCCCGGCCGACTCGGTGGGCGACTTCGGCCGGCCCGGGGACGACACGTGGGACCTGGTGTCGTTCAGCGTCCTGGATCCCGACGGCACCCTGCGCGACTACGACCTGGCCACCGGCGCGGTCGCGCGGACCGGTCACCTGCCGCGGACCGGCCCGGCCGGCTCGTTCACGCTGGGCCCGGCCGGGCGGCAGGTCGCGGTGGCCGCGGGCGGTGAGGAGTCGGGTGACGACGTGTACGACCGCGCGACCGGCCAGTTCCTCTGGCACGCCGGCGCCGCCGGCAGCCGCCTGGACCCCTGCGCGCCGCAGTTGTGGTGCCGCCCGGCCGACGGGGGACTGCTCGCCTTCGACGCCGCCACCGGCCGCCCGGCCTGGCGGGCCGACGGCTTCGACGCCGTCCTGGCCGCCGAGGGCCCGGCGGTGGTGCTGGGCCACCTCGGCCAGTCCACCGACGCCGCCGCCGCGGTCGTCGTCGTGGTCGACGCGCGGACCGGGGCGCAGCGGGTCCGGCTCGACGGCTGGCATCCGGTGCGGGCGCTGGGCGGCCGGCTCGTCGTGTGGCACCGCCCGGAGGGGGCCCGGCTGACGACGGTGGGGCTGTTCGATCCGGTGACCGGGCGGGTGGCCGTGGTCGGCACCGGCGACGCGTGGGGCGGCTGGCCGGTCTGCACGGCCGACGTGACGCTCGTGGCCTGCGGTGTCGTCGGCGACCTGACCGTCTGGCCCCTGCCGGCCGCGGCCCGCCGTTAGGGAAGGGGGAGGTGCCGCACGTCGGCCGCGCCCGCTCCGCACGGCCGGCGTGACGCTCGTGGCCCGCGGTGTCGTCGGCGACCTGACCGTCCGGCCACTCCCGGCCGCGGCCCGCCGTCAGCAGAATGGGAGCGTGCCGCCGCGCACGCTGCCCGCCGCCGAGGGCGCCCTGATCGACCTCGGCGACGCCGCCGCGCCGTGGACGGCCGACGCCGACGCGGGCCCGGCCGGGCTGCCCCGCGGCTGGGGGCTGCTGCTCGCGCTCGGGCTGGTGCTGTCGCTCGTGTCGGCGGTACCGCTGCGGGAGACGCTGAGCGAGGTGGGCCGGCAGCCGCTGCGCAACGGGGCCTACCAGCTCGCCGGGGACGTGCTGCTGGTCCTGGAGAGCGACCGGACCCCGACCCCCGTCGAGGCGTTCGACGCCGCCGGTGGGCAGCCGCGGTGGACGTTCACCCCCGACGGGCTCTCGACCCTCGCCTACGCCGCGTCCGCGCCCGGTGCCGGGGACGTCGTCGTGCTCTGGCCCGACCTGTGCCGGTCCGGGGTGACGGGGACGACCGTGGCCGTCGACCGGCGCACCGGCCGGGCCTTGTGGCAGACGCCGGGGGTGCCGGTGCGGACCGCGGCCGCCGTCCCCGGCACCGTGGTCATGCGCAGCCTCTGGTCCGACGGGTGCGGCGCCCTCGCGGCCGGCGCGCCGATCGGGGGCGGGCTGCGCTGGCAGGCCCTCGGGCCCGGCGGGGAGGTCCGCTGGGAGCTGCCCGTCGACGCCGGCACCCGGGTCGCCGTGGACGGCGCGGAGGCGGGCGCGGCCTGGGCGGCCCTCACCGACAAGCAGGGCGCGATCAGCGTCGCCGACTTCGTCACCGGGCGGCGGGAGCCGGCCGGGGCGCTGCGCGCGGACGCCGGGGAGCTCGTCGCGGCGGCCGGAGACCTGCTGGTGATCGCCGATGTCGACGGGCGGGCGGACTCGTCGGGGCTCAGGGCGTACAAACGCGGCGTCTGGAATGTTCCGGCCTGGCAGGTCAGTGTGCCCACCGGTGCCGCGTCCGGGCGGACCGACCGGCTCGCCGTGCGCCCGTGCGGGCCGGTCCTGTGCGTGGCCGGGCAGCGGACGCTGGTCCTCGACCCGGCGACCGGGGTGACGCGCTGGTCGCCGCAGGTCCGCACCGAACTGGTCGCGGCACCGGACGGGCGGCTGATGGCGGCCGGGGTGCCGGCCCCGGCCCTGCTCGACCCGGTGACCGGCCTGAGCACCGGGGACCTGCCGGGGTGGACGCCCCTGGCCACGGACGCGACCCGGATGCTCCTCGGGGCCGCGACGGGCGACGACCGGACCGTGCTCGGCCGGCGCGACGGTGACCGGGTGACCCCTCTCGGCGTCGTCGACGGCCGCCTCGTCTCCTGCGAGCTCGACGGCGCCCGGGCGGCCTGCGCGACCGACGGCGACGAGGTCGTCATCCTTCGATTGGTGACCTAGGCCACCAGCGGGGACATTGAATACGTGGGTGAACTGATCGATCTGGGCGAGGCGCACGGGGCCGTCGACTCGGGCGAGCTGCTCGAGTGGCCACCACCGCGGTCGGCGGGGCGGCGGCAGTGGCCGATCGTCCTCGCGCTGACGCTGGTCGTGCTGTTCGCGACCGCCTCCCGGCCCGGCTCCGCGATCGAGGAGGCCGGCACCCTCGTCGAGCACACGTCCGCGCTCGTCGCCGACCGCAACGCGGTCTACGCGATGCGGGACGAGCCGGCGCTCACCGCGTTCGACTGGACCACCGGCCAGGCCAAGTGGACCCGGTCCCTCGCCGGTGACGCCGGCGGGCAGGCCTACCTGACCGCCGACCGCGCCTACGTGCGGCACCGGCCCTGCACCGCGACCGTCGGGTGGAGCCTGGAGCGGCTCGACCCGCGGACCGGCCGGCAGCTGTGGTCGCGCGGGGGCGCGCCGATCGCCGCCGTCGCCGGACCGGCCGGCGGGGCACCGGGGCTGCTCACCGTCGACGACCGGACCGCCGTCTGCCCGCCGGTCGTCCCCGGCCGCAACGCCGTGCCGGCCCCCGTGCACCTGTCCGGGATCGACGCCGAGAACGGCGACATCCGGTGGGCGTTCGACCTGACCGCCGGGGCCCGGGTCGTCGTGCCCGACGTGCCCGGCAGCGGCTGGTTCGCGGCCTGGTACCCGGGCGGGCGGACCGAGGTGCGCAGCACCGTCACCGGCGGCGTGACGGCCGTGGCCCAGGTGCCGGAGCTGGCCGACACCCCGCCCACCAGTGTCCGGATCGTCGGCGGCCTGCTGGTCATCGTCGCCGTCCGCGGGGACGGGGCGCTGATCACCGCGTACCGCCGCGACGACCTGCAGTATCAGTGGCACCTGCTGTTCTCCTCGTCGGACCAGGCCCCGATCGCCGAGCTCGCCTACGGCCCGGTCGTCGTCGCCTGCGGCCCGATGGTGTGCGTCCCCAACTGGCGCGACCTGGCCGTCCTCGACCCGGCGACGGGGGCCGAGGCCTGGCGCCGCCCGGTCCAGCTCGACGCGGCCGGCCCCGGCGCCCTCGTCGCCCGCGACCGCGACGACTTCACCCACGTGCGGATCATCGACTGGCGCACCGGCGAGGACCGGGCCGACCTGGCCGGCTGGGCCGTCGTCCCGGCCGCCAGCGACGGCTCCGACGACGACGACATCGGCTTCGCGCCGGTCGGCACCGCCCTCGTCCAGCACCCCGAGGGCGACGGCTCCCGGGTGGCCCGCATCGACCTGCGCACCGGCGCGATCACGCCGCTCGGACTGGTCAGCCCGATCCCGTCGCGGTGCGCGGTCCGCCACCACCGCCTCGTCTGCGTGGCCGGCGGCGACGCGGTCAAGCTGTGGCGGTTGCCGGGGTAGCTACCCTGGCTCCCAGGGCCTTTCACGGGGACTTCACGTCCCCGGCCCCAGACTGTCCGGATCGGCTGGGGGTGAGCAGGGCGTGCGCGTGCTGGTGATCGAGGACGAGACGAATCTCGCCGACGCGATCGTCCGGGGACTGCGGCGGCAGGGGATGGCCGTCGACGTCGCCTACGACGGGACCAGCGGCCACGAGATGGCGATGGTCACCCGCTATGACGTCGTGGTGCTCGACCGGGACCTGCCCGGCGTGCACGGCGACGACATCTGCGCCGACCTGGTCGCCTCGGGGGCGCTGACCCGGGTGCTGATGCTGACCGCCAGCGGCAGCGTCGCCGACCGGGTCGAGGGCCTGCAGATCGGGGCCGACGACTACCTGCCCAAGCCGTTCGCGTTCGACGAGCTCGTCGCCCGGGTGCAGGCGCTGGGCCGGCGGGCCACGCCGGCCGCGCCGCCGGTGCTGACGATCGGCGACCTGGTGCTGGACCCGGCCAAGCGGGTCGCGACCCGGGCCGGGCAGCCCCTCGACCTGACCCGCAAGGAGTTCGGGCTGCTCGAGGAGCTGCTCAAGGCCCGCGGCGCTGTCGTGTCCAGCGAGGAACTGCTGGAACGGGTCTGGGACGCCAACGCCGACCCGTTCACGACGACCGTGCGGGTGACGATGATGACGCTGCGCAAGAAGCTCGGCGAGCCGGCGCTCATCGAGACCGTCGTCGGGGCCGGGTATCGGACACGGCCACCGCAATGACCATCTACGACGCCCGCCGCACCGCGATCTTCCGCCCCACCCTGCGCCTGCGGCTCACGCTGCTCAACGGCATCCTGCTCGTCGGGGCCGGCCTGGTCCTGGTCGTGCTCGCCTACATCCTCGTGGACGGCGCCCTGAAACCGGCCGACCAGCTGCAACACGGCACGACGGTGGTACTGCAGGACGGCCGGGAGGTCGACGCGCACACCTGGCAGCAGGAGCTCGTCGACTCGGCCGAGTGGGAGCTGCTGACCCGGGGCAGCCTGGCCCTGCTGCTCATCGGGGCGGTCGGGGTGGCCGGGGCCTATGTGGTGGCCGGGCGCTCGCTGCGGCCGCTGCAGCGGGTCACGACCACGGCCCGGCGCCTGTCGGTCGAGTCGATGGACGCCCGGATCAGCTATGACGGCGCCGATGACGAGGTCGCGGAGCTGGCCAAGACGTTCGACGCGATGCTGGACCGGATAGCGGCGGCGTTCGAGACCCAGAAACGGTTCGTCGCCAACGCCTCGCACGAGCTGCGCACCCCCCTCGCGGTGATGCGGACCGAGGTCGACGTGACGATCGACGACCCGGACGCCGACGTCGCCGAGTTTCGCCGCATGGCCACGGTCGTGCGCGACGCCTCGATGCGGGCCAACGCCCTCGTCGAGTCGCTGCTGCTGCTCGCCCGCACGGAGGCGCAGGCCGGGCGGCGGCTCGGCCGGAAGGTCGACACCGACCTGGCCACCGGGGTCACGATGGCGCTGTCGGCGATGGGCCGGGAGATCCAGCGGATCAAGCTCGACGTGTCCACCGAGCTCGCCCCGGCCAGCGTCGTCGGCGACCCGGCCCTGCTGGAGCGCCTGGCCGGCAACCTGATCGAGAACGCGGTCCGCTACAACCACCTCGGCGGCCGGATCTGGGCGCGGACCGGCACCGACGAGACCCTGGCCTGGCTCGTCGTGGCCAACACCGGCTTCGAGGTCGAGCCGGCCGACCTGCCGGCGCTGTTCGAGCCGTTCCGCCGGGGCGGGCGGGAGCGCACCGGCGCCCGCGGCACCGGCCTGGGCCTGTCGATCGTCCGCGCCATCTGCGAGGCCCACGGCGGCGGCGTGTCCGCGGTCGCCCTCGACGGCGGGGGCCTGGAGGTTACCGTCTCGCTGCCGGCCGCGGCCGTCACTCCGGTACTTTCCGGGACCGCCGCGGTTGTGACGGGCGGCACACCCACTCAGCCTGCCCCCGCTCCGCGCCGATGAGGTCAGCGTTGCACCAACGGCGCTGATGACGGGATGGGGGCGGGGCGAATGCGCCTGCGCAGCTGGCTCGTCGTCGGCATCAGCACGGCCCTGCTGCTGGCCATCGGGGCCGTCGGCATCTCCGTCAACCGGTCCGCGCTGAAGGCCGCCGAGACCGTCCACCGGGCCGACTCCCTCGCGCTGGCCACCAACAACGGCGGCCTGGCGGCGCAGGTCCTGCTGGTCTCCGCGAAGGACCTCAACGACTTCGTCACCAACCACCCGCTGTCGATGACGCCCGGGGACACCGGCGACACCGCGGCGCTGCAGGAGTATGCGAAGAAGTCCTCGTACTTCAACTACGGCCTGGTCATGACCGACCTGACCGGCAACCCGCTGAACGCGACCGGCCCGGCCAACATGTTCCCGGACACGCTGTCGGCCGCCTTCAAGCCGCTCATCTCGGCCCTGGCGCTGGGCCGGCCGGGGTTCTCGTCGATCATGACGGTGCGGGAGACCCTGGTGCAGGCCGTGGCCGTCCCCATCGTCGTCGGCAGCGCGCCCACCGCCATCCTGTACGGGTTCATCCCGCTGGTGCGCAGCCAGCTGCAGGAGTACCTCGTGAAACTCCAGGACGACTCGCACGTCTCGATGCTCGTCGACGCGGCCGGGGTCGTCGGCGCGGCCAGCGACCCGGCGCTGCTCGGCACCCGCGTCGACCCGGCCATCCGGGCGCAGGTCGGCACCACCGAGTCGGTGTTCGTCACCTACGCCGAGCACGGCCACGCGATGATCGCCACCGTCAACGGCGGCCTGCCCGGCGGCTGGGCCTACGTGCGCACCCAGTCGACGGCCACCTTCGACGGCCCCGTGCGCAACCGCAGCCTCACGATCAACCTGGCCCTCCTGACGATGCTGCTCGTCGGGGCGGCCGGACTGGCGATTCTGGGGTACCGCAGCCAGCTCGTGCGCCGCCGCGCCGAGGAACGCTTCTCGGCGCTGGTCGAGCACGCCCCCGACGTCGTCACCGTCCTCGACGCCGACGGCCGGGTCGTCTACACGAGCCCCAGCGGCCGGCGCATCCTCGGCGTCAGCGCTGTCGGCTCGTCCGTGTTCGACCTCATCCACCCGGAGGAGCGCCAGCTGGTCCGGGACCGTTTCGCGGCGCTCCTGCACGACAAGGGCGGCCTGGAGCGGATGCAGGTCCGGGTCCGCCAGGCCGGCGGCGACCACCGCTGGTTCGACTTCACCGCCTCCAACCAGCTGCACAACCCGGCCCTGGACGGGGTCGTCATCAACGCCCGGGACATCACCGACAGCCGGGAGATGCACGACCGCCTCGCCCACGACGCCCACCACGACCCGCTCACGGGCCTGCCCAACCGCCGCCGCCTCCAGCAGAGCCTGGCCGCCTCGCTGCAGTCGGCCCCGGTCGCGGTGCTCTTCGTCGACCTCGACGGGTTCAAGCCGGTCAACGACGAGCTCGGCCACGAGGCCGGCGACGAGCTGCTGCGCCAGATCGGGGCCCGGCTCAGCGGCTGCCTGCGCCCGTTCGACGTGCTGGCCCGGGTCGGCGGGGACGAGTTCGTGATCCTGCTGCCGGGCGTGGGGACGGCGGCCGAGACGTCGGCGGTGACGGACCGGCTGAAGGCGTGCGCGGACGCGCCGTTCGACCTGGCCGGGCACGAGGTGCGGATCGGGGCGAGCATCGGGGTGCACGTGGCCGCGCCGGGGGAACACCCGGACGCCGTGCTGCGCAACGCGGACGAGGCCATGTACGCGGTCAAGCACCGCCCGGACCGCGCCGGCCGGCACCGCGCCTGACTCCCGGCCGCGCGCGGGTTGCTCCGCCGGGCCGGGCTGCCGGCGGTGATTCGCTCTGCCGCGCCGGGGGCCGCCGCGCCTGGGCTGCTGGTCGCGCGGGCGGCTCTAGCGGGTGGCGAGCACCGCTTCCTTCTTGGGCGCGGCGGCGCTGACGCTCAGTGTGCCGCGGACTTCGCCGCGCTGCACGATCTCGATCGTCAGCGCCGTGACGCGTATGGGTGTCACGTGATCCCCTTCGGCTCCGGACCCGCCGCCGTTCACCTGTCTACCGCTCCCGTCGTGCGTGCGCACCGTAGTTGCCCAAGTCGTACGAACCCGTACGGTTCCATTACTGGGCGTAGAGTGATCCAACCTCTACGGACGGTGTAATACGCTCGGAAGCGCCCGTCACGCTATGGTCTATATCACAGAGCGTCACGAAGTCTCAGATACGTCGTGTTACCGACCGTCACGAACGCAAGAGGGTATGGGCGGTTTTCGCGCATATGGCGAAAACCCGTTTTCCGGCTACCACCGTCGCGGGCGCACCTCCTAGGTTCTCGGGACATGGCCGTCAGCGACGACGTTGCGCCCGACGAGTGGGAGTGCCGCGTCTTCCTCGCCGTGGCCGAGCACCGCCAGCACACCAAAGCGGCGGAGGCGCTCTCCCCGACCCGCCCCGCCCACCTGCGCGACCGCCCCTACGCGCGGCAGTTGGTCGGCAAGACCATCGCCCGCATCGAACGCTGGTGCGGTGAACCGCTCTTCGAGGGCAACCGCGGGCAGTTGCGCCTCACCGAACGCGGCCGCGAGTTCGAGAAGGCGGCCCGCAGCGTCGTCGGCGAATACGAGCTCATGCGCCGGGCCGCCCCCAGCGACGGCCTGCCGCGCCTGGCCTGCCTGCCGCACCACGCCGCGTTCGTCGCGCCCGCGCAGGCCCGCCTCCTGGAGCGCTTCGGACGGGCCCGGGTCGCCGTCGAATACCTCGAACCGCACCGGCACGCGGTCTCCGAACTGCACCGGCACTCCCTGCTCATCGGCTCCCCGCCGGTGCCGGGCGGCCGCTCGGTCCGCCTCTACACGGCCCGCCTGGAGGCCATGGTCCCCGCGGCCCACTTCCCGGGCGTGCGGCTCGCATTGACCGAACTGCTGCGGCGGTACCGTCCGATCGCGCACCTGACCGGCGTCCCCGACGACCGCCGGGCCGCCTGGGGCCTGGACCGGACCCCGGGGGCGAACAGCGCCCGGTCGACGGGGGACACCGCGGCCGCGGTGCTGCGCCTGCGCCACGAGACCGCCGCCCGCTGGGACGGCCGCGTGCTCGTCGCCCCGTCCGACGTGGCGCTGCCGTTCAAGGCCGGAATGGAGTTCGGCGGCCGCTACGCCGACCGGTTCAAGTGGGTCCCGATCGTCGCCGACGCGCCGCTGACCTTCGAGGTGCACCTGACCGTCCGCCCGGGCGCCGCCGACGACGCCGTCGAGGCCGCCGCGGCGGCCGTCCAGACCGCGGCCCGCGCCCTGCCGCACCTCGGCGGGAGCTGAGCGCCGCTTCTCGTCCACGCCTGCGGACCGGGTTCGCCCGTGCGTGGGCGGGAGCCGGAGCGGCCGCCGACTCGGCCCCGGCCGCTGGTCGCCCGCCGTGGCCCGCCGGTGCGCATCCGTGCCGCGCGATGAGGCGTGCGTCCGCGCGGTGTGTGGGCGTGCGTGTGTGCGGTGCGTGGGTGTGTGCGGTGCGTGCGCGCGTGCGGTGCGTGCGGTGCGTGTGTGCGGTGCGTGCGTGCGTGCGGTGCGTGCGTGCGGTGCGTGCGTGCGGTGCGTGCCCGGTAACCCAGCCATCCAAATCGGGCGATCTTGCGCACACCCAGCGCTACATTCCGGCAACACAGCGTTGCTGCTCGACTCTATAACCCCTCTGGGGGTACAACTGAGCCGTGCCGAAAATCAACGTCTACCTGCCCGAAGAGCTCGCCGAAGCCGTCAAGGCCACCGGTGTGCCGGTATCCGCCATCTGCCAGCGGGCTCTCGAGCAGGCGGTCCGGCGGGTGACGGCGATCCGGGAGACCGTGCTCGGCGAGCTCGACGACCATGCCCTCGCCGCCCGATTGCCGCACCTGACCGGGCGCGTCCGGACCGTCCTGCGACTAGCCGCCGAAAAAGCGTCCGGCAAAGCAGCGACCAACGCAACCACCAAAGAACCCACTGAAGCCGCCCGCAAGGCAGCCACCAAAGACAACAGCAGCGAAGAGACCGGCACCGCGACCGCCGTCGGGACCGGGCATCTGCTCACCGGCATGCTCGACGAGGGCGGCAACCTGGCCCTGCACGTCCTGCGCGCGATCGACATCGACCCGGCCCGCATCCCGAGCGTCCTCAAAGCCGGCCCCGAAGCGGGGCCGGCCGGCCAGTTCAGCGCACCGGCGGCGGCCGCCCTGGAGCTCGCCGTGACGGAGGCGACCGCCCTCGGCCACAACTACGTCGGCTGTGAGCATCTGCTGCTCGGCCTCGTCGCCGAACCCGACGGCGCCGCCGGTCAGGCCCTCCGGTCGCTCGGCGCCGAGCTGCGCCTGACCCGCCGCGCGGTCACCGCCGCCCTCGCCGGCTACGTGCATCTCCAGGCCCAGGCCCCGTCCCTCGACGCCCTCCTGGCCCGGATCGAACGTCTCGAGTCGCGCCTCCAATGACCCGGATACTCCTGCTCACCAACAATCACATCAATGCGACAAACGCAGAAGCCCAAGTCGAGGGGGTACTGTCAGAGATCAGCTGGGACACCACGCAGCAGACGATGGCCGCCACCGCCCGCCGGGTCCGCAAAGCGCTGGGTGAGGACGGTTTCGGCGGTGTGGTCGTGGCGCACGGCCCCGACACGCTGGAGGAGTCCGCGTTCCTGACCGACCTGGTCGCGGGCCAGGCCGCGAACCGCGGCGCCATTGTTTTCGCACCGGCCGAGCGGGACCTGGAAGCGGCGGTACGAGCGGCCAGGGACCCCGCGCTGCACAGACAAGGCGCCATGGCGTGCATCAACAATGAGCTCCACGCCGCCCGCTGGGTCCGCCAGTGCACGGAAGACGAGTTCACCTCGAGCCCGCACCCGAAACTGGGCGACATCACCGAAGCCGGTGCCAGGTTCACCGCGAAACCGCCCCCGCGCCCACCATTCCCGGAGGGTCATCCGGACACCAATATCGGATTCCTGAAGGTGTACCCGGGGATCGACGCGAATCTCCTCACGACGCTCGCCGACACCGGCGCCACGGGCATCGTCCTCGAGGGCACCGGAGCCGGCAACGTCCCGGTGCAGCTGCTGTCCACGATCGCCGACCTGGTCAGCTGGAACATTCCCGTGGTCATCGCCTCGAGAGCCCACGTGACGAAGCCGCCGCAGCCCCCGGACGGCCTGGCCGAGCGGGTCGGCGCGATCACGGCCAGGGGACCTGTCGCCGGGCAAGGCCCTCGTCGCGCTCATGGTCGCCGTCAACCACGGGCCGGGCGTCAAGGACTACTTCGACCGCCTGGCCGCCCCGTAGGCCGCGAGCGCGTGGAAGGCGGCCTTCGGCGTCCACGACCCGTCGTCCAGCACCCGCACGATCCCGCGCGCGGCGAGGTCGAACTCGCCGGGCAGGTGCCGGTTGGCGAACGTGTACACGAACGCCGCCGCGACTCCCCCGGCCTCCAGGTCCCGCAGCAGCGACACGATGTACCGCGCCTGCCCCTCCTCGTCCCGGGACAGCTCCCGGGTCAGGGCGACCGCCCGCCCGTCGGGGCCGTAGGTGACCGGCTCCCCCTGCCCGGCGACGTCCCCGGCGCCAAGGAAGGTGCAGCACCCGAACTCGGTCGCGGCGTACGGCTTGCCCTGCCCGACCGCCGCCGCGAGGGTCTGCGGGAAGGCGTCGGCGTTCGAGGCGTCCCGGTAGCCGGCGTCGCTGGCGATGATGTCGAACGGCGCCCAGTCGACGCCCTCCAGGGGTACCGACGCGTAGGACACCGGCCCCGCGAAGCGCTCCCGCACCGCCGGCACGGCCGCGGTCAGGAACTCGTGGACGGCCGCCCGGGCCGCGGGGATCGCCGCCCGCATCCGCACCGGGTCGCCGAACAGCTCGAGGCGTTCGGTCAGGTCCCGGCCGGGCAGGAACCCGTCGGTGAACATGCTGATCTCCGACCCGGTGAGGTACACGACCGACGCCCCGGTCCGCCGCAGCCGCTCCGCCCGCTCGGCCCCGTCGAGGACGAACGCCATGAGCTCGTCGCGGTCCAGGTCGTTCGTGAAGGGGCAGTACCAGACCTCGAGTCCGGCCGCGGCGGCCAGCCCGGCGGCGAGCTCGAGCCGGTCCTGGACGCCGCCGCTGATCCGGACGGCGTCGCAGTGCAGCTCCTCCCGGATGACCCGCATGTCCCGGGCCACGACCGCCGGGTCGAACGGCTCGTGGGTGGTCGATCCGCCGCTGACGAACCCGGTGTCGTAGTTGATGCCGTAGACGAACACAGTCCAGCCTCCCCAGATAAGGTACGGGCAGTACCCTATAAGGTACGTGGCGTACCCTGCAACCCATGAGCACGAGGCGCCGGGGCGAGGAGCTGGAGGAGGCGATCCTGCGCGCGGCCGCGGACGAGCTCCGCGAGTCCGGGTACGCGGGGATGACCATGGACCGGGTCGCCGCCCGCGCGGGCACGAACAAGAACGCGATCTACCGCCGCTGGCCGAACCGGGCGGCGCTGGGCATCGCGGCGTACCGCCGGCTCTCCGACGACGCCATGCCCAACCCGGACACGGGCTCGCTGCGCGGCGATGCCCTGGAGCTGCTGCGCCGGGCCAACGAGACCTGGTCGTCCCCGCACGGCGCGATCCTGCGCGGCCTCCTGGCGGCCGCCGCCGACGACCCGGACCTGCTGACCCGCATGCGCGAACGCTCAGGCGCCGACACCATGGACCGCACCTGGCTGTCGATGCTCGAGCGCGCGGCCGCCCGCGGCGAGACCCCCGCCGCCGCCGTGCACCCGCGCGTCGCCACCACCCCGATGATGCTGCTCCGCGCCGAGTACGCCATGCGCGGCCACCCCACCGTCCCCGACGAAGTCCTGGTCGAGATCGTCGACGAGGTCTTCATCCCCCTCACCAAAGGCCGCACCCACCCACCCGCACCCAACCCCGACCAGCAGTAGCCGCACGAACGCCCATCGCACGCACCGCACGAGTGCAGGCACCACACGAACGCACAGACCGCGCGGACGCACGCACACCGCGCAACTCGAACTCCTCGACTCGAAGGAGTGGACCAGTCGCGCGATCGGGCTGGTGGCGGCGATTCGGGTTGGTCGCCGCGCGGTGGGGTTGCCAGCGCGGCTGTTGTGGCCGGCTCTCGCGGCAGTGAGCCGCCTGTGCGCGCTGCTCCGTCGGCCGGTGTTGGCCTTGGATTGCGGCGGCCGGTCCGGCGGCGGCGCGTAGCGGTCGAGTAGGTCCCGGCTGTCGGGCTGCGCCAGCTGTGCGAGGAGCCGCCGGCCGCGTCGGGTCAGGGTCATGGGCCGGTGACGGTCGTTGGTGCGGTGGATCGAGAACCTACAGCAGGCGCTATCCGATCGCGGCGTTGTGGGAGCGCATGAAGAGGAGCGGGTCGATCGCGTTGCCGGGGGAGGTGGGGGGTGTGCTCACGTGGACCTCGAAGTGCAGGTGGGGGGCGGAGGAGTTGCCGGAGCTGCCGACGTAGCCGATGACCTGGCCGGCGGCGACCTTCTGGCCGGGTTGCACGACGCCTCGGCGGACCATGTGGCAGTACAGGGTTGAGACGCCGGCGGTGTGCTGGATCTTGACGTACCAGCCGCAGCCGCCGATCGTGGCGCTGCCCGTCTGGTCGCAGCTGTGGCCGGCCTCGATGTTGCACACCACCTCGACCACGGTGCCGGCCGAGGCGGCGTGGATGGGGGTGCCTACGAACGACATGATGTCGACGCCGACGTGGTTGGGGTTGGTCGGGGTGCGGAAACCCGGGCGGGCTGAGAAGCCTGGCAGTGGGTTGACCCAACGGGTTTTGCCGGCCTCGGCTGGAGCTTGAGACTGGGGCTGGGTGGCGGTCGCGGCGGCGGGGGCCGGCGGGGCGGGTGTAGCGGCCGGTGGGGCGATGGCTGTGCAGGACGGTGGGGTGGCGGCGCGGTTGACGTACGCGTCGGAGACGTAGGCGCCGGTGTCCAGGCGGTCCCACTGGTCGGTGATGCGCATCGTGCCGGTGATGCGCTCGCCCTGGAGTTGGCAGGTGATGTTGAGCGGGGTGCCGTTCGGCAGGGCGCTGTACTGCAGCGCTGCCCTCGCCGGGCCGCTGCGGGTTTTCAGCGGGATCGCGGCTGACGCCACGTTGCCGGGGGTGGTCTGGCCGGCGGCGGCAGTGATTGGGGCGGCGGTCTGCTGGGCCTGGGTGCACGGCGGGACCGGTTGGGCGTGGCGGACCCAGGCGTCGCTGACGAAGGAGCCGTCGGTCAGGCGGTCCCACTGGTCGGTGACGCGGACCGGGCCCTGGTTGATCAGCTGGCCCTTGACGCCGCACTCGATGCTGACCGCGGTGCCGTTCGGGAGGGTGCGCAGGATTCTCGTCCACACCGCGGCACCCTCGCGGACGTTCAGGGGGCGTTTCGGGGAGACGACCGTGGCGGTGGTGGTGGCGGCCTGCGCGGACGCGGGTGGGAGCAGAGCGGCGGCGATGGCTGCGGCCGCAGCGGCTCCGGTGAAGATCGTTTTGCGCATGGTGCACCCCCGGGGACGAGATGATTCCGCGCTCGGGCCGGGGGGACCGCGAACCTCGACAACGCTAAACTGCCGAAATCGGAAAAATGCGAAATATCCGGATTTAGTCACCCATTCGAGTGAGGTGACTGCGGCGGCGCACAAAGCTCGGCGCGCGAAACTGCCCGCATCGCACAGGACCCAGCGCACGAAGCTGCCCGCGTCGCATAGCCCTCAGTGCGAAGTTGCCCGCATCGCACAGCAATCAGCGCCCGAAGTTGCGCGCGTCTGCACAGGACTCGCTGTGCGAAGTTGCACGCGTCGCACACTGAACGCAGATGCGCGAACCTGCGCGCGTCGCCATACGACTGAGTGCGCGACACCTGCGCGCTTCGCTACAGGACTGAGTGCATGAAGTTGCGTGCGTCGACGCACGAACTCGGCGCGCGGAAAAGGAGCAAGCGGAGCGCTTACGCAACCCCGCTTGCTCCTTGCGACGGTGAGACCAGACGGTGAGACCTGGACGGTGAGACCCAGACGGTGAGATCTCGACGGTGAGGCCTACGCGAAGGACCTACCTCGGGGCGTTCGCCACGCCCTCCGGGAGGAACCGAGCGCCCGTGACCTTCTCCGAGACGCCCTCACGGTCCAGGTACGGTGTCACGCCGCCCAGGTGGAACGGCCAGCCCGCGCCGAGGATCATGCACAGGTCGATGTCGCGGGCGTCCGCGACGACGCCCTCGTCCAGCATCAGGCGGATCTCCCGCGCCAGCGCCTCCGTGGCCTCGGTGCGGAGCTGTTCGGCCGTCGACGGGGTGGTGCCGACCTCGAGCAGGGCCAGTACCTCCGGATCGGGGGTGCCGTCCTTGTCCGTGAAGCCGCGCTTGCCGGCCTCGACCACCCGGGCCAGGTTGGCGGAGACGCCGAAGCGGTCCGGGTAGGCGTGGTGCAGGGTCTCCGCGACGTGGTGCGCGACCGCCGGGCCGACCATCGTGAGCAGGGCCATCGGGCGCATCGGCAGGCCGAGCGGGTCCAGGGCCGAGTCGGCGACGTCGATCGGGGTGCCGTTGTCGACCGCGGCCGTGACCACGCCGAGGAAGCGGGTGAGGAGGCGGTTGACGACGAAGGCCGGCGCGTCCTTGACGAGGACCGACGACTTCTTCAGGGCCTTGCCGACGGCGAACGCGGTGGCCAGGGTCGCGTCGTCGGTCTGGGCGGCCCGGACGATCTCCAGCAGCGGCATCATCGCGACGGGGTTGAAGAAGTGCAGGCCGACGACGCGTTGCGGGTGGGTCAGGTCGGCGGCCATGTCGGTGACCGACAGGGACGAGGTGTTGGTGGCCAGGACGCAATCCTCGCGCACGATGGCCTCGACCTCGGCCCAGACCTGCTTCTTGACCTTCAGGTCCTCGAACACCGCCTCGAGGACGAGGTCGGCGTCGGCGAACGCGGCCTTGTCGACGGAGCCGCCGATGAGGCCCTTGTACTTCGCGGCGCGGCCCGGGTCGAGGCGGCCCTTGGCGACCAGCTTCTCGATCTCGCCGTGGACGTAGCCGACGCCCTTGTCGACGCGCTCCTGGTCGAGGTCGGTCAGCACGACCGGTACCTCCAAGCGTCGCACGAACAACAGCGCCAGCTGTGAGGCCATGAGGCCCGCGCCGACGATGCCGACCTTCGTGACGTCGCGGGCCAGGTTGCGGTCGGGTGCGCCCGCGGGCCGCTTGGCCCGCCGCTGGACCAGGTCGAACGCGTAGAGGCTGGCCCGCGCCTGGTCGCCGAGGATCAGGTCGGCGAGGGCTTCGTCCTCGAGGGACGTCCCCTCCTCGAACGTGGAGGATTTGGCCGCCGCCATCAACTCCAAGGCCCGGTTCGCCGAATGCACCGCGCCGTGCAGGCGCTCGTCCAGCTGGTGCTTGGCGAAGTACAGCACCCCGTCCCACATGTCCCGGTCGACCTCGGGCCGCGTGACGGTGATCGATCCGTCGACGACGCCCTCGGCCCAGGCCAGGGACCGCTCCAGGTAGTCGGCCGGCTCGAAGATGGCGTCGGCGATGCCCAGCTCGTGCGCCTGGGCCGGCTTGAGCTGTTTCTGCGTGAGCGGGTTCTGCAGGATGACCTGGGCGGCGCCGGCGATGCCGATGAGGTTGGGCAGCAACTGGGTGCCGCCCCAGCCGGGGACGAGGCCGATCGCGACCTCGGGCAGGGCGAGCGCGGCCGCGCCGGAGGACACGGTGCGGTAGTGGCAGTGCAGCGCCACCTCGAGGCCGCCGCCCATGGCCGCGCCGTTGATGAAGGCGAAGGTCGGGACGGGGGAGTCCTTGAACTTCTTGAAGACCCGGTGGCCGTACCGCCCCAGCTCCAGCGCCTGCGCCCGCTCGGTGAGCAGCGGCATGGCGGTGATGTCGGCGCCGACGCAGAAGATGTACGGCTTGCCGGTCAGGGCGATGAACTTCGGGCCGGCCGCGATCGCCTCGTCGATCGCCGCCTCCAGGCTGGCCAGGCCGCCCGGGCCGAACGAGTTGGGCTTCGTGTGGTCGAACCCGTTGTCGAGGGTGATGAGCGCGGCCCGTTCGCGGCTCGGCAGGGTGATGAAGCGCAGCAGCGCCTTCGTCACGACCTCGTTGGGGTTGCTCAGCGCGGCGGTCACTTGTCGCCCTTCCAGTTCGGGTTCTCCCAGATCACGGACGCGCCCATGCCAATGCCGACGCACATGGCGGTCAGCCCGTAGCGCACGTCGGGCCGCTCCGCGAACTGCCGCGACAGCTGCGTCATGAGCCGCACGCCCGACGACGCCAGGGGGTGACCGACGGCGATCGCACCGCCCCACTGGTTGACCCGCGGATCGTCATCGGCGATCCCGAAATGATCGAGAAATGCCAGCACTTGTACGGCAAATGCTTCGTTGAGCTCAAAGAGTCCGATGTCGTCGATGGTGAGCCCGGCCAGGCGCAGCGCCTTCTCGGTGGAGGGGACCGGACCGAAGCCCATGACCTCGGGCTCGACGCCGACGAAGCCGTAGGAGACGAGGCGCATCCCGATCGGCAGGCCGAGCTCGCGGGCGACGTCCTCGGCGGCCAGGATCGACGCCGTCGCCCCGTCGTTGAGGCCGGCCGCGTTGCCCGCGGTGACCCGGCCGTGCGGGCGGAACGGGGTCTTGAGGGTGGCCAGCTTCTCGAGGCTGGTCTCCCGCGGCGCCTCGTCGACGGTGGCCAGGCCCCAGCCCGTCTCGGGGTCGCGGGTGGCCACGCTGACCAGGTCGCCCTGCAGCTTCCCGGCGGCGTAGGCGGCGGCCGTCTTCACCTGCGAGGCGTAGCCGAACCGGTCGGCCCGCTCCTTGGTGATGCCGGGCAGCCGGTCGTGCAGGTTCTCCGCGGTGGAGCCCATGACGAGCGCGGACGGGTCGACGAGCTTCTCGGCGAGGATGCGCGGGTTGGGGTCGACGCCCTCGCCCATCGGGTGGCGGCCCATGTGCTCGACGCCGCCGGCGATGGCCACGTCGTAGGCGCCGAACGCGATGCCGCCGGCGACGGTGGTGACGGCGGTCAGGGCGCCCGCGCACATGCGGTCGATGGCGTAGCCGGGCACGGTCTTGGGCAGCCCGGACAGCAGCGCCGCGGTCCGCCCGATGGTCAGGCCCTGGTCACCGGTCTGTGTGGTGGCGGCGATGGCGACCTCGTCGACCCGCTCCGGCGGCAGCTGCGGGTTGCGCCGCAGCAGCTCCCGGATACAACGGATGACCAGGTCATCGGCGCGGGTGTTGGCATACATCCCACCGGCCTTGCCGAACGGGGTACGCACGCCGTCGACGAAGACGACGTCGCGGACAGCACGGGGCACGGGTGTCCTCCTAGTGGCGAATTAGGAGCCATGTTACTCGCCAGTAGGTGGGCCCGTGCTGTGAACCCTTTCACCCGCCGGAAGGCTGACAAAGGACACGAATACCTCGTCGGGCGATAAATCCGATATGTCGCGGCGCGGAGCGCCCGATATATCGTCGCCGGCCACGGGGCCGGGCCGGGGCCCGCGCGCGCTGGGGCGCGCGGGATCACTCGGCCGGTTTGAGTGCCTCCGTGAGGCCGGGGGAGACGAGGGCGACCTGCCACGGGCGGGCGCCGTAGCCGGCGAGGACGGCGCCGACCGCCTCGGTGGCGAGCTCTTCCGGTGGGGACCAGGCCAGGCGCCGTACCGAATCCGGGGTTATCAGGTTTTCCGGGGGCAGGTGGTTGGCCGTGGCCAGGCCGGTCACCACCTCCCGGCAGCGGGCCAGGCGGGCGGCCGCGACCGGGTCGCGCTCGGCCCAGCGGTGCGGCGGGGGCGGACCCTCCGACGGCGGGGTGGTCGGCAGCTCCTTGTCCGACAGGGCGCGGGCGTCCGACAGGGCCGTCAGCCAGGTCGGGGCCAGGCGGCGCACGGAGCGGCCGCCGAAGCCGGCCAGGGCCAGGAGGCTCCGCTCGTCCTTCGGGTCGGCCTCGGCCGCGGCGATGATCGCGGCGTCGGCCAGGACCCGGCCGGGGCTGGCGTCGCGGCGCTGGGCGATCTCGTCGCGGGCCGTCCACAGCGCGCGGACGCGGGACAGGGCGCGGGCGCCGCGGACCCGGTGGATGCCCGACGTGCGGCGCCACGGGTCGGCGCGGACGCGGGGCGGGTCGCCGGCCGATGCGACGAGGGCGGCGAACTCCTGGGCCGCCCACTCGGTCTTGCCCTGCTTGGCGAGTTCCTCGACCAGGATCTCGCGCAGCTGCAGCAGCAGTTCCACGTCGAGGGCGGCATAGGTCAGCCAGGACGCCGGCAGGGGACGGGTCGACCAGTCCGCCGCCGAATGGTGCTTTTCCAGGGTGTACCCGAGCAGGCTCTCGGTCAGCGCGGCCAGTCCGACCCGTTCGAAGCCGCACAGCCGGGCGGCGAGCTCGGTGTCGAACAGTCGGGTCGGTCGCAGGCCCAGCTCGGTCAGGCACGGGAGATCCTGACTGGCGGCGTGCAGGATCCACTCGGTCGGCGAGATCACCTCGTCGAGCTCTGGCAGCTGCCCGAACGGCAGCGGATCGATCAGGACCGTGCCCGCGCCGGCCCGGCGGAGCTGCACCAGGTAGGCGCGATGGGTGTACCGGTAGCCGGACGCACGCTCGGCGTCCACGGCCACCGGGCCGGTGCCTTGGGCGAACCGCTCCACGGCGCGGGCCAGCTCGGCCCGGTCCGCGATCGGCTCAGGGGTCCCGTCTCGGGGGGCGGTCAGCAGGACGGGCTCGGTCTTTGGGTCCGGAATGCCCGGACTGTCTGCCTCTTCGTCCCGACGCCGCATGGGGGGTTCGTCGGTCACGTCGACAACCGTACGTTGCGGCACAGGTCGCCGTGTGCAGCCGGTCCGGCGCGTCGGCGTTCTTGAGTGTGTAGAGACACGGTGAAAGGGACAGACAGCCCGCTCTTGTAGCCGGTACGGTTCGCGAGCGCGGGCGGTCCGGTTATGTACAGAGCCTGCATCGGTGGTCGCGGCACTTGTGCGGGCCGTCTAGGGTGAGGGCCGACCGCGGTGTTGCCGATTGCATTGCTGCAATTACGGCGAAACGGGCCTTGCAGGCAGCGAGACCGAAACGGGGCGGAACCGTGACAGGAAGGAACGAGAAGTCATGACGGCCGGGTATGACCCCTCCAACCCGGTGGCTTCCGGCAGCTCGGAATACGACGACCGGCCCCGCCACGCGGCTCCCGGCGACGATTCCGAGCGACTCGGTCCACTTCCTCCCCGGATCACCCAGACCGGCTCGTTCCCGGCCACCGGACCCCTGCCGGCCCAGCCGACCAGTGCGAGCCCGCTGCCGCCGCAGCCGACGAGCTCCTGGCCGGTCTCCGCGCCCGCCGGGCCGGTCTCCGGGCCGCCCCCGCACAGCGTCCCCCCGGTCAGCGCCGCCCCCCGCCGCAGCCCGTTGGCCGCGATCTCCCTGGTCCTGGCGGTCCTGCTGCTGATCGTGGTCGGCATCCAGGCGGCGTTCATCGTCGACCTGGAGAAGAAGGTCGACAAGGCCGACGCCGCCGCCAAGGCGGCCACGACCGCCGACGCGCCGCGGCTCAAGTCCCTCGAGGACCGGGCCGACAAGCTCGAGCAGAAGACCGGCGGGAGCCTGGACGCGGCCGAGGTCGCCGCGACGGTCCGGCCGAGCGTATTCCGCGTCACCACGAAGTATGCGATCGGCACCGGCTTCGCCATCGGCAAGGCGCCCTCCGGCGGTGGCACGAACCTGATCACCAACTACCACGTGGTCGCGGACGCCTACGAGAAGGGCGAGAAGGACGTCAGCCTGGAGCGGACCGACCAGCGGTTCCCGGGCAAGATCATTGAGGTACACCCGGACAAGGATCTTGCGGTTCTCCACACGGAGGAAGAGTTCTCCAAGCTCGCCGCCGCGTCCGCCGCCCCGAAGGTCGGTGAGCCCGTCCTCGTCATCGGCTCCCCGATGGGCCTGGAGGACACCGTCACCACCGGCGTCGTGAGCGCGTTCCGCACCCTTCAGGGCGAGCAGCTCATGCAGTTCGACGCGGCCATCAACCCCGGTAACTCCGGCGGCCCCGTGTTCAACGCCAAGAAGGAGGTGGTGGGCGTCGCGACGCTGAAGGCCCAGCAGGCCGAGGGCATCGGTCTGGCCATCCCGATCTCCGTGGTCTGCGACACCGTCCCGTCCGTCTGCTGAGACCCGCTGTACTCCGATGCAGCTTCCCCGGCGACAACCCGCCGGGACCGCACCAACCCGGCGGCGCTTCCCGGCCGCGTCGCCGGTCTGTACGACTCCCACCGGCGCGCTGACCGGGGGGACGATCAGGAGGTTACGACCATGACATACCCCCCGCAGGGCAACCCGAACGACGGCTACGGCTACCCCGACCCCAACGCCCCGAGCGGCGCCTACCCGCCGCCGCCCGGGCAGGCCCCGGCCTCCGGCCCGCCCGGCTACCCGGCCGCGGCGCCCGTGTCGCCCTACGGTGAGCAGCCCCAGCCCCAGCAGTACGCGCCGCCGCAGTACGGCCAGCCCGTGCCGCCGCAGCCGCAGCCCGTCCACGACCAGGGCACCTCCCAGCTGCCCGCGTACGGCAACGAGGCCTCCTACAGCCTCGACCCGTCGGTCTCGGCCCCGCCGACCACCGCGATGCAGCAGCCGGCCCCGCCGATGTCCGCGCCCCCGATGTCGGGCCCCCCGATGTCCGGCCCGCCGATCGGCTACGGCCCGGTCTCCGGCCCGCCGACCACCGGCTTCCCCGGCCAGCCGCTGGCCTACCCGCCGGCCGAGCCGCCGAAGAAGCGCGGCCTCGCCGTCCCGCTCCTGGCCGGCCTCCTGGCCCTGGCGGTCATCGCCGCGGGCGTGTTCGTCGGCCTGTACGTCCAGAAGTCGGGCCAGCTCGACAAGGCCAACCAGCAGTCGGCGCAGCGCCAGGCCTCCCTGGACCAGTCGAACAAGGACCTCGACCAGACCCGCAAGGACCTCACGGCCAAGGCCGACGAGCTGACCAAGGCCCAGCAGGACCTGCGCGGCACCCAGGCCGACAGCACCGAGGCGAAGCGCCAGCGCGACGTCATCGGCACCTGCCTGAAGCTGCTGTTCGATGCGCTCGACGCGTCGGCGGCCGGCGACAAGACGACCACCCAGAACAAGATCAATGAGATGGACAAGCCCTGCAACGAGGCTGAGGTCCTGCTCGGAATCTGATCGGTGTCATGAGAGAAGCGCCCTCCTCGACGGGGGCGCTTCTCTATGCGTGCAGGGCGGTCACACCCGGCGGCGGCAGGCCGGCCGTGGAGGCCAGCAGCCCGCACCAGGCGTGCACGTGGGCCTGCATGTCCTCCGTCGTCGGCGTCCACGAGGCCCGGATCTCCAGGTCGGCGGCGGCCGGCGGGCCCGCCAGGTCACCGAACCGGGTCGACATCGTCTGCGTGACCGTCCCGCCGATCGCGGTGTAAGCGGCGCTGTAGCCCTCCAGGGCATCCACCAGCCAGCTCCAGCCGACCCCGGGCAGCAGCGGATCCGTGGCCATGTCCGCCTCGAGCTCCGCCGTCACGTAGGTCACCAGGCGCATCGTGCCGTCCCAGGCGTCATGGCCGGCCGGGTCGTGCAGCAGGATGAGCCGCCCGGTCGCCACCTCGTCGCCGTGGCGCAGGACCGTGCCGCTGATCGCGTGCGCGTAAGGGGCCAGCCGCTGCGGCGCCGGGACCTCCTCCAGCGTAATCTCCGGCCGGGTGGTCACGGCGCGCAGCTCCTCCACCGCCCGGGTGAACGTGGGCGGAGTCGCGGTCGATGGCGCCATAACGGAAGACTAAGACCGAAACGCGCGCAGGGGGTGCCGCCGCGCCGCCCGCGTACACACAGTGAAACGATGGGCGGCACCATGAAGCTTCTTCTGCGCGCCGCCCGCGGCGAGGCCGTGCCCCGTCCACCCGTCTGGTTCATGCGTCAGGCGGGCCGCTCCCTGCCCGAGTATCGAGCGCTGCGGGCCGACGTCGGCATGCTGGAGTCCTGCCGCCGCCCCGACCTGGTGTGCGAGATCACCCTGCAGCCGGTACGCCGGCACAAGGTGGACGCCGCGATCCTGTTCAGCGACATCGTGGTACCGCTGCGGGCCGCCGGTATCGACCTGGACATCGTCGCGGGCACCGGCCCGGTGGTCGCGTCGCCGGTGCGCACCGCCGACGACGTGGCCGCCATCCGGCCCCTGGAGCCGGGCGACGTCGCGTTCGTGGCCGAGGCCATCCGCCTGCTGCTGGCCGAGCTGGGGGAGACGGCCCTGATCGGCTTCGCGGGCGCGCCGTTCACCCTGGCCAGCTACCTCGTCGAGGGCGGACCGTCCCGGCACCACGCGAAGACGAAGGCCCTGATGTACGGCGCCCCCGACGTGTGGCACGCCCTGTGCGCGCGGCTCGCCTCGATCACCCGCGTCTTCCTCGAGGTCCAGATCGCCGCCGGCGTCGACGCCGTGCAGCTCTTCGACTCCTGGGCCGGCTCCCTGTCCGAGGCCGACTACCGCCGCTACGTCCTGCCGCACTCCCGGGCCGTCCTCGACGGCCTGACCGTCCCCCGCATCCACTTCGGCGTCGGCACCGGCGAGCTCCTGCCGGCCATGGCGGAGGCCGGCGCGGACGTGGTCGGCGTCGACTGGCGCACGCCGCTCGACGTGGCCGCTTCGCGGGTGCCGGGCAAGGTGCTGCAGGGCAACCTGGACCCGTGCGTGCTGACCGCCCCGTGGCCGGTGGTGGCCGCCGAGACCCGCCGCGTGGTGGCCGAGGGCAAGAAGGCACCCGGCCACATCTTCAACCTCGGCCACGGCGTGCTGCCGGAGACCGACCCCGACGTCCTCACCCGCCTGGTCGAAGTGGTCCAGAGTTCCTGATCAGCCGGTCGGGCGCCAGCGGGGCCAGCCGTGGTCGCCGGCCAGCTGGGACAGGCGGGAGGCCAGCATCAGGGACGTGGCGGGCTCGGCCGACTGCAGGCGGTAGTGGACCAGTTCGGCGATCTCGGGGGCCCGATACTCGGCGTGCTCCAGGAGCTGGAGGGTCACCGACCACCAGTATCGGTCCTCGTCCGTCGCGTGCGGTGCGCCCGCGCGGAACCAGTCGGCCAGGCCGTCGATCAGGTCGTCGCCCACGCCGTCGGGGTCGGTCAGGCGCAGCGCGGCGCAGACCCGCGGGACCACGTCGTCGTCCCAGCCGGAGAGGTGGCCGCGGACCAGCGTGTGCAGCGAGGCGTGGCCGAGGGCGCCGGCGGCGTCGATCTCCAGCGAGTAGACGTTGTCGCGGGCCAGACGTTCGTGCAGGACGGGCAGGACGCGGGTGTCGCGCCGCCGGGCCAGGCCCAGCAGGGCCTCGCACCGGGTGTCGTCGTGCGGGTCCTCGAGCCTCGCGGCCAGGGTGTCGCGGATCGACTTCGTGTCCACTTCGGACAGTTGGGTGCCGAGGGCGAAGCAGGCCCAGTCGCGCACGTCGTCGTCGGGGTCGGCGCTCAGGCGGATCAAGGCGTGGACGGTGTCGTCCGGTGCAGTCTCGCCCAGGACGCTGGGGAGGGCCTGGGCGACGGCCCGGCGGACGGCGGCGTCGGTGTGGCGGGCCAGGGGCAGCAGCAGCGGCAGGGCGGCGTCGTCGTAGCACCAGGCGACCGCGTCGGCCAGCTCGGCGGCCGACGTCAGCGGGGAGTTGAGCAGGGCGGCGATGCTGCGGGCGGTCGGCTCGGCGTCGTCGGGGTGCGGCTGGTCGGGCTGCGGTGCGGCCGGCGGGGGCGGGAACAGCAGGTCCGGGTCGTCGCAGTTCGGGGAGCCGCCCAGGGCGGCCTCGTCGTCGGCGGCGGTCCAGGTGCCCTCGGGGGACCAGTGGTCGGCCGGGGTCCAGCCGTTCGCGGCCGGCCACGGTGGTGGGGGCTGGCGGTCGTTCGGCGGGGTGCGGGGCTCCGGTGTGGGCCAGGACTCGGCGGGGACCTGCGCGTTCGTCGACTGCCTGTGGTCCTGGGCGGGAGCGGAGGCCGGTTGGGGGTCGGAGTCGGGGGCCGAGCGGGCGTCGGGGATGGTGTAGTTGCCGCCCGACAAATCGCCGTAGTTCGGGACAAATCCCGATATGTCGGTGTTCGGGTTGGCGTAACCCCCCGAGCCGCCCGTCGAGCCGGCGAAATGCGGGATGTCGTTGCGGAGCGGACCCACCTCGTTCGCCGCCGGCCGGCTCTCGTGATCGAAGCCGGCAAAACGGTCAGACCGATCCAACGCGTCCGGGGTGGGGGCCGGGTCGGGAGCGCGCAGGTCGGCCAGGTCGGCGATCACCTCGGCCAACGGGCTCAGCGCCAGCTCGTCCAGGTCGGACTCGGCGCCCAGCGGGTCGTCGGACGGTCCCCGGGCGGCCGGAACGAAGAGTTCCTTGCTGCTCGGGAACAGGCCGGACACGTCGGTAGGGCCGCCGGGACGGGGGTCCGGTGGCTCGTCGGGCGCGGGGCGGGAGGACGCGAGGTCGCTCATCCACGAGAGTGTGCGCGCCTTACGGCGGATCTTCCAGAGGGGTTCGCCCCTCAGATGGACAAGGTGGGGTGGACGATCACCCTACTCGATGACATATCGGCCGGGCGCGGGCGCGGGGAGCTCGCCTCGGAGCGTGATCAGCGGTGGCGGGTCTCGAGGCGCAGCGACTGCCACGAACCGTCCGCGGCCCAGCCGCCGTCCACCGACAGGGCAGTACCATTGATGAAGCCGCTTTTGGTGGGGTCCGCCAGAAATGCCACGGCTCGTGCGATGTCGTCGGGCTGGGCAAACCTGGCCATCGGGACCTGGTCGGTGATGTCGCCGTCCACGTAGGCGCCGCTCGACTGGGACTCCACGTCCATCTCGGTCTTGACCCAGCCCGGGCAGACCGCGTTCACCCGGACGCCGCGGCCGCCCCATTCGGCGGCCAGGGTGCGGGTCAGCCCGATCAGGCCGTGCTTGCTGGCGTTGTACGCGACCCGGTCGGCCACGCCCAGCAGACCGGCCACCGAGGCGATGTTGACGATCGAGCCGGCCCGGCCGGCCAGCATCCCGCGGCCGAAGGCCTGGCACAGCAGGAACGGGCCCGTGAGGTTGACGTCGAGGACCCGGCGCCACTGGGTGGCGGTCGTCGCCTCGGCCGGGGCGATCGACGCGATGCCGGCGTTGTTGACCAGCACGTCGACGCGGCCGTAGCGGGCCTCGACCGCGGCCGCGAAGCGGGTCACGTCCCGCTCGTCGGAGACGTCGCCCACGAACGGGAACGCGACGGTGTCGACGGCCGTCAGGTCGATGGCGGCCACGACGTAGCCCTCCTCGGCCAGGACCTCGGCGGTCCGGCGGCCGATGCCGTGAGCCGCACCCGTGATCACTGCCACCCGCTCGTCGCCCATCCCGCGACAATAGACTCCAGGTATGAGCGAGCGCGTCGTGGTCGTCGGTGGAGGGATCGCCGGGCTGGCCGCGGCGCATCGGGTGCACACCCTGCGGCCGGACGTGGACGTCCTCCTGCTGGATCAGCGGGAGCGGCCCGGCGGCAAGCTGTCGACCGGGGTCCTGGCCGGGCACACCGTCGAGCGCGGGGCCGAGTCGTTCCTGGTGCACGGGCCGAGCGCGGCGGTCAACCTGGCCCGCGAGGTCGGGCTCGGCGCGGCCGTGGTGCATCCGACCGGCGCGAAGGCGGCCGTGGCCATCAACGGGACGCTCCAGGAGCTCCCGGCCGGCACCCTGATGGGCATTCCGCTGCACGGACCGGAAGCCGCGGCGCCCGGGCCGCTGTTGCGAGAACATCAAGACACGAGCGTTGGCGCATTGGTACGGCCACGACGCGGGGACGATGTCGTGGACCACTACGTCGAGCCACTCCTCGGCGGCGTCTACGCGGGCCGCGCCGACCGCCTCTCGGTCCGCATGGCGCTGCCGGCCCTGGCCCGGGCGGCCGAGCACCACACCACCCTCACCGAAGCCCTGGCCGAGGCCACCCACAACCCGGATCGGGTGCCCGGAGCGCCGATCTTCGGCGCCATCGACGGCGGCATGAACCGGTTCGTGGACGCCATCGCCGCCACCCTGCCCGACGTCCGCGCCGGCACGACGGTCCGCGAGCTCCACCCGACCGCGAACGGCTGGCGCCTGGTCGTCGGCCCCACGAAGGACCCGCGGACGATCGACGCCGACGCCGTCATCCTGGCCGTCCCGGCCGCCCCCGCGGCCCGGCTCCTGCGGCGGGAGATCGACCTCGAGTACGCGAGCATCGCCCTCGTGGCCCTGGCGCTGCCCAGCACCAAGCTGCCGGAGCTGTCCGGGTTCCTCGTCCCGGCGACCGAGGGCCTGACGATCAAGGCGGTGACGTTCTTCGACCGCAAATGGGCCCACCTGCGCCACCCCGGTACAACCGTCCTGCGGGCCTCGATCGGCCGGCACGGGGACGAGGCGCAGCTGCGGCGCACCGATGCGGCCCTCGTCGACGTCGTCCGCACCGAGGTCGCCCGGCTCATCGGCGTCGACGCGCTGCCCGAGGAGCTGGACCGGGGGGTGTACCGCTGGGGCGGCGCCCTCCCGCAGTACGCGCCCGGCCACCAGGCCCGCGTCCGGGCGCTACGGGCCGGCCTGGAGGCGTCGCCGCCGATCGCGGTCGCGGGCGCGGCCTACGACGGTGTCGGGATCCCCGCCTGCATCACATCCGGGCGGACGGCCGCCGAAGCGGTCCTCGCCAGATTGGGAGAATGAGCGCCATGACGAGTACCAACGCCGCCCGCATCAAGGAGATCAACGACACCATCCGCTACACCATGTGGTCGGTGTTCCGGCTGGCGACGCCCTACGGAGCCGACAGCCGCGACGCCACCCAGGTCTCGGCGTTCTTCGCCGACCTCGCGGCCAAGGACGTGACCGTGCGCGGCACCTACGACGTGGCCGGGCTGCGGGCCGACGCCGACCTGCTGATCTGGTGGCACGCGCCGAGCGCGGAGGCGCTGCAGGAGGCGTACGCCGGCTTCCGCCGCACGAGCGTCGGGCAGCGGCTGGCCCCGGTGTGGTCGCAGATGGCGCTGCACCGGCCGGCGGAGTTCAACAAGAGCCACATCCCGGCGTTCCTGGGCGACGAGCACGCCAAGGACTGGGTGTGCGTCTACCCGTTCGTGCGCTCCTACGAGTGGTACCTGCTGCCCGACGAGGAGCGCCGCGCGATGCTGGCCGAGCACGGGCGGCAGGCCCGCGGCTTCCCGGACGTGCGGGCCAACACGGTGGCCAGCTTCGCCCTCGGCGACTACGAGTGGATCCTCGCGTTCGAGGCCGACGAGCTGCACCGGATCGTCGACCTGATGCGCGAGCTGCGCGCGTCGCGGGCCCGTCGGCACGTCCGCGAGGAGGTCCCGTTCTACACGGGCCGCCGCCGCGACATCGCCGACCTGGTCGCCAACCTGCCGTAGCACCCGTCTACCGCATGATGTTCGACCAGCCCGACCACACGCCGAGGCCCTTCAGCCACAGCTGGGTGACCAGGTTGCCGCCCGACACGGCGTAGATCTCGGTGTTGCCCGTCCACGGGTTCAGCACGACCACTGGGTCGGTGTCCAGGGCACCGCCGATACCGGCCCAGGGCGTCCAGCCACCACCGGGCATCACGAGGGTGTACCGCAACGTCCCGCCGTCGTTCGCGTAGATCTCGGTCGAGCGGTACTGCGGGTTGTAGAAGATCGCCGGGTCCCCGGACAGCGAGCCGCCGAGGTTGTTCCACGACGACCACTGCGCACCCGAGTAGTACTTCTGGATCAGGCGCCCCGACGACGAGCGGGCGTAGATCTCCGTCGTGCCGTACAGGGGGCTGCGGAACACCGCCGGGTCGCCGCGCAGGTCGCCGCCGAGGTCGTTCCAGCCCGACCAGCCGGACGCGAAGTACTGCTGGACGAGGCGGCCCGACGCGGACCGGGCGTAGATCTCGGTCGTCTTGTACACCGGGTTGTAGAGGATCTCGGCCGGGTCGCCCGCGAGGTCCCCGCCGAGGTCGTTCCAGCCCGACCAGCCACCCGAGTAGAAGCGCTGCATGAGGTGGCCGTCGGCGCCGCGGGCGTAGATCTCGGTCGAGCCGTAGCGGGGGCTGTAGAAGACGACGGGGTCGCCGGCGAGGTCGCCGCCGAGGTCCGTCCAGTCTGACCAGCGGCCGCCCTGCCAGTACTTCTGCGCCAGGTGGCCGTCGCGGGTGCGGGCGTACACCTCGACGGTCTTCGCGACCGGGTTCTGCAGCACGTGCGGGGTGCCGGCGATGCCGCCGCCGAAGTTGCTCCAGCTCGACCAGCCGTAGCCGGGGCTCCAGTACCGCTGCGACAGCCCGTGACCGGCGTCGGTGTAGACCTGCATCTGCGCGGTCGCGGCGTGCGGGACCGCGGTCGGCCCGGCGATCAGCGGCTCCGGCGGGTCGATGCCGGCCAGCCGCCGCAGCTGGTCCAGGGAGCCGTTGAAGACGTCCTTGTCATAGTTGCCGAGCTGCGTGTTGTCGCCGCCGGTGTACTGCCACAGCGTCCACCTCGACCAGCCGTACGGCAGCTTCGGCGTCGTGCCGCTCCAGCTGGCCACGTCCAGGGGGTAGGACGCGAACTGGGTGGTGTTGCCGACGCACTGGTTCCACCAGTTCGCGGCCGTGTAGATCATGGCCTTGCGCCCGATCCGGACCTGGATCTGGTCGAGGAACGCCTGAATCCAGGCCCGCATCGCCGTCTGGTCCAGGTCGTAGCAGGCGCCGACCGTGTTGAAATAGGGCCACTCGAGGTCGACGAACGGGACCAGGGTCTTCGAGTCGTTCACCCAGGCCGCGTTGTCGATGAAGATGTCGGCGTCGCCGACCGGGTCGCCGTGATCGGGCCGGGCCCACGTGTACGCGCCCGCGAGGAGCCCGGCCCGCTTCGCGTCGGCGATGTCCCGGGCGAAGTACGGGTTGATGTAGTTGTTCGTTTCCGTCGCCTTGATGTAGGCGAACTGCACACTCTGCGCGGCCTGACCGGCCCAGTCGATCGTGCGGAACGTGCTGTGGTCGTGGCTGGAGACGTCGATGCCCTTGACCGTGTACTGCGCCCCCGGCACGGCGGCCGAGGCTTCGGTGTGCTCATGTGCTCCGGCCTGCGCGCGGCCGTTGTCGTCGGGGGCCGCGACCGGGTTCAGCAGCCCGGCGAGCATCACGATCGTCAGCACGCTTCGCATTCGGGCACGCTATACGGATGAATCGGTCTTACGTGGCGTTTCCGAAATGTCCGACGCTTGGCGAACAGGCATTTCGCATCAATACGGCGTCGGGGTATAAGTCCGAAAAGTCGAGCGCAGCGCGGCGCGGCGCGCCCGACTTTTCGCGGGTCAGGTTCGGGTCTTGCCGCGGAACAGCAGCGCGGCCGCGGTCATCGAGAGCAGCATGAGGCCCACGCACCAGGCGACGGCCTTCCACGGGGCATGGCCGACGGGCTGGTTCAGGAGGAGGCCGCGCAGGCTCTCCGTGATCGGGGTGACGGGCTGGTTGCCGGCGAAGCCGCGCAGCCACGACGGCATGGTGTCGATCGGGACGAAGGCGCTGCTCGCGTAGGGCAGGAACGTGATGCTGAACGTGTAGCCGCTGGCCGCTTCCGGGGTGCCGGCGAGCAGGCCCATGCAGGCCGACAGCCAGGATACGGCGGCGATCGTCAGGACCAGGATGCCCAGGGCGGCCAGCCACTGGGCGGTGCCGGCGTGCGGGCGGAAGCCCAGGGCGAACGCGACCGCCAGGACCAGGGCGCTGGAGACGACGTTGCGGGCGAGGCTGGCGACGACGTGGCCGGAGATGACCGCGGCCCCGCCGACGTCCAGGGTGCGCAGGCGGTCGACGATGCCTTCCTTGAGATCGTTGGCGACCGAGACCGCGGTCATCGCCGAGCCGAACGACACGCACAGGAGCATCACGCCCGGGACGACGTAGGTGACGTACTCGGTGCCGGTCTGGATCGCGCCGCCGAACAGGTACACGAAGACGATCATCAGCATGACCGGCAGGGCGATCGACATGATCAGGGCCTCGACGTTGCGCCGGCCCAGGCGCAGCGCGCGGCCGCTCAGGACGGTCCACTGGGTTGCGGCCGAGCTAGACACCGGCGAGCTCCTTGCGGGAGGTGAGGGACAGGAAGACGTCGTCGAGGGTGGCGCTGTGCAGCGAGAACCGGCGGACCCCCGAGCCCGCCGGGTCGATCTCGTCGAGGACCGAGCGGACGTGGGCGGCGCTGCCGTCGGTGGTCACGCCCAGGGTCAGCGTGGCCTCGTCGCGCTGGACGACCCGGGCCCCGAGCCGGGCCGCGGCCGCCGCGAACACGGCCCGGTCGGCCAGGTCCAGGTCCAGGCGCTGGTCGCCGAAGCGGTCCTTGAGCTCGGCCGGGCTGCCCTCGGCGACGACCCGGCCGTGGTCGACGACGGCGATGCGGGCCGCGAGCCGGTCGGCCTCCTCCAGGTACTGCGTCGTCAGGAACACCGTGCGGCCGGCCGCGACGAGCTCGTCGACGACCTCCCACATGGCCTGGCGGCTGGTGAGGTCCAGGCCGGTGGTCGGCTCGTCCAGGAAGATCACGGCGGCCGAGCCGGTCAGGCCGGCGGCGAGGTCGAGGCGGCGCCGCATGCCGCCGGAGTACTGCCCGGCCCGCCGGTTGGCGGCGGCGGTCAGGTCGAAGCGCTCCAGGAGCTCGTCGGCGCGGCGGCGGGCGGCGCGGCGGGACAGGCCCGCGAGCCGGCCCGTCATCCGCAGGTTCTCGGCGCCGGTCTGCAGCTCGTCGACGGCGGCGTACTGCCCGGTGAGGCTGATCGCGCGGCGCACCCGCGCGCGGTCGCGGACGAGGTCGTGCCCGGCGACCCGGGCCGTGCCGCCGTCGGGGCGGGCCAGGGTGGTGAGGATGCGCACCGTCGTGGTCTTGCCGGCGCCGTTGGGGCCGAGCAGGCAGAACACGGTGCCGGCGGGCACCCGCAGATCCACGCCGGTGAGGACCTCGACCTTCCCGTAGGACTTCGTCAGCCCCGAGGCTTCAATCGCGTATGGAGTACGCTCTTCTGCGTATGTCGTACGTGGCATGCGTACGTTATACGCAGAAGTAAGATGTGGAGTCAATGAGCGAGCTGGAAAACGGCATACCGAAAGTCCTGGCCGCCGCCTGGGGCCTGCGTGAACGGCCCGGCAAGGGGCCGAAGCCCGGCCTCACCCTGGACCGGATCGTCGCCGCCGGGGTGAAGGTGGCCGCGACCGAGGGCCTCGGGGCGGTGTCGATGGCCCGCGTCGCCAAGGAGCTCGGCGCGGCCACGATGTCGCTGTACCGGTACGTGTCGGCCAAGACCGAGCTGCTCGACCTGATGGTCGACGCCGCGCTCGGCCCGGCGCCGGAGGCCGACCCGGGCCTGGGCTGGCGGGCCGGGCTGCGCGGGTTCGCCGACGACTACCTGGCCCTGCTGCGCCGCCAGTCCTGGGTGGTCCGGGTGCCGATCAACTCCCCGCCGATCACGCCCAACCAGATCGGGTGGATGAACCACGGCCTGGCCGTCATGCGCGACACCAGCCTCCGCCACGACGAGCGGCTCTCCACGATCATGATGGTCAGCGGCATGGCCCGGAACTGGGCTCTGCTGACCGCCGACATCGACGCCGCCGCCCAGGCCGCCGGCGGCACCACCGACCAGGCGATGGCCGAATACGGGCGGCTGCTGCACCTGCTCGCGGACCCGGCCCGGTTCCCGGCCATCGGCGAGCTCATCCAGTCCCGGGTCCTGGAGACCTCCAACACCCGCCCCGACGACGACTTCGAGTTCGGCGTCGAGCGGTTCCTCGACGGCCTCGAGGCGCTGATGGCCTCCCGAAAATAGCCTTTCGGGTGGTTTTCACCCGCTGCCTCACCCCCCGGTCGCGCGTTGCATACGTTGCGGTCAGAAACCTGGGGAGAGCGGAGCGCGGTGACAGCGACGGTCGAGCGGCGAACCCCGGTGACCCGAGCCGCATCCCCGGCCCGCGGGCGCGTCCCCGCCTGGGCCCCGCCGGCCGTGCTGACCGTGCTGGTCGCCGCCGGCCTGCAGTTCTACGGGGTGCCGGTCTGGACGACCGCGATCTTCCTGGGGTACGTCCTGGGCGCCATCGTCACCCCGGGCACCCTGATCTGGCGCGCGGTGCGCCGGCGCTCGGGCTGGATCGTCGAGGACCTCGGGGCCGGGCTCGCGCTCGGCTACGCCGGGGAGGTGCTCGCCTACATCCCGGCCCGCGCGATCGGGCTGCCGTACCTGGTGCTCGTCTGGCCGGCGGTGGTCATCGGCGCCTTCATCGCAGTACCCCCGCTGCATCGGTTCTGGCGGTTCAGCTCTGACCCCCGGGACCGCACACCCCTGTGGTGGTCGCTGATCCTGTCGGGGACGGCCGCGGTCGTCTTCTACTGGAGCTGCGTGCGCTTCTTCCGCACGCACGACCTGCGCGAACCGGGGATGCTCAGCCCCGACGCGGACTCGCCGTTCCACCTCGCGCTGATCGGCGACGCCAAGCACCACATGCCGCTGCTGTCGCCGTGGCTGCCGGACCAGCCGGTGCTGTACCACTGGTTCGTCTACGCCGAGATGGCCGCCACGTCCTGGGTCACCGGCATCGAGCCGCACGTGCTGCTGGTCCGGCTGGCGCCGCTGCCGATGCTGTTCGGCCTGGTGGCGCTGCTCGGGGTCGTCGGGCGGCGGCTCACCGGGGTCTGGTGGGCCGGTGCCGCGGCCGCCGTGATCACGTTCTTCGTGCTCACCCCGCTGCCGTACCACTGGCCCCTGGAGGGCTGGTTCTCGGCGTTCGGCACCAACGCGTTCGAGGACGGCTCGTCGCTGCGGGCCCAGCTGTGGACCAGCCCGACGCAGACGTTCGGGGCGCTGCTCTTCGCCGGCCTCGCCCTCGCCATCGTCGAGGCCCTGGCCGGGCACACCAAGGCCCGCTGGGCCCTGGTCACCGTGCTGATCGCGGCCGTGACCGGGGCCAAGGCGACGTTCCTGCCGATGCTCCTCGCGGGGCTGCTGCTCGTCGTCGCCGTCCGGCTGGTCACCCGCCGGCGCGTGCACCCGGGCGCGCTCTACGCCGCCGGGGTCACCTTCCTGGGGCTGCTCTTCGCCCAGTTCGTGCTGTTCGGCGGGGCGTCACAGGGCATGGCCATCGATCCGCTGCACTTCGCGCAGATCTCCGGCGCGCCCTACACGCTGAAGTTCGCCGCCCCCGAATACCCGCACCCGCTGTGGCGGCTGCTCGTCGTCACGCTCCTCACGGTCCTGTGCTGGGCCTGCATCTGGCCCGGGCTGCTCGGCCTCGGCCGGCTCGCCCCGACCATCCAGCACGCCCGGCGGATGCGCCGCGACCTCGGCATCGCCGCCGACCCGGTGATCGCGATGTTCGGCATCGGCCTGTCCGGCGTCGGCGCGCTCATGGTGTTCGGGCACGAGGCCGGGGCCGAGGGCTGGTTCATGGTCTCCGCGCGGCCCTACCTGTCCCTGGCGTCCGTCGTCGGCCTCGTGCTGCTGACGCCGCGGGAGTTGCCGGCCCGGCGATTACTGCTGCAGGTGTACAGCCTGATCGGCGCCGGAGCCGCGGTGCTGCTCGTGGTGCACAAGATCGGCTCGATGCACACGCCGAAGCTGCAGAACACCGGCAGCCTCGCGCTCACGACGTGGGCGTTGATCTGGCCCTACCTGCTCGCGTACGGGCTGCTGGGGGCGATCGGCTCCTGGGTGTACCGCCGCCGCTTCCCGGCCTGGCGGGTCCTGGTCTGCGCCATGCTCGCCGGCGCCTGCATGATCACGGCGCTGCAGCACGTCTACCTCATGACCCGCGCGTCCTACCTCGGCGGGTGGCGCGGCGTCGTGCAGATCGCCACGTTCGTCACCCCCGGCACGCAGGAGGCCGGCCGCTGGCTGCGCGACCATTCGGACCCGGACGACCTCGTGGCCACCAACGCCCACTGCGTCGGCGACCCCTACGCGCTGACCGGCTGCGACAACCGGCACTTCTGGTTCTCCGCCTACAGCGAGCGGCGCTTCCTCGTCGAGGGCTGGGGCTTCACCAACCGGGCCCATGAGGAGGCGGCCAAAGCGGGCGTCAACGCGATCTTCGCGCCGTACTGGGATCAGCGGAAGCTCGCGGACAACGACGCCGCGTTCTACCACCCGACCGCGTTGACCGTCGGCAAGCTGCGCGATCAGTACCACGTTCGCTGGCTGATGGTCGATGAGGGGTATCTGCTGCTGCCGTCGACGTGGATTCAGGACTATGCGCACTTCCGGTTCCGGGCCGGGCGCATCGCCATCTATCAGATGGGGGTTTCATGAGCACACTGGTCGATGTTCGGCAGGATCGTCTGGCCGGGGCGCTGGCCTGCCCGCGCTGCCATGCGGGGCTTGATGGTGATTTGTCCTGTTTGGTGTGCGGCCCTATGGGTGTACGCCACGGGGCGACGCTGGACTTCGGGGGGTTCGGGGAGTCCGAGCTCAAGGCCGACGCCCTCAACCGGGTCAAGGAGCTGGTCAAGACCCGGTTCCACCGGCTCTACCCGGCCGCGATCAAGGTGCTCTCCCCGGTACAGGACCGGCCCGGGCTCGTCACCCCGTTCCTGCGCAGCTTCGACCTCGACCGGGAGCTCGTCGCCGACCTCGGCTGCGGCACGCACCGGCGCGACGAGCGGGTGCTGTGCATCGACGGCGGCTCCTACGGCAACGTCGACATCGTCACCGACCTGCGCCGCCTGCCCCTCGCCGACGGCAGCCTGGCCGGCGGGGTCAGCATCGCCGTCCTCGAACACGTCCCCGACCCGGCCGCGCACATCGCCGAGATGCACCGCGTCCTGCGCCCCGGCGGGCGGATGCTCGTGTTCGTGCCGTTCATGCAGCCGTTCCACGCGTCGCCGTACGACTTCCAGCGGTACACCGAGGTCGGGCTGCGCGAACAGTTCGGCGCCTTCGAGGTGCTCTCCGTCAAGGTCGGGGCCGGGCCGACGTCGGGGATGCTGTGGGTGCTGCAGGAGTGGCTGGCGATGCTGCTGTCGTTCGGCAGCCGGCGCCTCTACCGGGCGATTCTGCCGCTGACGTGGGTTCTGTCCCCGTTGAAGCTGCTCGACCTGCTGCTGATCCACCACCCGATGGCCGCACAGGCGGCTTCCGGGTTCGTGATCGAGGTACAGAAGCGGGCTTGATAGAACTGACCCCATGACCGACCCGCGCGCACAACGACTCTTCGGCGGCTCTCCCGGTGACATCGCCGGCAGTCCGTTCCGGGCCGACCGGGACCGGATCGTCGCCTCGCCGTTCTTCGCGCGGCTGGCCGGCGTCACCCAGGTGATCAGCCCGGGCGGGTCCGGGCTCCTGGTCCACAACCGGCTGACCCACAGCCTGAAGGTCGCGTCCGTCGCCCGCGGGATCGTCGAGCAGCTCGGCGATGATCCGGTCCTGGAGAAGCTCGGGGGGTGCGACGCCGACGTCGTGGAGGCGGCCGCGCTCGCCCACGACCTCGGGCACCCGCCGTTCGGGCACCTCGGCGAGCACGTCCTGGACCGCCTCGCCCGGGAGCGGCTCGGGCTGCCGGACGGGTTCGAGGGCAACGCCCAGTCCTACCGGATCGTCACCAGCACCCAGGTCCGCGGCGCCACCATCGGGCTCGACCTGACCGCGGCCGTGCGGGCGGCGCTGCTGAAGTATCCGTGGACGCGGCGGACGTACCCCGACCCGCACCCGATGCACATGCACCCCACCCCGCGCGGGGCCGGCGGCGACCCGGCCGTCGGGTCGGGCAAGTTCGGCGCCTACGTCACCGAGCTCGCCGACGTCCGCCAGGCCCGCGCCCCGTTCGCCGGCCGCCTCGCCGACTGGCAGCAGACCGCCGAGGCGTCCGTCATGGACACCGCCGACGACATCGCCTACGCCATCCACGACCTCGAGGACTTCCACCGCGTCGGCGTCCTGCAGCAGGGCGCGGTCGCGGCCGAGCTGGTCGCCTGGCTCCGCGACGCCGACGCCCTGCGCGGCCTCGGCGACACCCAGCTGCGGGCCACCGGCCGCCGCCCCGGCCGCTCGGTCGAGCTGCTCCGCCGGACTCTGCTCGGCAAGGACGGCTGGATCTACGACGACGACGCGTTCGCGGCCGCCGTCGCCCACGTCCGCACCGAGCTCGCCGACGGCCTCCTGGCCGCACCGTTCGACGGCTCCATCGACGCCGAGCAGGCCGTCGCCCGGTTCTCGGCCCGCTGGACCCGCCGCCTCATCGACGCGGTGTACGTGCGCCCCGACCCGCCGGTCCGCTCCGGCCACGTCCTGCTCGCCTCCGCGCAGTGGCACGAGGTCCAGGTCCTCAAGTTCATCCACCACCGGTTCGTCCTCGAACGCCCCGACCTGGCCCTGCACCAGCGCGGCCAGGCCCGGCTGCTGGCCAGCCTGGTCGAGGCCCTGCACGCCTGGCTCACCGACCCGGGCGAGGAGGCGCGGCTGCCGCGGCGGCTGCACGACCTGGTGGAGCTGGCCGAGGCCGAGACCGTCGAACTGTCCCCGGCCGACTACGGCCTGGAGCGGATGGACGTCCCGGCCATCGCCCGCGGCCGCGCCATCGTCGACTTCGTCGCCGCGCTCACCGACGGGCAGGCCTCGGGCCTGCTCGAGGCGCTGTCGGGGCGATCCCGTCAACTGTGGACGGACGCCTTCGTATTGTGAGAGCCATGCTGGTTCTGCGCGCTATGACCCAAGACGAGCTCGACGCCCGGCTGCCCGCGCTGCACGAGGAGTACGCCGACGACGAGGTGCGGGCCGGGCGCGACCGGCCCGAGACCGTGCGCGCCAACGTCGCGGCCCTGTTTCGCCAGCTCCTGCCGAATGGTGTGGCCACCGCCGGGCACCTGCTGTTCAGCGGCGTCGACGACACCGGGGCCGTGGTCGGGTGGATCTGGCTCGCGCTGCCGGGGGAGAAGCGGCCCCAGGCGTGGGTGTACGACATACAGGTCGACCCCGAGTATCGGCGGCGCGGGTTCGGGCGGGCCCTGATGCTGGCGGCCGAGGACGAGCTGCGCGCCCGCGGGGTGTTCGAGCTCGGCCTCAACGTCTTCGGGCACAACGTGGGGGCGCAGGCGCTGTACTCCTCCATCGGCTTCCAGATCAAGTCGACCACGATGGCGAAGGATCTGCGGCGTTGAACGCACCGAAGGAGCGCCTGGTGGTCATCGGGGGCGACGCGGCCGGGATGAGCGCGGCGTCACAGGCCCGCAAGCGGCGGCCGGCCTCGGACCTGGAGATCGTCGCCTTCGAGCGCGGGCAGCACGTGTCCTACTCGGCCTGCGGCATTCCCTACCTGGTGGCGGGGGACGTCGCCGAGCCGGATGCGCTGGTGGCCCGGCACCCGGCGGAGTTCCTGAAGCTGGACATCGACGTACGGCTGTCGACCGAGGTCGTGGCGATCGACCTGGACCGGCGGGCGGTGACGGTGCGCTCGGCCGCGGGGGAGTCGTCGCTCGGCTTCGACCAGCTGGTCATCGCGACCGGGGGCGTGCCCACCCGGCCCGAGGTGCCCGGCTCGCTGTCCGTCGGCATCCACGGCGTGCAGAACCTCGAGGACGGGATCCGGCTGCTCGGGTACCTCGACCGGCACCGGCCCGAGCGGGCGGTCGTCGTCGGGGGCGGGTACATCGGCCTGGAGATGGCCGAGGCGATGCTCCGCCGCGGCCTGGACGTGACGCTGGTGGACGCTTCCGAACAGCCGATGCGGACCCTCGACCCCGACATGGGCGGCCTCATCGCCGACGCGCTGCGGGCCGAAGGGGTCACGCTGCGGCTGGGGGAGCGGCTCGAAGGCTTCGCCAGCAAGGCCGGCCGGGTCACGGCCGTGCACACCACCGGCGGGGAGATCCCGGCCGACCTCGTCATCCTCGGCCTCGGCAGCCGGCCAAGCAGCGACCTGGCCCGGGCCGCGGGCATCGGCGTCGGCACCACCGGCGGGATTCAGACCGATCGGCGCATGCGCACCTCGGCCGAGGGCGTATGGGCGGCCGGCGACTGCGTCGAGACGTTCCACCTCGTCTCCCAGCGGCCCGTCGCGATCGCGCTGGGGACCCACGCGAACAAACAGGGCCGCGCGGTGGGGATCAACATCGGGGGTGGCTACGCCACATTTCCAGGCGTCGTGGGTACTGCCGTGTCGAAACTCTGCGGCACGGAGGTCGCGCGCACCGGCCTGTCCACCGCCGAAGCGGCCGCGGCCGGGTTCTCGGCCTACAGCGTGACCACCGAGTCGACCACCCGAGCCGGCTACTACCCGGGCGCCCGCAAGATCAAGACGAAGATCATCGCCGAGCGGATCACGGGCCGGCTGCTGGGCGCCCAGATCGTCGGCGAGGAGGGCGCGGCCAAACGCATCGACGCCCTGGCCGTGGCGCTGTGGCACGGCATGACGGTCGAGGAGATGACGTCGCTGGACCTGTCCTACGCCCCGCCGTTCGCGCCGGTCTGGGACCCGGTCCTCATCGCCGCCCGCAAGGCCGCCGAGGCGCTAGGTTCGAACTCGTGATGATCTCCACGTTCGCCTCGCTGTCGGCCACCGACCTGTACCGGTTCCTGCGGCTGCGTTGCGAAGTGTTCATCGTCGAGCAGCGCAGCCTGTACCCGGAGCTGGACGGGCGCGACATGGAGCCTTCGACGCTGCACGTGTGGGTCGACGCCCCGGACGGCTCGGTCGCGGCCTACCTGCGCGTCCTGTCCGAGCCCGACGGCTCGGCCCGCATCGGCCGGGTCGTCACCGCGGCCCCCTCCCGCGGCCAGGGCCTGGCCGGCCGGCTGATGGCCGCGGCGCTCGAGCGGATCGGGCCCGAGCGCCCGGTGGTGCTGGACGCCCAGACCGTCGCGACCGGCCTGTACGCCCGTTTCGGCTTCGTCGTCACCGGCCCCGCATACGACGACGAGGGCATCGAGCACGTTCCTATGGCCCGTCGGCCTTAGGGCTTTCGGGCTTTACGCCTTCGGGCTCTACGCCTTCGGGCTCTACGCCTTCGGCTCCAGCTTGATCGACAGCGAGTTCACGCAGTGGCGGGTGTTCTTGGCCGTCATACGCTCGCCGCGGAAGACGTGGCCGAGGTGCGAGTCACAGTTCGCACAGCGGATCTCGGTGCGCACCATGCCGTGGCTGTGGTCGTCGATCTCCTTGACGGTGCCGGGGATGGCGTCGTCAAAGCTGGGCCAGCCACAGTGGGAGTCAAACTTGGTGTCAGACTCGAACAGCTGGACCCCACAGGCGCGACAGTGATACGTACCCTCAGTCTTGGTGTTGACGTACTCCCCGCTCCACGGCGCCTCGGTCCCGGCGAGCCGCAGCACCCGGAACTCGTCCGGGCTCAGCCGGGCCTTCCACTCGGCGTCGGTGGTGGGCAGGGTGTCGAGTGGCTCAGTCATACCCCAACGGTAGGCCGCAACGGCTTACCAGACCATTACGCTTCCCACCCCCACACGCGCGCCTTCCCCCCGGCCCGTCCAGCCTCCCGCTCCGCGCCAACCTCCCGCCCCCGCGCGTAGCCTTTCCACCCCCGCGCGACCTTCCCGCCCTCACGCGCGGCCTTCCACTCTCGCGCAGCCTTCTCGCGTCCGCGCGTAGCGTTTCCACCCTCGCGCGCGCAGCCTTCGTGCCCCACGCAGGCCCCATCTCTCGCGCAGTCCTCCCGGCCGCACGCGTAGGGGTTCCCGGCTCCACGCGTTACCCGCCGGCCGGCGTTTTAACGGATTTCGGGCAATTCAACCCTTTCTGGCGAAAGGCCCGAATCGTTCGCCGATCCTGCATCGTTGGCCCACCCGAAAGCCACGATTCGGACTTTTGCCGTAATTTGGGGGTAGGGACCACGATGAGGCTGCTGTACAAGGCCGTAGCGCTGAGCGCCGCCGGCGCCGCGAGCGTGACCTCATTGGCCACCGCCGCCCAGGCCGCCGACCAGGTCCCCGACCACCCCCAGGACCTACGCGCGACGGACGCCCCAATGAGCGCCCTGCAGCTGACGGACGACGCCGAGACAAGCTACTTCCCCCACGTCCACGGCCACCAACAAAGCCCAACCACAACCAACACCACCTGGCACGGCACAGCCCAGGCGAACACCACCAGCCCATACGCCAATGCCAACGCGAACGGCGGCTACGGCGGCACGAACGCAGCGGGCAACAACAACGCCTACGGCGGCGCGAACGCGAACGCGAACGGCGGCTACGGCGGGGCGAACGCAGCAGGCGACGACAACGGCTACGGCGGCGCGAACGCGAACGGCGGCTACCGCGGAGCCAACGCCAACGGCAACGCGAACGGCGGTTATGGCGCGGCCAACGCCACCGGCAACGGTTACGGCGGCCAGAGCAACGGCACCGGCGACCACAACGGCGGCTGGAGCAACGGCAACCACGGCAACGGCGGGCACGGGAGCAGCAACGGCTATGGCGGCCGCGGCAACGGCGCCGGTCACAACAACGGTGGTCACGGCAACGGCAGCGGTGGCTGGGGTCATGGTGGCGGCGGGCAGGGGAACAGCAACGGCTACGGTGGCGGGCCCGGGGGCACGAACACCGGTGGCGGTGGACAAGGGCAGGGCAACGGTGTTCCCGGCGGGCCGGGCGGGACTACGACGCCCGGTGGTGGCGGCGGGCAGGGGAACGGGACCGGCTCGACCACGCCCGGTGGCGGCGGTGGGCAGGGGACCGGCAACGGCGGGCCGACCACGGGCGGTAACGGTGGGCCGGGTGGCGCGGGGCAGGGCAACAGCGGGTCGACGCCCGGTGGCGGGTCCGGCACCGGGGTGAGCCCCGGCGGTGGCGGGACCGGAACCGTGGCGGGAACACCCGGTGGCGGTGGGGCGGCGACCAGCACTCCAGGCGCCGGTACGACGGGTGCCGGTACGACGGGCGCCGGTGCGGCCGCGGCGTTCGGGGAGCTTCCGGTCACCGGGCTGAACTCCTCCATGATGACGACCATCGGCTTCGCGTTCATCGCCGGCGGTGCGGGGGTGCTGTACTTGACCCGCCTCGGTGGTGAGCGGCGGGACGACGAGCGGGCCAAGCGTCGCGTCCCCGAGCCTCGCCGCCGCCGTCGTGCGGTCGACGAGGACGGGCTGGTCGACGACTTCGGTCGTCGTCCGCGGCCCACGCCCTCCCGCCGTGCCCACTGAGTCATCGCCGCGCCCCATTGCGTCAGGGCGCGGGGGCGCTCTGGTGGCCTGAGCTCGTGGCCGCCGTCGCGCGGCCGACGGGGACGGGCTGGCTGAGCACTTCGGTCGTCGTCCGCGGCCGGTGCCCTCTCGCCGCGCGCGCTGAGTCGCCGCGCGCGCTGCGTCACCGCGCACGCTGGAGTCGGCGCGCGCGCTGAGTCGGCGTACGCGCTGAGTCGGCGTACGCGCTGAGTCGGCGTACGCGCTGAGTCGGCGGGCTTGCGAGTCGGTCAAGCCCCTGGAAGTGGTGTAACGGCTGATCTTTCGAGGTTGTGCTGGTTAGAAGGGTTGTGTTCCGGCCGGGTGGGTGTGTGGTTCGCTGG
>NZ_JBITDU010000002.1:0-420515 GCF_044454505.1 Dactylosporangium sp. NPDC051541
GTTCAACCCGGCATCCCACGACCCGACCAGCTCAACATCGACCACAACCAGTCAACGAGCCAGCACGAGCGGAGCCACGACCTGCCGTTGCAGTATTAGCCGCGGAGCGCCTTCAGGACGTGGGTGCCGGTGCTGGTGACGTGGGCGCGGGCGATGCGGGTGGCGGCCGGGGCGTCGCGGCGGCGGATGGCGTCGACGAGGGCGGTGTGTTCGCGCAGCGACGGGTCGGCGCGGTCGGGGGCCACGGCGGAGCAGTAGAAGCGGGCCCGCAGGCTCAGGGTGCGCACGAAGCCGGTCATCAGGGCGTTCTGCGAGCACTCGGCGACCTGCACATGGAAGCGGGCGTCGAGCCGGGCCAGGGTCAGGGGGTCGGACGTGGCGGCCTGCTCGGCCAGGACCGCGTCGAGGGCGGCCAGTTGGGCGGCGGTGCGGCGGTCGGCGGCCAGCGCGGCCGACCGGGATTCGAGCAGCTGCCTGGCCTCGAACAGGTCGGCGAGCTCCTGCTCGTCGCGGGGGCGGACGAACGCGCCGGCGTGCGGGCGCAGCTCGATCCAGCCGTCGGCGGCCAGGGAGCGCAGCGCCTCGCGGACCGGGATGTGGCTGACGCCGAGCCGCTTGGCGAGGCTGTCGGCGTTGAGGTGGGTGCCGGGCGGGAGCAGCGACTCCAGGATCGCCTCCTGCAGCACGTGGCGGACGCGGTCGCCGGTGTGGCCGGTGCGCTCGCTGCGGGGCAGGGCCGGCAGGGCCTCGATCGTCACGGCGGCGATCCTATACGGACCTGGCGGCCGCGACCGTTACGAGCGATTCACACATGTGAAACAACGGAGTTATCCTATAGGACCATGATCTGGATCAGCCGGTTCGACGGGGACGAGGTCGCCGCGCGGCAGCGGGCGGCCGCCGACGGGCCGCTGCACGGGCGGGTCTTCGCCGTCAAGGACAACATCGACGTCGCCGGGCTGCCCACCACCGCCGCCTGCCCCGCCCTCGAAGGCCGGGTCGCGACCCGCTCGGCCACGGCCGTCCGGCTGCTGGAGGCGGCGGGTTCGGTACCGCTCGGCAAGACCAACATGGACCAGTTCGCGACCGGGCTCGTGGGGACCCGCAGCCCCTACGGCGCCTGCCACAGCGTCTTCAGCGACGAGCACGTCAGCGGCGGCAGCAGCTCCGGCAGCGCCGTCGCCGTCGCCGCCGGGCTCGTCCCGCTCGCCCTCGGCACCGACACCGCCGGCTCGGGCCGGGTGCCGGCCGCGTTCAACGGGATCGTCGGGCTCAAGCCGACCCGCGGCCTCGTCTCCACCGCGGGCGTCCTGCCGGCGTGCCGCTCGCTGGACTGCGTCACGGCTTTCACGCGGACCGTCGCCGAAGCCGCGACCGCCCTGGACATCCTCGCGGTGTTCGACCCGGCCGACCCGTGGTCGCGCCCGGCCCCGCCGCGGCCGCCGGCGCACGTCGCGGCCCGGCCCCGGGTCATCGGCGTCCCCGACGGCCCGCTCGACCTCGACCCGGAGCACGCCGTGGCCTGGAAGGCGGCCGTCGAGCACGCGGCCCGCCTCGGCCCCGTCGTACCCGTCCCGGTCGAGGACTTCCTGGCCGCGGCGGCGCTGCTCTACGGCGGCCCGTGGCTGGCCGAGCGGTGGGCCGGGTTCGGCGCGCTGCTCGACGCGGCCGGTCCGCACGCCGACCCGACGGTCCGGGCCGTGGTCACCCCGGGCCGGGACATCACCGGGGCGGAGGTGTTCGCGGGCCTGGACCGGCTGGCCGCGCTCCGGCGGACGACCGAACCGGTGTGGCTCGACATCGACGCGCTGCTGCTGCCGACGACGCCGGGGCACCCGCGGCTGGCCGACGTGGCGGCGGAGCCGGTCGTGGTGAATGCGCGGCTGGGGCAGTACACCAACTTCGTGAATCTTCTGGATTTGTGCGCGGTCGCCGTCCCGGCCGGTTTCCGGGCCGACGGGCTGCCGTTCGGGGTGCAGCTCATCGGGCCGGCGTTCGCGGACCACGCGCTGCTGGACCTGGCCGCACGCTGGACGGGCGAGGCGGCGGCCGCGGCGGACCCGGCGGGCACGACACTGCTCGCGGTGGCCGGGGCGCACCTGTCGGGCCTGCCGCTCAACGGCGAGCTCGTCCGGCTCGGGGCGGCGCTGGAGTTCCGGGCCCGGACCGCCGCCGGCTATCGGCTCTACCGGCTGCCGGGGCCGGGGGTGCCACGCCCCGGGCTGGTCGACACCGGCGACGGGCCGGCCGGCGGGATCGCGGTCGAGGTGTGGCGGCTGCCGCAGCACGCCGTGGGCGCACTGCTCGGCACCGTCCCGGCCCCGCTGGGGATGGGCCGGGTCCGCCTCGACGACGGCACCGAAGTCCTCGGTTTCCTCGCCGAGGCGCACCGGGTCCGCGACGCGACCGACGTCAGCTCGGCCGGCGGCTGGCGCCACGCGGCCGGCTGACCTGAGCCCATGCGCAGGATGCTGGTGACCGCGGCCTAGGTCTCCGCGGCATGAGACGACATCTCGGGCTGTGGCTCGCGGCCGTTCGTCGTGGTGGTGGAGGGTCTTGGCCTGGCCGACTGGGTGCCGTGGCCGGTGGCGCTGCTGGCCGGGGCCGGGTGGGCGGTGCTGATCGGGCCGGTGGCGTTCCGGCCCCGGTTTCAGGAGTCCAGCAGGGCCGCCGTCTCGGTTTGACCGAAGTGGTGGGCCCAGTCGAGCGGGGTGGCGTCGAAGCGGTGGTCGCGGAGGGTACGGTCGGCGCCGAGCGACAGCAGCAGCCGGGTCAGTTCGGTGTGGCCGTTCGCGGCCGCGTGGTGCAGCGCGGTCTCCCAGGGTGCTTCGACGGGGGCGTCGGTGCGGCCGTAGGCGTTGACGTCGAAGCCCACCTCGGCCAGCAGCGCGACCGTGGTGATCGGGGCGCGGGCGGCGGCCCATACGATGAGGCCGGGGCGGCGGCGCCGGGCCTCGGCGACCGTCTCCGCCGGGGTGGCACGCACGGCGTCGGCGTCGGCGCGGAAGGCGGCCGCGATGAAGTCGTCGACCGGGTCCGGGGCCGGTGGTTCGGCGCCGGCCGCCAGGAGGACGCCGGCGATCTCGGTGTCGCCGTTGAGCTGGGCGATCTCGATCGGGGTGCGGCCGTCGCGGGGGCTCCAGGCCGGGCCGTCGGCGGTGAACGGGGAGCGGAAGTCGACGCCGTGCTCGACCAGGAGCCGGACCCTGGCCGTCTGCTGGTGCTCGACCGCCCACCGCAGCAGCGTCCGCAGGGCCTGGGCCGGGTCGGGGAGGGTTTCGATCCGGCGCCGCCACGGGCCGCCGTCGCCGGTGCCGAGGCCGTATTCGAACAGCAGCTCCAGGTGGGAGTCGTCGGGTTCGAACATGCGGTTGTAGAGGGTCTGGGCGTCGTTCGGGTCGGCGCCCCGGTCGAGCAGGAGGCGGCCGAGGGCCCGCCAGTGCGGGTGGGGCGGCTGGCGGTGGCGGCCGAGTTCGCCGAGGCCGAACACGCCGGTGAGGAGCGTGAACGGGGACGGGAGGGCGTCGAAGAGGTAGCCGTCATCGGGGTCGGCGCCGGCGTCGAGGAGGAGGCGGGCGGAGTCCAGGACGCGGTCCTCGGGGATGTCGGGGTCGTAGCGGGAGTACACCAGGTAGAACAGCGGCCGCCAGCGCAGCGGGCCGCCCGGGTCCTGGGGCTGGGTGGCCAGGAGGTCGCGCACGTCGTCGGGGCGGGCGGCGGCCGCGGCCGCCCAGAGGCCGGCCTTCGTCAGGTCGGGGTGGCGGGCGAGCAGGTCGCGGGCCCGGGCCCAGCGGTCGGGGCCGTCGTCGCGGCCGTAGGACAGGCACGCCAGGCGGCAGAACTCGGCCGCCGGGTCCTGGGCCGCGACGGTGGCCAGGCCGGTGTCCCACTCGTGCTCGGCGATCGTGTTGACGTAGCGGACGAGCCGGGGCCAGCTGGCGAACCCGTATTCGCGGGCGACGACGAGCTGGGCCTCGTTGAGGCGGAGGTCGGCCTCGTCGGGGACCGGGCCGGGGTGGTCGCGGCGGATGCGCGCGAGGGCCTCGGGCTCGCCGGCGCGGGCGGCCCGCTGGAGGGCTCGGGCCTGGCGGCGGAGCTGGTCGAGGTCGGGACGGTCGGGCAGGCGCATGGTCGGCACGGCGGCCTCCTTTCGTGTGCCTGTGTCCGCGTCGCAGGCCGAAAGGAGAGCAGTGGTCGCGCATGGTGCCACCCCAGGTGGGCTGCGCCCATTCCCGCGGACCGGTGGCCGTCCTGGTGGCCGCGGTCAGTCTACCGCGAAGACGGCGGCGGCGATGGCCCCGGCGGTGCGGGTCCCGTCGACGGTGATGACCCGGTAGCCGAGGTCCCGGGCCTGGGCGGCCACGAGGCGGGCGAAGGTGGCGTCGCGGCGCATCCAGCGGTCGAAGGACCGCTCCGGCTCCGGGGTCTGCGCGACCAGGGCCTGAGCCCAGGGGCGGGTCGCGTACCAGTGGCGCTGGAACTGCTCGGTCGGGACCAGCCACACCGCGCGGTCGGCGGGGACGGCGATGCTGTGCAGGAGTTGCGGGAGCAGGGCGGCGCCCTCGGCCACGCCGTACGCGCCGGTGGCGAGGTCGGCGCGGATCAGCGGGAACTCCTCGCGGTAGAGCTCGAAGACGTCCTCGACCTGGACGTCGATCGGCTGGGCCAGGCGGTCGGCGACGCTCATCGCGGTCACTTTGCGCAGCGTCGGGCCGGCGTCGGCGTGGCGGTCGAAGGCATCGTCGCAGGAGTAGACCGCGACACCGAGCGCGGCCGCGACGGTGCTCTTGCCGGAGCAGGGCGAGCCGCCGATCCACCACACCCGATCAGGGTAGCTTCAAGTCACCCAGGCGCTGGTCGGGGTCGTCCAGGAGGGCGTGCAGGACGGCGGTGTAGCCGTCCAGGGTGTCCAGCATCGTCTGGCGTGGATAGATCGTCGGGTTGTAGTTCATGGAGGCGCCGCGGCGGTCGTGGCGGACGACGAGGCCGGGTTCGCCGCGTTTGGCCCACAGTTGGGTCGTGTGCTCGTCGAGGACCGTGCCGGCGGGTTTGCGGGCGCGGGAGCGGTGCTCGCGGCGGTCCGGGGGTGGGTCGTTGGTGGGGGCGGCGGACTGGAACCAGGAGTGGTACAGCAGCAGGAACGGCCACGGGCGCATCGTGTCGAAGGCGGGGTTCACGGCGCGGGCGATCTCCTGGAACGACGCCGTGTGCCGGACCGCCTCGTACATCGCCGAGCGGACCAGGCCGACGGCGTCGATGAGGCTGGTCGCCGGGTCGATGGTGGTGGCGATGTACACGTTGTGCGTGAACTGCCCCACGAGCTCCTCGGCGCCGGGCTCGTCCCGCCCGGCCGTCGCGGTGCCGAGGACGAGGCGGGGCCATCCGGTCCGGGCGCCGAGCAGGATCCGATACGCGGAGAGGTACACCAGGAACGGTGTGATGCGCTTCGACCGGGCGAAGGCGTGCAGCCGGCCGGCGAGGTCGCCGGTCATCGGCCGGCCCAGGGTCGCCTCCGCGGTCACGTCGGGGCGGGCCGGTGCCTGGTCGAACGGCCACCGCTGCGGCAGCGGGGTGAGGGTGCGCCGCCAGAACTCGTCCCGGCGGCGCCGATCCGCCGGGGCGAGGTCCGGGTCCGCCGTCGCCGCCGCGTAGGACAGCGGCAGCGGCGGCAGTGCCGGGCCGGTGCCGATCCGGGCCCGGTACGCGGCCCGCAGGTCGCGCAGCAGCACGCCGGTCGACCAGCCGTCGGCGATCAGGTGGAACAGGCTGACCGCGACGGTGTGCCGGTCCGCCGCCTCCCGCAGCAGCACGACACTCCACAGTGGACCGGTGCCGAGGTCGAAGGAGCGGCCGCGTTCGTACCCGAGGATGCTGCCCCGCAGCAGATCGCGCCGGGCCTGCGGGTGGGCCGTCAGGTCGGTGAATGCCAGCGGTGGCTCGAAATCGTCGGAAAAGCGAATCGACGGATCGTTCGCGACCGAATCAAATACGATTCTCAGTGCGTCGTGGCGCGCGCCGACATCCGCCACGGCATCGCGAAACACATTGACGTCAATGGACTCGTGCCACGTATTGGTTTCGAAAACGTTGTAGCCGAGCGCGCCCGGATCGGTTGGCGCGAAGCAGGTCACGAACTCCCAGAGCGTCTCCTGGCTGCGCGCCAGCCTCATGGGGAGTGAGGATCGTCGCGCCCGCCGCGCATTGTCAACCCCCGGCCCGAACATAGACGTTTCGAAAAACTTGGCTTCTCGGCAGCCCTCGACGATCACGGAAGAGTGAATTACCGTCGGCCCCGTGGCGATCGGGGGATGGCGCCTGCTGAGCAGCAGTGCGTCCAATGCACGGGCCGTGGTGGCGGTCGACTTCACGCTGGCCAAGGTCCGGGCCCAGGCCAACTTCGGGGACCTGGCCACGCACCTCCCGGCCGCCGTGACGCTGTGGGCGAGCGACGAAACCGGGTGGCCCGCGGAGCCCGGCGATCCCCGCGCGCACCTCGCCGCGTGGCGATCCCGGGCGGCCGCGCTGGGAAACTTTCACGCCGCCCTCGGATTCTGCGCCGGCGGTGCGCTCGCCGGCGCCCTCGCCCCGGCGGGCGCGCGGCTGGTCCTCTTCGACCCGGTCCTCGTCAGTGCCCGAACGATCGTCGAGCACTACGCCGACGCCGTGCGCCGCACCGGCGCCGAGCCCGACCCGGTCCCGGACGGTGACGCGGACGCCGACGACCTGGCCGCCCGCTACGCCGTCGTGGCCCGCAAGTTCCTCGCCGGGCAGGGCATCCCGGACGCCATCGTGGACCAGCTGTGCGGGCGGGTCGCGGTCAACCTGCGATACCTGGCGATGAGCAGGGCCGCCGGCCTCGAGGGACTGCGCCCCGACCGGCTCGTCGTGTCCCGCGACCACGAGGTCCCCGCACCCTTGGCGGACGTGCCGTGCGTGCGGCTCGACGTGTCCCAGGACGAGCTTCTCGCCACCCCGGCGGCCGCGGACGCCGTGGTGTCCGGGTCATGACCGCGCTGAGCCGCAAGGAGGAGGCGTTATGGCTGTTCCAGCGCCTCGCACCGGGCGTCGCCGTCGACAACCAGCCCCTCGCCGTGCGGACTTCGGCACCCCTCGACCCGGCCGCGCTGGAGTCCGCGACCGCTGAGATCCTGCGCCGGTACCCCACGCTGCGCACCCGATTCCCCGAGCGCGCCGGCCTTCCCCATCGCGAGACCGCCGAACCGGACGCGGCAACGGCCCTGGTCACCGTGCTCACCGCGCCCGCCGCGAAGCTCGGGACCGTCCTCACCGAGCTCGCCCTGCGCCCGTTCGACCTGACCACCGAGCTGCCGCTGCGCGTCTACGGCATCGCCCTCGACGAGGGCGGCAGCGTTATCTGCCTCGTCTCGCACCACATCGTCTTCGACGGCGCGTCCGGCGGCGTGGTCCTGCCCGGCCTCGCCACCGCCTACCACCGCATCATCCACGGGCTCCCGCTCGAGGCCCCGGCGGTGACGACGGTGTTCGAGGAGCCGCCGCCGACCGAGACGAGCCGGCGGTACTGGCTGCGGCGCCTCGACGGCGTCGACCCCACCCGCCTCGCGCTGCCGTCGGCCCGCCCGGAGCCGGCCCGGCCCACATTCGCCGGGGCCCGCTTCGAACGCGACCTCGACCCGGCCCCCGTGGCCCGGCTGCGGACCCGGCTGCGGGTCACCGACAACATGGTGCTCCTCGCCGCCTACGCGGCCCTGCTCGCCCGCCACGGCGCCGGCCCCGACCTCGTCATCGGCGTCCCCGCCAACCGCCGCCGCCCCGGCGCCCCGGCCGCCGTCGGCTACCACATCAGCACTCTGCCGCTGCGCCTCACCGTCGAGCTGACCCGCGGCTTCGCCGACCTCGCGGCCCAGGTCCGGGACCGCCTGGTCGAAGCCCTCGAACACGCCGACGTGTCGTTCGAGCACCTCCTCGGCGACCTGCCGAACGGCAGCTGGCGCTCGCCGCTGTTCCGGCACATGTTCAACTTCCTGCCCCCGGCCCAGAACGCCGCCCCCGGTGAGCTGCCCGACGCCGAGTGGGTGACCGTCGACCTGGGTGCCGACCGGCACGACGTGCAGTTCGTCGTGCTGCCCGCCCCGGGCCGGGTCGCGCTGCAGGCCGTGTACAGCACCGAGGTCCACGACGAGGACACGGTTCGCGCCCTCGCCGACCGGTTCGAGCTGCTCCTGGCGGCGGCCGCGGCGGACCCTTCGCAGCCCCTCGCCGAGCTTCCCTTGTGGACCGAGGCCGAGCGGCGGGTGATGTTCACTGCCGTTTCGATGGTACCGTCGCCGCCGGTCGCCGGTGTCATCGCCGAGCGCCACGAGGAGTCCCCGGACGCCCCCGCCCTCATCGACCCCGACGGCACCGTCCACACGCGACGGTCCCTGGCCGGCCGCGCGGCCGCCGTCCGGGCTCGGCTCGTCGCCGGCGGTGTCGGCCGCGGCGACGTGGTCGCGGTGGCCCGGCCGCGCGGGCTCGACCTGGCCGCGGCCGTCCTCGCCGTCTGGTCGCTCGGCGCCGCCTACCTGCCGATCGACCCCGGCCAGCCGGCCGCCCGGATCGCCGACCAGCTCGCCCGGGCCGGTGCGAAAGCGACAGTGGACCACGTCGAGGAGTCCACAGTGGACCCGGCCGGGCTGACCGCGGGTCTCCGGGCGGTCGAGCCGGACGACCTCGCCTACGTCATCTTCACCTCCGGCTCCACCGGGCGGCCCAAGGGCGTCGAGATCCCGCACCGGGCCCTGGCCAACCTGGTCCGGCACTTCGCGGACGCCCTCGACGTGCGGGCGACGGACCGGGTGCTCTGGCTGACGACGTTCGGGTTCGACATCTCCGCCCTCGAGGTGTTCCTGCCCCTCGCGCACGGCGGTGGTGCGGTCGTCGCACCCGACGCCGCCCAGACCCGCCCGGCGCTGATGCTCGACCTCGTCGCCCGCCACGACGTGGCCGTCGTCCAGGCCACCCCGACGATCTGGCGCCTCGCCGCCGGGGCGGTCGACGGGGAGCTGCGCGGCCGGCGCGTGCTGTGCGGCGGGGAGCCGCTCAACGCCGCCCTCGCCGAGCGGCTGCTGCGGAGCGGGTGCCGGCTGTACAACGTCTACGGCCCGACCGAGACCACGATCTGGTCCAGCTGCGCGCCGATCGCGGCCGGGGTCGCCGACCCGGTGGGCATCGGCACCCCGATCGCCGGGACCGTCTTGCACATCATCGACGAGCACGGCCAGGACGCCCTGCCGGGCCTGGTCGGTGAGCTGTGCATCGGCGGCACCGGCCTGGCCCGCGGCTACACCGGCGCCCCCGACCTGACCGCGCGGCGCTTCCCCGAGGACCCGGTCCGGGGCCGCCTGTACCGCACCGGCGACCTCGCCACCTGGCGCGCCGACGGCACCGTGACCCTCCTCGGCCGGGCCGACCGCCAGGTGAAGCTCCGCGGCCGCCGGATCGAGCCCGGCGAGGTCGAGGCCGTCCTGGAGCGCCACCCGCGGGTCACCGCCGCGGCCGTGGTCCTCGCCGGTGACCCGCAGGGCGACGGCCGGCTCGTCGGCTACCTGCAGGGCACCGGGGCCGACCCGGCCGAGGTGCGCCGGTTCGCGGCCGAGCACCTGCCGTACTACCTGGTCCCGGCCGACCTGATCGTCCTCGACGCGCTGCCGCGCAACGCCAACGGCAAGGTCGACCACCGGGCCCTGCCCGCACCACCGGCCCCGGACGTCCCCGAAGCCGCGCCGGATGCCACCGCGGGACCGGTCACGGCCCTGTTCAACGAGGTCCTCGGCCGCACCGACCTCGGCCCGGGCAGCAACTTCTTCACCAGCGGCGGGCACTCCCTCCTCGCGGCCATCCTGGCCGCCCGCCTCGGCGACGCCCTCGGCCGCGAGGTGTCGCTCCTGGACGTGTTCGACGCGCCGACCCCGGCGGAGCTGGCGGCCCGGCTGTCCTTGGAGGTGGACGCATGAGAACCGTCCCGGACCTGCTGCGGCAGGCGGCCCGGCTGGTCCCGGACCGGCCCGCCGTCGTCCTCGACGGCGGCGAACGGCTGACCTTCGCCGAGCTCGACGCCCGCTCCGACGCGTTCGCCCACGGCCTGCGCGAGCACGGGGTCGGCCACGGCGACCGGGTCGCGCTCGCGCTCGGCGGGGAGGCCTGGCCGCAGTACGCCGTCGCCTACTTCGGGACCCTGAAGCTCGGCGCCGTCGCGCTGCTCGTCGGCACCCGGTTCGGCCCCGACGAGCTGCGGCGGATCGTGGCCGGCTACAACGTGGCCCGTGTCGTGCGGGCCGGGGACGGCCTCGGCGCCGGCCACCCGCGCGAGCCGCTCCTCGCGGCCGTCGCCCCCGGTGACGCGGCCGAGGTGGTGTTCACCTCCGGCACCACCGACCGGCCCCGCGGCGTCGTGGCCACCCACGCCAACCTGCTGCGGGCCCAGGTCGCCTGGCCGAGCGCGGCCCGGGCCAACCAGCCGTGCGCGCACGCCCTGCCGGTCGGGTCGGTCGCGGCCCAGGCCGTGCTCCTCAACTGCGTCGGCGGCCAGCACACGCTCCTGGCCGCGCCCACGTTCACCGTCGCCGGGTTCACCGCCATGGCCGCGCGGGAGCGGGCCGTCACCGTCTGCCTGGTCCCGGCGATGGGGCACTGGCTGGTCCGGGCCGCGCCGGGGGAGACGACACCGATGCCGTCGGTCAAGGGCGTCAGCTTCTCCGGGGCGCCGCTGCCGGTGTCCATCATGGCCGACCTCACCGCCGTGTTCCCCAACGCGGCGTTCCACAACTTCTACACGTCCACCGAGACCTACCCGGCCCGCGTCGCCACCCGCTTCGACCCGGCCCGCCCGGACGCCGTCGGCCGCCCCGTCGGCTCCAGCGCCGTCCGCGTCACCGGCCCCGACGGCGCCGAGGTCCCGGCCGGGGCGAGCGGTGACGTGTGGCTGCGCGCCGGCGGAGCACCGCCCCGCCGCCTCCTCGACGCCGGGGAGGTCGACGTCCGCGACGGCTGGACCCGCACCGGCGACCTCGGCTACGTCGACGCCGGCGGCACCCTGTTCCTCACCGGCCGGGCCAGCGACATCGTCATCGTCGGCGGGTTCAACGTCTCCACCGCCCGCGTCGAACAGGTCCTGACCCGCCACCCGGCCGTCGCCGAGGCCGCCGTCTGCGGGGCCGACCACCCGGTGCTGGGCGAGATCGTCGCCGCGTTCGTCGTGCGCAAACGGGGCCACGACGAGGCCACGGCCCGGGACCTGCGCCGGCACGCCGCCGCCGAGCTGACGCGGGCCGAGGTGCCGGCCGTCGTCCGGCTCGTCGACGACCTGCCCCGCAACGAGGCCGGCAAGGTCGTCAAACGGGACCTGCCGGCCCTGCTCGACACCCCCGGCGCGGCCGCGTTCGTCGCGCCCGGCACCGACCTGGAGCGGGACCTGGCCGCCGTCTGGTCGGAAGTGCTGGAGACCGGCGCGGTCGGCGCGGCCGACAACTTCTTCGAGATCGGCGGCGACTCCCTCGCGGCCACCCGTATCGCCGCCACCGTCCGCGACCGGCTCGGCGTCGACGTCGACACCATCGCCGTCCTCGAAGCCCCGAGCGTGGCCGAGCTGGCGCAGTACATCCTGGAAAGGGACCACCGATGAGCGCACCACTTGCCGACCTCGACACCGCCGTCAAGGTGCTGCGGGAGCACCCCGGCGCGACCGGCGTCGCCGCGCTGCCCGCCCCGGACGGCCGCCGCGTCCTCGCCGTCGTGCCCGACCTGGCCACCGCCCCCGTCGACCTGCGCGACCACCTGTGGGAGGCCCTGGACCCGGCCGACCGCCCCGACGTCCTCGTCGCCGTCGACGCGCTGCCGGCCGGCACCACCGGCCTGGACCTCGAGGGCCCGGGCAGCCACACGTTCCGGGCCCCGTCCACCCCGACCGAGCAGGACCTGGCCGAGATCTGGGCCGAGACCCTCGGCCGGCCCCGGATCGCCGCCGACGACAACTTCCTCGACCTCGGCGGCGACTCGATGACGGCCGCGCTGCTGCTGGACCTGACGAACGAGCGCCTCGACGCCGACCTGACCCTCGGCGACCTCCTGTCGGCCCCGTCCCTGGCCGCGATCGCCACCCTGATTGACGAACGCCGGTGACCGAGCGGCGCCGGTGGCGTGCGGTGGCGGGGCCATGACCGAGCTCATCGGGCCGGGTGCGCGGATCGTCGACGCGGTCACCGGTGAGACGTGGAGCGGTGACCGGCTCGCCGCGGTCGTGGCGGGGTCCGGCGTCCAGGTCGTGCCGCTGCGGGCGGACGGCCGGTCGGTGCGCGGTTATCTCGGGGCCCTCGCGGCCGGGCGGCCCGCGCTGGTGTGCGACCCGGCCGCCGCCGCCGACCTCGCCGCCCGGTTCGGCGCCGCGCCGGACGTCCACCCCGACCTCGCGCTGCTGCTGGCCACGTCCGGATCGACCGGGCGGCCCCGGCTCGTGCGGCACTCCCGGGCCGGCGTCGTGGCGGCGGCCACCGCCATCGTCAAGGCCCTGCACATCGGCGCCGACGACGTCGCCATCACCAGCCTGCCGCTGTTTCACATCCTCGGGCTCAGCGTGCTGCACAGCCACCTGCTGGCCGGGGCCACCGTCGTCCTGGAGCCGCGGGGTGTGCTCGACCCGGGGTTCTGGGCCAGCGTCGAGCGGTACCGGGTCACCGCCATCACGGGCGTCCCGCACACCTTCGAGCTGCTCGCCCGCCTGCCGTGGACGCCCGCGGCCAGCCCGAGCGTCCGCAGCCTCGCGGTCTCCGGCGGCCGGCTCCGCGACGAGCTCGTGACCCGCTTCGCCGCCGGGGCGGCCTTCTACCCGATGTACGGCCAGACCGAGGCCGGGTCCCGGATCTGCGTCCTGCCGCCCGAGCACCTCCCGGCCAAGGTCGGCTGCGTCGGCCCGCCCGTCGACGGCATGGACCTGGAGATCGGAGCCGCCGGTGAGGTCGTCTGCCGGTCGGGGGCGGTGATGCTCGGCTACGCCGAGACCGCGGCCGACCTCGCCCGCGGCGACGACCTCGGCGGGGTCCTGCCCACCGGTGACCGGGGCCGGCTCGACGCCGACGGGCACCTGTGGCTGTCGGGGCGGCTCAACCGGATCGGCAAGGCCTACGGCGTGCGGGTCGACCTCGACGCGGTCGAGCTGGTCGCCGGCGCCGTGGCCCCCGCGGCCGCCGTGGCCGGGGACGACCGGGTGCTCGTCTGGTGCGAGGGCCTGGCCGCCGCCCAGGCCGGCGAGGTCGTCCGGCGCATCGCAGACCAGCTCGGCATTCACCGCACCGCGGTGCGGGTCACGGCGGTCGAGCGGCTGCCGCGCCGGGCCAACGGGAAGGTGGACTATGACGCGCTGCCCGTATGAGGAGCTGAGCCTCGCGTTCGGCGACGCCGCGGTACCGTACCTCTACGGCTCCGGCTGCACCCCCGCGCTCGCCGACGCGATCGTCGACCGGCTCGCCGCGGGGCCGGGCGGCGTCGACGCGGTGCTGCTCGTCGCCGATGCCGGGGTGCGCGGGCCCGCCGCCGTGGTCGCCGCCGAGCTCGGGCGCAACGTGCGGGTGGCGACGGTACCCCTGCAGCCCGAAGAGCGGCACAAGACGCTCCCGACGGTGCAGCACCTGCTCGAGACCGCGGTCGCGGAAGGGCTCACCCGGCGCTCGGCGATCGTGGCCATGGGCGGCGGCACCGTCGGCAACATCGCCGGCCTCGCCGCGGCCCTGCTGTTCCGCGGCACCCGGCTCGTCCACCTGCCGACGACCCCGGTCGCGGCGTTCGACGCGACCGTCTCCCTCAAACAGGGCGTCAACCTCAGCGCCGGGAAGAACCTGGCCGGGACGTACTTCGTGCCCGCCCTCATCGCCTGCGACCTGGCCTGGCTGGCGACGGTGCCGCGGCACGACCTGCTCACCGGGCTGGCCGAGATGGTGAAGAACGTCCTCGTCGCCGCCCCCGAGCTGGAGAAGAAGCTGGTCGTCGCCCTGGACGGGGTGCCGGCCGACCTGCGGGCGCTGCTCGAGGTCGGCGTGGAGGCGAAGGCCCCGTTCGTCGCCGCCGACCCGCGGGAGCGCGGCGGGGCCCTCATCTTCGAGTACGGGCACACCGCCGGGCACGCCATCGAGTTCGTCAGCGGCGGGGCGATCCGCCACGGCGAGGCCGTCGCCTGGGGCATGCTCATCGCGGCCGAGGTCGCCCGGCGCCGGCACGGCCTGTCGGCCGAGGACGTGGCCATGCACCACCGGCTCATCGCCCACCTGGACCTGCCCGACGCGGCCGGCCGGCTGCGGGGGCTGGACCGCGGCGCGATCCGGGCCGCGCTCGCCGCCGACAACAAGCGCGGCTACGGGCCGTGCGCCCCCGGCGAGGTGCTGATGGTGCTCCTCGACGGCATCGGCCGCCCGCTACCGGGCCCGGCCGGGGGACCGCCGCTGGTCCCGGTCCCCGTCTCGGTGGTCATGGACGCGTTGGAGGCGCTGTGAGCGACAAGGGCTTGTCCGTCGTCATCCCGGTCAAGGGCAGGGTGGCGGCGATGCGCAGACTCCTCGCCAGCCTCCGGGAGTCGGCGCTCGCGTGCGAGGAGCCGGTCGAGATCCTGGTCGTGGACGACTCCGGACCCGACGACACCCGGGCCCACACCGAGAGCTGCGCCACCTACGACGCCCGGTACCTGCGCGGGCCGAAGCACGTCGGGGCCAAGCGCAACGCCGGGGTCCGGGCCGCCGCCTACGACCTGGTCCTGTTCATCGACTCCGACTGCCTGGCCACCCCGCAGCTGCTGCAGCGGCACACGAAGACCCTCCGCGACGCCGGCGACGAGGTCGGCGCCGTCGCCGGGCCGACATTCGTCCAGGGCGTCGACAACGCCATGTTCCGCATCATGGCCCGCTCGAAGCTGCTCAACTCGGCGTTCGAGTGGCCGGCGCAGGCGAGCCGGGTCGGCTGGGCGACGACGTCCAACCTGGCCGTGCGCCGGGCCGCGTTCGAGGCCGTCGGCGGGTTCGCGCCGCGGCCGCTGACCGTCGTCGGCGGCGAGGACGTCGACCTCGGGCTGCGGCTCACCGCGGCCGGCCACGCGATCGTCTGTGACGCCGAGGCCGTCGTCGTGCACGACAAGAGCAGCATCGAGTCCCTGGGTACCGTCTGCCGGCGCCTGGTCACCTACGGCCGGTCGGGCCAGTGGCTCCTCGACGTCCACCCGGACCGGGGCCGGCCGAAGCTCAACCGGGTCAGCGCCCTGTCCGCGACCGCCGCCGCCGGTGCCGCGGCCGCACCCGTCACGGCGGGCGCCGGGCTGCTCCTCCTGCCGGCCGTCGCCGCCGTCCTGCTCACCGTCGACACCAAGGAGCGCCTCGGCGACGACGCCCCGACAGTCGCGGCCCTGACCGAGTCGATCGCCTGCGCCGGGCTCGACTGGTGCTTCGACCTCGGCGAGTTCCTCGCGGCCTGGCAGCTGGGCCGGCCCGACCGGCTGTTCACCGGGTTCGGCTGGACCGACGAGGGGTTCGTCTGGGACCGCGAACCCGAGAAGCGGTACGGGTCCTGATGGTCGAGGTCTACACCACCGCGCCGGCGTCGGCGCAGCTGGACGGGGCCGGGTTCCGGCGGCGGCTGGCCGACGTCACCCGGTGGACCGAGGCGGCCGGGCACACGGGGCTGCTCGTGTACTCCGACAACACGCTGATCGACCCGTGGCTGGTCGCGCAGCTCATCCTGGCCGGCAGTGAACGGGTCGCGCCGCTGGTCGCGGTGCAGCCGGTCTACGTGTCCCCGTACGCCGCGGCCCGGGCGGCGGCCACGCTTACCTTCCTGCACGGGCGGGCGGTGCACCTGAACCTGGTCACCGGGGGTTCCCGGCCGCAGCTGGAGGCGCTGGGCGACGGTGAGACCGGGCACGACGAGCGATATGCGCGGATCAGGGAGTACACCCGAATCGTCAGGCAGTTGCTCGAAAGCCCGCGCCCGGTGACCTTCGCGGGGCGGTTCTTCCAGGTCCAGGCGGCATCGCTGCCGCATCGGCCGCCGGGCCCGCTGCGACCGCGGCTGGTCCTGTCCGGGTCGAGCGACGCCGCGGTGTCGTGCGCCGATGAGCTCGGGATATTGCGGTTCGCGTACCCATTGCCGGTGAGCGAGTATCCGGGTGGGCGCAGCGGCATCCGGCTCGGGGTCATCGCCCGGGACAGCGCGCAGGACGCCTGGCGGGCGGCGCAGGCGCGGTTCCCGGGCGATCCGATGGGGGAGCGGCGGCACCGGGTCGTGCGGGGGCTGTCGGACTCGCACTGGTATGCGGCGCTGTCCGCGGTGGAGTCGGCCGGGTGCTACTGGCTGCATCCGTTCCGCACCTACCGGACGTTCTGCCCGTACCTCGTCGGCTCCTACGCGGAGGTCGGCGCCTACCTGGCCGGCTACTTCGCCCGCGGCGTCGAGTCGGTCATCCTCGACATCCCGGCCGGCGAGGACGACCTGCACCACGCCCGGATCGCGTTCGATCGTGCGCCGGTCGCCGAAAGTACAGCGGATCTATAGCCGACCTTAAGGATCGTTTGATATCAATCTCCGGACCATACTCCCCGTCACCCCCGGAGTACCCCGTGCGGAGATCCCGTCTCGTCACCCTCGCCCTGAGCGTGACCGCCGCCCTCGGCGTCACGTTCGCCGCCGGCACCCCCGCCCTCGCCGCCGCCACGGACCGCTACGTCGCGCTCGGCGACTCCTACGCCTCCGGCGTCGGCGCCGAGAGCTACACGTCCGAGAGCGGCTCGTGCCTGCGCAGCACCAACGCCTACCCGGCCCTGTACAACGCCAACGTCAAACCGGCCGCCTACCGCTCGGTCGCCTGCTCGGGCGCCTCCACCGCCGACGTCGTCAACAGCCAGCTGGCCGCCCTGTCGTCGAACACGTCCCTGGTCAGCGTGACCGTCGGCGGCAACGACATCGGCTTCACCAGCGTCATGACCACCTGCGTGCTGTCCGGCGAGTCGGACTGCGTCGCCGCCATCAACACCGCCGAAGGCAAGATCCGCACCGAGCTGCCGGCCAAGCTCGCCGGCGTCTACGGCGGCATCAAGGGCCGGGCCCCGTCGGCCCGGGTCGTGGTCGTCGGCTACCCGGTCTTCTACCAGCTCGGCACGTTCTGCGTCGGGCTGAGCGCCAACTCCCGGGCGAAGATCAACGAGGGCATCAACCTGCTCGACGACACCATCAAGGCCGCCGCGGCCGCCGCCGGCGTCACGTTCGCCGACGTCCGGTCGAGCTTCGTCGGCCACCAGCTGTGCGGCTACGGCGACAAGTGGCTGCACGCGCTGAACTTCCTGACCCTGAACGTCTCCTACCACCCGACCGCGGCCGGCCAGTCCGGCGGCTACTACCCGGTCTTCCGCGCCGCCGCGGGCTGAGCGGTCGGTCCATCGTGCACGGTCAGGGTCACCGGGCCGTGCACGATCGGGTCGTGGTCGCGCCATCGGGGTTGCGGTCCGGTCAGCCGGAGGCCCGGGAAGGTTGTTCGCAGCGCGGTGAGGGCGGCGGCGGTCGTGCGGCGGGTCAGTTCGGCGCCCGGGCAGTAGTGGCGGCCGAGGCCGAACGTCAGGTGGCGGTTCGGGCTCCTGGTGATGTCGAACCGGTCCGGATCCGCGAACGCTGCCGGGTCGCGGTTGGCGGCCGCGGTCATCGCCACCAGCTCGGCGCCGGCCGGGATCGGCACATCGGCGAGGGTGACCGCGCGGGTGGTGCGGCGCAGGACGCCGAGGACCGGCGGGGCGAACCGGGCCCCCTCCTCGACCGCGCCCGGGATCCGCTCCGGGGTCAGGGCTCGCCACCGGCCCGGCTCGGTGAGCAGGGCGTGCAGGGTGTTGGCGATGAGGTTCTGGGTCGTCTCGATGCCGGCGAACATGAGCATGAGGCTGTGCGGGCCGTCGGCGGTGGCTCGCAGGGCGGTCACCGCGGCGGCGATCGCCTCGAGGCCGGCCCGCCTGGCCGCCGGGTCGCGGGCGTGCGCGCTGGCGTGCTCCATGGCGCGGGCCCTGGCGAAGAAGCCGTCGTCGGTCGTACCCAGCAGATCGGCCATGACCCGGGCGGCCAACGGGTGTGCGTAGTCGGCTACGACGTCGAACCGCCTGGGCAGGCCGGCGACCAGCGCGGTGGCGTGGTCTGCGACCGGTGGCAGCGACCGTGGGGCCAGGGCCCGCGCGACCGGGGCGCGGCGGGGCGTGTGCTCGGGCGGGTCCAGGAAGAACAGCCAGCGCTGCGACCACTCGGTGAAGCCGGCCAGGAGCTCGCGGTCGGCCGCCGGGACCCGCGGGGCGACGGCCGAGGAGTAGGTCACCGGGTCCTGCAGGACGGCCACCACCTCGGCGTGGCCGGTGAGGACGTATCGCTGGAGCCGGGTGTCCCACCGTACCGGCGGATCGGTCATCCCCAGAGCTGCCGGCTCAGGTCGTCGACCGCCTCGACGGCCCGGGCGAAGCGCTGCTCCTCGTCGCCTTCGAGGGTCACGTACGGGCGGCCGAGCCGGACCAGCTCCGCCTCGATCGTCTCGTGGAAGGCGCGGCGTTCGGCCGGAGTGTTGCGCTGGTCGTCGCCGGAGAAGGGGTGGTCCGGTGCGCACAGGAGGTACACATGCGGGCTCTTCGGTTGTTCGAGCCAGGCCGGGGCCGACCCGAACCGGCGCTCGCTCCACAGCCGCACCGCGAGCAGGTCCGTGTCGGCGAACAGCAGCCGGTGCGCCCGGCGGGCCAGCAGCTCCTCGGCCGCGCCCTGCCCCTGCGCGGCGAGCGCGAGCGTGGCCGGGCTGATGTCCGGCCCGAGCTCCCGCAGCCGCTCCGGCACCCAGACGGTGCCGTAATGCCGGGCGAGCCGCTCCGCGAGGGACGTCTTCCCGGTCGACTCCGCCCCGATGAGGCAGACGCGGCCCACGTACCACGCCCGGACCGGCGGCGGCAGGAACCCCTCGAAGTCCCACGGGCTCTTGCGGACCCCGGTCCCGGAGACCGGCAGCACGTGCCGGTCGACGGGCACGAGTGTCGCCCCGAGCCGCGCCGCCATCCCCGGGCCGCTGGGGTCGCCGCTGACCAGGTAGTCGGGCTTGACCTCGGCGGTGATCCGGTCGGCCCAGCGCTCCGGCTCGTCGTCGATCGCGGTGGCGACCACGTCCGGGAACAGCTCGGCCAGCCACCCCCGCCGCACCTCCCACGGGATCGGATCGTCGCCGCCGACCCGCACGAACACGTGCACGCGGCCGGCGTGCGCCCGGGCGAACTCGATGAGATACCGATGCCCGTCGTGCACCGGCAGGAACCGCCCCAGCACCACCGCGGTCCGCGACTCCCCGCCGGGCCCGTCCCCGAACTGCTCGGCCGCGAAACCTTCCAGGCGCTCGTGCCGCGCCCGCTCGGCCGCGGCGTCGAGCTCCTCGGCACTCGGCGCCGGCGGCGTGGCGTCTTCGTCGTAGTAGGCGAAGCTGCCGCCGTACCAGGCGATCGGCGGTGGGGTGATGGCGGCGGTCACACCGGCCAGGATACGGCCGCGCCGCCCCGGCGGGCCGGTACGTATGGAACGTGACAGTCCGCCCCGGGCCCGGGTGGGCCTATGCCGGGTACGGGGCGGTCGCGCGGGCGGTGCGCAGGGCGGCGGCCCACCACGACAGCTGGTCCAGCAGTGCCTTCGCGTAGCCGGCGGCCTCCGGGTCGAGCGGGCGGCCGTCCTGCCAGGTGTTGTAGTACGCCGGGAACGCCAGGCCGTCGCGGATCGTCACCGCGTGCAGCTCGGTCAGGACGTTCTCGAGGTGGAGGACGGCGTGGCGGCCACCGGCGGCGCCGCCGTAGCTGACGAACGCCACCGGCTTCGCGGTCCAGTGGGTGAAGTGCCAGTCGATGGCGGCCTTCAGGGCGGCCGGGTAGCTGTGGTTGTACTCCGGGGTCACGATCACGAACGCGTCGGCCGCCTCGAGGGCGGCGGTCAGCGGCCCCATGCCGGCCGGGCGGGGGTAGTGCTCGCCCGCATACTTCGGGGGTACCGCCGGCAGCTCGAGCGGCAGCGTGACGTCGGCCAGGTCGGCGACGTCGACGTCGAACGCGCCGTAGGTGCGGGCCTGGGCCGCGAACCAGCCGGCGACCGTCGGGCCGAAGCGCCCTTCGCGGACGCTGCCGACGATGACGAGCAGGCGATGCTTGGTTTCCATACGGCGTAGATTCGCCGGTTTCGCGGGCACCAGCCAGGCCGCCGTGATGGTGGTAGTGGCGGTGCCCCGCTCAGCCGCCGGTCAGGGCGGTCGGGTGGTACGTTGGGCGGCATTGGTCATGAGTGCCAGCGTCAAGCCCCGGCTCGCTGGTCGGCAACCCTCCGTTCGCGGGCGGGGTGCTCCGGGTGAGGACCAGGTCCGCGCCGACGGGGTGCGGGCAAGCCGCGAATGACAGGAGCACGCCTTTGAGTGCGCCGCGCTACCGGCCGGCCACGGCCGCCGACGCTGCTGCGATCGGGGATCTGCACGCCGACAGTTGGCGGCGGCACTATCGGGGGGCCTACGCCGACGCTTACCTGGACGGCGATGTGGTCACTGAGCGGCGGGCGGTGTGGTCCTCCCGGCTGGCGGCGTCCGTGGGCGCGGACGCGGACGCGGGCGTTGGGCCTTCCGGGACGCACACGGTCGTTGCTGAGTGCGACGGCCGGCTTGTCGGGTTTGTGCACGTGGTCCTCGGCGACGATCCGGTGTGGGGCAGCCTCGTCGACAACCTGCACGTCGCGCGCTCGCAGCACCGCAGCGGCATCGGCACGCAGCTGCTGGCGCGGGCGGCGTTGGCGGTGGACGGGCCGATGTACCTGTGGGTGCTCCGCCAGAACACCGCGGCGCAGCAGTTCTACCTCGCCGTTGGTGGCGAGTGCGTGGGCTCCGCGACGGTGTCGGCGCCCGGCGGGGACCCGGCGCGCCTTGTCGGTACGCCCGAGAAGCTGCGCATGGCCTGGAGCGACGTCACCGGCCTAGATATGCGCCGCCGTTGACGCGGGCGGTCGGCCCGGTGATGTGGCGGGTGGGCGCGCTGTCGCTGTCTCGGTCACGGACGGTCCGCCGAAGTCGGTGTTGCCGCCGGCGTTGTTGACCCTCCGTGAAGGCATGGCGGCGTGCAAACCGGCATTCGGTGTGGGGTCGGTGTACGCCGCTGGGCGTATATCGATGTCAGCCTCACGCGGGTGTGCTGGAGCGGGGACAGTCCGTAGCATCGGCGCGTGGAACGGTGGGATCGATGGCTGGCGCTGCGGGTGGCGGCCGTGCAGCTCGTCGCCGTGGTGGTCGCCACCCAGCGGGACTCGCCGCGGCTGGGCCTTGACGCCGTGGCGATCGGGTTGCTGCTGGCCGGGCCCGGGCTGCTGGCGTTGCGGCATCGGGCGCCGGTGTTGACCCTCGCCGGCAACTTTGTGCCGGCGGCGTTGTACTTCGCGCTCGGGTACCGCTACGGGCCCGCGGTCATCGCGCTCGGAGTGGCGCTCTTCTCGGCCGTGCTGCGGGGGCGGCGCCTGGCCGCCTGGATCACCAGTGCGGCCGGGCTTGGCGGGTACCTCGTGCTGAGCATGGTGCTCGGGCGACAGGACGGGCCTGGACTGGTGGCGGCGACCACGATCGGCGCGGTGCTCGCGCTGGTGCTCACCGCGGGAGAGGCGGCCCGCGGCGCCCGGCTGCGGCGGCTGGAGCAGCGGCGGGCCCGGGTCGCGGAGGAGCGGCTGCAGGTGGCCCGGGAGCTGCACGACGTGCTCGGGCACCAGGTCTCGCTGGTCACCGTGCACGCCAACCTGGCCCTGCGCATCCTCGAACGCGACCCCGCCGACCTCGAACGGGTCCGGGCGTCGCTCGGCGCGATCAAGGACGTCAGCCGGTCGACGATGGGGGAGCTGCGGGCCGTCCTGCACGAATTGCGCGGGACGGGGCCGTGAGCACCGGCAATGGCGTGATCAGCGTCGTGCTGGCCGAGGACCAGGCCATGATGCGGGCCGGGCTGCGGGCCCTGCTCGAGGAGAGCGACGACATCCGGGTCGTCGGGGAGGCCGCGGACGGGCGGGAGGCGGTGCGGCGGGCGGCTGAGCTGCGGCCGCACGTCGTCGTCATGGATGTGCGGATGCCGGTGCTCGACGGGATCGCGGCGACCCGGGTCATCCGGCGGGCCAACCCGGACGTGCGGGTGCTCATCGTGACGACGTTCGAGGTGGACGAGTACATTTTCGCGGCGCTGCGGGCCGGGGCCGGTGGGTTCGTCGTCAAGGACAACGAGCCCGACGACCTGCTGCGCGCGGTCCGGGCGGTGGCCGGCGGGGCGTCGATGCTGGCGCCGAGCGTCACCGGGCGGGTCGTGCGGGAGTTCGCGGCCCGGTCCCGGGAGCTCCCGCCGTCCGCGCTGCTCGACCGGCTGACCCTGCGGGAGCGGGAGATCATGGGCCTGGCCGGGCAGGGGTTGAGCAACGACCAGATCGCCGGGCGGCTGTTTCTGAGTGTCGCGACCGTGAAGACGCACCTGTCCCGGCTGATGGTCAAGATCGATGCGCGGGACCGGTCGCAGGTGGTGGTGCTCGCGTACGAAACGGGGCTCGTGCGGCCTGGTTGGAGTACCCCCGAAGCCAACTCCTGAGGGATGTCCGGAAACCCTTTCCGGCGCAGAGTTTCCGCCATGGAAACGCAGGAAACCACGGAACCAGCAGTCATGGTCGACGGGCTCACGAAACGCTACGGCGGCCGCGCCGTCGCCGACGGGCTCGACTTCGCAGTCCCGCGCGGCGCGGTCGCCGGGCTCGTCGGGCCCAACGGTGCCGGCAAGACCACCGTCCTGCGCATGCTCCTCGGCCTCGTGCGGCCCGACGCCGGCTTCGGCAGCGTGAACGGCATCTCCTTGCTGGAGCCGGAGCGGTACCTGCCGACGGTCGGCGCGCTCGTCGAGTCCCCGGCGTTCTACCCGGGCCTGACCGGCGAACGGAACCTGGCCGTCCACACCACCCTCGCCGGCCTCGACCCGGCCCGCATCCCGGCCGTGCTCGACCGGCTCGGCCTCACAAGACAGGCGCGGCAGGTGTACCGCACCTACTCCCTCGGCCAGCGCCAGCGCCTCGCCATCGCCGCCGCCCTGCTCGGCGACCCGGCCCTGGTCGTGCTGGACGAGCCGACGAACGGCCTCGACCCGGCCGGCATCCGCGACATGCGCGGCATCATCCGGGCCATCGGCGCCGAGGGCCGCACCGTCCTGGTCACGTCGCACCTGCTGGCCGAGCTCGAACAGGTCTGCGACTGGCTGATCGTCCTCAACGAGGGCCGCGTCCGCTACTCGGGCCGGCTCCTGCCCGACCTCGAGGAGTCGTACTTCCAGATGCTGCAGGAGGACCCCCGATGATCCGCGCCTTCCGGTCCGACCTTCTGAAACTGCGCCGGCCCCGGGTCCTGTACGGCACCCTCGCCGCCCTGTTCGGCTTCACCGTCCTGGTCACGGTCCTCAGCGTCGGCACCGCCACGGACCACCCGGCCGGGCGCGGCGTCGCCACCGCCGCGTTGACGGCGACGACCGGCGCGACGGTCGGCTTCGCCAACTCGGCCCGCCTGGTCGGCCTGGTCATCGTGGTGCTGTTCCTGACGGCGGTGACGACGGAGTACTCCCTTGGCACGATCCGCACGCTGCTCACCCGCCAGCCCCGCCGCCCGCTGCTGCTCCTGGGCAAGTTCGCGGCCCTGCTGCTGTCCACGGCCACGGCTCTGCTGGCCGCGCTGGTCCTGAGCGTCGCGGCGGCCACGACCACCATGCGGTCCCGCGGGCTGCCGGTGGCCGCCTGGTTCACCGGCGACGGGGTCTGGGACATCGGGGCGTCCTATGTGGACGCGCTGGTGGCCGGGCTCGCGTACGGGGCGCTCGGGCTCGCGCTCGGCGTGCTGGTGCGGGGGACGGTCGCGGCGGTCGGGGTCGCGCTGGTGTGGTTCTTCATGGCGGAGAACATCGCCGCGAACCTGTGGGCCGACGCGGACCGCTGGTTCCCGGGGCTCCTCGCCGGCGCCGCCATGGCGGGGGAGACCCGAGGCCTGGCCGGGGCGCCGATCGTCGCGGCCGTGGCGCTGGCGGTCGCCGTGGCGGTGTTCACCCGCCGCGACGTCAGGACCTGACGCCGTGCGGGGCGTGGCGCAGGGCGCGGACGTAGCGATCCGGCCAGGAACAGCACGGCGATCCGGAGGCCCGGTGCGGTAATGCCCCAGGCCAGCCCGCCGATCGCAATCCACACCGGCACCGACGATGCGGACCAGAGCAGCCGGGCGCGGCGTCGACGCGGCCCAGCGGGGACAGGATGCGGCTGCGGCGCCAGTAACGGACCCGCACCTGACGGTCGTCGTCGACCATCGCGGCGTCGACGATGAACAGGGGCAACCAGGCGAACGCGGCCACGCACGCCCAGGCCTGCCACGCGGCTCCGGACGGCACCAGCGGCACCACGGCCAGGGCCAGCAGGGCACCGGACACGACGGCGGCGACGGGCATGAAGCGCTCCTGCTTGCTCACCAGACCCAGCCGCCGGGCCTCGAAGCGCGCCTCCCGAGCCAGCCAACCGGTCCACCGCCGACCGCCGCCGGCATGCCGTTGCCGGAGCGCCTCCATCGGTACCGTCGAATCGCCCGCGACCCGCACCACCCGCTCGAACACTCGTCGTTCGTGCGCGGCGAGACCGGGCGGCTGCGGTCCCCGGACCCGCAGCCGCAGCGTGTCACCGGCCGTGAAGAGCTCCCGTCAGCGTAGGACGCCGCGTCGAGCGCCCGAGGTCTGAGGTTTGCGAAAGTTTTGCGCAAATCGGGCCGGGTAGGTGGGCGTCCTGTGCCGACAGTTGATGATGTTGTGCTGCGTGATCCGGGGCGGCTCGCGGCCGTCGCGCGGGCCCGGAGGGTGACGCCGGCCCGGCCCATGCCCCTCGACGCGGTCGCCGGGCTGGCCGCGCGGCTCACCGGGGCGGCCATGGGGGTGCTGACGTTCGTCGGGGCCGACGAGGAGCACTTCGCCGGCGCGTACCACCTGCCGATGTCGCTCGTCGGGGACGGGCACGCGCCGCTGTCGCTGTCGCTGTCGGTGTGCAAGTACGTCGTGTCCCAGGACAGTGTCATGTGCAGCGCCGACATGGCCGCCGAGGACGACTTCGACCTGCGCGGCCATCCGCTCGCGGTCCGCTACGGCGTCCGGGCGTTCCTCAGCGTGCCGGTGCGTGACAGCGACGACCGGGCCGTCGGGGCGCTCACCGTGCTCGACCGGTGCGCGCGGGCGTGGACGCCGGAGCATCTGACGGCCCTCGTCGAGATCGCGCACCTGGTCAACCTCCCGCCGGTGGCCGAACCCGCCCGGGACCGGGCCCGTCGCCGACCTCGACAGCGCGACGCTGCTGGACAGTGTCCAGGAGGCGTTCGTCGCCGTCGGGCCGGACGGGGTCGTCACCGCGTGGAACCGGGCCGCCGGGGAGCTGCTCGGGTGGGCGGCGGCGGAGGTGTGCGGGCGGTCCCTGGCCGACACCGTGCTGCCGGCCCACGACGGGCGGCCCATCAGTGCGGCCCTCGAATGCCTGTTCGACGAGATGGCGACGCCGGACGCGCAGCCGGTGCAGCGGGCGGCGATCGTGCGGCACCGCGACGGGCGGGACGTGCCGGTGCAGCTGTCGCTGTCGCTGCTGCGCGGGCCGGGCGGGGCCCTCGCGTGCGCGTTCATCACCGACCGGACCGGCGAGGAGCGCCAGCACGCGTTCCTGGCGGCGCTGCTGGACAGCCTGCAGGTCGGCGTCGTCGCCTGGGACACCGACGGACGGGTGGCGCGCTGCAACCGGACCGTCCGCGAGCTGTTCGGGCTGCCCTCGACGCTCCCGGTCGGGCAGTTGCTGGAAGAAGTGCATCGGCGGTTGTACCGCCCTGACGGCGAACCGGTCGCGCCCGGCGAGTTCGGGCGGCAGGCGCGGCTCGGTGAGGCGGTCCGCGACGTCGAGCTCGTGGTCGGGGTACCGGGGGCGCCCGTGCGGTATCTGTCGGTCAACGCGCAGCCGATCCGCGGCACCGACGGGCGGCCGATCGGGGCGGTCGCCGCGGTCAGCGACGTCAGCCAGCAGCGGCGCACCGAACGGTTCCGCACCTGCCAGCTCGCGGTGGCCCGGATCCTGGTCGGGGCGGCCGACCTGGCCGAGGCCGGGCCGCCCGTGCTGGAGGCGGTCGCGGCCGCGCTCGGCTGGCCGGTCGCCGAGCTGGCCCTGGTCGACGAGGTCAGCGGCACGCTGCGCCCGCTCGCCCGCCACTGCGGCGTGCGGGCCGAGCCCGACCCGGGGCCTGGCGATCCGCTGCGGCCCGGCGAGGGCCTCGGCGGCACCGTCTGGGCGACCGCGCAGCCGGTCTGGGTGCCCGGTGAGCACGCGGCCCTGGCCGTGCCGATCGACGACGGCGCGAAGGTCGTCGGGGTCCTGGCCGGCGTCTCCGACCGCCGCGAGCACGACGGGCCGCTGATCACCGGCCTGCTCACCGCGGTCGCGGCGCAGCTGGGGCGGTTCCTGTCCCGGCGGCGGGCCGACGAGCTCGGCGGGGAGCTGGCCCGGACCCGCAACGACTTCATCGCGCTGGTGGGCCACGACATGCGCACACCCCTGACCACGATCGCCGCCTACTCGCGGCTGCTGCTCGACGACCCGGCCGGCCGGGCACCGCTGGACCTGGAGCTGCTCGACGGCATCGACCGCAACGCCGCCCGGCTGCGGGCGCTCGTCACCGACCTGCTCGACCTGGCCGCCCTCGAGGCCGGGCACCTGGCGCTCGACGCCCGCGACGCCGACCTGACCGCGGCCGTCACCGCGGCCCGGGACAGCGCCTGGGACGCCGCCGCCGGCGCGGGCGTCACCGTGCACTCCGACCTGGCCGCGGCCGTGCGGGTGCCCGGCGACCCCGACCGCCTGCGCCAGCTCGCGGCCCGGCTCATCGCCCACGCGATCGGGCGCAGCCCGGACGGCGGCGCGGTCCGGATCGCCCTGGACACCGCCGACGGCGTCGCCCGGCTGACCGTCCGCGACGACGGCGCCCCGGCCCGCGGCGACGTCTTCGAGCGGTTCTCGGCCGCGAACACGACCGGGATCGGCGACTCGACCGGCGGTGTCAGCCTGGCCATCGCCCGCATCATCATCGAGCGCCACCGCGGCACCATCACGGTCGACGCCGGCAACACGGTCACCGTTCGCCTGCCGCTGGACGGCTGAGCGAGCCGGGCCGACCGGCAGGACCAGGGGAAGCCGACCGGATGAGGGCCCGCCCCCGAACGGAGCGAAGATCACGTCGAACGGAATAACGGTCTTGTGACAGCGCCCGTGGTTTCCATAGATTGACGCCTGACCGTGGCTGTCCCACGGAGCGTCACGACGGCAACGACGGGGAGTCTGATGAGCACGCAGGGCTGGGGCGGTTCGGGCGGCGAGCCCTGGGACCAGGCGATGCAGAACGTGCAGGCGGCCTACCGCAGCGCGCGGGTGACCTACCGCGACCCGGACGAGTTCGCCGACGACAGCGTCACCTGGAAGCAGCTGCGCCCGCACACCGTGCGCGCCGGCAACGTGGCCCTGGTCCTGACCCTGACCGCGTTCGTCCTGACCTGCTGCATCTGCGGGGTGTTCTTCAACGTCGGGGCGCCGCAGGGCAGCGGCGACAACGCCGACATCACGCTCGCGGCGCTGACCGGGTCGCTGCTCACGCCGCTGATCATCGCCGGGCTGGCGGTCGTCGCCTGGTGCGTGTCGCTGTTCTTCCCGATCAAGGAGCCGGTCGCGGAGTACGCGCTGCTGGTCGAGAACCGGGCCCCGGCCGCGCCCGCCGTCTACGGGTACATGCTGCAGTCCGCGGCCCAGCGGGCCATCCCGTTCCCGATGGCGCCGGTGCGCATCGCCGGGCAGTACCTGCTGTCCTTCGGTGACACCCGGCTGCAGTCGCTCATCGCCGTGCAGACCTACGGCACCGACCTGTACTTCGGCTGGACGATGTGGCGGTCCCGCTCGACCGTGCTGCTGATCGCCCACGCGCTGCGCGACGGTTTCCGGGCCATGGCCGGTGGCGCGTCGTACCGCTCGGCCATCAACGGCGGGCGGACCCGGGCCCTGCGCGAGATCACGCACAGCATCACCCGCCTCGGCGTGCAGTCGGCGATCGCCGGGCTGGCCGCGACCGAGGAGACCAACCGGCTCGTCGCCACGACGCCCGAGGCCCCGATGCCGCCCGGTGTCGCGCCGATCGCCCCGCCGAGCATCCCCCCGGCGGCCGTCTACCCGACGGCACCGGCCGCGACCTATCAACAGCCGGTGACGGGCGCCTGGCCGCAGGTGAGCGCACCCCCGGCGTCCGCACCCCCGGCGTCCGCACCCCCGGCGTCCGGGCCCCCGGCGTCCGGGCCGCCGTACTACAACCCGCAGTACCAACAGCCGCCGACGCAGTGACCGACCTGGTTCCCGCCCCCTACCTGGTCAACGGGCCCGGCCGGGTCTGGGGATGGGTCGCGCTGCGGGTCACCGCGGCCGTCGACCTGTCGCGCCGCTCGGAGCACGCCCGCCTGGACGTCTCCGAGCGGCTCCGCCGCGCCGTCGGTGAGCAGGCCGCCTACCTCGGGCAGTTCCTCAGCCTGCCCGAGTCCGAGGCGGTCGGCCTGCGCCTGCTGCACCTCGAGCCCGGCCGGATCGAGGTGTACCTCCTGGGCCGGGTCGAGCAGCCGACCGCCGACCTCGCGCTGCGTTCGGCCGGCACGCTCGCCGCGACCCTGTCGAGGGTCCCCGACCACGTCCGGGTGGAGCCGCTGCACGACGCCGAACAGGTCCGCGCGGTGCTCAGCCCGTTCGTGCCCGGGCCCGGCGGCATCGCCCAGGTCCACAAGCGCATCCGGCTGGCCCGGCCCGAGCGGGTCGACGCCGGGGTCCCCGCCTATGTGGCGGTCGAGCCCTTCGGGCGTCAGCCGCACTCGTGGGAGGGATTCCTCGAGGCGCTTCGGTTGTACCCGCACCCGCTCGCGGTCTCGGTGGAGCTGACGGCGGGCACGGTACCCCCGCAGCTGCGTCGCCTGCTCGAGACGGAGACGACCCGCTATCGCCGCCTCGCCCAGCCCAACGAGATCCCGGCCGACGTCGGCGGGCAGATCCACATGCCGGCCGACGCCGGAGCCGTGGTCATCGAGCCCTACTACCTGGATGCGCTGCGACGGTACGACGGACGAGCGTTCCGCTTTTCCGTGACGTTGGCCGCCCCGGAACCGCTGCCGGAGAGTCTGGCCGGGCATCTGGCCGCGACCGTCAGCCCGGCGCCGCAGGCCCAGCCGGACCGCGACGACCCGCAGTCCGTCCTCAGCGGCCACACCGTGGCCCGGCCCGCGAACCAGGCCGAGCACGACGCGCTCGTGCGCGGCTTCACCACGCTGCAGCCGGTCGACTGGGGCGGCGCCGACCTCGAGGCGCTGCTGCGGGCCGAGTCCGCGCCCGGGCGGGTGTCGGCCCGCCAGCCGCTGCGGTCGCTGCGACTGCTCGTCGACCGGGACGAGGCGGCCAGCCTGTTCCGGCTCCCGCTCGCCCTCGAGGGCCACGTCCCCGGCATCCCCGTCGTCGCGCCGCGCGACCAGGTCCGGGTCGTCGCCGCGCCCACCGGCCCGGCCCTGCTGCTCGGCCGCCAGCCCGGCGCCGGGGCCGAGGGCGAGGTCGGTTTCGCGGTCACGGACCTGCCGCGGCACGGCTTCATCGTCGGCACCCCCGGCTCCGGCAAGACCAACACCGCCCTGCACCTGTGCCGGCAGCTGCGCGGGCACGGTGTCCCGTTCGCCGTCATCGAACCCGTCAACGCGGCCCTCGACGACTACCGGTGGCTGGCCACCCTCGAGGACTTCGAAGACCTGCTCATCTTCACCGTCGGCGACGACGAGGTGGCCCCGTTCCGGCTCAACCCGTTCCAGGTCCCGGACGGCGCCACCGTCACCTCCCACGTGTCGAACCTCCTCGCCTGCTTCGAGGCCGCGTTCGGGCTGTGGGACCCGCTGCCGTTCCTGTACCGCCGCGCGCTCGTCGAGACCTACCGGCGCCGCGGCTTCCACGCCACGCACCGCGCCCGCCCCGCCGACGGCGAACGCTGGCCGGTGCTGCCCGAGTTCGCCGGTGTCCTTGCCGAGGTCGTCGAGCAGCTCGGCTACCAGGGCGAGACCCACGCGAACATCGACGCCGCCGCCCGCCTGCGGGCCGAGGCGCTCGTCGAGGGCGCCTGCGGCACGACGCTGAACTGCCGCCGCTCGTACGACATCGGCGCCCTCATGCACCGTCCCGTCGTCTTCGAGCTGGCGGGTGTCGGCGACAACGCCAAGGAGCAGTCGCTGATCACGCTGCTGCTCGTCACCGCCATGCGCGGCTGGTATCGCCAGCACCGCCGCTCGACGGACACCCCGCACGTCGTGCTCCTCGAGGAGGCCCACCGCGTCTTCCCGCGCGCGGCCCCGCAGACCGGCGGCGGCGACCAGAAGGAGGGCAACGCGCAGGCCCTCGCGGCCGAACGGATCGCGCAGGGCCTCGCCGAGGACCGCAAGTACCGCCAGTCGTACCTCCTCATCGACCAGCAGGTGGGGAAGGTCGCCGAGGACGCGTACAAGATCACGAACTTGAAAATCATGCACCGGACCGCCGCCGCCGAGGACCGGGAACTGCTCGGCTCCACCATGGCGATGCACGACGACCAGATCCAGGCCGCCGCCGCACTGCGGCCGTTCGAGGCGATCGTGTCGCACAACGCTTTGGATCAAGCGGTCTTCTTGGCGGTACCGGATGTGCGGCGCGACGACGCCAGGCGCCGGAACCTGCCGGAGGCCCCGCTCGCCGACGACACCGCGGTCCGGGCCCGGTTCACGGCCTGGCAGGCCTCCGACGCCACCGTGCAGGACGCCCTGGCACCGTTCGCGGAGTGCTTCGAGTGCCGCCACCGCTGCGCGTTGCGCCCGCGGGCCGAAGCCGTGCTCGGCGGCGCGGCCGGCGTGGAGGCGGCCGGGAGACTGCTCGGCGGCATGGGCACGTCATCGTGGTTCGAGACCCTGCCGGCACGGCTCGACGTCCTCGGCGGGACGGTGCCACCGACGCCGGACGGGGTTGATCCGGCGCGGTGGCGGCAGGACTATCGGGTGTGCGTGTTCGTGCACGCGTTCCGCCGCAAGTACCCGCCGGCGGTGTGGACCGACAACGACCGGCGCTCCTCGGTGAACTGGGCCCGCGACGTACGGAAGGCGGTGGACGGCCATGGGTGACCGGCACAACGACCTGGCTCCGGTGCAGCCGGAGTCGATTGCGAAGGTCGCCGGCGGCGATACCGTGCCGCAGCGGGGCGACACCACGCCTTCGCCCGAGCCCCTGGAAGGCACCGCCGGTCTGGAACAGGTCACCGACGCCGCGCCGGGCGGCCGCGACACCGTGCCGTTCCGCGGCGATTCGGACTCCGTGCCCGACGCTGCCGACCTGGGCGCGCCGCTGCCCGACGCCGCCCCGGCCACCGCCGCGCTCGACGGAGGCGCCGGTCAGACCCTGGCCGAGGCGGTGCAGTCGCTCGAACGGACGCCGGCCGACGGTGCCGAACCGGATCGCGGCGCGCTCATCGAGGCGGCCGCGCCGGCCTGGGACGCGATCAGGCCCGCGGACGCCTTGGAGGACGGACGCCCGCCGCCGCGCCGGTGACCGCCGCTGTGTGATGCTCGACGGGTGATTGTCGAGTTCGAGTCCCGGCTCTGGCAGTGGGACGCCCGCCAGGGCGACAGCTGGATCTTCGTCTCCCTGCCGGAGGACCGCTCCGAGGAGATCCGCGAACTGACCGCCGGCACCCGCCGCGGCTTCGGCTCCGTCCGCGTCCGCGCGCGGATCGGCGCCACGATCTGGACGACGTCGATCTTCCCGAGCGCCGACGGCCCGTACGTCCTGCCGATGAAGAAGCCGTCCGCAAGGCCCAGCGCCTCGAGGTCGACGACCTGGCCGCGGTCACCGTCGAGGTGCTGGACCTGTAGGCCCACCCGGGCGGTCGCGCGACGCCGGAGTCCCGGGCATCTCGGATCAGGCCGGGTCGGCGGCGCAGGTGCGGTTGCGGCCGTTGTGTTTGGCATCGTAGAGGGCGTGGTCGGCCCGCTCGACGAGGGTGTTGTAGTCGGTGTCGGAGGACGGGACGGCGGAGGCTACGCCGAGGCTGACGGTCACCAGGCCGGTTGGCGTTGCCGGGTGCTCGATCCTGCGCGCCACGATGCCGAGGCGGACGCGTTCGGCGTAGGACATCGCGCCGTGGGTGTCGGTCTCCGGCAGGATCGCGGCGAACTCCTCGCCGCCGTAGCGGCAGACCACGTCGGCGGAGCGGACGTCGCCGCCGAGGACCGATGCCACCTGCCGCAGGCATTCGTCGCCCCGCGGATGGCCCAGCGCGTCGTTGTAGCCCTTGAAGTGGTCCACATCGATCAGGACGACGGCCAGGGGGCACTTGGACCGGGTCGCGCGGCGCCACTCCTGCTCGAGCGCGGTGGCGAACCGCCGGCGGTTGAACAGGCCGGTCAAAGGGTCGGTGGTGCTGAGGATCTCGAGCCGGCGGTTCGCCTGCGCCAGGGCCTCGGTGCGGGCGGCGACCCGCTGCTCCAGGGCTTCGTACGCGAGTGCGTTGCCGATCGACACGACGAGCTGGCCGGCGAGCAGGCGCACCGTGTCGAGCCGCGCCCCGGTGAACCAGCCGGCGCTGCCGCGGTGGGCCAGGACGAGCACGGCGCGGGTCGTGCCCTGCGACAGCGGTGCCGCCAGGATCGAGCAGTGCGGGAGCCCGGCTACGAACGGGTCCTGGGCGAAGCGGCCGTCGCCGACCGCGTCGTGGATGAGCAGCGTCTCCCCGGTGCGCTCGGCGTAGCGGAACGCCGTGACCGGCAGCCGGCCCTGCCCGCCGGCCGCCTCGACACCCATCGGCTCGAGACCGTCCTCGCAGAACGGTACCGACCAGCTGCCGTCCTGGGCGTTGTACGTCACCACGAGCGCATCCGTGGCCCCGGTGAGACCGGTCAGCTGCTCCACGACCGCCGCGTGGAGGTCCGGCAGCCGCGTGACCCGGCTCATGAGCCTGGACGCGTCGAGGATGGCCAGCATGTCCACGACGTCATCGGCACTGTTGCGGGCGTTGCCACCGCGCGGGAACGCGTGGGCGGCGTCGAGCTGCGCCACCTTCGCGTCGGCGCCCCAGGACGCGTAGGCCGACCGTGCGTCCATCAGCGCCAGGCGAGCCAGCCGTCGCATGGCGGTGGCCTCGTAGAACGCGGCGGCGCGCTCACCGATGACGCCGTGCTGCCAGCGGCGCTGGACGGCCGAGACCGCCTCCAGCGCCAGATCGTAGGCGTTCATGGCGGCCGCCCGGTCCCCGGCCGCCCAGGCCCGCTCGGCGCTGAGCAGCCAGTGCAGGTGGGCGAAGTTCGCCGGAGCATCCTGCGCCCGGGCGCCCATCCAGTCGCGGCACCGGTCCAGCTCCGCGGCCGCGGCCGCGTCGTGCGGATCGCGCCGCAGCCGGGTGGCCATGGCCAGCCCGTGCAGCAGGTGGATCAGCGCGATGGGGTATCCGGGCACGAACTGCACCGACCGGGCCGCCGCGCCGGCGTGGCGCTCGAGCGCGTCATGGTCGCCGAAGACGGCCGCGGCGACCGCCCGGCACACGTGGTAGATGCTGATCACCGGTGCGTTGGCGGCGTGCGCGCCGAGAAAGGCCGCCTCGCTGAACTCCGCGTCGTCGAGTCCTCCGACCGCCGCCGTCTCGCCGCGCAGGGCCCGCAGCAGCTGCCGGTAGCCGGTCGCGAGGTCGGTGACGTGGTCGGTGCCGGTCCGGTCGGCCAGCGCAAGCGTCGCGGCGATCTCCTCGGCCAGCGCGGCGACGTTGCCGCCGGTGTCCAGGACCGCCGGCAGCAGCTCGTTGCCGGTGTTGCAGGCCATCTGCAGGTCACCGCTGCGCAGCAGGCCCTCGCGGGCCGTCTCGGCGTGCACGATGGTGTTCTCCAGCGGCTCCGCCCACGGCAGCAGGTGCAGGGCGTAACGGTGGCGCAGGACGGGGGTGTCGGTGTGGAACCCGCGGGCCTCGGCCACCGACAGGACGTGCCGGCCGACGATGTACCCGGTCCGGTAGTCGCCGAGCGCGGCCATGGTGATGAGGCCGGCGCAGCCGAGGTTGGCGGCCAGGCTGCCCGACGGGCCGTTGCCGACCCACATCTGCCAGCTCTCCAGCACCAGCCAGGCCACGACGGCGCGGTCGCCGCAGAAGAACGACGCCGGCAGGAGCCGGTTGCACAGCCGTTCGATCGCCACGTCGCCCGGGTCGGTCGAGGACGGCCGGGCGACGTCGGCCGCCACGTCCAGCGTCGCGGCCCAGGCGACCAGGGCGGGCAGCCGGGCCGCGATGTCGCCGGGTAGGTCGTCGGGGCGCGGCCGGCCGAGGCGGGCCAGCAGCGCCAGGCCGAGTGCCACGGCGCGCTGGTGCTCGCCGCGTTGGGTGAGGCTGCTGACCTGCAGGCTGGTGGCCGGCGCGAGCTCGATCGGGTCGGTGACGGCGGCCCGCAGGCGGCCGAACACGCCGTCGGCGTCGGCGAGCCGGCCCAGGGCGTAGAGCACGGCGTGCCACGAGGTCAGCAGCGCCGGGCCGGGCGGGACACCGTGCGGCCCGGCGCCGATGGTCACGGCCTGGCGCAGGTATCGCTCGGCCACGACATGGTTGCCGCTGCGGGCCGCCTGCCGGCCGGCGACCTGGTACAGCTGGCCGACCCGCCGCCGCTCCGCCGGGTCGGTGACCGGCGCGTCGGTCCCGGAGTACTGCTCGGCGGCCTCGATCTCGTACCCCGGCGCGGCGGCCAGGCGGCGGGCCAGCTCGAGCCGGAATCCCGGACGCGTGCCCGCACCGGTCGCCGCGCGGGCCGCCTCCTGGACCCGGTCGTGCCGGAACCGGACCCGCTCGCGGTCGCGCCCGGCGCTGGTGTCGAGGATCATCAACCCGTCCTCGAGCGCGGGCGTCAGCCGCAGCAGGACCGCCGGCGCGTCCAGACCGGTGGCGACGGCGAGGCCGGGGACGCTGACGTCGCCGCCGAGGGCCACGGCGGCATCCAGCATCTCCCGCGTCGGGCCGGGCAGCCGCGCGATCCGTTCGACGAGCAGGTCGATCACGTCGTCCTGGTCGAGATGCCGGCGGATCGCGCCCGCGTTCCAGCGCCAGCCTTCGTCCCCGAGCACCAGCACCGCATCACGGCGCAAAGCGTTGAGCAGCTCCAGCGTGTCGAACGGGTTGCCGGCGGTCCTGGCCGCCAGCGCGTCGGCCAGATCCCGGGCGGTCGGCGGCGCCAGCCGCAGCACCTGTTCGAGCAGCCCGGACAGCGCTTCGGTGGACAGGTTGGCCAGCCGGATCAGCGCGTCGACGTGCCCGTCGCGCTCCCACCGGGCCAGCAGCGGCGTCAACGGATGGGCCGCGTCGACCTCCCGGGCCCGGTACGCGCCGACGAGCAGCAGCCCCCGGACCTCCCGCGCGGTGAGCAACGAGTCGAGCAGGTCCAGGGTGACCGTATCCGCCCACTGCAGGTCGTCGAGCACCAGCACCATCGGGTGCTCCGGCGTGACGACGGCCGCCAGCATGTCCAGCACCGCCTGGCGCAGCCGCGCCGCCCGCTCGTCGGGAGGCAGGCCGTCGCCCGGACCGGCCGGGTTGTCGAGGCCGGGCAGCAGCAGTGCGAGTTCGGGTACGGCGTCGACGAGGACGGCCGCCCCCGACGCCAGCGCGGCGGCCAGGTCGGCCCGCAGCGTCGCGAGCTCCGCGTCCGGCCGGGCCAGCATGATGCGTGCGGTGGTGCGCAGCGCCTGGGTCACCGCGCCGGCCGCCGCGTCCGGGCGGAACTGGTCGCACTTGCCGGTGACGAACCACGCGCCGGCGGCGTTGCCGACCGGCCGGAGCTGGTCGATCAGGGTCGACTTGCCGACGCCCGGGGCTCCGGCCACGAAGACGCCGCTGGTCGATCCGGCCACCGCGCCGTCGAACGCCGCCCGTAGGGTCGCGAGCTCCGCATCGCGCCCGACCGGCCGGGACGGCGCGGACAGTCGCGGCGGAAAGTCCCAGCGCCCGACCGTGAAGTGCCGCTCCGGCGCGGCGCGGACGAGCTCGAGGTCGCGCACGACACCGTCCGCGCTCTGGTAGCGGTGCCCGGGGTCCTTCTCCAGCAGGCGCATCACGATGCCGTCCAGCGCCGGCGGGACGGCGTCCGCGACCCGGCTCAGCGGTTCCGGCGTGCGGACCAGGACGGCGCGCAGCATCTGCACCGGGTCGGCGTGGCGGAACGGCGGCTCCCCGGCGAACAGTTCGTAGATCACCGCGCCGAGGCCGTACAGGTCGGCGCGCTGGTCGACGACCAGGCCGGTCCGGCCGGTCCGCTCCGGGGGCATGTACGCCAGCGACGGCGTCAGCTCGGCCCCGTCGGCCCGGCCGGTGCGGTCCTCGGCGAAGGTGCCGGCCAGGTCGAAGTCGATGAGGACGGGCCGGGCGGCGGTTCCGGGGGATTCGGACACGAGGATGTTGTCCGGGCAGATGTCCTTGTGGATCACGCCGCGGGCGTGCACGGCCGCGACGGCCCGGGCCAGCCGGACGGCGAGCTCGACCGCCTCCGCGGCCGGGTACGAGCGGTCCCGCAGCACCTGCGACAGGGGACGGCCGCCGACGTCGTCGAGGACGAGCGCCCCGGCGCGGGTGTGCGACGCCAGGCGCACGACCCCGGTGACGCCCTTGAGCCGGTTGAGCATGCCCTGCTCATGGCCGAGCCGGACGGCGCAGCCGGGCCCGAGCGGCTCCTTGCAGATGACCGGCCCGGCCCCGGCCGGCAGCCAGATCCGCCGGACGCGGGTCGACTCGCTGCGGTACAGCTCCTCCTCGTGCACGTCGGCCCGCGCCACCTCGTGAGTGCTCAGTACGGTTCACCACCCTCACGTGACCACGCCGACGCCCGGCAGCCTCCGACCACTCGATCGGCAGTGCAGTCCAGCGCATGAGGCGATCGCGGCGGGGGTCAGCGGGCGCGGCGGAGCATGCCTTCGGCCAGTGGGGCGTCGTTGAGGGCGCCCGCCGCGATGCGGTCGCGGACGGTGCGGGTCACCAGGCCCGCGGCCAGGGACGGGAAGTGGCGGGCCATGGCCAGCTCGACGCGGCCGCGGGTGGTTGTGGCCACGTCGCGGGGCGCGCGGGTGGCGGTGGCGGCGTGGACGATGGCGGCCACGACGCCGGAGACCGGTTCGTAGCGGCTCACGCCGTCGAGGGAGAGGCCCGCGGTCGTGGTCGGGTCGTGGATGGGGGAGGCGACCATGCTCGGGTACACCACGCTCACACCGATGTGGGAGCCGACCTCCAGGCGCAGCGCGTCGGCGTAGGCGGTCAGGGCCCGTTTGCTGACACCGTACGCGGCGGCCAGCGGCAGGGGGAGCACGGCCATCCGGCTCGCGACGAACACGATCCGGCCGCGGGAGCGCTCCAGGTATGGGATCGCGGCGGCGGTCGTGCGCCAGGCCGCGAGGAGGTTGACCTCGAGCTGGCGGCGGACCTCGGCGCCCGGTGGGAGTTCGGCGGGGGCCGGGCCGCCGATGCCGGCGTTGTTGACCAGGAGGTCGAGGCCGCCGAGGAGGTCGGCGGCGGCGTCGACGGCCGGGGGTACCGCCGCGTCGTCGGTCAGATCGCACCGCAGGATCGGCGCCGGGGCGGTGGCGGCGGGGACCAGGTCCAGGCCGACCACGTGGGCGCCGAGGGCCAGGAAGCGGTCGGTCAGGGCGCGGCCGAACGTTCCGGACGCGCCGGTGAGCAGGATGCGGCGGCCGCGCAGGGTCAGTGCCACGTCACGTTCCCCTCTCGGGTTGCGGCGGCGGCTCGGCGCTGACCGGCTCGCAGCTCGGTGGCGGCTTCGGCGAGGTACCCGTCGAAGTCGATGCGCATCGCGGGCCGGCGATCGCCCCAGCGTTCGCGGGCCCGGCGGAGGTGGCGGTCGACGGCCGCGCGCTGGGTCGCGGGCGGGGGCAGGGCGTAGCGGCCGGACAGGAACGCGGCGACCAGCCGGGCCTGCGCCTCGACGATGGGGAGGGCGGCGCCGGTGGACTGCATGAGGCCGACGTAGAACAGGCCGGGCGTGTCGAGGGGGAACACCCGCTGGTACAGGGGGAGTGCCTCGGCGGGCGCGCCGAGCACCTCGACGCGGTAGCCGGTGCACCAGACGACCAGGTCGACGGCGTCGTGGCGGCCGTCGGTGAAGACGACCTCGCCGCCCTCGAAGCGGTCGATGCCGGGCCGCACGGCGATCTCACCGTGCGTGATCCGGGGCAGCAGAGCGTCGGACAGGGTCGGGTGGTCCTGCAGAAAACCATGCGTCGGTACCGGCAGCCCGTAGCGCTGCGGCGAGCCGACCGCGATGCGCAGGATCGCCTGGCTGATGCGCTGCCGCAGCCGCCACGGGAGCCGCTTGGCCAAGGCGCCGTTGAGGGTGTCGGACGGGCGGCCGAGGAGGTACTTCGGCACCACCCACACGCCGCGGCGCAGCGAGAGCAGTGTGCTCGCGGCCGCGTGGGAGGCGTCGACGGCGATGTCCATCGCGGAGTTGCCGCCCCCGACGACGAGGACGCGGCGGCCTTCGAGCTGCTCGGGGCCGCGGTAGTCATGGCTGTGCATGGTCGTGCCGGTGAACTCGCCCGGGTACATGGGCTCGGGGCGGCGCGGGACCGAGTTGTGGCCGGTGGCGACGACGACCGCGGGCGTGGTGAGTGCGGTGCCCTCGTCGGTGGTGACCGTCCAGCCGTCGGCGGCCGGCTCGACCTTCGTGACCCGGCGGCCGTGCTGGACGGCGCTCGCCAGGTCGTACTCCTTGGCGTAGTCGGCCAGGTACTGCGCGATGCGGGTGTGGTCCGGGTAGTCGGGCCAGGCCGGCGGCATCGGGAAGTCGGCGAACTCGGTGCGGGTGCGGCTGGTGTTGAGGTGCAGGGTCCGATACGCGGACGAGCCGGGGGCGTCGAGCACCCACAGGCCGCCCGGGCGGTCGCCGGCGTCCAGGCCCACGGCGGGGACGTGCCGGTCGCGCAGGGCCTTCAGGGTGGCCAGCCCGGCGGGGCCGGCGCCGATCACGACGACCGGTTTATCCAACACGTGATGGATAATGCGCCCGGCTCCGCGACACCGTCAAGCGGTCTCGTACATCCGGCGCAGCCATCGATGCGCGAACGCCCGCGCCTCGCGCTGCCGGTCGGCGTCCGGGCCCTCGTGCAGCACGTGGACGGCGTGCGCGTGCAGGGCCCAGATGAGGCTGCGCACGGCGGTGCGCGGGGCCGGCTCGTGCAGGACGCCGGCCGCGTCTGCCGCCGCGAGAATGTCGGCGACCTCGCCGTACAGCGGGGCCGAGTAGCGCTCGTCGAGACCCTCGTGGCCGGCCGGGTCGAGCCAGCGGCGCAGCCACAGGCCGGTGTTCTCCGGGTGCGCCTCCAGGAAGTCGACGAACGTGTCGACGAGGCGGTGCAGCACCGGCAGCACGGCGTCGGGCCCGCCGGGCAGGGCCAGGCGGGCGTCGATGAGCACCGGGGCCAGGGCGTCGCGCTCGGCCGCGAAGACCAGCCCGAAGCAGGCCTCGTAGAGCGCCGCCTTCCCGCCGGTGTGGTGGTGCACGGTGGCCACGTCGACCCCGGCCGCCTCGGCCACCTGCCGCAGGCTCACGGCCGCGAACCCGTGCCGGGCGAACAGTCCCACGGCCACCGCCAGGATCGACTCGCTGGTCGCGGCCCGCTCGTCCCGCCGGGGGCGGCCGGGGCCGCGGCGGGGGGTTTCCTGGTGCTCCATCGCCGTCTATTATCCATCAACCGTTGAATATTTTGGGAGCGGTATGGCCGACGTGCGTCTACCCCGGGCCGGGCTGGCCGCGTTCGCGACCGGATCGTTCGGCATGGGCGTCTGGGTCACGGTGCCGGGCCTGCTGCTGCTGTACTTCCTCACCGACATCCTCGCCGTGCCGCCCCTGCTCGCCGGGGCCACCCTGCTCATCCCGAAGATCGCCGACGTGGTGCTGCACCCGTGGGTCGGCACCGTCTCCGACGCCGATCTGGCCCGCCACGGCCGCCGGCGCCGGCTGCTGCTGGCCGGGTGCGCGCTCGTCGTCGCGTTCGTGGCCCTGTTCACGGTACCGGCCGGGCTGACCGGGCCCGCGGCGGCCGGCTGGGTCGCGGTCGCGTTCGTCGCCGGCAACCTGCTGTTCGCCGCGTACCAGGTGCCGTACCTGTCCACGCCGGCCGACCTCGCGATCGGCTACCACGAGCGGACCCGGCTGATGGGCTTCCGCATGGTGGTGCTGACGATCGGCATCCTGGCCAGCGGCCTGGCCGCGCCGCTGCTGGCCCGCGACGCCGGCTACGGGACCATGGCGATGGCGCTCGGCGGCCTGATGCTCGCCGCGATGCTGGTCGGCGTGGCCGGCGTCGGCCGCCTCGCGCGGGCCGCCCCGCTGGACCGGCCCCGCTCCGGGCACAGCCTGCTGATCGCGCTGCGGGACCGGCAGTTCCGCCGGCTTGTCGGTGCCTACCTAACCATGTCGACCACCTCGCACCTGGTCCTCGCGGCCGTGCCCTACTACACCAAGTACGAGCTCGGCCGGCCGAGCCTCACGACCGTCCTCGTCGCCGCGTTCCTGGCCCCGGCGCTGATCGCCACGCCGGTGTGGGTGCGGGTGGCCCGGCGCTACGGCAAGCAGCGCGGCCTGCTGGTCGCCCAGGCCGCGTTCGTCGCCGGCTGCCTCGTCCTCGCCGCCGGCTCCGCGGCCGGCCGGCCGGTCCTGATCGCCGCCGTCGCCGTCCTCGGGGTCGCGTTCGCCGCCCTGCAGCTGCTGCCGTTCTCGATGCTGCCCGACGTCGTCGCGGCGTCGGGGCGGCCGGAGAGCGCCGGCGGCTACACCGGGGTGTGGACGGCGGCCGACTCGCTCGGCGGGGCGCTCGGCCCGTACGTCTACTCGGCCTGCCTGGCCGCCGGCGGCTTCGTCGCGAGCACCGGAGACGAGGTCACCGTGCAGCCGGACTCGGCGGTCATCTGGATCCGGCTCGGCTTCGGGGCCGTACCGGCGGCGCTCATGCTGGTGGCGGTGTTCGCGCAGCGCGCCTACACCCTCGACGGGCGGGTCGCGCTCAGCGCTCCGCCGCGGTGATGACCTCGGCCGCGACCAGCTCCGGCTCGGTGAACATGACCAGGTGCCCGGACGCCTCGGCGGGCACGAGCCGGCCGTTGGGCAGCGACTCGGCGGCGCGGCGGTGGGCGTCGAGGACGGCCTCGCGGACCGCCCTGTCGTACTTCGCCGGGGCCGTGCCGGAGATCACCGTGACCGGCAGGTCGCCCAGCTGCGGCGGCTCGTCGCGCAGCTGGCGCAGGTCGTCGAGGAAGCACTCGAGCTCGGCCGCCATCGTGCGGGCGGCCCGGACCGTGAAGTCCTCGGCCCGGTGCTCGGCGGCGACGTCGGCCGGCTGGACCATGCCGGGGCGGCTGCCGAGTCGGTACAGGCCGGTCCGGGCCATGGCCGGGGCCAGGCGCTTCGTCACGGCGAAGCGGCGGCGGGCGGACCGGGCGAAGTACCGGTCACAGCGCTCGTCGGTCGGGTCGACCAGGACGAGGCCCTTGATCCGGCCCGGCTCGGCGGCCGCGGCGGCCCGCGCGAGGGGCGCGCCCCAACTGTGCCCGACCAGCACGTACGGGCCGTCGCCGAGGTCGCGCAGCAGCGCGTCGAGGTCGGAGGCCATCCGGCCGAGGGTGAGCGGCTCGGGGTCGTCGTCGCTGCGGCCGGTCCCGGCCCGGTCGTAGACGACGGCCCGGGTGCGCTCGGCGACGAGCGGCTGGACCAGGCCCCACACGGAGCGGGACAGGCCCATCCCGGAGACGAAGACGACCGTGGTCTCACCGGCCCCGGCGCTCATGTAGTGCAGCCGCCGGCCGTCGCCGGTCCCCGCCCAGCCGCTGACCCCGTATGAGTGCTCCACTGGCGGGCCCTTCCCTCGTCCGCTTGGGAAGGTCAGCCTAACCAAACAGTCCCCGGGCCGGTGGACCGGCCCGGGGACTGGGATCGCTGCGGCTGGGTTTTAGACCAGGTCGTAGCGGTCGTTGTTCATGACCTTCGTCCACGCCGCCGCGAAGTCCCGAACGAACCGGTCCTGGCCGTCGGCGGAGGCGTAGACCTCGGCGATCGCCCGCAGCTGCGAGTGGGCGCCGAAGACCAGGTCGACGGCGGTCGCGGTCCACGTGACCGAGCCGTCGGCGGCCTTGCCCTCGTAGACGTTCTCGTCTGTCTTCGACGCCGACCACTCCGTGCCCGCGCGGAGCAGGTTGACGAAGAAGTCGTTGCTCAGTGTGCCCGGCTTGTCGGTGAGGACGCCGTGCGCGGTGCCGCCGTAGTTGATGTTCAGCGTGCGCAGGCCGCCGAGCAGCACCGTCATCTCCGGGGCGGAGAGGTTGAGCAGGTAGGCCCGGTCGACCAGGAGCACCTCGGCCGGCAGCTTGTCGCCGGAGCGCGTGTAGTTGCGGAAGCCGTCCGCGCGCGGCTCCAGGAACCGGAACGAGTCGACGTCCGTCTGCTCCTGCGTCGCGTCGGTGCGGCCCGGCGCGAACGACACGGTCACGTCGACGCCGGCCGCCTTCGCCGCCTGCTCGACCGCCGCGGTGCCGCCGAGCACGATGAGGTCGGCGAGCGAGACGGTCTTGCCCCCGGCGCTGAAGTCCTTCTGGATCTGCTCGAGGACGGGCAGTACCACCGCGAGACTGGCCGGGTCGTTGACCTCCCAGTCCTTCTGCGGCGCCAGGCGCAGGCGGGCACCGTTGGCCCCGCCGCGCTTGTCGGTGCCGCGGTAGCTGGCCGCCGCCGCCCACGCGGTCGCGATCAGCTGGGTGCCGGACAGGCCCGAGTCGAGGAGCTTCGCCTTGAGGGCGGCGACGTCCGACTCGTCGATCAGCTCGCCGTCGACGGCCGGGACCGGGTCCTGCCACAGCTGCTGCTCGGGGATCCACGGCCCGCGGTAGCGCGAGACGGGTCCCAGGTCGCGGTGCAGGAGCTTGAACCAGGCCTTCGCGAACGCGGCCTCGAGCTCCTCGGGGTGCTCGTGCCAGCGCTTGGTGATCGGCCCGTAGATCGGGTCGAAGCGCAGCGCGAGGTCCGACGTCAGCATCACCGGCGCGTGGCGCTTCGACGGGTCGTGCGCATCGGGCACCGTGTCGGCCCCGGCGCCGTCCTTCGGCTTCCACTGCTTGGCGCCGGCCGGGCTCTCGGTGAGCTCCCAGTCGTAGCCGTAGAGGTTGTCGAGGAACCCGTTGTCCCACGTGGTCGGCGCGTTGGTCCACGCACCTTCGAGGCCGGAGGTGATCGTGTCGGCACCCTTGCCGGTGCCGGCCTGGTTCTTCCAGCCGAGGCCGAGCTGCTCGATCGGCGCGCCCTCCGGCTCCGGCCCGAGGTTGTCGGCGGAGTGGGCCCCGTGCGCCTTGCCGACGGTGTGCCCGCCGATGATCAGCGCCGCGGTCTCCTCGTCGTTCATCGCCATGCGGCCGAACGTGTCGCGGATGTCACGGGCCGACGCGAGCGCGTCCGGCACGCCGGCCGGGCCCTCCGGGTTGACGTAGATCAGGCCCATCTGCACCGCGCCGAGCGGCTCGGCCAGGTCCCGCTCGCCGCTGTAGCGCTCGTCGCCGAGCCAGGTGTCCTCGGGACCCCAGAAGATCTCCTCCGGCTCCCAGATGTCCGGGCGGCCGAACGCGAAGCCGAAGGTCTTGAAGCCCATCGTCTCGTAGGCGACGTTGCCGGCGAAGACCAGCAGGTCGGCCCAGGAGACGCTCTGCCCGTACTTCTGCTTGATCGGCCACAGCAGCCGGCGGGCCTTGTCCAGGCTCGCGTTGTCGGGCCAGCTGTTGAGCGGGGCGAAGCGCTGCGCGCCGCTGCCACCGCCTCCGCGGCCGTCGTAGGTGCGGTAGGTGCCGGCCGCGTGCCAGCTCATGCGGATGAACAGCGGGCCGTAGTGGCCGTAGTCGGCGGGCCACCACTCCTGCGAGTCGGTCATCAGCGCGGCGAGGTCGCGGCGCAGGGCCTCGACGTCGAGCTGCTTGAGTGCCTCGTGGTAGGCGAAGTCCACACCCAGCGGGTTGGACCGGGGCGAGTGCCGGTGCAGTACCGAGAGGTCCAGCTGATTGGGCCACCAGTCCCGGTTGGTGTGCGGCCGCCCGTCGGTCTTGGCGGTCGGCGCGGGGATGGCGGGGTTTTCGCTTTCGCTGGTGCTCGCGGTCGCGTCCTTGTGGTCAGACACGTCGGTCCTTCTTCCTAATCATCTCCGGTCGCACCCGAGTCTTGTCCCTTTTCTGGAACAGATCAAGTCTGACGCGCGACCGGTTGCGGTGCGTCACCCTCGGCGGGCGGCTCGGACGCGGGATATCAGGGGCTTTGTGCCTGCTGTCGGCATTGTCGGGACTATCCATCGTACCGATGCGATGTGAGCCCGGTCACGCTTCCGGCATACGCCGGAGTGCCACCGGTCATCGGCCGAGCCGCCGCCCATCGGTGCGGTGATCGACACCGGTCGCTGGTGGTGGTCTGATGGAGGTCGTGAGTGACTGGAACACGAAGATCATCGAGGAGTTCCGCGCCAACGGTGGGCAGGTGGGCGGGCCGTTCGCGGGCGGCACGCTGCTGCTCATCCACCACCACGGCGCCCGCACCGGCACCGAGCGGGTCAATCCCGTCGCCTACCTGCCCGACGGGGACCGCATGGTGATCGTCGCCTCGGCCGGTGGCGCCGACAAGAACCCGGACTGGTACCACAATCTCAAAGCCAACCCCGACACGACCGCCGAGGTCGGCACCGAACACGTCGACGTCCACGCCGAGGAGGTCCTGGGCGACGACTACGCGGCCACCTGGGAGCGCCTGGTCGCCAGGATGCCCGGCTTCGCCGACTACAAGACGAAGACCGCCCGCCGGATCCCGCTCATCGCCCTGACCCGCCGCTGATTCAGGCCGTGCCGGCGGCGGCCGTGACCTGGGCCAGGCGCTGCGTCCAGGCCTGGGTGAACACGTCCGCCGCCGGCACCTCGCCCCGCACCGACGCCGTGTAGCGCACGACCAGCACGGCGTTGCTCGACGACAGCACGGCCACCGCGGTGTCGCCGGCCGCCGGCTGGGCCGCGGGGTACGTCTGGTGGCGCCGCACCACGAACCCCGTCCAGCCGTGGTGCGCGGCGTCCGTGACCTCGACCGTCTCCGTGTACGGGGCCGGCTGCTCGCCGGTGTCGGTCGCCGGGGCGACCACGGACACGGACGGCCGGCAGGCGTCGGCGGCGGCCCGGGCCCCGTCGCGGAACCGCACGGCCGCCTCGTCGTCGGCGAACACCAGCGCGTACTGCGTCAGGAACTGCGGCGGTGCCCCGCCCGGCGGCGCGAAGTCCTTCGACGCGGCCACCACGGCGACCTCCGCCCCGCTGATCGGCGGCCCCGGCACGTCCCCACCCGCGCACAGCGCCGGCAGACGCTTGCCGTCCACCGGCAGCGCGATCGCCGACCAGCCGTCGCCGAGCCGCGCCGGCGCGATCAGCCGGGCCTGCAGCTGCGCCAGCCCGAACCCGCCCGCGGCGACCGGCGCGGGAGCGGCGCACGCGGTCGCGAGCAGCGGAAGCGATAGCAGCCAGTAGCGAAGCGGCGTCGACATGCGGCGATCGTCGCAGCCCGCCGTTGTCTTTTCGTAAAACCACCCCGTGCGCAAAATTTTTACAAAACCCTCTTGATGTCGATGGACGTGATTGTTAGCTTTCCTTAGGGATCGACATAGGTCGTTGAGCGGACCCGGGCGCTCCCGCCATTGGGCGTGCGGGTCCGCGTTGCCTGACCAACCCCCTCAGGAGGCGTATTCACGTGCGTCCACATCCAACGAAGCGTGCCCTGGCGGCCGCGGCGGCGCTGGCCGTCGCGGTCGCGGCTGTGCAGGTCAGCGCGGTCGCCCCGGCGAACGCGGCGGTCGCTGATCCGGCCGCAACCGTCAACACGCTCATCGGGTCCGCCAACTCCGGTGAGACGTTCCCGGGGGCCGATGCGCCCTACGGCATGGTCCAGTGGAGCCCGGAGAACACCCGCGGCGATCAGACCCGCACGCCGCAGCCCGGCGGCTACGACTACAACGTCACGCGGATCCGCGGGTTCAGCCTGACCCACATGTCCGGGACCGGCTGCGCCGGCGGGTCCGGGGACGTGCCGTTCCTGCCCTATCCGGGCGCGGTGAGCTCGTCGCCGTCGGCCGACAGTACCGATGCGACGTTCGCCAGTAACTTCCAGCACGCGAACGAGTCCGGCACGGCCGGGTACTACCGCGTCGGCCTGGACTCCGGCGTCAACGTCGAGCTGTCCGCGACCGCGCGCACCGGTGCCGCCCGGCTCACGTATCCGACCGGGAAGGCCGCGTCCCTGCTGGTGCGCACCTCCAACTCGGAGGTCGGCAGCAGCGCGGCCACGACCACAGTGGACAGTGCGAACCGGGTCATCAGCGGTTCGGTGACGAGCGGCAACTTCTGCGGGTACATCAACACCGAGGACCGGCGCAGCTACTACACGCTGTACTTCTACGCCGCCTTCGACAAACCGTTCGCGAGCACCGGCACCTGGACCGACGGCACCCTGGCGGCCGGCTCCACCAGCTCCAGCGGCGGCACCACCTACGGCACCGCCGGCTGGCCGCCGGCCGGGAAGGGCTCCGGCGCCTACGTCAGCTTCGACACCAGCTCCGGCCCGGCGGTCGGGGTGCGGGTCGGCATCTCCTACGTCAGCGCGGCCAACGCCAAGGCCAACCTGGACGCCGAGAACCCGGCCGGGACGTCGTTCGACACCGTGCGGACGCGGGCCCACGACGCCTGGAACGCCGAGCTGAACCGGGTCGCCATCACCGGCGGGACGGCCGCGCAGCAGAGCACGTTCTACACGGCGCTGTACCACTCCCTGCTGCACCCGAACGTCTTCAGCGACGTCAACGGGCAGTACCGCGGCATGGACCAGGCCGTGCACACCGTGTCCGGGGCGCAGAAGGCGCAGTACGCGAACTTCTCCGGCTGGGACGTGTACCGCGACCAGCTCCAGCTCGTCACCCTGCTCAGACCCGACGTCGGCGCGGACATCGCGCAGTCGCTGTACAACCAGGCCAACCAGAACGGCGGCGTCTGGGACCGCTGGACCCACAACCAGGGCGGCACCCACGTCATGACCGGCGACCCGGCCCACGCGGCGGTGCCGAGCATCTACGCGTTCGGCGGCACCACGTTCGACGCGGCCGGTGCGCTCACGTCGATGGTGCACGCGGCGACGACCGTGACGGCCGCGGACCTGAGCCGGACCGGCTGGAACGTGATGGTGGTCGGCGAGCGGCCGTCCCTCGACAAGTACCTGTCCATCGGCTACGTCCCGTCCGACGGCAACGCCTGGGGCGGTGCGGGGGAGACCCTCGAGGACGTCTCCGCCGACTTCGGCATCAGCCAGCTCGCCGGGCGCCTCGGCGACACCGGCAACGCGACGCAGTTCCTGAACCGGGCGCAGAACTGGAAGAACGTGTTCAACCCGGCCAACGGCTACATCCAGGAGCGCAATTCGGCCGGGGTCTGGCAGTCGTTCGACCCGGCGAGCTCCAACGGGTTCGCCGAGGGCAGCAGCGCGCAGTACACCTGGATGGTTCCCTTCAACGTGAACGGCCTGTTCGCGAAGATGGGCGGCAGCGCCGCCGCGGCCTCCCGGCTCGACACGTTCTTCCACAACAGCGACGGCAGCTGGGCACTGTCCAAGGCCGGCGGAGCCAAGTCGGATCTCGCGAATGAGCCTTCCATCGGTACTCCCTGGCTGTACAACTTCGCCGGCCAGCCGTACAAGACGCAGCAGACGGTGCGGCAGGTCGTCAACACGCTGTGGTCGAACGGCCCCGGCGGTATCCCGGGGCAGGACGACCTCGGCGCGATGTCGGCGTGGTACGTCTTCGCCGCGATCGGCCTCTACCCCCTGGCGCCGGGCCGGGGCGAGCTCCTGCTGAGCAGCCCGCTGTTCAGCCAGGTCGTCATCAGCCGCGGCAACGGCGCCACCATCACGATCAACGGCTCGGGGGCGGCGACGAACTCGCCGTACATCCAGAGCGCTCGTCTGAACGGCGCCACGACCACCAAGTCGTGGCTGCCGGAGAGCATCCTCAGCGCGGGCGGCACCGTCGAGCTCACGCTCGGCTCGACGGCCAGCACGACGTGGGGCAGCGCCACTGCCGACCTCCCGCCGTCCTGGGACACCGCCCCGCCGACGTCGGCGAACCTGGCCCTCAACAAGCCCGCGACCGCCGACTCGTCCTGCAACACCAACGAGTCCCCGGCCAAGGCCGTCAACGGCAGCGTCTCCGGCGGCACCAGCGACAAGTGGTGCTCGACCAGCACCGGCAAGTGGTGGCGCGTCGACCTGGGCGGCAACGCCACGCTCAGGTCGGTCACGATCCGCCACGCCGGCGCGGGCGGCGAGTCGACGTCGTGGAACACCCGCGACTACGACGTGCAGTCCTCGACCGACGGCACGACGTGGACCACGATCGTCCAGGCCCGCGGCAACACGGCCAGCGTGACCACCCACACCGTCAACACCACGGCCCGCTACCTCCGCCTGAACGTCATCGCCGCCGAACAGTCCGGCACCGGCGGCGCGGCCCGGATCTACGAGTTCGAGGCCTACAGCTGAGTCGCGGTCAGCCCAGCAGGTCGCGGCGGACGGGGGCGTAGCTGAAGTCGTCCCCGTCCGCCGTGAGCGCGAACGCCGTGTACGTCCCCCGGGGCCCCGCCGCGGAGCCGGGGGCCCCGACCGGCGCGTCGCGGACCACGTGGACCCAGGCGTCGTCGACGAGGCGGACACAGGCGATCCCGTGCGCCCGCGCGTATTGCAGCGCGCCGCTCTGGAATCCGGAGGCGGCCACGACCACGCCCTTGTGCGCGCCGGTCGCGGCCAGCTTCGCGTGCAGGACCTGGACGTGCTCGCGCTTCACCGGGGTCGCGTGCCGCTTGCACTCGAACAGCACCAGGAAGTCCAGCCCGGCCACCCGGAACCGGGCCGTCACGTCGATGACGTAGGTGCCGTCGAGCCCGTCGACGGCGTCCAGGTGCCGCACCTGCCAGCCCGAGACCTCCGGGCCGATCGTCTCGGCGATCCGGGCGACGGCCCGCTCGTACTCCGCCGGGGTCAGCGCCGCGGCGGGCCAGTGGTCGGCGGCATCCATCGCCGGGAGTATAAGGTGACGCAGATGCGACCGGCGCTGCTCGCCGCGGTCCGCCAGCGGACCGCGCAGACGCTCGACACCGGTGACCCGGAGCCCGTCCTGGAGCCCGACGCGACCGCCGAGGCCGAGGCCCTGATCGAGCTCGGGCCGATCGACCTGGAGCTGCGCCACACCGTCGGCTGGTTCTACTGGGTCCGCCACGAGCGCAGTCCCGACGAGGACGACTACCGCTCGGCGATGGCCGCGCTGATCCCGGTGTACCGCGCCGACCCGGGCGCGGTCCCGGCCGGGGCGCGGGCCGTCCTGGACCGCGGGAACGACCCGGCCGAGTGGAACGACGCCGGCTGCGAGCGGATGGCCGAGTTCGAGGACACCGGCGACCTGGACACGCTGCGGACGGCCGCGGCCATGTTCCGCCAGAGCGCCGACCTGGTGCCGGAGGGGCACGAGCGGTACACCATGGTCCTGGAGAACCTGTACACGGCGACCGCGAAGCTCGCCGTGGGCACCGGCGAGCTCGACCCAGCGCGGGAGGCGGTCCGCGTCGGCCGGCTCCTGCTGGCGAGCACCCCGGACGGCTACGGCGACATCGCGGCCGACGTCGCCCGGCGCCTGCTGACCGTGTACGAGTACACCGGCGATCCGGCCGCGCTGCGGGACGCGGCGCAGACGGCCTGGGACGGGGTCGAGCGGACGCGCGAGGACGACGAGGGGGACGCGGACGAACTGGCCGCGAGCCTGTCCGACTTCAGCACCTGCGCGCAGATGCTGTTCTCCGCGACCGGCGAGGAGACGGCCCTGGCCGAGGCGATCGGCGCGGCCCGGCTCGCGGTCGAGACCATCAGCGCGGAGCATCCCGGCTGGGCGGTGTGCCGGTCCAACCTCTCCCAGACGCTGCGGATCGCCTACGCCCACACCGGGGACACGGACCTCCTCGACGAGGCGGTCGAGTTCGCCCGGGCCGGCGACAACCCCGCGGCGCTGGCGGCCGTCCTGCAGAGCGCCTACGAGCACCGTGGCGACGTCGAGCTGCTCCACGAGGCGGTGGCCGCGGGCCGCGCCGCAGGCGGGTCCGCCCTGGTGCAGGCCAACCTCGGCGTGTCGCTGCGGGAGCTCTACGAGCGGACCGGCGACACCGGCCTGCTGCGGGAGGCGGTCGCCGCACACCGGGCGGCGGTCGCCGCGACGGCACCGGAGCACGCCAAGCGCGCGAGCCGGATGACGAACCTGGGCAACACGCTGCGCGTGCTGTTCCAGCGCACCGGCGACCGGGCGGCCCTGGCCGAGGCGCTGACGGCACTGGAGGAAGCGGGCTCGGCGGAGAACCTGGCCATCGCCTACCTCGCCGCGGACCGGCTCGAGGACGCGGCGTCGGCCGCCCGCGCCGCCCTCGCCGGGGCCCCGCCCGGCCACCCGTTGCACGCCCGGTTCCAGGGCAACCTCGGCGCGATCCTGCACCAGGCGGGCGACGTGCCCGGCGCGCTCACCGCGGCCCGGGCCGCCGTGGCCGCGGTCGCGCCCGATCACGCGGAGCGGCCCGGCCACCTGGTCCACCTCGGCAGTGTCCTGATCAGCGGATTCGAGCAATCCGGCGACCCGGCCGCGCTCGCGGAGGCCCGGGAGGTGCTCGAGGAGTCCGCCGCCCTGGCGGTCGCGACCGTCACCGACCGGATCGCGGCGCTGCGCCGGCGGGCCCGGGCCGACCTGCACGCCGGCCACCCGGACGCCGCCCTGGCCGCGATGGAGACCGTTGTCGCGTTGCTGCCGCAGGTCGCGCCGGCCGAGCTGTACCGGGCCGACCGCGCGCACCGGCTCGGCGCGGAGGCCGGCGTCGGGTCCGCGGCCGCCGCGGCCGCCCTCGCCGCCGGCCGCCCCGACCGGGCCGCGGACCTCCTCGAACGGGCCCGCGGGGTGCTGCTGGCCGAGAGCATCACGGCCCGCTCCGGCCCGGTGGACCACCTCGGCGCCGGACCGCTGGTCTTCGTCACCACCACCCCGGCCCGCTGCGACGCGCTCATCCTCACCGGTGACGGGCCGCCACAGCCGGTACCGTTGCCGGCTCTGCACCACACCGAGGCGCACGAGCGGGCGGCCGTGTTCCTCCACGCCCGCCGCCACGGCGACGAGCCCGAAATCCTCGCGGTGCTGACCTGGCTGTGGGACGCCGTCGCCGAGCCGGTCCTGGCCGCGCTCGGCCTCGACGCCGCACCGGCCGCCGGGGAGCCGTGGCCGCGGCTGTGGTGGTGCCCGGCCGGTGTCCTGGCGTTCCTGCCCCTGCACGCCGCCGGCCACCACGACCGGCCCGGCCGCAGCGTCCTGGACCGGGCCGTCTCCTCCTACACGCCGACCGCCCGCGCCCTCGCCTTCGCCCGCCGCCCGGCCCCGCCCGCGCCGGGACCGCGGCCGTCGCTCGTCGTCGCCCTGCCGGAGACCCCGGACGCGGCGCCGCTGCCGGGCGTCGCCTACGAGTCGCGCCGAGTCGCCAAACTGCTGCATCCGGCATCGGTACTGCACGCAGCCGCCGCCACCCGCGAATCCGTCCTGGCCGCCCTGCCGGCCCACCCGGTCGTGCACTTCGCCTGCCACGGCATCAGCGACTGGAACGCGCCCGAAACCAGCCGCCTCCTGCTGCACGACCACGCCACCGCCCCGCTCACCGTGGCCGCCCTCGCCGAGCTCGACCTGCCGGCCGCCGAGCTGGCGTACCTGTCGGCCTGCCGCACCGGCGAGACCCACCCGAACCTGACCGACGAGGCCGTGCACATCACCGGCGCGTTCCAGCTCGCCGGCTTCCGCAGCGTGATCGGCACCCTGTGGTCGGTGCCGGACGAACCCGCGAGCCGGATCGCGATCGACGTGTACACCCACCTGACCGCCGGCGGCACCCGCCCACCGGCCACCGCGCAGTCGGCCCTGGCGCTGCACCACGCGGTCCGCCGCCGCCGGGAGGAGGAGCCGACGTCCCCGTCCCGCTGGGCCGCCCACGTCCACACCGGCGCCTGACGTACCGTGGCCAGGATGGACGACCCGATGGAGCGGCTGCGGGCGTGGCACGACGCGGCCGTCGCGAGCGGCATCACCCTGCCCAACGCGGTGAGCCTGGCCACCGCCGACGCCACCGGCCACCCGTCGTGCCGCACGGTCCTCATCCAGCACCTGCGCCCCGACGGCCTGATCTTCGGCACCCACACCGTCAGCCGCAAGGGCCGCGACCTGGCCGCCCGCCCCTACGCCCAGGTCACGTACTTCTGGCGGGAGACCCTCCAGCAGATCCACCTCGCCGGCCGGGTCCATCAACTGCCCGCCGCCGAGTCCGACGCCCTCTTCGCCGAGCGGGCCCCGCTCGCCCGCGCCATGGCCGCCGCCTCCCACCAGAGCGACCCCCTGCTGGACGAGCCCGCCCTGCGCGCCCGCGCGGCCGAACTCGGCGCCGACGGCCCCGCCACCCGCCCGCCGTTCTGGTCCGGCTACCGCCTCGAACCCGAGTCAGCCGAGTTCTGGCAGGACCGCCCCGACCGCCTGCACGACCGCCTCCGCTACGACCGCACCCCCACCGGCTGGACCACGACACGCCTGCAGCCCTGACCATGATGTTCATACTGGGGTAGCCTGTTCGGTATGACGACCTTCCGGTTCACCGTCTCGCTGCCCGAGGACGTCGCCGGGCCGCTGCGGGATCTGCCGCCCGGGCAGGTGTCGGCCTACGTGGCGGACGCGCTGCGGCGCCGCCAGCTGGTCGAGCGGATGCAGGACACGCTGAGCAGAGCCGGCCATCGGCGGTTCACCGCCGACCCGGCGAAGGCCGCCGCGCTGCGTGAGGAGCTGCAGGTGTCCACCGATGTGCGCGACGAGGCCCTCGCCCGTCTGCGGGCCGAAGGGGTGCTGCCGGGCGAATGGCAGCCCCGGCGGTGATCGTCGAAGCGGTCCTCGACAGCGGTGCGCTGATGGCCTACGTGCGCGGCGTCGACCGGGTCGGCGAGCTGTTGTTCCGGGCCGCGGAGGACAACTTCGCGGTCGCCGTCCCCAGCACCTGTTTCATCGAGGCGTATGCGGGGCTGCACTCCGACGATGAGCGCGACATGCTGCGCCCCCTGCGGCTCCTGCCGGTTGTCCTGGTCGATGAGCCGCATACCGACGTGAACGGGCCGGACGATCTCCCCATCATCGGTGGGATGGCGGCGCGGGCGGGACGTTCCGGAGCCGGGCACGCGGCACTCGTGGCGGCCAGTCATTCGGCCGCCGTCTACACCGCGCTCCCGCAGCAGATCGAGGCCGTGCTCGGCAAGCGGTGGTCGATCGTCGAGGTCTGAGCCGGTCATCCGGCGGGGTTTGGCGGCGACGAGGGTGGGACGGGATGATGGCGGCATGGTCGACGCCTCGGATGTGTTGCCCTCCGGCGACGTGCTGGCGTTGCTCGACGCGGACCCGCAGGGGTGGGCGTTCGCCCGTGCGGTGCGGGTGGGCGGGGAGATCGTGGACTTCCGGCTCGAGTACCTCAACGACGCCGGGGCCCGGTATCTCGGGCGGGCGCGGGGTGAGCTGGTCGGGCGGACCTACCGCGAGCTGTGGCCCGAGACCGTCAACGACGACACGCTGCCGCTGTATCGCGGCGTGGTGGTGACCCGGGAGGCCGTCACCCGGACCGTCTACTACGACCGGCCCTCCGTGTCCGGGCACTTCGAGCTGTGGGTCGGGCCCAGCGGCGACGGGTTCGCGGCCCGCTTCGTCGACCTGCGGACCGTCACGCTCGGGCCGCAGTCGACCGGCGGGACCCGGCTCTACGAGGTCCTCGACGCCGCCTTCGACGGGTTCACGCTGCTGCGGGCCGTGCGCGACGCGGACGGGGTGGTGCGGGACTTCGTGTGCGAGTACGTCAACGCGCCCGGGGCCGCGCTCACCGGGCGCGACGTCGAGGAGACCATCGGGCGGCGGTGGAGTGAGCTGGCGGCACCGGGCGGGGCGGCCCACGGCCTGCTCGAACGGTGGAAGGACGTTGCCGAGACCGGGCGGCCGTGGCGGGAGCAGCTCCGCTACGAGCACATCGGGCAGGTGTGGGAGATCGGGGCCGCGCCCGCCGGAGCGGACGCCGTCGCCGTGTCGTTCCGCGACGTCAGCGCGTTCGTCGGGCAGCAGGAGCGGCTGGAGCAGGCGGTGGCCGCGGCGCGGCGGGCGGCCGGGCGCAACGCGGCCCTGCAGGCGGTGACGTCGGCGCTGGTGGCCGCCAGCACGACGGCCGACGTCTACGCGGCGATCGGGGCCGTCCTGCGACCCTCCGCCGGCGGGCAGGGCCTCGCCGTGCTGCTGCGCCGGGACGACGAGCTCGTGCTGCGATACCACGCCGGCTATGAACCCCTGGTGGTCGAGCGGCTTCAGGCTGTACCACTGCGGCATTTGTATCCGGCCACGACCGTGGCGCGCACCGGGCGGCCACGGTTCTTGAGCACGTTGCGGGAGTTCGTCGCGGCGCAGGCCGGCGACCCGGCGCCGATGCCGAGCGGCGGGCGGCAGGCGTGGGCGTTCCTGCCCCTGGCCGCCGGTGGGGACGTCCTGGGGACGTTGGTGATCGGCTACGGTACCCCGCACGAGTTCGACGACGACGAACGCGCGAACCTCGCCGTCTTCGCGGGCGTGTGCGCGCAGGCGATGCAGCGGGCCCTGCTGTTCGAGGCGAAGCTGTCCATCGCCGGTGAGCTCCAGCGGGCCCTCCTGCCGGCCGACCTGCCGCAGGTCAACGGGCTGCGCCACGCCGCGCGCTACCTGCCGTGGACGCACGGCGCCGACGTCGGCGGCGACTGGTACGACGTCATCCCCCTCGGCGAGGACGTGGTCGCGGTCGTCATCGGCGACGTCGTCGGCCACAACGCCACCGCGGCCGCCGTGATGGGGCAGGTGCGCAACGCGCTGCGGGCCTACGCGGCCGAGCGGCACAGCCCGTCGGTCGTCATGCAGCGGGTCAACCGGCTCCTGCTCGACCTGCAGCCCGACGCCGTCGCCACCTGCTGCTATCTGGAGCTGCACCTGGCCGAGGGCACCGCGACCGCGGTCCTGGCCGGGCACCCGCCGCCCGTCATGCGCGCCGGCACCACCGCCGACACCCTCGTCCTGCGGGCCGGCCCGCCGCTCGGCGTCGCCGCCGAGATCGCCTACAGCGAGACCACGTTCCTCGTCCCCGGCGGGGCCAACCTGCTGCTCTACACCGACGGCCTCGTCGAGGACCGCCGCTACCACCTCGACGACGGCCTCGCCGACCTGCGCAAAGCCGTGCAGGCGGCCCCGTCCGCGGACCCGCGGGACATGCTCGAATACGTGCTCACCGCCGGCGTCGGCCCCCAACCCCGCACCGACGACGTCGCGGTCGTCTGCCTCGCTGTTGATGCTTCGGCGGTACTGCCGGAAAGCCCGACCGCACAGCGACGATTCCGCGGCGACGCCGTCAGTGCCTCCGCGGCCCGCCGGTTCGCCGCCGACGTCCTCGGCGCCTGGGGTGAGCACCGCCTCGCCGACGACACCCTGCTGCTGCTCGACGAGGTCATCACCAACGCCATCCAGCACACCGTCGGCGCCGTCGTCGTGCGCCTGGAGCTGCGCCCCGCCCGCCTGCGCGTCACCGTCGCCGACCGCAGCGAACGCCTGCCCAACCCGCGCCGCGCCGGCGCCGACAGCGAGAACGGTCGCGGCCTGCTGATCGTCGCCTCCGTCGCGGCCGCCTGGGGCACCGAAGCGATCCCGGCCGGCGGCAAGGAGGTCTGGTTCGAGGTCGCGCGGACCCCCTGACCGGGACTACGATTCCGCTGCGTAGGCAATCGACCACGGGGGATGGTCTCTTTGGTGCGACGCGGGCGGCCCCGTGCGCAGCTGGCCCAGGATCACGGGTGGCGGTATGCGCGGCGCGGGTCGGCGCCCGGGTTCGGGACCGTCGAAGGCCGCTGGCGGGCCGCCGGGGCGCACGTGGCCGACCTCGATCCGGCCGAGGAGCTCACCGGGGCCATCGCGCCGACGGGGCGACCGTTCACGCTGTTCGACACGACGGTGCTGGGCGGCGCCAGGGGATACCGGACGATCTGCCTCCTGCACTTGACCGTGGTGCTGCCGCCGGTCGCCGTCGTGCCCGACCCGGACAGTGGCGAGCCCAGTCCCGAAGGGCGCGTCGGTCCGGTCCCGCCGTGGGCCGCGCTCGCGTTCCAGCGCCCGCCCGAGCTCGACGGGGCGCCGCCGGCCGAGCATCCCGCGTTCGCCGACGCGATCGTCACCGGCGAGGTCCTCGACGTGACCCGCCGGGCCGGCCTGCTCGGGTGGCGGATCGCCGGCCGGGACCTGATCTGGGTGACCCGGCCCGGTGACCGGCTCGCCCCCGAGCGGATCGTGCCGGTGCTGCAGGGCCTCGCGGAGGTCGCCCTGGCCCTGCCGCGCGGAGTCGTGGCCGCCTACGCCCGGCCGGTGTAGACGGCGATGGCCCGGATGCGGCCCGCCCGCACCGTGAAGGCGAGCAGCGCCCGGCCGGGGTCGACCCGCAGTCCGGCGGAGCCGTTGACCAGTACCGGCTGGGCCGCCCCGGCGTGGGCCGCGAACCGGGCCGCCTGCCGGGCCACCGTTTCGGCACCGCGCAGCGTGATGTCCGGGTGGGCCAGCAAGGCAACATCCGGATCCAGTACTGCCAGCAGGCCCGCGAAATCCCCGTCGCGGGCGGCGGCCAGGAACGCCTGGACCACCGTGCGCTGCCGGCGCAGATCCGAGTCGGGGACCGGTGCCGCCCGCGCCCGCCGCCGGCCCCGGCTGGCCAGCTGCCGCGCCGCCGCGGGGGTCCGCCCGAGGATCGCGGCGAGCTCGTCGAACGGCACCCCGAACGCGTCGTGCAGCACGAACGCCACCCGCTCGCCCGGCTTCAGGGTGTCGAGCACGATCAGCAGCGCCAGCCCGACCGCGTCGGCTTCCACGGTCGCCCGCTCCGGGTCGTCGGCAGGTCCACCCGGACGGCCGCTTCACCACCGTCCGCCGGATCGCCGGCGTCGACCGGGGCATGCTGCAGCAGGTCACCGAGGACGTGGCCCCGTCGCGCTGGGCGGCCGCGGCCGTCGCGGGCCCGGTCCGCCCGGCCGCGACCGTGTCGATCGAGCCACTCGACGGCGGCCGCCGCTCGAGGGTCACGTTCACCCTCGACTTCACCGCCCGCGGCCCGGCCGATCTGCTGGTCCCGCTGATCCGAAGGATGTCGGCCCGGGTCGCGCCGCGCAGCTACGCCCGGCTCAAGGCGCTCCTCGAGGGCGCCGGCTGACCGAACCAGGTCGCCAGCGCGTCGGTCCGGCCGGGACCGCCGGACCAGGCGACGTACCCGTCCGGGCGCACCAGCAGCGCCCGCTCACCCGGGAGCGCGTCGACCCGGTCGGCCCATCCGTCCGGGACGTCCCCGGCCCCGACGAGGGCACCCCGTCCGTCGGTCAGCGGAACGTCGGGTGCGCGCTCGCCCTGGTCGAGCCCGGCGACCATCGCGGCCAGCCGATCGTTGACGGCGGGGATCGTGAGCAGGTCGGCGGTGGTGGCGCGGAGCGCGTCGACGTGCGGGCCGGGGCGGCACAGGGCCGTCTGCGCCCGGGTGTTGGCCAGGACCCGCTCGGCGACCGGGCGCCGCTCGGCCTCGTAGGTGTCCAGGAGCGTGGTGCTGTGGCCGCGGAGGGTCAGGGCCAGCTTCCAGCCGAGGTCGGTGGCGTCCTGCAGGCCGGTGTTGAGGCCCTGCCCGCCCGCCGGCCAGTGGATGTGGGCGGCGTCGCCGGCCAGGAGGACGCGGCCGTCGCGGTACCGGGCGGCCAGCCGGGCGGCGTCGTGATAGCGCGACGTCCACTGGGGGCTGTGCAGGCCGAAGTCGGTGCCGGCCATCGCGACGAACGCTTCCCGGAACTCGCCGAGGTCCAGCGGCGCGCCGCGGTCGGTCGCGGGCTCGTAGTGGTTGGTCATCAGGCGGTGGCAGCCCGGCTGGAGCTGCAGGACGCTGAAGTCGCCGAGCGGGGTCCGCTGCTGGAAGATCGGGCCCGCCGGCGGGTCGGCCAGGACGACGTCGGCCAGCATGGAGCTGACGGTCGCGTCCGTCCCCTCGAACGCGATGCCGAGCAGCCGGCGCACGGTGCTGCGGCCGCCGTCGCCGGCGACCACGTAGTCGGCCCGGAGCCGCTCACCGTCGGCCGTCGTGACCTCGGCGTGGTCGGCGGTCTGGCTGACGCCGGTGACCTCGGTGTTCCAGCGCACGTCGGGGCCGAGTTCGCGGAGGTGCTCGGCCAGCAGCGCCTCGATCCGCGACTGGACCAGCCCGAGCACGTACGGGAACTCGGTGCTCAGCCGCGACATGTCGAGCCACAGCCCCGCGAAGTGCGCCGCCGGCACCCGCCGCCCCTCGGCCAGGAACGGCCCGTCGACCCCGCGCGACCGCAGGATCTCCAGGCTGCGCGCGTGCAGCCCACCCGCCCGCGACTCACCGACCCCGGCCGACCGCCGGTCCAGCACGATCGCGTCGACACCGCACCGGCGCAGCTCACACGCCAGCCAAAGCCCCGTAGGCCCACCACCGACGACCAGAACCTGGGTGGTATTCATCCCGAACATCCCTTCTCGAACAACGTTAGAGGCGCGTCGGGTGTAAGCATGTCTCTAACGTTGTTAGAGTGTCAAGGGTGGCGATCAACCCCGAAGTCGTAGCCCGGACCGGCCTGGACCTGCTGGCCGAGGTGGGCCTCGACGGCCTCACGATGCGGGTCGTGGCCGACCGCCTGGGTGTGCGCGCCCCGACCCTCTACTGGCACGTCAAGAACAAACAGCATTTGCTCGACGCGATGGCCGCCGTCATGTTCACCGAGGCCACCGCCGGCCTGACCCCGCCCGGCGACGTGCGAGACTGGCCGGAGTGGGTGGCGACCAGAGCCAGAACAATGCGAACAATCCTGCTGCGGTACCGTGATGGCGCCCGCGTCTTCGCCGGCACCAACCTCACCGGCCCGGAAATGCCGCGAGCGATGGAGACAACGCTCCGCCTCCTGGTCGACGCCGGCTTCGACCTGCCGACAGCCGCCAGAGGCTTCGCCGCCGTCCTGCACTACACCGTCGGCTACACCATCGAAGAACAGGCGAGACAGGCAACCGCGTACGACGAAAACCCGTACACCCCGACCGCCCTGGAAAAAGCCTTCGAACCAAACCGCTACCCGCTGGCGACAAAGGCCGCGGTGGAAGTCTTCTTCGGCCCGGACCCGGACACCGACTTCAACGGCGGCCTAGCGATCATCATCGCCGGTCTGCACAGCATGCCGAAGGCCCGCGCCCCGGAACCCCCGAACAGCGGGTCGTAGACTGCGCGGCGGGTCTACATGGATGGAGATCGCGGTGGGTGGAGCTTCGGAGTGGGTTGAGCGGGTGGACACGTCGGTGGCGCATCCGGCTCGGCGGTATGACTACTGGCTGGGGGGCAAGGACAACTTTGCCGCCGACCGGGAGTCCGGGGATGCCATCGCGGCGGCGTTTCCGGCCATCCGGACGGCTGTGGTCGAGAACCGGGCGTTCATGCGGCGGGTGGTTCGGGTCCTGGCGGGGGAGCACGGGATTCGGCAGTTTCTTGACATCGGGACCGGGATTCCTACCAGCCCCAACGTCCACGAAGTCGCGCAGGGCGTGGCGGCTGACTCGCGGGTCGTGTACGTCGACAACGATCCGATCGTGCTGGCCCACGCCCGGGCGTTGCTGACCAGTTCGCCGCAGGGGGCCACCGCCTACGTCGACGCCGATCTGCGGGACCCCGAGCGGATTCTGGCCGACCCGTCGCTGCGGGCCACCATCGATCTTGCCCGGCCGGTGGCGTTGATCCTGGTCGCGGTCGTGCACTTCCTGCCCGACGACGATCGGCCCTACGACATTGTGCGGACGCTGCTCGGTGCGCTCGCGCCCGGGAGTTTTCTGGTCATGTCGCATGCCACGACCGATGGGCTGGCGCCGGAGCTGGCGGCGCAGATCCAGTCGGGGCGGCACGGGCCCGGGAAGCTGCGCGACAAGGCGGAGTTCACCGCGTTCCTCGACGGGCTCGACGTGCTGGAGCCGGGCGTCGTGTCGGTGTCGGACTGGCGGGCGCAGGACGAGCTCGACCCGCGGCCCGGGTTCGACGAGGTGGCCGTCTGGGGTGCGGTGGGGCGCAAGACCTCCGGTTGAGGGCGAGGCCAGCGGGTAATCCGGCCCGTATGAGTGAAACCATGGGCACCACCGGCACGCCCGGCGGCGACGGGGCGTCGCGGATCGACGAAGAGGACAAGCCCAACGGCTCGGACCAGGGAGTCGGGACGCCCACGCTCGGCGGTGAGGTCGACGATCCGCTGATGCCGTTCGACGACAAGCACACGCTCGACCCGGACAAGAAGCTGCACCTGCCCCGCAACTCGGAGTCGCAGCGAGGCTAGGAGCAGCGGGGCCAGGAGCGCAGTCTGGTCAGTGGCGGCGCAGCTCGTAGTAGCGGCGCAGCAGCAGGCCCTCGCGCAGCGCCCACGGGCACACGCCCAGCGTGCGCAGGTCCAAGGCCTCCATCGCGGTCACCGCGGTCACCGCGCCGGCCAGGAGCTGGCGGGCGCGGGCCGGGGCGACACCCGGCAGTTTGCCGCGCTCGCGCGGGGTCATCGCGGCCAGGCGCGGCACCCACCGGCGCAGAGCCCGCCGCTCCAGCCGCTCACCGTCGCCGGTCAGCTCGGCCAGCTGCTTGAACGTCTTCGACGTGCCGACGACCAGGTCGGGGCGGGGGGTACGGGCGAGGTCGCGGGCGACCGGCTTGAGGACGCCGCGGACGTGGCGGCGCAGGCGTTCGACGTCCGCGCGGCCGGCCGGGTGGTCGGGCAGGAGCCGGCGGGTCAGGAGCCCGGCCCCGAGGGGCAGGGTGACGGCCAGGTCGGGCTGGTCACCGGCGCCGGCCGCGACCTCCATCGACATGCCGCCGATGTCCAGCAGCCACAGCCGCGACGACGGCGCGTGCCAGCGGCGGACCGCCGCGAACGTCACCCGGGCCTCGTCCTCGCCGCTGAGCGAGCGCAGCTGCACACCGGTCTCGTCGAGGACCCGGCGGTAGATCTCGGCACTGTTCGTCGCGTCGCGGATGGTGGCCGTCGCGAGGGGGATCAGGTCGTCGACCTTGTGGCGGCGGTACGCCTCCACGGTGCACGCCACCGCCCGCACGACCCGCTCCACGCCGGCCGGTGACAGCGCACCGTCGGCCGTGACCTCCTCGGCGAGCAGGGTCGGGGCCTTGAGGCGGTACACCGGCAGTGGTGGCTTCCGCGGGCGCGGCTGCACGATCTGCAGATGCGCGGAGTTGGACCCGACGTCGAGTACGGCCAGCAGCAACGGGCGCCCCCTTTCCCAGAAGACGCCCGTTACCCTAATCGCCGTATGTGAAACGGGTGTGACGGTTATCGGACCGGCACTCCGGACGGCACCAGTGCGTAGCCGGCCGGGGTCGCGGTGAAGACCCCGCGGCCCTGGGTGCGGCTGCGCAGCCGGGTCGCATATCCGAAGAGCTCAGCGAGGGGTACCGTCGCCGTCACGACGACCGTCCCGCCCCGGGGAGCGGTCCCGCTGACCTGTCCCCGCCGGGCCATGAGGTCACCGAGCACCGCACCCACCAGGTCCTCCGGCACCGTCACGGCGACGTCGGCCACCGGCTCCAGCAGCGCCATCCGCGACTCGCGCAGGGCGAGCCGCAGCGCCTCCCGCCCGGCCAGGCGGAACGCGAGCTCCGAGGAGTCGTGGTCGTGCATCTTGCCGTCGGTGATGGTGACCTTCACGCCGGTGACCGGGTAGCCCGCGACCGGCCCGGCCGCGAGGGCGTCCCGGCAGCCGGCCTCGACCGCCCGCACAAACTCCTTCGTCACGTGCCCGCCGACCACAGTGGACTCGAACACGAACTCCTGACCGTCCACCGGTGACACGTCGATGGACACGTGGGCGTACAGGCCGGACCCGCCGTCCTGTTTGACCAGGCGGTGGTAGAAGCCGGTGACGCCCCGGACCAGGGTCTCGCGGTAGGCGACCTGGGGACGGCCGACGGCGATCTCCAGGCCCGGCCCTTGACCGGCGCTGCCGGCCAGGCGCATCTTCTCCACCGCCACCTCCAGGTGCAGTTCGCCCATGCCGCTGAGCAGGGTCTGGCCCGTCTCCGGGTCGGTGCGCACGACCAGCGACGGGTCCTCCTCGACCAGCCGCGCGAGCGCGGTGGCGAGCTTGCCGGAGTCGGTCCGGCGCTTCGCCTCGATCGCGACGGACACGACGGGCGCGGCCCGGTTCGGCGGTTCGAGGACGACCGGGTGGGCCGGGTCGCACAGCGTCTCGCCGACGCGGGCGTCGCGCAGGCCGATCAGGGCGACGATGTCACCGGCGACGGCCTGGTCGACGTCGGTGTAGCGGTCGGCCTGGACGTGCAGGATGCGCGAGACCCGCTCCTTGTTGTCCACGTTGGACTCGCGCACCTCCGCTCCTTTGCGCAGTGTGCCGGAGTAGACGCGGGCGTACGCGTACCGCCCGGTCGTCGTCGCCTGGACCTTGAACACCAGGGCCGCGAACGGCGCCCCCGGATCGGCGGGCGGGTCCACGTCCAGCGGCGACGGCAGGTACGCCACCACCGCGTCGAGCAGCTCCGCGATGCCGATGTCGCGGTACGCGGCGCCGCACAGCACGACGACGCCGGTGCCGGCCAGCGTGATGTCGCGCAGCGCCGCCCGCAGCGTCGCCGTGGTCAGCGTGCCCGTCTCCACGTACTGCTCGAACGCGCCCGCGTGCAGCTCGGCGACCTGTTCGACCAGGGCCGCGCTCGGGGGCGAGGTCAGGTCGGTGACGCCGGCGAAGCCGGACTCGCGGCCGATCGGGGCCTGCACGACGAGAGGGGTGACGCCGAGCCGGTCGCGGATCGAGGCCACCGCCGCGTCGAGGTCGGCCCCGGCCCGGTCGAGCTTGTTGACGAACGCGATCCGGGGCACGCCGTAGCGGTCCGCCTGCCGCCACACCGACTCGCTCTGCGGCTCGACGCCGGCGACGCCGTCGAACACGGCGACCGCCCCGTCGAGGACGCGCAGGGCCCGCTCGACCTCGTCGGCGAAGTCGACGTGGCCGGGCGTGTCGATGAGGTTGATGCGGTGGCCGGCCCAGTCGACGCTGACCGCGGCGGAGAAGATGGTGATGCCGCGGTTGCGCTCCTGCACGTCGAAGTCGGTGACGGTGGTGCCGTCGTGGACTTCGCCCTGTTTGTAGGTGGCGCCGGTGGAAAACAGGATCCGTTCGGTGGTGGTGGTCTTGCCCGCGTCCACGTGGGCGAGGATGCCGATGTTGCGGACGCGCTGCAGTTCGTTACGCACTGTTGCCCCTCGGGCTGGTCATTTTCGACAGGACAGCGCGCGATTGGGCCCCGCTCCGGCTCAGCGGAGGGCGGGACCACCCGATGCCGCCGCGCGAGCGGGCACCGGGAGGACCGAAGACACGCGAATCACCTCGTGTTGCACGGCCGGCCTCCCTCCACACTCGACTGGCACGGCTACGCCAAGAGTAGCGTCGAAGGTCAAGTTATTATTCCGGGTGTGCCCCGTGCTCTGATCGTCGGCAACACCGATGGGATCGGCCTGGCTCTCACCCGGCGGCTCCTGGACACCGGCTGGGACGTCGTCGGGGTGTCCCGCCGACCGTCCGAACTGGACAGTCCCGCGTACGAGCACGTGGTCGCCGACGTCACCGCCGCCGACTACGCCCGACAAATCGGTAATTTCGGAACCGGCGGCACCGTTGATCTGGCCGTCTACGCGGCCGGGATCGGTGAGCCGCTGGACCTCGCCAACCTGGGGGAGCAGACCGACGCGATCCGGGTCAACCTGCTCGGCGCCGCGCTGACCGCCGACGCCGTGCTGCCCGCGATGGTGGAGGCGGGCCGCGGGCACTTCGTCGGGCTGTCCAGCCTGGCCGACATCCTCGTCACGCCGGACGCGCCCGGATACGCGGCCTCCAAGGCCGGCCTCACGTCATACCTGCTGAGCCTGGGCAAGGCGGTGCGCAAGCACGGCGTCGCGGTCACCGCGGTCCGGTTCGGGTTCGTCGACACGAAGATGGCGAAGTCCCCGGTCGCCCCGTTCAAGATCAGCGTGGACGAGGCCGTCGACGTCCTCGTCCGGGTCATCGCGAACAAGCCGAGCCTCATCTCGTACCCCCGGAAAATGGCTCTTGCCGCCCGTGCCCTGCGGACCTTCAGCCGGCCGTAGCTCGAAACCGCAGGCGATCGGTCCTCGCCTCGACCTTGATGCCGGTGAACCCGGCCCGTTCCAGGCGGGACGGCAGCGTCGCCGGGTCGAGCGGCACCATGATGTCGCCGATGTGCAGCAGGCGGAATCGGGGCGTCGGCAGGCTGTCGCTGCCCGCGAACACGCCGCCCGGGGTCAGGACCCGCCGCGCCTCCGCGAACAGCTCGTCCTGCCGCGCGGCCGAGGGCACGTGGTGCAGCATCGTGAAGCAGACGACGGATTCGAAGCCGGCGTCCGGCAGGGGCATGGCCGCGCCGTCGCCCTCGAGCACTGTCACGTTGGCGGGCACCTTGTCACGCAATCGCGCGGCCAGCTTCGGGTTGACCTCGACAACCGTCATCGCGCCGGCATCGCGCGCGAGGACCCGCGTCGTCGCCCCGAAACCCGGCCCGATCTCCAGCAGATTTCCGCCCAGCGGCACCCCGTCGAGGGCCCACGGCAGCAGGTGCCGCTCGACCTTCTCGAACCACTTCGCCGACTTGCAGATCCGGTTGTGCAGCAGGTTCATGCCCCGACGGTATCGACGGCGACGCATGGCGGCGAGATGCTATCGTGCCACGTGATATCGAATTCCGGACATCCCGTGGTCTTCGTCGGCGACCGCGCCATGGCCAACGGGTCCGGCTTCGCCCCGCACGTCCACCCGGTGCACCAGCTCTCCTGGGCCGCCGCCGGGGCCGTGTCGGTCTCCACCGAGGACGGTGCCTGGGTGCTGCCCGCCACCCGCGCGCTGTGGGTGCCGGCCGGCGTGCCGCACGCCGTCGACGTCACCACCCCGGCCGTCTTCCGCAGCGTCCACCTCGACCGGAACCCGCACCGCTGGACCCGGCCCACCGTCGTCGCCGTCACCCCGCTGCTCGATGAGCTCGCGGGCTACCTCGCCGGGGCACTGCCGGACGGGCCGCGCCGCCGGGCCGAGGCCGTCCTGCTCGACCTGCTCCGGCCCGTCACCGCGGCCTCACTGCGGATTCCGCTGCCCCGCGACGAGCGCGCCCTCGCCGTGGCCCGGGCCCTGCTCGCGGACCCGGCCGACGCCCGCGACCTCGACGCGTGGGGCAGAACGGTCGGCGCCAGCGGCCGCACCCTCGCGCGCGCCTTCACCGCCGAGACCGGACTGAGCTTCGGCCGGTGGCGGGTCAACGCCCGGCTCCGCGCCGCGCTGTTCCTGCTCGCCACGGACACGTCGGTGGCCTTGGTGGCGAAGCGGGTCGGGTACAGTACCCCCTCCGCATTTATCGCCGCATTTAAATCCGCACTCGGTGTGAGTCCCGGTGCGTACTTCGCGTCGTAGCGGTTGGCGGTGTCGCGGTCACTCGTTAGGGTGAATGTCATGAGCCGCATCGGGTTCGGGGTCCTGATGTTTCCCATTCACCGGCCGACGCACAATCCGACGCTGCAGCTCGAAGGCGATCTCGAGCTCGCCGAGCTGTGCGACAAGCTGGGCTTCGACGAGTTCTGGTTCGGCGAGCACCACTCCGGCGGCTGGCAGATCATCGGCGCCCCCGAGCTCATGATCGCCGCGGCCGCCCAGCGCACCAAGCGGATCCGGCTCGGCACCGGCGTCAGCACCCTGTCCTACCACCACCCGCTGACCCTCCTGGACCGCATCATCCAGCTCGACCATCTCACCCGCGGCCGGCTCATCTTCGGCGTCGGCGCCGGTGCTCTGGCACTGGACTCCACGATGCTCGGCCACGACCCGATGGAGGCGCGGCGGATGATGGAGGAGTCCCTGGAGACGATGACCGAGCTGCTGCGCTACGCCGGCCCGGTCAGCCGCACCACCGACTGGTTCGAACTCCGCGACGGGTACCTCCACCTGGCCCCCTACAACGAGCGGCTCGACATCCGCGTCGCCGTCTTCCGCTCCCCGTCCGGCCCTCGCCTCGCCGGCCGCTTCGGCGCCGGGATGCTCTCGTTCGGTGCGTCCGCCGCCGTCGGGCTCGGCTCGGAGAATCCGATGACGACCGCGTGGGACACCTACAGCGAGCGCGCCGCCCAGTTCGGCCGGGCCGCCGACCGGCGCCGCTGGTCGGTGATGAGCCCGATGCATCTCGCCGAGACGGAGAGCCAGGCGCGGCGCGAGGTCCGTTGGGGACTGCCGTCCTACATCGGCTACATCCGCCAGATCCTGCCGATGAACGTGCCCGTCGACCTCGACGACACCGATGCCGTCGTCGACGTCCTGCACACCGTCGGCCACGCCGTCGTCGGCACGCCCGAGATGGCCATCGCCCACATCGAGCGCATGCTGCGGATCAGCGGCGGCTTCGGCACGTTCGTCATCGAGCACGCCGACCTCGCCGACCCGGAGGCGACCCGGCGCTCCTACGAACTGTTCGCCCGCCGCGTCATCCCGCACTTCACCGGCGCGCTGCGGCCCCGCCTGGCCGCCTACGCGCGCGAACTCGAACACGACGGCCTGACCCGGCGCACCATGGCCGCCGCGCAGGCCAAGGCCGGCGTCGAGCACTCGCGGGAGCGGGCGGCGCTGCGCATCCCCAAGCAACGAGAGGGTGGGCATGACGACGCACGTTGAAGTGATGGTGCTCGGCAGTGGGATCGGTGGCAGTACCGTCGCGGCGATCCTCGCTCGTCAGGGGGTGTCCGTCGGCATCGTCGACGCCGCGAAGCACCCGCGGTTCGCCCTCGGCGAGTCGACGATCGGGGAGACGTCGTTCCTGCTGCGGATGCTGGCCGCCCGCTGGGACGTGCCGGAGCTGGCCCAGGTCTCCACCAGCGGCGGCATCCGGGAGCACGCCAGCAAGCGGTGCGGGATCAAGACGAACTTCGGGTTCGTCTACCACCGCGAGGGCGTCGACCATGACCCCTACGAGGTCACGCAGTGCTCGGTGTCGGAGGGGCCGTTCGGCCCGGAGTCGCACCTGATGCGGGCCGACATCGACCAGTACCTGTTCGAGGCGTCGGTCCGTCACGGCGCCGTGGCCCGCGAAGGCGTGCGGGTGCGGGACATCGACTTCCGGCCCGACGGTGTCACGATCGGGCTGGACAACGACGAGGTGTTCACGGCCGACTACGTCATCGACGCCACCGGCCGCACCTCCGTGCTGGCCGACGAGTTCGGGCTGCGCGACGAGCCGTGCCGGTTCAGGACGGACTCCCGGACCATCTTCACCCACATGCGCGGGGTGCGGCCGTTCGACGCCGTCGAGGCGTCCAGCGGCCAGCCCAACCTGTGGCACGAAGGCACGCTGCACCACCTGTTCGACGGCGGCTGGCTGTGGGTCATCCCGTTCGACAACCACAGCGGCTCCGAGTCCGACCTGGTCAGCGTCGGGCTGAGCCTGGACACCAAGCGGTTCCCGAAGGTCGACGGGGTCACGCCGGAGCAGGAGTGGGCCGACTTCCTGTCCCGCTACCCGGCGATCGCCCGGCAGTTCGAGGGCGCCGAGTCGGCGTTCCGCTGGATCTCCACCGGCCGCACCCAGTTCTCGTCGAAGCGGACCGTCGGCGACCGCTGGGTCCTGATGAGCCACGCCGCCGGCGCGATCGACGCCCTGTTCAGCCGGGGCATGGCCAACACGATGGCGGTCATCGAGGCGTTCGTGCCCCGCTACCTCGCCGCCCGCCGGGACCGCGACTTCAGCGCCGAGCGGTTCGCCTACCTGGAGACGCTGAACCAGAACATCCTGGAGAACAACGACAAGCTCATCGCCGGCTCCTACATCGCCTTCCGCGACTTCGACCTGTGGCGGGCCTGGTCGAAGATGTGGTACCTGGCCTGGAACCTCGGCGTCATCCGGATCGCCGGCACCTACTACCGCTACCTCGAGACCGGCGACGAGCGGCTCTTCGACCGGCTGCACGGCGGCGCTGTCCCCGGCTCGTTCGCACCCGACCTGCCGGTCGCGCAGGTGCAGTTCGAGGCCTGCTTCGCGGTGATGCAACAGGTCGAGCAAGGTTCGCTGACGCCGGAGGCGGCGGTCACCCAGCTCGCCTACCTCCTCGGCGACGGCGAGGCGTCCCCGTCCCCGCTCAACCTGCACGACGTGCTGCGCCGCTGGCACGACGGCTCGATGGAGACGCAGCGGCTGATCTATCAGTGGGGCAGGACCGCCGGCCCGGCCGCACTCAAGCAGTTCTTCGAGTACGACCGGGCCACGATCCCCGTCGCGGCGGAGAAAGTCCTGACTGCCTAAGGCAGGACCCACTGCTGGTTGGCGGCCCCGGTGCAGTCCCAGAGCTGCAGCTGGGTGCCGTCGGCCGAGCTCGGGCCGGTGGCGTCCAGGCACTTGCCGAGGGACCGCAGGCTGCTGCCGGCGCCCGCGGTCCACTGCTGGGCGGCGGTGCCGTTGCAGTCGTACAGCTGCACCTTCGTCCCGTTCGCGGAGCTGGCCGCGGCCACGTCCAGGCACTTGCCGAGGGCGCGCACGGTGCCGTCCGAGGCGACCGTCCAGGTCTGGGCGGCCGTCGCGTTGCACGAGTACAGCTGAATCTTCGTGCCGTTGGTCGTCGATGCGCCCGCCACGTCGACGCATTTGCCGCCGTAGCCGGTGATGCGGCCGGTCCGGGCGGTCGGGGTGCCGCTGTCCGCGCCCGCCCACAGGTAGGTGCCGACCGTCTTCGCCGGCAGCGTGCTGCTCACCTGCTGGGTGCCGACGCGCAGGGTGAACGGCTGGCTCGCCGCCGTCTGGTTGATCACGACCGTGACCAGCGTGCCGTCCGGGTTGCGGAACGCGACGTCGGTGACGGTGCCGGTCGATCCGTAGCCGGTGGCGACGCGCTGGGCACCGGCCGGCACGAACTTGGAGTACTGGGCGATCATGTTGTAGTCGGGCAGAGCCCAGAACGTGTCCCGGTTGGCCGTGCTCTGCACCAGCATCGTCGGGTCGGGTGAGCCGGACCAGCGCTCGGGCGAGCGGTTCTGGTCCAGCATGCTCACCCACCCCTCGTACAGGGTCGAGTTGTTGCGGAAGTACTGCGCGATGCGGTCGGCGCCGGCGGTACCCCAGACGGAGCGCTCGGTCATGAGCACGTCCTTGTCCGGGTAGGCGGCCTTGACCTGCGCCATCGCCGATGGGTCGCCCGCGTAGTCGTGGAACGCGATCCCGTCGACGGCGCCGTAGCCGTCGCCGCTGAGGACCCCGGCGGCATAGGAGACGCCCTCACTGAAGTTGTGGTCAAAGGCCCAGATCTTGGTGGTACCGAGGGCCGCGTTCGACAGCTCCGTGCGCAGGGCCTTCGCCAGCTGCCGCTCCTGGTCGGCGCTGACCAGCATGCCGGGGTAGTCGGCGGGGGAGAACAGCGGCTCGTTCTGCAGCGTCAGCGCGTAGATCGGGATGCCCTGGGCGGCGTAGGCCTGCACCGCCTTGCGGTAGTACGTGGCGAGGGCCGGGATGTAGGTGCTGTTGAGGCTGCCGCCGATGATGTTGTTGCTGGTCTTCATCCACGGCGGGGCCGACCAGGCGCTCGCGAAGATCTTCAGGCCGGGGTTGATGGCGAGGGCCTGCTTGATGGTGCTGATGATGTTGTAGTCGAGGTCGCGCTGGATGGAGAACCGCGAGAGGCTCGGGTCGGCCGCCCCGTCGTCGTAGGTGTAGAAGTCGTGCGAGGTGAAGTCGCTGGTCCCGAACGTGATCCGGGCGACGTTGAACCCGGCGCCGGACGCGGGGTCGACGAGTGCGCGCAGCGCCCGGTCACGGCCGGCCGCGCTCATCTTGGACAGGTTCGCGATCGTCGACTCCTCCAGGGAGGAGCCGATGCCCAGGATGGTCTGGTACCGCGTGTGCGTATCGACGGTGATCGTGGCGCTCCCGGACGCGGCGGTGATCGGGAGGTCGGCCTGGCGGGACAGCTGATACGGGGTGCCGGCGAGGCCGGTGGCGGGGCTCGTGTACCAGTTGGCGTTCTTCGGCTCGTAACCCGCGGTGCGGGACTCGGAGCTCCAGTAGACCTGGACGCTGGTGGCCGCGGCGGATGCGGGCACCTGGGCGTAGGTGAGCAGGGCGGCGGCGGTGGCCACCGTGGCGGCGGCTGCCACGAGCGACGCGACCAGTGATCGGGTTGGATTCACGACTTATATTAAGCCTCGTCCAAATACGACTGTCAATGTTCCTAACAGTTGTTGTCGGTTGCGGGCTTTCCCGAAAGCCGGCGCTGTTTTTTGGAAAGCTCGTCTCATGCTCGCGCTGTCGATCTGCCTCGCGCTGGCCGCGGCCGTCGGCTACGGCGTGGCGACCGCGCTGGAACACCTGGCCGTCTCGGCCGGCGCCGGCGGCTGGCGCGACCCGCGGTGGCGGTCGGGGATTCTGCTGGACGGCGTCGCCGTGCTCCTGCAGGCCGCCGCGCTGGCCACGGGCCCGGTCATCCTCGTCCAGCCGTGTCTGGTCCTCGCGCTGCCGGTGGCGCTGCTGACCGCGTGGCGGCTCGGCGCGGCCCGGCCGACGGGGGTGCAGTACGGCGCCTGCGGGCTCATCGTCGCCGGCCTCGCCGCGTTCTTCGTGCTCGTCGGCGACCCGGGCGACAACGACCCGCTCCGCCTGCGCACGACCTTGGTCACGGCGGCCGTGCTGCTGGCCGCCGGGACCGCCGTGCTGACCTACGCCCGCCGCTGGCCGCCCCGGGCCCGGGCGACCGCGCTCGGCCTGGTCGCCGGTTGCTGCGCCGGCCTGGCAGCGGTGCTCCTGGATGCGGTCGCGGCCGCCGCTCATCAGCTCGGCCGCGACGTGCTGACCGATCCGGACGCCGTCGTGGCCGCGGTCCTGCTGGTCCCGTCCGCCGCCGCGAGCTTCGTCCTGCTGCAGCTGGCGTTCGCCGCCGACGGGCTCGGCGTCGGCTATCCCGCGGACCTGATCGCCGACCCGATCACCGCCGTCCTGCTCGGCGCCCTCCTGCTGCACGAGGACATCCCCCACACCCCGCGCGACTACGCCGTCTTCGGCCTCAGCCTCCTCGTCATCGTCGCGGGCGTGACCCGGGTATCGTCCGGAGTCACATCGATGGATCGGGGGATCTCGTGATCAACAACGCGGACTGGTACGCCGCCTGCCGCCGGGTCATCCGCTTCACCGTGGCCTACGCCGTGATCGCGGTCGTCTCGGCCGTCTACATCCAGATCCTCGCCGGCCGCCCGACCGGTCTCCTGGCCGGCTGGATGGTCGTCTTCGGCCTGGCGATCAGCCTCATCGGGCTCGGCGTGACCCTCGGCGTGGTCCTGACCGTGGTGTTCTGGGGCGTGCAGGCGGCGAAGCTGGCCAACCGGCACGGCTCGCCGGCCCTGGGCCCGCTCGGGTTCTGGGGCGCGGGCGCGTTCGTGGTCCTCTTCGCCCTCAGCTACCTCGTGGCCGCCTGGCCGCTGCTGTACGGCATCGTCCGGGTCATGGCCGCCGTCGTGCTGATCGCCGCCATCGTCCACGACCGCAAGTGGTACGCCGGGAAGATCGGCGCCGAGCAGCCCTACTCGATGGTCACCGGCGGTGACGCCCGGTCACCCCTCGCGGCCCAGCCGACCGCCGACGACTGGAACGCGGGCCTGTGGGACCCGGACGTCCAGCACGACATCGACCGCCGCCGGGACCGCTCCCAGGACCGCTGATTGCACCAGTCGGTAGTTGATCATGTGCGGGCGGTTTTTGTCGTAGGTGGTTGGTAGTGTCCCGGCCGTGAGATCGAACGCGGTGTTCGCCCTGATCGAGGCGGCGGCCGGGATCGCCGGCGAGTCCGTCGACTGGCCCCGCCTCGTCAGCGGCGCGGGCGACGCGCTGCCGCCGCTGCTGCGGGTGCACGGCCGGCTGCCGCTGCCGTTCGTCGAGGCCGCGCTCGCCCTCGGCGACCCCGTGCTGTTCCAGGGCCTGGCCCAAAACGATCAGCTCCTCGAGGCCCACCCCGTGCTCCGCGAGCGGGTCGCCCGCAGCGGCCACCCCAACATCGCCCAGCGGGCGATGCTCCGCTGGGACCTGCGCCACCAACGCCTGGCCCTGGCCGCGCACCCGGCCGACGCCCAGGATGTGACGCCGTGGATCAACCGGCAGCGGGCCGGAGTCGTCGGGCCCACCGGCGCCGCCGTCCGCGACGCGTGGCGCAACGTCCGGTCCAACCTCACCGTCGCCGAGCACTGGCGGGCCCTGGCCACCCTGAGCCGGGTCGAGCACCCCGGCGCGACCGTGCCCGCGGAGACCCTCCACCCGGAGGTCCGGGCCTGCCTGCCGCTGCCGCCCGAGGCCATCGAGGCCAAGGCCCGCGAGTGGGAGGGCACCACCGGCGCCATCGACGAGCTGCGCCGGGGCTTCACCGATCACCTCGTCCTGCGCGACGAGCTCGACTGGCCCGCGATCACGGCCGCGCACACCGCCGTGCGGTTCGGCGGCCCGGCCGCGGCCGCCCTGGCCGCCCGGGCCGACTGCCCGGAGGAGCTGCGGGCCGCGCTCTACGCGGCCGAGCCGGCGGCGGTGGCGCCGGTCGTGCCGCGGTTCACCGAGGCGATGGCCCTGGCCCCGGTCCCGAAGAAGGCGGCCCGGTTCGTCGCCAGGCGGGCGGTCGCCGAGGGCTTCGACCCGGCGCTGCTGCTGGATCGGCTCCGCCCGGCCGCCGCCGTCCTCGAGTGGGTCCGCCTCGAGCAGCTCGCCGACCTGGTGCAGAAGTATCTCGGCGACGACCCCGGCAAGTGGTCGTGGGTGCGGGCCAAGCTCAACACGTTCCCCGGCTCGGTGACCGAGCTGCTGGAGTCGGCCGGCAGCGCCCCGTGGCCGGCGAAGGCACCGACCGGGCGGACCGCGTTCGTCACGCTCCTCGAGCACGCCCCGGCCGCGGCGCACCTGGCCCTGTTCGACCGGATGGACGACAAGACCATCGCCGAGCTGTTCGCGAAGGGCACCTGGCGCCCCGAGTGGCTCGACCGGGCCGTCACCGACCCCCGCCGCGACCTGCGCCTCGCCCTGGCCGCCCGGCCGTCGCTGGACGCGGCCGCCGCCGAGCGCCTCGCCGCCCTCGACGACCCGGAGGTCAACGGCCTGGTCTTCCGCCGCACCGGCACCTCCTACCGGCTGCGCATGGAGCTCCTCGCCGGGCGACCGTTCGACCCCGACGTCCGCGCCCAGCTGCTGCAGCAGACCGCCGGCTGGCACGGCACCGACGCCCTCGACTGCGCCGACGTCGAGCTGCAGCGGCACATCCTGCGCCACGTGCGCCTGCGCGGGAAGACGGCCCAGCTGCGGCTCCTGCTCAACCTGTGGCACCGGCACGGCCCGGCCGCCGTCGCCGACCTGCTCGCCGCCGACCTGAAGGGCGCCAACTTCAGCGCCGCGGTCATCACGCCCGCGGTGCGCCGCAAGTTCGAGCAGCTCCTGGCCGTCGCCGACGCAGCAGGCCAGGACGCGCAGATCGCCGCGCTGGAGGCCGAGGTCGCCGCCGAGGAGAGCCCGGAGGGCCAGTTCGCGCTGCTGCGGGCCGAGCGCACCGACCACACCAACCTGTTCAAGGAGACCCGCCTCTGGCACTGGGCCGCGATCGCCGCCGAGCACCGCCGCGAGCCGCTGCCCGACCCGATCCTGGCCGTCATCGCCACCGGCCGCGAGGTCCCGGCCGAGCTGGTCGAGGCCGGCCGGACGAAGCTGCGCCCGTGGGACAGCGACCAGGCCGCCGAGCACGCCGCGGGCCGCCCGGTCGAGGAGATCCTGGCCGCGCCGCGGGACGGGCAGCAGCAGTTCGGCGGCTGGGTCGGCGCGTTCATCGCCGCGGGCGTCGCCACCTGGCCGCAGATGCTGCAGCACACCGTCCCGGCCGCCCTACCCCTGGACAACATCGGCGGCAGCGTCGAGCACCCCGAGGGCCGGGCCGCCCTCGCCGCGCTGCTCGCCGAGTCCTGGGACGGCAACCTCGACGCGATCGCCCTCGCCGCCGCGATGGTGAGCGACTTCCCGGGGACGGCGGCCGAGCTGATCGCGGTGGCGACGGCGACGGTGAGCACCTGATGTTCGAGAAGACCGCCGGGCCGTGGGCGCTGATGGAGGCCGCGGCGAGCACATCCGGGCCGCCGTTCGACTGGCCACGCCTCGTCAGCGGGTGCCGCGACCTGCTGCAGCGGATCGCCTACGCCCAGCAGCGGCTGCCGGAGCCGTTCCTCGACGCGATCCTGGAGCTCGGCGACGGCATGGTTCTCGGGTCCCTCGCCGCGAACGCGGACGCGCTCGAGGCCCACCCGGGGCTGCGGGCCCGGCTGGCCGCGACCGGCGCGCGGCAGATCGCCGCCGTCGCCGAATACCAGCCCTACAAGCCGGATCCGTGGGGCATCGGGCTGCGCCGGACCGTCTTCGCCCGGCTCGTCGAGCCGCCGGTCAGCAACCCGTCCAGTGACCGGGCCGCGGTCGCCGCGCCCTACCCGGCCGTCGTGCGGGCCGTGCTCAACACAGTCCGGTCCAAGCTCACCCCGGCCGAGCAACTGCGCGGCATCCTCACCCTGCGGCGGATGGAAGGATTGGACACGCCGCTGCCCCACGGTTTGGTCGCGGTGCCGGACGGGCCGATCGAAGGGCTCGAGGCACTCCTGGCCGCGTCCGAGGGCACGTCCGGGGCAATTGAAGAGCTGCGGTCCGGGTTCACCGGCAACCTGCCGCTCCGCGAGGAGCTCGACTGGGCCGCGGTTGCCGCCGCGACGCCGTTCGGGGCGGCCGCGGCGGCAGCGCTCGCGGGGCGCACCGACTGCCCGGAGGAGCTGCGCCACGCGCTGTTCCTGGCCGAGCCAGCCGCGGTCGCCCCGGCCGTGCCGCGGCTGACCGAGGCGATGGCCCTTGCCGCGGTGCCGAAGAAGGTGCTGCGGGTCGTGGCCAAGCGGGCCGTCGCCGACGGGCTCGACCCCGAGCTGCTCCTCGAACGGATGCGCCCGGCCGCCGCGGTGCTCGAGTTCGTGCGCCTCGACGAGCTCGCGAAGCTGGTCGACACCCACCTCGGGGCCGACCCATGGCGGTGGGGGTGGGTGCGCTCGAAGGTCGGCAGCTTTCCCGGATCCGTCACCGCCCTGCTGACCGCCGCCGGCCGGGTCGCCTTCCTGGCCAAGGCGACCGGCGGGAGACCGGCGTTCCTCGGGCTGCTCAACCACGCCACCACCGAGACCCAGCTGGCGCTGCTCGAGCACCTCGACGACGGCACCGTCACCGACCTGTTCACCCAGGGCGACTGGCGCGCCGAATGGGTCGAGCGGGCCCTGACCGACCCGCGGCCCGCGCTGCGCCTCGCCCTCGCCTCCCGGCCCTCCCTCGACGCCGCCTCCGCCGAGCGTCTCGCCACCCTCGACGACCCGGTGGTGAACGGCAAGCTGTTCCGGCGCACCGGCACCTCCCACCGGCTGCGGATGGAGCTGCTCGACGGGCGGCCGTTCGACCCCGCGGCCCGCCAGGAGCTGTTCAAGCTCAACGCCGGCTTCCACGGCACCGACCCGCTCAAGTGCGCCGACCTGGCCCTGCAGCGGCACCTGTTGCGGCACGTCCGGGTCCGCGGCAAGACGGCCCAGTTCCGCCTGCTGCTCAACCTCTGGCACCGGCACGGCCCGGCCGCCGTCACCGGCCTGCTCGAGGCCGAGCTCAAACCGGTCGGCTTCAGCGCCGCCGTCATCGCGGTCCCGGTCCGCAGCCGCATGACCAAACTCCTGGCGGTCCCCGACGAGACCGCCCGGCAGGAGCGCTTCGACGCCCTCGAAGCCGAAGTGGCCTTGGCGGAGTCCGCCGAGGGACAGCTGGCGCTGCTGCGGTCCGACACCGTCGACGCCGACACCCTCGGCCGCGACACCCGGCTCTGGCACTGGGACGCCATCCTCGCCGCCCACCGCCGCGACCCCCTGCCCGGGCGCGGTCTCGTCGCGATCCGCGAGCAGCGCGGCTGCCCGGCCGAGCTCGTCGCGGCGGGCGCCGGCATCCTGCGGCCGTGGGCGAGCGCGGTCGACGCCGAGCTCGCTGCCGGCCGGCCCCCGGAGGAGGTCCTGGCCGCACCGCGGACCGGGCACTACGACGGGTGGCTGTGGCGCGCGACCGAGTCCGGGGCCGTCACCTGGGAGCAGGTCCTGTGGCACGCGCGGCCGGTGGACAAGGTCCTCGAGCTCATCGGCGGCGACTCGTCGTCCCCGGCCGCGCGGGCCGCGCTCGCGCGGCTGCTGGGCGAGGTGTGGGACGGCAACGTCGACGCGATCGTCCTCGCCGTCCGGATGGCCGGCGACTTCCCGGGATCCGTTGCCGAGCTGCTCCAAGTGGCCACCGCGGCGGCCGCATGAGCGGTACGGAGCGCAGCGGAGAGGCCGTGAATCATCAGCGCGGGGTGGAGCTCAGGTCGGCGCCGGAGCCTGCGGAGGTGTCGGCATGAGCGTCGATCTGCGGGATCGTAGGGTGCTGGCCGCGATGGTGCATCCGGACCCGGCCGTGACCGAGCGGGCGTTGCGGTTGAAGGAGGCGGCGCTGCTCGACTTCGGGGTGCGGGACAGCGTCGCCGGGTCGTGGATCTACGCCAAGTGCCGGCACCAGATCGCGACCATGGCCGTGCCGACGGCGGCCGTCGTCGCGGGCGGGGACGGGGTGTGCAGCCTGCTGTACAACCCCGAGTTCTTCGCCGCCCTCGGGCCGTCCGGGGTCAAGTTCGTGCTGTTCCACGAGGCCCGGCACCTCATGCAGCGGCACCTGCACACCGACCCCGACCTGCAGGCCGACCCGCTGTTCCGGCTGGCGACCGAGGTGAGCGTCAACCACGTGGCGATGCGCCGGCTCGGGATGGCGATGCCGCGGGCCGACGGGGAGACGGTCGGCGTCGACCCGGCCGCCGTCCACGCCGGCTACCGCGACGACCTGCGCGAGCAGGGGCTCACGCCGCTGGACTACGCCGCGTTCGTCGAGACCGACCTCGGGGTCTACCGGGAGCTGCGGCGCATGGCCCGCCCGCCCGTCGCGGCGCTGTGCGTGCACATGGGCGAGGGCGGGGTACCCCTCGACCCGGAAACGGTCGAACGCGTCGGCGCGGCCGTCCTCGAATCGCTGATGCGCCAGGCCCGGGCCGGCAACGCCGCGGCCAAGGCCGAGCTGCTGGAGCTGGCCGCGCGGACCGGGGACGGCGGCGAGCGGCTGGCGCGGATGTGGGGCGACCTCGGCCTCGGGGCGCTGCGCGGGGTCACGCCGAAGACCCGGCGGGTCGAGTGGTGGCGGCGCTGGCTCGCCGACGTGCTCGCGGCGAAGCTGCGGCCGGGGGAGCGGCTCGTCTACCCCAAGAAGCTCGGGGCGGTGCTGCTCGCCCTCGGGCACGAGCCCATGCTGCATCGTCGGGGTGACGAGCGGTACAAAACCGTGCTCATCGCCTTTGACACCTCCGGATCGATGCCCGGCTCGGTCGTCGACTGGCTGACCACCCTGGTCGGGCAGATCGACGGGGTGCGGGCGCACTGGCTCAGCTTCGACGGCGAGGTGATGCCGTTCGCGCCGGGGGAGCGGGTCCTCGGCGGCGGCGGGACCAGCTTCCAGGGCGTCGTCGACTACGCCGAGGGGCGCCTGGAGGTGCGCGGGAAGCGGCTCGAGGACGAGGTCGACGCCGTGATCGTGGTGACCGACGGGCACGCGCCCGCGGTCCGGCCGGCCGAGCCCGGCAAGTGGATCTGGCTCATCACCGACGGCGGCGACACGTGGCCAGAGCGGCAGGAGCCGCCGATGGCCTGCCATCGGGTGCGGACGGGGGAGGACTGACCGTGGGCGTGTCGCGGCTCGAGCACTTCATCGACGGCATGATCGCCACCGGGATCACCGGGCAGATCTTCGGCGAGCACGGGATCGGCAAGACCTCGACATTCCTGTCATACGTGCCGCGCGCCCACGACCTCGACGTCGTGCTCGTGCCCGCGGCCAACCTCACCCCGGACGACCTGCTCGTCAACGCCCCGGTCCGCGACGCCGTCACCGGCGAGCTGGCCCTGCACCAGCTGATCATGAAACAGCTCAACCCCGGCCGCCGGTTCGTGCTGCTCATCGACGACTCGCTGCAGGCCGGCGACACGATCCAGTCGCAGCTCATGCAGATCGCCTGCAACTGGACGCTCGGCGAGCACGATCTGCGCAAGCTCGGCTGCGTCGGGGTGTTCCTGACCGACAACGAGTCGGCCGCGGAGACCTCGGCCCGGCGCACCGACCTCGCGGTCCTGGACCGGATGGCGACCCTGACCATCGGCGCCAACGACACGTCCTGGCGCTCCAGCCTGACCTCGCGGTTCCCCGGCTGGGACCTGGACGGCGTGTTCCGGGTCTGGGCCGCGCAGACGCCCGAGGTGCGCCGCCTTTTCGCGCCCCGCACGCTGCAGCACATGCTGGACCTGGCCGAGGCCGGTCTGCCGATGCGGTGGGGCTTGCCGCTCGTGCACGGCGCTCGATTGGAGTTTCTGGACAAAACGGATGAAATTCTCACGCAGCTGGCTGTGGCCCTCGGTGTCGCCGATCCCGTGACCGTGGCCGACCCGGTGCGGCGGCTGCTGCGCACGGCGATCGCCCGGCGCTGGGCGGTGCTGCTGCAGGGGCCGCCCGGCTGCGGCAAGACCGAGGTCGCCAAGCAGATCGTGCGGGAGGAGACCGGGCGCGATCCGGTGTACTTCTCCCTGCCCGTCACCAACGTCGAGGACCTCTGCGTGCCGGTGCCCGCGCCCGACGGCACCCTCGACACCCTCCTGACCCGCGCCCTGCTCGGCCCGCAGGCCAAGGTGATCATCTGGGACGAGTACAACCGGCCGAAGGACCGCGCGGCCTTCGCCCGGCTGATGGAGATCACGCAGGAGTGGTCCCTCGCCGGGCGGCCGATCGAGGCGCTGCGGGCCCAGTTCGCGCTGCAGAACCCGCCCTACCACGTCGGCCGCAAGCTCCAGGTCACGCCCAACAACCTGGCCCAGGCCAGCCGGTTCACCGCCAGCCTGGAGGTCGGCCGCGACGACATCCCGGCCGGCCAGTGGCTCATCGACACCTACGGCCGCCCGGCCGAGGCGGCCCTGGACTGGTGGAAGTTCGACATCGACGAGGAGGGCCGCGACTGGGTCAGCAAACGCACCCTGGAGCGGCTCATCAAACTGCACCTGCACGACCAGCCGCTGCAGGCCGGGCTGATCTACCTCGGCGACGGCGAGTACGCGCCGATCCCCCTCGCCGGGCTGGAGGCCCGGCTGGCCGGCGAGCGCCGCCTCGGCCTGCCCGAGCTCGCCGCCGACCCCGACGGGTGGGAGGCCCGGCTGACCGCGGGCCGTGCCGCCGGCGACGAGGGCAGCGACGACACCGACCTCGTCCACCAGGTCTTCGCCAACGCCGAGGTCTCCCAGCTGCGCGAGCACGTCGACGTCGTCGTCCGGCTGCTGCGCCACCTGCCGCCGAAGCTGCGGGCCACCTACCTGGTCGGGCAGACACCGGAGCGGCAGCGCTTCTGGATCGACGCCGTCAAGGCCATGGCCGGCAACGCCGAGCGGCCGCCCGTGGGGGTGGCTTCGGGCGCTGCTCGCTGACCACGGCGAGAGCCGCCGGCTGGGCGGCCTCGGGCGTGCTGCTGGCCGGCAACGGCGGGAGGCCGCCTTCTGAGGCGGCCACGGGCGTTCTGCTGGCTGGCAACGGCGAGAGGCCGCCTTTGGGGGGCGGCCTCTCGCACTGCTTGTGGGGTGACGGCTACTGGATGACGAACGTCGTGAAGTAGATGTCCATGATCTCCTTCTTGCCGTCCTTGGTGTAGGCCTTGACGACCTTGGCGATGAGCTCCTTCTTCGTCCGGTCGCGCTCTGCGTTGGACATGAGCTCGTCCATCTTGCGGCCGCTGTACTCGTCGATCGCGATGTCGAGCGCCTCGGAGCCGTCGGGGGCCTCGGCGGCGTCGGTGGTGGCCTGCAGCGTCATCTTGAGCTTGAGGTAGTGCCCGTCGGCCAGGTTGATGGTGATCGCGTCCAGCACGGCGACGACGCCCGGTGTCGGCTCGGGCTCGGCCTCGACCTTCTTGGGGGAGAACATCTTGTAGCCGGCGAACCCGCCGCCGAGCAGGGCGACCAGCGCGATCGCCACGATGATGATCAGCTTCTTCTTCCCGCCCTTGGCCGGGGTCTCCTCAGCGGTCTTCTCTTCCTTCGCCATTGCTCTCTCCTCAGTTCGTTGAGGCCGAGGGCAGCAGCGCCCGGGTGTCGGCCGGCAGGTTCGACAGGACGATGACCTCGACGCGGCGGTTCAGGTCCGCGGCGCGGGCGTCGGTGGTCGGGTACAGGGGTTTGGTGTCGGCGAAGCCGACGGCTTGCAGGCGGTTGTCGGGGATGGCGGCGTCGGTGTGCAGCATGCGTACGACGGCGGAGGCGCGGGCGGAGGACAGTTCCCAGCCGGAGGGGTAGTTGCCGGTGCCGCCGGAGAGCTGGTTGGTGTGTCCGTCGACCTCGAGCTTGTTGGGCAGTTTCGCGATGGCCGGGCCGACGCTGTCGATGATCTTCTGGCCGGCGGGGAGGAGGTTGGCTTCGTTGCCGTTGAACACGATGCCGGTGGTGACGATGGTGACGACCAGGCCGCGTTCGTCGATGGAGTATTTGACCTGGTCCTGTAGGCCCTGTTTGGTCAGTTCGGCGGTGATCTCGGCTTTGATCTTCTCGTAGTCCTTGACCTCCTGGGCGGCGGCGGCCTGGCGCTGGGAGGCGGTGGCGCGTTCTTTGCTCTGGACGGCTTCCTGCACGGCGGTGGCGTCGGAGGTGGTGCCGCCGATGCCGGAGGAGAGGTCCATGGGGCTGTTGGAGTCGGAGGACTCCATGAGGCTGGCCTCGCCGCCGTCGAAGGCCACGGAGGGGTTGCCGAAGCCGACGGCGAGGCCGTTCTTGAGTTCGGCGAACTTCTTCTGGTCGACCTGGGAGATCGCGAACAGCACGATGAACAGGACCATGAGCAGGGTCATCATGTCGGCGTAGGAGACCAGCCAGCGCTCGTGGTTCTCGTGCTCCTCCTCGTCGTGGCCGCCCTTCTTGTGCTTCGTGTGCGCGCCGGCCTTCGCCGCGTGTCCACCACCAGACATCGTGGCGGCCCCCCCTCCAAGTCGTTGTAACGCTGACGGGGTTCACATCGGTCCAACCAGGGGACACCCGAGTTCCGCGCCGGTGCGCGGTGGTAGCACGACGGTTGACCGCCTGCTTGGGGCGGCGTACGTCTCGTGAGGTGCTCGGCGTAACCGTGCGGAGGCGGGGTTTCTTTGCCGCGGGGCCGATACACCGTCCACTGGGCCGCGACGCACGGGTCAGGCGGGAGGTTGCTCGCAGTTACGGCGTCTCCTCGACACCGTCGCCGCCCCGTGCCGACGCCTCACGAAGTCCTCAGCGCGGCGAGTTGGACGCACGGCGACAGCACGGTGGTGGGCGGAACTTGGGCGGTTTACGGTGAAAAGCGACAAATCCCCCGCCGGGCGATAAATCCGATATGTCGAGCGGAGCGTGGCACGGAGTGCCCGACATATCGCCGTAAAATAAGACATATCGGCTTAAGTCGGTCGCCCTCGGCGGGTGTAGAGGGCGGCCAGCAGGGTGCCGACGCACAGGGCGGCCGAGCTCAGGCCCAAGGACCAGTGGACGCCGATCGCCTGGCCCAGGACGCCGACCGTCACGCCGCTGCCCGCGCGCAGGCCCGCGGAGGAGACGTTGTAGACGCCGATCACGCGGCCCCGTTCGGCCGGCGGGGCCAGGAGCTGGGTGACGGTCTGGCCGATCGACATCGCGGCCAGGCTGGCCACGCCGCCGATGAACAGGAGGACCACCGCGATCCACAGGTTGCCGGCGATCGCGAACAGGCCGCTGCTCGCGCCGTAGACCAGGGTGGTGATCACGGCCCACCGGACGGTCGGGCGCATCCAGCCGGTCGCTTCCAGCAGCAGGCCGCCGACCACGCCGCCCGCTCCGGCGGCGAAGAGGAGGATGCCGTAGACGTCGGTGCTGCCGGGGCTCAGGTCTTCGGCGAACGTGGGCATGGTCGCCTGCATCGCGGTACCCACGAAGAACGAGGCGAGACCGGCCAAGATGATCATGCTGATCAGGGTGTGGTCGGCGGCCACGCGGCGCAGGACCTTGAAGGTGTCGAGGAGGCCGACGCGCGGGGCCGCGGGGCCCGTGTGGCGGGTGTGGCCGGTGAACCTGGTGCGGAACAGGAACAGGGTCAGCGGCAGGTAGAACGCGATGTTGGCGAAGACTCCCGCGGTCGGGCCGAGCCACAGCAGCAGGGCGGAGCCGACGGCCGGGCCGAAGAGCACGCCGAGGCTGCGGAACGTGGCGTTGAGGCGGACGGCCGAGACGAGGTCCTGGTCGCCGACGAAGTCGTGCAGCATCAGCTGTTCACCGGGGCCCCAGAGGGAGCCGGCCATCCCGTGCAGCACCAGCAGCACGCAGGCCTGCCAGATCTGCAGGGAGTCGGTGACGAACAGGATGCCCCAGAGCAGCGAGACCAGCATGAACAGCGCCTGGGCGGCCTGGATGACCCGGCGGCAGTCGTAGCGGTCGGCCAGCCCGCCGAACCACACCGAGAACAGCAGGAACGGCACCCAGTGGCTGATCACCTGGAAGCCGGCCAGGGCCTCGGAGTGGAACTTCTGCCACAGCACCCAGTACGTGATCACGTGCTCGACGTTGTCGGCCATCATCGACAGCGCCGCCCCGAAGAGGTACGGGCGGCAGTCGGGGTTGCGTAACGCGGCGAAACGGCGGGCGGCCGGGGCGGTCATGTGATCACTTTCTACGGCCTCGCAAGATAACCGCAGGCAAGGCTGCTGGAAGTGACGACTGCAACAAACCTGCAAACGCCACGCGTTGACTGCCCAGCGTCACCGGTGCCATGTTGGTCGGCGGGAATGCGCTTTCCTGGAGCAACTGGAGGACTGCATGCACAGAGGGATCCGCGCCGGCCTCACCGCCGCCACGGTGGCCGGGCTGGTCGCGGCCGGAGTGGTCTTAGCCAACACGGCCAGCGCCGGCTCGGTGGCGGTGCCGGCCGCGGCGCGCCAGGCGCTCGCCGCGAACGACGGCTGGGGCTCGGCGGGCAGCGGCACCACGGGTGGCTCCGCCGCCGACGACGCGCACGTGTTCGTGGTGCGCACCCGCGACGAGCTCGCCGCGGCCGTGGCCGGCAGCACGCCGAAGATCGTGCTGGTCGCCGGCACGATCGACGCCAACGAGGGGCGCACCTGCGCCGATTACGCGGACCCCGCGTATGACCTGCAGGCGTACCTGACCGCGTACGACCCGGCGACGTGGGGCAGGGTGGCGCCGAGCGGGCCGCTGGAGAACGCCCGCGTGCAGTCGGCGAAGAACCAGGGCCTCAAGGTCAAGATCGAGGTCGGGGCCAACACGACGGTCTACGGGCTGCGCAACGCCCGGATCAAGGGCGGCAACCTGCTGGTCACGAACCAGAGCAACGTGATCATCCGGAACATCGCGTTCGAGGACGCGTATGACTGCTTCCCGGTGTGGTCGCCGACCGACGGTGCCGAGGGCAACTGGAACTCGCTGTACGACAGCGTCACGCTGAGCGGGGCCACGAACGTGTGGCTGGATCACAACTCGTTCACCGACGGCGCCAACCAGGACGTCAACCAGCCGATCTACCTCGGCCGGCCCTACCAGGTGCACGACGGTGCGGCCGACATGATCCGGGGCTCGGACTACGTCACGTTCTCCTACAACAACCTGTTCGAGCACGACAAGACGATGCTGATCGGCTCGACGAACACCCCGGGCGTGGACGTGGGCAAGCTGCGCATCACGCTGCACCACAACCGGTTCGCCAACGTGGGCCAGCGCGTGCCGCGGGTCCGCTTCGGCCAGGTGGACGTCTACAACAACTACTACTACGCCACCGACGAGGACACGTTCGTCTACGCGATCGGCGTCGGCGTGCAGTCGCAGATCTACGCGGAGAACAACTTCGTGCTGCGCAGCGCCGACACCCCGCTCAACGCGTTCGTCTACAACTGGGGCGGCGTGCGGATGACGGAGAAGGGCACCCTGGCCCGGGTCGGCACCGGCCCGATCGTCGCGGTGAACCTGCTCGACGAATACAACGCGGCGTTCGACCCGGACATCGCGACCGACGCCGGCTGGACCCCCACGCTGCGTGCGGGCCTCGACCCGGCGGCGAACGTGCCGGCCCTGGTCACGGCCAATGCGGGCACGGGCAAACTGCCGAGCTGATTTCGTGGGTACAGTGGCCGCCGTCTCCGATCTCAGGAGGCGGCGGTCACCGTCGTCTCGATCAGCTCGTCCAGCCAGGCCGCGAGCTTGGCCCGGCCCCAGCCGCGCTGCTCCACCAGCAGGGCCACGGTGTGCCAGGTGACGAGCGCCCACAGGGTGTCGGTGGCCCGGCCTACGGTCAGCCCGGGGCGCAGCCGGCCCGCCTCCGCGTAGGTGCGCACGAGCGCCTTGAGGCCGGCCCGGCGGACGCGTTCGTGCCGCCGCCACGCCTCGCGCAGCGCCGGTTCGGCGAGGGCCGCCTCTTCGAATGCCCTCTCGACAGGGTACCGCCGCAGCAGCGCCCCCGCGGTGTCTTCCGGCCCCGGTGCGGCCTCGGACCGGCGCACCGCGAGCAGCAGCAGGCCCGGTTTGTCGGCGAGCGCGTACACCGACTTCGGGGTGACGCCGGCCTCCTCCGCGACCGCCGCGATCGTCGTCCCGGCGTAGCCGTAGCGGGCGAACAGGCGGCCGGCGGCGGCCGCGATCGCCTCCTTGGTCGCCGTGGCCTGCGCCACTCGGCGCGGTGCGTAGTAATTTCTTGACGGGTTCGGTGCAGTCATGCTCACCTCATTTCACGATGACTGTACCGAACTCGAGTGACCTGCTCGCAGCGCGGGCACATGCTGTACCAATGCCGCCGGGGTCTTAAAATCTGTCCTTTATGGACGGTCTGAGCTTGTCGGAGGGCAACGGGAAATCTTCGGGAAACCCTTTGTTCACCCGACATTTGCCCGTAGTCTCGGACTCGTTGCCGAGCGGATGGAGGTGATTCCGATGGCGAAGAAGTCCAAGAAGTCGAAGAAGGACAAGAAGGGCAAGAAGAAGTAACTTCTGCCTTTGGATGGTGGCCCGGGCCCAGCCGTCACACTTCGAACGGCCTGACCGGTCGAACTCAGGCGGCTCCGCCGTTGACGAAGATGGTCTGACCATTGACCCATCGCGTCGCGCCGGCGAGCCCGGCCACCACCTCGGCAATGTCCTCCGGCTGACCCAGGCGCTCCATCGGGTTGAGCTTCGCGATGTGCTCGACCGTCGCGTCGTCCTTGCCGTCGAGGAAGAGATCCGTCGCCGTCGGGCCTGGCGCCACCGCGTTCACGGTGATGTCCCGGCCCCGCAGCTCCCGCGCGAGCACCAGGCTGAGCGCCTCGACCGCCGCCTTGCTGGCCGCGTAGCCCGCGTAGGTCGGCGACAGCAGCCGCGTCTGCGACGTCGAGAAGTTGATCAGGGCCCCGCCGCGCCGCAGCCGCCGGGCCGCCTCCCGCGACACCACGAACGTGCCGCGGATGTTCGTGCGGTGCATCCGGTCCAGGGCGTCGAGGTCGAACTCCGCCACCGGCTGCAGGACCATCAGGCCGGCCGCGTTGACGACCACGTCCACGCCGCCGAACTCGCGTTCGGCCAGGTCGAACAGCTCGCGCATGGCCGTCTCCTCGGCCACGTCGCCCTTGAACGCCCGCGCGTTGTCCAGGCCCTTGATCGTCTCCTCGGCGGCGGCGTCGTTCCCGGCGTAGCCGATGACGACCGCCATCCCGTCCCGGGCGAGGCGCTGCGCCACCGCGCGGCCGATCCCGCGAGAACCACCGGTGACAACGGCAACTCTGGTCATGTCGACTCCTTGTACGCAGTGCTAACGGATGTCTGTTAGCGACGATAGCGCTATCGTTGCTCGCATGCCAACGCCTACCCGCGAGCGGATCATCAACGCCGCATACGGCCTGCTGCGCGAGGGTGGCCGGGAAGCGGTCTCGACCCGGGCCGTCGGCGCCGCGGCCGGCGTACAGGCGCCGACGATCTACCGCACGTTCGGCGACAAGCAGGGCCTGCTCGACGCGGTGGCGATGCACGGCTTCTCGTCCTATCTCGCCGGGAAGACATCCCTGGTCGCGTCGGACGACCCCGTCGACGATCTGCGGGCCGGCTGGGACCTGCACGTCGGGTTCGGGGTGGCCAATCCGGCCTGCTACTGCCTGATCTACGGAGAACCCCGGCCGGGGGTACTGTCGCCGGCCGCCGCGGCCGCCGCCGAGATCCTCGCCGCGCAGGTGCACCGCATCGCGGTGGCCGGCCGGCTGCGGGTCTCGGAGTCGCAGGCCGCGTTCATGATTCACGCCGCCGGGTGTGGCACGACGCTGAGCCTGATCGCCCTCCCGCCCGACGAGCGCGACCCGCAGCTGTCGGTGCTGGCACGGGAAGCGGTGATCTCGGCCGTGAGTGCTCATGCTGTGTGGTCCGATGGGGACACGGCCGTTTCGAGCGCCGTTGCCCTACGGGCCGTCGTGCCGTCGGCGACCGTGCTCACCCCGGGTGAGCGCGCCCTGATGACGGAGTGGCTCGACCGGTTTACAACTGAGCGGTGACCACAGGACTCGACGGGTACCTCGGGGCGGTCGTCGGCCGCCTGCAGAGCATCTTCGGCGGGCGCCTGGTCGGGGTGTACCCGGCCGGGTCCGTCGCCCTGGACGCGTACATCCAGGGCCGCAGTGATGTCGACCTGGTGGCAGTGGCGTCCGGGTTCACCGTCGCCGAGGTCGAGGCGGTCGTCGCGGCCCTCGATCATGACGCGCTGCCGTGTCCGGCGCGCGGGCTCGAGTTCGTGCTCTACGACCGTTCCGTGCTGGCCGGGCTGACCACCGAGGCGGGGTTCGCGCTCAACCTGAACACGGGGGCCGGGTTGCCGTACAAGGCGGAGATCGGCTATTCAGGCGGCCCGGCCTTCTGGTATCCGATCGACCGGGACATCGTGCGGCAGCAGCGGCGGGCCCTGCTCGGACCGCCGTTCCCCGACCTGATGACCCGGGTCCGCTACCGGGAGCTGCTGCCCGTGGTGGCCGAGTCGGTGGCCTCGCATCGTGCGTTCATCGGCGATCATGGCGTGAACGCGGTGCTCAACGGCTGCCGGGCGCTGCGGTACTTCACCGAGCGCACCTGGTATCCGAAGCGCGCCGCCGCCGCGTGGGCGCTTGACCGTCTGCCGTCGGAAGCGCCCGTCGTCCAGGCCGCCCTCGACGACGTCGTCGACCGCTCGGCGGCCGCGGACTTCCTGGCCAAGGTACATGCGATCGTCACAACAAGTCGTTAATGTGGCTCGGTGCATGTTGCCGACAGTCACGACCTCATCCAGGTCCACGGGGCCCGCGAAAACAACCTGAAGAACGTCAGCGTCGAGATCCCCAAGCGGCGCCTGACCGTGTTCACCGGCGTCTCCGGCTCCGGGAAGAGCTCGCTGGTCTTCGGCACGATCGCGGCCGAGTCGCAGCGGCTCATCAACGAGACCTACAGCGCGTTCCTGCAGGGCTTCATGCCGAGCCAGACCCGGCCCGACGTCGACCTCCTCGAAGGCCTCACCACGGCGATCATCGTCGACCAGGAGCGGATGGGCGCCAACTCCCGCTCCACCGTCGGCACCGCCACCGACGCCAACGCCATGCTCCGCATCATCTTCAGCCGCCTCGGCGAGCCGAGCGCCGGCCCCGCGTTCCACTACAGCTTCAACGTCCCCGCCGGCGCCTGCCCCCGCTGCGAGGGCATGGGCAACGTCACCGACATCGACCTCGACGAACTGTTCGACAAGACCAAGTCCCTCAACGAGGGCGCGATCACCATCCCCGGCTACACCGTCGACGGCTGGCTCGTACGGATCTTCGCCGCGTCCGGCTTCGTCGACGCCGACAAGCCGATCAAGGACTTCACCGAGCAGGAGCGGCAGGACTTCCTGTACAAAGAGCCCGTCAAGGTCAAGGTCGAGAACATGAACCTGACCTACGAGGGCCTGGTGCCCCGGGTGCAGAAGTCGTTCCTGCAGAAGGACAAGGAGGCGCTGCAGCCCCACCTGCGCGCCTTCGTCGACCGGGCCGTCACGTTCACCGCCTGCCCCGAGTGCGGCGGCACCCGCCTCAACCAGGCCGCCCTCGCCTCCCGCATCGGCGGCGTCAACATCGCTGACGCGTGCGCCATGCAGATCAGCGACCTGGCCGCCTGGGTCCGCGGCATCTCCGACCGGTCCGTCGCACCGCTGCTCGGCACCCTGCAGCGGACCCTGGACTCGTTCGTCGAGATCGGCCTCGGCTACCTCTCCCTCGACCGCCCCTCCGGCACCCTGTCCGGCGGCGAGGCGCAGCGCACGAAGATGATCCGGCACCTCGGCTCGAGCCTGACCGACGTGTCGTACATCTTCGACGAGCCGACCGTCGGCCTGCACCCGCACGACATCGAGCGGATGAACGGCCTGCTCCAGCGCCTGCGGGACAAGGGCAACACGGTCCTCGTCGTGGAGCACAAGCCGGAGACGATCGCGATCGCCGACCACGTCGTGGACCTCGGCCCCGGCGCCGGTGGCTCCGGCGGCACGGTGTGCTTCGAGGGCACAGTTGCAGGACTACGCAGCAGTGATACTTTGACCGGCCGCCATTTGGACTATCGAGCCGGTCTTCGCAAGTCCGTTCGCTCGTTCAAGGACGTGCTGCCGATCCGCGGGGCCAGCACCCACAACCTGCGCGACGTCGACGTGGACATTCCCCTCGGTGTGCTGGTCGTCGTCACCGGCGTGGCCGGCTCCGGCAAGAGTTCCCTGATCCACGGCTCCATCCCGAAGGGCGCCGGCGTCGTGTCGGTCGACCAGGCCGCGATCCGCGGTTCCCGCCGCAGCAACCCCGCGACCTACACGGGCCTGCTGGAGCCGATCCGCAAAGCCTTCGGCAAGGCCAACGGCGTGAAACCGGCCCTGTTCAGCGCCAACTCGGAGGGCGCCTGCCCCAACTGCAACGGCAACGGCGTCGTCTACACCGACCTGGCGATGATGGCCGGGGTCGCGACGGTCTGCGAGGAGTGCGAGGGCCGGCGGTTCCAGTCGTCGGTGCTGCAGTACAAACTCGGCGACCGCAACATCTCCGAGGTCCTGGCGATGTCGGTCGCCGAGGCCCAGGAGTACTTCGCCTCCGGCGCCTCCCGCCTCCCCGCCGCCCACACGATCCTGTCCCGCCTGGCCGACGTGGGCCTGGGCTACATCAGCCTGGGCCAGCCCTTGACCACCCTGTCGGGCGGCGAACGGCAGCGCCTGAAGCTGGCCATCCACATGGCGGAGAAGGGCGGCATCTACGTCCTGGACGAGCCCACCACGGGCCTGCACCTGGCCGACGTGGAACAACTCCTGGGTTTGCTGGACCGCCTGGTGCAGTCCGGCAAGTCGGTGATCGTCATCGAACACCACCTGGCCGTCATGGCCTCCGCCGACTGGATCATCGACATCGGCCCCGGCGCCGGCCACGACGGCGGCACGGTAGTCTTCGAGGGCACCCCCGCCGACCTGGTAGCCACCCGCTCAACCTTGACCGGCGAACACCTGGCCACCTACGTCGCCGCGGCCAGCTCATAGCCCCTTCCCGCTCCGAGTCCGCCCACCTTCCCGGGCGGCCGCTCCGGAGCAGCCTTCTCCGGCCAGCCCTTGCTCGTCCAGCGTTTCCCCAGGCAGCGGTTGTCTGGGGAGCGCTTGTCCGGCCGGCAGTTCTCCGGCTGGCGGTTCCGCAGGCGGCAGCGCTTCCCCGAACGGCGGTTCTCCGGCTGACGGTTCGGCAGGCGGCAGCGCTTCCCCGAGCGGCGGTTCTCCGGCTGGCGGTTCCGCAGGCGGCAGCGCTTCCCCGAGCGGCAGTTCTCCGGCCAGAGCCTTCCCTGCTCGAGCGGCAGTTCCCCGGGCTTCGGTTGTCCAGCCGCGAAGCTTGCCCGAAGGCCGCGAGTTTTCCGGCGGCGGGTGCCGGCGCGGGGCTTTCGGGGCATTCGGGACGTCGTGGTGAGGTTTAGCCTGTCGGCATGACATCGCTAGACGCGGCGTACTTCGACCAGTGGTACGCCGACATGACCAGCTCGGAGACCCGCGACGCCCTCATCGCCGAATCCCTGGGCGTCCCGGCCGACCTCCGCCTCCCGGGCGTCCTGACCGGCGAGGGCCTGGACGAGCTGGCATCAACGCTGCGCCTGGGCCCGGACGACCTCCTCCTCGACATAGCCTGCGGCCGCGGCGGCTACGGCATCGAAATAGCCCGCCGCGCCAAGGCCTCCCTGATCGGCATCGACTTCTCAGCCGTGGCCCTGGACCAGGCCAGGATCCTGGCCGCCGAACGTCTACCGTCCCGCTTCTCCTTCCAGCTGGGCACCTTGACCGAAACCGGCCTACCGACAGCGGTAGCCGAAGCCATCATGTGCGTGGACGCGGTCCAGTTCGCCGCCCCACCCCTGACCGCTCTCCTGGAGTTCCGCCGCCTCCTCAAACCAGGCGGCCGCCTGGCCCTGACCTGCTGGGAACCCGCAGACCCGACCGACGACCGAGTCCCCGCCAGAATCCGCGCCGTGAACCTCCAACGAGACCTGACCAAGGCCGGCTTCGCCGACGTAACGTCCCAGGACCGCCCCACCTGGCGCCAAGCCGAGCGAACCCTATGGCAAGCCGCCGTGGCATCCAACGTGGACGACCCAGCAATGCAATCGCTCAAGGACGAAGGCAAAGCTTCCTTGGCCAACTTCAACCTCATGCACCGCGTCTACGCCACCGCCACCGCCCCGTTCGCGACCTGACCGCTGACCTGACCTGACCGCTAACCTGACCCAACCTGGCCGCTGACCTGACCTGGACCCCGCCGGGCGGGAACAACACCTCCGCTGCCGCGCCCCCGAGCAACCCGACGCAAAGCCGAACCGCCCGCCATCGAACCCGCAGACCCCAACCGCAGCGGGGTTCAACCGCGGCGTGGTTCAACCGCGGCGTGGTTCAACCGCGCGTACTGTCTCAGCCCCCGTCTCCGAGCACCGTTAGCACTGCCCGCCCATCTCGTCAGCGCAGCCCTCGAGTTCATCAACCCGCGGTCCCGAGGGCGCGTACGGTCTCAGCTCCCGTCTCCGGGCACCGTTAGCACTGCCCGCCCATCTCGTCAGCGCAGCCCTCGAGTTCATCAACCCGCGGTCCCGAGGGCGCGTACGGTCTCAGCCCCCGTCTCCGAGCACCGTTAATTAACACTGCCCACCCATCCCGTCAGCGCAGCCCTCGAGTTCACCAACCCGCGGTCCCGAGCAACCCCCGTCCGCCGCCGCCAACGCCATCGCGCGCGGTACCTCTCCCACAGCGGCAGCCGCAGCCGTTTCCGCAGCCTTTTCCCCTAGCCGCAGCCGTTTCCGCAGACACAGCCGCAGACGCGGCAGTTTCCGTTTCCGCAGCCGCAGTCCGGCCATGCGATTTCCCGCCGCCAGCAACGCCGTCGCGTGCGGTACCTCTCTCGCAGTCGTGGCCTTCACCGGCAGCCCTATCGGAATTTGACAGTCACCTTGAGGCCGCCTCCTTCCCGGGGTGCGACGGTGAGGTCGGCGTCGTGGGCGTTGGCGATCGCGCGCACGATGGCCAGCCCGAGTCCGTAGCCCTCGTCACCGGTACGCACCCGCGAGGCGCCGGCGCGCTGGAACGGCTGGAAGAGCCGCTCGACGTCCTCCGGCGGCACCACCGGCCCGTCGTTCTCCACCGTCACCGTCGGCCGCCCGTCGACGACGTCAGTCGCGATGAACAACAACCCGCCGCCGACGTTGTGTTTGATGGCGTTGTCGACCAGGTTCGCGATCATGCTCTCGATGAGATCGGCGTCGCCCGTGGTGGTCGCCGGCTCGAGCCTGAGCTTGACGTACAGCCAGTCCCGATCCTGCTCGTCGATCCGCCGCACGTCCAGAATCCACTGCGCGATCTCCGCCAGGTCCACCTCCTCCCGACGCTCCACCCCCTGCTCGCCGCTGGCCAGGTCGAGCAGCGAGTCGATGAGGCGAGCCTGCGACTCCCCGAGGGTCAGGACTTCCTGCGCGGCGGCTCGCAGCTCCTCTTGCGACGCTTTGCGGTCCAGCAGTGTCACCTGCAGCAGGGTGCGCTGGGCGGTCAGCGGCGTCCGCAGCTCGTGTGAGGCGTTGGCCACGAATCGCCGCTGTGCGGTGAAGCTCGCCTCGAGCCGCTCGAACAGGTCGTCGAGCGTCTCCGCCAGTTCGGCCAGCTCATCGCTGCGGCCGGTGGGCCCCAGCCGGCGGTGCAGGTTCGTGGCCGAGATGTCCCGCGCCGTGTCGACGATGAGCCGCAACGGCCGCAGGAACCGCCCGGCGACGACCCAGCCGAGCACGATCGCGACGATCGTCATGGCCAGCACCGAGAACACCATGAGCGGCACCATGTTGGATTGCACCTGCACCTCTGGCAGGTCCGGCGGGGCGAGGCCCTCCCCGGCGGGCACACTCCGGCTCGCGCCGAGCAGCGGAACGAACAGCAGCACGGTGCCCGACACCAGGAACGGCCCCGCGTAGAGCAGCGTGAGCCGCCGCCGCAGCGTCCACCGCCGCTTGATGCCGGGCCGATCGGCAGGGGTCCGGCGGTGCAGTGTCCAGCGGGCTTTCATGCCGGACCCACCCGGTAGCCGGCCTCACGAACGGTATGAATCACGGGCGGGTTCCCGAGTCGGGCCCGCAGCCGGCGGATGGTGGTCTTCACCGCTGTCGTGAGCGGGTCCGTGGCCTCGTCCCACACGCGGTCCAGCAGATCCTCCGCCGACACCGGCCGGCCTTCGGCGGCCATCAGGCACTCCAGCACACCGAACTCCTTCGGGCTCAGGTCCAGCCGATGCCCGTTCCGGTCGGCGGTGCGGCGCGCCGGGTCGAGCGTGAGGTCGCCGATCCTCAGGACCGGCGGCAGGATGTTGGTCGGGCGGCGGGCCAGCGCACGGATGCGGGCGACCAGCTCGTCGAAGTCGAACGGTTTGGGAAGGTAGTCGTCGGCACCGAGCCCGAGCCCCTCGATGCGGTCGCGGACCGTGCCCGACGCGGTCAGCATGAGCACGCGGCTGGCCGGATGCGCGGTGACGATGTGGCGGCACACGTCATCGCCGCTGAGGCCGGGCAGATCGCGGTCGAGGACCACCACGTCGTACGGTGTCACCACAAGCCGCTCCAGCGCCTCACCGCCGTCCAGGACCACGTCGACGGCCAGGCCCTCACGACGCAGCCCGGTACCGATGGTCTGGGCCAGGATCTCGAAATCCTCGACGACGAGCACTCGCATGCCTCCACCTTGCCAGGCCGTAGGTGTCAACCAGGTGTCAGCCGTTGACACCTGGTTGACACCAGCCGCCGCGTACAACCGTCCTCATGCATGACGCCACGATCACCGTCGAAGACCTTCGCAAGCGGTTCGGCCCCAGCCTCGCGCTGGACGGCATGACGTTCACGGTCCGGCCCGGGCACGTCACGGGCTTCATCGGGCCGAACGGGGCCGGCAAATCCACAACCATGCGCGTTGTCCTGGGGCTGGACGCCGCCGACGCCGGCCGTGCTCTGGTCGGCGGCCGCCCATACCGAAGCCTTGCCAAGCCACTCTGCCACCTCGGCTCGCTCCTCGACGCGTCCGCGCTGCAGCCCGGCCGGACCGCCCGCAACCACCTGCTCTGGCTCGCACACTCCCAAGGGCTCCCGTCCCGCCGCGCCGACGAGGTGCTCGAGCTGGCCGGTCTCGGTGGCGTCGGGCGGCGCCGCGCCGGCGGCTACAGCCTCGGCATGCGCCAGCGGCTCGGCATCGCCGCAGCCCTGCTCGGCGACCCGCCGGCTCTGATGCTCGACGAGCCGTTCAACGGCATGGACCCCGAAGGCATCATCTGGATGCGCACGTTCCTGCGCGAACTGGCCGACGAAGGCCGGGCGGTGCTGGTCTCCAGCCACCTCATGAGCGAGCTGCAGGGGACCGCCGACCACATCGTCGTGGTCGGGCGTGGGCGGGTCATCGCCGACGCGGGAGTGGCGCAGCTGCTGGCCGACGCCGCCAACGGGCGGATCATCGTGCGCTCTTCGGCGATTGATCAAGCTTCGGGGGTACTGCGGCGGAAAGCGAAATCCGTCGCCCCCAACAGCGACGGCACGCTCACGGTCACCGGCTTGGCCGCCGAGGACGTGATCGCGCTGCTCAGCGTCGCCCAGGTGCCGTTCTCCGAGGTCGCCGGGCACCGGGCGACCCTCGAGGAGGCCTATCTGGAGCTGACCCGCGACGCCGTCGAGTTCCGGGCCACCGCAGCCGGGGAGGCACGGCGATGAGCTTCCTGCGGACACTGCACGCCGAGTGGACGAAACTGCGCACCGTGCGCGGCTGGGTGATCGGCCTGCTCGCCGCGGCCGCGGTCATCATCGCGCTCGGCCTCACCCCGAGCCGGGCGGGTTCGTGCGGCCAGAACGGGCCCGGGTCGGAGTGCGCCACGCTGCACGGACCGGAAGGGCAGGAGGTCACGGACAGCTCCACCTACGTGCACCGGACCCTCACCGGCGACGGCAGCATCACGGTCCGGCTGGCCGGCCTGACCGGGCAGCTGCCCACGTTCGACGGGCCGGAGACCCGCGACGGGCTGGCCCCGTGGGCGAAGGCCGGCTTGATGGTCAGGGACGGCACGAAGGCGGGCTCGGCCTACGCGGCCGTCATGCTGACCGGCGAGCATGGCGTACGGATGCAGTACAACTACGTTCACGACAAGGGCGGGCCCGCCGGCGCGAAGGTCAAAGCGCAGCCGGTGTGGCTGCGACTGACCCGCACCGGCGACACCATCAAGGCCGAACAGTCGGCGGACGGCACCGCGTGGGCGGAGGTCGGGACCGCGCGGCTGCCGGGCCTGCCGGCGACCGTCACGGCCGGGATGTTCGCCACGTCGCCGCAGTATTCCGAGCAGGTCAACGAGTCGGTCGTGCTCAGCGGGGTCTCCGGCGGGCCGAGCACCGCCACCGGCTCGTTCGAACGGCCCACGACCACCGGCTCCTGGTCATCGGCGTGGGAGAGCAATGCCACCGCGGAGCAGCCGGACGCGACGGAGCCGTCGCGGCCGACCGGGACGACCGCGCGGGCGGACGGACCGCGGACCGGTTCTCAGCAGACCGCGGACGGATGGTCGGTGACCGGCTCCGGTGACATCGGGCCGGCGGTGTCCGGCGCGACCGGCGGCGGGGTGACGATCAGCCAGACGCTCATCGGCACGTTCCTGGGTCTGATGGTGGTCGTCGTCATCGGGGCGATGTTCGCGGCGGCGGAGTACCGCCGGGGGCTGATCCGCACCACGCTCGCGGCGGTACCGCGCCGCGGACGCCTGCTCGCCGCGAAGGCCCTGGTCCTGGGGGCCGTCACGTTCGCACTCGGCCTGGCCGCCGCGGCGCTCGTGGTGACCTTCGGGCAGGACGTGCTGCGGGACAACGGGGTCTACGTGAAACCGGCCTCGACCCTGACCGAGCTGCGGGTCGCGGCGGGCACCGCGGTGCTGCTCGCCGGCTGCGCGGCCCTCGCGACCGGACTGGGCGTGCTGCTGCGCCGCGGCGTCACCGCCGTCACGGCGGCGATCGTCGTGGTCGTGCTGCCCTACCTGCTGTCGATCACGGTACTGCCGCTGCGGGCCAGCGCCTGGCTGCTGAGCGTTACCCCGGCCGCGGCCTTCTCGCTGCAGCAGAGCGAGCCGCGCTACGACCAGGTCGACAACATCTACTCGCCGGCCGACGGATACTTCCCCCTCAGCGCGTGGGGCGGCCTGGCCGTGCTCGCCGTGTGGGTCGCGGTGGTGCTCGGCGGAGCCGGATACGTGCTGCGCCGGAGGGACGCATGACAACCGCCGAGATGGGCGCCGCGCGGGTGAAGTTCGGTGCTCCGCCCGAGGGATGCGTGCCGGCGGTCGCGACGAACACCGTCTGCGTCGAGCTCGGCACGTCGCCGGAGAGGCGTAGGACGGCGGGCAGGACAAGCGCCGTGCGGGTGAAGCCCGCATCCTTGCCGGAAGAGCGTGTGACGGCGGCCGCGACCAACGCCGCGCGGGTGGAGCTCGGTGCGTCGCCGGAGGGATGTAGGACGGCGGCCGGGACGAGCGCATTGCGGGTGGAGCTGGGTGCGTCTTCGCAGGAGTGCGTGGCGGGGGTCGCGACGAACGCCGTCCGGGTCGAGCTTGGTGTACCGCCGAGTTTTCGGAAGGTGCCGGTCGGCTGTGCAGAAGCTGCCCGGCGTACGAGGGCCATGGCGAACGCTGCATGGACGCGGTTCCGCTCACCGATGGGTCGCAGCGGTCCGGTCAGTGCGCCGAGACCTGGGCTGAGCGGGAGGGATCTATGAAGGCCGCGGTGCACGCTGAGTGGACGAAGCTGCGCACCTCGGCGGGGAACTGGTGGCTGCTGCTCGGCGTCGTCGCGGCGACGATCGGGCTGAGTGCGTTCGTGTCCGGTGCGATCTCGTGCGCGACGGGCTGCACGGCGGACCTGCCGAAGGTCTCCCTCGCCGGGGTGCAGCTCGGGCAGGCCGTGATCGCGATTCTGGCGGCGCTGGTCATCGGCAACGAGTACGCGACGGGGATGGTGCGGGTCAGTCTGGCCGCTGTGCCGGGGCGGACGCGGCTGCTCCTGGCGAAGGCGGTCGTGTTGCTCGCAACGACCTCGGTCGCGTCGGTGGCCGGGGTCGCTGGTTCGGTGCTCGTGGGGCGGGTGTTGCTGCCGGCGCACGCATTCTGGTGGCGGCCGGCGGCCGGGTCGGTGCTGTACCTCGAGCTGATCGCGCTGCTGAGCCTCGGGCTGGCCACGGCGGTGCGCAGTCCGGCGGCCGCGGCCGGGATCGTGCTGGGCCTGATGTACGCGTGGCCGATCGTGACCCTCGCCGTGTCCGACAAAGCGTGGTCCCGGCGGCTCGACCAGATCGGGCCGATGTCCGCCGGGTCCGCCATCCAGGCGACGAAGGATCTGGCGACGCTGCCGATCGGGCCGTGGGCCGGGCTGGGCGTCCTCGCCCTGTGGGCCCTCGCCGCGCTGCTCGCCGGCTGGTTCCTGCTGGCCCGGCGGGACGCTTGACCGCAGCTCGTCGTCGGTCGCGGCTGCGCAGACTATGGCCGGTGGCGCCTGGTCGACCATCCTCGGATCATCTGCATATCTCAGCTCTCGATCAGTCGATGGCCGGCCAGGGTGGCGAGGCGTAGCTTTGTCTCGTCCTCCGAACCGAGGATGGTGCTCATCACGACGATCTTCAGATCGGCCTCGCCGTCGGTGAGGACGTCGCAGTCGACGGTGATCGGCCCGACCTCCGGATGGTCGATGACCTTGTGCCCGGTGTGGTGGGCGCCGACCGCGCCGGTCGCCCACAGCCCGGCGAAGCGCTCGCTGGCCGCCGTCAGCTCGTCGATCAGCGCGGCCAGACGGCGGCTGGCCGGGAAGCGGCCGGTCGCCCGGCGCAGGTCGGCCACCAGCGCGGCGTCCTGCCAGCCAGCGGAAAGCACCGAGCGGTGGTTGTACCGCAGGCCGTCGGCGAGGAAGGTGTCGCGGGCGAAGTTGCGCCGGTGTGGCGGCACGACGCTCGGATCGCCGCACAGCGCGGCCCAGCCACGGTTCCACCAGATGAGCTGCCAGTCGGCGGCGAAGACGGCCACCGCCGCGTCGCCGAGGCGCCGGATCACCCGTTGCACGCTGGGGGAGATGTGGTCGGTGATCTCGTCGGGGCCCGGGGGGCGAAGGCCGGCGAGCCGGTACAGGTGGTCACGCTCGTCGTCATCCAGCTGCAGCGCCCGGCCGAGTGCCGCCACGACCTGCGCCGACGGGTTGGTGAAGCGGCCCTGCTCAAGGCGTACGAGATAGTCCACCGAGATGCCGGTCAACTCGGCCAGCTCCTCGCGGCGCAGGCCCTTCGCGCGACGGCCGCGGCCGGCGGGCAGCCCCACCGCGGCCGGCGAGATCCGGTCGCGCCAGGTGCGCAGGGTGGTGCCGAGCTCGTTCATGAACCCATTCTGACGCGCCGGGCGGGGACCAGGGTGGTAGTCGTCTTGCCTGGCTGCCCGGCCGGCCACGGCGCAGGCTGGGTGCATGACGATCACTTTCATCACCGGGGCGAACCGCGGCCTCGGCTTCGAGACGGCCAGCCGTTTGGTCGCGGCGGGTCACACCGTGCTGCTGGGGGCCCGCGACGAGGAGACCGGCCGGTCGGCGGCGGACCGGCTCGGCGCGCGCTTCGTGCCGATCGACGTCACCGACGACGCGTCGGTGGCGGCAGCGGCCGCGGATGTCGAGGCTCACGAGGGCACGGTCGACGTCCTGATCAACAACGCCGGCGTGCACGGCCCGGCCGGTGACCCGAGCGGGCTGACCGGCGCCGACGTGCTCAGCGTCATGGACGTGAACGTGGCCGGCGTCGTCCGTACGACAACGGCGTTCCTGCCCCTGCTGCGCCGCTCGGCCGACCCGGTCATCATCAACGTGAGCAGCGGCATGGGCTCGCTCGAGGCCACCCATGACCCCTCCCGCCCGGAGTCGTCCTACATCGCCCCGGTCTACACGGCGTCGAAGGCCGCGCTGACCATGCTGACCACCCAGTACGCGAAAGCACTGCCCGCCATCCGAATCAACGCGGCCGACCCGGGCTACACCGCCACCGACTTCAACGGCCACTCCGGCCCGCAGACGGTCACCGAGGGCACTGACGCGATCGTGGCTTTGGCCACCGAGGGCCCAGGCCACAAGTCCGGCCGGTTCGTCGACCGACACCAGGAGAGCTCCTGGTCCTGACCGACCCAGCCCTTCTCCTCAACGTCGTACCGATGCGCCGCCTCGCCCCACGGCCGGGCGGCTCGGGAACTGGCATGCCCGCTCCGCCGACCGCTGTCACCGAGGTAGCGACGGCCAGCCGGCCGCCCGAAATTCGCGGGATTCCTTCGGCGTGTCGTGGCAGGGTCTTCGGATGACCTCAGCGGAACGGATCGATCCCCCTGAACGGCGTGCTGTGCAGCAGGTGCGCATTGTGCCGCTGACCGGGCCGGTGTTCCAGGCTCTGGCCGATGGCGACCTGACCGCGGCGAACGCGATGAGCCCGGTGCTTCTCCCGCCGCTGTTCGTCGACCCCGCGTCGAGGTACGTGTGGCGGATGCGGGTCAGGCAGCTCGCGGAGGATCCCGCCAACGCGGAATGGGTCAATGGCGTTATCTGGTGTGAACGGCAGCAGGTAGCCGTTGGCCACGCCGGCTACCACGGTCCGCCCGACCCGTCAGGGATGGTGGAGATCGGATACACGGTCGACCCGGCATTCCGGCGCCGCGGCTATGCCCGTGCGGCGCTGGAGGCCCTGCTCCAGCGAGCCGCCCGGGAGGCGCAGGTACGCACCGCGCGGGTGAGCATCCGTCCGGACAACGTCGCCTCTTACCGGCTGGCATCCCAGTACGGCTTCGTCAAGGTCGGCGAGGAGTGGGACGACGAGGACGGTCTGGAGATCGTCTACGAGGTCACGGTCCAACACCCGTAGCAGCGCCCCTGACGGTTTGTGCGGAGCCAGGTATTCGCGTCTTCGCCGACGTACTGCTCTGTACGTCAACGCGTACCTGGCTCTGCACTGGCATCCGTACGCCGACAGAACACCGACCGACTCATCTCCGGTCATCTACATAACGAACCCGGGCTGCCGTACTAGGTCTGCAGGTGCTCCTTGAAGAACGTGGCGGCTGCCGTGGCGGCCTGGGTTACGTACGGCTCGTTGTCGTACAGGTCGACGTGGAGGTCGCAATCGAGCCACTCGAGGTGCTTCGGGCCGGTTGCCTGGTCGTACAGTTGCGCGGCCAGGTCCGGGGAGCAGTACGCGTCGACCTTGCCGTGGACCACCAGGAGCGGGGTGCGCGACAGCAGTGGAGCGGCGGACAGGGCGTCGAACGTCAGGAGGCTGTGCAGGGAGCCGCGGGTCACCCGGTTCTCCCAGGTCTCGGCGGCCGAGCGGGCGGTGCCGTAGTAGGACCACGGCTCCTCGCCCGACATCGCGGCCTCGCCGCCGTCCGGGGCCACGGCCGGCATGAATTCGTCGTAGCGGGCGATGAAGCCGGCCAGTCCCGCGTGGTAGCCGTCCGGGTCGGCGGCGAAGAACCGGGGGCTGTTGTAGCCGCCGGCGATGCCGGCCACGGCGCGGACGCGTGGGTCCTGGGCGGCGGCGCGGACCGCGTAGCCGCCGCCGAGGCAGATGCCGGTCAGGCCGATCCGGTGCGGGTCGACCGCCGGGTGGGCGGCGAGGGTCGTCACGGCGGCGCGCAGGTCGGTCAGCTTGCCCTGGGTGTCCTCGTGGGCCCGGCGGCCGCCGCTGGCGCCGAAGCCGCGGTGGTCGAACGCCAAGGTGACGAAGCCGGCCTCGGTCAGCCGCTCGGCGTAGTCGCCGGCGACCTGCTCCTTGACGCCGGTGAACGGGCCGGTGACGGCCAGGGCCGGGTAGCCGCCGTCCGGTGCCGGGGTGGTGGGGGTGCGCAGGTGTCCGCTGAGCGTTATGCCGTCGGTTACAAATGCAAGTGCTTCGAGGTGTACCGCCATGTGGCGAGGTTAGGCTTTCAGGCAGTACACGAGAAGAAGGCACTTCGCGGTGCCCTTGGCGGCGGGAGAGTCTGTGGCGCTGGTGGTTCCCGATGTGCTTGACGAGTCGTGCGTGACCCGTCAGGCGCTGGAGCGGCTCGCGGCGAAATGGCGGGTGCTGCTGATCTACGCGTTGGCGGCCGGGCCGCAGCGGCATGCGGAGCTGCGGCGGCGGGTGCCCGGGATCACGCAGAAGGTGCTCACGGAGACGCTGCGCGGTATGGAGGCCGACGGGCTCGTCGAACGGCGGGTGTTGAAGGAGGCCGCGCCCCAGCATGTCGAGTATGGGCTGACGGCGCTCGGCAAGACCCTTGAAGGGCCGCTGCAGGCCATCTGCGACTGGGCCTCGATGAATGTTACACCGTCACCAACGGCCTGACCTGCACCTTCACCCCACCCGGGATCGACCGCCCCAAAACTGTCGTACCCCCTGCCTACCCTCCAACCATGCGCCGCCCCCTGCTCCTCACCGCCGTCGTCGCCCTCTCCGTCGCCGCCGCGACGCTGGTCGGGGTGCTGCCCGCCGCGGCCGCCGAGCCATACCTGGACCCGACGCTGCCCGTGCCGCAGCGGGTCGCGGACCTCATGGCGCGGATGAGCCTCGACGAGAAGATCGGGCAGATGACGCAGGCCGAGCGCGGGTCGGTGTCGGCGGCCGAGGTGACGCAGTATCGGCTGGGGTCGATCCTCTCGGGTGGTGGGTCGGCGCCGTCGCCGAACACGGCGAGCTCGTGGGCCGACATGACCGACAACTTCCAGCGCGGTGCCCTGGCGACGCCGTTGAAGATCCCGCTGGTGTACGGGTCCGACGCCGTCCATGGCCATAACAACGTGGTCGGCGCGACCCTGTTCCCGCACAACATCGGCCTCGGTGCCACCCGGGACCCGGCGCTGGTGCAGCAGATCGGGCGCGTGACGGCGGACGAGGTGCGCGGGACCGGGGTGCAGTGGACGTTCTCGCCTTGCCTCTGCGTGGTGCGTAACGACCGGTGGGGGCGCACCTACGAGTCGTTCGGTGAGCAGCCCGAGCTGCCGGTGTCGATGGCGACGATCATCGACGGCTACCAGTCGGGCGGGGTCATGGCCACGGCCAAGCATTACGTCGGCGACGGTGGCACCACCGGCGGCGTCGACCAGGGGGACACCCAGATCTCCGAGTCGGAGCTGCGCGCGATCCACCTTCCGCCGTTCCAGGAGGCGATCCGCCGCCACGTCGCGTCGGTGATGGTGTCGTTCTCGTCGTTCAACGGGCAGAAGCTGCACGGCAGCGACTACCTGATCAACGGGGTGCTCAAGGGCGAGCTCGGCTTCGACGGGTTCGTGGTGTCGGACTGGAACGGCATCGACCAGATCGAGGGCGGCGTGGGCTTCACCGCCTCCGAGGTCCGCCGGGCCGTCAACGCCGGTATCGACATGGTGATGGTGCCGACCGCGTGGAAGCAGTTCATCGACACGCTGCGCAGCGAGGTGCAGGCCGGGCGGGTGACGACGGCCCGGATCGACGACGCGGTGCGGCGGATCCTGACGAAGAAGTTCGAGTACGGGCTGTTCGAGAAGCCGTACGCGGACCGGACGCTCACCGGGACCGTCGGCAACGCCGCCCACCGCACCGTCGCTCGGCAGGCCGTCCGCGAGTCGCAGGTCCTGCTGAAGAACACCGGTGTCCTGCCGCTCGCCAAGAGCGGCAAGATCTTCGTCGCCGGCAAGAGCGCCGACAACATCGGCCTGCAGAGCGGCGGCTGGACCGTCAGCTGGCAGGGCGCCGCCGGCAACACCACGTCGGGCACGACGATCCTGCAGGGCATCCGGGCCGCGGCCGGGTCGGCCTCGGTGACCTACAACGCGGCCGGCTCGGGCATCGACCGCAGCTACAACGTAGCCGTCGCGGTCGTCGGCGAGACGCCGTACGCGGAGGGGCAGGGGGACCGGCCCTCGTCGCTCGGCCTCGACGCGACGGACCTGCAGACGCTGAACACGCTGAAGGCCGCGGGCGTGCCCGTCGTCGTGGTCCTCGTCTCCGGGCGGCCGCTCGACATCGCGGCCCAGCTGCCCGACTGGAGCGGCCTGATCGCCGCGTGGCTGCCCGGGACCGAGGGCGCCGGCGTCGCCGACGTGCTGTTCGGGGACTACGCGCCGACCGGGAAGCTGCCGGTCACGTGGATGCAGTCGGCGTCCCAGGAGCCGATCAACGACGGAGACGGCAAGACCGGGCTGTTCGCGTACGGGTTCGGGCTCACCTACACCACGACACCCCCGCCGAGCGCGCCCGGGCAGCCGGGCACGCCGACGGTCTCGGCGGTGACGAGCACGTCCGCGAGCCTCAGCTGGACGGCGCCGACGACCGGCACCACGGCCGCCTCCTACCGCGTCTACCGTGGCGACACGCTCGTCGCGACCGTGACCGGGACGACTTACCAGCTGACCGGGCTGACGCCGAACACGACCACCTCCTACACCGTCGTCGCCGTGGACTCGGCCGGGCGGACCGGGCCCGCGTCCGGCTCGGCGACGGTCACGACCCCGCCGACGACCACGACCCCGCCGCCGGCCGCGGGGTGCGCGGTGACCTACGCCGTCAACGACTGGGGCGGCGGGTTCACCGGCACGGTGACCGTCAAGAACACCGGCTCGACGACGATCAACGGCTGGACCCTCGCCTTCACGTTCCCGGGCAACCAGAAGGTGTCGCAGGGCTGGTCGGCGACGTGGTCGCAGTCCGGGGCGGCGGTGACGGCCAAGAGCGACACCTGGAACGGCACCCTGGCCCCGGGGGCGTCCCAGTCGGCCGGGTTCAACGGCACCTACTCGGGCTCCAACCCGCGCCCGACCGCATTCACCGTGAACGGAGCCACCTGCACGGTCACGTGATACCGCGCCGACGTCCATCGTCGTAGCAGGGCCGTGCTGCCGGCGTCCTGGGAGTCCGGCGGGGCCAAGTACAGCCGGCCACCGCCGCGGCGGCGGTTCGGTGGGCCACGATCGACACATCGGTGGCCGAGGGCGTCGTGCGCGGCCGCTTCGAGCGGTCACGGCACACGCGACAGATAGTGCAGGACGCCCTTCCGATCCGTCTCGCTGCGGTTCAGCGCCATGTTGAGATGCTCGAGGACGCGCAGCGAAGCGGTGTTGGCCGGCCTGACCGTCGCCCAAACCCGTGGCAGGCCGACCCGGGCGCACTCGGCGACGACGGCGACGGCCGCTTCCGTGGCGTAGCCAACGCCGCGGAAGGCGTGGCTGATCTCGTACCCGACCTCCGGTTCGTCCGGTCCGGTGCGCCCGGCGAAGACACCGCAGTTGCCGACCAGGCGGCGGGATGCCCGTTCGCGCAACGCGTACCAGCACAGGCCGAGTTCCCGCCGGCAAGCCTGCCGACGGCTGATCCAGCTCTGGGTCTCCCGGATGTCGAGCAACGGTCCGTCGCCGATCGTGTGGGTCTGCGGATCGCTGAAGAGTTCGTGCAGTGCTTCGGCGTCGTCGGGTTCGACAGCGTGCAGGTCCAGACGCGCCGTGGTCAACGATCCGCGCATGCCACGACGGTGAACCATGGCCCGATCGTTCACGGTGACGGCCGCCTCGGCAAGTCCGCGGGCTGGAACAGCCCCGAAGCCGGCCGGAGCGCCGTTTCCGCCACGGGCGCCGACGCCGACGGCTTGGGTGCTGATCGAGCGCGGGGTCCGGTCAGCGCGGGTCCCGGGTGAGACGGTTCAGATGAGGCGGGTCAGGACGTCGGAGCCCGGAGGTGGGCGGTAGGCGATGATGACCTGGCCGTCGGAGCCGGCAATGTGGAGCACGTGGCGGCACAGCTGGAAAGTGCCGATCCTCGGGTGGCGGAACAGCTTGTGCTCGTCGCGGGTCGGCTGGACGTCGTGGCGGGACCACAGGTCGCGGAAATCCTCGCTGGCTTCCCGCAGTTCGGCGACGAGTGTCATCAGGACTTCGTCGGCCGGGTTGGTGCCGGCTGCGTTGCGGACGGCGGCGACCGTTGAGCGGGCCACCGTTGGCCAGTCGGCGTAGAAGTCGCGCATCGACGGGTCCAGGAAGACGTCGCGGACCAGGTTGCGGCCGGGGCGGTGCGCCGGTACCAGAGCCTGGGCCAGTTCGTTGGCGGCCAGGACGTCGAAGCGGCGGCCGCGGACGTATGCGGGGATGCCGGTCCAAGCGTCCAAGAGGTCCTGTGCGCCTTCGGCTGGGAGTTCCAACCGGGGTGACGGCGCCGAGGAGATCGGTGCGGCCAGGTGATCCAGGTGCGCTCGGGCGTCGGCGTCCAGGTGCAGGGCGCGGGCCAATGCGGTCAGGACCTGGGCCGAGGGGTTTCGGTCCACGCCCTGTTCGAGGCGCATGAGGTACTGCTCGCTGATGCCCGCCGCGGCCGCCAGTTCGGCCCGGCGCAGGCCCGGCACCCGGCGGCGGCCGCCGGGGGTTGCGGGACGGACCTGGGCGCGGCGGGCCTTCAAGTATTCGCCCAGGCGGTTGTCGTCCACGCCCAGAACCCTATCCCTCGCGGGGTGCTGGCTACCGGGCCAGGCGAGACGCAGGATCGGGGCATGACGAAGATCTGGTTCATCACCGGCACGTCGCGCGGGTTGGGGCGGGTGTGGGCGGAGGCGGCCCTCGAGCGCGGTGACCGGGTCGTGGCGACCGCCCGGGACGTCAAGTCGCTGGACGAGTTGGTGCGGCGGTTTCCCGATGCGGTACACCCGGTGGCGCTTGACGTCAGGGACCGTGCTGCCGCATTCGCTGCGGTCGCGGCCGGGTGGGAGCGGTTCGGGCGGCTCGACGTCGTGGTGAACAACGCCGGCTACGGACTGTTCGGGGCGGTCGAGGAACTGGCGGAGGAGCAGGTGCGGGCGCAGCTGGACACGAATCTCCTCGGGCCGCTGTGGGTGACGCAGGCCGCGCTGCCGATGTTGCGGGCGCAGGGATCGGGGCACCTGCTGCAGGTGTCGAGCATCGGGGGAGTGGCGGCGTTTGCGCTGCTCGGGGCGTACAACGCGAGCAAATGGGGGCTTGAGGCGCTCTCCGAGGCTCTCGCACAGGAGGTCGCGCCGGCGGGGGTGCGCGTCACCATCGTCGAACCGGGGCCGTACGGCACGGATTGGAGCGGAGACTCGGCGGTGTGGGCCGAGCCCGACCCGGCGTACGACGAGTTTCGGCAGGCGCGGCGGGCGGCCGCGGCCGGGCACGTGCCGATCGATCCGCGGGCCACTGCGAAGGCGGTCCGGGACCTGGTCGACCTGGCCGAGCCGCCGCTGCGGTTGTTCCTGGGGACCTACCCCTACGCCGTCGCCGAGCGGGTCTACGCCGACCGCCTCAAGACCTGGCGCGACTGGCACGAGCTGGCCGCCACCGCCGACGCTGATAGCTGACGTTGTAAACACATGCTGTCAGCGTGGCGGCCCGCGTCAGACGAGCAGGCGGGACTTGATGGCGGCGATCTCGGTGTCGGTCAGCATCAGGCCCGTGTGCAAGTACGCGCTGAACGTGCCGTAGATGTGGTTCAGCTCCGCGAACGCCGCGTGCAGCCACGCCACCTGCACCGCGTCGGAGCGGGCCAGGTATGTGTTGCTCAGCAGGAAGTCCTGCTCGACCGTTGCCATCGGGACGCCCAGCAGCGTCAGCAGCACCGCGGTGGCCCAGCCGGTGCGGTCCTTGCCGGCCGAGCAGTGGTACACGACGCCGCCGGACGTGTTCGTGGCGATCGCGCGCAGCGTGTCGCGGAACGCGTAGTCGGCGCCCACGAAGTTGACCATGAACGGGTAGCCGATGGACTGGCCCAGGTCCGAGGAGCCGGAGAGCAGGCCGGCGGCGAGGGCGGCGAGCAGGGTGACGCCCGCGCTGTCGTGGAAGCGGATGCCGTGGCTGAAGGAGGCGACGTCGGCGACCTGGTACGCGACACCCGCCGGGGCGTGGTCGGGCTCGTCGCTGCGCTCCTGGATGTTGCGCAGGTCCACGTCGCGGTTGATCCCGTGCGCGGTGACGACCTGCCACTCGGCGGCGGTGAGGTTGGACAGCTTGTTGGACCGGAACACCACGCCGCTGCGGACGGTGTGGCCGTCGGTGGTGGTGTAGCGCCCACGTCGCGGAAGTTGGTCGCGTTGGCCAGCCCCAGTGACCGCTCCCAGGAAGCCTGGGCGGGGGTGGCCACGGCGAAACCGGCGAGCAGTGCCGCCGCGAGGGCCAGCGCGGCCCGTCGTGTGATCGTCATGCGGCCGACCCTCGACCCGGACATTGACCGCTGTCTTGGCCACGCCCTACATCAAGATGACGTTCACACGACGCGGAGAACCCGGCCGGCGGGGCGGCCCGACCCGGCCCGCTGCCCCGCCCGGGTGATCCGGCGCCCGGTCCAGTCCGGCCCGGTTCGGCGGCCCGGCGCGGTGCAGTGCGGCCCAGCTCAGCCCGGCGCGGCCCGGTGCGGCTCAGCCCGGCCTGGGGTCGTGGTCGAGACACCAGAGCGCCGGGAAAGCGTTGCCGAACGTCGGCGTGAACACAATCGGCGGTGTGGCGGGGTTGATAGGCAAGCCGTGACTTGCCTATGCTGGCGGGTGTGACGATTCGAATCAACGTGACCAGCGTGTTTGTCAGCGACCAGCAGAAGGCTCTGGAGTTCTACACGAACATCCTGGGCTTCGTGAAGAAGCACGACATCCCGCTCGGCGGCGAGCACCGCTGGCTGACCGTCGTCGGTGCGGGCGAGCCGGACGGGGTCGAGCTGCTCCTCGAACCATCCGACCACCCGGCGGTCAAGCCGTTCCGGGACGCGCTCGTCGACGACGGCATCCCGGCGACGTCGTTCGCGGTCGAGGACGTCCAGCAGGAGTACGAGCGGCTCGTCGCGGCCGGTGTCGTCTTCACCCAGCCGCCGACCCAGATGGGGCCCGTGACCACGGCGGTGTTCGACGACACCTGCGGCAACCTGATCCAGATCGCCGCGCAGTAAGCGAGCACAGCAACGCGCAGCAGGCGAGCAACGGGAAAAGGGGCGCCCCCGCACGGGAGCGCCCCAAGAAGACCCGCGCCGGACTAGGACAACGTTATGGCGTCCAGCTCGGCGTAGCCCGTGCCGCCGGCGAAGAACGGTGCGCCCTTCGCCAGACGGATCGTGTTGTATCCGGCGTTCAGCGAGACGGACACATTCACCGACGAACCGAACGAACCCCAAGCACCGGTCGGCGGGTACGTGACCGTCGACCACCCGCCCCCGTTGTAGGCGAGACCCTGCGTCGCGTTCGCACCCGTCGCATTGGCGTAGCGGATGTTCATCGTGTACGCCCGGGTCTGCGGCACGTTCACGATGAAGTCCACGAACGCGTCGTTGCGGCTGTTCGCCGAGCCGTCGATCTGCCCGACATACCCGCCGTTGGAGGCCGACGACGACGAGAACCGGTTGGCGTTCACGACCGCGGCGTTCTCCGCTTCGTACCGTGACTGCCAGGTCGCGATCCCGGACGTCGGCGTGATCAGCAGCTGGTAGGCGGCCAGCGCGTCCATCCCGCTGACCGGCACGCTGATCGCGCCACCGGACACCGTGTAGGTCGCGGTGGAGACGGTTGCGGGCGCGCTCTGGTTCGTGGTCCGGCCCGTCGTGCCGGTCCGCGACAGCGTGACCCGGACCTGCGAGCCGAGCGCGCCCAGGCCGGTGACCCGCACCGTGTTGTTGCCGCTGTCGCCGCCGAACACGACGTTGACGAACTTGCGGGTCGGGTCGTAGGCGGCGACCCCCTCCAGCCACGAACCCGGCACGGTCTGCACGACGTTGCCGGCCATGTCGCCGTACCACTTGTACGCCCAGTACGAGGCCGTCGGCGCGTTGTTGTACAGCAGCCCGTTGAGCGTCCCGGCCTCATACCAGTACGCCCGCTCGGCGTCGCGGATCCCGTACCGCTCGAACACCGCCATGTAGTGCACGGCCACGCTCGGAATGTCGACCTGCGACGGCGACGCGTACTCGTTGATCGAGATCGGCCGCGGCGAGATCCCCAGCGACGACTCGACCGCCCGGTAGTCAGCCACATGCGCACCGACGTTCAGGTAGTCGTCGTTGCCCAGCTCGTGCCACACGATGACGTCCGGCACCGTCCCGGTGTTCTTGGCGTTGGTCAGAAAATCAACCATCCAGCTGTGGTTGTACACCGAGTGGCTCGGACCGACGATCGGCGTTACCGAGTCGAGGGACCGGACCAGGTTGAACGTGCGCGTCCAGCCGGCGTTGAACGACCCCGCCGACGCCGTGTTCCAGGTCCAGTCGGGCTCGTTCCACAGCTCGTAGCCGTCGACGTTCGTCACCGACGCCGAGTTGACCCGGGCCGAGATCATCGTGCGGACCTTCGACTCCCAATCCGCCCAGCTGACCCAGCGGTACGGGAAGTTCGGGTAGATGTCGGGGAGCCGGTAGAACTGGCGCGCGCCGGCGCTGGTGACCTTTCCGGCAACCTGCAAACCGTCGCAACAGGGGGTGGTGGCGCCGTTGCCGAGCTGTTGCCCGCCCGGCGGGGGCTGGGTGAAGTGGTTCATCCTCAGCGGGTACAACTGGGAAAGCGGTGGTTTGTTGCCCGTGTCGACTCCGTAGAGTCCGCCGGACGCCACCTGCGTGACGGGCCGGACGGTGGTGCCGACGTTGACGGTGAGGGTGTTGCCGGCGGCGTGGGCCGGCCCGGCGAAGACGCCGGTGGTGACGAGGGTGGTGAGGATCGCCGTAGCGGCGGCGGTTCGGATGCGCACTGCATCACCTCGGTGAGTAAGGGAGGAGCGGAATCCAGACCCTCATTGGTCCGGGGCCGCGGTTGGCCCAAAGGAAATAGGGGATCGCCGGGACGGAACGTTTCCCGGCCATGACGGCCAGCGCGACCGGGGCGAGCGGGTGGTCACGCCTGACACCGATCGGAGCATCGCCGTCGAGGTAGATATCTTCGAAATACAATGCAGAACCGTCCGCCGATAAACCCACGTCGTGCGTCCCCGCGTCCGCGACCGCCGCATGCACGTCGGCGTGCTCGAGGCAGTAGACGACCGGGCCGCGGGTGAGGGCGGCGGTGCCCCGGACGGCGTCGATCCGGTGGTGCGGGGTGACCAGCCGGGGTGGCATGGGCAGGACGAGCTCGACGCGGTCGCCCACCTGCCAGACCCGCTCGATGCGCGCCCGGCCGTCCTCGACGAAGGCGACATCGCGGCCGTTGAGCCGGATCTGGACCCGCTCACCCGCGCACCAGGCCGGGACCCGCAACGTCAAGGCAAACGGTTCGCCGGTTGCCTCCGTGAAGGAAACAACGACCGCCTCGTCCCACGGGTAGTCGGTGGTGACGGAAACCGTGTGCCCGCCGGCGGAGAACGTGCCGGGCGTGTAGAGGTGCAGCTGCAGACCGGACGACGAGCCGGTGGCCGCGTAGGTGTGCAGCGACGCCATCAGACGGGCGAGGTTCGGCGGGCAGCAGGCGCACTTGTACCAGGGCAGGCGCTCGCCGGGCGCGTCCTCGTCCGAGCCGTCGTGGCCGGTGCGCAGCTGCAACGGGTTCGAGTAGAAGAACGACGTTCCGTCCAGAGCGATACCCGAAGCGATCCCGTTGTACAGCAACCGCTCCATCTCGTCCGCGTAGCGGGAGTCGCCCGTGGCCAGCAGCAGCCGCCACGCCCAGTGGAAGCTGCCGATCGCGGCGCACGTCTCGGCGTACGCCCGGTCCGGCGGCAGCTCGTAGGGGTCGCCGAAGGCCTCGTCGCGGTGCCGCGAACCCTGCCCGCCGGTGAGGTAGGTCTTCGACGCGAGCGCCGAGTCCCACAGCCGCTCGGCCGCCCGCAGCAGTTCCACGTCCCCGGTCTCGACGGCCACGTCGACGGCGCCGGCGAGGAGGTACACCTGGCGCACGACGTGGCCGGTGACCTCGGTGGCCGCGCGCACCGGCTTGTGGTCCTGGTAGTAGGCGCGCTGCCCGAACCGCCCCTCCGGGCCCAGCAGGCCGTGGCCGCGCAGTTCGATCAGGCGCGCGGCGAGGTCGAGGTAGGGGCGGTGCCCGGTCACCCGGAACAGTTCGACCAGCGCCGTCTCGATCTCCGGGTGCCCGTCGACGGCGTCGGTGCCGCCGGCGCCGAAGCGCTCGACGAGCAGGTCGGCGAAGCGCCGCGCGACCGCCAGGAGCTGCTGGGCGGCGGCATTGTCCGGCGGCGCGTTGCGGGCACCCGCGACGGCCGCCTGGATGAGGTGGCCGGCGGTGTACATCTCGTGGCTCGACGGCAGCTCCGCCCACTGCCGGTCCCGCGGCCCGGCCTGGAAGTAGGACACCAGGTAGCCGTCCGGGTCCTGGACCTTCTCCAGTAGCTGCACGGTGTCGCCGACGAACGACGGGAAGCCGCCGTCCCACAGCGCCGCCTCGAGGGTCTTGTGCACGTCGGTGTCGGCGAACCACCAGCCCACGAACGGCCCGTCGAAGTCGCCGGTGACCCGGTGCAGGTTGTCGAGGTTGCCGCGCGAGTGCAGCTGGCTGATGCAGTGCGGGATGGTCGCGGCGGTGTTGCGCTCCTGCCAGCCGCCGAGCAGGCCGCCCCGGTCGAGGCGGGCGGCGCCGGCGGCGAGCGGGCGCAGGGCCGAGATGGCGCGGTCGGTGGGCACGGCGGGGCCGAAGGGGTTGTGCATGGAGTTTCCTCAGTCCTTGACGGCGCCGGCGGTCACGCCGGCGGCCACGTACCGCTGCGCCACGATGAGCAGCAGCGTCGCGGGGATGGACGCGACCACGGCGGTGGCCATGATGGCGTTCCACTGCTGGTTGTTGTTGCCGATGTAGTGGTAGATGCCGAGCGTGATCGGCTGCTGGGTGCCGCCGCCGTCGAGGGTGGTGGCGAACATGAAGTCCGACCACGCCCACAGGAACGCGAACAGGCTCACGGTGACAATCGCGTTGCGGCTGACCGGCAGGATGACCGACCAGAACGTGCGGAACGGGCCGGCGCCGTCGACGGTGGCGGCCGCGGTGAGCTCGTCCGGGACGCCGGACATGAACGCGGTGAAGATCAGCACGCCGAACGGCACGGCGATCGTCGAGTCGGCCAGGATCAGCCCGGCCGTGCTGTTGAGCACGCCCAGGCGCAGGTAGATGGCGTAGAAGCCCATCGCCATGATGATGCTGGGGATCATCTGGGCGACGAGGAGCACGAAGCTGAGCCCGCCGCCGCCGCGCGGGCGCAGCTTGGCCAGGGAGTATCCGGCGGGCGCGGACAGCACGACCGTGAGCGCGACCGTGCCGAGGCCGATCAGCAGGCTGTTGATCAGGTACGGCAGCTGCTGGTCCAGGACCGCGCGGTACCCCTCGAAGGTGCCGTTGAGCGGGAACAGGTGCGGCGGGTCGGCGCGCATGTCCGTGTCCCGGGTCAGGGACACGTTCACCATCCAGTAGACGGGGAACAGCATGATCGCGGTGAGCAGCACGCCGATGACGGTTTTGAGTCTCATCGATGCTGCGTCCGGATGTAGACGAACCCGAAGACCATCGCGGCGATGATGAGCAGGTTGCCCACCGCCGCGCCGGGGCCGAAGGCGGGCAGGAGGTTGCCGAAGCTGAGCCGGTAGGACCAGGTCGCCAGCGTCGTGGAGGCGTCCGCGGGGCCGCCCTTGGTCATGATCCAGATGATGTCGAAGACCTTGAGCGTGTAGATGAGCCCGAGCAGGAGCGTGATCGCCGAGACGGGGCGCAGCAGCGGGAACGTGATGCGCCAGAACGTGTGCCAGGGCTTCGACCCGTCCAGCGCCGCCGCCTCGTAGATCTCGCCGGGGATGGCCTGCAGGCCGCTGTAGATGACGACCAGGTTGAACGGGATCCCGATCCAGATGTTGGCGATCGTCACCGACGCCAGGGACCACGCCGGTGAGGTCAGCCAGTTCACCGGGTCGACGCCGACCAGGCGCAGCGCGGCGTTGACGATCCCGGAGTCGCTGTTGAGCATCCACGACCACGTCGACGCCGACACGATCAGCGGCAGCAGCCACGGCACCAGAAACAGCGCGCGCAACGTTGCCGAGAGCGGGAAATGTTGCCGGAAGAAGACGGCCAGGGCCATGCCGATCGCGAACTGGAAGACCAGCGACACGCCCGTGAACACCGCGGTGTGCCACACGGCCGGCCAGAACGTCGGCTCGGCGAGCACCGTGCGGTAATTGCCGAGCCCGGTGAACGGCGCGTTGCCCTGGACGAAGGCGCGGACCGTGTAGTTGTGCAGACTGAGATCGAGGTTGCGGTACAGCGGGTAGGCGTAGAACGCACCGAGGTACACGACCACCGGCGCGAGGAACGCCCACCCGCTGACCTTGGAGCGCATGGTCACTTGGTGGCCGCGGCCGCGGTGGTCTGGGCCGCGGTGAACGCGTCCTGCGGTGACTTGCCGCCGCTCAGCGCGGCCTGGAAGCCGGTCCACAGCGGCTGGGAGATCTTCGGGTACTTCGTGCCGAGGTTGTCACTCGTGCGCCCCTTGGCCGCCTTGACCGCCTCGACCCAGACCTTCAGCTCGGCGTTGGCCGCGACCTGCTTGGTCTGCACGGCGTCGGTCGCCGCGATGTACGACAGCGTCGTGTCGGTCGTGTAGGCGTTGTCGGCGTTGGAGAGGCACGCGATGAGCTTCTGCGTCGTCGCGTAGCGCCCGCTGTCCTTCTGCACCGGCGCGGTCACGAACTCGCCGCCCGTCGGCGCCGGCGCGGTGCCGCCCGCCTTCGAGGGGATCGGGATGATCCCGTATTCGAAGCCGGCCTTCTTGGCGTTGCCGAGCTGCCAGGTGCCGTTCTCGGCGAAGGCGAACTGGCCGGTCGCGAACTCCTGCCAGCTCGTCGTCTGCGTGTTGCCGATGACGGAGTTGGGCGCCAGGCCCTGCTTGAGCCAGTCGGTCCACAGCGTCAGCGCGGCGACACCCTCGGGCGAGTCGAGCTTGGTGAGGTTCGCGCCGGAGCCCCAGAACCAGGGCAGGAACTGGAAGCTGCCTTCTTCGGTGCCGATGGCGGAGAACGTGATGCCCTTCTTGCCGGTCGCCTTCACCTTGCCCAGCGCGGCCGTCAGCGACGCCCAGTCCTTGACCGTGGCCGGGTCGACGCCGGCCGCGGTGAGCACCGCCTTGTTGTAGTAGAGGGCCAGGGTGTTGGCGCCGATCGGGATGCCGTAGGTCTTGCCGCCGATCTGGCCCGCGGCGAGCAGGTTCGGCGAGATGGCGGCGGTGTCGACCTTCATCTCCTCGGTGGTAGTGAGCACCCCGGCGTCGGCCAGGGTGGAGACCACCGGGTTGTCGACGATGAGCACGTCGGGAGAGTTGCTCTGCTGGGCCGCGAGGAGCGCCTTGTTCGTCAGGTCGGTGGTGTCGTAGGCGGTGCGCTTCACGGTCACGCCGGAGTCGGTGCCACACTTCTGCAGCAGCTTGACCCAGTCGGCGCTGTCGTCGAACTGCGGGTAGGGGTCCCAGACCGTGAAGGTGGCGCCGCCGGCCGAGCCGGTCGAGCCGCTGTCGGTGCCGCCGGTGGTGGAGCAGCCGGCCAGCAGGCAGGCGGAGACGGCCACAGCGGCGGCCCGGCGATAGATGGAAACTGTCATAGCGGGTTTCCTCATTGGGGGTGTAAGGAAATCTCGGAAAACGATTGCCTTGACGCTAGGCAGCGGCTTGATCGGCTGTCAAGGCACTGTTACGGTCACAGCCAAGGAAACAAGGAAACTCAGGGGGAAACGCTGAGCAACGTCGTCCGGCCCGCCACGATCAGCGAGGTGGCGGCCCTAGCCGGGGTCTCGACCGGCACCGCGTCCAAGGCCCTCAACGGCCGCGGCTCGCTGCGCGCCGAGACCCGCCAGCGCGTCCAGCAGGCCGCCGACCAGCTCGGCTTCATCGCCAACGCCGCCGCCCGCGGCCTGCAGACCGGCCGCACCTACACCGTCGGCATGATCACGACGGACAGCATCGGCCGGTTCAGCATCCCGCTCATGATCGGCGCCGAGGACGCCCTCGGCGCGGGCCAGGTCTCGGTCCTGCTGGCCGACGCCCGCGACGACCCGATCCGCGAGCAGTACTACCTGCGCACCCTGCTCAGCCGCAAGGTCGACGGCCTCATCGTCACCGGCCGGCGCACCCAGGCCCGCCCGCCCATCGCCGCCGCCGACCTGCCCGTGCCGGTCGTCTACGCGTTCATCAGCTCCCAGAACCCGATGGACTGCTCGGTCGTGCCCGACGAGGCCGACGGCGCCCGCCGGGCCGTCGAGCACCTCCTCGCGATCGGCCGCCGCCGCATCGCCCACGTCACCGGGCCCGAGCACCACCACTCGGCCCGGGTCCGCGCCGCCGCGTCCGTCGAGACCCTGGCCGAGCACGGCCTGGAGCTGGCCCGGCCGCCCCTGCACGGCGAGTGGAGCGAGGCCTGGGGCCGCCACGCGGTCGGCATGCTGCTGTCCGCCCGCCGCGACGAGGGGGCCGACGTCGACGCGGTGTTCTGCGGCAGCGACCAGATCGCCCGTGGCGTCGCCGAGGCGCTGCGCGAGGCCGGCCGCACCATCCCGGGCGACGTGGCCCTGGTCGGCTTCGACAACTGGGACGTCATGGTCGAGGCCTGCCGCCCCCAGCTCACCAGCGTCGACATGGACCTGGAGGGCATCGGCCGGACCGCCGCCGAGCACCTCCTGGAAGCCATCAATGGAGACCCGTTGCTCGGCGCCCGGGCACTGCCCTGCCGCCTGGTGCCCCGGGCCTCCACTGCGGTGTGATGCTCAGCCTGCGGTGTGATGCTCAGCCGGCCGGCGTGAAGCTGCGGTGTGATGCTCAGCCGGCCGGCGTGAAGCTGCGGTGTGACGCTCAGCCGGCCAGCGCGAAGCTCGGGTGCGGCGGCTGGTTGTAGGCGGTGTTCTGCCAGGCGACGGCCTCGCGGTACATCCGGTCCTGCATCAGCGACACGTGCGAGATGCTCGTCGCGTCGGTCGTGGAGTAGATCCGCAGCGCCCGGTTGTCGGTGGTCGGCCAGATGACCTCCTCGCGCCAGTCGCCCAGGATGTCCGCCGACAGCGACGGCGTGGCCTTGGTGCCGTTGTTCGAGTGCACGCCGCTCGCGGTCAGCAGCCGGGTGTCGGCGCTGGTGCCGTACTTGTCGATGTGGGTGCCGTCGAGCAGTTCGCGCTGCGCGTCGCCGTCCCACCACACGACGAAGTTGGCCGAGGACGGCTTGCGGCCGATGTTCGACCCGCTGGTGTTGAACAGGCCGCTGACCGCCGACGACCACGACTCGGCCCCGGGGCTGCCGGCGTAGATGTCGTCGGAGACGCCGCGGCCGTTGTCGCAGCCGCAGGACGCGTTCTGCCAGATGATCGCCCCCGTCCTCGCATCGGCCATCCAGGCCGCGACCTGGTTGGTGTTCTCGTCGACCTTGAACACCTCGAGGCCCGGCCGGCTCGGGATGAGGTCGCCGACGTGCAGCGCGTCGCCGTGGCCCTTGCCGGTGTTCCACAGCCCGGCGCCGTTGTCGTTGATCGCCATCGCGCCGTAGACGATCTCGTCCTTGCCGTCCTGGTCGACGTCGGCGATCGCCAGCTGGTGGTTGCCCTGGCCGGTCCAGGCCGAGCCGTTGGTGGAGCTGCTGCTGTCGAACGTCCAGCGGCGGGTCAGGGCCCCGTTGCGCCAGTCCCAGGCCACGACGACCGTGCGGGTGTAGTAGCCGCGGGCCATGATGATGCTCGGCCGGGAGCCGTCCAGGTAGGCGGTGCCGGCCAGGAACCGGTCGACCCGGTTGCCGTAGCTGTCGCCCCAGGACGAGACGGTGCCGCGGGCCGGGACGTAGCTGGTCGTCGCCATCGCCGCGCCGGTCTGCCCGTTGAACACCGTGAGGTACTCGGGGCCGGTGAGGATGTAGCCGGAGGAGTTGCGGTAGTCGGCGCTCGAGCTGCCGATGACCGTGCCGACGCCGTCGCGGGTGCCGTCGCCGGTCTTCATGGCGACCTCGGCCTTGCCGTCACCGTCGTAGTCGAAAACCTGGAACTGGGTGTAGTGGGCCCCGGCCCGGATGTTGCGGCCCATGTCGATGCGCCAGAGCCGGGTGCCGTTGAGCTTGTACGCGTCGATGAACACGTTGCCGGTGTAGCCGGACTGCGAGTTGTCCTTCGAGTTCGTCGGGTCCCACTTGAGGACGATCTCGTACTGCCCGTCGCCGTCGAGGTCGCCGACGGACGCGTCGTTGGCCGTGTAAGTGTAGGCGACACCGTCGGGGGTGGTCCCGCCGGACGGGAGCTGGATCGGCACGTCCATGCTGCTGGCGGCCAGGGCCGCGGTGGACGCGCCGGCGGTCAGGGAGGCCTGCTCGACCCCGCCGGTGACCGGGCGGACGGTGTAGGTCGCTCCGGTCGGGGCACCGGCGTCGGTGTAGTTCGTGCCCTTGGTGACCGGGGCGGCGTTGACCTTGACGCCGTCGCGGTACACGTTGAAGGCGGTGCCGGGCGCGTCGGTCCCGAGCAGCCGCCAGGACAGGAAGTTGCCGGCCGCGGTGCGCAGGCTGACCAGGCCGCGGTCGAGGCGCTCGGTCATGGCGGTGGCCGCCGGGGCCTGGGTCGGGGCCGAGTCGTCCACCGCCGCGGACGCGGACACGGTCGAGCCGGCCGCGATCACGACCGCCGCGGCGACCGCGAGGGTGAGCGATGGGGCGTTGATACGTTTCATGAACAGCTGTCCCTTCGGTTGGTGTGGGAAAGCGCTTGCCCGGCCCGTCAAGCTACGACCGGCATCGATATCTGTCAACGTCTAGGCGTGAAAGTCGCGAAACGACCGGTGCCGGATGGCGGTCGAGGACTGGCCGGTCGGCACTCCCGGCGCCGCGGTCACCGGCCATAGCGTCCCGGGGCATGTGGTTTCAGCGATTCGGCGCCTCCTGCGGCGTCCTGCTCGGTCTGTGCATCGCCGTGCCCGGTGCGATCGAGGCCTTCACCGGCGAGACGGCCGCGACCAGCCTGGTGCTCGGCCTCGGTGTCGTCCTCGCCGCCCCGGCCGCGACCGTCCTGTACTTTCACCAGCGTGAAGCGAGCGGGCGGTTCGGAGCGCTCGCGTTCGCAGTACACCTGCTGGGTCTCGGGCTTTTCACCGGAGTGGCATTCTCACTCAACGTCGTGCTGTTCTTCCTCGACGACGCGGCCGTGACCGCCCTCAAGGCCGGCCCGACCGGCCCCGCCCTCACCGCCTGCGCCGGTGTGTTCGTCCTCGGCACGCTGCTGTTCGGCGTGTCGCTGGTCCGGGCCGGCGTCTTCCCGAAGGTGCCCGCGGTCGGCTACGGCCTGGCCCTGACCCTCCTGGCCGCCCTCGCACCGCTCGACGACACCCCGTGGACCAGCCTCGTCCACGTCGCGGCGGGCGCGTCCGTCGCCTGGCTGTCGCTCGTCGCGCTCCCGGCATCGCGGACACTGCAAGTAGCCTGACGTCATGCCCGTCCGCTGGGTGCCGTTCGTGCTGTGCGGGGCCGTCCTCGTCGCCGGCCTGACCGCCCGCCCCCTCGACGTGTCCTCCGCGCTCGGCTTCGCCGCCGGGGTCCTCGGCCTGGCCGCGGTCGAGGCCGTCGACCGGGGGCGGCGGGTCTGGCTGGTGGTCCGCCTCGCGCTGCTGGCCCTCGTGGCCCCGTTCGACCCCAGCGGACTCACGGGCGCGCTGTTCATCACCGTGCCGTTCGCCGCCTACTTCACCGTCGGCCGGCGCACCGCCGTCGCCCTCGGCGCCGCCGGGGCCGTCCTGCTCGCCGTGTTCTTCGCCGGCACCGGCCAGGGCGACCCCGGCGACCTGGTCATGTACGCCGTCGGCCTGACCCTGGCCCTGACCGCGGCGGCGTTCGCGGTCGGCCAGATGGACGCCGTCGCCGCGCTGTCCGCCGCGCAGGAGCGCAACCGCCTGGCCCGGGAGATCCACGACAGCCTCGGGCACCACCTGACCGCGATCGCCGTGCAGCTGGAGAAGGCCGAGGCGTTCCGCGACCGCGACCCGCCCGCGGCCGGCCGCGCGGTCACCGACGCCCGCTGGTCGGCGAAGCAGGCCCTGGCCGAGGTCCGCGACTCCGTCCGGACCCTCCGTGACCGCCCGCCGTCGCTGCACGACCTGGCCCGGCACGCCCCGGACGTGACCGTCGACATCACCGGCGACGAGGACAGCGCACCCCCGCCGGTCCGCCTGGCCGTCTACCGCGCCGCCCAGGAGGCCCTCACCAACGCCCGCCGGCACGGCAACGCCCGCGCCGTGTCCGTCGCCGCCATTTTTCGCGGGGGTACCGCAACGCTGACGGTGACCGACGACGGCACCGGACTGCCGGAGGTCCCCGGTTCCGGCTTCGGCCTGCAGGGCATGCGGGAACGGGTGGAGCAACTCGGCGGTACCGTCGCCATCTGCGACGCCGGCCGCGGCGTCCGGGTGACGGTCAGCATCCCGGTCCCGGCATGACCGATGTCCGCGTCCTGGTCGTCGACGACCAGCAGCTGGTCCGCGACGGCATCGCGTCCCTGCTGAGCATCCAGCCCGGCATCGAGGTGGTGGGCACGGCCGCCGGCGGCGAGGAGGCCCTGCAGCGCGCCGCCGACCTGACCCCCGACGTCGTGCTGATGGACGTGCGCATGCCGGGCCTGGACGGCGTCGAGGCGACCCGGGCCCTGCGCCGGGCCCACCCGAGCTGCCGGGTGGTGATGCTGACGACGTTCGACGACGACCAGTACGTGGCCCTGGCCCTGCGCGCCGGCGCCGACGGGTACCTGCTGAAGGACCTCGGCGCCGCGGAGCTGGCCGACGCCGTCCGCCTGGCCCACCGCGGCGTGGCCCAGCTCGACCCGTCGGTCGCCCGCCGCCTCGCCACCGCCCGCCCCGCCGACACCCCGACCGACCTGACGACCCGCGAACTGGAGATCCTCCGCCTGGTCGCCACCGGCGCGACGAACCGCGAGATCGCCGCCCGCATGTTCCTGAGCGAGGGCACGGTGAAGAACCACGTCTCGCGCATCCTGACCCGCCTCGGCCTGCGCGACCGCACCCAGGCCGCCGTGTACGCCCGCGACAACGGCCTGCTGGCCCCCTGACCCCGGCAGCTTCAGGCCGCCGGGGTCAGCCCGGCCCCGACGAGCGCCACGATGCCGTCCGGCTCCTCGCCCGGCCGCACGGCGGTCATCGTGGCGTGCGTCGCCGCGGTGGTCGTCTCCGCCGTCGCGCTGCTGGTCGCCTGGCGCGCACTGGACCAGGCCAACGACGCCCGTGAGATCGCACTCGCCGCGGGGCGCCCGGCCGGCGCGCAGACCGTGGTGCCGCAGTCGGCGACGGGAACGCCCGAGGCCGGCGCCACGACCGCGGTCACGGAGGCGGCACCGGCGCAGTCGCTGCCGGGCACGTATGCGACGGGCGAGCCGCCGCCGCTCGACCAGCGCACCGTCTTCAAGGTGAAGTACACCAAGCATACGCTGACGCTGAAGACGTCCACGTATTCGACGATGTACGCCGACCTCGACGAGCCTCGCGCCAACGTCAGCTCCAACGGCTACGACATCGCGCTGGAAGGGGGCACCAGCAGTCAGCCGTTGAAGCTGAAGCTCGGTGACGACGTCACGGGCAGTGAGGCCGGTGCGCCCGCGATGACGCCGCAGGACTGCGGCGAGAAGATCCGGACCGCGCCGATCGGTGACGCTACCGTCCCGGCCCGGCAGGGGGCCGTCCTGTGCATCACGACGTCCTACGCCGCGGCCCGCTCCCGCGGCGACTTCCAGCGGCTGGTGCTCCTGGAGATCACCGGCGTCACCAACGACAACGCGGTCACCGTGGAGCTCAGCGCCTGGGACATTCCCCGGTAGCGGCCCCCCGGCCGGGAAATGTGGTTGAGGCGGGCTTCGGCGGCGTCGTATTTTGCCGGTGACGCCCGCTGCCGCGACGACTGAGGACAGACACCGCGTGACGCCGCCCGCTCTGTAGCTCCCGACGCTTTCTCGTGCACCTTCGGCCGACGCGCTTGCCGCGCCGGTCCTGCCGGGCTGTCCTTCGGCCGCCCGGGTGTGCTGCGGTTCGAGGTCGCGCAGCTGAATCGGCCTCGGTTGGGTCTTCAGAGAGTTCGCATCCTCATGTCTGCACAATCGCATATCGCGCTGTCCTGGATTGTTCGCCGGACCCGGTTGCCGCTGCTGCGGCGGCGGTGCCCGGACTGCCGGGCGGAGTTCGCCACGACCGGGGCCGGGCGGTTCCGGGTCAACGCCAACGGGAAGCTGCTCGACGTCTGGCTGCTGGTCCGGTGCGTCGGCTGCGACCGGACGTCCAAGGTCACCGTGCACGAGCGGGTGCCGGTGCGCAGTCTTGATCCGGTGGCGCTCGACGGGTATCACGCCAACGATCCGGCGTTGGTCGCGGCGACGCTGCTCGATCCGCGGCATCGGGCGGCGCTGGACTGGCGCGGGGCGTGGGCGCTGGACGCGCCGGCGCCGCCGCTCGACGAGGGGTGGCCGGTGCCGGTCGAGGTCGCATTCCTCGACCCGGTGCCGGTGCGGCCGGATCGGCTCATCGCGCGCGGGCTGGCGCTGAGCCGGGGCGACGTGCTGCGGCGGGTCAAGTGCGACGTGCCGCTGCGGCGGACGGTCGGCGCCGGGTTCCGGTTCGTCGTGTTCAGCTCGTCAGCGCCTCGCGAAGGAGCGTGAGCCAGGCCTCGGGCTGGTCCAGGTGGGCGTCGTGGCCCGCGTCGGGGATTTGCCGGTACTCGCACGCCGGGCGCAGGTCGCGCATCCTCGCGTCCTCCGCCGGTGGGCAGGTGCCGCGCTCGCCGCGGATCAGCCATGTGGGGGCGGTCACGGCGGTCCACTCGGGCCAGCGGGCGGTCGCCGCGACCGGGCGGATCGCGGCCTCCATCACGTCCGCGTCGAACCTGGGGCGCAGGCCGTCCGGGCCCGCCTCCAGGTCGGCGGCCCAGGCGTGGGCGGTCGGGGTGCCGCCCAGGAAGGCGACCGCCGCGGCGGGTGTGGCGAACGGCAGCGGCCAGGAGGCGAACCACGTGCCCAGGCGCGCCGGGTAGTCGTCGTCGGGGGCGGTGCCGCCGACGCCGGCCTCGAGCATCACGAGGCGGTCGACCAGGTGGGGGTGCCACGCGGCCAGGAGCATGGCCGTGTGGCCGCCCATCGACTGGCCGGCCACACTGACCGGGCCGCCGCCGCACAGCTCGCGGATGACGAACGCGGCGTCCTCGACGTACGCCCGGCGGGACACGTCGGCGGGGCGTCTCGTGCTGTGGCCGTGGCCGCGCTGGTCCGGTACCACGACCCGGAAGTCCTTCGCGAGGGCCGCCGCGGTCGGCTGCAGCTCGCTCGCCGCGCCGGCCAGGCCGTGCAGCAGCACCACCGGTGGCGCGGACTCGGGGCCGAAGAGCAGGCAGGACAGGGTGACGTCGGCGTGGGGTAGGTCGATGCGTTGCACGGACACATGATCCCCCCTCGCGAAAAACCCATCAGTGGAACTTTCCGGCATTTAGGATGAAGGCCACACGATCACGCGGGGGAATTCATGCGCAGTCGAGGGCGCTTTGCCGTTGCCGTCACCTTCACCACCGCGGCGACCCTCGTCGCCACCGCCGTTCAGGCCGACGCGGCCGGGGAGAGCGCCGGCGCGCACACCGTCGCGCAGTACGAGATGAACGAGGGCGCGGGCGCCCGGACCATGGCCGACAGCTCCGGCAACGGGCTCGACGGCACCATCGGGTCCGAGGTCCAGACCGGCGTCGGCGTCCAGGGCGAGACCGCGTACCGCTTCACCCGGCTCGACCCCGACACGCCCCCGACCCACCCGCGGCATCTGGCGACCGTGAGCGGCGGGCGGACGGGCGAGCTCAACCCGGGCAACCGCGACTTCGCCGTCACCGTCCGGCTGCGCACGCAGTACCACTTCGGCAACATCGTGCAGAAGGGCCAGGCGACCGTCGACGGCGGGAACTACAAGCTGCAGATCCCCAGCGGCATCGCGCAGTGCCTGTTCCGCGGCGACCACGGCTCGCTCATCGTCTCCTCGAAGACCCGGCTCAACGACGGGCGCTGGCACACCGTGCGCTGCGAGCGGTCCCAGTCCGGGCTGGCGCTCGTCGTCGACGGGCGGACCGAGGCCCGCAAGTCCGGGTGGACCGGGTACATCGCCAACGACTGGCCGCTGTCCGTCGGCGGGAAGACCGCCTGCGACCAGGTCGACGTCGGCTGCGACTACTACGCCGGCGACCTCGACTACGTGAAGCTGGAGACGCGTTAGGCTCCGGTGTGGACGACTACCTGGCGCGCATCGGCATCGACGAGCGGCCGCACCGCCCCGACCTGGCCACGCTGCGGCGCGTCCAGCGGGCGCATCTGGGGTCCGTGCCGTTCGAGAACCTGAGCATCCACCTCGGCGAACCCGTCGCGCTCGACGACGAGGGGCTGCTCGACAAGATCGTCAAGCGACGGCGGGGCGGGTTCTGTTACGAGCTCAACGGGGCCCTGGCGCTGCTGCTGCGCGATCTCGGCTACACCGTCACCCTGCACTCGGCCCGGACCTGGAACGGCACGGCGTTCGGCTTCCCGTTCGACCACATGGTGCTGCGCACCGTCGTCGACGAGACCCCGTGGCTGGTCGACGTCGGCTTCGGCAAGTTCGCGCACCATCCGCTCCGGCTCGACACCAGCGAGCCGCAGGCGGACCCCGACGGCGTGTACACCGTGACGGAGGCCGACGGTGAGCATGTGGTGACCGGGCCGCGCGAAGCGGAGTACCGAATCGATCCCCGCCCGTATCGGTTGAGGGACTTCGGGCCCACCTGCTGGTATCAGCAGACCTCGCCCCGGTCGCACTTCACGAAGGGACCCACGTGCTCCCGGGTCACCGCGGACGGCGGCCGCGTCACGCTCGGCGGCAACCGGCTCATCCGGACCGGCGCCACCGGCACGCGCGCGGAGCGGACCCTGACCGACGACGAGACGATGGACACCTACCGCACCGAGTTCGGCATCGAGCTCAGCCGGCTGCCGGCGGACCCGCGCCGGGCGTGACGAGGCCGGTCTCGTAGGCCACCACGATCGCCTGGGCCCGGTCGCGCAGCCGCAGCTTCGACAGGATCCGGGCCACGTGCGTCTTCACGGTCGCGTCGGACAGGAACAGCCGCTCCGCCAGCTCCGCGTTGGACAGCCCGCGGGCCAGCATCGCCAGGACCTCGACCTCCCGCGGGGTCAGCGTCGACAGGTCCCGGTGCAGGGCCGCGGAACCGGCGTCGCGAGCCGCGTAACGCTCGATCAGCCGCCGCGTGATCGCCGGGGCGAGCAGCGCGTCGCCGGAGCGGACCAGGCGCACGGCCGCGACGAGTTGCTCCGGGCTGACGTCCTTGAGCAGGAAGCCGGACGCGCCCGCGGTGAGCGCGGCGTAGACGTAGCGGTCCAGGTCGAACGTCGTCAGGATGACCACCCGCGGCGCCGCGCCGGCCGGGTCGGCCAGGATCCGGCGGGTCGCCTCGAGGCCGTCCATCTCCGGCATCCGCACGTCCATGAGCACCACGTCGGGCCGCGTGCTGTGCACCGCCTCGACCGCCTCGGCGCCGTTGGCCGCCTCGGCGACCACCGAGATGCCGTCGGCGGTGAGGATCATCCGGAACCCGGTCCGCACGAGCGCCTGGTCATCGGCGATCACAACGCGCAGCGGCTCGCTCAAGGACCAACCTCCAAGGGTATTTCCGCGTGTACTCGAAAGCCGCCGATCGGTCGCGGGCCGGCGGTGAGCGTACCGCCGTAGACCGTCAGCCGCTCCCGCAGCCCGGCCAGCCCCCGCCCGCTGCCGTGGGCACCGAGCGCCGCCACCCCGCCGGTGTCGGCCACGTCGATGCGCAGAGCCCGCTCGTCGGCGGAGACGACGATGTCGACCGCCGCCCCGGCCGCGTGCTTGACCGCGTTCGTCAGGGCCTCCTGCACGACCCGGTAGGCGGCCAGCCCGACCCCCGGCGGGACCGGCGGCGCGGCCACGGCCAGGGTCACCGGCACCCCCGTCTCCCGGACCCGGTCGACGAGGGTCTCCAGCTGGTCCAGGCCCGGCTGCGGGGCCAGGTCGGCGCCGCCGTCGTCGACGGTGAGCAGCCCGATCGCCTGCCGCAGCTCGGTCAGCGCGGCCCGCCCGCCGGCCTCGACCGCGAGCAGCGCCTCCCGGGCCTGCTCGGGCTCCGCGTCCATGACCTTGCGGGCGGCGCCGGCCTGCACGACCATCACGCTCACGTTGTGGGTGACGACGTCGTGCAGCTCCCGGGCGAGCCGGGCCCGCTCCTCGTCGACGGCGATCCGGGCCGCGGCCGCCTGCTCCCGTTCGGCGGTGCGGGCCCGCTGCCGCCAGCTGTGGATGGTGTTCGCGGCCAGCCCCACCGACGACAGGATCAGGAACAGCATCAGGCCCTGCGGCAGGTCCGGCAGGTTGTCCTGCAGGTCGCTGACCGCGACCGCGGTCGTCACGACGACGCTGAGCAGGGCCAGGTTGCGGTATCGGGAGTACATGGGGGCGCTGTAGGCGGCGATCAGCGACGCGATGACGGCGAAGCTCGGCTCGGCGTGCTCCTGGTAGACCACGAACGAGCTGCCCGCGACGACCAAAAACGCGGCCAGGGGGTATCGGCGCCGGAACGCCAGCGGCAGGGCGGTCAGCGCGGCCGCGGCGAACAGCCAGCCGCTGGGGCCGTCGTCGTCGGGGAGGAACCGGGGCGCATCGGGATCGTCGGGGATGGCGGGCAGGTCGGGGTAGTCGGGGGCCCCGGGCTCCGGCCCGTAGGGCGGCGGCAGGACCCGCGGGCCGAACGGGCCTTCGACGATGTAGGGCCGGTCGTCGATCTGCGCCTGCTGGTGCCCGGCGCCGCTGACCGCGCCGATGGCGAGCAGCACGGCGAGGATGATGTCGGCCGCCCAGGCCCACGGCGTGAGCCGGGCCGGCGCCGGGGTCTCCACGCGCAGCCAGGCGACCAGTCTCTTCACCCGACCAGTCTCGCCGACGGCGGTGCGGTCCGCGTCAGGAGTCCTGCGTACATCGCAGTGATGACGCAAACCCGCACGGTGGGCGACGTGCCGGGGCCCGGTTCGCCCCTACCTTCGGCGGCATGACCGATTCCGAGGTACTGATCGAGTTCGACGACGTGACCAAGCAGTACGACGGTGGCATCGCGGCCCTGGCCGGGCTGAGCCTGCGGGTGCGGCGCGGGGAGGCCCTCGCCGTGCTCGGACCGTCCGGCAGCGGCAAGTCGACGCTGCTCAACATGATCGCCGGGCTCGACAAGCCGACGAGCGGGACGGTGACGGTCGACGGGGTGCGGGTGGACCGGCTGTCCGAGTCGGCCTCAGCGCAGTACCGCCGCCGCCGTATTGGCATGGTTTTTCAGTTCTTCAACCTCCTCGACGATCTCACCGTCCTCGACAACGTGCTGCTGCCGGCGCAGCTGTCCGGCACCGGCCGGGCCGCGGCCCGCCAGCGGGCGGAGGAGCTGCTGCGGTATCTCGGCGTCGCCCGGCACGCCAAGGCGTTCCCGGGCCGGCTCTCCGGCGGTGAACGGCAGCGGGTCGCGGTGGCCCGGGCCCTGATGAACCGGCCGCCGCTGCTGCTCGCCGACGAGCCGACCGGCGCCCTGGACACCGCCTCCGGGCAGGAGGTCCGCCGGCTGCTGACCGAGCTCAACCGGGACGGCCAGACGCTGCTGCTGGTCACCCACGACCTGGCCCTGGCCGAGTCCTGCGCGACCCGCACCATCTCCCTGGTCGACGGCCACCTGGCGCAGGGAGTCCCGGCATGAGCGCGGGTCTGGGCAGTATCGTGCGTTCCGGGGTCGGTCGGCGCCGCGTGCAGACCGTCGTCATGACGCTGACGACGCTGCTCGCCGTCACCGCGTCCGTCCTCGCGGTCGGGCTGCTGGTCGCCTCCAACGAGCCGTTCGCGAAGGCGTTCGACCGCCAGCACGGCGCCCACCTGACCGTGGCCTTCGACCCGGCCAAGGCGACGGCCGCGCAGCTCGCCGCGACCGCGGGGGCCGCCGGCGCGACCGAGGCGTCCGGCCCCTTCCCGACCGTCGAGCTCGAACCGGTCGTCACCAAGACCCACCCGAACGGCTTCCCGCTGCACGCCCGGCTGCCGGGGTTCACCATCGCCGGCCGGGACGGCACCGCCACCGGCCTGGACCGCCTGGAGCTCACCGCCGGCCGGTACGCCACCGGGCCGGGCGAGCTCGTCTGGTCCGACGGCGACGGGCCCTTCGCCGTCGGCGACCAGGTGCAGTACCCGGACGCCCCCGGCCAGCCGACCCTGACGATCGTCGGCCTGGCCCGCTCGGTCACCGACAGCAGCATGGCGTGGGCGCTCCCGGCGACCGTCACGGCCCTGACGCCCAAGGACAAGGGCGGACAGCAGATGTTGTACCGCCTGAGCCGCGCCGGCACCGAGGCGGACATGACGGCCGCGCTGACCGCGATCACGTCGGCCGTCCCCGCCGGCGCGGTGCAGGGCTCGTCGTCGTACCTGACCGCGAAATCCGACAGTGAGCGCATCGCCGGGGTGTTCGCGCCGTTCGTCGTCGCGTTCGGCGTCATCGGCCTGGTCATGTCGGTGCTCATCATCGGCATCGTGGTCAGCGGCGCGGTCGGCTCCGCGACCCGGCGCATCGGCATCCTCAAGGCCCTCGGCTACAGCCCGGCCCAGGTCGCCCGGGCCTACGTCATGCAGGCCCTGATCCCGGCCACGATCGGCGCGGCGATCGCGGTCCCGCTGGGCAACCTGGCCGCCGTCCCGATCCTCAACGACGAGGGCGACGCGTTCGGCACCGGCTTCGTCGGCCTCGACTGGTGGGTCTCCGTCGTGGTGCCCCTGGCGGCCCTGGCCGCGGTGGCGGTGACCGCGTTCGTCCCGGCGCTGCGGGCCGGGCGGCTGCGCACCGTCGACGCCCTCGCCGTCGGCCGGACCCCGTCGCTGGGCCGGGGCCGGGCCGCCCGCAGCCTGCTCGGCCGCCTGCCGCTGCCCCGCTCGATGAGCCTCGGCCTGGCCAACCCGTTCACCCGCCCGGGTCGCTCGGTGACGATCGCGACCGCGGTCGCCCTCGGCGCGCTCGGCGTCACGTTCGGCCTCGGCCTGGCCCTGTCCGTCGGCGAGGTGCAGGCGGCGATGAACAAGCGCACCGCCGGCGACGTCGAGGTCGGCGTCATGAGCGCCGACGGGCCACCGCCGCCGCCCGGGATGCCGGCCCCGCCGACCGTGGACCGGACCGCGATCGAGGCCGCCATCAAGGCCGAGCCCGGCACCGGCCGCTACTTCGCGCAGCGGTTCGGCGAGGCCACCGTCACCGGGCTCACCGGCACCGCGCAGCTCGTGCTGTTCGACGGCGACTCGTCGTGGGCCAGCTACGACGTCATCGAGGGCCGCTGGATCGGCGGGGCCGGTGAGGCCGTCGTGCCGACCGCGCTGCTCAAGGTGTCCGGCAAGCACATCGGCGACACCCTGACCGTCACCGCCGGTGGCCGGTCGGCCACGGTCACGATCGTCGGTGAGGTCCTCGACCTCAGCGGTGACGGCCGGCGGGTCATCGCCGACGCGGGCCCGTTCGCCGGCTGGACGTTCGACGGGCCGCGCGGCGGTGAGGTGTTCCAGATCGAGCTCGCGAACGGCACGGACCTGCGGCAGTACACGGAGAGCCTGGGCCGCAAGGTGCAGCCGATCGGCGGCCACGCCGACATCAACGTCGCCGAGATCAACCAGACCATCGTCGCCATCGACACCCTCGCCGGGATGCTGGCGCTGATGCTCGTCGCCGTGGCCGGGCTCGGCGTGCTCAACACCGTCGTGCTGGACACCCGCGAGCGCGTCCACGAGCTCGGCGTGTTCAAGGCGCTCGGCATGGCCCCTCGCCAGACCGTGGCGATGGTGCTCACGTCGGTCGCCGGCCTCGGCTTGGTCGCGGGGCTGATCGGGGTGCCGGCCGGGATCGCCCTGCACGACTGGGTCCTGCCCGAGATGGCCAGCGCCGCCGATACCCGGTTCCCGGCGCACATCATCGAGGTGTACTCGCTGTGGCTGCTCGTACCCCTGCTGTTCGGCGGTCTCGCCATCGCCGTCGGCGGCGCCCTGATGCCGGCCGGCTGGGCGGCCCGGACCAGCACCGCGCGGGCGCTGCGCACCGAGTAACGTTGCGCCGCATGGAGTTGCAGCGCAGGCGCCGTTCCCTCGGACTGGCACTCCTCGTCATCGCGTTCGGCCTGGTGGCCCTGGTCTGCGCCCGGGGCTCCACCGGCGGCACCATCGCCCTCTACGCGATCGGCGGCATCGTCGCGATCGCGCTGGGGGCGGTGCTGCTGCGCGACGAGCTGCGCCCGTTCCGGTTCGCGATCGGCCCGGACGGCATCACCACCCGGGCCGGCCTGGTCGAGTGGGCCGCGATCGACAAGGTGATCCTCGACGAGCCGACCCCGCCGGCGACGTCGGGCCCGCACCTGATCCTGCAGCCCGGCGACCGGGTCGTGCTGAAACTGCTGGACGTCCGGCAGTCGCAGGACGAGATCGTGGAGGCGCTGCGGCAGCACTCCGGCGGCCGGTTCGACAACCGGATCGCCCGCCGCGGCGACGACCCCGGCTTCGAGACCGTCCTGCGCGGCTACGAGGCGGGCCGGGTCGACACGCTGATCCGCCGGGCCAAGGACGCGCTGCTGTCGGACGACCCGGCGCTGCGGGCCGAGGTCCGGGCCGCCCTGGAGCACCCGGACCTGCTGGTGGTGCTGCGCGGCTACGACCGGGCCCAGGTCGAGAGCCACCTGCGGAAGCTACACGCCCGCCTCGGCGACCCGGCGCGGTAGCGGCAAGGCCAGGGCCGCCGCAAGGAGGGCCAGCACCGTCAGGACCAGGCCGATCTCGTGGAAGCCGGCGATCGGCCCGACGGTGACCGCCCGGGCGGCGAGCAGTGACCCCAGCACGCCGACGCCGAGGGACCCGCCGAGCCGCTGCGCGATGTTGAACAGCGTGTTGCCGTCGGCGAGCTGCGTGTCGGCGAGGGGCTCGAGCATCACCGACAGCAGCGGCGTGATCCCGAACCCGATCGCCACCGCCCGCCCCGACAGGATCAGCGCCGTCACCCACAGCGGCGTGCCGGCGTCGACGAGCAGCAGCCCGGCGCTGGCCGCGGCGAGCAGGACGAACCCGGCGCAGACGAGCGGCCGCACCCCGATCCGGGCCGCGAGCCCCGGCCCCGCGGCCGTGCCGACCCCGGTGATGAGCCCCTGCGGCAGCAGCGCGACCCCGGTCGCCAGGGCGGTGTGGTGCTGCACGGACTCGGTGAAGACGGGCAGCAGGAAGACGGCCGCGAACGCGACGACCGAGGACAGGACGCTGAGCCCGAGCGCCAGGGCGGCCCGCCGGTGGCGCAGCAGGGTCAGGTCGACGGCCGGCTCGGCGGTGCGGCGGGCCCACAGGAGGTACCCGCCGAGCAGGAGCGCCCCGGCGGTCAGGGTCGCGACCGCGCGGGTGTCGCCCCAGCCGGCACTGGTCGCCCGGCCCGCACCGTACAGGGCCGCGACCAGGCCCACGGACAGCAGTCCGAGGCCGACGGGGTCGAGGCGGGCCTGGCCGTCCGCTCGGGGTGCGACGTCGGGCGGCAGCCGGCGTACCCCCGCCAGCGCCGCCAGGCCGATCGGCACGTTGACCAGGAAGATCCAGCGCCACCCGCCGGCCGCGATGAGCAGCCCCCCGAACGACGGCCCGATCGCGGGTGCGAGGAAGAACAGCAACCCGGCCGCGATCGGGATCTTCCTGGCCGCGCCCCGCCCCAGCAGCACGCTCATGGCCAGGGGGACCAGCGGCGCCCCGGTGCACCCCTGCACCGCGCGGGCCGCGACCAGGGTCCCGATCCCGGGCGCGGCCGCGCAGGCGGCCGACGCGGCGACGAAGCAGACCATGGCGACGCTGTAGACCCGCATCGTCCCGAACCGCCGGGCCAGGTAGGACGTGGTCGTCAGCCCGGCCGCCAGCGCGAGCAGGTATCCGCTGACCACCCACTGCGTGTCGGCGAGCCCGGTGCGCAGCTCGGCCGCGATGTCGGGCACGGCGACGTTGACGATCGACGAGTCGACCATCGACAGCAGCGGCCCGGCCATGAGCCCCAGCTGCATCAGCCCCGTGAGCCTGCTCATGGCCGCTGGGCCAGCTGCTGGAGCCGCGCGATCCAGGCCAGCTCGCGCTCGATGCGTTCGCCGAGCTCGGCCACGACCAGCTCGCCCCACCGGTGCTCGCGCGGCCTGCGGGCGGTCTTCTCCCCGAGCTCGCGCAGGTGCCCGGCCTGCCGGCGCAGCGCCTCGGCCCGGGCGTCCAGCACCCGCCGCCGCTCCTCGGTCGTGAGGTGCTCGAACTGCCCGAGCCGGGTCAGGAACTCGGGCTCGTCCCCGGCCCGCTCGGCCGGCAGCTCGGCCAGCATGTCGTGGAGCAGCTCCCGGCCGAGGTCGGTGAGCGCGTAGACGTGCCGGGGCGGCTTGCCTTCCTGCGTCTCGGCGGTCTTGGTGACGGCCCCGGCCTCCTCGAACCGTTTGAGCGCCGGATACAGCGTGTTGTTGTGCAGGGCGTAGGCGGTGGTCGCGGACACGTTGCGCTTCAGCTCGTAGCCGTGGACCGGGCCGCGCTGCAGGTGACTGAGGATCACGATGTCCATGTACACGCCGTCCAGAGTGACATAGGTACAACTGGACGAGCAACTCAATGGGCGGTACACCCTCGTCAGCGGAAGTAGTTTTCTTGTGGATAGTTTTTCGGATTACTACCGTCGGCGGCATGCTGACATTGGATGAGCTGCTCGTGGCGGGCCGGGGGCTGGCGCTCGGGGCGCGGTGGGAGCTGGCCACGGGGCTGCTCGACGCCGCCCGCGAACGGTTGCCGCTCGACGATCCGCGACGGGCCCGGATCGCGCTCGCCGCGGCCGAGATCGCGGTCGACTCGGCCTGGTACAACGGGAACACCGACGCGCCGGCTCGACTGTCCATGGTGGACGCCGACGCCCTGGACGAGCACGAGCGCTGGGACTTCGAGTTCGCGCGGTTCCGCAGCGTCTATTACACCAAGCTGCGCCAGTACGAGCCGGCGCTGCGGGAGCAGGCCGAGGGGTTCGTGGCCTCGGCGCCGGACGGGCGGCGGCTCGGGTGGGCGCACATGTACCTCGGGCTCGTCTACGACAACGTCCTCGAGGAACGCAAAGCCGCACCCGAGCACTACAAGGTGGCCCTCGCCAACTCCGGTGACGACCCGCTGCTGCGCCGGGAGGCCCAGCGGCACCTGGGTGACCACGACCACGACGACGGCGAGCATGAGCTGGCCCTCGAACGGTGGCGGGACGCGACCGCCGTCGGCGCGGCCGCGGGGACCGTCGGCGGCACGCTGTCGCAGCAGCTGCTCCTCGCCGTCCTGGCTCGCGATGCCGGGGACGAGGGCGGCGCGCTCGCCCTCGCGGGGGAGGTCCAGCGGTGGGCCGCGGCGGTCGGCGCGGGCCGGATCGCCGGGCTGGCGAGCGCTTTCAGCCAGGGGGTGGACCCGACGCAGCCGCCGCCGCGGGAGTGACAGCGGTCGATCGGGATGGTAGACCTGCGGCATGGCTGAGCGAGTGCTGGAGCAGTGCCGGTTGTTCAACGAGGGCGTGCGGACCGGGGACTGGGGCGGCTACCTGGAGCGGTTCGGGGACAACGCCACCCTGCGCATCGAGGGTGACCCCGGCAGCCCCTACGTCGGCAAGGCCGCGATCGCGGCCGCCTACGTGGCCCAGCCGCCGGACGACACCCTCGACGTCACCTCGGTCACCTCCGACGGCGACGAGGACGTGGCCCGGGTGGCGTGGTCCGCGGGCGGCGGCGGGACCCTGCGGCTGCGCTGGTCGGCCGGGCGCATCAGCGAGCTCACGGCGGAGTTCGACCCGCCCGCCTAAGGTGGATACATGGAGGATCCGTACGAGCTGTCACGGTTCGTCGAGGCGCAGCGGGACGTCTACGACCACGCGATCGGCGAGCTGCAGGACGGCCACAAGCGCAGCCACTGGATGTGGTTCGTCTTCCCGCAGATCCGGGGGCTCGGGCGCAGCTCGATGGCGCAGCGTTACGCCATCGGCTCGCTCGATGAGGCCCGGGCCTACCTGCAGCACCCGGTCCTCGGCCCGCGGCTGCTCGAGTGCGCCGACGCCCTGCTCGGCGACGCCACGCACACGGCCGAGGGCATCTTCGGGTCGACCGACGCGATGAAGCTGCGCTCGTCGATGACCCTGTTCGCGCACGCCGAGCCGGCCGAGAACCGTTTCACCCGCGTCCTCGACCGCTACTACGAGGGCCTCGAGGACGCCGAGACCGTCCGCCGGCTCTAACGGCCCAGGCGCAGCAAGGGGGCGTACGAGGGCACGTACTCCTGGCCGCTGAGCTCGCCGATGCGGGCCATCACCCCGTCGGTGGCGGCCCGCACCGAGCCCTCGGCCACGTCGGCGGCCGGCCCGAAGCGCACCTCGATCCGCGTGCCGGTGGCCAGGCGCGGGCGGCGGGCGTCGATCGGCTGCACGGCGTCCGTCCCCGTCACCGCGAACGGCACGATCGGCACCCCGGCCTGCCGGGCCAGGCGGACGGCACCGGTGCGGCCGCGATACAGCCGGCCGTCCGGTGACCGGGTCCCCTCCGGGAAGACGGCGACCAGCCCGCCGCCGCGCAGCACGGGCACGGCCGCCGCGAACGCGGTCAGCACCGCCCGGCCGCCGGCGCGTTCGACCGGGATCGCGCCCAGGCCGCGGACCAGCATCCCGGCGAGGCGGTGGCCGCGGAAGTACTCGGCCTTCGCCCAGAACGCGACGTGCCGGGGCACCAGCGCGCCGAGGAACAGCTCGTCGGCCACCGACAGGTGGTTGCCGGCCAGGATCGCGCCGCCCGGCGGGATGTGGTGCAGCCCATGGACCCGCGGCCGCCAGCCCCAGCGCAGGGCCCGGCCCGCGGTCGCGCGGGTGAGGCGGTACACCAGCGGCATCATGACGCCGGGCCGACGTGGGCGTCCAGGGCGGCGTCCAGCAGCGGTGCGATGTCGGTCTGGCCGGTGGCCAGGGGGAGGCTGCCCCACAGCCAGAGCTGGACGATGCCGTGCAGGTTGGCCCACAGCGCGCCCGCGGCGACCACGTCCAGCTCGGCGGTCAGCCGGCCGAACAGCGGGAGGCTGGTGTCGCGCAGGCCCAGGTGCCCGGACCCGAGCAGGTCGTGGCGGAACATCAGCTCGTACATGCCGCGGTTGGCCTGGGCGAACCGGGCGTAGGCGTGTGCGTGGCCGCGCAGGTCCGGCGGGGCCGCGGCCAGGTGCGCGCTCAGCTCGGCGAAGCCCTGCCGGGCGATCGCGGACAGCAGCTCCAGGTGCGTCGGGAAGTATCGCCGCGGCGCACCGTGCGAGACACCGGCCCGCCGGGCGATCTCCCGCAGCGAGACAGCGGCCGAGCCCTCCTGCGCCACCAGCTCGGCCCCGGCCCGCACCAGCCGTTCCCGCAGCCCCTCGTCATCGTGCATGGACAGTGTCTACACGACATCCGTAGACACTGTCTACTCCAGGAGGAGGGCGGTGAAGGCGGCCGGCTGCTCGAGGTTCCACAGGTGGCCCGCGCCCGGGATGATCCGCAGTTCGGCGCCGGGGATGCCGGCGGCCAGCTCCCGCGACAACGGGATGTTGACCTTGTCCCGGTCACCGCAGACGACCAGCGTGGGTAGCGTGATCTCGCGCAGCCGCGGCCGCAGGTCGACCCGGGCCAGCTCGCGCAGCCCGGCGAGGTACGTCCCCTTGCCAACGGCCCGCAGGTCGGCCGCGCCGTCCGGGCCCTGCTGCGCGGCGGCGAGACGGGCCAGGACGCCGAGGGGCAGGACGGCGGACAGGGCCCGCTGGATCGCCAGGGCCGGCGGCGGGTGGGCGACACCGCCGGAGAGGACCAGGTGCCGCACCCGCCCGGGCCGGGCCAGGCAGGCCAAGGCGGCGACGGTCGCGCCCAGGGAGATCCCGCCGAGCCGGACCGGCCCGGTGGCGGCGTCGATCGCGTCGGTGACCCGCCGGGCCGCTGCGTCGAGCGTGAACGGGCCGCTGCCGTGCAGGTCGGCCACCACGACCTCCCGGGTGGCGGACAGGGCGTCGACCTGTGGTGTGAAGAGGCGGGCGGTGGTCGCCAGGGCCGGCACGAGCACGACGGTCTCCATGCCCGGCGAGCGTACAAGGGCGGCGCGATGCGATCCTGAAGTTATGCAGCGAGCGACCGAGTCCGTGTGGGACTACCCGCGCCCACCCCGGGCCGAGGCGACGGACCGGCACATCACGGCCCGGCACGCCGGCGAGGTGGTGTTCGACTCGCGCCGGGCCGTGCGGGTCCTCGAGACGTCCCATCCGCCGGTGTACTACATCCCCCGGGCCGACGTCCAGGCCGTCCTCACCGCCACCCGCCGCCGCACGTTCTGCGAGTTCAAGGGCGACGCCTCCTACTGGAACCTGGTCGTCGGCGGTGTCGTGGTCCCCGACGCGGCCTGGTCCTACGAGGAGCCGACCGCCGGCTACGAGGTGCTGCGCAGCCGGCTGGCGTTCTACCCGGCGCTGCTCGACGAGTGCGCGGTCGACGGCGAGCCGGTCACGCCTCAGCCGGGCGACTTCTACGGTGGCTGGCTGACCGCGGACATCACCGGCCCGTTCAAGGGCGGCCCGGGCACGCGGGGCTGGTAGGAGCAGAAGCACCGCGACACGCCCGGCCGGCCCGTAAGTCTGGGCAGCTGGCCGGATTCCGGCCGGGTCGTATCGCGGTGCTGAGGACTACCTTGCCGGACGATCCTGACGTGGCGCTGAAACGGCGTTGATGTGACGTGGCCCATTTTGGGAACGATCGTTCTTGACTGTTCGTTCCCGTATTCGTACGCTCTTCCCATGGGACGACCCAGAGGGTTCGACGAGGAGGCGGTGACCCGCGCGGCGGTGGCGCTGTTCGCCTCCCGGGCCTACGACGGGCTGTCGGTCGACGACCTCGTCACCGGGCTCGGCGTGCACCGCAACAGCCTCTACAAGACGTTCGGCAGCAAGCGCGGGCTGTATCTGACCGCGCTCAGGTGGTACCTCCGCCATGAGGTGGCACCGCTGCTGGACACGGCGCCGGACACCGAGGCGCTGCTGCGCGAGGGACCCCGGCTCGACCTGCTGCTGCTCGCCGCGGCGGAGCAGGCACCGCTCGACGCCGAGGTGGGGACGCTGATCGCGGCGGTCCTGCGGCGGCTCGACGAGGTGCTCGGGCCGGACGCCGCCAACCGACTACTGGGCCTGCGCCTGCGGGCCCGCATCCACACCGGGGAGTGAACGATATGGCAACTGTTCGCATCGACGGCGACACGCTCGTCGTGGAGATCGAAGGACTCGACAAGCTCTGGGCGCTCAAGAGCCGCCTGGACATCCCCCTGGCCAACGTCCGGGGCGCGACCGCCGACCCGGGCGTCGCCCGCGAGCCGAAGGGCATCCGCACGGCCGGGACCCATTTTCCGAACTACGTCACCGCCGGCGCCTTCCGCGTCGACGGGGAGAAGATCTTCTGGGACGTGCACGACCCGCGCAAGGCCGTCGTCATCCAGCTCGCCGACGAGCGCTACGCCCGGCTCATCATCGAGGTCGACGACCCGCGCGCGACCGTCGCCCTGGTCGAGCGGTCCGTGCGCCGCTAGCAGCGCACGGGCGGCGCCGTGGTCCCGATGCCGGCCGGGACCACCGAGCGCTCCGGCGACGGCGACGCCGACGCGGCGGCCGACTCCACTGTGGACGGCCCGGTGGACGGGCTGGGTGACGGGCCGCCGTAGAGGTGCTGGGTGCTCTGCTGGAAGTCGTTCTGGCCCAGCGCCAGGCCGGAGACGAGGGCCTGGTGGGCGTATACGTCGGAGATTCGCAGGGCGATGGTGCCGCTGAGCTTGGACGGGCCCGTCCACGTGTTGTCCTCGCCGTGCTTGAGCGCGATGAACGATTCGCCCTGCTGCAGCTCCACAGTGGACAGCGGGTTGCCGTGGTTGTCGACGACCACGCTCAGCGACGAGGAGCCCTGGCCGCCCTTCACCTTCACCCGCAGCGGGCCGACCTCCGGGTCGCGCACGGTGGCGTAGGTGACCGGGATGATCCCGGCGCTCAGCGACCCGATCCTCTGGAACGCGCCCTTGCCCAGGTCGAGCTTCCCGGCCGGGCAGCTCGGGCACAGGTCCACGATCTGCACCCGGGTCGTGCCGTTGGGGCCGGTCACGTCGAGCAGCGTGCCGCAGTTCTTCCCACCGGAGAGCTCGGCCTTGCCCACCGCCGCGTAGGCACCGTCGGCCGGGGTGCCGAGGTTGCACATGCCGTTGCGCCCGGCCGTGTAGTAGGACGCGGAGCCACCGGCCGCGCACGCGGCGCTGCCACCGACCTGGGTCACGAGCACGACGGCCACCACGGAGGCGATGACGACGGTGGCGGCGGGCACGATCCAGCGAAGGTGACGGCGGTTCATGTCCGAACACCTTAGTGCTGATAATGCTTGTCCATGGACTTCCCGTCGTACCTCGGCACGATGCCCATGCACGCGATCACCGAGATCTATGGCGAGGCGGGGCTGCGCGAGCGCTACCACCGCGAGATCCAGCGGTTCGCCCCGCCCGACCGCGACCGGCTCGCCGCCGCCCTCGAGCTCGCCGCACGGCTGCATCGCGAGGACCGGCGGGTGCGCGAACCCTACGTCAACCACCTGCTGCGGGTCGCGATCCGCATCATGCACCACTACGAGGTCTCCGACGTCGACGTGATCGCGGCCGCCGTCCTGCACGACACCGTCGAGGACCACCCGGGCGAGCTCGCCGGCGACCCGGGCGCCACGAGCGGCCAAGCCGTGGCCGCCCTCGCCGGGACGTTCGGAGACCGGGTCGCCGGGCTCGTCGCCGCCGTCACCAACCCCGAGTACGACCCGTCATACGACAAGCACGAGCAGTACCGCGAGCACGTCAGGGCCAGTCTCGACCGGGAGCCGTGGGCGCGGGTCATCAAGGTCTCCGACTTCACCGACAACGGCGTCGGTGTGATCCACACCACGGGCCCGAAGGTCGAGCGGCTGGCAACCAAGTACCGCCCCATGGTCCCGGTGCTGCGCGAACTCGTCGCCCGCCCCGACACACCACTGTCCCGGCTCGTGAAACAGCACATCTTCCGCCACCTCGACCTCGCCGAGGAGCGGTTCGCGGCCATTCTTGACGGGCGGTGAATGTGAGAATGTATTCATCGTGACGATGGTGGAACTCGCGGTGGGGTGGCTGGCTTCACACCTCTTCGACCGCGGCCGCGCGCAGGAGGCGGAGCCCGCGGTCGAGGAGCAGCTGCGCGGCCTGGCCGGCCTGGTGCAGGCCCGGCTCGAGGACGATCCGGCGCTGCGGAGCCTGCAGCGGGAGGCGGAGTCGTCACCGACGCCGACCGTGTCGACGCGCCGGCGGGTGGTCCAGGCCCTCGAGGACGCCGTCTGGACCGATCCGCACTTCGGCGAGGCCCTCGCGGCCACCGTCGACCGCCTCCGCCCGGTGATGCCCGCCTGATCAGGCTGCGGCCGGAGCGGGCCGAAGCCCGGCCGGGCTAGCGGTATCCGGTGGTGCGGCGGCCCTCGGCCGCGGTCACGGCCAGCTCGAGGTGCCAGTCGCTGATGTCGCCGTCCTCCTTCGGCGGTGACGTCGGGTGGGCGGCCCGCAGCGACTCCAGATACCAGGCCTCGTCGGCCGGGCGCATCAGCAGCCGCAGCCATGTCACGTTGCGGGCCCGCCGGCACTCGTCAACGGACAGCACCGAGCGCAGCGCCTCGATCGAGTCCTCGCCGGGCAGCAGCAGCCGCTGCAGCGGGGCGGCGGGCGGCGGCTCGGCCCCGGCGGCGAGCAGCCGTGCGGTCAGGGTGTGCGCGACCCGGGTCAGCTGCAGCGCCCGGCGGGCGGCCGTCGTCGGCCCGCGGACCGGGTCGGGTGCGGCGTGGGCGGGCTCGTCCAGGGCGACGTTGTACGCCACGGTCTCGGCCGCGTTCAGCGCCCGCTCGGTGTCCATGGCCTTCCACGCCTGCACGCACTCGTCGACCTCCGGCGGGCCGACGGGCACCGGCCGGCCCGGGTCGTCGAGCCAGTCGTGCAGCGGCCCGGAGCCGAGCGCGTCGGCGGCCTGGCGCAGGACGGCGCGCAGGAAGCGGCCGTCGGCGGTGTACCGGGGCGAGCGGGCGGGGGCGTCGCGGGCCGCCAGGAGGGCGCCCAGCGTCCGGCGGTCGTCGTCGAAGTTGGCGTACCGGTGCAGGCGTTCGATGAGCGGCCGCAGTTCGGGGGCATCCGTGAGGAGCGCGCGGTATCGCAGCAAAGCTCCCAAAACGTCGTCATCGGGCTCGGCGAGGACCCGCAGCCCGATCGCGGCCCCCGCGACCGGGTCGGTGGCGTCCCGCAGCGCCTCCGCCGCGGCCCGCCGCACTGCCGGGCCGGGGTCGCCGAGCAGCCCGGCGATGGCCCGGACGGCCTCGGGGTCGCGGCGCCGGTGGGCCAGGCAGGCCACGAGCGCGGTCCGGACGCCGGGGTCGGGCTCGGCGCGGGCGGCGGTCGCGAACGGCTCCACGCCGGTGGCCGTGAACCGCAGCAGCATCGCCGCCTCGGCCCGGACCCGCGGGTCGGCGTCGATCTGCATCATGCGCAGGCAGGCGGCGTCGTCGCGCAGGTGGGCCGGCACCTGCAGCCCCTCCAGGCGCACGAGCGGGGAGGGGTCGTTGAGCAGCCGGGCGGCGAACGCGGCGGTCCGGTTGATCGACAGCACGGCCCGGGCCGCGCGCAGGCGCAGCCGGGGCTGCTCGTGGTTCTCGAGGCGCTGGCGCAGCGGCTCGTAGCGGGGGCCGAGGTAGTACAGCAGGGTCGCGACCCGGTCGTCGTCGCAGCGCAGGTCCTCGGCGGCGAACGCGACCCGGGTGTCGATGCCGGAGCGGCGGGACAGGATCTCCCCGAGCGCGACCGCCGCGGCGTCGCCGACGTGCTCGTACGTCTCGCCCAGGCCGCTGGGCACGCGGATCTCGGCGGTGTCGCGCAGGGCCACCTCGAGCAGCGGTTCGACCAGCCGGTGGTCACCACTGCCCGCAGCCGCGCGCGCCGCCTCCAGCCTCACCACGGCGTTGGGATCGCGCAGGGCGTCGCGCAGCCGGTCATTCAGCGCCATCGTGGTACACCATAGTGGGATGCGAGTCATCCGCATCCGGTCCGCCGTGACGGTCTTGGGGCTTCTCCTGGGGTTGGTCAGCGCTTGTGACATGCGCGAGCGCGTGTGCCGGTCCGAGGAGTACCCGGTCAAGGCGGTCGGGAATCGGACAGGCGCCGCCTGCGTCGCCAAGGGCCAGGAGCCCCCGGCCGGATATGTCCGCTACCCGGCCGGGACGGAACCCGTCTACCTCGACGACGAGTGGTACCGCTACTGGCAGGACAAGGTCGTCGACGAGCGCGGCAACATCGTCCCCTCGTGATGGAGCGGTAAGGCGAGGACGGTGAACAGGACGGCGGCCCCGACACCGCCGCCGAGCACCGCGTAGAGGCCGGGCGCGGGCCAGTGCCAGGCGACCTGGCCCTGGTGAGCCCCGGCGAGGCCGAGGAGCAGGCCGACCGCGAACCCGGCGACGGAGATCACGGTCATGGCGGTCGCGGTTTCGAGCAGTGCCGCCCGGCGCAGCTCGCCCCGGCGGACCCCGGCGATCCGCAGCAGCCGCACCGGCCGGCGCCGCTCGAGCGCGCTCGCGGCGACACCTGCGGCCAGCCCGAACGCGCCGGTGACGAGCGCGAACCCGGCGCCGATGGCGGCCAGCCGGCCGAGGTCGAGCAGGAACGTCTCGAGGTTGCGATCGATCGGGTCCCGGCTGCTGTTGATGATGGCGTTCGGCGTCTCGTTGGCGGCCCGGGTGCGGATGCGGTTCTCGGCCGCGAGGGAGCCGTCGAATGGCACCTCCAGCACCGCGTGACCGGTATTGATCAGCATGATCCCGGGCGGCGGGGCCGGGGCACCGCTCGGCGCGACTGTCGCGGTGCTGCCGAGGTAGGCCAGGGCGGCCGCCGCGGCGCCGACGGTGGCCACCGACCAGAACGCGGCCCGCGGGTCGTGGGCGATCCGGCGCGCGGCCAGCAGGGTGGCCACGCCGCGGGGCCGCCACGCGAGCGCCCGACCGGCGCCGGCGACGAGCCACGGCCCGGCGAACACGAATCCGAGCAGCGCGACGAGGCCCCACGCCGGATGGGTGAACGCCAGGCCCAGACCCAGCATCAGGAGCAGGACGGCGTTGGCCGATTGAGGCCGGGGATGCCGTTGTACTCGCTGGAGCGACACGACACAGATGAGCATGACGAACAGCGGCGTGCCCAGCAGGATCGCGGCCAGCCACGGCCCGGGGACGGCCAGGTCGGCGAGCCAGAAGTGGCCGCGCTGGAACACGACGGTGCGGGCTACGATCCGGCGCCCCGCTTCGTAGAGGAGCCAGCCGAGCCCGGTGCCGGCGACCGCGGCCAGCCCGGCCTCGGCGGCGGCGACGAGCGCGGTCTGGGCCCGGGTGGCCCCGGCGAGCCTCAGCGCGGCCGCCCGGCGTTCGCGGCGCCGCCCCGTGACCCTGGAGACGGCGGTGATGAGGAGCACTACCGGTACCAGAACCAGCAATGCGCACATCAAGGTGAAGCCGGTCAGCGCCCGGGTGATCGCCCACGCGGTCGGGCGGACGCCGGTGAAGCCGTGCACAGTGCCGACCGAGCGCACGCCGATGAGCTGCTCCGGGGTCCGGCCGATGATGCCGACGAGCTCGTTGTCGTGACCGAGACCTTCGGGCCGGATCGTCAAGGCGACGCGGCCTGGGAAGCGGTCGTCGAGCTCGTCGTCGGGGGTGTCGCGCAGGAGGCGCTGCAGCGCCGGGGACGCGGCCAGCTCGCCGGGGCCGGGCAGGCGGTCGAGGCCGGGCGGGACGGGTGCGCCGGGGCCGAGGGCGGCGACGTAGACGCGGCTCATCGGGCGGCCGTCGTAGTAGTCGGAGACGGCCAGGAACAGGGCGCCATCACCCGCCGTGGCGACCGGACGGATTCGGCGCCGTCGCGCATGAGGATCGCGCGGTCGGCGAACGCGGCGACCCGCGGCTCGTGGGTGACGACGAGGACCGCCGTGCCGGACTCGCGGGCCGCGCCGACGAGCAGCTCCATGACGACGTCGCCGCCCGCGGTGTCGAGGGCGCCGGTCGGCTCGTCGGCGAAGACGATCCGCGGCCGGGCCACGAGCGCGCGGGCCACGGCGACCCGCTGGGCCTGGCCGCCGGAGAGCTCGCCGGGCCGCCGGTCGTCGAGGCCGCGCAGGTCGAGGCGGGCCAGCCACTCCCGGGCCGCGGCCAGGCAGCCGCGCCACGGCCGGCCGGTCAGCAGCAGCGGCAGCGCGATGTTCTCGGCGACGGGCAGCTCGGGAATGAGCTGGCCGAACTGGTGCACCAGCCCGAACGTGGTGCGCCGCAGCTCGGCCCGGCGCCGGTCGGGCAGGCGGTCGAGGCGGTCGCCGTCGAAGTACACCTCGCCCCGGTCCGGCACGATGACCCCGGCCAGGCAGTGCAGCAGCGTCGACTTGCCGGCACCGCTGGGCCCCATGACCGCGACGATCTCGCCCGCTCCGACGCCGACCCCGGCCCCGCGCAGCGCCGGCGTCGGCCCGTAGGACTTGTGCAGGTCACGCCCGAGCAGGACCGGGGTCATCGCACACCTCCTCCGCGAGTGCGTCCAGGCCCCGCTCGGCGTGGTCGAGCCAGCGCAGGTCGGCCTCGATGTGGAAGAGCTGGTAGTCGATGAGCATGGCGGCCTGCGCGTCCGGGGCGGCCCTCCGGGCGGCGGTCAGCTCCTGCATCGCGCCGAGGTGGCGGGCCCGCTGGGTGTCCAGGTACTGCCCGGCCGGCCGCCCCGACATCAGCGCCAGGGCGACCTTCGTGAACAGCACGGTCTGCAGCTGCGGCTGCGGATCCTCGGGCGCGGCCAGCCAGTCACCGAGCTCGGTGACGCCCTCGGGGGTGATCGCGTAGCGGCGCCGGTCCGGCCCGCCACCGGCCTCGACGCCGAGGACGGTGACGCGGCCGGCGCGCTCCAGCTGGGCGAGGGTGCGGTACACCTGCCCGAACCGCACCGGCTTCGCCCCGCCGAACCGCCGGTCGTAGGACTGCTTCAGGTCGTAGCCGTGCCGGCTGGTGCCCTCGAGCAGCCCGAGCAAGGCATAGGCGATGGTCACGGTCCAAACTATTCCCGGTGAGTATACCCACTGGCAATAGCCTCAGAGCTGATTGGCATGCCCCGGCAGCTCGGTGGTCGCGAGGCCGGCCAGCAGGTCCCGCACGGTGACCGGCGCGTCGACGAGGCACTCGCCATTGGAGAGCAGCAGCGTCGGTACTGCCGTTGCCAGCTCGACTTCGCTGAGCTGCTCGGCGAGCAGGCACAGCGCCTCACCCTGCGCGCGGATGCGATCCCGCAGCCGCTCGCCGGCCAGCGCCGACACCCGATCGAGGGTCCACGGGTCCTGCGCGAGCCGGTTGTCGTAGGTCGTGACCGCCCCCGACGCGACCGACGACACCGTCGTGATGGTCGCCGCGGTCACCAGCGAAACGTGGGCCAGGATCTGTTCGGTGGTCCACTCGCCCTGTGGCGCCACCGGCCGGGCCTCGGTCTTCAGGAAGGTTTCGTAGGCCGCTCGGAGCTCGTCAGACATGGGCGGGGCTCATCTCCCAGGGGGACTGCGGGAGCACGGAGCCGGTCTCCAGCAGCGACTTGAGGTTGGCCAGGACGGCCGGCCAGCCCTGGGCGATGCCGCGGTACATGTCGGCGTTGGGCAGCCGCTCGTGGCTGACGGTGAGCCGGACGATGTCCTGGTGCGGCTCGATCAGGTAGGTGACGGTCGAGGGCTCCCGCTGCTCGTCCGGCGAGTCCTCGAACGTGACGACCAGCCGGTTGGGCTCCTCGACCTCGAGGACCGTCCCGGTCACGACCGCCTTCCCGGAGCCGTCGGTCCGGCGGTGCTCCCACGCCGAGCCCGGCTGCCAGTCCGAGACGTTCGAGTTGCCCCAGTACCGCGCGGTGAGGTCGGCGTCGGTCAGCGCCTTCCAGACCTGCGCGGCGGTGGCGTGGATGTAGGTGACGTACACATACGTCGGGATCGTTTCCGTCATGGCGTACTCCTCGGCTTGTCGTTTGATGGCGCTCAGGGCCCGCAGGCGCGGCTGGTCGAAGCCGGAGATCCAACGCTGCTCGATCTCGTGGATCGGCGCCGGGTTCAGGTAGTGCAGCCGCTCCCGCCCCCGCCGCACGACGGTGACCAGGCTCGCCCGCACGAGGACATCCAGGTGCTGGGTGGCCGACTGGCGCGCCATGCCGAGGTCTTCGCACAGCTCCCGCAGCGTCTGCCCGTTGCGCGCCCGCAGCCGGTCGAGCAGGTCCCGCCGCGTGTGATCGGCGAGCGCCTTGAACACCAGCTCCATCTCGCTCACGTCCGCCATTATGCAGGCAAACACCTGCCTATTGTCAACGTCACTGGCGCCTGATACCCCCTGGGGGTATGCTCGCCCGCATGGACGCACACAAGGTCAGCTGGACCACCGCCGCCCAGGCGACGCTGCACTGCCTCACCGGCTGCGCGATCGGCGAGGTCCTCGGCATGGTCATCGGCACCGCACTGGACCTGCACAACGCGGCCACGATCGTCCTGTCGATCGCCCTCGCGTTCGTCTTCGGCTACGCCCTGACCATGCGCGGCGTCCTGCGCGCCGGCGTGGGTCTGCGGGCCGCCCTGGGCGTGGCGTTGGCCGCCGACACGGTGTCGATCGCGGTCATGGAGATCCTGGACAACCTGGTCGTCGTCGCCGTACCGGGCGCCATGGACGCGGGTCTGACCAGCGCCCTGTTCTGGCTGTCCCTGGCCGGTTCACTGGTGGTCGCGTTCCTGTTCACCACCCCGGTGAACCGCTGGATGATCAGCCGCGGCAAGGGCCACGCCGTCGTCCACCAGTACCACCACGGCGGTCATGCCCACTCGTGACAGAGTGATGGGTGTGGAGGACGCGGCGGATCGGCATGTCGGGGTGTGGGTCAAGGAGCTCGAGGACCTGGACCCGGTCGGCGAGGCCATCTTCGCGCGGCTGTCGATCCTCGCGCGGCATCAGGACCGGCGGCGGCGGGAGGTGCTCGCGGCCGGGGGCATGCTGCGGTGGCAGTTCAAGGTGTTGCTCATGCTGCGCCGTGGCGGGCCGCCCTACACCGCCAGCCCCTCCGAGCTGGCCGACCATCTCGGGCTGACCCGCGGGGCGCTGTCGGCGCGGCTGGCCGCGGTCGAGGAGGCCGGGTGGATCGTGCGCGAACCCGACGCCGGGGACCGGCGCCGGGTTCATGTGCGGCTGACGGAGGCGGGGCACGCGATGCTGCTGGCGCACCTCAGTCAGGAAGGGCTGGGGGAGTCGGTACTGCTGTCGCCGCTCTCCACCCGCGAGCGGCAGACCCTGGCGAACCTGTTGCGCAAGATGGTGCTCGCCCTCGAGCAGTGATCGGCTCCTACTTCCAGGTGGCGTTCACCGTCTGCGCGGCCGTGCCCGTGTTGAGGGTCCGGTTGGCGCCGCTCTCCCACGTGACGGAGCCGTCGGCGTTCTTCTTGATGAACTTGTACTCCACCGCCGTGCTGGCCGGCATCGACAGCGTGCCCGACCAGACCGGGTAGTTGGCCGAGGACAACGCGATCGCACTGGCCGTGTTCCAGCTGCCGAGGGCCGGGATCGAGCCGACCACGAACACGTTCTGGCCCGGCGTCGTCGTCACGGTGGCGTTGAACGTAACCGCCGGGTTCGTGGTCGACGAGCCGTTCCAGGTCGTGCTGACGGTGCCAGTACCCGTGGAGGGCACTGTGTAGGTGTGGTTGTTGCCCGGCTCCCAGGTGACCGTCCCGGAGCTCGTCTTCGTGATGAACTTGTACTCGATCGCCGTGTTCGCCGGCAGCGTCACCGTCTTCGTCCAGTTCGACCCGCTCGCCGTCATCGGCACGGCGCCGGCCGGGTCCCAGGAGCCGAGCTGGCTGACCGAGCCCACCAGATACACCGGGTTGCCGGTCGGTGCGCCGGCGACCGTGAACGACACGCCGCTGGTCGTGCCGGTCGGCGTCGGGGTCGGTGTCGCCGTCGAGCCGCCGGTGACCCGGGCCCCGGCGTGGATGGCGACCGCGTCCTTCGCCGCGACCCCGACCGTGGCCTGGCCGCTGCCGTTGACCGTGACCGTCGGGCCGGAGCAGGTCGAGCTGGTGGCGTTAAAGTCGCCGTGGATGACGTCGCAGTACACGCCCGCGGGCAGGCCCGTGCTGAACGTCCGCGCGCCGAGCGCGCCACTGCCGTTGTTGATGGAGATCCAGCCGTTGGCGCCGCGGGAGAACGCGATCGCGTTCGCGCCGTCCGACCACCAGTTGCCGACCGTCGTGTCGGCCCGGGTCGCGTTGTGGAAGGCGACCATGTTCTTGATCGAACGCTGCCGGTGCTGGCACTGCCACCCGCTGCCGCACGTGACCGCGGTGACGTAGCCGTTGGCGTCGGCCGGCGGGGAGGCGTCGTTGTTGGAGAACGTGAACGAGCTCATGACGTTCGGGGTGCCGAAGTTCCAGGCCAGCATGAACACGTTGGCCAGGGTGTCGGTGGCGCCGTTCTTGTAGTTGAGGGTCGAGCCGTTGCGCTCGGTGTCGTGATTGGACACGAACGCCGTCGACTTGTTGCTCGGCTCCAGGCCCCAGCTCGGCCCGAACGTCTGCAGGTTGGCGATGTTGCCGTTGAACTGGTTCTTCAAATTGGTGGCGTAGTTGAACTCCAGGACGCCGCCGACGCCCTCGTACGCGGCCGGGGCCAGGCTGCCGGAGCCGCCGGGCATGACCTCCTGCGCGATGTACACGTTCTGGTTCGTCAGCTTCGCCTTGATCGCGGCCATGTCGGCCGGGGGCATGTGCTTGGCCGCGTCGACCCGGAAGCCGTCCACGCCGACCGAGATGAGGTCGTTGAGGTACCCGGCGATCTTCGTGCGCACGTAGTCGGTCCCGGTCTTCAGGTCCGACAGCCCGACCAGCTGGCAGTTCCACACCTCGGCCGAGTTGTTGTAGTCGTGGATCTGGTTGTCCGACTGCGGGCAGTCGGCCGGGTAGAAGTGGAAGTCCGACGAGCTGTAGCCGGCGCTCGGGTAGCTGTAGTTGTTCGTGAAGCTGGCCCCGCCGTAGGACGTGGTGCTGGCCTGGTTCGCGCCCGTCATGTGGTTGATGACGGTGTCGGCGTAGACCTTCACCCCGGCCGCGTGGCACGTGTTCACCATCGCCTGGAACTGGGCCCGGGTGCCCATCCGGCTGTTGAGGTCGTAGCCGGCGGGCTGGTAGATGTCCCACCACGGGTGCCCGGCGACGCTGATCGAGTCCTCCGGCGGGGCGACCTGGACCGCGCCGTAGCCGGCCGGGCCGAGGGTGCTCGTGCACTCACTCGCGATCGACGTCCACGGCCACAGCCACAGGTTCGCGATGACGTCGTTGTTGCCGACCGCGGCCTCGGCCTGGCGGTCGCCGAGCAGCAGCGGCACGCTCAGCGCCGCGGTCAGCAGCAGGCCGCCGGCGGCGGCCAGGGTTCTCTTCAGGGATGTGCGCACAGAGGGCCTCCGTATGGCGGGTGCGGAGATCGGGGTGTGGCGGACGATCCCGTGGCGGCGGGATCGATTGACGCTGAGCTTCGGCCCGATGAAACCCTCTGTCAAGGACCTTGCAAAAATTGCCCGGGGGTACTTCTAGCAAGGTCCTTGAGCAGCAGAAATGATTAGGAAGACCTGTTACTTCTTGCAAAGATCCACACTGCGGCGTCGCTCGGAAGGGCATCGCCGTCGATGGGTTGACTCGCCAGCGCGATGTCTTCGGCGGGCCGCGCGACGGCCGCGCCGGACAGGTTCACGACACAGCGGAACCCGTCCCGGGTGAAGTCCAGCACCCCCGGCGCGCTCTCCCGCCACCGCAGCGGCCCGCGCAGGTCACGCCGCAGGCGCAGCGCCCGCCGGTAGAGCTCCAACGTGGACGAAGGGTCGCCGGCCTGCACGTCCGCGGCGAACGCGGCCCAGTCCGGCTGCGGCAGCCAGGCCGCCCCGGTCGCCGAGAACCCGAACGCGGGCGCGCCCGCCGTCCACGGCAGCGGCACCCGGCACCCGTCCCGGCCGGGATCCGTGCCGCCGGAGCGGAACCACACCGGGTCCTGGCGCGCGTCCGCCGGGAGGTCGAGGACCTCGGGCAGGCCGAGCTCGTCACCCTGGTACACGTAGGCCGACCCCGGCAGGGCCAGCATCAGCAGGGCGGCCGCGTCGGCCCGGGCCCGGGACCCGAGCCGGGTGACGTGCCGGCGCACGTCGTGGTTGGACAGCACCCACGTCGTCGGCGCACCGACGGACTCGGCGGCGTGGACGCAGGAGTCGATGCTGGCCTTCACGGCCGCCGGGTCGGCCCAGTTCGCCTGCAGGAACTCGAAGTTGAACGCCTGGTGCAGCTCGTCCGGCGCGGTGTACCGGGCCAGCCGCTGCGGCGTCGACGCCCACGCCTCCGCCACCGCCATCCGCTGCCCCGGGTAGGAGTCCAGGATCTTCCGCCACGCCTTGTGGATCTCGTGGACGCCGTCCTGGTCGAAGTACGGCAGCACCCGCCGCCCCAGCAGCCCGATCTGCCCCGTCAGGCCGGCCGCCGGATACCCGGCCGCCTTCACCATCCCGTGGGCCACGTCGACGCGGAACCCGTCGACGCCGCGGTCGAGCCAGAACCGCAGCACACTCTCGAACTCGACCCGGACGTCCGGGTCGTCCCAGTTGAGGTCCGGCTGGGCGGGGTCGAACAGGTGCAGGTACCACTCGCCGTCGCCGGTCTGCGTCCAGGCCGGCCCTCCGAACACCGACTCCCAGTCGTTCGGCGGCTCACCGTCCATGGTCGGCGGCCGGAAGTGGTACCGCGCCCGCGCCGCCGACCCTGGAACTTCTTGCAAAGCTTGCCGAAACCAAGCGTGCTGGCTGGACGTGTGGTTCGGCACCACATCGATGATCACCCGCAACCCGAGGGCATGGGCGTCGGCGAGCATGGCGTCGAAGTCGGCGAGGCTGCCGAACGAGGGATCGACGTCGCGGTAATCAGCCACGTCATACCCCCCGTCAACCATGGGCGAGGTGAAGAACGGCGTCAACCAGACCGCGTCGACGCCGAGGTCGCGCAGGTAGGGCAGGCGCTCGCGGAGCCCGGCGAGGTCCCCGACGCCGTCGCCGTTGCCGTCGACGAAGCTGCGGACGTACACCTCGTAGATCACCGCCGTCCGCCACCACGCCTCGCTTTGTGCGTCAGCGCCCACAAACTTCCCTTCGCCTGGTGATGCTGGTGCCTCGCCGCTCCTGGCTGCGCCGGCGGTCGGGGTGGGGGTGAGGGCTGCGGCTTGTGAGTGTGTGGGCACAAACTCATGAGGCGTCTCGAACATGTCGGGCATGGTGGTCCCTTCCGCGGGCATGGTTGTGAAGCCGCGCGGTCCGCCAACCGGGCGACACAAGGGGGAGAGCGATCAGCGCCGGGCGATGCCCGTCGAGTTGCGGACCACCAGCTCCGGCGCGAACAAGAACTCGGAGTGCGGCGACGGCTGGCCGTTGATGGCGTCGATCAGCGACTGGGCCGCGGCGTTGGACATCTGCAGGACCGGCTGGCGCAACGTGGTCAGGGGCGGGTCGGTGAACGCGATCAGCGGCGAGTCGTCGTAGCCGACCACCGACACGTCCCCGGGCACGGTCAGGCCCCGGGAGCGCACGGCCCGGATCGCGCCCAGCGCCATCAGGTCGGAGCCGCAGACGATCCCGGTGATGCCCCGGTCGAGCAGGCGCCCGGTCGCCGCCGCGCCGCCCTCGACGCCGAACAGCGACAGCTCGATGTTGTCGGGCAGGCCGTGGCGGGCCATGGCCTCGCGATACCCGGCGATCTTGCGCTGGACGGGGGTGAACCGCTCGGGGCCGGAGATGAAGCCGATGCGGGTGTGGCCCAGGGAGGCCAGATGGTCGACCGCGAGTTCGCTGGCCCGGGCGTCGTCGCACGAGATGCACGGCGCCTCGAGGTCCGGGACCAGGCCGGTGACCATGACGATCGGCAGCGGGCGGTCGATGAGTTTGCGGTAGCGGTCGTGGTCGGCGGTCGTGTCGGCGTGCAGGCCGGAGACGAAGATGATGCCGGCGACCGCGCGGTCGAGGAGCATCTCGATGTACTCGTCCTCGGTCACGCCGCCGGGGGTCTGCGTGCACAGCACCGGCGTGTAGCCGTGCCGGGCCAGGGCCGACTCGATGACCTGCGCGAACAACGGGAAGATCGGGTTTTCCAGCTCCGGCGTCACCAGGCCGACGAGGCCGGCGCTGCGCTTGCGGAGCCGTTCGGGTCGCTCGTAACCGAGCACGTCGAGCGCGGTGAGCACGGCGTGCCGGGTGTCGGCGCTGACCCCGGGCCGGTCGTTGAGCACCCGCGAGACGGTGGCCTCGCTGACGTCCGCCTGCTTGGCGATGTCGGCGAGGCGTGCTCGTGGTGCGTCCGTGGCCATGCGACGAGAGTAAGCGGCTCCCGGCCGAAAATGAAAGTCGCTTGGAAGCCCTTTCATTCGCTGCAAGGACTTGCTACGGTCTCGTCCCATCGGCAGATCGACACCCCTTGCAGGTCTCGCCGACCACCCTTCCTTCGCCTGACACCAGGAGTCTCGATGCGCATATCCCTGCGCGCCTTCAGCGTGCTCGCTGTCTCCGCCTTAGCCCTGACCGCCTGCAGCGACAAACCGGCGGAGCCCAAGGGTGACGCCGCCCCGACCGCCACGCTGACCATCTGGGCCGACGACCAGCGCGCAGCCGCGCTCAAGCCGTTCGCCACCCAGTTCGGCACGGCCAACAAGGTCGACGTGCAGGTCCAGGCCGTCTCCAAGGACCTGCAGACCAACTTCGTCACCGCCGCCCAGTCCGGCAAAGGCCCGGACATCGTCGTGGGCGCCCACGACTGGATCGGCAACCTGGTCCAGAACGGCACCATCGACCCGATCCAGCTCTCCGACACGCAGAAGTCCGGCTTCGCCGACGTCGCCGTGAAGGCCGTGACCTTCAACGGGCAGGTGTACGGGGTGCCGTATGCCATCGAGAACCTGGCCCTGATCCGCAACACCGACCTCGCCCCGAACGCCCCGGCCACCATCGAGGACCTGGTCGCGGCGGGCAAGGCGCTCAAGGACTCCGGCAAGGTCAGCAACATCATGTCGCTGCAGGTGGGCCAGAACGGCGACGCGTACCACGTGTACCCGCTGTTCGCGAGCGCCGGCGGCTACCTGTTCGGCACCAAAGCCAATGGCGACTACGACCCGGCCGACCTCGGCGTCGGCAAGCCCGAGTCGATCGAGGCGTTCAAGAAGATCGCGGCGCTGGGCGAGAAGGGCTCGGGCGCGCTGACCCGCTCGGTCAACAGCGACAACGCCATCCCGACGTTCACCGGCGGCAAGACCCCGTTCCTGATCTCGGGCCCGTGGGCGGTCGCCGACATCAAGAAGGCCGGCATCAAGTACGACATCACGCCCGTCCCCGCGTTCGCCGGTGGCAAGCCCGCCCAGCCGTTCGTCGGCGTGCAGGCGTTCTACGTGGCCAGCAAGGGCAAGAGCAAGGCCCTGGCCAACGAGTTCATCACCAACTACCTCACCAAGCCCGACCTGCAGGTCGCGCTGTACCAGGCCAACCCCCGCCCGCCGGCGCTGACCGCGGCGCTGGACCAGGTCAAGGGCAGCGACCCGGACATCGAGAAGTGGCTGGCCGCGGGCAAGGGCGGCGCGGTGCTGCCGGCGATCCCGGCGATGGCCGCGGTCTGGGACCCGTTCGGCAAGGCCGAGTCGGCGATCGTCGGCGGTGCCGATGTGCCGGCGACGCTGACCGGCGCGGCCAAGACGATCAGCGACGCGATCGCCAAGTAGCCATGAAGATCGCGGTCCTCGGCCTCGCCCTGGCGCTGGCGGTGTACGCCGCCTTCCCGCTGGCCGAGGCCCGTGCCTGGGGATGGCTCGCGGTGCTCGTCGTGGTGACAGCGTTGATCTTCGCGATCTACCTGTCCAAGCGGGCCATCCCCTTGAAGTACCTCGTGCCGGGCGTGCTGTTCCTCCTGGCGTTCCAGGTCGTCCCGGTGCTCTACACCGTCGCCACCGCGTTCACCAACTACGGCGACGGGCACCGGGGCAGCAAGCAGGACGCCGTCACGGCCATCCAGTCGGCGTCGGTGCAGCAGGTGCCCGGCTCGGTCGAATACGCGCTTTCCGTTGCCCTGGATGACGGAGGACTCAAGTTTCTCCTGGTCTCGGGCGATGGCAAGGCGTTCGTCGGAGACCTCTCCGGATTGCGACCCCTCGACAAAGCCGACATTGCGGGCGGCCGAATTACAAAAGCCGACGGTTATCAGCTGCTGAGCCTGGGCGAGGCCACCCAGCGCAACGACGAGATCCTGGCGTTCACGGTGCCGACGTCCGGCGGTGCGATCCGGGCCAGCGGCCTGACCCGGGCCTACACCGGCCAGGCCACCCGCTTCTACGACGCCGGCTGCGACTGCATCACCGATCGCGCCACCGGCCGGACATGGACAGCCGACGAGGACACCGGCGCGTTCGTCGCCGACGACGGCGAGCACCTCGCGCAAGGCTGGAAGGTCAACGTCGGCCTCAGCAACTTCGCCCGGGTGGTCACCGACTCGCGGATCGCCGGGCCGTTCCTGAAGACCCTCGTGTGGAACCTGGCGTTCGCGGTCGGGTCCGTCCTGGTCACCTTCGCGCTCGGCCTCGCCTGCGCGCTCGCGCTCAACGCGAAGATGCGCGGGCGGAGTTGGTACCGTGTGCTGCTGGTCCTGCCCTATGCGATGCCCTCGTTCGCCATGCTCCTGGTGTGGCGGGACCTGTTCAACCAGGACTTCGGCCTCATCAACCGGATCACCGGGCTGCACGTCGACTGGTTCGGCTCGCCGTGGACGGCCAGGGCCGCCGTGATCCTGGTGCAGCTCTGGCTCGGCTACCCCTACATGTTCCTCGTCGCCACCGGTGCCCTGCAGGCCATCCCGCGGGAGATGCAGGAGGCGGCCCAGATCGACGGGGCCACGGCGGTGCAGCGCTTCCGCCGGGTCACCCTGCCGCTGCTGCTGGTCGCGCTCACCCCGCTGCTCATCTCGTCGTTCGCGTTCAACTTCAACAACTTCAACGCCATCTACCTGACCACCGACGGCGCGCCGTTCCCGGCCGGCAACTCCAGCATCGGCGCCACCGACCTGCTCATCACCTACACCTACCGGCTCGCGTTCGGCGGCTCCGGCGCCCAGCTCGGCTTCGCCGCGGCCATCTCGGTGTACATCTTCGCCATCGTCGCGCTCATCTCGGTCGTCGGCTTCCGCCGCAGCCGCAAGCAGGAAGAGGTGTACACATGAGCCGGACCGGCTGGCGGCACGCCGTAGGACTGCTCGCCGTCGCCTTCTCCCTGTTCCCGATCGTCTTCGTGATCTCCGCCGCCCTCAACCCCCTCGGCTCGCTGAGCTCGACCGAGCTCGTCCCGCGGGCCGCGGGGCTCGGCAACTTCGCCGACCTGTTCTCGAAGACGGCGTTCCCGCACTGGTACCTCAACTCCATCCTCATCGCCGGCGTCGCCGCCGCGGTCGGGGTGTTCCTGTCCATCCTGTCGGCCTACGCGTTCTCCCGGATGCGGTTCACGGGCCGCCGGGCCGGACTCGTCTCACTGCTGCTCATCCAGATGTTCCCGCAGTTCCTGGCGGTCGTCACGATCTATCTGATCTTCGCGGCGGTCGGCGACTACTACCCGGCGATCGGGCTCGACCGGCCCTGGGGGCTGATGCTGCTGTACCTCGGCGGCGCTCTGGGGGTCAACACCTGGCTCATGAAGGGCTTTCTGGACACCGTCCCCAAGGAGCTGGACGAGTCGGCGGTCGTCGACGGGGCCACGCACGCGCAGATCTTCTTCCGGGTGACGCTGCCGCTGGTCGCGCCGATCCTGGCCGTCACCGGCCTGCTCAGCTTCATCGGCACCATCAACGAGGTGCTCCTGGCGAACGTGTTCCTGCACAGCGACGACGCGAAGACCCTCGCCGTCGGCCTCTACGGCCTCGTCGCCGAGCAGCGCAACGCCAACTTCGGGATGTTCTGCGCGGGTTCACTGCTCACGGCGGTGCCGACGGTCATCGTCTTTCAGGTGCTGCAGCGGTACATCGTGTCCGGGCTCACCACCGGGGCGGTGAAGGGGTGAGCACGCATCACGACGGCTCCGCCCTGTATGTGCCGGACCAGAACCCGCGCCTGGGCTCCAATGTGGACGTGTGGCTGCGGACCGCGCTCGCGGTCAAGACGGTCTTCGTCCGGTCCATCGAGGACGGTGAGCCGCGCTACACCGCGGCCGTGCGTGAGCGGCGCGGGGACGAACTGTGGTGGCGGGCGAGCGTGCTGGTGCGCAACCCCGTCACCCGCTACCGCTTCCTGGTCGACGGCGACTGGTACAACGTCCTCGGCCGGTTCGGTCACGACGTGCCCGACGACACCGACTTCCGGCTCGTCGCCCACGCGGGGCCGGCGCCGTGGACCCGCGAGGCGATCGTCTACCAGATCTTCCCCGACCGCTTCGCCCGCTCCGCCACCGCCCCGGCGACCCCGGACTGGGCGGTCCGCTGCGAATGGGACGAGCCGGTCGCCGGCCGCGGCCGCGACGCCTCGAGGCAGTGGTACGGCGGCGACCTCGACGGCATCGCCCGCCGCCTCGACCACATCCAGGACCTCGGCGCCGACACCGTCTACCTGACCCCGTTCTTCCCGGCCCGCTCCAACCACCGCTACGACGCCGTCGCCTTCGACCGGGTCGACCCGCTCCTCGGCGGCGACCGGGCCCTGCGCCGGCTCTCCGACGCCCTGCACACCCGCGGGATGCGGCTCGTCGGCGACCTCACCACCAACCACACCGGCATCGAACACCCGTGGTTCGACGAGCCCGACCTGTACTACATGACCGGCGACGGCGGCTACGAGTCCTGGCTCGGCGTGCCGTCGCTGCCGAAGCTCAACTGGCACTCGGCGCGGCTGCGGGCCCGGTTCGTCACCGACACCGACTCGATCGTGCGCAGGTGGCTGCGGTACCTCGACGGCTGGCGCATCGACGTCGCCAACATGACCGGCCGCCGGGCCGCCGACGACCTGACCCTCGAGGTGGCCCGCCTGGTCGCCGACGCGGTCCGCTCGGCCCGGCCCGACGCCCTCCTGATCGCCGAGCACGCCCACGGTGCCGGGGCCGACCTCGACGCCGGCGGCTGGCCGGGGACCATGAATTACGCCGGCTTCACCCGGCCGCTGTGGAGCTGGCTGCGCGGCGACGAACTCGGGCTGCCGGACTTTCTGGGGGTACCCGGGCCGGTGCCGCGCCGGGACGGGCACGCGACGGTCGCCACCGTGCGGGCGATGATGGCGACGATGTCGTGGCGGTCCTGGACCCACTCCTGGAACCTGCTGGGCAGCCACGACACCGCCCGCATCCGCACGGTGGTCGGCTCGCTGGAGCGCCTCGAGGTCGCGGCCGGCCTCCTGGCCACGCTGCCCGGGGTGCCGATGGTGTTCGCCGGCGACGAGCTCGGCCTGACGGGGTCCAACGGTGAGGAGTCGCGCACCCCGATGCCTTGGCGTTCTTCCAAACAGCTGCTGCCGTGGTACTCCCGGTTGCTCGCACTTCGCCGTAAGCACCCGGCCCTTCGCGGCGGTGGCCTCCGCTTCGCGCACGTGGACGCGGACGCGATCGCCTTCTGGCGGGAGACCCACGACGAGCGTCTGCTGATCCTGGCCCGGCGCGCCTCCGGCGTACCCGTGCCACTGGCGGTTGCGGAGGCCACGAACCTGTACGGCGGCGCGGCCTGGACCGGTGCCCTGCCGAGCGACGGACCGACATTCCAGATCTGGTCGGTCCCCGCGTAGCCGTTTCCTGTCGTACCCCTGTACTAAGGTTCCGGGCATGGAAGAGGTCGCGTTCTATGCCCGGCAGACCCCGGTCACGGTGTTGACCAAGGTGCCTGATCTTCCCGCCGACCCGGCCGCCCTGGCGAAGATCGTCGGCGGCGTCCTGATCCACCGCGACTGGGCCTGGAAGTTCGGGGTCAAGTTGTCCGAGGAGCGCCGGGACGAGGCTAACCTGCGGTTCGTCCGGGCCATCCTCACGCGTCTGGGCAGCAGCTTCGGGCCGCGCCCGCCCGAGCAGCGGGTGGCCGGCACGTGCCGCGACTTCGCGGTGCTCCTGGTCGCGCTGCTGCGGGCGGCCGGGGTGCCGGCCCGGGCCCGGGCCGGGTTCGCCGGATACTTCACCGACGGCTTCTTCGACGACCACTGGGTGGCCGAGGTGTGGTCCGAGGACCGCGGCTGGTATCTCGTCGACGCCCAGGTCGCCGGCGGTGAGCCGGGCATCTACGGCACCGGGGACCTCGACCCGTTCGACGTGCCCCGCGACGCGTTCCTGGTCGGGGGACAGGCGTGGCGGGAGTGCCGGTCGGGGGCCCGCGACCCGAAGACGGTGGGGACGAGCGCGGCGAACCTGACCGGGCTGTGGGAGGTGCAGGGCAACGTCGTGCGCGACCTGGCCGCGCTGACCGGCGTCGAGGTGCTGCCGTGGGACAACTGGGGGCTGATCCCGATCCACTACGACGACCTGCCGGAGGTGGACCGGTCGCTGCTCGATCGCGTCGCGGCGGTGAGCGCGGCGGGAGGGCCCCGGCTGCTGGCCCAGGAGGCCCTCCTGCTGGATCCGCGGCTGCCGGTGCCGCCCGAGCTCATCGCGCCACCGGCCTGAGCCGTCGAGCTCAGCCGGTCGCCGGGGTGAGCTCGGTGTCGGCCGGCTCGAAGTGCTCGCGCCGCTCGCTCGCCGGGGTCTCGTCGCGGCGGTGGCGGGGGATGAGCAGGGCCACCGCGACGGACACCGCCGCGACCGCGGCCAGGGCGATGAACGCCGACGTGTAGGCCGACTCCGTGGGCAGGCCGTCGGCGCGCAGATCGCTGGTGACGATGGAGCTGACGACGGCGGTGCCGATCGAGGCGCCGATGGTGCGGATGTTGGCGTTCATGCCGCTCGCCGCGCCGGTCTGGGCCTGCGGGACGGCGTGGACGATGAGGGCGGTCATGGAGGAGTACGCGAGGCCGATGCCGACACCGAAGACCGCGGCGGCCGTGGCGACCTCCCACGGGTGGCGGTGGGCCAGGGCGAACGCGGCCGTGGACAGCGTCGCCAGGAGGGAGCCGGCGACGACCTGGGCCCGGCTGCTGAACCAGCGGGCGATCGGGCCGCTGAGCATGCCCGCCACCGCCATCGTGGCCAGCATCGGGACCATGAGCAGGCCGGCCTGGCCGACCGTGGAGCCGAAGCCGTAGCCGGTCGAGCGGGGGATCTGCATGAACTGCGGCAGGAACGCGTAGACGCCGAACATGCCGGCGCCGAAGAGCAGGGCGACGATGTTGGTGGTCCACACGGCGGGCCGGCGCATCATCCGCATGTCGATGAGCGGGTTGCCGGAGCGCACCTCGACCGTGACCCAGGCGGCGGCGAGGACGACGGCCGCGGCCAGCAGGGCGATGGTGCGCGGGGCGGCCCAGCCCCAGGCGTTGCCCTTGCTCAGCGGCAGCAGCAGGGCGACCAGCCAGGCCGAGAGCAGCACCGCGGCCGGCCAGCTGACCCGGCCGCGGGTCCGCGACGGCGACGGCGGGACGAACCGCCACGCCAGCAGGCCGGTCACGACGACCACGCCGAGCGGGATCCAGAACAGCCAGCGCCAGTTCAGCGCGGCGACGACCGGGCCGGCCAGGACGATGCCGAGGCCGCCGCCGAGGGCGATGACCGCGGACATGGCGCCGACGGCCGACACGACCCGGCCGGGCGGGAACTCGTCGCGGATGATGCCGAACGACAGCGGGAACAGCGCGCCGCCCAGGCCCTGGATGACGCGGGCCACGATCAGCACGGTGATGTTCGGTGCCAGCGCGGCGAGCAGGCAGCCGGCGGCGATGGCGGCCAGCGCGGCCAGGAGTGTGCGCTCCTTGCCGATCATGTCGCCGATGCGGCCCATGAGGGGCGTGGCGACGGACGCGGCGAGCAGCCACGCGGTCAGCACCCACGTCACGGTGCCGGCGGACGTGTGCAGGTCCCGCTGCATGACCGGCAGCACCGGGCTGACCAGCGACTGCAGCATGGAGAACGCCGCCGTCGACGCGGCCAGGACGGCGAACGTCAGCCGGTACGACAACCGAGAAACTTGAGGCATGCCTCCACAATACCGGAGGCTTGCCTCCGGTCCACCCGTTTCACCGTGACGCGCGTCGCATCGGTTTACTACGGGGGCACGCTCCGGAGTGCGACCCCCGACCAGTGAAGGAACCCGCATGTCTGAGCACCGCCCGGTCCTGCTCGCCATGGACTTCCAGGAGGTCATCGTCGGCCGCGGCAACGGCGGCGCCGCCCTGGCCAACGTCAACCGCGCCATCGCGGCCGCCCGCGCCGCCGGCGTCCCGGTGATGTTCGTGCGGGTGGCGTTCCGCCCCGGCTACCCGGAGGTGTCGGCGAACAACGCCGTCTTCGGCCGGATCGGCGCCGCCGGCGACGGCATGACGCAGGACAGCCCGGCCACGCAGCTGCACGCCGACCTGGACGTGCGCCCCGGCGACCCGGTGATCCTCAAGCGCCGGGTGAGCGCCTTCAGCGGCAGCGACCTGGACGTCCTGCTCCGCGGCGCCGGCGCCGACGCGCTCATCCTGGCCGGCCTGTCGACCAGCGGCGTGGTGCTGTCGACGCTCCGCCAGGCCGCCGACCTCGACTACGCCCTGACCGTCCTGTCCGACGCCTGCGCCGACGCGGACGAGGAGGTCCACCGGGTCCTCACCGAGCGGGTCTTCCCCCGCCAGGCCACGGTGACGACGGCCGACGACTGGATCAGGACCCTGGCGTGATCCGCTAACCGCCGCCCGCGGCGTTCGCCGAAGCCGACCCGCCGGACGTCCACCCGCTCCCGCCGCCGCCCGGGGGCGGGTCGATCCAGACCTCGACCCGGCGCACCTCGACGCCGGCGACCGTCTCCCGCAGCCAGCCCTCGAGGTCGCCGGCCGCGATCGACCGCCGCGCCGAACACACGGACGGTGCGGCCCAGGCGGTGCCGTCGACGGCGCGCACGGTGACACCCAGCGGCCCGGTCCGCCCGTCCGGCCGGATCCGGTGCTCGACGACCTCGATGGCCGCGATGTCGGCGTGCGGCCGCCGCTCGGCCCGCAACGGCCGGACGAGGCGCACCCACCCCGGCCCGAACTCGATCCGGATCAGCCCGCCGCGCTTGGGCAGCGGCGCGAACCGCACGGCCAGGACGGCCCACACGACCACCGGGACGACGGCGAGCCAGGACGGCACGGTGTCGAACAGGGCGGCGACGACGGCCGCCCCGCACAACGCCACCGCCAGCGTGGCGGCCGTGGCGAAGAGGGCCGCGATGCCGATGAGTAGCGCCGCCTCACCGATGAGGTGCGGCGCCGACCGCCCGGCCGGCACGAGCGCGAACGACACCACATCCCCGTCCCGCCGCACACCGTCCGGTGCCATGACTTCGACCGTAGACGATGGGAACCACCGCGCTCCCGCCCGCGTCAGAGTGGGCGTGACGAGACGCGGACTGGTGGCGGTACTGGTGGGTGCGCTGATGCTGGGCGGCTGCGCGCGGGGTGTCGCGTCCCCGCCGGCGGGTTCCTCGGCGGGTTCTCCGGCGGTTGCGGAGGCCTCGTCGGCGGCCGACTGGCCCGCGGGGGTGAAGGAGGCCGAGGTCTACACGGCGGTGCTGCACCGATACCTCGGCACCCGCGACGAGAACTCGATCTCGGCGAACGGCTTCGCCACGACCTATGTGCTGGCCCAGGCGATCAGCGGCGAGCCGCTGCCGGACAACGCGAAGTACCAGATCACCACCGCCATGTCCGACGTGACCACCGTCCGCTTCGTCGCCACCCGCGAGGAGGTGGTCGTGACCAGCGACGGCTGCCCCCACACCCCGCCGGGCACGATCCTGGTCACCCTGGGCACCATCGACGGCGATGACAACACCGTGCAGGTGAAGGTGTACGGCTTCGTGGCCTGCCTGGGCGCGACCTGGCTGACCTACGTCCTGCGCAACAGCGAAGGCCCCGGCTGGACGGTGACCGGCACCACCGGCGAACGCGCCATCGCCTGACACCCCGCCCGCCCCCTCGGGCGTAGGCTCACCGCCCGGGATCCATCTGAGTCGATGAGGGGTGCGCGGAATGGACCGGGACGAGCTGACGCAGCTGTTCTACGGCACGGCCGCGCTCCCTCCACCGTGGGCCACGGACTGCCCGGTCCGGTTCGACGTCTGGTGGGCACTTGCCCAGCCGACGCAGTGGAAACTCGACCACCGCGTCGATGTCATCCTCACCATTCACGAAGACCACGGCGTGCGCGGCGTGTTCGAGCAGCTCCAGCAGGCCGACCTCGATGCTGCCCGCCCGGTGGCCGTCGGCGGATTCGTCGTGGTGTCGGTGACTCTGCAGCAGTTGGTACAGCTCGTGATGCCGATGACCAACCTCGCCGGCCTGATCGACCGGGCCGTGAGAATGGCCGATGACGAACTGCGCGTCTCGGTGGATCGGTCGGCCGGTTCTCCGGAGCCGCAGCGTCCGGGCCGGCGGCGCGGCATCGGATTCGCCGAGGAGGACTACCGGGACGACGAGGGCCGCTCGCGCGAGTATGACCAGCGGCTCGCCTGGTTCCTGCGGCTACTGCGGGCGGTGGCGCGCTCGGCCGACAGTACCGGCGACGACGTCGGCTTCGTCGTCGAGGCGCTTCGGGGAACCGTTGCGGCGGCAGAGCGGCCGCGCCCATCGTTCGGCAACGATCGGCGACTGCGGCACCCGGTTGCTTCCGTGACGATCAACCGGCGGGCCGGGGCGGCGGTGAGCCGTTCGCGGGCGACGGTCAAGGCCGACGCGGCCGAGCAGGTGTTCGCCGTCGACTGCGGCAACATCGGCTGGGCGGTTGTCGACAGCGGCATCGATCGTGAGCATCCCGCCTTCTTGGAATGGACCCGCCCGTGGGGCGACGAGTACGAAGCGGTCGGCAACCGGGTGCTGCGGGCCTTCGACTTCTCCGCCGCGCGGGACGCACTGGCTCAGCAGACTACAGCGAGAGGCGTCGTGAACTGGGGCGACGCTCTGCCGTTCGTCGAACTGGCCCTCGAGCTCGATCGGCCCGGCGGGCGCCTGACATCGCCGCGCGTGCAGTATCGGACACCAGGGGACCCGCACGGGACGCATGTGGCCGGGGTGCTCGGAGGGCACTGGCCACCGCAGGAGCTGCGCGGGGTCTGCCCGAACATCAAGTTGTACGACTTTCGGGTGCTGGGCGATGACGGCAACGGCGACGAGTTCGCCGTGCTGGCGGCGCTGCAGGCGATCCGATATATCAACGAGCAGGCCGGGCGGCTGGTCATCGCCGGAGTGAACCTCAGTCTGTCGGTGCCGCACGACGTCGCAACGTACGCGTGCGGATGGACGCCCGTCTGCCAGGAAGCCGAGCGGCTCGTCCGATCCGGGGTCGTGGTCGTCGCTGCGGCCGGCAACGCCGGGTTCGGAGATCTGGTGCGGACGAACGGTGCTGGATACAACCCGACCAGTATCTCCGATCCCGGCAACGCTGACGCCGTCATCACCGTCGGGTCGACGCACCGGTCGAACCCGCACCGGCATGGGGTCAGCTACTTCTCGGGGCGCGGGCCGACGGCGGACGGGCGGGCCAAGCCGGACCTCATCGCGCCAGGTGAGGACATCGACGGGCCGATCCCGGGCGCGGAGATCATGGCGATGCACGGCACGAGCCAGGCCGCGGCGCACGTCAGCGGGGCGGCGGCGATGTTGATGGCCCGGCACCGGGAGCTGATCGGGCGGCCGGAAAGGATCAAGGAGGTGCTCTGCGCGACTGCCACTGATCTCCGGCGCGAACGGGCGTTCCAGGGCAGCGGTGTCGTCGACGTCCTGCGCGCAATGCAGTCGATCTGATCGGAGGCGGGGATGCTGACCTTCGAGTTCCTTCCGGCCGGGCCCGGTGACGCCTGCCTGATCCGATGGGACGGGCACGCGATCCTGGTCGACGGCGGTCCGCACAGCACATATGCGCGGGCGATCAAAGGGCGAGTGAAGCGGCTCGACGCGGTGTGCGTGACCCACGTCGACGATGATCACGTCGGCGGCGTGCTGGCGATGCTGTCCGAGTTGCGCCGGGAGCGCGAGGCTCACCTCGATCCGAGCATCGTCGTTGAGCGCCTGTGGTTCAACCACGCGGCTGAGGTACTCAACGCACCGGCCGATGCGGTGCAGGGCGCGAGCTTCGCCCAGGGTGGGCGGCTGCGGACGCTGGCCACAGCGCTCGGTATCAGGCGCAACGAGCCGTTCGGCGACCTGATCCAGGTGGGGGACCGCGCCCGCTTCCACGGGCTCGACATCACCGTGGTAGCGCCAGGTCCGGCGGCGCTGCAGGCGCTCGCCGCGAAATGGCAGCGGCAGGACCCGTTGGTCGCGGCGGCGGCGGTCAAGGACCACAGCGTGCCCAACCTGTCGAGCGTCGCGCTGCACGTCACCGATGGCACCTCCAGTGCACTCCTCACCGGCGACGCGCGGGCCGACCATCTGCTTGAGGGCTTGGCGGCCTGCGGCTTCGACCGTCCGCACGTGAACGTGTTGAAGCTGCCCCACCACGGCAGTGCCAAGAACGTCACGGCCGAGTTCTTCGAGTGGGTCACGGCCGACCGGTACGTGATCTCGACCGACGGGACGAAGCACGGGCATCCCGACGACGAGACGCTGCGGCTGCTCGTGGGGGCGCGGCCGGCCGGCGCGCGGTACTCGGTCGAGTTCACGCATCCGATCGCGGCGGCGGAGCGGAGGCTGGCCGAGCTCCGGAGAGAGCTGAAAGCGGCTGGCTGAAATTGTTCAGATTTACGGGATTCGTTTAGCGGACAGCAATCTTTGTGTGAGGTTGGGCTGGAGAGCGCTCTCTTCCATTGCAGAGTGCAAAGTGAGGGCGGAGCTGAGCTGGGGGGATGGGGTCGCACTTGCATGTGCGACATCGCTTTGCGAACGCAACTTGCGACACAGCGCTACCGGGACATCGGTCACCAGGTCAGGTCGCCATGAGCCGAGTGTCTGAAACATGTGACGAAACGTGTGCGGGGCGATCATCTTGTGTCAGGCTCTGGCGCGTTCCACATGTTTTCACCGCGGAGGCCGGCTTGACCAGCAACCTTGACGTCGCGCTCAAGAGCGCGATGAACATCGACGGCGCCATCGCCGTCGCGCTCGTCGACTACACCAGCGGCATGACCCTCGGCACGCTCGGCGGGGGGCCCGACTTCGACATCACCGTGGCTGCGGCCGGCAACACGGACGTCGTGCGGGCCAAGCTCCGGACCATCGAGATGCTCGGGCTGCCGGACCGGGTCGAGGATATCCTCATCACCCTGGACCACCAGTACCACATCATCCGTCCCCTCGGCTCCATCGGCGGCCGGGGCCTCTTCCTCTACCTCGCCCTGGTGAAGCAGCGCGCCAACCTCGCGCTCGCCCGCCACCAGCTGCGCGGTATCGAAGAGAGCCTCGAACTGTGACCTACTTCGGCACTGCGACACCCCCCGCCGCGGACGGGCTCCCGTCCCGCCGCAGCGGTGGGGAGCAGGGCTGGTCGCCGGCGCCGAAGTTCGGCACCACGATCGATCCGATGGCCGCCGCACTCGCGGCGGTCCGCTCGGAGCTCGCGGACCTGCGCCTGCGGGTGCCGGGCGTGCGGGGAGCGGCCGTCGGCGGGGTCGACGGCCTGCTCATCACCCACGACCTGCCGCCCGGGCTGCAGCCGGCCGACCTGGCGGCGCTGGCCGCGACCACCTTCGGCCTGGGCCGCCAGACGGCCATGGTGCTGGGGCAGAGCCCGTTCCGCGACGCCACGCTGCGCAGCGAGGGCGGATACTTCACGGTGTACGCCGTCGACGCCAACACCCTGCTCTCGGTGCTCGGCGACGACGGCATCAACGTGGCCCGCCTGCACCTCGAGGCCCGCCCGGCCGTGGCCCGCCTCGCCGCGCTCCTGCCGCAATAAAGACCACACACGGCGGATTGGCTCCGGCGCGGCCCGCCCGGGCCGGGGAATGATCAGGCCGTGAACTTCGACGATCTCAGCACACCGCTCGTCGCCGACGCCTGTGTGCGCGCCGGCATCGCACCGCGGATCGCGCCCGCCGGCGTCCGGCCCGTCATACCCGGGACGCGCCTGGCCGGACGGGTGCTTCCGGCCCGCCACTACGGCAGCGTCGACGTGTTCCTCGAGGCCTACGGCGCGGCCCGGGACGGTGACGTGCTCGTCGTCGACAACGGCGGGCGCACCGACGAGGCCTGCGTCGGCGATCTGACCGTGCTCGAGGCGGCCGCGGCCGGGGTCGCCGGGCTCGTCGTCTGGGGCCTGCACCGCGACACCGCGGAGCTGCGCGAGATCGGGCGGCCCGTCTTCAGCTACGGCGCCCTGCCGCTCGGGCCGCCGCGGGTCGACGAGCGCGAGCCGGAGGCCCTGCTCAGCGCCCGGTTCGGGCCGCACACGGTCACCGCCGACGACTTCGTCCTGGCCGACGACGACGGCGTGATCTTCCTGGCCGCACAGCACCTGGACGTGCTGGAGCAGGCCCGGGTGATCAGGGAGACCGAACGGGAGCAGGCCCGCCGGATCGCGGCGGGGGAGACGCTGCGGCAGCAGACGGCGTTCGCGGACTTCCTGGCCCGGCGCGCGGGCGACCCGCAGTACACCTTCCGGAAGCATTTGCGCATTGTCGGTGGCGCCATCGAGGAGTAAGCGCAGGGCCAGACGTAGGGTCGGCGTCGTTGACGGGGAAGTTCGTCGATGTGAGGGTGCGAATCACATTGACGGGCGGCTACGCGCGCAGCCAAGAACCGCGCGCGTACCCCAACGAAGGGAACCCCCATGCGCATGAGACGGACACTCGGGGTCGGCGCGGCCATCCTCGCCGTCGCCGCGAGCGTCGTCACCGGCCCGGCCGCCCCCGCCCAGGCGCTCGCGGCCACCGGCCTGGGCTCGACGATCGCGCTGAACAACTGCTCGGGCTCGCTGGTGCGGTGGTCGCAGTCGGTCGACTCGGACCGGGCGCTGCTGCTCACCAACGGCCACTGCTACGAGAACGGGTTCATCCCGGCGGGCCAGGTGTACACGAACCGGACGAGCAGCCGGACCGGCACGCTGCTCAACGACGCCGGCACCGCCCTGGGCACGGTCCGGGCCGACAAGCTCATCTACGGCACCATGACCGGCACGGACGTGTCGCTGTACCAGCTCACCGACACCTACGCGCAGATCAAGTCCAAGTACAGCAACACCACCGCGCTCACCGTGGCCGCCACCCGTCCGGCCGACGGCACCGCGATGACGATCCCGTCGAGCTACTGGAAGCAGGTCTGGACCTGCACCATCAACGGGTTCGTGCCCACGCTCAAAGAGGACACGTGGACGTGGAAGGACTCGATCCGGTACGACACCGGCTGCCAGACCACCCACGGCACCTCGGGCTCGCCGATCGTGCGCACCTCGGACCGGGCCGTCATCGGCATCAACAACACCGGCAACGACGACGGGCAGAGCTGCACGCTCAACAACCCGTGCGAGGTCGACGCCAACGGCAACGTGACCGTCCACCAGGGACAGTCGTACGGCCAGCAGACGTACTGGTTCACGACGTGCCTGAACGCGTCGCGGGCCATCGACCTGACCGTCGCCGGCTGCAAGCTGACGGGGGCCACCGCGCCCGGCAACACGGTCACGGTCACCAACCCGGGCGCGCAGACGGCCACCGTCGGCACGGCGAAGTCGCTGGCGATCACGGCGACGGACTCGGCCTCGGGCCAGACCCTGACCTACTCGGCGACCGGCCTGCCCTCGGGTCTGAGCATCAACAGCAGCACCGGCCTCATTTCCGGTACTCCCACAACCGCGCAGACCACGACGAGCACCGTGACCGCCACGGACACCACCGGCGCGACCGGCAGCACGTCGTTCACGTGGACCGTGTCGGGCACCGGCGGCGGCACCTGCAGCGGCCAGAAGCTCACGAACGGCGGCTTCGAGTCCGGCGCGACCGGCTGGAGCGGCACGACCGGCTCGATCGGCCAGTGGGCGTCGCAGGGTGAGGCCGCGCACGGCGGGACGTTCAGCTCCTGGCTGCTCGGCTACGGCTCGACGCACTCGGAGAACGTCTCGCAGGCGGTCACCATCCCGGCCGGCTGCGCGGCGACGCTGACGTTCTGGGTGCACATCGACACGGCCGAGACGACGACGTCGACGGCGTACGACAAGCTGACCGTCACGGCCGGCTCGACGACCCTGGCCACCCTGTCGAACCTGAACAAGGCCACCGGCTACGTGCAGAAGAGCTACAGCCTGAGCGCGTTCGCGGGCCAGACGGTCACGCTCAAGTGGAGCGGCACCGAGGACTCCTCGCTGCAGACGTCGTTCGTCATCGACGACGCCGCCGTCACCGTGAGCTGACGAAGCCGGGTGGGGGCCGGCACCCGGACCGGCCCCCACCCTCGGCCTGACGGCCGCGGTCCTGCTGCGTAGGTGCGACGGTCAGGTGCGCGTGCTCCACTTCTGGTTGGCGCCGTTGAGGCACTGCCAGAGCTGGACCTTCGTGCCGTTGGCGGTGCCGAAGGCGCTCGCGTCCAGGCACAGCCCCGACTGCACGCCGGTGATCGAGCCGTCGCTGTTGATGTTCCACTGCTGATTCGTCTGGCCGTTGCAGTCCCAGATGATCGCCGCGGTGCCGTTGGTCGTGCCCCGCCCGCTGGCGTCCAGGCATTTGCTGCCGTACACCTGCAGCTGTTTGCCTGTGGTGTAGGTCCACCGCTGCGACGACGCGCCCGTGCAGTCGTAGAGCTGCGTCTGGGTGCCGTTGGTGGTCGTGCCGCCGGGCACGTCGAGGCATCGGCCGGACTGACCACCGACGATCTGCACCCCCGGCTGGCCTCCGGTGGTGGCGGGAGTGAGATAGACGGCGAACGCGTCATGCGATGCCTGGAACGTGAGTGGCACGGTGACGGCACCGCCGGAGACGGCCATCGTCTGGTCGAGCACCACCTGCGGTGCGCTGAGCGCCGCCTGATCGGGGATCCGGTCGACGACGACGTGGACGCTGCCGTTGCCGGCCAGCCAGCTGTTGGCGGAGACGCCGTTGAACGTCACCGTCGTGCCGCCGGTGTAGCCGTTGCTGTCGCCGATGATCGCGACGGCCCGGCGGTTGCCGCTGTCGATCGCGGCGGAGATCGCGGTGCTGCCGACCTGCCCGGAGGTGTTGACCAGGGTTCCGGTCATGTCGGCGTAGGCGCGCATCGCCCACCAGTTGCCGCTGGCGTTCCAGGCTCCGTTGCTCTGGGTCAGCAGGCCGGTCAGGTTGGGCGTCATGCAGCACACCCAGTTGCCGCGCATCGCGTTGGTGTAGCCGGACTGGGCGAATCGCGCCAGGTACCAGGCGGTGACGCCGGCGGTCTGCCGGTCGGCGGGCTGGTACTCGTTGGCGGACAGCGGCCGGGCGGCGATCCCGGCGGACGACAGCTGGTTGTTGAGGGCCTGCGCCACCGTCACCGGGTCGTCCACGTCACCCTCGTCGTGGTTGGTGATCCAGTCCGGGACCGTGCCCGCGGCCTTGACGTGGTTCAGGAACGTGCTCCACTGCGCCGGCCGGGCCTGCGGCGTGTACGCGAACGACGGGCCGACGATCTTCGCACTCGGCGCGACCTTGCGCAGTTCCCGGTACGCGGTGTCCCACATCTGGAAGTACTGGGTGCTGTTGACCCCGGCCTTCCAGAAGACGGAGATGTCCGGCTCGTTGTCGATGTCGTACGCGAACGGCAGGCCGCTGGCCTGCAGCGCGGTGACGGTGGTGTCGATGAACGTCGCCCAGTTGGCGCAGTTGCCGTTGTCGCACGGGTACACGGTGTTCGACGGCTGGCCGGCGTTGAGCCCGTACAGGTCGCTCAGCAGCACCTGGTACTGCGGATGATCGCCGACCTGGTTGAGCCGCCGGGCCTGCGCGATGATGGAGGTGATGTCGGCCTGGGTCGCCGAGCCGAACTGGTAGTTGTCCTTGATCCAGCCGCCGGAGAACCAGCCGCCGCCGCGGAAGGCGTTGAGCTTGAGCGGCTGGATGAACTGGTCCGCCGGTTGCGAGCCGTCCTGGTTGATGCCATACAGGATCCCGGCACCGACCAGCGTGGATGTTCCCCGGCTGGAGGCCAGGTCGACGCTGAGCGCCGCGCCGGCGGCCCGGCTCTCCCCGGCCGGCCCGAGCGGGACGGCGGCCGCCAGGATCAGGCCGATCACGATCGAGGCTCTCCCGAGCCGGCTCCGTGTTCGTTCGGACTGCATCGGTGTCTCCTTCCGGGCGTCGCCCTCGGCTTCGGCCGGGCCCGACGGGCCTGTCGAATCGATTCGTGGACACCGTAGAGAGCCACCGGCGTCGATGTCAACGGACAGATGCCACAGACGCCAGGACGCGCTGTTCAGCCAGGCCGTACAGCGCATTGCGTCTCGGGCAGTCCATGCCGCGCCCGCGCCAATGTCTGCGAATCGGTTCGCAACCGCGCCGGAAACTTTCATCGTGCTCGGCCGGGCCGCGGCGGGTGGCGCCTGACGCGCGCGGTGGGGCCGGCCACCCGGAGCCGGCCCCACCGACGCTCACGAGTCCTGGGTCTTGCCCGTGGTGACGCGGGCGATGATCAGGGCGACCAGGATGATCAAGCCGTACACCGCCTGAATCCACTGCGCGGAGACGCCGGCGAGGGTCAGGATGTTGGTGATCAGGCCGAGGACGAGGACCCCGCACAGCGCCCCGAACAGGGTGCCCTTGCCGCCGTTCATGCTGACGCCGCCGATGACCGCGGCCGCGAAGACCTGGAAGATCATGCCGTTGCCCTGGGCCGAGGCGATCGAGCCCAGCCGGCCCGTCATGAGCAGGCCGGCCAGCGCCGCGAGGAGACCGGCGACCATGAACACCGCGTACATGACCCGGTCGGTGCGGATGCCGGCGGCCCGGGCGGCGTCGACGTTGCCGCCGATGGCGTAGACCGCACGGCCGTGGCGGAACCAGCCGAGGAACGCGATGCCGGCCGCGAACAGGACCGCGCAGATCCAGATCGACAGCGGCAGGCCGAGCCAGGCGGTGTTGCCCAGGTACATCACCGACGGGGGCAGGTCGAACAGGCTCTGGCCGCCGGTGACGCCGATCTGCACCCCGCGGACGGTGATGAGCATGCCGAGCGTCACGATGAACGCCGACAGCCCGAACCGCAGGATCAGCAGCCCGTTGACGGCGCCGATGGCCACGCCCACGAGCAGGCAGATCGGCACCGCGAGGGCCGGGGACCACTCGGTGCCGAGACCGTGGCTCGCGGCCGGGATGACCAGCGCGACGCCGAGTGCGGGGGCCAGGCCGACGGTCGACTCGAGGGACAGGTCGAACCGGCCGCCGATCAGGATCAGCGTCTCGGCGAGGACCAGCAGGGACAGCTCGGTCTGCTGCTGCAGGACATTGACCAGGTTGTTGTGCGACAGGAACACCGGGTCGATCAGCGCGCCCACGATGAGCAGCACGATGATGGCCGGGACCAGGGTGAGGTCGCGCAGCCGGGCGAGGCGCGGGGCCGACAGCCGGCGGCCCGGTGACTCGATGGTGGTCATGCGGCGATCCCTTCCACGGCGGCGACCACGTCGGTGTCGCTCCAGCCGGCCGGCAGTTCGGCCGTGACCCGGCCGTGGAACATGACGAGGACGCGGTCGCAGTGGCGCAGGTCGTCGAGCTCGTCGGAGACCATGAGCACGCCGGTGCCCGCGTCGGCGGCCGCGCGGACGGCGCCGAGCAGCGACTCCTTCGAGCGCACGTCGACGCCGGCGGTCGGGTTGATGAGCACCAGGACCTTGGGTTCGGCGGCGAGCGCCCGGGCCAGGACGACCTTCTGCGCGTTGCCGCCCGAGAGGCTGGCGACCGGTGCGTCCGGACTTTCGGTGCGGATGTCGTAGCGCCTGATGAACTCCTCCGCCACGCCCGTGCGCCGCGACGGGACGACGGCGCCGAGGGGGCCGAGCCGGTCGGCGATCGGCAGGGTGGCGTTCTCGGCCACGGACAGCAGCGGGATGAGCCCCTCGCGGTGCCGGTCCTGCGGCACGAGGCCGATCCCGGCCTTGAGCGCGTTGGGCACGCCCGGCCGGACCGCGGACCCGTCGACCGACACGGTGCCGGCGGTGGCCTTCCGCAGCCCGCCGACCGTCTCGGCGAGGGAGACCTTGCCACTGCTGCCGGAGCCGGTCACCCCGACGATCTCGCCCGCACCGACCTCCAGCGTCAGCGGTTCGAAGGCATCCGCGAGCGCGAGGCCGTCGAGCCGCAGTACCGATGCCGCCGCCTGGAACTGCCGGGGCGCGGTCGACGTCAGGCCGGCCGCTTCACCGGTCATGGCGGCCACCAGCTCGTCGTGCGAGATCGAAGCGACGGGCGCGGTCAGGACCCGGCGGGCGTCGCGCAGGACGGTGACGGTGTCGCACACGGAGTACACCTCCTGCAGGTGGTGCGAGATGAACAGCATCGTCACGCCGGCCTCGCTCAGCGACGTGAGCCGGGCGAACAGCCGCTCGATCGCGGTCGCGTCGAGGCGGGCGGTGGGCTCGTCGAGGATGATGAACCGGGCCCCCTGTGACAGGGCGCGGGCGATCTCGACCAGCTGCCGCTGTTCGACGCCGAGGTCGCCGGCGAGCGAGCGGGGGTCGACGTCGACGGCGTACTCGTCGAGCAGCGCCGCGGCCCGGCGGCGCAGCGCCGGCCAGCGGATGACGGTGCCCTGGCGGTTGAGGAACAGGTTCTCGGCCACGGTCAGCGTCGGGATGATGGTGGAGCGCTGGAAGACGCAGGCGACCCGGGCCCGCCAGGCGCCGCGGTCGGCGACCGGCGGGGCGGGCTCGCCGCCGAAGCGGATCTCGCCGGCGTCGGGCTTGTGCAGGCCGGTGAGCAGCGAGACGAGCGTGGACTTGCCGGCGCCGTTGCGGCCGACGAGCGCGTGCGTCTCGCCCGGCGCGATCCGCATCGACACCTCGGACAGCGCCGTGGTGGCGCCGAAGCGTTTGGTCACTCCGGCGGCCACCACGGCAGCGGTTTCGACGGTCATTACTTCCCGATCTGGTTGCCCCACAGGGCCTTGTCGTCGACGTTGTCCTTGGTCACCAGCGGGGCCGGGAGCTGGTCCTCGAGGACCCCGGCGCGGACCTGCACGATCGTGCTGTCGTGGTCGGTCGGGCCCGGCTGGAACGTCTTGCCGTCGACGGCGGCCTTGGCGTAGAAGAGGGCGTACTTCGCGTAGAGGTCGGCCGGCTGCGAGACCGTCGCGTCGATCTCGCCCTTGCGGATCGCGTCGAACTCCTGCGGGATGCCGTCGTTGGACACGATGAAGACGTGCTTGGGGTCGGTCGCCGGCACCAGGAGGTTCTTGGAGCGCAGCAGCTGCAGCGTCGGGGCCAGGAAGACGCCGCCGGCCTGCATGTAGATGCCGTTGATGTCCGGGTGCTGGGCCAGGCGGGTCTGCAGGGCGGCCGAGGCCTTCGCCCCTTCCCAGTCGGTCGGCTCGGCGAAGACGGTGATCCCGGGGTACTGCTGCTGCATGCAGGCGGCGAACGCGTCGGACCGGTCGCGCCCGTTCACCGAGGACAGCGCACCTTGAAACTCGACGACCTTGCCCTTGCCATTGAGCTTCTGGCCCAGAAACTCGCAGGCCTTCTGGCCGTACGCCTTGTTGTCCGCGCGCACCACCATGAACACGTTGCCCTTGTCGGGCCGGGTGTCGACGGTGACCACGGGGATCTTCTTCTGCTCCAGGGTGGTGAGGGTGGTGGCGATCGCGCCCGTGTCCTGCGGTGCCATCACGATGGCCTTGGCGCCCTGGCTCGTCAAGGCCTGGGTGTTGGCGACCAGCTTGGCGATGTCGTTCTGGGAGTTCGTCGGCGTCATCAGGTTGAGGCCGGTCTCCTTGGCGTACTGCGGGATGTACTTCGCGTAGGAGTTCCAGAAGTCGGAGTCGGCCCGGGGCAGGTCGACCGCGATCGGCGGGTTGCCGGTGCCGGTGTCGCCGCTGGACGACGGGGAGTCGCCGCAGGCGGCGAGGGACACGAGGAGGGTGGCGGCGATGAGAGGCGGGAGCATTCTCATGACGGGGTCTCGTTCCAGATAGGGCCGTCGGGGTAGGCGTACTGTTCGCGGCTTTCGGGCCGCATGGTGGAGCTGAACCCGGGCGCGGTCGGCGCCAGATAGCGGCCGGCGCGTATGCGGACCGGGTCCACGAAGTGCTCGTGCAGGTGGTCGACGTACTCGATCACGCGGTTGTGCGTGCTGCGGGACACGGCGACGTAGTCGAACATCGACAGGTGCTGCACCAGCTCGCACAGCCCGACGCCGCCCGCGTGCGGGCAGACCGGGATGCCGAACTTGGCCGCCAGCAACAGGATCGCGACGTTCTCGTTCACCCCGGCGACGCGGGCGGCGTCGAGCTGGACGAACGAGACCGCGTTGAGCTGCAGCAGCTGCTTGAACACGACCCGGTTCTGGACGTGCTCGCCGGTGGCGACCGGGATCGGGGCGATGCGCCGGGCGATCTCGGCGTGGCCGACGACGTCGTCGGGTGAGGTGGGCTCCTCGACCCACCAGGGGTGGAACGGGGCCAGGGCCCGCACCCACTCGACGGCGGTGCCGACGTCCCAGCGCTGGTTGGCGTCGACGGCGATGCGCACGTGCGGCCCGCAGACCTCCCGGGCGATGCGCATCCGCCGCAGGTCGTCGCCGAGGTCGGCGCCGACCTTGAGCTTGATCTGGGTGAACCCGGCGGCGATGGCCTCCTGGCAGAGCCGGGTCAGTTTGGCGTCGTCGTAGCCGAGCCAGCCGGGGGAGGTGGCGTAGCCGGGGTAGCCGTCGGCGAGCAGGGTGGCGATCCGCTCCTCGCGGCCCTCGGCGCCGGGCTTCAGGATCGCCAGTGCTTCGGCCGGGGTGAGCGCATCGGTGAGGTACCGGAAGTCGACGAGGTCGACGAGCTCTTCCGGCGACATGGCGGACAGCAACTGCCAGAGCGGGAGGCCGGCCCGTTTGGCCTTGAGGTCCCACAGGGCGTTGACGACGGCCGAGATGGCCATGTGCATGACGCCCTTCTCGGGGCCGAGCCAGCGCAGCTGGGAGTCGTGGACCAGCTCCCGCCACAGGCCGCCGAGGTCGTCGAGCACGCCGCCGGTCGGCCGTCCGACGAGATACGGCCGCAGGGCGAGGATCGCGGCGGTCTGGACCTCGTTGCCGCGGCCGATCGTGAACGCGAACCCGTGGCCTTCGTGGCCGTCGGCAGCGTCGGTGCGCAGCACCACGTAGGCGGCCGAGTAGTCGGGGTCCGGGTTCATGGCGTCGGAGCCGTCGAGCTGGCGCGACGTGGGGAACCGCACGTCGTAGGTGTCGAAAGACGTGAACCGATCGCTCATACATCGGATGTTTAGCAGGTGTCGCCCGGCGCTGGCAAGGCTTTGTTCCGCCGTGACAGAAGTTCGGCGTGTGCTTGACGGACGGATACCTCGGATGTTCACTCTTACGTCGAGGGTCGCCGATCCATGGGCGGAGCCACCGCCGTGGGCTCGGGGACTCCCGGGGTGCCGTGACGCCGACGCGGCACCCCGGATCTCACTCAGCCGTTGACGAGGTCGAACTTCTCCCAAGGGCCAATGGCGTCCCGGTTGGCGATCAGTGGATTGGCTCCGGCGCTCTCGGCCGTCACGTACTTGCTGTTGACCGTGGCTTGGAGGCTCACACTGTTGTCGCTGTTGCGAATCAGCCTGAACGTCTCCCACGAACCGGCCTGAGCCCGGTTGGCGATCAGCGGGTTGGCGCCCGCGTTCTCGGCGCAGACGAACTGGCCGTTGACCCGGGCCTTGAGCGCCACCAGGCCGCCGCCCAGGTCGACGACGTCGAACTGCTCCGCGGTGCCGATGGTGGTCTTGCTGGCGATGAGCGGGGCGGTACCGCCGCTGTCGGCCGTCACGTAGCGGGTGTTGGCCTGCGCCCGCAGTGCCTGACCGGCCGGCGGGGGCGTCGTGCCGCCGGTGGAACCGAGCGTGGAGGCGGTGCCCGGCAGCGTCTTCCGGCCCTGGTTGGCCGTCCCGGTCAGCGTGGTGCGGGTGTATGCCGACAGTGGTTTCGCCGTGCGCTCCACGACGTACACGGTGTTCGCGGCGGTGGCGAACGTGACCTCACCGGCGGTGGTGGTGGCCAGGATCGCGCCGTCGGAGACGCGGCGGACGCGCAGCTCCTGCCCGCTCCACGGGTTCACCACCCGGGCCTGCTTGCCGTACAAACTCTTCAGTCCGATGTATTTGGTCTCGTTGCCCTCCCGCTCGGCGGTGACGAGGAAGCCGTCCTTGGCCAGGAGCGTGAACTTGCCGGTGAAGTTCGCGTCGTTCGGCGCGGCCGGGAAGACGCGGATCTTGTCGTTGTAGGACTGCATGAGCGCCTCGTTGGTGGCGGCGAGGTGCACGCCGAGGTACTCGAAGACGCCGTTGGTGTTGTTGGTCATGCCGTTGGGGTAGTTCTGGTAGCGCTGCAGCATCAGCTTCATCCCGGACAGCGCCTGGTCGCCCAGGCCCAGCCGGGCCGCCTGCACGGCGTCGTTGGCCCACACGTTGCTGTACGGGTTGGGCCGCGTGTTCCAGCTGTTGAGGGCCGTGGAATAGTCGGCGGCGCCGATGCCGGTCAGGTCGTAGGGCCAGATCAGCTCCGACGTCACGTTCTCGCCGTTGCGCTGCTGGGCCGGGGCCGGCGGGTCGTGCGGCAGCCACGCGCCGTTGCTCACCTTGTAGGGCTCGATGTTGTTGAGCACGTTCTGCCAGCCGGCCCGCAGACCCGCGTCGAGGCCGAGCTGGTTGCTCACCGCGATCGTCAGCGGGAAGATCAGCCGGACGGCGGCCAGGTCGGTGATCGCGTTCTTGACGTCCCAGTAGGTCTCGTGTGCGTTGGAGCTGGCCATGAAGTAGCGGCCGGTGCTCGGGTCGCGGGACAGCTTGGCCTGGTAGAACTTCACGACCTCGCGCATGAACGGATATGCGGTCGCCTGCAGGTAGGCCGTGTCGTTCGTGTAGCGGTACTGCAGGTACATGTTGTAGGCGGCCTCGGTGCCGGTCGAGTAGATGTCGTTGACGAAGTCCGAGCCGACCGTGCCGCGCGCGTTGCCGTCCCAGCCCATCGTCTCCGGCGTCCAGATGCCGTCGATGGCGTACCGCGTCTGCGTGAGCGACTTCAAGGCGGCGTAGTTGCGGCTGTAGAGCTTGTTCTCGGTGGCGAAGACGTCGACGTGGTTGGAGGCGAGCAACGAGTTGTAGACGTCGCGCTGGTTCCAGTACCAGTAGCCGTTGCTCCACTTCGTGTTGTCCTGCGTCGCCCGGAACACGCCGTTGATGAAGTGGAACGGGTAGTTGCCGTGGCCGCCCGCGGCGATCATGTAGGTGGCCAGGTAGTAGACGTTCTCGAGGTAGTCGCCGGTGCCGGCGGCGCCCGAGTACTGCACGAAGGACTTCTGCCAGAACGCGTGCCACCAGCTGCGGTAGTTGTTCGCGGCGGTCAGGTAGCCGGTGCTCTTCGCCGCGGCCAGCTGGCTGCGGGCGGCGGCGAGGGAGTCGCGGTTGGCCGCGTTGATCCGGCTCGCGGCCGTGAACCAGATCGTGTAGCTCGCCGTCGGGGTGATGTTCAGCCGCACCTGGCGGCCGCCGACGACCTGCGTCGTGTACGCGGCCCCTTCGACGGTCGCGGCCAGGGTGTAGCCGAAGCCGCCGGGGTCGTTCTGGCCGCGACTGAACCCGGCGACACCGCTGTCGGCGAACGTGCTGATCTGCTTCCAGGTGTCCAGGTTGGGCACGTCCCCGCTGTTGGTGACCGTCGCCGGGTCCCACATGCTCAGGTCCAGGGTCGTGGTGGCGAGGCCGGTGCGGGCGTCCTCGACGTGCAGGCCCATGACCTCCGTGCCGGGCACACCCAGTACCGTCACCGTGCGGTTGTTGTCGTACTTCGTGGTGAGCGTGCCGTCGTAGAGCGACAGCCGCTGCTGATAGGCGGTGGAGCCGCTGTCGAGGCCCGGATTGGTGTTGAGGTTGACCAGGCCCGCCGCGTAGGCCGACTGCTCCGAGAGGTCGGCCCCGGACACCTGCATGGTCAGGCCGTTGGCGCTCCACACCATGGCCCCGGTCTTGCCGTTGCCGACGGTCAGGCCGTAGAGCGGATTGGTCTGCGGGGTGTTGTAGACGATGTCATGCTTCGACAGGTAGCCGGCGTAGTCGACGTCGAGCGCACCGGTGGCGGGGTTGAACGCCTGGTCGGTGCCGGCGGCGGTGGCGACGCTGCCCGGCGTGACGGCGGCGGTGAGGGCGGCGACGGCCGCCAGGAGGGCGAGTCGGCGGATCTTGCCCACGCTGGTTCTCCTTCTGCATTGGCGCTCTGGCCCGCACCCGCCGAAAGCGCGAAGCCCTTGCGTGCAGTCAACATGGGAGGTTTGCGTTCGTCAATGGCCATCGGCGCCGGTTTTGTCAGCATTCATTGTGTCAGACATTGGATGGGTACATCATTCAGTTGCGGCCGGCCGCTGCCGATCGGAAGGGTATGCGTCGCTGGCGGATCACCACCCGGATTCTGCTGCTCGCCGTGATCGGCGTGCTCGTCTCGGCCGCGCTGCTCAGCACGGCCGTCATCGGCTTCGGCGCGCAGAACACCGCGGCCGCCGAGACCAGCACCCTCATGCGGCTGTCCCGGCTGGCCATGGAGGCCAAGTTCCGGGCCGCCGACATCGCCGGCTGGCAGACCGGCTACGCGTTCGACTTCGCCCGCGGTGTGCCGGGCGCCCTCGACGACACCGTCGGGCAGCGCAAGGAGTTCCTCGACTCCGCGGCCGCCCTCCGGCCCGTCTTCGCCGAACTCGCCGCGGGCACCCTGACCGCCGGTGAGCGTACGAAGCTGCAGCAGGCCACGACCGCCTTCGACACCTTCATGGCCATCGACGCCAAGATGATCCAGTTGTACCGCCAGGGCGCGCCCGCGGCCACGGCGACCGCCGACGACCTGGCCTCCGGCGACTCCATCGACGCCTTCAACGTGATGGCCACCGCCACCAACGGCATGGCCGCCGACGTCACCGCCCGCGGCCTCGCGGTCGCCGCGTCGGCCCAGCGCACCGCCGGCACCGGCCGCCGGACCGTATGGATCGCCGGGCTCGCCGGCCTGCTCCTCGCCGCGGCCGTCGCGGTCGCGGTGGTGGCCAGCATCGCCCGGCCGCTGCGGGCCCTGGACGCCCGGCTCACCGACATCGCCGACGGCGACGGCGACCTGACCGCCCGCCTCGAGGAGCACGGCCGCGACGAACTGGCCACGGTGGCGGCCTCGTTCAACCGGTTCGTGGCCGGCCTGGCCGACGCGATGCGCTCCGTCGACGACCGGGCGAAGGTCGTCGCCAGCCACTCCGGCGACCTGTCCGGCGTCTCCGCCGACCTGGCCGTCTCCGCCGAGTCGTCGGCGGCCCGGGCGGCCGCGGCGACGACCGCGACCGAGGACATCTCGCACAGCGTGCAGACGTTCGCGGCCGGGACCGAGGAGATGGGTCAGTCGATCGCCGCCATCTCGGCCAGCGCGCAGGAGGCGGCCGCGGTCGCCGTGGCCGCGCACGAGCTGGCCGGCACGGTCACCACGACGATGGCCCAGCTCGGCCGCTCGAGCCGGCAGATCGGCGAGATGGCCCAGGTGATCAGCGGCATCGCCCGGCAGACGAACCTCCTCGCGCTCAACGCGGGGATCGAGGCGGCCCGGGCGGGGGAGCTGGGCCGGGGGTTCGCGGTCGTCGCCGGTGAGGTCAAGGACCTGGCCACGGAGACGGCCCGGGCCACCGAGGACATCTCGGCCCGGATCACCGCCATCCAGGACGACACCGCCGGTGCGGCCGGGTCGATCGAGCGGATCGCCGAGGTGATCGGCCGGATCAACGACCTGCAGGTGACGATCGCGTCGGCGATCGAGGAGCAGAGCGCGACCACGGCCGACCTGTCCCGGACCATCACCGGCGTGGCCCTCAGCACCGACGAGGCCCGCCAGGACGTGGCCGCGGTCGCCGACGCCACGCGCGCCACCACGGTGACGGTCGCGGGCGTCGGCTCGGCCGCCGGCAGCCTGGCCCAGGTGTCGTCGGACCTCCGCGGCCTGGTGGGCCGGTTCCGTTACTGACTTCGTTTACCGATCGGCCAGGGACTTGCCGGTCTCGAGCAGGGACTTGAGGTCGGACAGGACCCAGGCCCAGCCGCCGCCGGCGCCCATCTCCTCGAACTCGCCGGCCATCAGGCGGGCCATGTTGGGGGCGTCGCTGAGCTCGTGGGTCACGGTGAGCGCGGTGACGCCGTCCTTGCCCTCCTTGAGCTCGTAGGTGAGCCGGGTGAACCCCTCGGCCGCCATGGTGGGGTCCATGAGCATGCGGAACGTCTGCACCAGCCTGTGCGGCGGGTCGACCTCGACGACCTCGCCGTCGGTGCCGATCTCGGGCGCGCCCATGGCGAGCATCCCGGCGTTGGACCGCCCGACGACCGCGCCGCCGGGCCGCAGGTCCAGCTCGGTCCGGCCGCGGAACCCGTAGCGGGCGGTCCACTCGGGCGTGGTGATGGCGTCCCAGACCTGCTTGGCCTCGGCCTTGATGTACACCTTGTAAACCTGTGTGCCGCTCATTCGTCGTCCTCCAGGGCATGCTTGAGATCGAGCAGGGCTCGGGCGTGGTCGGTGGTGTACTTGTCGATCCACCGGTCGTGGACCTGGCGGATCGGCACCGCGTTGAGGAAGTGCAGCTTCTCCCGGCCGCGGCGCCGGGTGACGACGAGGTTGGCCTCTTCCAGGACCTTGAGGTGTTTCATCACGCCGAACCGGGTCATGTCCGGCCGCTGCCCCTCCAGCTCGCTCAGCGTGCGGCCGTCACGCGCGAAGAGCAGGTCGAGCAGGAATCGCCGGGTCGGGTCGGCGAGCGCCTTGAAGACGCGGTCGTCGTCGTCCACGCTCCTTATTATGTGACCTCCTGGTCACATGTCAAGGTTCCTCCGCTGGCGCGCCGCGATCGCGGCCTGCATCCGGCTCTGGAGTCCCAGCTTGGCCAGAATGCGGCTCACGTGAGTTTTCGTGGTCGCCTCCGCGATGCCGAGCCGGGCCGCGATGGCCGCGTTGGACAGACCCTCGCCGAGGCACTCCAGGACCTCGCGTTCCCGGGCGGTCAGGAGTCCGATCGGCACGGCCACCGGCGCCGACTCGCGCACCGGGCCGGCGAACGCGCCCAGGACCCGGCGGGTGACGGCCGGCGCCACGACCCCGTCACCGCGGGCCACCGTCCGCACCGCGGCGACCAGCTCGTCGGCCGAGGCGTCCTTCAGCAGGAAGCCGGCGGCACCGGCGCGCAGGGCCCCGAAGAGGTACTCGTCCAGGTCGAACGTGGTCAGGGCGAGCACGCCGGTGACGCCGTTGCGGGTCAGCTCCCGGGTGGCGGCGACACCGTCGAGGCGTGGCATCCGCAGGTCCATCAGCACCACGTCGGGCCGCAGCCGCAGCCCCAGCTCGACCGCCGCGGCGCCGTCGCCGGCCTCGCCCACGACCTCGATGTCGGGGTGCGAGTTGAGGATCAGCACGAGCCCCGCGCGTACCGCCGGCTGGTCGTCCACAACGATCACCCGCACGGGAGCCTCGCCTCGACGACCCACTGACCGCCGCACGGGCCGGCCGTCAGCTCCCCGCCGAGCAGCGCCGCCCGTTCGCGCATCCCGATCAGCCCGGCGCCGTCGTTGACCGCGCGCCCCGGAATCACCCCCGAGGCGACCCGCACCGTGACGGCCTTCGGCCCGCCGCCGACGTCGACCGTGACCGGCCCGCCGTCCCCGTGCTTGAGGGCGTTGGTGAGGGACTCCTGGATGATCCGGTAGGCGGCCAGGTCGACACTCACCGGCACGTCCCCGGGGCCGAGGTCCACCGCGAGCCGGACCGGCAGCCCGGCCCGTTTGGCGAGGTCGTCGAGGGCGGTGAGCCCGCCCGGCGCGTTGTCGGGCAGCGCCGCCGGATCGCGCAGGAACCCCACCATCCGCCGCATCTCGGCGAGGCCCTGGACGCTGTTCTCCCGGATGACCGACAGCGCCCGCTTCGTGCCGTCGGCCCCGAGATCGGCGGAGAGGGCGGCCGTGGCGTGGATGGCGACGGCGCTGAGATGGTTGGCGATCACGTCGTGCAGCTCCCGCGCCATCCCGGCCCGCTCGGCCGCGACCGCGTTGGCCCGGTCGGCCGCCGCCAGCCGCGCGACCTGCTCCGCCGACCGCCGCGCGGTCTCGGCCTGGTCCCGATGGTGGCGCACATGCGACCCGGTCAGGATCGGCACGACGGTCACGAGCGCGAGCAACACTCCGAGCCCGACCGCCTGCACGTCGCGGATGACGACCAGGCACACGATCGCGGTGACGACGGACCCGACGACACTGGTGGCGAGCAGCACCTTCGCCAGCCGGGCACTACCGTGCAGGCAGGCGTCGTAGAGCACCTGCGTGTAGACCAGCGGCGTGGCCAGCGAAGGTCCGATGACCACATCCCCGGCCACGGCCACCGTCCCGACGAGCACCGACGTGACGGGCGCACCGCGCCGCAGCAACAGGGCCGAGCAGCACACGACCAGCGGCACGAACAACCACCGGGCGTCGACCCGCGCCTGATACTGCCCCGTGAAGAACATGAGCGCGCCGGCCGCCAGCCCGCTCCCGGCCAGCACCCGGTCAACCGTCCGCCCACGCACCCCACGATGGTTGCATCCTTCGCGATCAGGCGACATGCGACCAACGATGTACGCGGCCGCTCCTCAGCCGGCCAGCAGGACGGCCAGGACCTCGGCGATCAGGGCGGTGACCAGCAGGCTGACCGCGGTGTGCAGGTATCGCGCCTTGCGCTGGCCGACGTCGTGGGCCACCGCCCACAGCGCCAGGCGGGTCGCGGTCGTCTTCGCGAGAGGGTCGTCGCCGGGGTGGCCCCATCGCGCCCAGACCTCGTCCGGCAGCGTGGCCGGGTTGATGGTCCGGGTCCGCCACGCGGCGCCGGTCTGCGCGGCGACGGCGGCCGCGACGAGCAGGAAGAGGACGGCCAGGACGGCCAGGACGGCGGCCGGGGCCGAGACGTCCGGCGGGTCCGACGCCCGCAGCAGGAGCAGCCAGCCCAGCTGGCTCAGCAGCAGCACGGCGGCGACGGTGACGACGGCGAAGGCCCGCGCGTCGAGGCTGCGGTCGCGCCGCTCCTCGGTCGCGAGGAGGTCCCGGATCAGCGCGGCGTACTCGGCGCCGGCGGCCGTGGCCGCGGGCGGCGCCGGGGCCAGCACCGCCGGGTGGCCGAACGAGGTGTGGTTGGTGCCGGCGATCGAGGCATCGGTCGGGGTCGACATGGCTGCATTGTGGGGTATCGGGGGAAGCGCGGGTGCGACCAAGGATGTAGAGGAACCGTCAGCGGTGGCGACGTAATCGGGGGTTGCGGGCGCGAGGCTCGTAGGCATGTTGATTGCTTGGATCGTCGGGTGCGAGATCGCGTTCTGGGTGGTGCTGGCGGCCGGGCTCAGTGCCCGGTATCTGTTGCGGCGCAAGCGGCTCGGGGCCGTGCTGCTCGCCCTCACGGCCGTTGTCGACCTCGTGCTGCTCATCGTGTCCGCCATCGATCTGCGGGGTGGGGGAGTGGCCGGGCGGGCGCATGCCGTCGCGGCGGTGTTCCTCGGGTTCTCCGTCGCGTTCGGGCGCTCGATGATCAGGTGGGCGGATGTCCGGTTCGCGCATCGGTTCGCCGGGGGGCCGCCGCCGCGCGTTGTGCCGAAGCGGGGGCCCGAACGGGTCCGGTACGAGTGGCGGGAGTGGGGTAAGGCGGTCGTCGCCGGCGCCGTGGCGGTGGCGCTGTTGCAGGGCGGGCGGGCCTGGATCGGGGATGACGAGCGGACCGAGGCGTTGCAGGGGATGACGCGGTTCGTGGGGTTTGCGCTGGTGGTCTGGCTGCTGGGGTGGCCGGTGTGGGTTTCTGTGGTTCAACTCTTGACTGCCCACACAATCGGGCGTAAACAAAACACAAGCAAAACGAAACGGCGGTGAAACCACATCATGTACGCCGAGGAGCGGCAGCAGGCGATCGTCCGGATCGCCCGTGAGCAGGGGCGGGTCGAGGTGGCCGGGCTCGCCGACGAGCTCAACGTCACGTCGGAGACCATCCGGCGGGACCTGACCTCGCTGGAGCGGGCCGGGGTGCTGCGGCGGGTGCACGGCGGGGCCATCCCCGTCGAGCGGATCGGGTTCGAGCCCGCGCTCGCCACCCGCGACGCGGTGCTCGTGGAGGAGAAGGAGCGCATCGCCAAGCTGGCCCTCGCGGAGGTCCCCGAGGAAGGCGCGATCATCCTCGACGCCGGCACCACCACCGTCAAGCTCGCCAACCTGCTGCCCGCCGACCGGGAGCTGACCGTCGTGGTCAACTCGCCGGTCATCGCGACCGCACTGGGCACCCGCACCAACCTCAACGTGCTGCTGCTCGGCGGGCGGCTGCGGGGCAAGACCCTGGCCACCGTCGATGACTGGTCGCTGCGACCCCTGGCCGACCTGTACGTCGACGTCGCCTTCGTCGGCACGAACGGCATCTCCGTCGAGCGCGGGCTCACCACGCCCGACCCGGCCGAGGCGGCGGTGAAGCGGGCGATGATCCGCGCCGCCCGCCGCACCGTCCTGCTCGCCGACCACACCAAGCTCGGCAACGACTACCTGGCCCGGTTCGGCGAGCTGGCCGACCTGGACCTGCTCATCACCGACAGCCGCGCCGACTCCGACCTCGTCGGCGACATCGAGGGTGCCGGTGTCAGGGTGGTCCGAGCATGATCGTCACCGTCACCTTGAACCCGAGCCTGGACCGGGCCATGGACATCGGGCGGTTGAGCCGGGGTGAGGTCATCCGGGCCACCGCCGCCCACCTCGACCCCGGCGGCAAAGGGGTCAACGTCTCCCGGGCCCTCCTGGCCAACGGCGTGCCCTCCGTCGCCGTCCTGCCCTGTGGTGGGGACGAGGGTAGCCAGCTGGTGCGGCTGCTCAAGGCCGAAGGTGTGGAAGTTCTGGCCATCCCGATCGCCGGGCGGACCCGCTCCAACATCACCCTGGCCGAGCCCGACGGCACCGTCACGAAGGTCAACGAGCCCGGGCCGGCGCTGGTCGGCGCCGAGTTCGACGAGATCACCGACCGGGTCCTGGCCCGGGCCGGGTCCGCGGACTGGGTGGTGCTGTGCGGCAGCGTGCCGCCGGGGCTGCCCGCCGACGCATACGCCCAGCTGTGCCGCCGCCTCAGCGCGGCCGGCATCCGGGTCGCCGTCGACACCAGCGGCCCGGCGCTGCGTGAGGCCGCGGCCGCCGGGGCGACACTGCTCAAACCCAACCGCGACGAGCTCGCCGAAGTGGTCGGGGCCCCCCTCGCCGACCTCGGCGACGTCGTCGCCGCCGCCCAGCAGTTGCGCGCCTGGGGCGCGCAGACGGTCCTCGCGAGCCTCGGCGCCGACGGGGCCGTGCTCGTCGACGCCGACGGTGTCGTCACCGGCACGTGCCCGGTCACCCGCCCGCGCAGCACCGTCGGCGCCGGCGACGCACTCCTCGCCGGCTTCCTGGCCGCCGGGGCCCGCGGCGCGGCCGCCCTCGCCGAAGGTCTCGCCTGGGGCGCGGCCGCGGTCAGCCTGCCCGGCAGCAGGATGCCCGGCCCCGCCGACCTGATCCGCCACAACGTCACCATCCACCCCCGACCGGACGAGCTCCGCCCGCTGCTCTCCGGCCCGTCCTCCTGAAGGAGACACCCCGATGTCGAGCTACACACCCCAAGTCACCGGCTCGGGTTTCCGAGCCTCCGTCCAGCGCGTCGGCGGCTACCTCGCGGCGATGGTGATGCCCAACATCGGCGCGTTCATCGCCTGGGGTCTCATCACCGCCCTGTTCATCCCCACCGGCTGGATCCCCAACAAGCACATCGCCGAGCTCGTCGGCCCGATGATCACGGTGCTGCTGCCGCTGCTGATCGGCTACACGGGCGGCCGGCTCGTGCACGGCCAGCGCGGCGCGGTCGTCGGTGCGGTCGCCACGATGGGCATCGTGGTCGGCGCCGACGTGCCGATGTTCCTGGGCGCCATGATGATCGGCCCGCTGACGGCCTACATCCTCAAGCTGTGGGACGGTCTGGTCGAGAACCGCATCCGGCCCGGCTTCGAGATGCTCGTCGACAACTTCAGCGCCGGCATCATCGGCGGCGCGATGGCCGTCGGCGGCCTCTACGGCATCGGGCCGGTCGTCGAGTGGCTGACGAAGCGGGCCGGCGACGGCGCCAACTGGCTCGTCTCCCACGACCTGCTCCCGCTGACCTCGATCGTCGTCGAGCCGGCGAAGGTGCTGTTCCTGAACAACGCCATCAACCACGGCGTGTTCGGCCCGCTCGGTGTCGCCGAGGCGGCCGACAAGGGCAAGTCGATCCTGTTCATGATCGAGTCGAACCCCGGCCCGGGCCTCGGCCTGCTGCTCGCGTTCTTCCTGTTCGGCCCGCGCAACCTGCGCCCGAGCGTGCCGGCCGCGATCATCGTGCAGTTCCTCGGCGGCATCCACGAGATCTACTTCCCGTACGTGCTCATGAAGCCGAAGCTGATCCTGGCCATGATCTGCGGCGGCGCCGCCGGTGTCGGCACCTTCATGATCACCGGGGCCGGTCTGGTCGCCACCCCGTCGCCGGGCAGCATCTTCGCCTACATGGCGGTCACACCCAAGGGCGGCTACTTCGTCGTGCTGCTCGGCATCGTCATCGCCGCCGCGGTCACCTTCGCGGTCGCGTCGCTCCTGCTGGGCTTCGGGCGCAACGAACCGGCGGAGGACGAGGCCATCGGCCCCGACGAGGAGACCGTCGTCAACCCGGATGAGGCCGAGAACGTCGCGGCCAAGCTGTCCCGCCAGGAGGCTTAGAGCCAATGCCCACGATCAACGGTACCGAAATCAAGAAGGTCGTCGTCGCGTGTGACGCCGGCATGGGCAGCAGTGTCATGCTCGCCAGCCAGCTGAAGCGCCAGCTCGCCAAGAACGAGGTGACCGTCGAACACACCCCGGTGAACTCGATCCCGGCCGACGCCGACGTCGTGCTGTGCCACAAGGGGCTCGCGGCCCGGGCCCGGGTCAGCGCGCCGGACAAGGTGATCATCCCGTTCCAGGTGTTCATCGGCGACCCCGCGGTGGCCAAGGTCGTGCAGGTGGTGCAGCGCGGCGGTGAACTCAGTGGGTGACCTGCTCGCCCGCGACGCGATCCGGCTCGGCGAACGGGCCGGATCGCGCGAGGAGGCCATCCGCCGCTGCGGCGCGGTGCTCGTCGAGATCGGGGCGGTGGCCCCCTCCTACATCGAGGCGATGCTCGAGCGCGAGCAGAGCGTCTCGACGTACATCGGGGAGGGCGTCGCGATCCCGCACGGCACCCTCAACAGCAAGGAGACCGTCGTGCGGGACGCCCTGGCGGTGGTCTCCTTCCCCGACGGCGTCGACTGGGGCGGCGAGGACGTGCGCGTGTGCGTCGCGATCGCCGCCGCCGGCGACGGGCACGTGGACATCCTCTCCGCGCTCGCCGAGATCCTGATGGAGCCCGACGACGCCGCCCGGCTGCGCGCGGCGAGCACCGCGGACGAAGTACTCGAACTGCTGGTTTTGGAGAAGTCGTGAGAGTTGTACGGTTCCATGCCCCCGGTGACGTCCGCATCGAGGACGCGCCCGAGCCGGCACCGGGCCCCGGTGACGTCAAGATCCGGGTGCGGGCGTGCTCGACGTGCGGTACCGACGTCAAGATCTTGAACTTCGGCCACCATCACATCGTGCCGCCCCGCGTCATGGGCCACGAGATCGCCGGTGAGGTCGTCGAGGTCGGCGCGGACGTCACCGGCTGGCAGGCCGGCGACCGGGTCCAGGTCATCGCCGCGATCCCGTGCGGGACCTGCGGCGAGTGCCGGCGGGGCCGGATGACCGTCTGCCCCAACCAGGTGTCGATGGGCTACCACTTCGACGGCGGCTTCGCCGAGTACATGATCGTGCCGCCGAACGTCCTGAACGTCGACGGGCTCAACCGCATCCCGGAGGGGCTGAGCTTCGCCGAGGCGTCCGTCGCCGAACCCCTCGCGTGCGTGCTCAACGGCCAGAACCTGGCCGGCGTCGGCGCGGGCGACGACGTGGTCGTGATGGGCTCCGGCCCGATCGGGTGCCTGCACGTGCGGCTGGCCCGGGCCCGCGGCGCCGCCCGCGTGTTCCTGGTCGACCTCAACCGGGAGCGGCTCGACCTGGCCGCCGACCTGGTCCAGCCGGACGCCGCCATCTGCGGTGCGGAGGTGGACGTCGTCGACACCGTCATGAAGCTCACCGAGGGCCGCGGCGCCGACGTCGTCATCACCGCCGCCGCGGCCGGTGCCGCCCAGGAGCAGGCCGTGCAGATGACCGCCCGGCAGGGCCGGATCAGCTTCTTCGGCGGCCTGCCCAAGGACAAGCCGATCATCGCGCTGGACTCCAACCTCGTGCACTACCGCGAGCTGACGATCGTCGGCGCCAACGGCTCCAGCCCCGCGCACAACAAGGAGGCGCTGCGGCTCATCGCCGACGGTGCCGTCCCCGTCAACGACCTCATCACCCACCGTCTGCCGTTGCAGGACGCGCTCGACGCGTTCGGCATCGTCGCCCGCGGCGAGGCGATCAAGGTGACAATCGAACCTTAGGAGAGGTGTCCTGTGCCCACCCGGACCGTTGTCGTCGGCTCGTCCAGCGGCCTGCACGCCCGCCCCGCCGCCCTGTTCGTCGCCGCCGCGGCGAAGCAGCCCGTGCCCGTGACCATCAGCACCGAAGGGGCCAGGAAGCCGGTACCGGCCCGTAGCATGCTCGGTGTGCTGTCACTGGGCGCCAAGCAGGGGACCGAGGTCACCCTCGCCGCCGACGGCGACGGCGCCGAGGCCGCCCTCGACGAGCTGGCCGAGCTCCTGGCCCGTGACCTGGACGCCCCCGATGCCTGAGCTGCGGGGGATCGGCGTCTCCCCGGGCCGGGCGGCCGGCCCGGTCCTGCACCTGGCCCCGCCACCGTCCCTGCCGGCCCCGTCGGCGGTGACCTCCGCAGAAGCCGAGAAGGATTCGGTACGTGCTGCGGTCGCATCGGTCGCCGCCGAACTCGAACGCCGGGCTGCCGCCGCGGCCGACGAGACCGTCGCGGAGGTGCTGCGGGCGCAGGTCCTGATGGCCACCGACGAGATGCTGGCCGACGCGGCGTTCGACCTGATCGACGCCGGGTCCGCGGCACCGCACGCGCTGGCGGCGGCCCTGGCCGAGCACCGCGCCGCGTTCGAGGCGGCCGGGGGTTATCTCGCCGAGCGGGTCGCCGATCTCGACGATCTCCGCGACCGCCTGGTTGCCGCTTGTCTCGGCCTGCCCATGCCGGGGATTCCGTCGCCCGGGCATCCGTTCATTCTCGTCGCCCGGGACCTGGCTCCGGCTGATACCGCGGGGCTCGATCCGGCGGTGGTGCTCGCTCTCGTTACCGCTGAGGGTGGACCCACGTCCCACACCGCGATCCTCGCGCGCACGCTCGGGATCCCGGCCGTGGTGCGCTGCGCTGACATTTCGGATTTGTCGGATTTGTCCATCGTCTCGGTCGACGGGTCGAGTGGCTCTGTGGCCACAGGGCTTTCCGTCGACGAAGCCGACGCCGTCAACGGGGCGGAAGCGGAGAAGCGGGCACATCGGGCGGGTTCAACGGGACCGGGTCGGACCGCCGACGGGCATCCGGTGGCGCTGCTGGGCAACATCGGGTCGGCCAGGGACCTGACCACCGAGGTCGAGGGGGTCGGGCTGTTCCGGACCGAGCTGCTGTACCTCGACCGCGCCGACGCCCCCACCGAGCAGGAGCAGGTCGCCGCCTACACCGCGGTGTTCCAGGCCCTGCCCGGCAAGAAGGTCGTGGTCCGCACCCTCGACGCGGGCGCCGACAAGCCCCTGCCGTTCCTGAAGATGGCCGACGAACCCAACCCCGCCCTGGGCGTCCGCGGGCTGCGCATCGCCCGGCGGACCCCGTCCGTCCTGGCCACCCAGCTCGCCGCGATCGCCACGGCCGCGGCCGCCGCCGAGGCCGACGTGTGGGTGATGGCCCCGATGGTCGCCACCGCCGCCGAGGCCACCGGGTTCGCCGACGCCTGCCGGGCCCACGGGCTGCCCACGGCCGGCGTGATGATCGAGATCCCGGCCGCGGCCCTGCGCGCCCCGGCCATTCTGCGCGACGTCGACTTCCTGAGCCTCGGCACCAACGACCTGAGCCAGTACACGTTCGCCGCCGACCGCATGTGCGGCGACCTGGCCGAGCTGCTCGACCCGTGGCAGCCGGCCCTGATCGCGCTCATCGCCGCCTGCGCCACCGCCGGGCAGGAGGCGGGCAAGCCGGTCGGCGTGTGCGGCGAGTCGGCCGCCGACCCGGACTTCGCGCTGGTCCTGACCGGTCTGGGCATCTCCAGCCTGTCCATGGCCCCGCGGAGCATCCCGGCCGTCCGCGAGTCCCTCGCCGCGCACACCCTCGACGAGTGCCGCCAGATCGCGAAGGCCGCGCTCGCCGCCGACACCCCCGAGGCCGCGCGAGCCGCCGTCCGCCGCACCGCCTGACGAGCACCGCCTGACGGGCACCGCCTGACCACAACGCCCGGCTGACCCGCGACGTGCGGGCTCGGCCGGGCGCTGTCCGTCAGAGTCTCCCGTGAGCGCTGAAGTCGGTGTCCTCCTCCTGCCGCTGCTCGCGGCGCCCGTCCTCGCGGCCGGCCTGGCCGCCGGGGTCGGCCTGCTCGCCGTCGCGGCCGGGGACAAGCTGGCCGAGCGGCAGCAGCGGGCCTGGAACGCGTCCGACCGGCTGGCCCAGGCCGTCGCCGAGCACGACCTGCTGCGCGGGCGCATCGAGCGGGAGCGGGCGCGGTTCGGCGAGCTGATCAGCCCCCTGGCCGCGCTGGCCCGGCCGGGCGCAGTCGGGGCCGACGTGGAGCGGGCCAACGCCATCGGCGCCCACATCGACGCGCAGGTCGCCGCGGCCGAGCGGCGGTTCCGGGCCGAGGTCGCGGCGGCCCGGGCCGGGCGGATCATGGCCGACGTCGCGGCCGCGATCGCGCGCATGGCCCCGCCACCGTCCACTCCGGACCGGCCGGCCCCGGCGGTCGCGGCCCAGCCGAGCGCCGAACTGCGGGCGTCGCTGGAGCGCGTGTTGCGGCGCATCGACGGGGCTGTACCCCCGAAGCAGTCCGCGGTTCTCGAGCAGCGGGCCGCCGACGCGCTGCGGGTCGCGTCCGAGGCGACGGCGCTGCGCCTCCTCGACGATCTGCGCTACTCGGTCGAGCGGGCCAACACCGAGGCCGGTGGGCGCCGCACGGCGCTGCGCGAACTGTCGCGGCGGGTCGGCGGGTTCTCCGGGCCGGCCATCGACGACATCCGGGCCCGGCTGCTGGCCGCGCACGACGAGCCCGAGCCCGACCTGCCGGCCCTCGCCCACGCCGTCGACGCGGCCATCGAGACGACCCTGGCCCCGGTGGTGCGCGACTACACCCGGCGAGCGCTGCGCGAGTCGCTGCAGGAGATCGGCTGCACCGTCGAGGAGGACTTCGAGGTCGCCCTCGGCCGCGACGGCCTCGCCCACGTGCAGGGCCAGGGCTGGGACGACCTGGCCGTGCGGGTCCGGGCCCGCGACGACAACGGCTACCGCTTCAACCTCGTCGCGCCCAGGGACGCCGAGGAGCCCGACCTGGCCGCCGTCGAGCACCGCTGGTGCGGCGCCGTCGACCAGCTCATGACCGCCCTCGCCGCCCGCGGCGTCGGCGTCGAGACCACCCACCGCAGCGAGGAGGGCGACCCGCACGTGCAGTACGTGGACCCGGCCCGGTTCCCGTTCGAGCGCCGCCACCGCGACGGCCGCCGCCGCGCCGACGAGCAGCGACGCCAGCGGGAGCTACCCCGATGACCGCACCGGGCACCGCCGCGATCCCGGCCTGGCTGCGCGAGATCCGCACCGCGCTCTCGATCAACTCGCAGGTCGTCGTCTACGGCAACGTCCGCGACGTGTTCCTGATGCCCGCCGCCCACGGCTGGGAGCCCTGCGACCTGCAGACCAGCCTGCACCGGGTGCTCGCCGACGAGGGCTTCCCGTATCTGGTCGTCGCCGACGCGGTCGCCGGCCTGGGCGTGCTCCCGGCCGACCAGCACGTCGCCCGGCTCGCCGCCGAGGTGACCCAGCGGGACAACAAGCCGCCGTGGGGCCCGTGGAAGGACAGCCCGCTCGCGCCGCTGTCCGACGTCATCGAACGGGTCGTGCACGCCGACACCCGCTGCGCCGTCCTGATCGACTTCGCGTCCCGGCTGATGCTCGACGCGGGCCGCCTCGAACCGGCCGAGCACGCGTTCTTCGCCCGCTGCGACCGGCTGTCCCGGGTCGCCTACCCGAAGATCGCCGGGCCGGACACCCGGCCGTTCTACAACCCGGTCATCTGGTCGGTCAACAACGAGCGGGACCTGCCGGTGTGGCTCACCGCCGGCAACGACGACGTGCGCAAGATCGCCGTGCCGCTGCCCGACTTCGGCGGCCGCGAGACCGCCGCCCGCTGGCTCGCCGGCGCGATGCGCGGCTACCGCGACGCGAGCGAGGACGACCGCCGCGACCTGGAGCAGCGCCTCGCCGAACAGACGCAGGGGATGACGCTGCGCAGCATGATGGCCATCACCCGGCTCGCGGTGCGGATGGAGACGCCGATCGGCGACATCGACGAGGCGGTGCGCTGCTACCGGGTCGGCATCCACGACAACCCGTGGCGGACCTCCCACCTGCGCCAGCGGATGGAGGGCGCCACCGAGCGGATCTCGGAGCGGGTCAAGGGCCAGCGGGAGGCCATCCAGCGCTCCGTCGACATCCTCGTCCGGGCGGTGCTGGGCCTGTCCGGCGCGCACGCCGGCGGCAACGTGTCCCGGCCCCGCGGCGTGCTGTTCTTCGCCGGCCCGACCGGGGTCGGCAAGACGGAGCTCGCGAAGGAGCTCACCCAGCTGATCTTCGGCGACGCCCGCGCCTACACCCGCTTCGACATGAGCGAGTTCTCGGCCGAGCACTCCGCCGACCGGCTCATCGGCGCGCCGCCCGGATACGTCGGGCACGACGCGGGGGGCGAGCTCACCAACGCGGTACGACAGAAGCCGTTCAGTCTGTTGCTCTTCGACGAGATCGAGAAGGCCAACCCTCGCATCCTCGACAAGTTCCTGCAGATCCTGGACGACGGCCGGCTCACCGACGCCAGCGGGTCGACGGTGTACTTCTCCGAGACGGTCCTGGTCTTCACGTCCAACCTCGGCATCACCGCCGAGGAGTACGCCATCCAGGCCGAGGCCGACCCGCTGCACGCGCCGTTCACCCGGCCCGAGCTCGAGCAGCGCGTCCGGCGGGCCGTCGAGGAGCACTTCACGACCCGGCTCAACCGCCCGGAGCTGCTCAACCGGCTCGGCGACAACATCGTCGTGTTCAACTTCATCGACGCCGAGACGGCCGCGCAGATCTTCGACGTGCTCATCAGCCATGTCCGGGAGCGGCTGCGGGCCGAGCACCAGCTCGACCTGGCGATCAGCGAGCCGGTCCGCCGCCGGCTCCTCGAGGGCGCGACCCAGAACCTCGGCATGGGCGGGCGCGGCATCGGCTCGCACCTGGAGAGCGCCCTGGTCAACCCCCTCGCGCGGGAGCTGTTCCGGCACGGGGACCTGCGCGGCCGCCAGGTCACCGTCACCGACCTGCGCCACACCGACGGCACCTGGCAGGTGGTGCTCGCATGAGGATCCGGGTCAACCGCGTCCACTACCCGGTGGTGGTCCTCGGCTACGGCCGCCGGGCCGGGCTGTGGGTGCAGGGCTGCGGCATCGGCTGCGCCGGCTGCGTCGCCCGCGACACCTGGGCCGCCGACCCGGCCACCGAGGTCGAGGTCGGCGCGGTCGTCGACTGGCTGCGCCGCCTGCCGTCCGATGTGGACGGTGTCACGATCAGCGGCGGCGAGCCGTTCGACCAGCCGGACGCGCTGCTGGCGCTGCTGCGTGCCCTGCACGCCTGGCGGGCCGGGACCGGCCGCCCGGTCGACCTGCTCGGCTACAGCGGCCGGAGCCTCACCGCGCTGCGGGCCCGGTTCGCGCCGCACCTCGAGCTCCTCGACGCCGTCGTCCCCGGGCCGTACGTCGCCGCCGAGGCCCCGGGCGGGATGTGGCGGGGCTCGGCCAACCAGGACCTCGTCCCGCTGACCGCGCTGGGCCACGAGCGCTACGACGCCGACGTCGACCGCCCGGCCGGCCCGACCCGGATGCAGCTCGGCACCGACGGCGAGCGTGTCTACCACATCGGCATCCCGGCGCCGGGCGACCTCGAGGCCCTCGAGGCGGCCCTCGCGCGGCGCGGCCTCGTCTACGGGGAGGTGTCGTGGCGGAGCTGATCTGCCCCGGCTGCAAGACCACCATCGAGCCGGGCACCCCCTACTGCCCGACCTGCTTCTCGATCCCGGTCGCCCGCCCGGCACCCGCGCCGGCGCCGCCGACCACGACCGGCCCGCGGATCTGCGCCGACCCCGACTGCGACACCGGCGGCGTGCCACCGGCCGGCGGCTGCCGGGCCTGCGGGCTGGCCGGTGCGGCCGCGCGGGCGGGACTGCGCTTCGAGTGGGGGACCGTGCCGGTGGAGGCGGACACGGCCCTGCTGATCGGCCGGGAGGGCTCACCGCTCGCCGACCGGCTCGCCGGGTTCTCCAACGTCTCCCGCCGGCATGCCGAAATACGCTGCGACGGTACCGCCCTGACGGTGACCGACCTCGAGTCGACGAACGGCACCTTCGTCAACGACACGCGCATCCCGGCCGGCGAGCCCACGACGGCCAGGCCGGGTGACCGGATCCGCTTCGGCGCGACGGCCGAGGCCACAGTGATCGGAGCGTCCGGGTGAACCTGGTCGAGGTCGTCGCCGTGACCCATCGCGGCCGCGAACGCACGCACAACGAGGACACGGTCGCGGTCGCCGGCTTCCAGTCCAGCGCCCTGGAGGGCCGGCCGGTCCGGCTCACCGTCGACACCGTCCGCCCGGTCACGTGCCTCGTCGCCGACGGGCTCGGCGGGCACGCGCAGGGCGAGCGGGCCAGCCGCCTCGCCGCCGCCGTCGTCACCGACGCCGCGCCGGGCTTCCACGACGCCGACGCCGTCACCGCGGCCGTCCACGCCGCCAACGACGCCATTTACGCCGAGATGGCGCACACCCCGCGCTGGGCCGGCATGGGCTCCACGGTCGTCCTGCTCGTCCTGGCCGGCGCCGAGGCGATCTGCGTCAACGTCGGCGACAGCCGCTGCTACCTGCACCGCGACGACGTCCTCGTGCAGCTCTCGGCGGACGACTCGCCACCGCCGGCGGCCGGGTCGGCGGCCGCGACGAGCGTGCTCACCCAGACCCTCGGCGGCCGCTCGGCCCCGGCCGCCGTCGCGCCGCACGTCCACCGCACCGAAGTGCGCGACGGCGACCGGTTCCTGCTGTGCAGCGACGGCCTCTCCGCCGTCGTCCCGGCCGACCGGATAGAAGCGGAACTGAGCAAAGCCGGCAACGGTACCGCCGCCGCCGAAGCCCTCCTCCGGGCCGCCCTCGACGCCGGCGGCCCCGACAACATCTCGATCGCGGTGGTGGACCTGCCATGACCGACGAAGCACCCCGCACCTCCCTGGACGCCGTCGCCCGGACGTTCCTGGACGCCGTGCCCCACACCACCAGGGACGCGGCGCCGTCCACCACCCGGGACGCGGTCGTGCCGGGGCCGCGCTACCAGCGGCTCAACCTGCCGCCGGCGTTGGCCGCGCGGTTCGAGGTGGACCGCGAGCTCGGCTCCGGTGGCGAGGCCGACGTGCTGCTCGCCGCCGACCAGCACTCCGGCGACCAGCGGGTGATCAGGCTGTACCGCCGCCAGGATCTGCCCCTGGACCGGGAGAAGCTCGACCGCCTCTGCGCCGCCGACCCGCAGCACCTGATCCGGCTGTACGAGTACGGCACCGGCGACGGGTTCAGCTGGGAGATCCTCGAGTACGCGGCCCGGGGCTCGCTCGAGGACGTCCGGCGGCGGACCCCGGGCCCGTGGACCCCGGCCGCCGTCCTGCCGGTCTTCGACCAGCTGCGGGCCGCGATCGCCTACGCCAACTCGATGGGCATGGTCCACCGCGACATCAAACCGGCCAACATCCTGATCCGCGCCGAGCAGCCCCTCGACCTGGTCCTCGCCGACTTCGGGCTGACGAAGTTCCTCACCGGCACCCGCCAGATGGGCACGACCTCCCGCACCGTCGCCTACGCGCCGCCGGAGGCCGTCAGCGGCGAGGCGTCGCGCTCCGTCGACTGGTGGTCGTTCGGCATGACCCTCGTCGAGCTCCTCGCCGGGCTGCACCCGTTCCAGCGGCCCGACGGCACCTGGCAGGACGACGCCATGATCGTGCGGGAGCTGACCACGCACGACATCGACCTCGACGCCGTCACCGACCCGCGGTGGCGGCTGCTGTGCCGGGGCCTGCTGACCCGGGCCCCGGAGCGCCGCTGGGGCGCCGGCGAGACGGCCGAGTGGCGGCGCGGCGGCAGCCCGTCCGTCGCCGCCCCGCTGCCCGTCCCGCTGGCGGCCGCCCGCCGGCCCGGCGGGTCCACCTACGTGTTCGCCGGCGTCGGCTACGACGACCCCCGCGCCCTCGCGGTGGCGCTGCGGGGCAACTGGAACGAGGGCCGGCGGCTGATGGCCGGGCGGGCCGTGCGGGCGCCACACTACCTGACGTTCCGGGACTGGCTGGCCCGCCTCGACCTGCACGACGCCGTGCGCGCCCTCGACGGCGGCGTCGCCGAGCGCCCCGAACGCGGCCTGGCGCAGGTCCTGCTCGCCCTCGACCCCGACAGCGTCCCCGAGTACAACGGCAGCCGCCTCGACCGGGCCGGGCTGCACCGGCTCGTCGGCGACGCCGTGCTCAACCCCGGCTCCAACGCCCGCGGCATCGTCGACGTCCTCTTCGCCGACGGCATCCTCACCATCTGCGACGGCGCCCCCGGCTGCGACGGCTACGCCCTGCTCGACGACGCCTGGCACCGGGCCGTCGAGCAGACCGAGGCCCGGCTGCACGGCCTGCACGTGCCGATCTCCGCCGCCGACCGGCAGTCGATGCATGCCCAGCTCCTGGCGGCCGCGTTCGGCGGGCAGTGGAGCCTGTTCCTCGCCCCGGCGCAACGGGCCGTGCAGGACCAGGCGGCGGTACAGCAGCCGTGGTTCCGGGCCATGGCGCAGGAGCTCGGCCGCCAGCCCGACAACGTGGCCCTGCACACCGCCATCCTGCTCACCCAGCCCCGGGCCGCCCAGCAGACCGCCGTCCAGCAGGCCGAGGCGCAGCGGCTGCAGGTCCTGGCCGAGCAGCAGCGGGTCCGGCAGCGGCGGGCGAACCGGGACAACACCAGCGCCTGGCTCGGCCTGCTGTTCGGGCTGCTCGGCCTGATTCCGTACCTGGGCCTGGTGACCGGCCCGTTCGCGCTGTACTTCGGCGTCCGCGGCCGCCGCTCGGCCAACCCCGGCGCGGCCGGCTGGGCCCTCGCCCTCGGCGCGCTCACCATGCTGTTCTCGCTGTGCTGCTGGGGCTCGATCCTCGGCCCCCTCCTGACCAGCCCGGCTCCCAGCCCCACCCCGTAGGGGGCTTGCGCGACGGCTCCGTAAGTCGTAGCTTTCCGTTCGTGGCCACTTACGAAGCGGCCGGGGGCTGGGAGGCGCTCGGCGACCCGAGCCGGCTCGCCATCGTGCGGTGCCTGGCCGAACGGCCGCGCGCGGTGGGGGAGCTGGCCGACGAGCTGCCGATCAGCCGGCCGGCGGTGTCACAGCACCTCAAGGTGCTCAAAGGGGCCGGCCTGGTCACCGACCGGGCGGTCGGGACCCGGCGGGTCTACCGGCTCAACCCGGCCGGGATGGCCGCCCTGCGCGATCAGCTGGAGACGTTCTGGAACCGTGCCCTGGCCGGCTATCAGGACGTCGTGGAAGACGAGACCGAGGAGACTTCATGACGCAGGCAGCAGCGGCGGCGGTGGTACGCCGCCGGATCGTCGTGCACGCGCCGATCGAGCGGGCGTTCACGGTGTTCACCGACCGCTTCGGCGACTTCAAACCGCGCGAGCACAACCTGCTCGGCGCGCCCCTCGCCGAAACCGTGTTCGAGCCTCGGGTCGGCGGCAACATCTACGACCGGGCCGTCGACGGCAGCGAGTGCCGGTGGGCGCGCATCCTCGCCTACGACCCGCCGCACCGGGTCGTGTTCAGCTGGGACATCGGCCCGACCTGGCAGCTCGAGACCGACCCGGCGCTGACCAGCGAGGTCGAGGTCACGTTCACCGCCGAAGCCCCGGACCGCACCCGCGTCGACCTCGAACACCGCCACCTCGACCGGCACGGCCCGGGCTGGGAGTCGGTCCGCGACGGCATCGCCGACGACGAGGGCTGGCCGCTCTACCTGGACCGCTACGCCGCCTTGTTCGGCGCGGACACCTGATGGGCCCCGACGACCGGCGGGCCGCGCACCGGGCGCTCGTCGACCGGGTCGTGCGCGGCCCGGGCACGGCCACCGTCGAGCAGCGGGCGGCGGCCTTCGCGAACGACGGCCTGGACGCCGACCTGCAGCCGCTGCTCGCCAAGGTCGCCACCGCCCCCACCCGGATCACCGACGCCGACTTCGACCGGGCCCGCGCCGCCGGCCGCACCGACGACCAGGTGTTCGAGCTGGTGATCGCGGCCGCCGTCGGCCAGGCTTCCCGGATGTACGAGTCGGCGCTCGCGGCCCTGGACGCGGCGGCGAACGGCTGATGCGCCCCGGCGTCCTCAACCACGGCTACAAGCCGGGCACCAAGGTGCTGTTCGCGATGATCCGCCTCTTCTCCGGCCGCCCCCTGCCCGACGCCGCGAAGCTGACCTTCTACCGCCGCGACTTCTACGGCGGGCCGGCCGGCCACCTGACGCAGCTGGCGCTGCGGGGCCCGTCGCAGTGGTCGGTGGGCGACCGCGAACTGATGGCCGCGGTGGTGTCCCGGGCCAACGGGTGCTCGTTCTGCGTCGGGGCGCACACCGCGACCGCCGAGCTGGCCTACGCGGACCGGGGCCGGGTCCGGGCCGTCCTCGCCGACCTGGCCACCGCCCCGATCGAGGAGGGCCTGCGGGCGACCCTCCGGCTGCTCGACGTCCTGACCCGCGACGGCTCGGTGAGCGTCGGCGACATGCGCACGGTCCTGGCCGCCGGGGTCAGCCGGGAACGGATCGAGGACGCACTCGCCGTGGCGGCCGCGTTCAACATCACCAACCGCCTGGCCGACGCGTTCGCCTTCGCGACGCTCGACCCGTCCGGCTACGCGGCGGGCGCGAGGTTCCTGCTCAGACGCGGCTACGGCAAGTAGGTGCTCGCCGCTCGGCCGCGGTCACGGCCGGTGCGCCCGGCGCCGGCTCAGAGCTGGACGCCGAGGGCGACGAACTGCAGGCCGCGGGACTGTAGTGCCGGGATGACGGTGCGCAGGGCGGCGCAGGTCTGTGAGCGGTCGCCGCCGCCGTCGTGGCACAGCAGGATGTCGCCGGGGCGGGCGGCCAGGAGGTGGTTGGTGATGGACTGGGTGCCGGGCTTCGTCCAGTCCTTCGGGTCGCGGTCCCAGTTGACGGGGACCATGCCGCCCTTCGCGGCGGCCGCGAACACGGCCGGGGAGACGGCGCCGCCCGGGGAGCGGAAGATCGTCGGGGTGCGGCCGGTGGTGTCGTGGATCTTCTCCTGGGCGCGCTGGACCTCCTGCTCGACCCGGTCGGGGGGCAGCTGGGCGAGGCCGGCCGGGTGGCTCCAGGTGTGGTTGGCGACCTGGTGGCCGGCGGCGACGACGCTGCGGGCGACCGCCTCCTGACCCAGGATCTGGTTGCCGATCATGCAGAACGTGGCCGGGACGTGGTAGCGCTCGAGGATGCGCAGCACCTGCGGGGTCCAGCCGCCGTGGGGGCCGTCGTCGATCGTGAGGGCGACCGCGTTGTCGGGGAACGCGGGGCCGGGGACGACCTGGCGAAACTCCTTCAGCGTGAACACGGGCCGGTTGAGGGTCGGCGTGCCCGGCTCGGACGGGGCCGGTGACGGCGCCGGGTGAGGCGGGGTCAGCAGCAGCGGCGGCGGCGCGTCGGCCAGGAATGTTTGCGCGGGCGCCGGCTGGGCAGCCGGTTCCCGGGCGACCAGGGCGGCGCCCATCGCGGCCAGGCCGGCGCCGAACAGGCGGCGGCGGGTGACGTGCGTCCTCATGGGCTCCTCCGTCGGGTGTGCGACTTGCACTGATCCAGACGTGTCGGGCCGATTATCCGTTGCATCCCATTGCGTCGAGACGGCGGGTCAGGAACGCGCGCTCGGCCTCGTTGGTGGTCAGGGCGAGGGCTTCGGTGTAGGCGAGGGCCGCCTCTGCCCGCCGGCCGAGGCGCCGCAGCAAGTCGGCCCGGGCCGCCGCCAGGTAGCCGTAGCCGGCCAGGGCGGGCTCGCTGAGCAGAACGTCGAGCTCGGCCAAGCCGGCCGCCGGGCCGTCGCGGAAGCCCACGGCCACGGCCCGGTTGAGCCGGACCACCGGGTTGGGCCAGAGGGCCAGGAGCGCGTCGTACAGGCCGCAGATCTCGGTCCAGTCGGTCGCCTCCCAGCTGGGCGCCTCGGCGTGGACGGCGGCGATCGCGGCCTCCACGGCCCACCGCGTCGGCGGCCGGCGCAGGGCCTCGCCGAGCAGGGCGGTGCCCTCGGCGATCTGGGCCGAGTCCCACCGGGAGCGGTCCTGCTCGGACAGCAGGAGGAGGCGGCCCTGCGGGGTCGTGCGGGTACCACTGCGGGCATCTATGACGAGGAGCAAGGCGAGCAGGGCGGCGACCTCGTGGTCGCGGGGCAGCAGCAGGCGCAGCATCCGGGCCAGGGCGACGGCGCCGCCGGTCAGGTCGGGGCGGTGCAGGTCCGGGCCACTGGGGGCCGTATGGCCGGTGGTGAAGACCAGGTGGACGACCTCGCAGGCGGCCGAGACCCGGGCCGGCAGGGCGGCCGGGCCGGGGACCCGGAACGGGATGCGGGCCGTGGCGATCTTGCGTTTGGCGCGGGTGATCCGGGCCGCCATCGTCGGCTCCGGCACCAGGTACGCCCGGGCCACCTCGGCCGTCGACAGGCCGCAGACCAGCCGCAGGGTCAGCGCGACCTGGGCGTCACGGGACAGCGCCGGGTGGCAGCACATGAGGATCAGCCCGAGCCGGTCGTCGGCGGGCGGGGCGACGTCGTCGGTGACCAGCTGCGGCAGGACCCGGCGGAACGCGGCCTCGCGGCGCAGCCGGTCCAGGGCCCGGTTGCGGGCGACCGTGGTCAGCCAGGCGCCCGGCCGGTCCGGGACGCCGGCCTCCGGCCAGGTGCGCAGGGCCTGCGCGAACGCGTCCTGGACGCACTCCTCGGCCAGGTCGAGGTCGCGGGTCAGGCGGACGGTCGCGGCCAGGACGCGGGCCCACTCCTCACGGTGGGCCCGCTCCACGGCCGCGGCGACCGTCACCCGTGCTCCACGATCGGCCGGACCTCGACGCCGCAGTGCCCGGACCTGAGCTCCGGCAGCAGCGCGGCCAGGGCCAGGGCGGCGTCGAGGTCCGCGGCCTCGATCACGTAGAAGCCGCCCAGAGCCTCCTTCGTCTCCAGGAACGGCCCGTCGGTCGGCGTCGGGCGCAGGGTCGTCGCCGTCGCCGAGGGCTCCAGCTCCTGCCCGGTGAGCAGGGCCGGGCCGGCGGCGGCGGCGAACGCGCGGTGCCCGGCGTCCTTCGCGGCCCGCTCCTCGGCGGTCTCGGCGTCCCAGCGCTGCTCGTCGCCGTAGATCAGCAGGAGGTACTTCGCCATGGTCGGTTCCAATCGTCGGAGGTTCACCGTCTCACCTCCCCGACGATCGGGGGCGGCCGGATTCGACAACCGGCCCGCCGTACGATCAAGCGCCATGACGATGACGCGGCGAACCCTGCTGCGGGCGGCCGGCGCGGCCGCGGGGGCGGTCGCCGTGGGCGGGGCGGCGGTCTGGTTCGGCGGCCGCGGCTCGGAGCCGGCCCCACCCGGCCACGACACACCGCCGCGCTGGCGGGTGGCGGCGGCCGACCAGCCCGACACGCTGCTGCTCAGCGGAGACACGCTGCTCGCGCTCGGTGACGGCCTGACCGCGTTCAACGCGGCCACCGGTGCGGTCCGCTGGCACCAGGACCTGGGCCGCAACACCGTCCTGCCGGCCCGCCTGCGCACGCCCCCGCTCCGGGCGGCCGGCGACACGTTGGCCTACCGCACCCAGGACGCGGGCAAAATCCAAATACGCACAGCCAAACTCCTCGACGGTACTGAACGCTGGCGGCGCGACTTCGAGCAGTACGTCGGCGACCTGGCCGCCACCGCCTCCGGCCTGGTGGTCGCGGTCAGCGATGCCGCCGACGGCCGCGGCCTGTCCGGGTTCGACGGCCCCGCCGACCGGTGGCGCCAGGCCGTGCCGGTGAGTGACGGTCCGCTGGACCTGCTGGCCGACGACCTGACGGTCTACGCGGCCGCCCGGGAGCTCGTCGCGTTCGACGCCGCGGCGGGGAGCCGCAAGTGGTCGCTGGACTCGGCCGACGGCTACGTGTTCGGCCGCCCCGCGGTGCACGGCAACCTGCTGGTCGCGTTCGGGATGCGCTACGTCGACGACGAGTACCTGTACCGCCTGGAGAACCTGTTCGCCGTCGACGCCGCCGCGGGCACGGTCCGCTGGGAGTACGACCCGCCCGGCGGCCACCTGGTCGACGCCGTGCCCATCGTCACCGGCCGCGGCATCGTCGCCGTCCACGAGGACGGCACGCTGACCGGCCTCGACCCGGACACCGGCGCGGAGCGGTGGAACTTCGTCTGGGACTTCGCCGACATCATCGCCCTGGGCGAGCACGTGTACGTCGCGACGGCCGACGGCGTGGCCGAGCTCGACCCCGGGACCGGCCGGCGCCTGAAGCTGCTGAACGAGCCCAACGCGTACAAGCTCGCCGGTCTGGGCGGCCGCCTCTGCGTCGCCTCCGCCAACGGCCTGTCCGGCTACGACGTCTGAGCGGGCCGGTCCTTCTTCGGCAGCTTCGACACGACCCAGCGGTAGGACTCGTCGATCGCCTCCCGGATCTCGTCGTCGGGGATGGCCCCGCCGACCTTGAGCGAGTTCCACCCGGACCGCCCGATGTAGGGCATGGAGGCCGCGTCGTCCGGGTAGCGGTGCAGCCACTCGTCGGCCGCCTCCCGGCTCGGCGCGCACTTCACCCCGACGCCGTCCCCGCCGAGGAAGGCGAAGATCTTCGGCCCGACCTTGGCCACGACGTCGCCCTCCCACGGCCGGTCCTCCCACGCCCCGGGCTTGGCCAGGCAGTAGGCGACAAGCTCGTCGCGCGTCACGGCCGCCGCCCGGCGAAGCACGGCAACCGGGTCTGCGCGTCGGCGCCCGCGGGTGCGGGAACCGGTGCCCGGAAGGCGCCGGTGGCGACCAGCCCGGCCGAGGAGGGCTCGGCGGCGGCGTGGACCCGGGCGACCTGCGCGGGGTCGAGGGTCTCGTCGCCACCGGTGGCGCGGGCGAGGTCCCACGTGTGCACGAGCCACCTCCAGGCTTCCGACGACGGACACGGCCTGCTCGATCGGCACCGCCCCCATCGGCCCCGCCCGGCCGGCGGCGGCCGGTCCGCTCGGGGTCGGCCGGCATGGCCAGCATATCGTCGCGGACTCCGGTGAGCGCCGCGACCAGGTCGGCGCCCGGCTCGACCCGGCCGCTCCCAGGCGTCGGACATGACGAGCGCGGCCCGCTCGAGGCCGGGGCCGCCGCTCCGGTGCGGGAAGAGCCGCGTGCCGTGCCCGTCGGGGTGCAGGGTCCAGGTGAGGGCCCACGCCTCGCGGCTGACGGCGTCGCGCCAGGCGACCCGCAGCTCGCGCTCCGGATCGAAGCCGAGCACCTCGGCCTCGATCCGGGCGGAGAACCCGGCCGCGGGCATCGGGGCGACGCGCATCGAGTAGCGGTGGCCGGCCTCGAGGCGGAAGTCGCCGGGCATCAGCCAGCGGGCGATCAGGTCGGGTTCGGTGAGCGCGCGCCACACCTTCGCGGGCGGGTGCGGGTAGAACGCGTCCGTCGACAAATCGGTCACGGCAACTCGCCCAGGACGGCGCCGACGTCGGCGAGCTTGAGCGCCCGGAAGCGCTCGAACGGGGCCAGCCAGTCGCGGACTTCGGCGAGGGGTCCGGGGAAAAACCCGACGTGTCGAAGTCGCGCCGCGCGCCCGGCGTTGGGATGCGGACCGCTCGCTCGTCGTGAAAGTTACGAACCGGTAGCCGGGCACCGGCCAGCGCAATGTCCTTGAGGTCCAAGGCCATTGCTGGCAGGGCCCAGGCGGCTCCCATCCGCGCGGCAGCGAGGATTCTGGCATGGGAGCGCTCCCGGAACAAGCGGCGCTACGGTCACCGCACCCATCGATCCTCATGGAGGTGATGCCCAACCCCCGATTCGCGGCTCCCACGCGAAACCCGCCGGGCGCGGCGGAGCAGGACGTCTGCAGCGGCCGCCCACCGCGCCCGGTCCTTCGATAACCTTCCGCACCCGCGTGGTACGGCTCCAGCGAACCGGCACGCACCCGGTCCCGACGTCCCGCCGGGTGGTGCCGGTGATGCCGGCCATCGCGGCCACAGCGGCGACGGCGAACCACGCGGCCCGCGGCGGCGACCGCTCCCAGACCTGCGCCGCCCCGCGCGCCGTCATCCCGGCGCTGCAGTCGCGCGGCCTGCGGTTCGTCGCCCTGGGCGGGCCGCTCTGACCCGCCGCCCCGGACGCCCCGCCGTCGGTCGCGAGTTCTGGTCACGAAACGTCGCGAAGCGGCGTGATGCGGTGCGGACATCGGCCGTGACAGCCCCGCGAGGCCGCCGGCCGTTGGGTTCGTCGTGGGCGGTCGGCGCGGGCCTCGGGGTGGGGGAGCCGGACGGGCGGTGTGAGATTCGGGTCCGGTGGTGGTTAGTTCTCGGCGATCGGGGTTAGTCCAGGGCTCATCCGAACGGAAGGGGGTCGTCATGGTCCGACCCATCGCAGACCTCGAAGGGCACCCGGACATCGCCGAGTTGCGGGCCCGCTACGACCAGGTGTCGGAGACACCGGCGGCGCGGATCACCGACGGGGTGCTGGTACTGGCTGGGCTGTACCTGGCCCTGTCGCCGTGGGTGGTGGGGTTTCCGCCCTTCGAGGCGAACCTGTCCGTCAACAACTTCATCTGCGGCATCGCGGTCGCGGTGCTGGCCGGCGGGTTCGCCGTCGCCTACGGGCGCACGCACGGGCTGGCCTGGCTGCCGGTCGCGATCGGCGTGTGGACGATCGTCGCGCCGTTTGTCGTGCAGCGGGGGTACAGCTCCGGCGGCGCGATCGCGAGCAACATCGTGATCGGCATCGTCACGATCGGCCTCGGGCTGGTCGCGATGCGGCCGGGGATGATGGCGCGGCGCAGGTGAACGACCGCGGCGGGGCCGGCCGGTGACGTGACGTCTCAGCCGGTCTCGCCGTCGATGCGCTGGCGGAGCAGGTCGGCGTGGCCGTTGTGCCGCGCGTACTCCTGGATCAGGTGCAGATGCACGGCGCGCAGCGACATCGGGCCGCGGAGGTCGTCCTCGAACGCGGTGTCGAGCGGCACGTCGGCGACCGACTGCCGCGACGCCTGCCACTCGGCGATCAGGCGCTCGTAGTCGCGCTCGGCGTGGGCGGGGTCGACCTCGTCGAAGGCGGCGTCCCTGGCGTCCGGGCGCTTGTAGTAGTACACCACCGGCCGCTTATGGAAACGGTGCTGGAACCACTCGCGTTCCACGTCGGTCACGTGGCGGATCAGGCCGAGCAGCGAGAGCGTCGACGGCGGCACGCCGGGTGCGGCCAGCTCGGCGCCGGTCAGGCCGGTGCATTTGCCGACGAGGACGGCGCGCTGCCAGTCGAGGAAGCCTTCCAGGAGGGTCCGCTCACTCGCGACGAGCGAACCCCCGAACGGTGGTGGTGGCGGTGCGACCCAGGTCATGGAGCCGATCTTAGGCGGCCGCGAAGACCTGCGTGTCCGCGCGCTTTTTCGTGACGCGTGGCAACGTATGGGGCATGTCCGTCCATCCCCGTGCTGGGCAGCCCGCGGAGCGTGCCGACCTCGTCGACGTCCCGCGGCTCATCACCAGCTACTACGCCGTTCACCCCGACCCGGCCGACCCCGCCCAGCAGGTCGCCTTCGGCACGTCCGGGCATCGCGGTTCGAGCCTGCGCGGCTCGTTCAACGAGGACCACATCGTCGCCACCAGCCAGGCCATCTGTGACTATCGGGCCGCGCAGGGGTACACCGGGCCGCTGTTCCTGGGTCGTGACACCCATGCGCTGTCGGAGCCGTCGACCGTCAGCGCCCTGGAGGTGTTCGCCGCCAACGGGGTGACCGTGCTGATCGACAGCCGCGACGGGTTCACGCCGACGCCGGCCGTGTCGCACGCGATCCTCGTCAACCGGCACCGGGGCGCCGACGGGGTGGTGGTGACGCCGTCGCACAACCCGCCGGAAGACGGCGGGTTCAAGTACAACCCGCCGAACGGCGGGCCGGCCGACACCGACGTGACGAGGTGGATCCAGGACCGGGCGAACGAGCTGCTGCGGGCCGGGCTGGACGGGGTCAGGCGGGTCACCTACGCCAAGGCCCTGGCCGCGGAGACGACGCAGCGCTACGACTTCCTGGCCTCATACTGCGACGACCTCGGCGCGGCCGTCGATCTCGAGGCGATCGCCGCCGCCAAGGTGAAGATCGGGGCCGACCCGCTCGGCGGGGCGAGCGTGGCCTACTGGGCGTACATCGGGGAGCGGTACGGGCTCGAGCTGACCGTCGTCAACCCGGTCGTCGACCCGGCGTTCGGGTTCATGACGCTGGACTGGGACGGCAAGATCCGGATGGACTGCTCGTCGCCGAACGCGATGGCGTCGCTGATCGGGCGGCGGGCCGAGTATCAGCTCGCCACCGGCAACGACGCCGACGCGGACCGGCACGGGATCGTCACGCCCGACGCGGGGCTGATGAACCCCAACCACTTCCTCGCCGTCGCGATCGACTACCTGTACCGCAACCGGGACGGCTGGGCCGGGACCGCGGCGATCGGCAAGACCCTGGTCTCCTCGTCGATGATCGACCGGGTCGCCGCCGACCTCGGGCGGACGCTGATCGAGGTGCCGGTCGGGTTCAAGTGGTTCGTGCCCGGACTGCTGGACGGGTCGGTGGCGTTCGGGGGTGAGGAGAGCGCCGGGGCGTCGTTCCTGCGCCGGGACGGTTCGGTGTGGACGACCGACAAGGACGGCCTGCTGCTGTGCCTGTTGGCTTCGGAGATTCTCGCCGGTACCGGCCGCACGCCGTCCGAGCACTACCGCGATCTGGTGGCCCGCCACGGTGAGCCCGCCTACGCCCGCCTGGACGTGGCCTCGACACGGGAGGAGAAGGCGGTCCTCGGCAAACTGTCGCCGGAGCAGGTCACGGCCACGTCCCTCGCGGGTGAGCCGATCACCGCGAAACTGACGGCGGCCCCGGGGAACGGGGCCGCGATCGGGGGTCTGAAGGTGGTCACGGCGTCGGGCTGGTTCGCCGCCCGCCCGTCCGGGACCGAGGACGTCTACAAGGTGTACGCGGAGTCGTTCCAGGGCCCCGAACACCTCGCGCAGATCCAGTCGGAGGCCCGCGAGGTCGTGGCGGACGCCCTGAAGGGGTAGCGGGTGAGCGTCAGGCCACTGCCTTGTCGGTGGTGGCCTGGCGGGGCGCCGCGTGCGTGTTGGGCTTCTTGAACGCCCGCTGCAACTGCACGACGATCGACCAGGTCACCTCGGCGACCGGGCGGGCCCCGTTGACCTGGATCAGGATCTCCCGGCTGGCGTAGTACTCCAGCAGCGGCCGGGTCTTCTCCTCGTACACCTTGATCCGGTGCCGGATGACGTCCTCGGTGTCGTCGGCGCCGCGGGCCCGGGCGAGGAGCCGGCGGGTGAGCTCTTCCTCGGGGACTTCCAGGTGTACCGCGATCTGCACGCCGACGCCGAGCGTCCCCGCGGTGCGGTAGGCGGCCTCGGCCTGCTCCACGGTCCGGGGGAACCCGTCGAGCACGTAGCCGCCGGTCTCGTTGGCCGCCATGACCGGCTTGCGCAGCATGTCCATGATGACGGCGTCGGGCACGAGCTCGCCCTTGTTGACGATGTCCTCGACGGTCTTGCCGATGGTGGTGCCGTCGGCGATGTGTTTGCGCAGCAGGTCACCGCTGGCGATGTGGGTGATGCCGAACTGCTTCGCGATCGCGTCCGCCTGGGTCCCCTTGCCCGAGCCCGGCGCACCTACCATGAGGATCCGCTTCGCACGTGGTGCCGCCGACTGCATCGTCATATGCACACCCCTTCGTATGCCCCGCCACCGATCGGTCCGGCGAAGCCGCCGCCGGCCGGCAGCGTCCGAACCGACGGGGTCTGTGTCGCCTGAACTGATGGTCTAGCTTCGCATCCCGATCTCAGGTATGTGCTGAGGGGCGGCTGTGAATTTCCGCATGCCCGGCTGTGGGAATTTTGTCCCGCCAGCCGGGAATGCAGTCGCTTGTTACGCCTTGGTGCCGAGCAGGTCGACGACGAACACCAGGGTCTCGCCCGGCTTGATCAACCCGCCGCCGGCGCCCCGCTGGCCGTAGCCCAGGTGCGGCGGGATGACCAGCTTGCGCCGCCCGCCGACCCGCATCCCCTTGACACCCTGGTCCCAGCCGGCGATGACCTGCCCCGCGCCGAGACCGAAGTCGAACGTGCCGCCGCGGTTCCACGAGGCGTCGAACTCCTGCCCGGTGGACAGCGCGACACCGACGTAGTGGACACTGACCAGCTGCCCCGGCTGCGCCTCGTCCCCGTCGCCGACGGTGATGTCCTCGATCACGAGGTCGGCGGGCGGCGGTCCGTCGGGCAGCGTCACTTCGGGCTTACTCAACGCCATGCGCTTGACTCCTTCGTTACGAAACGTCGGCTCCATCCTGCCCTATCCCGTCGTACCGTCGGCGTGTGCATCCCGTCCGGGTGGCTTTCCGGCTGGTGACGGCGTGCGCCGCGCTGCAGCTCGGCCAGGCCGCATCGGCGTGCTGGCTGCTGCTGCGATACGGCCGCAAGGTGGATGAGCTGGGCCCCTGGTCGCGCAACGAGGCCCTGATCATCGAGTCGGTGTATGTCCACCTCACCGGGGCCGCCGTCCTGGCCGCGGGCCTGTCGGCGCTGCTGGTGGGCGTCGCGGTGGCCATTCCGCGGCGCACGCAGTACACCCGCGGCCTGGTCGGTTGGGTTCTTCTGCTGGTCGCCCTGGCCCTGCTCCTCGGGGTCGTCTACAGCCCCGACGCCGTGCTGCTGCCCGACAACCAGGTCCAGCTCGACCACCTGCAGCCGCTGCTGCCGCTGTGGTACACCGCCCAGCAGGGCCTCACGGTCACGCTGGTGATCACCGGCGGGGCGATGGCGGTGATCCGCCTGACGAGGGAGGCGGCCGGCGAGTACTACCAGCGTCACGACCCGACCGCCACCTGGCGCGGCTTCACGTCCTGGCTGGACGTCCGGTTTCAGGACTGAGGGTGCATGAACCGGCGGTAGGCGGGCACGGCCACGGCGGCGACGGCGAGGTGCATGAGCATCAGGGCGACGACACCGGTGGTGGTGGTCCCCGGCTGGCCCTTCGTCGCCAGGAGGACCACGTCGGGGATGAGCGAGAGCACCAGGACGACGGGGACCAGAGTCCGCAGCACCCGGGCGGCGTCGCGGCTGCGGGCGACGACGAGGCGCCAGGCGACCGCGGAGAGCAGCACCCCGGCGACGGACAGCGTGCCGTAGACGGGGAAGGTGAGCGGCTGGAACTCGTCGGGGGCGCCGAGTGCCTTCGCGACCAGGGCGATGACGGTGTTGACGACCAGGCTGCCGGCGATGGCGACGCCGGCGGCGGCGAGGGTGGCCTTCCAGGTGGTACGGGCGGCGGGCAGAGCGGTCGCGGTCATGTCGAGCCCCTTTCGGTCAGGTGGCTGTGACCATAGGGTCGCGTCGATAAGAGCCGTGCTCTGCGCCGGCTAAGAATTGCGTAAGCCTGTGTGTGCCGGTGCCTGTCAGCCCTGCCGGGTGGGCCTCATGGTGAGGTCCCCGATCTCGACGTCGTCGGGCTGGTCGACGGCGAACGCGATCGCCCGCGCCACCGCCGCCGGATCGATGCCGAGCTCCGCCATGGAGCCGGCCATCCGCTCCCGCAACGCCGGGTCGTCCACGGCGTTGTCGATGAGCTCGGTGCGCACGTACCCGGGGGAGATGGACGTGGTGCGCAGCCCGCCGTCGGTGCTCTCCTGCCGCAGCGCTTCGAGGAGCGTGCGGACGGCGTTCTTCGTCCCCGCGTACACGCCCTGGGTGGGCACGATCTTCAGCCCGGACGTCGACACGACGGTGACGAGGTGCCCGCTACCCTGCCGCCGGAACACGGGCAGCGCCGCGGCGATGCCGTGCAGGACGCCCTTGACGTTCACGTCGACCATGGCCGACCACCCGGCGACGTCGAGTGCGGCGACGGGCCCGATCCGGGTGATGCCGGCGTTGCCGACGAGCACGTCGAGCCGCCCGAACCGCTCGACGGCGGTCTCGACCAGGCGGTGCATGTCCGCGGGGTCGGTGACGTCGACCCGGACCGCGACCGCCCGGCCACCGCTCGCGGTGATCTCGGCGGCGAGCGCCGCCAGGCGGTCGGTGCGCCGGGCCCCGAGCACGACCGGCGCGCCGAGGGACGCGAGATGACGCGCGGTGGCGGCCCCGATCCCGCTGCTGGCCCCGGTGACGGCGACAACCTTGCCCGCTACGGCCACGGCAGTTCCTTTCGCTAGAGTGGACACATGTCCGGTTACCCGTCCGACTCTAGCGGACATGTGTCCGGTTCGGCCAGGCTGCGTGCCGACGCCCAGCTCAACCGCGACCGCATCATCCAGGCCGCCCGGGAACTGGTCCGGCTGCCGGGCGAGCTGAAACTGCACGCGGTGGCGAAGGCGTGCGGCATCGGCCAGGGCACGCTGTACCGGCACTTCCCGACCCGCGAGGACCTGCTCGCCGAGGTGTACCGGCACGAGGTCGACGCGCTGGTCGCGGCCGCGCCTCGGCTGCTGGAGACGCACGAGCCCGTGGAGGCTCTGGCCGCGTGGTTCGCCCGGGTGGCCGCCTATGCCCGCGTGAAACGGGACGTGTTCGCGGCCGTCGAGGCGTCGACCGGGCGGAACCTGGCCGCCCACAGCCTCGGACCGATCGGCGAGGCGGTGGAAATGCTCCTGGCCGCCGGGCGCGACACCGCCACCATCCGGCCCGACGCCGAAGCCCGCGACGTGATCGTCCTGATCAGCTGGCTGTCGCGCCTCGACGACACCGAACTCGACGCCCGCGGCCCCCGCCTCCTGGGCATCCTGATCGACGGCCTGCGCGTCCGCGCCGGCTGAAAAGCGCCGAAGCGCGGATGTCGAGCGCGGGGGAGCGGCTCCGACCGGTTGGCATGATGAAGCGTTCGCCCTGGTTGGGGCTGGCTGTGCTGGCGCTGCCGGCGCTGCTCGTGTCCATTGACGTGTTCGTGTTGCTGCTCGCCATGCCGCGGATCGGGGCTGAGCTGCAGGCGAGCAGTACCGAACAGTTGTGGATTCTCGACGTGTACGGGTTTCTGCTGTCCGGGTTCATGATCACGATGGGGACGCTCGGGGACCGGATCGGGCGGCGGCGGCTGTTGCTGCTCGGGGCCGGGGCGTTCGGGGTGGCGTCGGTCGTGGCGGCGTACAGCTCCGGGCCGGTCATGCTCATCGCGGCCCGGGCCGTGCTCGGCATCGCCGGGGCGACCCTCGCGCCGTCGGCGCTCGCGCTGATCAGCGGGCTGTTCCCGGACCCGCGGCGGCGGGGGCTCGCGATCGGCGTGTGGATGGTGTGCTTCATGAGCGGCGCCGTGATCGGGCCGGTCGTCGGGGGCCTGCTGCTCGAGCACTTCTGGTGGGGCTCGGCGTTCCTGCTCGGAGTACCCCCGATGCTGCTGCTGTTGGTCCTTGGACCGCTGCTGCTGCCGGAGCAGCGGCATCCGAACACCAAGCCCTTCGACCTCGCGAGTGTGGGGCTGTCACTGGCGGCGATCCTGCCATTTGTGTACGGTGTAAAAGAACTCGCCCGCAACGGCTGGTCCCCGCTGCCGCTGGCCGCGCTCGCCGCCGGACTGGTGCTCGGTGCCGCCTTCGTCCGCCGCCAGATGACCGCCGGCACGGCCCGCGAACCGCTGCTCGACCTGCGGCTCTTCCGCGACCGCGGGTTCGCCACCGCGCTCGGCGGGCTGTTCGCCGGGACGATGCTGACCGGCGCGATGATGGTCTTCATCACCCAGCACCTGCAGCTCGTCGACGGACTGTCGCCACAGACGGCCGGGCTGTGGATCCTGCCGGCCGCGATCGCCACCGCGGTCGGGTTCCAGGTCGCGCCGCTGCTGGCCCGGCGGGTCCGCCAGGGGTGGCTGATGGCGGGCGGGCTGCTGCTGTCCGCGGCCGGCGTCGCGGCCGTCATCCTGATCCCGGCCGACGCGGGCCCGTTGCCGATCATCGCCGCGTTCATCGTCACCAACCTCGGCATGGGGCCGATGGTGACCCTCGCGACCGGCATCGTCCTCGGCTCCGCACCGCCGGAGCGGGCCGGGTCGGCCGGGGCGCTCAACGAGGTCAGCGGCGAGTTCGGCTACGCCCTCGGCATCGCCCTGCTCGGCAGCCTCGGCACCGCGGTGTACCGCGCCGTCGTCGACCTCCCCGCCGGCCTGTCCCCCCAGGCCGCCGCCGGGGCCCGCGACACCGTCACGTCGGCCGTGGCCGTGGCCGCGGGCCAACCCGGCGACGCCCAGGGCCTCCTCGACGCCGCCCGGGCCGCGTCGACGACCGGTCTGCACGTCGTGGCCGCGGTCTGCGCCGTGGCCCTGGCCGGCCTGGCCGTCGTCACGTTCCGGATGCTGCGCCACCTGCCGCCACTGACCGCGGCGCCGGCTCCGGCCGAAGGCAGTGCCGACACGGTGGCCGCCGACGCAGGTGGTAGGTGACGGCGGCCGCCCCGAGCGCGACGCCCCACACGATCCACAGGATGCCGGGCGCGGTGAGCCCCCACGTGGCCGCCGTGACCGGCAGCCGCAGGTTCATCAGCCCGGCCGGGATGAGCACGACGGCGACGACCATCGCGGGGACGACGGCGAGCATGGGCGGCACCCGCCGCCCGGCTTTCCAGAAGAGCCAGCGGGGGTACCGTTCTCCCCACGACGACACCAGGCCGTGCGTGAGCACCCCGCCGCCGATCGACAGCACGGCACACCCGAGGCCGACCTCCAGCATCCCCGGCGTCGCCCGCATCTCGGCCAGAAAGCCGGCGGGGACGCCGAGGGGCACACCGAAGTACCAGGCCAGCCGGGTCACCTCGTACGGTATCGGGGCCAGGACCGCGACGAGCACCGCCCGCCGCCCCCATCGCCGCAGGTCGCCCTCCGGCCGGGCCGAGCCCCCGCACCGGACGCAGACGCCGCGGGCGTGCCGGCCGGCGAGGAGGGCCGCGGCCGCCCACAGCAGGCCACCGGCGAACAGGATCAGCAGGTTGGTCCGGTGCCAGTACATGATGTCGCCGACCCCGTCCTGCGGCCCCGGCACCCCGGTGAACGCGAACACGACCAGCACCGGCGCGAACGCCACGAACGCCAGCAGCGAGTAGTCCGGCAGCAGCAGCGCGAGGACGGCGGCCAGCCCCCACCCGAACCAGATCGCGGCCCGCCCCGGGCCACCGGCCGCGAGGTACACCGCGACCGCCGTGGCGAGCGCGCACACGAGCACCATGACCGGCGCCACGACCGCGGCCGGGGTGCCTTCCAGGATCGACGCCGAGCTGCGGTCGTCGGCGACGGGCGCGAACGGGAACTCGCCACCACCGCCCCACCAGACGGCGGCCATCACGCCGTACAGGGCCGACCAGCCGGCGGCCGCCCACGCGACCAGGCTCCGCACATCGAGGATCTTCATGGCGTCATCGTCGGTGTCACCCACTGTGACGGTACTGAGGCCGCCTGAGAAACCTGATGATCCGCGCTAAGGTCGGAAAATGTGACAGTGACGCCAGACCAGCCCCTTGACCTTCCCCGCACGGCAGGCGAGCTCCGGGCGAGCGGACACCGGTTCCGCACCGTCAAGGAGGAGCTCCGCGAGAACCTCCTCGACCGGCTGCGCTCCGGCGAGCCGCGCTTCCCCGGCATCGTCGGCTACGACGACACCGTCCTGCCCGAGCTCGAGCGGGCCATCCTGGCCGGCCATGACGTGGTGCTCCTCGGCGAGCGCGGGCAGGGCAAGACCCGGGTCATCCGCGGCCTGATCTCCCTGCTCGACGAGTGGACGCCGATCATCGCCGGGTCCGAGCTCAACGAGCACCCCTACGAGCCGATCACGCCCGCGTCGCGCCGCCTGGCGGCCGAGGCCGGCGAGGCGCTGCCGGTCGAGTGGGTGCACCGGTCGGTGCGCTACGGCGAGAAGCTCGCCACCCCCGACACCAGCGTCGGCGACCTCATCGGCGACGTCGACCCGATCCGGGTCGCGCAGGGGCGGACGCTCGGCGACCCCGAGACCATCCACTTCGGACTCGTCCCGCGCACCAACCGCGGCATCTTCGCCGTCAACGAGCTGCCCGACCTGGCCGAGCGGATCCAGGTGTCGCTGCTCAACGTGCTCGAGGAGCGCGACATCCAGGTCCGCGGATACAACCTGCGCCTGCCCCTCGACATCCTGCTCGTGGCCAGTGCCAACCCCGAGGACTACACCAACCGCGGGCGGATCATCACGCCGCTCAAGGACCGGTTCGGGGCCGAGATCCGCACCCACTACCCGCTCGACCTGGAGCTGGAGATGGACCTGGTGCGCCAGGAGGCCCAGCTCGTCGCCCAGGTGCCCGACCACGTCATCGAGGTCCTGGCCCGGTTCACCCGGGCCGTGCGCGAGTCCCCGTCCGTCGACGCCCGCTCGGGTGTGTCGGCCCGGTTCGCGATCGCGGCCGCCGAGACCGTGTCCGCCTCGGCGCTGCGCCGGGCCGGGCTGCTGCGCGAGGACCGGCCGGTGGCCCGGATCGGCGACACCGAGTCGGTGACGTCGACGCTGCGGGGCAAGGTCGAGTTCGACAGCGGCGAGGAGGGCCGCGAGGTCGAGATCCTGGCCCACCTGCTGCGGACCGCGACCGCGGAGACGTTCCGGGCCCGCCTGGCCGGGCTGGACCTGTCCGGGTTCACCGACCTCGTCGCCGAGGGGCAGGTCGTCGAGACGGGCGAGCTGGCCGGGGCCGACGAGATCCTGCGCCAGGTCGGCACCGTCCCGGGCCTGGCCAAGGTCCTGGACCGGCTCGGGCTCGGCGACGCGCCCAGCCGCGGCGAGGCCGCCGCGGGCGTCGAGTTCGCCCTGGAGGGGCTGCACCTGACCCGGCGGCTGTCGAAGGACCTCACCGACGACGGCCGCACCGTCTACGGAGGCTGATCGTGCGCAACAACAGGTTCCGCTACGGGGCGTGGCGGGGCGGGCCGGACCCGCTCGCCCCGCCCTACGACGTGCGGGCCGCGGTCGACCAGGTCGGGCAGGAGGTCCTCGAGGGCGGCAGCCTGCGCGACGCTCTGCGCAACCTGCTGCGCCGCGGTCCGCAGAACGGTCGCGGCCTCGACGATCTCCTGGCCCGGGCCCGGCGGATGCGCCGCGAGGCCATGCGCCGCGGCCAGCTCGACGGGGCGGTGACCCGGGCGACGCAGCTGCTCGATCAAGCCCTTGCTCAGGAGCGCGACGCCTTGGCTCGCCTCGACACCGACGACGCCCGCTTCGCGGAAGCGCAGCTCGACGCTCTGCCGCGGTCGACGGCGCGGGCGGTTTCCGAATTGTCGGAATATAACTGGACATCTCCGGAGGCGCGGGAAATATACTCGCAAATCCTCGACCAGCTCCGGCAGGAGGTCGTCGAGCAGCGCTTCCAGGGCATGCAGCAGGCCCTGCGCGACCCCGAGGCCCAGGCCGCGATGCGCGAGATGCTGCAGGACCTCAACGGCCTCCTCGCGAAGCACGCCCGCGGCGAGAACACCGACGACGCGTTCGCCGAGTTCATGAACCGCCACGGCGACTTCTTCCCCGAGAAGCCGGCCAACGTCGACGAGCTCATCGACGCCCTCGCCCGGCGGGCCGCCGCCGGCGAACGGCTCATGCGCTCCCTCACCCCGCAGCAGCGCGCCGAGCTGCAGGACCTCATGGCGCAGTCGCTGGGCGACATGGCCGGCGAGTTCGCCCAGCTCACCGACAACCTGCGGGCGCTGCGCCCCAACCTCAACTGGGGCCGGGGCGAACGGGTCCGCGGCGAGAACGACCTCGGCTACGGCGACGCCGCCGGTGCCCTGGAAGAGATCGGCGACCTCGACGACCTGCTCGACCAGCTCGGCCAGGAACACCCCGGCGCGACCCTCGACGACGTCGACGTGGAGGCGGTCGAACGCCAGCTCGGCCGGGCCGCGGCCGACGACGTGCGGCGGCTGCGGGAGCTGGAGCAGCAGCTGCGCCGGCAGGGCTGGGTCACCCGGGGAGCCGACGGTCTCACCTTGAGTCCAAAAGCCTTGAGACGCCTCGGGGGTACTGCCCTGAGGACGGTCTTCGCCCAGTTGCACGCCGGTCGCCAGGGTCAGCACGACCTGCGGGACGCGGGTGCGGCCGGTGAACTGACGGGGGCGTCGCGCCGCTGGCAGTACGGTGACGAGCAGTCGCTCGACGTCGTGCGCACCATCGGCAACGCGGTGCGCCGCCAGGCGACCGGGGGAGCGGCGGTCCTGCCGATCGGCCTCGACGTCGAGGACTTCGAGATCGCCGAGACCGAACGCCGGGTGTCGGCCGCGGTCGCGCTCTGCGTCGACCTGTCGTTCTCGATGATGGCCGACGGCCGCTGGGGCCCGATGAAACAGGCCGCGCTGGCCCTGTCGCACCTGGTCGCGACCAGGTTCCCGCAGGACGCGCTGCAGATCATCGGCTTCGGCCGCTACGCCTCGACACTGTCCCAGGAGCAGCTGGCCGCCGTCGAGCCGGACATGGTGCAGGGCACCAACCTGCAGCACGCCCTGAAGCTGGCGGCCCGGCACCTGCGCCGCCACCCGGCCTCGGACCCGGTCGTGCTGGTCGTCACCGACGGCGAGCCGACCGCGCACCTGCTGGACGACGGCAGCTCATACTTCATGTGGCCGTCGACCCGCGAGACCGTCCGCGCCACCGTGCACGAGGTCGACCAGCTCACCCGCTACGGGGCGGTGCTCAACGTCTTCATGCTCGGCGAGGACCCTGGCCTGCGCCGATTCGTCGACGCGGTGGCCCGCCGCAACGGCGGCCGGGTCTTCACCCCCGACGCCGACGACCTGGGCCGCTATGTGATCTCCGACTACATCCGGGCCCGCCGCGGCCGGCGCGGGTGAAATGACGTTTGGCGACCGCGGTCGTGGGGGTACCTACATCAACGTAGATCGGTCCCCCCACTCCTACCGGGAGCTCACAATGATCGTCCTTGGCTTGATCCTGTTCCTCGTCGGCCTGTTCCTGCACGTCGGCATCATCGAGACGATCGGGATCGTCCTGCTCATCGTCGGTGCGGTCCTGTGGATCCTCGGCGCCGTCGGCCGCCCCATCGCGGGCCGCCGCCACTATTGGTAAAGCGAACGCGTGAAAACAGGGCCGGTCAACACCCGGCCCTTTTTCATGCCCACCCACCACTCCACCACGCCACCACCCCATCGCCCGTCGCGGAGAGCCGGCCGGCTTCGTGCGATCCGGCCCTCGTGTCGAGGGCCTTGCGTCGCTTCCTGGCACACAGGACCGCCGCCCCCGAACGCCGCCGCCGCTCGCACCCGACCGCGGCTTCGAACCACCGCCCCGACCCGCCGACGGACCCGGCCGCTCAACCACAGCCAGCCCGACGCCCACGTCCGGCACCACGCACACGGCATGAACCGCAGCGCACCCATCCGCCGCGCGGCTCAACACCGGACGATCATCCAGCCGGGTCCGCCGGCGATGTTGCCGCCGAAGGTGATCCGGTCGACGATCTGTGGCCCAGGGCCGCGGGTCGCCGAGGGTCTCGGTCGAGCGCGCGGCTCAACACCGGACGATCATCCAGCCGGGTCCGCCGGCGATGTTGCCGCCGAAGGTGATCCGGTCGACGATCTGTGGCCCGGGGCCGCGGGTCGCCGAGGGTCTTGGTGGAGCCGGAGCATGCGTCGTCGGATGCGATCGCTCGGACGCCTGCTGTCCGCATGCGGGCCGGACCCTGGACAAGGAGCTCCGCGCCGCGTCGACTGTCAGCGCGTTCGCGCTCAGCCCGCAAGTTTGTCGCAGCGGATGCGGCCGGTGGGGACACCACCGAGCGCGGCGAACGCGTGGACGCGACCCTCCAGAGACGCTTCCGTCCCGCCGGACGAGAAGATCCTGGGCATGGCCTCGGTGCCGACCGTCGCGGCAGTGGTCGGCGCTTCGGCGTCGCGGTCGACGAGGTGGCGCTGGTCGTCGTTCTGGAGGCTCCGGCGCAGGGCCACGCCGGCGACCTTGGCGACGAACACCCCGCAGGCCCGCAGGCCGAACGCCACGGCTCCGACGAGTGCTCCGACAAGGGTGACGCCAGTCGCAGGCCGCCCGGTATGCAGCGCGGGCAGTCACACGCGACTCAGGACGGCGTACAGCAGTCCGGCCACAGCCGCCGCGGAGAGTGCGAACATGACGCCGCCGACCACCGCGACCACGAGCAAGCGCAGCGCACGGCCTCCTGAACCGGACGCCGGTCCGGTCCGCTCGATGGCGCCGTGGGGAGCGCACCGCAAACGCTCCCTCGGTGCGAGCGCCGCCTCGAGGGAGCGGAACGGACGGGTGTTGGCCCCGGCGGCAATCCGGCCCGCCGGCGGCCGTCTACTGCGCGGGAGGCCAGTTCGGACCGCTCGATTGGGGCGGCGGAGTGCCCGGCAGCGGCGGAATCGGGGCTGGCGGACCGGAGGCGGGCGGACTGGAGGCGGGCGGTGCGGAGGCGGGCGGTGCGGGCGCGGCAGCGGCAGGAGGCGCCGTGCTCGGCGGAGCGGAAGTCGGCGGCCCATACGCGGGCTGCGCCGGTGGAGCGGAAGACGGCGGAGCGTACCCGGGCTGCGCTGGCGGGGCCGACGCCGGCGGAGCGGAGGTCGGCGGCTGGCCCGGGTACGTGGCTTGGCCCGGGTATGCGGGCTGGGCTGGGTACGTGGGCTGGGCCGGGTAGGCCGCGGCCGGTGGTGCGGGCTGGTATGGCGGCGGGGTGCCTAGGGGTGGTGCGGCTGGCGGCGGGTAGCCGGGAGGGAGTGCGCCGGGCGGCGGGAACTGGGACGGGGACGGCGGGGTGGCGTGCGGGGTGGCGTGGAGGGGGGTTGCGGGGGTGGTGACCAGGGGTGAGGCTCGGCGGCCGATGAGTTCGAAGAGCCACACCACGAGGAGCCCCAGCAGGCCGAAGCCGGCCTCGACCAGGAGGGTCACCCAGAACGCGCCGTTCCACAAGGTGACCCAGCGGCGCATGCCGTCCAGGATGGCTACGGCCAGGACGACGCCCAGGATGCCCGCTCGCCGGCCGAACGGGCTCACGCCGGCCAGGAGGGCGGCGGCGAGGGCGGCCAGGGTGAAGCCGTTGTCGACCGGGGTCGCCGCCTGCAGGGCGATGGTCAGGATGACGCCCGCGAAGCCGGCGGCGACGCTGGAGCCGAACACGCCGACCAGTGCGCCGACGAGCTTGGGGCCGGTGAACGCGCCGGCCTCGCCGCCGGCGGGGCGGTTGGCGGACAGGAAGCGGCGCACGGCGGGGATGGCGAAGACGGCGCCGCCGGCGATGGAGATGACGATGAAGGCGACGCCCCACGTCCAGTAGGTCTGGGGGCGGTCCTTGAGGACGGTTGTCTGCGCGTCGCTGGCGCCGAGGACGATGGCCTGGGCGATGAGGCCGCCCATCAGCGTCACGGCCCAGCCGGGCATGGTCGTGAGGGCGACCAGTGCGGCCAGGACCAGGCCTATGCCGGCGGCCGTGGCGATGCCGGCGGCCATGCTGCCGCTGTCGGCGTAGATGTAGGAGGCGAGCAGGGCGAGGGGGCCGATCGCCAGGTTGGGGGTGCCGGTGCGCAGCGACAGCGACATGCCGGCGGTGGCGAAGCCCAGGGACGCGAAGGACAGCCAGTAGCCGCCGCTGGTGAACAGCGGTTCGGCCCGGTTGTACAGCGAGAGCACGACGCCGGCCGCGGCGACGAGGAGGACGGCCTCCCAGATGAGGTGGGGCAGCAGTTCCCGTAACGGCCGGGCCGGTGGCGGCGCCGTGACTTCGCTCATGCCGGGCAACATACCGTGCATCGAGGGCGGCGGCTGGCGACGTCATTCGACATGCCGTGGGAGTAGTGGGCTCAGCACTGCCAGTAGCAGGCCGAGGCCCGCGGCGATGAGGAAGACCCGGTCGAACGCCCCCACCGTGGCGAGGACCGCGAGGCCGATCGAGGAGCCGGCCTGGGCGGCGGTGCTGGCGAGGCCGCCCGCGGTGCCGGCGTCGCGCGGCGGGACTCCGGCCGTCGCCGCCGCCATGAGCGTCGGGAACGTGAGGCCGATGCCGGTGGCGACGATCAGCGTCGGCCCGAGGACCGCGGTCCAGTACCCGCCGCCGGCGGCGGCGAGCCACAGGAATCCGGCGACGAAACACAGCGCCCCGGCCAGGACCGGCGGGCGGGGGCCGGTGCGTGGCAGCAGTACCGCGGCGACCCGCGCGACCGCCAGGAAGAGCACGGCCGCCGGGGTCTGGCCGAGGCCGGCCGCCAGCGCGCTGAACCCGAGGACGTTCTGCAGCAGCAGGGCGGAGAAGTACCACAGGCCGATGGCGAGGGCCCCGAAGATGAGCAGCATCGCGCCGGCCGCGGTGGTGGCGCGGCGGGTGAACAGCCGCCGGTCGACGCGCGCGAACACGGCGAGGAGCAGCGCGCCGGCCGCGATCGTCCAGATCTGGCCGCCGCGCATGACGCCGTAGCTGAGCAGGGCCAGGCCCGCGGTGCCGGTGAGGGCGCCGAGGAGGTCGAGGCGGGGCCGGGACAGTGCGCCGCGGGGCAGGGCGGCGAGGGCGGCGGCGATGAGGACGGCGCCGATCGGGACGTTGATGAGGAACACCCAGCGCCACGACAGGCCGGTGGTGATGGCCCCGCCGGCGAGCGCACCGGCCATGCCGCCGACCCCGCCGGACGCGGACCAGGCGCCGAACGCCCGCGCCCGGGCGGCCGGTTCGGTGAACGTCGTGTTGATGACGGCGAGGGTGGCCGGGGCGAGCAGGGCGGCGCCGAGGCCCTGCACCGCTCGGGCGCCGACCAGGACCGCCGCGTCCGGTGCGAGGCCGGCGGCCAGGCTGGCCGCGGCGAACAGCAGCAGGCCCGCGGCGAGCGAGCGGCGGTGGCCGAGCAGGTCGGCGAGCCGCCCGCCGAGCAGCAGGCAGCCGGCGAACGTCAGCAGGTACGCGTCGACGACCCAGGCCAGACCGGTCGGGCTGAGGCCGAGCTCGGCCCGGATCGACGGCAGCGCCACGTTCACGATCGACGCGTCCAGGATGACCATGAACTGGCTCGCGCACACGAGCGGCAGAACTAGCGGCAGGAACGGTCCGGCGGTTCTCGGCACGTCAGGGCTCCTCGTGTAGAATTAGTTATGCACATAACGTTATGCGCGTAACTATCTCTGTCAAGCCCGCGACGATCGAAGGGGCCGCTGTGGACTTCGCCGAAGCCGACGCGCTCAACCAGGCCATCCGGCTGCTGAGCCTGCGCCACCGGGCCCGGGCCGCCGCGCTGCTGGCCCCGCTCGGCCTGCACACCGGCCAGGAGGCGCTGCTGCTCGAGCTCGACCGCACCGGCCCGCGCATCCAGGCCCAGCTCAGCGACGCCCTCGGCTGCGAACCGCCGAGCGTCACGCTGATGGTGAAGAAGCTCGAGGCGTCCGGGCACATCCGCCGCACCCCCGCGCCGGCCGACAAGCGGGCCACCGTCGTCGCGCTCACCGACACCGGCCGGGAGCTGGCCACCGCGGTCAAAGCGCTGTGGTGCGACCTGGCCGACGAGACGGTCGCGGGTCTCGACGCGGCGACCGTCGAGGGCCTGCCGGCGGTCCTCGCGGCCATGACCGCGAACGTCGACTCCCGCAACCGGGCGCACGGGGCGGGTCACGGCAAGGGCACCAAACGCAATACGCTCAGGCAGTGACCGACGAACAGCACGCCGACCTGATCGCGCAGGCCCACGGCGAGCTGTCCCTGGCCCGCGTCGCGCTCGCCGACGGCGACCTGGACCACACGGCCGCCCACGTCGCCGGGGCCATCGCCTACGCGCCCGGCCTGCCCGAGGTCCACGAGCTGCTCGCCGCGATCGCCGCCCGGGCCGGCGACGAGGGCGCGATCGCGCTGTTCCCGGTCGAGCAGCCCGCGTTCATCGGCAACGTCGTCGCCCGCGCGCACCTGCAGGGCCGCCACGACCCGCTCGGCGGGCTGCGGATGCTGGCCCAGGCGACCCGGTTCGAACCGGCCCAGCCGTGGGCCGACGTGAGCTGGGTGCGGGCCCTGGAGCCGCGCCGGCTCGACCCCGAGCACCTGGCCCGGCTGTTCGTCGCGGTGATGTCCGGCCTCGGCGACCCGGCCGAGCCTGCGGTGGCGCGGGCCAACGAGGTGTACCTCGACCTGGCCCGCCGCGCCTGCGTCGCCCACCCCGGCCACGCCCTGCTGCACGGCGCCGCGGCCGGCCTGGCCCGCCGGTTCACCGCGATCGCACCGGGCGTGCTGGCCGACGCGGTGCGGTGGGGCGGGCACGGCTACCGGCTGCGCCCCGACAAGCTCACCGCCGTCTGGTACGCCTACGCCCTCAAGGCCGACGGCCGCCTCGACCAGGCCCTGCAGGTGATGCGCCAGGCCTGGGCGGCCCAGCCCGACGAGGTCGACCTGTGCGCCGACATGGCCAACTGGCTGGCCGAGGCCGGCCGCCCCGACGAGGCCCTCGACCTGCTCGACGCCGCGATCCGCCGCGCACCCGACTACGACTGCGCCGTGCACACGGCGGCCCGGCTGCGCTTCCAGCGCGACGGCGACGTGCGCCACCTCATCGCCCTCATCGACTTCCTGCGCGAACACCCCGTCAACAGCCACGAGCACAACGACCTCGACGCCGCCTGCCAGGGCCGCCCGTGGCTGAACTTCGTCAACGGCCCCGCCGAGTCCGTCATCAACCTGCTCCACCAGATCCCACGCGACGACCGGGCGATGGGCGGCACGGCGACCGTTTCGGCTCTGGAGGTACCGTCCGCGCTGCGCATCGTCCACCGCGAGCTGCCCAGCCTGGCCCTCACCGTCGAAGGCGCCGCCCCACCGGACATGGTCACACCGCAGCGGCCGGACGGCCGGGTCCTGTGGCACTACTCGGGAATGGCGGCGGCACCGGCGGTACCCCCGCCGGATGCTCGCGCTTCGGCACTGCTCGCCGGCCTCGTCTCGCCGTTCTGGGCCAACCCCGTCGCCGCCTACGACCAGGCGCTGCCGCTGGGGCAGCTCCCGGCCGAGGAGCTGGTCGCGCTCCTGGTCCACCCGCCGGCCCCGACCGACCCGCGGCTGCCGGACGGCGTCTGGGAACGGGCCGCGCAGACGTACGCGTGCCTGGGCCTCCTGCACTGCGAAGAGCTCCGCGCCGGGGCCGAGCCCGGTGACACGACCCGGTCCCGGGAGCTGCTGACCGCGATCGCGTTCGGCGTCGAGGACTGGACCACCGAGGCGGCGCTGTTCGCCCTGGTCGTGGCCGCCTGGCTGGACCCGGCCGGCCGGCGCGAGGTCCGCGACACGGTCGGGCGCCGGTTCGCCGCCGCGGTGCGGCAGTCCCGCGACCGGGTCGTGACGATCCGCGAATCCCTGGCCGCGCTGGCCCTCATCACCCCCGACATGGTGCCGGAGGTGACGTCCCTGGCCCGTGACGTGCTGGACCGCACCGACGAACCAGCACCCCCGCCGCCGCCGTCCGCGCAGCCGCCCGCGAAGAAGCGCCGCTGGTTCGGGCGGCGCTGAGCCGCGGACCGGGTCAGAGGGCACAGTGGTCGATCGCCGCCAGCCAGTCCGGGTGGTGCCTGATGGCATTGCCGCGCAGGTCGAGCCTGGTCAGGTGCAGGTTCCGCAGGTCCGGCGGCACCTCGGTGAGCTGGTTGTCGTCGGCGAAGAGCCAGGTCAGGTGGGTCAGGCCGGACATGGCCGGGGGCAGGGCGGTCAGGTGGTTGTCCGACAGGTACAGCATCGACAGCGCTGACAGGTCGGTGATCGTGGCCGGTAGGTGGGTCAGGTGGTTGTTCGTCAGGATCAGGCGGCCCAGGCGGGTCAGGCGGCCGATCGAGTCCGGGAGTTCGGTCAGGCGGTTGTTGGCGGCCTCGAGGAGGTAGAGGTGCTCCAGGTCGCCTATCGACTCCGGGAGGGTGGCCAGGCGGTTGCGGGAGACGTCGAGCGTGGTCAAGGCCGTCAGGTTGCCCAGGGATTCGGGTAGGGCGGTCAGGCGGTTGTTCGCGGGGGTGAACTCGGTCAGGGTGGTCAGGTTGCCGAGCTGGTCCGGCAGTGCGGTGAGTTTGTTGCGCGACACGTCCAGCGTGGTCAGGGACGGCAGGGTGGTCAGCGCGTCCGGCAGTTGCTTGAGCTGATTGCGGTCCAGCTGCAGGTGTGTCAGCGCGCGGAGTTCGCCGACCTGCTCGGGAAGCGCGGTCAGACGGTTGTCGGACAGGTTCAGCATCGTCAATCGCCGCAGGTCGCCCAGCCAGTCTTCGACCTCGGTCAACGTCGTGCCGGGCAGGGCCAGCTTCTCCGGTTCGCTTGGCTTCCGCGATCAGTTGCTCGGCCCTGGCCGGCATGTCGTGCGCCCCTCCCGCTGCTGGTGAAGGTCCAAGCGTTGGGTGTTCCAGGCCGTTCCTCGACGGCTGCGGGTGGGGCGTCGCAGGGGTGCAGGGGGCGGGAGCCCCCTGCCCGGGGCGGGAGCGAAGCGGCCCCGGAATCCGAAGCCTCGTCGTTCTTGGCTTTTGGCTCGATCGGCGGCTCGTTCGTTACACGGAATGGCGGCCGGTGAGCAGCGGATGCGTTTCGCCCGGAGCGGTGAACCAGGCCTCGGGGGCGTCGCGCAGCGTCGAGTCGATCCGCAGGCGGGCGAAGTCCTCCATCTCCGGCAGCTCGTCAGGGGCGAACCAGCGCATGTCGAGGGACTCCTCGTCGTTGACGACCGCCTCGCCCGACACGTGCCGGCAGCGGAACCACACGCTGAGGTAGTCGCAGCGGTCGCCGTTCGGGTAGGTCACGGGGTGTAGTGCGACGCCCACGAGGCGTTCGACGGCGATCTCGATGCCGGACTCCTCGCGCACCTCACGGACCAGCGCGTCCGCCGGCTGCTCGCCGGGGTCGACCATGCCCGCCAGGAGCGACCAGCCGCCGGTGTCGGACCGGCGGCCCAGGAGCAGCTCGCCGGCGTCGTTGAAGATCACCCCCGAGACCGCGGGCAGCAGCACCAGGTCGTGACCGACGTGCTTGCGCAGATTCTGGAGGTACTCGCTCATCGCCATGCGTTATTTATATGTGCCCAGGATCCTCGTCACGGTGACCAGGATGACGACGCGGTCCGGGTTGGCTCTCGGGACCTTGTACCGGCGGGCGTAACGCTCCTCCGCGTCGCGGACCGTCACCGGGTCGCGCTCGACCCTGGCGATGCCCTCCAGGGTGCTCCAGCGGCGGCCGTCGATCTGGCAGATCGCGATGTTCGGGTTGTGGAGCAGGTTGCGGACCTTCTGCGAGCGGCCGCTGGTGATGATCCGCGCCAGGCCCGTCGCCGGGTCGTACGTCGCGCCGACGGGGACACTGTGCGGAGTGCTGTCGACACGGATGGTGGTGACCGTGCACAGGTGCCGTTCGGTCCAGAACTCCGGCAGCGTCACCGCGTCGTCACCCGGCCGTCCTCGACGCTGATGTGCCGGTTGGTGTGGACCGCCTCGAGCATCTGCCGGTCGTGGGTCACCAGCAGCAACGTCCCCGCATAGCCGTCCAGGGCCTGCTCCAGTTGCTCGATCGCGGCAAGGTCGAGGTGGTTCGACGGCTCGTCGAGGACCAGCAGGTTGACCCCCTTGCCCTGCAGCAGCGCCAGCGCGGCCCGGGTCCGTTCGCCCGGCGACAGACTCGCCGCCGGCCGCAGCACATGCCCCGCCCGCAGCCCGAACTTCGCCAGCAGCGTCCGCACATCGGCCGGATTCTGCTCCGGTACCGCCTGCCGGAACGCTTCGAGCAGCGCGTCCCCGCCCTCGAACATCCGCCGCGCCTGGTCGACCTCGCCGACCACGACCCCGTTGCCGAGATGGGCGCGGCCCTCGTCGAGGGGGATGCGGCCCAGCAGCGCACCGAGCAGCGTGGTCTTGCCGGAGCCGTTCGCGCCGGTGATCGCGACCCGGTCGGCCCAGTCGATCTGCAGGTCGACGGGGCCGAGGGTGAACGAGCCGCGCCGCACCACCGCCTGGGACAGCGTCGCGACGACCGCACCGGCCCGCGGCGCGGCGGCGATCTCCATCCGCAGCTGCCACTCCTTGCGCGGCTCCTCCACGACGTCGAGGCGCTCGATGAGCTTCTCCGTCTGGCGGGCCTTCGCCGCCTGCTTCTCCGTCGACTCGATCCGCTTCGACTTGCCGATCTTGTCGTTGTCGGGCTGTTTGCGGCGGGCGTTCTTGACGCCTTTCTCCATCCACGCGCGCTGCATCCGGGCCCGGGCCTCGAGGTCGGACTTCTTGTCGTCGTACTCCTCGAAGCGCTCCCGGGCGTGGCGGCGCGCGATCTCCCGCTCCTCCAGGTAGGCCGCGTAGCCGCCGCCGTAGTAGCGCACCTGCTGCTGGTGCAGGTCGAGCTCGAGGATCGCGGTGGCGGTCCGGGTCAGGAACTCCCGGTCGTGGCTGACCACGACGACGCTCTTGTTCTTCTGCGACCGCATGAACGCCTCGAGCCGGGCCAGGCCGTCCAGGTCCAGATCGTTGGTCGGCTCGTCGCACAGCAGCACGTCATAGCGGGACAGCAGCAGGCTGGCGAGGTTGGCCCGGGCCGCCTGCCCGCCCGACAGCGCCGTCATCTCGAGGTCCAGATCGACGGCGAGACCCAGGTCGGCCGCCGTCTCCGCGGCCCGTTCGTCCAGGTCGGCCCCGCCGAGGGCGAGCCAGCGTTCCAGCGCGACACTGTACTCGTCCGCCGTGGCCGGATCGTCGCTGAGCGCTTCGGCGGCGGCGTCCATCCGCTCCTGCGCCTCGGCCACACCGGTGCGCCGGGCCAGGAACGCCCGCAGCGTCTCACCGGGGCGGCGGTCCGGCTCCTGCGGGAGGTAGCCGATCGTCGCCTCGGGCGGGCTGAGCTGGACGACACCGTGCTCCCGCGGCAGCAGGCCGGCGACGGTGCGCAGCAGCGTGGACTTGCCGGCCCCGTTGACGCCGACCAGGCCGATCACGTCGCCGGGCGCCACGACCAGGTCCAGGCCGCTGAACAGCGCCTTGTCCCCGTGCCCGGCCGCGAGATCCTTCACCACGAGCGTCGCTGCCACGCGTCCGATCCTCCAATTTCTGTCGTACCCCATCATTAGTGTCCCTGGTGTGTTCACGGTGCTCCCCGCGCCCCGGCAGCGATCGAGGAGTAGCGTGAATTCTGAAACGCGATCGGATCGAAACGGCTTGCTCTAACGGGAGAGACGCCTTGAGCACAACAGCACCGCCGGCCGCAGGGGAGAGCACCGCCCTGACGCACCGCCAGATCCTCACGATCCTGGGCGGGCTCATGATGGCGATGTTCCTGGCCGCGCTGGACCAGACCATCGTGTCGACGGCGATGCGCACGATCGCCGACGACCTCGGCGGCTTCTCGCTGCAGGCGTGGGCGACGACGGCGTTCCTGATCACCTCGACGATCTCCACGCCGCTCTACGGCAAGCTCTCCGACATCTACGGGCGCAAGCCGTTCATCCTGTTCTCGATCGGCATCTTCATCGTCGGCTCGGTGCTGTGCGGGATCGCCACGTCGATCTACGAGCTGGCGTCGTTCCGGGCGGTCCAGGGCATCGGCGCCGGCGGCCTGTTCTCCCTGGCCTTCGCGATCATCGGCGACGTCGTCCCACCCCGGGAACGAGCCAAATATCAGGGGTACTTCCTGGCGGTGTTCGGCACCTCCAGCGTCCTCGGCCCCGTCCTCGGCGGCTTCTTCGCCGGCGCCGACAGCATCCTCGGGATCACCGGCTGGCGCTGGATCTTCTACATCAACGTGCCGATCGCCCTGGCCGCGTTCATCGTCGTCATGCGCGTCCTGCACATCCCGCACCGCCGCCAGGACCACCGCATCGACTGGCCCGGCGCCGTCGCGCTGATCGTCTGCCTGGTGCCGCTGCTGACCGTCGCCGAGCAGGGCCGCGAGTGGGGCTGGGGCGACGCGAAGTCCCTCGCGTGCTACGGCATCGGGTTCGTCGGCCTGGTGCTGTTCCTGGTCGCGGAGGCCGCCTACAAGGACGAGGCGCTGCTGCCGATGCGGCTGTTCCGCGGGCGCACGTTCTCGGTGGCGTCGATCGGCAGCTTCATCCTGGGCATGGCGATGTTCGGCGGGCTGCTGACGCTGCCGCTGTACCTGCAGATCGTGAAGGGCGCCACCCCGACCGAGGCCGGCCTGATGCTGCTGCCGCTGGTCCTGGGCATCATGACCGGCTCGATCGTGTCCGGCCAGACGATCGCCCGCACGGGCCGCTACCGGATCTTCCCGATCATCGGCTCGGTCCTGATGCTGGCCGCGCTCTTCCTGCTCTCCCGCATCGGCGCCGACACCCCGCTCTGGCGCACCATGCTCATCATGGCGCTGATGGGCCTCGGCCTCGGCGGCAACATGCAGCCGGTCATCACCGCCGTGCAGAACGCCGCCAACCCCCGCGAGATCGGCGTCGCCACCTCCACGGTGACGTTCTTCCGCTCGATGGGCGGCACCCTGGGCGCGGCCGTCTTCCTGTCGGTCCTGTTCAGCCTCCTGCCCGACCGGATCAAGTCCGCGTACACGGCCGCCGGCGCCACCCCCGACTTCCAGCAGGCCGCCCGCGCCCACCCCGACCAGCTCCAGGCCATCCAGGCCGCGTCGGCGGGCGGCTCGTCGGGCGGCCTGAGCGACACGTCGTTCCTGGAGAAGCTCGACACCGCCCTCTCACACCCGTTCAAGGTCGGCTTCTCCGACTCGATGAGCCACGTCTTCCTGGTCGCCGCCGGCATCATGGTCGTCGGCCTGATCGTCATCCTGTTCCTGCCGGAGGTGCCGCTCCGCTCGATGTCGGCCGCCGACGCCCGCGCCGCGGAAGACGCCGCCGCGGCCGGCTCCGCCGCCCCGGGGTCCGCTTCGCCCGGCTCCGCCTCGAGCCCTTCGGGCTCCGCTGAGGGCTCCGCCCTGCCAGCCGGCTCCGCCGGAGGCGCGGTCGCCGCTCCTTCGAACGGCAACGGCTCGACGGCGTTCTCGACCGCGGCCGCGGCCGCGGCCACCGGCCCGGACGGCGACGGCCGGCCGTCGCCGAACGGCGGCTCGACGTCGATGGTCGCGACCCCGGACCTCGGCGCGGCGTCCTCGAGCGGCGGTGGGGCTCACGAGGCCGACGGCATCGCCGCCCCGGTCGACCACACCCCGGCCCACGCGGTGGACGAGGGCGCCCACGAGGCCGACGGCGAGGCCACCTCGAGCGACACCCCGCCCCGCCACGCCCGCTGAGCGGCGGTGACCAGCGTCAACCTTGGTCACCCGGCGGCCGCGACACCCATCGCGGCCGCCGGAGCCCCGCCCTGACCCCTCTCGGCGGCTGAGCCGCAGCGACCGGCGGTCGAACGCTTCTCGACGCGCGCGATACCCGTCCCGGCGCCATCGCATCGTGCGTCTGTCTGCGCCAGAATCACGAACGCCGCGCGATGCATCGCCTCCGAATGAGCGCGCCCGCCGTCGTTCCCGACCCAGGTCGTGGCCGGCCGTCCGCGAACAGCAGCTCGCCCCGAGTGGCGCATCGCCGTGTGAGGGCTCGTCGCCGGCGTTCACATCAGGACTCTCCCGACGTCCCCATGACGCCGAAAGACCGAGGTCTCCCCGGATTCCGCGGTTGCTGCTGGTTGCCGCCGCGAGGTCCGCGTCGCCTGGCTCGGCGCGACAGTGACGGAGGTTCGATGCAGTCTGACGGCCGGTGAAACGTGTCGAGCAGCGTCCGGCACGGGCCAACTTCCGGGCTGGCATTAGCTCGATGAGCAAGTCCGGAAGTGCACGTGAACGGTGACCGCGTAGCGACCGTGCTCCAGAGCTATTTCGGCGGCAGGTGTGCCCGTGAACATGCCGATCGCTTCCTTTCCGCCCAAGTGGACGGTGCCCTGCGATTGCGGGAGGTAGGGCGGCTGGGAGGTCGCGGCTCGGTGCCGATGGTCGCGATCGTCGAGCAGGTCGCCCTGGTCGTGGCCGATCTGCGCAACGACTCGAAACGGTCCATCAGCGTTGATGTTGATGGGCGCGAACCTGAAGGCATCCGGCTGCCACGGGTCGAACATGCCGGCGGCCGTTGTCAGCGTGCATGCCATTGCCCGCACGACCATGACTGTCCGGAGCTCCTTCCTGGGTGGTCGTGGCCGTGCTGATCGTCGCGCCGGTGGCGCCGTGGGCGGGTCAGCCGACTGGCAGATGTGGGCCAACGTCGGACAGTCGGTTTCCGGACAGGTCGGTGGGCGGGGCGGTGCGACGCTGGGCGGCACCGTGATCGGGGGGGTGTGGATGAGGTCCACTGTTGTGCGTGAAGTTGCCGGGCTGGTGGTCGGGGTGGCCGGGATCGGGCTGGCGGGGGTGGGGCTGCATGGGGTGCTCGACATCGGCGGTTGTGTGTCTGGCGGGTCGTACGAGGTGGCGCGGGCCTGTCCGGTGGGGGCGGATTCGCTGTTCTGGATGGCCTTCGGTGGGGTGATCCTGTGGGTGGCGGGGATGCTGGTGAGCGCGCGGGCGTTCTTCGTGCCGGGGGTCGGGCAGCTGTTGTGGGTGCTCGGGTTCGCCGGTGGTGGGGTGGCGCTGCTGGTCATGGTGCACCAGGAGGAGGAGATGCCGCCGGACGCGCGGCTCGGGGCGGTGATCGTGGCGTGGACGTTCCTGCCGATGGGGCTGGCGGTCGGGGTCGTAGGGGTCGCGCAGCTCGTGCGGCGGCGGCTCGGTGGTGGTGGGGGCGGCGATCGGTGGTCGCGGGGGCCGGTGGCGAGCGACGGGCGGAGCGTCGCGGCGCGGGCCGGTGGGCCTGCGCGGCCTGCGCGGCCCGGTTCCTCGGCGGGTCCCGCCCGGGCTGGATCGTCGGTCCGTCCTCCGCGGCCCGGTTCGTCGGCCCGTCCGCCGGTGGAGGCAACGTCGGGCGGATCGGCCGTGGAAGGCGCGTCGGACCAACCGGCGGTGGGCGGTACGTCGGCCGGTCCTGCGGTGGAAGCAACGTCGGCCCGTTCGGTGGTGGAAGCGACGCTGGCCCGTCCCGCGGTGGAAGCCGCGCCGGAGTCGGTGGTGGGCCGGGTGGACGTGACCGGCGATGTGGTGCCGGAGCGGGCCGGGCACGAGGGGCGCAGTGGTGCGGGCGGTGGCGACCGGGGGTCTCGGGCTAAGGCGTTGAAGGACCTGCGGAACATCGGGGCGCTGAGCCGGGCGGAGTTCGAGGTGTTGCGCGGCGAGCTGGTCCGGGCCGAGGCGGATGGTGTCGCGGAGGTGGTGGCCGAACGGGTCGCGGCGGTCCGGGAGTTGGCGCGGCGGCGGCAGTCGGGGGCGATGAGCGGGGCGGAGTTCAAGTTTCGCAAGCGGGAGGTGCTGCGGGCCGCGCGGCGCCCGGGGAGTGGCAATCCGTGGTCGCGGTTGAAGGCGTTGCACGAGCTGCGCAGCGTCGGGGCGCTGAGCCGGGCGGAGTTCGAGGTGTTGCGGGCCGACCTGGTCCGCTCGGAGGCGGACGGTACGCCGGAGGCGGTGGCTGAGCGGGTCGCCGCCATCCGGGATCTGGCCCGGCGGCGGGACTCGGGGCGGTTGAGCGGGGCCGAGTTCGAGGACCGCAAGCGTGGCGTCCTCAGTGCCTAGCGGCGAACCGGCCCGCACCGGGAGGCGGTGCGGGCCGGGTCGGGGGCTCAGTTGGTGCCGGCGGTCAGTTCGGCGAAGAGCTTGGCGGCCGTGGGGGAGGCGAACTGGCGTTGGAGTTCGGCCCGGGCCAGGTGTTTGCGGAACTCGCCGGCATACGTGGGGTCGCCCGCGTTGTGCATCGTCTCCGTGATCCACGCGGCGAAGGCCTGGTAGTTCCAGATGTGGGGCAGGCACGTGTCGGAGTACGCGGCCAGGCTCGCGCTGTCGCCGGAGAGGACCGCCCGGGCGAAGACCTCCGTGTCGTACAGGGCCAGGTGGATGCCCTTCGCGCTCATCGGGGGGACGATGTGGGCGGCGTCGCCCAGCAGGTACAGGCGGCCGTACTGCATCGGGGCGTGCACGACGCTGCGGAGCGGGATCAGCCTCGACTCCAGCAGCGGGCCCCGCGCCACCGGGCGGGCGAAGCGGGCCTCCAGTTCGGTCCAGATCCGGGATTCGGGCCAGTCGCGGGTGGTGTCGGCCGGGGCGGTCTGCAGGTAGATGCGGGTGTGCCGCGGGCCTCTCGGGATCAGGCCGGCCAGGCCGCGCTCGTGGATGGCCATGCCGGACGGGGCCGTGGGGGTGGCGGCCAGGGCGCTGAGCCAGGAGTAGCCGTACTCGTGCTCGTAGCGCCGCAGCACGCCGGGCGGGATGGCGGTGCGGGAGACGCCGCGGTCGCCGTCGCAGCCAGCCACGAAGTCGGCGGTGAGGGTGTGGTGGCCGTACGTCACCCGCGGGGCGTCGGTGGTCAGGCCGGACAGCGCCACGTCGCCGCACTCGTAGCGCAGGTCGCCGCCCTCGCGGAGGAACACGTTCGTCAGGTTGCGGACCAGGACCTGCTGCGGGCAGAAGACCGCGGCATCGTCGCCGGGGTCGTCGCCGAAGTCGAGGGCGAGCTCCTGTCCGTCGATCCAGAAGCCGCCCTCCGCGTCCGGGATCGGGTCGCCCTCGATCACCTCACCGAGGCCCCACTCGCGGTACATGCGCACGCCGAGGCTGTCGATCGTGCCGGCCCGTTGGCGCTGCTCGCAGTACCCCCGGCTGCGTTTCTCGAGGATTGTGCAGGCGACGCCGCCGCGCTGCAGGAAGTTGCCGAGCGTCAGGCCGGCCACCCCGGCTCCGATGATCACCACAGAGGTCATGGGAGTCACTGTGATGGGCCGGCGGGGGTATTCCCCACCGGTGAACGCCGCCGCGATGCCGGAAAGCCGCCAACTTCAGGAGTGCAGGCCGGCCCGGTAGCGGCCCGGGGTCTGGCCGACCACCTCCGTGAACGCGTCGATGAAGCTCGACGGGTTGGACCAGCCGCACGCCGCCGCGGTCTCCGTCACCGAGCGGCCGGCGGTGAGGTGGACCAGGGCGTGGTGGATGCGCAGGATCGTGCGCCAGCGGTGGAAGCTCATCCCGAGCTCGGTGTGGAACAGCCGGCTCAGCGTGCGCTCGCTCGCACCGGCGGCCCGGCCGAGCTCGGCCAGGGTCGTGTTCCGGGCCGGGTCGTCGTGCAGGATCGCGGTGACGGCGTGGAGGCGGTCGTCGTCGGGCTCCGGCAGGTGCAGCGACTGCTCGGGGGTGTCGGCGAGCTCGTCGATGACGACGGCGCGGAGCCGTGCCCGGGCGCCGGGGCGGGGTGCGCGGCCGTCTGTCGCGGCGTCGCGGCCGTCGGTCAGGGCGAGGAGGGCCTCGCGGAGCAGCGGGGTGACGGCGAAGACGCTCGGGTGGGCGACGAGCGCGGCGCACTCGGCGGCCGGGACGGTGACGAGGCGGACGTCGGTGCGGCCGTAGAAGCGGTGGCCGTGCGCGAACCCGGGCGGGGTCCAGGTGACGCGGTTGGCGGGCGCGACCCAGGTGCCGCGGGCCGTCGTCGTCGCGAGGGCGCCGGCGGCGGCGTAGACGAGCTGGCCGTGGCGGTGGGCGTGGGAGTCGAGGTGGTAGCCGTGCGGGACCCACCCGCTGCGTGGACTCGTCACCACGAGCGGGACGGCAGGAAGGCGGGTTTTCGGCATCGCCGCCTAGCCTACCGGCGCCCGGACTCATGACCTAGTATCCTAGGACGCGCTACGGGGTGTGGCGTGGGTGGCGCTAGCGAACGTTGCCGGCGGCGAGCCAGGACCGGTAGTCGGCGACGGCCCGGGGGAGGGTCCATCGGGGTTGCCAGCCCTCGGATCGCAGTCTCGTGGTGTCCAGGTAGGGAATGGGGCCCGACGAGCCGGGGATCAGGGGCGGGCGGGGGCCGTCCAGGGCGGCGGCGAACTCGGCGTTCGTGGTCGGCCGGCCGGTGCTGACGTTGTACACGCGGTGCCGCAAGGCCGGGGCGGTCGCCAGGAACGCCAGGGCGGCGCCGCAGTCGGGGGCGTAGAGCAGGTCGGCGCCGTCGCCGGCGTGTACCGGGGCGCTGGTGCCGCGGATCAGCGCGGGGGCGGCGATGAAGGGGCTGGTCTCGCGGGCGCCGGGGCCCCAGATGGCGCCGATGCGGGCCACGACGACGTTCAGGCCGCTCGCGAGGGCCAGGATCTCGGCGATCTTCTTGCTCGCCGGGATCGGGTGCGGTGAGGCCAGGGGGAGCGGGGCGTCCTCGCGCCAGGGGTACTCCTCGACGCCCGCGTACACGCCGATGGTGCTGGCCAGGACGATCCGCTCGGTGTGCCATCCGGCGGCGGCTCGCAGTACCAGCGAAACCGCGGTTGTGTTCTGGGCCAGAGCGGTGAGGGGCTCGGCGGTGGCGAGTGGGGCGGCGGCCAGGTGGACGATCGTGGTGATGGGGTGCTCGCGGCCGATCGCGGCCAGGGACGCCGGGTCGGTGCAGTCGAGGGTGGGGCGGGAGGCGGCCAGGACGTCGGCGCCCTGGTCGCGCAGGGCGTTGGTGGTGTGGGTGCCGATGAAGCCACGGCCGCCGGTCACGAGGATCATGGTGCGGGCCCTCCAGTCGATAGCGTGCTAACGAACAATAGGGCGACACCTCGTTAGCATGCAAGCGTGGCTGATGTGATCCGGCTGCTGACCCGTGCGCAGAAGCTGCTGCGGGCCGCGGCCGACGAGGCGATGAGCGCGCACGGGGTCCGGATCGGGCAGAACCTGGTCCTCGAGGTGCTGTGGGAGCGCGACGGGCTCGCGCCGGGGGAGCTGGCGGCGCGGCTGGGGGTGTCGACGCCGACGGTGGTAAACACGGCGACGCGGATGGCGAACGACGGGCTGATCGAGCGGCGGCCGGACCCGGCCGACCGGCGCCTGGTGCGGCTGTATCTGACCGCGAAGGCGCGGGCCGCGCGGGCGCCGATCGAGGCCGCGCGCCGGGCCCTCGCGGAGCACGCCCTGGCCGATCTGAGCGGGGCGGAGCTGGAGGTGCTGGAGGCGGCGCTGCAGAAGATCATCGATCGGATGCAGGCGCCGCCGCCGGTGGTGTGAGGGTCAGCTGTTCGGGTTCGCGGCGCGCCAGTTCTGCCGGGTGATCAGGACGCGGGCCTCCTCGGCGGCCTCGGCCTGGACCGTGACCGCGTACTGGCCGGCCTGCAGGGAGCTGCGGGACGAGAAGTCGCGGCGGCCGCCGGTGAGGGCGTGGCCGGCGGCGCCGAAGATCGCGCCCCAGACGGCGCCGATGAGGATCGTGCTGAGCAGGATGCCGACCCAGTTCGCGTCGCTGAACAGGGTGAACAGGATGCCGATGAACAGGCCGAACCAGGCGCCGCTGGCGACGCCGGCGAGGGCCGCGCGGCCGATGGTGAGGCGGCCGAGGACGTTCTCGACCAGGCGCAGGTCGGTGCCGATGATGGCGGTCTTCTCGACCGGGAAGCCGTTGTCGGAGAGGTAGTCGACGGCCTGCTGGGCGCCGGCGTAGTCGGCGAAGCGGGCGACGGTGACGGAGGCGCGTTCGAGCTCGACGAGCTCGCCGACGCCGGGGTCGGGCTGCGGGGCGGGCTGTGGGGGCGTCGTCTCGGGTTCGGGGGTCGTCATGCCGGTCAGGGTAGAGGTCTCAGGGGTGATTCGGGGCGTCACCCGAGGTCGTCGGGGGACCGCGGCGGGCAACCTGGCAGGTATGACCGACATCAAGCGGCTGCGCCGCTCCCGCACCGACCGCACGGTCGCCGGTGTGCTGGGTGGCCTCGCCGAATACCTGGGCGCCGACCCGACCATGGTCCGGGCCGTGTGCCTGCTGTCCATCCTGCTCAGCGGCGGGGTCGCCGTGCTCGCCTACCCGATCCTGTGGCTGGTGATGCCGGAGGCGCCGCCGGCGCCGGTGAGCCCTGCGCCGAACGATCATCTGCCCTATGGTGCGTAAGTGGCCCGTGACGCGCGCGTGACGATTGAGGCGCGCAGCGTGCCGCCGTCGGCGGCGCCGTCGAGCGGGGTGGTCCTGCTCGCGCACGACGGGCCCGAGTACGAGCGGGCCTGCGGCCTCACCGGCCTGTTCCCGCACGCGCACGTGGCCCTGCTGGCACCGGGCCGCCGCAACGAGTGGTATTCCGCCAACCCCGCCTACGCCAAGGCCCTCGTCCACGATGTGCTGCCGCAGCTGCCGCCCGGGCCCGTGGTCGGGCTCGGGGCGAGCCTCGGCGCGCTGGCCCTGCTGCACGCCGAGACCCGGTATCCGGGCCGGTTCGCGGGGCTGTTCCTGCAGTCGGGGAGCTACTTCACGGCGGAGCTCGACCCGCAGGAGTCGGGGTTCCCGTATTTCCGCCGCATCCTCGCGTTCGTCCGGCGGGCCCGGCCGGTCAAGGCCCGGGTCGTCTTGACGTGCGGGCGTGACGAGGAGAACCTGCTCAACAACCGGGCGATGGCGGGCCGGCTCGGCGTGCCGCTGCTCGAAGTGCCGGGCGGTCACGCGATGACTTCGTGGCGTGACGCGCTCGACCCCCACCTGCACCGCCTCATGCGGGAGGTCAACGATGCGTGAACACCTCATCGGTTTGCTGCTCGGCACGGAGCAGGACTGGCCGCGGGCCTTCGAGACGCTGGTCGGGAAGGTCGGGACGATCACCGCGGCGGACGGGAGCCGGCACCGGCTCACGACGCAGCGGGTGACGATCGAGCCGTTCGGGCTGCGCGACAAGCCGGACCATCAGCTGGTCATCGACCGGCTCGCCTACTGGTACTACCACCCCCGCGAGTGGCTGAAGAAGATCGCGCTGATGGACGACGTGTACCTGCTCAACAGCCCGTTCACGTTCCAGTCCATGGAGAAGCACGCGGCGTACTGCGCGATGATGCGTCTCGGGCTGCACGTGCCGGAGACGGTGCTGGTGCCGTACAAGAACCCGGTCGACCATGCGAAGTGGGCGTCCACGGCGCAGCGGTACAACGAGCCGTTCGATCTGGACGCGGTGGCCGAGCGGCTCGGGTATCCGCTGTTCATGAAGCCGTACGACGGCGGGGCGTGGGTCGGGGTGTCACGGATCGCTGACAGTGCGCAGCTGCACGCGGCCTACGACCAGTCCGGTGAGCGGCTGATGCATCTGCAGCAGTCGATCGAGGACTATGAGGTGTTCACCCGGTCGCTGTCGGTGGGGCCGGAGACGATGGTGATGAAGTTCCGGCCGTCGCTGCCGATGCACGACCGGTATGAGGTCGCGCACGGCTTCCTCACCGACACCGTCGGTGACGAGGTGGTGACCATCTCCCGCCTGGTCAACGCGTTCTTCCGGTGGGAGTTCAACTCCTGTGAGTGCCTGGTCCGTGACGGCGTGGTGTATCCGATCGACTACGCCAACGCGTGCCCGGACGTGGCCCTGACCAGCCTGCACTACTACTTCCCGTGGGCGATGACGGCGCTGCTGCGGTGGAGCGCGTTCTGCGTGGTGACCGACCGCCCGGCCCGGCTCGACATGGACACGGCCCGCTACTTCGCGATCGGCGACGCCGACACCGACTACGCCGCGAAGCTGGCCGGTTACCGCGCCCTCGCCGACGAGTACTTCGACACCGAGCGTTACCAGGAGTTCTGCGACACCGCGCTGGCCCACGTGCCGGAGCTGGTGGCGGCGTGGGTCGCGTCGGCGGACTTCGACGACCTGATCGTGAGTACCGTCCGCGGCACCTATCCGCCGGCCGAGCACGACCGGTTCATCGCCCACTTCCGTGGCCTCATAGCGCAGTGGCGGCACGAGAGCGGCGTGGGGTGAGCGGGGTCACGAGGATCCTTCACCCGGACCGGTGACGCTGCGGTAGCGCACGTCACAAACCGTAGTTTCGGCTGGTAGCGACGCCTAACGTCGATGGTGTCAGAGCGATTGCTATCAGTTGAAGGACGGTATTGCATGGGCCCGTACAACCACCCCGGCTGGTGCGCCCGCGGTCATCGCTGCAACCTCGGTGAGCACCGCGCCACCCCGGCCGTCATGCAGATCGACGGGGTGGGCAAGGTCCTGGTCACGCGGGTCCTCGGCGCCAACGGCCGGGAGCGCCTCGAGGTGACCGGGTCGGCGTATCTGCACGCCACCGGTCAGGCGGCGAACAAGCAGGTCGACCGGACCCTGCGCGGGCTCGCGCACGTCATGGCGGACGCGGCCAGTCCCGCAGGCGCCGGCGCAGGGCGCTGATCCGCTCGGCGTCCAGGCCGTAGAACGCGAACCGGCCGTCGTCGAGGCGGTCCAGGTAGCGCCCGGCCGCGAGGACGTCGTCGAACTCGAGGGCCGGGTCCTGGCGGCGGCCGAGCTCGAGGAGCTCACCGACGCTGTAGTGCTCCATCGCCGCCGCGACGTCGATGTAGTCGCGGACCTCGCGCCGGTTGACCAGGGCCGCGACCTTCGTGGCGATGAGGTCGTCGAGGTGCATGACCGGGCCGACGTCCATCATGACCGGGCTGTGCCGGCGGTCGAGGCGGGACAGGGTCAGCCGGACCGTCTGGGTGCCGTCGCCGACGGTGAACTCGCGCTGGTCGAAGCCGGCGAAGAGCTCGAGGAGGTCGTCGGCCTCCTCCTCGTGGACGCTGTAGCCGGCCTCGCGCAGGGCGGCGCAGACCGCGTCGGCGGCGGCCCCGGCCGCGCCGTCGGTGTCGGTGAACAGGTCGACGTCCTCGGTCGGGCGTTCGACGAGGCCGTTCATCAGCCAGGCGAAGCCGCCGCCGAGGACGAAGCCGTGCTTGTCGGCGACGGCGAGGGCGACCCGGGCGACGTCGGTGTAGAACCCGATCATCGCAGGGCCGGGTGGCGGGCCTCCCACGCGCGGCGGACCCCGTGCGGCAGGTTGAGCTCCGGCCAGACCCGCACCAGGATCTTCTTGTTGAGGAACCGGCGCAGCTCGTCGGTGCGGATCGCCTCGCGCAGCACGTTCTCGTACATCCACAGGAGCAGGTCGTGGTTGTCGAGGTCGAACGCGCGCTGCGGATTCCACATCAGCCGCTGCGGCAGCTCGACGACACCGCGGACCGGGCCGCGCAGCTCCTCGAGGGTCTTCGCGACGAGCGCGGGGCGGTGCGGGCGGGCCAGATAGGCCACATCCCCGCGGGCCGGCTCGTCGTGCATGGCCCGAAGTGTACCTGTTTCCGGGAAAATATCAGCGCGTGTTCTGCCGCGGCAGGACGACCTCCCGGAAGATGAGCTGAATCGCGGCGATGACGGGAATGGCGATGAGTGCGCCGACGACGCCCATGAGTGCGACGCCGACGAGGACGGAAATGATGGCGGCGAGGTCGGACACCTTCACCGCGCGGCGCATCACCGTCGGGTAGATGAGGTAATTCTCGACCTGCTGATAGATGACGAAGAAGATGACGCAGGCGATCCCGGCCTGGATCGACGTCGCGAAGCCGACAATGGACACGACGACCGCGCCGAGGGTCGCGCCGATCTGCGGGATGAGGTCGGTGATGGCGACGAGCACGGCCAGGGCGTACGGGTAGGCGATGCCGAGGATCAGCAGGAACACGAACGAGGACAGCCCGGCGATGACGGCGATGGCCAGGGCACCGCCGAGGTAGGCGCCGACCTTCGACAGGATCTCGTCGCCGAGCAGCCGCACCCGGTCGCGGCGGGAGGCGGGAACGAGTTTGTATCCGCCGGCTTTGAGGCGGTCGAACGCGGCCATGAAGTACAGCGTGAGAATGATGACGGTCACGATGTTGAAGATGGCCGAGAACGCGACCTGCACACCGCCCCACACACCGCCGAGGGCTTTGGTGACGTTCGCGGCGGTGGCGACGTTCTTGAGCTGATCGAGCAGTTTGTAGTCGTTGTTGAGCTGGTTGAGCTGGTCGTTGCGCTGCAGATTGTCGATGTATCCGGGCAGGTTGGTGATCAGCTCGTTGCTCTGCTGGACCAGCGGCGGGATGAGCGCGACGATGCCGCCGCAGAGCACGAGCATCGCGCCCAGTCCGACGGTAGCGACCGCGAGGCCGCGGGGCAGGCCCCACTTCGTGAGCCGTACCACCGCCGGGTTCAGACCGATGGCGAGGAACATCGCGATGAAGATCAGCAGGAGGATCGAGTAGACGTTCTGCACGGCCTGGTAGGCGGTGTAGGCCAGCAGCAGGCCGAGGCCGGCCAGGAAGCCGATGATCAGCGGGGAACGGCGCATCGGCGGGCCGGGCCGGCCGAACCGCGACTCCTCGACCACCACGACCTCGACCTCGACGTCCGGGGCGTCCCCGGCCTTCGCCTCGGCCTCGGCTTCGGTTGCGGCCTGAGCCTTGGGTCGGGCGGCGGCCGGGGCCGGCTCCAGCACCTCGTCCTGCACTGTGAACTCCCTGGGAAGTCTGACGGTCTGGAGGCAGGGTACCGGGTGGACGCACAGGAACACCGCTAGCGTTGTGGCATGGCAGATCTGGTGTACCCGCCGGTCATCGCGTTCGCGAAGACCATGTTCCGCGCTCTGAACATGAAGATCACGATTTTGGGCGAGGAGCACGTGCCGGCGAGCGGGGGAGCCGTCATCGCCTGCAACCACATCTCGTATCTTGATTTCATCTTCTGCGGTCTCGGTGCCCGGCGATCCCGGCGCCTGGTGCGGTTCATGGCCAAGGAGGAGATCTTCCGCAACCGCGTCGGCGGTCCGCTGATGCGTGGCATGCACCACATCCCCGTCGACCGCGACGCCGGCATGGCCTCCTACAAGGCCGCCCTCGCCGCGCTGAAGGCCGGGGAGGTGGTCGGGGTCTTCCCGGAGGCGACGATCGACCAGTCGTTTACGATCAAGGACTTCAAGAGCGGGGCGGTCCGGCTCGCCGCGGCCACCGGCACACCGCTGGTCCCGATGGTGCTGTGGGGCACCCAGCGGTTCTGGACCAAAGGCCGCCCCCGTGACCTGACACAACGAGGTGTCGCCATCACCATCAGCATGGGTGAGCCGCTGCACCCCACGCGGCGGGACAACGGGGACACCGTGTCCGCGGAGCTGCGGAGCCGGATGAAGACCATGCTGTCGGAGGCGCAGCGGGGGTATCCCCAGCAGCCCGCCGGCCCCGATGATCGCTGGTGGCTGCCGGCGCATCTCGGCGGCACCGCACCCGAACCGGAAGTACTTGAAGCGGAGGCCCAGTGACCACGGTCGAACCGACCGATCTGCACATACTGCTGCGCGAGCTCGAGCCCGTCGTCGAGAGCAACCTCAACCGGCACCTGGCCACGGCCAAGGAGTGGTTCCCGCACGAGTACGTGCCGTGGAGCGAGGGCCGGACCTTCGACGGCGTCCTCGGCGGCGAGGCGTGGGAGCCCGGGCAGTCGAAGCTGTCCGAGGTCGCCCGGATCTCCCTCATCGTCAATCTCCTCACCGAGGACAACCTGCCCAGCTACCACCATGAGATCGCCACGGTCATGGGCCGCGACGGCGCGTGGGGGACCTGGGTGCACCGGTGGACGGCCGAGGAGGGCCGGCACGGCATCGCCATCCGCGACTACCTCCTGGCGACCCGGGCCGTCGACCCGATCGAGCTCGAGCGGGCCCGGATGACGCACATGGAGGGCGGCTTCGCCAACGCCTACGAGGGGCTCATCGAGTCCGTCGCCTACGTCGCGTTCCAGGAGCTGGCGACCCGAGTGTCGCACCGCAACACCGGCGCGATCTCCGGCGACCCCGTCTGCGAGCAGCTGCTCGCCCGGGTCGCGGCCGACGAGAACCTGCACATGATCTTCTACCGCAACCTGCTCGGCGCCATGTTCGACGTCGCGCCCAACCAGTCGATGCGGGCCGTGACCAAGGTCGCGACGTCGTTCCAGATGCCCGGGCACACGATCGAGAACTTCGGCCGCAAGTCGGTGCAGATCGCCAAGGCCGGGATCTACGACCTGCGGCTGCACCACGACGATGTCCTCACACCGGTGCTGCGGCAGGTCAAGGCGTTCGACCGGGACCTGTCCGGCGACGGCGACAAGGCGCGCTCGGAACTGGCGGCGTTCATGACCGACCTCGACACGCAGGCGTCGCGCTTCGTCGAGCGCCGCGACGCCCAGCGCGCCCGGGCCAGGACGCCGTCCCCGACCGTGTAGACAGACCAGACAACACAAGCTTCAGCGGATTCCGGGCCGCTTCGCTCCCGCCCGGTGCGGGGGCTCCGCCCCCCGCGCCCCCGGCACGGTTACCGCGTCCCCGGGTTCGCCCCCGTTTTTGTGGCCGTCGTCACGTTCTGTCGATGGCGGCCACCGGTCTCCGGCGGCCCGGACCTGTGGCCGTACGCTGCGGAAACCGTGTGCTCAGCGTGTGGAAGCCATCGCCGGGCGTGGCTGTCAAGCGCATGTTGACGCCGAGGCCGCCCGTTGCCTTCCGTGAGCGTTGCAGTAGGCTGCGACGACCGTTCCGTGCCTCTCACTGCCCGTCTGACCGATTTCGCCACGTCTGACGGCGGCCCGTGGAGCTGCGGAACGTCACTCCCCGTATTTCATTGGAGGGCAGCATCGTCATGGCCAGACGCGTGATCCATGAGCTGATCGACGACCTCGACGGCGGCCTCGCCGACGAGAGCCTCAGCTTCGGCCTCGACGGCGTGCAGTACACCATCGATCTGTCGGCGAAGAACGCCGGCGAACTGCGCGACGTTCTCGCGCCCTTCGTCGGCGCCGCGTCGAAGCTCGGCCGCACCCCGGCGCTGACCCCGCCGGCCCGCGGCGGCCGGACCCGGCCGGTCCTGTCGGCCCGCGCGGAGCGGGAACAGAACCGGGCGATCCGAGAGTGGGCGCAGGGCAAGGGGCTCGAGGTCTCCGACCGCGGCCGGATCCGAGCCGACATCGTCGAACGATTCCACGCCGAGGCGGGCAACTGAACGGGGGCGCCCTCCGCGGGCGCCCCCAATCCGTCTCCTTGCTGTTCTCGGCGCTCCCGGCCAGCCTCGCCGAGGCCGACGGGGGCCTGCCCGCCCCAGCCCGGGCCCGGCTCGCCGCTCGTCGACGGGCTGCGCACTTCACCGCCCGCTTCGCGCTTCCCGGTTTCCCGGTTTCCCGGCTTGGCGTTTTCCGGCTTGGCGTTTCCCGGTTTCCCGGTTTCCCGGCTTGGCGTTTCCCGGTTTCCCGCTTCCCGGCTTGGCGTTTTCCGGCCTGGCGCTTTCCGGTTTCGCGCTTCCCGGCTTCGCGCTTCCCGGCTTGGCGTTTTCCGGCTTCGCGCTTCCCGGCTTGGCGTTTTCCGGCCTGGCGCTTTCCGGTTTCGCGCTTCCCGGCTTCGCGCTTCCCGGCTTCGCGCTTCCCGGCTTCGCGCTTCCCGGCTTGGCGTTTTCCGGCCTGGCGCTTTCCGGTTTCGCGCTTCCCGGCTTCGCGCTTCCCGGCTTCCCGGCTTCCCGGCTTCGCGCTTCCCGGCTTCGCGCTTCCCGGCTTCCCGGCTTCCCGGCTTCGCGCTTCCCGGCTTCGCGCTTCCGCGCTTCCCGGCTTCCCGGCTTCGCGCTTCCCGGCTTTCTGCGCTCCCGGTAGCTCGCTCGCGGCGGACCGATCGGTTTTCCGCGTGCGACTATGCGGACCGATCGGTTTCCGCGGCCGCGAACCGCAGCCGCGACAGCGTCATGAACGCGAACCCGGCCAGGAGCATGCACAGGCCGAACAGCGCGATGCCGCTGATCGGGTCCCCGGTCACCGCGAGTGAGCCGGACATCTCGCCGCTGCCGCTGACGTCACCGGTCGTGACGTCGCCGCCGCCGCCGCCGCCGCCGCTGCCACCCCCGCCGCCGGCCGGCGGCTCGGCCGCGTGGGCCGTCTCGACGTCGACCCCGAGCGTCAGGAACCGCGGTGTGCCGTTGCTGTCGACACCCGACGCGACGAGCGTGTGCGTCCCCGTGTACCCGGCCGGGACCGTCACCGCGATGCTGAACGCGCCGCTGCCGTCGGTCGTCGTCGTGGCCAGCGTCTGCGGCGCCGAGTAGATCACCACGGTGATCGTCGTGTGCGGCGCGTAGCCGGTGCCGCTGAGCGTGATCTGCTCGCCCGGCGACACATCGGTACCGCTGGAACTGTCGACATGCCCGGCGCTCGGCGGCACCTCCGCCGGCACCGTCATCGCCACCGGCGTCGCGGTGACCGTCGGCGACCAGTCCGAGTCGCGGCCGTACTTGCCAAGCGCCTGGACCGCCACGGTGTACTCCGTGCCGGCCGTCAGCCCGATGATCGCGCAGCCGGTCGCGGCCGCCTCCGCCTCGCACGTCTTCGACGAGTCGTGCGCGTTCGCGGTCGCCCGGAACTTCAGCACCCCCGAACCCGGGTCGCCGGCCGTCCAGCTGACCCAGACCGCCTCGGTCCGCGCCTGCGCCGTCACCCCGTGCGGGGCGTCCGGGGCCTTGCTCGGCGTCGCCGCGGGCGCGCTCACCCACGCCGAGTCACCGGAGTCGCCGGTGCCCAGCGCGCTGACCTGCACCGTGTAGGCGGTGCCGTTGCTCAGCCCGGTGATCGTGCAGTGATCCGCCGTGCCCGGGACGACCCCGCAGGTCAGCGCGTGGTCCCCGGCCGTCCACACGGTGTAGCCGTCGATGCCCGCACCGTGGTTCGCCGGTGCCGTCCAGTGCACGACGAGCGCGCCGTCGTCCGGGGTGACGGTCACCCCGGTCGGCGCGTCCGGCGGACCCGACACCACGGCCGGGCTCGACGCCGCCGACCAGTCCGAGTCGCCGCTGGTGTTCACGCCCTTGGCCTGGACCCGGAACGTGTACCCGGCCCCGCCCGCGACGAGGTGGTCGATCTCGCAGAACGTGCTGCCGCCGTCCGACGTCTCGCACGTCTTGTTCGGGTCCTCGACCGCCTTGACGACGAACTTCGCGACCCCGCCCCGCGGCGCGGCCGGCGCCGTCCAGCTGATCCGCAGCGTGTTCGCCCCGGCCGGGACCGCCATCACCCCGGTCGGCGCGTCCGGCGCACCCGGCGTCACAGGGTCCGACGAGCCGCTCGGGCTCGAGTCACCGACCTGGCCGGCCCCGATCGCCTGGACCGTGAACGTGTACGCGGTGCCGGCGTCGAGCGAGCCCGCCACGCAGTGCAGGGTGTCCGCGTCGCCGGTGGCGCAGCCCTTCGACGCGTCCTGGTCCGCCACCACCACGTAGTGATCGATACCGGAGCGCGGAGTACTCGGCGCCGACCACGACACCAGCAGCGACGTCGCGGTCTGCCCGGCCGCGTGGACACCCGTCGGGGCGGCCGGCGGCCCCGGCACCACCGACCCGGACGTCGCCGCGGCGGACGGCTCGCTGTCGTCGGCGGAGCCGTAGGCGACGACCTTCACCGTGTACGCCGTGCCCATGCTCAGCCCGTTGACGATGTCGCAGGTCATGGCCGAGGCGTCACCGCCGAGGCAGATCCCGGCCGTGTTGCCGCCCGAGTCCTGCGCCATCGCCGCGTAGTGGTCGACGTCGGTGCCGGAGTGCTGCCAGGAGACCCGGATCCCGGACGCGAGGCCCTGCACGGACACGTGCGACGGCGCCGCGGGGATGGCCTCGGCCCGCGCCGACGCCGGCGGCACGGACACCCCGGGCACATACACGCCCGTCCCGGCCGCGTCGCCGGTGCCCGCCGGGCCCGTCGCGTCCTGACCCGCGCCGCCGTCGGCCTGATTGCCGCCGTCGCCGTCACCGTTGGTCCGCGCCGTCATCGCGTCGCCGCCGGCGGTCGTGGCGAGCAGGCCCGCGATGATGCTCGGGATGGCGCGCTGGGCGTCGGTGTCCCGGCCCGCGCCGCGCTTGTCGGTGCCGAGGATGTCGGTGCCCACGTTCGCGTACGGCCGCCCGCTCGCGTTCGCCCGCCCCTGCGCCTGCGCCCACGACCGCATCCGCGCGGCGTTCCCAGCGTTCGCCCCGTTGCCTGTACCTGCGCCGTTGCCTGCGTTCGCCGCGTTACCCGTGCCTGCGCCGTTGCCCGCGTTCGCGCCGTTTCCCGCGTTCGGGCCGTTGCCTGTGCCTGCGCCGTTGCCCGTGTTTCCGGCCTTGCCCGTGTCCGCGGTGTTGCCGGTGCCCGCAACGATGCCGCTGGCCGCGGCTTGGTCATCGGAGTTCGCCGGGGCGGTGTCCGGAACGTAGTCCATGTACGCGCCGTGACCGGCGGTCCCGTTTCCGTTCGCGTTCGCGTTTCCGTTCGCGTTCGAGGTCGCGTTGGCGTCGGCGCTCGGCTGGTGGCCCGTCGGCGGCTGGGCGGCGTGCGACTGGCCGTTCGTCGCCCCGGCCGCCCCGGTGCTCGTGCCAGCGCCGGTGTTTATCGAATTGCCGGTATTACCCGTGGCATTGCCGGTATTGCTGACCGTATTGCCGGTCTGGCTGCTCGAATTACTGGCATTACTGGCATTACCGGAGTTGCTGCTATTGCCGGTGCCGGTGGCCGGTGCGGTCGTCGCTGCGCCCCGGTGGGCGGCGGAACCCGCGGTTGTCGCCGACGGGGTGGGGCTCGAGCTCGCACCCGGCCGCACGTTCGCCGGGTCGCGCTTCGGCTGCGTCTGCGGCTGACCGCCCCAGCCGCCGTTGGAGTCGGACTCGGTGTTCTGCCGGCCCCAGCCGTTGGTCTCGGCGCCCGGCTTCCCGTCGGACCGGGCGCCGGTCTTGGCGTCGGCCCCGGTCTTGGCGTCGGCCCCGGTCTTGGCGTCGGTCCTGGCGCCGGTCTTCGTGCCGGACTTCGCGGCGGACGTCGGCGCCGACTCCGTGGACGGGCTGCCGGCCGGACTGGCCGTACCGGGGCCGGCGGCACCGGGGCCGGCGCCGTTGGCCATCGCCGCGAACGCCGGACCGGCCGCGCTGCCGAAGACCATGACGCTCGCCGACAGCGCGGCCAGACCGGCCTTCACCGACCGGCGCGTGACCCGCGGCCGGCGTCTGGGCCTCGGCTTCAACCTCGATTGGGCTGGCATCCCGTCCCCCGTCTCACTGCACTCGCGCGCTCAAACTCGCACGCGAACATCGAATGCGAACACGTCTCGCAATCTAGTCATCACGTACAGTGAGGATCACCGGAATGCCGATTCCGCGCCCAACCAACCAGGCGGGCGCCGACCCGCCGGGACGTCCCGGACGGGCCGTGAGCCACCGAATGGTGCCTGAAGGCGCCGGGCATCGCGGAACGGGCCGAACCGGGCGAGGGCGGCGAAACACAGCAAACCGCCAACCGGACCAGGTGCGGGACGGTTGCCTGCCGGGTTCGCGGCTCAGTTCGACCGCCGCGCGCCCGATCAGTGCGGCACACGACCGCGTGAGAACGATCGGGGGCACGATGGCGAGCTGGCCGGGCAGCCTGCTGCGGGCTGCCGTGCCCACCCGCGGATTCGCGCTGCAGTGCGCGGGCGCGGCCGCGGTCACCGCCGTGCTCTGCACCGTCTTCGTGACCGGCGCCGGCGGGAGCCTCGTCGGGCAGAACGTGTCCAACATCGTGCTGTTCCTGGCCGCGCTCACCGCCGGCACCGCCTGTGTCGTGCGGGCCTGGCGGGAGCGGGTGAGCCGGCGCGTGCGGTGGGCCTGGGCACTCGTCGGGGCCGGGTCCCTGTCGTGGGGCATCGGCCAGGCGTTCTGCATCTGGTACGAGACGGTCCTGGGCCAGGAGGTGCCGTTCCCGTCCCTCGCCGACGCCGGCTACTTCTGGATGATGCCGTTCACCGCGGCCGGCCTGCTGCTGCTCCCGGTGTCGCGGCAGAACCTCGCCCAGCAGGCCCGCAGCATCCTCGACGGGCTCATGATCGCCGTGTCGCTGCTGCTCATCACCTGGGTGCTGATCCTCGGGCCGCTGGTCCAGCAAGGCGCGGACAGCCGCCTCGGGCTGCTCATCACCCTGTGGTACCCGGGCGGCGACGTCGTCGTGCTCACGATCGTGCTGTTCATGGTGGCCCGGCTGCGCCGCGGCGGGCGGCGGCCGCTGTCCCTGCCCCTCGCGGGGGCCGGGCTGGCCGCCTTCACCGTCTCCGACTCCGGCTACGCGTACCTGACGCTGCTGGACACCTACGGGTCCGGCAACGTCCTGGACCTCGGCTGGTTCACCGGCTTCACCCTCATCTTCCTCGCCGCCCGCCGCCCCGAACGCGCCTACGCCGAGCAGGACCGGCACGACCTCACCCAGCCCCTCGGCGTGATGCTGCCCTACCTGGCCGTCCTCGGCGCCCTCGTCACCAGCACGTTCGAGGTCCTGCGGCACGGCGCCCACGACATGTTCGTGTCCTGGAGCCGCTCCGCGATCATCCTGCTCATCGTCGGCCGGCAGCTGCTGACCCTGCTGGAGAACCGGTCCCTGACCCGCGGCCTCGAGGCCCGTGTCGACGCCCGCACCGCCGAGCTGCGCGCGAGCGAGCAGCGGTTCCAGGCGCTCGTGCAGCACAGCTCCGACGTCGTCACGGTCATCGACGCCGAGGGCCTGGTGACGTACCAGAGCGAGAGCATCAGCCGCGTGTTCGGCTACGACCCCGCGTACTTCGCCGGGCTCAAGCTCACCGAGCGCCTGCTGGCCGAGTCCGTCCCGGTGCTGGCCGCCGCGATCGAGGCCGTGTCCGGCACCGCCTACGCGACCCGGGTCATCGAGCTGCCGATGCTGCACGCCGACGGGCACCGCTGCCTGGCCGAGGTGACGGTCACGAACCTCCTCGAGGACCCCAGCGTCCGCGGTATCGTGCTCAACTCCCGCGACATCAGCGAGCGCAAGGAGCTCGAGGACCAGCTCGTCCACGAGGCCTTCCACGACGGCCTGACCAAGCTCGCGAACCGGGCCCTGTTCAAGGACCGGCTCGAGGTCGCCCTGCGCCGCCGCTCAGACGTGGCGATCCTGTTCCTCGACCTCGACGGGTTCAAGGAGGTCAACGACAGCCTCGGGCACGCCGCCGGCGACCTGCTGCTCATGCAGGTCGCGATGCGCCTGGGCGAGGCCGTGCGCGACGGCGACACCGTGGCCCGCTTCGGCGGCGACGAGTTCGCCGTGCTCATCGACGCCGTCGCCGCCCCCGGCGACGCCGACGACCTCGCCACCCGGATCATCGCGGCCCTCGACGAGCAGTTCGTCATCGAGAACCAGGAGATCCACGTCCAGGGCTCCATCGGCATCGCCCTGACCGGCCCCGACGCCCGCGACGCCGACCAGCTCATGCGCAACGCCGACCTGGCCATGTACCGGGCCAAGTCCGCCGGGTCCGGGCAGTTCGCCCGCTACGACCCGCAGATGCACACCGGCCTCGTCGAACGCCTCCAGCTCGCCGCCGACCTGCGCCGCGCCCTGGAGACCGGCGGCGAACTGGAGATGCACTACCAGCCCACGATCGAGCTGCGCACCGGGCAGATCGTCGGCTTCGAGGCCCTCGTGCGCTGGCGCCACCCGGTCCGCGGCATGATCAGCCCGATCGACTTCATCCCCCTCGCGGAGTCCACCGGCCTGATCCGCCCCCTCGGCCAGTGGGTCCTCGCCGAGTCCTGCCGCCAGGCCGTCGAGTGGGGCATGGCCGAGCCGGACCGGGCCATGACGATGGCCGTCAACGTCTCCGGCCGCCAGTTCGACCAGCCCGACCTGCCCGCCATCGTCGCCACCGTCCTGGCCCAGACCGGCCTGCCCGCGCAACGGCTGTGCCTGGAGATGACCGAGAGCGTCCTGATGACCGACACCGAGGAGAACCTCGCGGTCCTGCTCAGCCTCAAGGACATCGGCGTGCGCCTGGCCATCGACGACTTCGGCACCGGCTACTCGTCCCTGGCCTACCTGCGCCGCTTCCCGGTCGACACCCTGAAGATCGACCGGTCCTTCGTCGAACGCCTCGGCGGCTCCACCCCGGACGCGGCCCTGGCCCGCACGATCGTCCAGCTCGGCCAGAGCCTCGGCATGGCCACGGTCGCCGAGGGCATCGAGCAGTACGCCCAGTTCCTGGCCCTGCGCCGGATGGGCTGCGACCTGGCCCAGGGCTACTACTTCTCCCGCCCGCTGCCCGCCGCCGAGGCCGGCCTCCTGCTGCAGGACCAGGCCGCCCTCGCCGCCTGACCCACCCGCCCCCCGGTGCCGCGGACCCCGCCACCGGCCCCGCCGCCGGACGCCGCGGACGCCGCCGCCGGACGCCGCGGACGCCGCCGCCGGACGACGTGCACGCCGCCATCGGGCGACGTGGACCCCGCCGCCGGACGCCGCCGAGTGACGTGGACCCGCCACCGAGCGACGTGGACCCCGCCACCGAGCGACGTGGACCCCGCCACCGAGCGACGTGGACCCCGTCGCCGGGCGACGTGGACCCTGCCACCGGACGGCAACCGGCGAGGCAACGGCGGTGCTCCCGGCAGTCCGCAGGCTGGTTGTCGACCACGTCCGCAGACCGCGTTAGGAGACCGCTTCGATGACGGCCGCCCTCGCCGACCAGGCCCGCCTCGACCTGCCCGGGCACTGGCCCGCCGCGCTGAGCCCCAGCGCCCTGGCCGGGCTCGACGCGCCGGCGCCGTTCCTGGCGGTGGACCTGTCGACGGTCGCCGACCGGTACGCGGCCTTCACCGCCGCCATCCCCGGCGTCAGCCCGTTCTACGCGATGAAGTGCAACTCCGCCGACGAGGTGCTGGGCACCCTGGCCGCGCTCGGGTCCAGCTTCGAGGTGGCGTCGATCGGCGAGCTGCGGATGCTGCGCGAGCTCGGCATCGACCCGGCCGAGGTGCTGTACAGCAACCCGATCAAGGCGCCGCAGGCGATCGCCGAGGCGCACCGGGCCGGCCTGTGGCGGTTCAGCTTCGACGGCGAGGGGGAGCTGCGCAAGCTCGCCCAGCACGCCCCGGGCGCGGCCGTGTACATCCGGCTGCGGGTCGACGACTCGACCAGCCTGTTCCCGCTGTCGCGGAAGTTCGGCGCCGAGGCCCACGAGGCCCGGGCGCTGATGCTGCTGGCCCGGGAGCTCGGGCTGCGGCCGTACGGCGTGACCTTCCACGTCGGCTCGCAGTGTGGCACCACCAGCGCGTGGCGCCAGGCGATCGCCGCGGCCGGGGCACTCATGGCGTCGTTGCGGGAAGACGGAGTACACCTGGAAATGCTTGATCTTGGTGGTGGGTTCCCGTCGCGCTATGTCGAGCGCGTCCCGCCCCTGGAGCGGATCGCGGAGACGATCAACACGGCGCTCGAGGAGCTGCTGCCGTACCGGCCGGCGCTGCTCGCGGCCGAGCCCGGCCGGCACCTCGTCGCCGAGAGTGCCGTCATGGTGACGACCGTGCTGGGGCGTGAGGTCCGGGCCGGGGAGCAGTGGCTGTACGTCGACATCGGCGCCTACAACGGCATGATGGAGACGCTGCAGACCATGCAGCAGTGGCGGTTCCCGCTGTGGACGTCGCGGACCGACCACGCGGTCGTCCCGCACGTGCCGTTCACGGTGACCGGCCCGTCGTGCGACAGCTCCGACACCATGTTCTACGGCGTCGACCTGCCCGCGACGATCGAGGTCGGCGACCGCCTGTACATCGGCTCCGCCGGCGCGTACACGCTGAGCTACGCCAGCCACTTCAACGGCTTCGCCCCGCCGGAGCCGGTCTTCGTCGGCGGCCCGACCGGCACGAACGCCACCGTCCAGCGCATCCCGCACCAGCCCGAGACGCACGCGGCGGCACCGACCGGTGCCGCGAAGGCCGGGGACCGGCGTTGACGGCCGCGACCGATGCGCCGGCCCCGCACCGGTCGCGGCACCGCACCGACCTGACGGGCGGCCGCCGCCGCGCCGGCCGCCTGCGCGAACTGCTGGTCTCCGGCGTCGTGGACTCGTTCGGCCTGTACCTGGGCTGGACCCTGTTCAACCTCGTCGCCGTCGACCGCGGCGGCCTCGCCATGGCCGCGCTGTTCAACTCGGCGATGCTGCTCGGCGTGGTCCTGTCGGCCCCGGTCGTCGGCCGCCTGGCCCGCCTCCTGCCCGGCCGCACGCTGCTGCTCCTGGCCGGCTGCACGGAGGCCGTCCTGCGTGTCTCCACCCTCGCCGGGCTGCTCGCGGGCGTCGACGCCACCGTCGTGGCCGCGGGGGTCACGCTGATGCACATCGCCGCGTTCACCGGCTTCGCCGCGATGCGGGCCGAGGTCGCCGCCGTCGACGCGCGCCCCCGGTCGATGACCCGCTACGCCCTGTCGATCGCCGCCGTCGAGGCCCTCGGCGCCGGCGTCGCCGCCCTCCTGCCGATGCACACGGCCGCCCTGACCGTGGTCTTCCTCGTGTACGGCCTGAGCCTCATCCCCAGCATGCTCACGGCCCGCCGCGCGCGGACCGCCCGCAACGTCCCCCCGCCGCTCCCGGACACGTTCCCGACTCGGGTCGAACGCCGCCGCGCCGAGACGCGGACCCGGGGCGTGCGCGTCCCGCTGCCCGTCCTCGCCGCCGGCAGCGCCATCATGCTGCTGTCCGCCGGCCCGACCCTGCTGTCCGTGGCCCTCGCCACCGAACTGTACGGCCACCGCGCCGTCGCGGGCGCGGCCGCCGCGTTCAGCGCCGGCTGCCTGCTGTCGTCGTGGGCCGTGGACCGCGTCGGCCGCCTGCGCCTGCCGCCGGCGGTGGTGTGGCCGCTGTGGGGCGTCGGGATGCTCGCCGGCTGGCTCCTCGCCCCGGCGCACGTGGCCGGCCTGTTCCTGGCCCAGTTCCTGTCCGGCCTGTGCATGACCGCGTTCGAGGGCGGCATGGACGCGAAACTGGCCCAGGCCGCCCGCCCGGGCACGGTGACGACGGTCCTGGCCTGGAGCGCGTCGACGCGGGCCCTGGGCAGCGCGGTCGCGGTCCGGACCCTCCCGCTGCTGATCGCCGCCCCGCAGGTGGGCACCGTCGCCGGCACCGCCGCGGTCATCCTGTCCGTGGCGTCGCTGACCGCCCTGGCCCGCCGGCGAGCGGCCGATGCCGCCCGTCGCGAAAGCGCCTTTTCCGGGGGTACCGCCTGAGCCCACCCTGCAACGCTTGGACGCCGACACCGCCCAGGCCACCCTCACCGCACGGTCAGCCACGGGTACCGCCTCACCGGCGGCCTGGTCGCCGAGACGCGGATCCGGGACTGACCGCCCGCCGCCCGCTCACCGCGCGGCGGGCCGCGACCCGAGGTGCCCGCCGAGCCGCCGCCGGGCCATGCGCTGCCAGCCGGAGCGGTGCATCAGGGCGGAGATGACCCCGGTGGGGCCGTCGAACCCGGCGTGGTCGATCCGGAACCGGGTCCCGCCGTCGGTCGCGGTGAGCGTCCAGGTGAGGGTGGTCGGGGTCCGCATCCGGCTGCCCTGCCAGCGGATGACGAGCCGGTGCGGGGCGTCGACGGCGAGCACCTCACAGTTGATGACGCCGTCCCAGCCGGGCATGGGCTTGGCCAGGAACCGGAACCGCTGCCCGGCCACGGCCGCGAACCCCTCGACCGGCATGACCCATTCGGCGAGCTCGGCGGGGTCGGTCAGCGCCTGCCAGACGGCGTCGATCGGGTGGGGCAGGACGGTCTCGACGGCGATGTCACGTCTCATGCTTGCGCTCCAGATGTTGGTGCAGCTTGGTGACGCGTTCATTCCAGAACCCGGTGAACAGCCCGGCCCAGTCGTAGAGCTGCCGCAGCGGCGCGGGGTTGAGCCGGTAGAACCGATGCCGCCCGGCGGGCCGTTCCTCGACGACCCCGGCCGCCCGCAGCACCGCGAGATGCCGCGACACCATGGCGACCGACTGCCCGACCCCCTCGGCCAGGTCGCCCACGGTGACTTCCGCACCGTCCCCGAGCGCCTCGATGAGGGCGCGGCGGGTCGGATCGGCCACTGCCCGGAACACGTCCTCGGTGACAACCGGTCTCGGCACGCTCAAAACTTATGGTTAACGTTGAGCGTTGTCAAGCGGAGTCGAGCGGGTCGGCGAAGAGGGGTTCGAAGGCGAGCTCGGCCGCGCCGATGAGGGCGGCGTCCTGGCCGAGCTGGGGGGTGCGGAGGCGGACGTGTTCGCGGCAGGCGGGCAGGCCGTTGCGGTTCAGGCGGGAGCGGACCTGGGCGGCGGAGGCGAGGTAGACCTCGCGGAGGGTGCCGCCGAAGATGACCATCTCGGGGTTGAAGATGTTGACCAGGTTGGCGACGCCGAAGCCGAGCCAGTCGCCGACCTGGCGCATCGCGGCCTGGGCGGTGTTGTCGCCGCGGGACGCCGCGTCGACGACGGCGAGGATGCCGTCGCGGCCGGCGGTGGCGTTGCGGCCGGCCGCGGCGAGCAGGGCGTGTTCGCCGATCTCGGTCTCCCAGCAGCCGTGGGAGCCGCAGCTGCACGCTTTGCCGTTGGGGTTGACGACCATGTGGCCGACCTCGCCGCCGTAGCCGCCGTGGCCCGTCACCGGGCGGCCGGCGGCGATGATGCCGCCGCCGATGCCGGCGTCGCCGTAGAGGTAGACGAGGTTGTCGCAGCCGGCGGCGGCGCCGCGGGTGTGCTCGGCCAGGGCGGCCAGGTCGGCGTTGTTGCGGACCGCTACCGGGCGGCCGTCGCCGACCAGGACGCCGAGCGCCTCGCCCAGGGGCTGGTCGGCCCAGCCGAGCTGCGGGCCGAGGCGGACGTAGCCGTCGTCGCGGCGGACCATGGCGGACACGGCGGCGCCGCTGCCGATGAGCCGGGCCCCGGCGCCTTTCACCCGGTCCAGGGCGGTGAGCTGCATCTTGTGGACGAACTCGGCGATCGGGGCGACGACCGTGGCGGCGTCGTGCTCGCCGCGGGGGCGGGCCGCCTCGAAGCGGTCGAGCAGGACGCCGCCGAGGCCGACGCGGGCGGCGACGATCCGGTCGACCTCGACGGCGAAGGCGTACACGAAGACCTTCTCCGACTCCGGGCGCACGACGAGGGACGGTCGCCCGGCGCGGCCCCGCTGCTCCCGGGGGACGCCCTCGGAGACCAGGCCGGCGGCGGCGAGGTCGGCGGTCAGCGCGCCGATGGTGCTGCGGTTGAGGCCCAGGCTCGTCGTGAGATCGGCACGCGACATCGCGCCGTGGAGGTGCACGGAGCGCAGGAGCGCTCCGAGGTTGCTCCGCCGGATCTCCTCCTGGCTGGGGCCAACGCGCATGCTCGGCTTTCTTCGAGGTCCCGACAACACCGCGGCGACACGTGCCGCGACGAACAGCGAAACTGCAGACTAGTGCAGCGCGACGCCGCCGCGGGCCGCGCGGCGCCGGGTAAGGGCGTCGATGCCCGCGGCGAGCAGCAGCACGACGCCGGTGACGATGTACTTGGTGCCGGGGCTGTACTCCATGAGGCCCATCCCGTTCTCGATGACGGCCACGACGGCCCCGCCGAGGACCGCGTTGAGGACCCGGCCCTTGCCGCCGAAGAGGCTGGTCCCGCCGATGACGGCGGCGCCGACGGCGTAGAGCAGCACGTTGCTGCCGCCGGTGTTGGGGTTGACGGACGCGTCCCGGGACGCGGCGACGATCCCGCCGACGGCGGCCATGGTCGAGCAGATGACGAACGCGGCGATGCGGATGGCGTCGACGTGGATGCCGGCCCGCCGGGACGCCTCCCGGTTGCCGCCGACGGCGTAGACGTGCCGGCCGAACGCGGTCCGGTTGAGCACGAACGTGCACAGCCACAGCAGCAGCCCGAGGATCGCCACGATCATCGGCACGCCCCGCTGGGAGATGGCGTCGTTCTTGGAGCGCTCCAGGTTGAGCGTCCACACGGCGGTGCCGAGCAGGACGGCGACGGTGACGACCCGCAGCGCCACGACCGAGATCGGGTCGGCGGTCAGGCCGTGGCGGACCCGGCTGGAGCGCTTCCACAGGTGCAGCGCGAGCATCCCGGCGATCGTGACGCCGTAGAGGACCCAGCCCTGCAGCGGCGTGAACCGCCCGTCAAAGTTGATCTTCTTGATCGTCGGGTCGTCGACGGCGACGATCGTGCCGCCCTTCATGAGCAGCAGCACCGCTCCCTGGAACGCCAGGAACGCGGCCAGGGTCACCACGAACGACGGAATCCCCAGTTTGGCGACGAGCAGCCCGATCACGAGCCCGATCGCCGCTCCCGTCGCGATGGCGCCGAGCACAGCGAAGTACCACGGAAATCCGAAGTTTGTCAGTAACACGGCCAGGACCGAGGCGCAGACGCCGCTGGCGAACCCGGCGGACAGGTCGATCTCGCCCAGCAGGAGCACGAAGACCAGCCCCATGGCGATGACCGTGACCGCCGCGCCCTGGTGCAGCAGGTTGGCCAGGTTGCCGGCGGTGACGAACTCCGGGCGGGCGACCGAGAACGCGACCACCAGCGTCAGCAGCCCGAGCACGGCCGGGAGCGCGCCCATGTTGCCGCCGCGGACCCGGGCCAGGTAGTCGCGGGTGTAGGGGCCCAGCCCGGCCGACGGACGGTCCGTCGTGCGGTCTTCCAGCAGGGAGAGGCTCATAGGGTCGCTCCCAGCCCGATCTGGCCGCTGCGGCCGGTGGTGATGAGCTCGACGACCTGCGAGTGGGTGACGTCGGTGGCCCGGACCTCGGCCGCCATCTGGCCGAGGTACAGCGCGGCGATGCGGTCGGCGACGGCGAACACGTCGTTCATGTTGTGCGAGATCAGCACCACGGCGAGGCCCTTGTCGGCCAGCCGCCGGACCAGCTCGAGGACCTGGGCCGTCTGCGCGACGCCGAGTGCGGCGTTGGGCTCGTCGAGGATGACGATGCGATTGTTCCACAGCACGGCCTTGGCGATGGCGACCGTCTGGCGCTGCCCGCCGGAGAGGCTGGAGACCGGCTGGCGGACCGAGGCCACCGTGCGCACGGCCAGGCCGGCGAGGGTGTCGGCGGCCTTCTGCTCCATGGTGATGTCGTCGAGGACGAGGCCGCGGCGGATCTCCCGGCCGAGGAACATGTTCTGGACGATGTCGAGGTTGTCGCAGAGCGCCAGGTCCTGGTAGACGATCTCGACGCCGAGGGCGGCGGCGTCGCGGGGGCCGTGCACGGAGACCGCCCGGCCCTCGAACAAGTATTCCCCGGAGTCGATCGAGTAGATCCCGCCGACGCACTTGACCAGCGTCGACTTGCCGGCCCCGTTGTCGCCGACGAGCGCGGTGACCTGCCCGGCGTAGACCGAGAAGTCGACGTCGCGCAGCACCTGGACCGGTCCGAAGCTCTTGCTGAGCCCCCGAATCTCCAGCAAGGGTCTTTCGGTCACAACTCTCCTTTGAACGCCGGTACCTTACTTGATACCCGCTGCCGCGCACCTCGCGGTGAAGTCGGCGGTGCAGACCTCGGACGCCGCCACGTAGCCGTCGTCGATGACGTCGCGGACGTTGTCCCTGGTGATCGCCTTGGGGTCGAGCAGGATCGCATCGACGTCGCGGTTGCCGACCCGGTCGTGGACCGTGGTCGTGGTGACGCCCGTCTCACCCCTCGCCAGGGCGATCGCGAGTTTCGCGGCCGCGGCGGCCTCCCGGCGCACATCCTTGTAGACGGTCATGCACTGGTCGCCGGCGAGGATGTTCTGCAGGCCCTGTGCGGTGGCGTCCTGGCCGGTGACGGGGATGTGGCCGTTGAGGCCCTGCTTCTTGAGCACGTTGATGGCGGCGTTGGCGAGGCCGTCGTTGGCCGCGATGACCCCGCCGATGTTCGGCTGGGCGGTCATCATCTGCTCGAACGCCGTCCCCGCGCGGGTGTTGTCCCACTCCTCGATCCACTGGTCGGGGCCTTTCTGGTACTCCCCGGAGGCGAACTTCGGCCCGAGGACCCCGTCGTAGCCCTCCTTGAACAGCGTCGAGTTGTTGTCGGTCTGGGAGCCGTTGAGCTCGGCGATGACCGGCCGGGCGGCCTGGGTGTCGGTGAGGCACTTGACCAGGCCCTGGCCCTGCAGCGTGCCGACCTTCGCGTTGTCGAACGACACGTAGTAGCGGGCCGACCCGCCGAGGGTGAGCCGGTCGTAGTCGATGGTGGCGACGCCGGCGTTGCGGGCCTTGTCCAGGACGGCCTTGCCGGTCCCGGAGTCCAGGTTGACGATCATGAGCACGTCGACGCCCTGGGTGATCATCTGCTCGGCCAGGGTCGTGAACGCGCTCTTGTCGTTCTGCGCGTTCTGGATCTCGTAGTCGACGCCGGCCGCCTTGAACGCGGCCGCCAGGTACTTGCGGTCGGCGGTCTCCCACCGGGCCGAGGACTTGCTGTCGGGCAGGATGACGCCGATGCGCGGTTTGGCGCCGGTGCCGGACACGTTCGCGGTGCACGCCGCGGTCCCGCTCACGGCGAGGGTGCCGATGGCCAGGAGGGAGAGGATCCCTCTGCGCATTGCTCGGATCCTTTCGGGTGTCGACCGGGTGTGTCGGGCAACGTATGGTGTGCCGTCGCACCGGGCCAAGGCGCGGCCCGTAACAATTGCGCAATACATTGTCCGCCCCGTGCCCGCTACCCGGCGCTCAGCGCGTGTACCGCTCCCGCCCGCGTCCCGAAATACAGTGATCCTTTCCAGACCGCGGGCGTCGACTCGATACACCCGCCGATCTTGTAGTCCCACAGCGGCTTCGGTTCGGCGTGGGTGTCGGACACGTCGTAGGCGTGCATCACGCCGGTGCAGTCGCCCATGAACAGCGTATCGTCGACGATCACCGGTGACTGCCAGGTCTCGGCCCCGGGCAGGTGGAAGCGCCACCGCACGGCCCCGGTGGCCCGGTCCAGGCCGAGCACGTCGCCGCCGGCCGTGTCGTAGACGGCGAGGTCGCGGTACAGCGCCGGCGTGCCCCAGATCCCGCCCGGCTTCTGCCCGGTGTCCTTGACCGCCCACACGACCGGGTTGTCGGGCCTGGCCGGGTCGAGCTTCAGCATCTGCCCGACCTCCTTGGACCGGGCGTTGCCCTTCTCGTACTCCGAGCCCACGTACAGGAACCCGTCGGCGTCCACGACGATCGAGGCGTCGGTGTCGTCGCCGGTCCAGAACCGCAGTGTGCGCGTCGGTGCCTTCCCGGCCTTGAGCCCGGAGAGGTCCCAGCCCTGCACGAGGCCGCCGGAGTTGGCGAAGTACACGGTGTCCTTGTAGACGGCGACCGAGTTCTCGATCGACACGTTGCTGTCCCCGGCGTCCTTGAGCAGCTGCTCGTCCCAGCCGGGGGTGTTGAACACCAGCTGCGGCGCGACGGTGACCTTGCCGTCGGGCCCGTAGCCGCGGTTGAGCTTCACGATGTGGAACTGGCTGTTCTCGCCGCCTTCCAGGAGGTAGTCGTCGATGATGAGCCCGGAGCCGTCCCAGTCGTCGTTCCACATCGTGGGCTTCACCGCGTCCGCCGAGAGTTTCCACAGCTCGGCCGGTGCGGCCCGGTCGGTGGCGATGACCCGGTAGAAGCCGTCGCGGGAGCCGGAGTAGACGAGCGGGAAGCCGTCCGGGTCGACGGTGACGCTGCCCTTGATGATGTCGCCGGTCCTGAAGTCCGGCAGGATGCGTTCGCCGGTGGCGGCGTCGAGGAAGTGGATGCTGCGGTCGTAGGCGCCGAACACGACCCAGGTGCGGCCCTCGCGCTCGAACACGGCCGGCTGCCCGGTCCAGCCGGTGCCGCACCATTCGCGGGTCTCGCCCTTGTCGGCCGACATCGCGCACATCCCGCCGGAGCGCGGGAACTGCCACCGCGGCACCGGGGTGGTGCGCGGCACGGGGCCCTGGCCGTAGTAGGTGCGGGTCGGGTTGCCGCGGAACGTCAGCAGGCCCTGGACCTTGGCGCCGTAGGGCTGCCCGACCCCGGCCGGGTCGGACCAGCCGGTGAACGGCGGCGGGGCCGGCGAGGTGGACGGTCCGGCGGAGGCGGCGGTGGCGGGAGTGCCGGGCCCGGAGCCGGTGTCGGCGCGCGTCTCGGCCCGGCGCAGCCCCCACGCGGTGGTCGCGACGCCGCCGACGATCAGCACCAGCATCCCGGCGATCAGCAGCCGGAACACACCAACCCGGGATTCCATGTCGGACAGTATGGTGACGGTGATCATGCCGCGCCGCAATGTGACGTGGATCAGATTCACGCCTTTTCGAAATGTTGGTAATCGGTACCGTTTTTCCAGGCCCCGCCCCAGGAGAATCCCTCGGCCCGGAACGCCCGCACCGTCGCGTCACCGGCGATGATCATGCCTTTTCGCACGTTGCCGCGGTCCAGGAACTGGTTCCCGGCCGGGGGCATCACCTGGCCTCGTGGCAGGTACGGGTTCTCGACGGTGTTCACGTCGATCGCGCGGCCGTAGGCGTGGTTGGACCAATGTTCGGTATTGGGCACATTGCGGCAGTTGAACCCCGAGGTGTTGTCGGCCGCCATGGACTCGTCGTCGCTGCCGCCGTACCGCTCGATGAGGTTCATGCTGCGGATCGGGAACCGCGCGTCGCGCAGCCGCTGGAAGACCCGCAGCGTCGCGTCGGCGATCGCCTGGTGGACGACGAGCTGCCCCGGCTGCGGTACCCCGTCGAAGTCCACATAGGACACGTGCACCAGGCGGAGATCGTCGAGGCCGACCGGGCACCCGGGCCGCCAGGAGACCCCGGTCATCGACTCGCGCAGCGCGGCCGGCAGAGGCTCGATCGAGTCCTCCGGGATCCGTTCGACGGCTGCGGGGGTACTGCCGGTGCCGGCACCTGTCGGGGCGGCCGGGCTCGACACGCCCGCCGGGGCCGGCGCCACCCGCGGCGTGGGAGCGCACCCGGCGGCGAGGAGCACCAGGCCGGCCGCCGCGATGCCGAGAGCCGCGCGGCGCGCTGCCGGATTTGTCGGAAACGCTCGGCGCATGTGTCCGATACTATGTGGCGTGCCGGTTGACCAGCGAGGACGCGCGCGATGGCGGTTCGCCACAATTCCGTTGCTCTTGGTCACGGCCCTCGCCGGCTGTGCCGCCGCCTCCGACGGGGAAGCCGCCGTGTCGGCGGCCGCGTCCGGTGTCGCCGCGCCCCCGCCCGGCGGTGCGGCCGGGGTGCGCGCCGGGGAGCCGGGCCCGTCCACGGCCCGCCCGGCGCCGACGACCGGGCCGCCGACCCGCACGCCGGCCCCGTCGGCCACGACCGAGGCGTCCGGCCCGGGCCAGCACGCGCAGATCGTCGCCTCCTCGCCGGTGGTGGCGCCGACCAACGACGCCGCGAAGCTGCGGACCCTCCCGGCGAACACGACCCAGGTCGTCATCGTGCAGTCGGCGTCGCCGTCGGCGACCACGGCGACGCTGCAGGCCTACACCCGGGCCGGCGGGCTGTGGCGGCCGGTCCTCGGCGCGATGACCGCCCGGCTGGGCTCGAAGGGCATCAGCGACGACAAGCACGAGGGCGACAAGACGACCCCGGCCGGCGTGTACGGGATCGACGCCACCATGTACGGCATCAACGCGAACCCGGGTGTCAAGTACCCCTATCACCAGATCGTGACCGATGACTGGTGGAATGAGAACAGCGACTCGCCCGGCTACAACACCTTCGCGCACGGCCCCAACCCGGGCGGCCCGAGCGAGGCGCTGTGGACCTACAACCCGCAGTACCTGTACATGGCGGTGATCCGCTACAACATGCCGGCCACCCCCGGGCGGGGCAGCGGCATCTTCCTGCACCAGGCCGGCGCCGGCAGCACCGCCGGGTGCGTGAGCCTGGCCCAGGCCGACCTGCTCAACGTCCTGCGCTGGCTGGACCCGGCGGCCAACCCGCAGATCGTGATGGCCCCGACCGCCTGGCTCGGCCGGTACTGAGGTGCCCGCCCCGCAGGCGATGCGCCGCCGGATCCTCGAGGCGGCGGTGGCCACGCTCGCCGCGGAGGGGGTGAGCGCGTCGACGGCGGCGATGGCCAAACGGGCCGGGATCGCGCAGGGCTCCATCTTCCACCACTTCGAGTCCAAGGCCGGCCTGCTCAACGCGCTGTACCTGGAGCTGGCCGAGGAGGTCCGGGCCGCGGTCCTGGCGGACATCCCGGCCGCCGGGCTGCGTGAGCAGCTGCTGGTCGTGTGGGGCCGCTGGCTCGACTGGGCGGCCGAGCACCCGGCCCGGCGCCGGTCGCTGATGCTGCTGAGCCTGTCCGACGTCATCACGGCAGAGTCCCGGGCCGGTTCGGCCCGCAACCAGGCGGCCGGGGTCGAGCTGTTCCAGCGGGCCGCGGCCGGGGGACCCTTGGACGGGCAGCCGATCGCGTTCCTCGGCGCCGTCGTGGAAGGGGTCGCCTATGCGGCCATGGACGCGATCCAGCGCGACCCGGAGCGAGCCGGGCAGTACCACGCGGCCGGCTTCGCGGCGCTGTGGAACCTGTTGCGCCCCGCCTGACCTCCTCGCGTTCCCGCAGCGGTGGCGGGCCCGCTCCGTCTCTGATTGAGTAATCAATCAAGGAGAGGGGATCGGGCATGCGAGTCACCGCGTACGCGGCCCACCGCGCGTCGGCGCCGCTGGAGGAGTACACCTACGAGGCCGGGCCACTGGGCGACCGGCAGGTCGACATCCGCGTCACGCACTGCGGGGTCTGCCACACCGACCTCGGCATGATCGACAACGAGTTCGGCAACGCCCGGTTCCCGGTCGTGGCCGGCCACGAGGTGGTCGGGGAGGTGGCGGCGATCGGCGCGGCCGTCGACCCCGACCGGCTGCCGGTCGGGGTCCGGGTCGGCCTGGGCGCCATCGCCGGCTCCTGCTTCCGGTGCGAGTGGTGCGTCGGCGGGCGGCAGCAGCACTGCCCGGACCGCGACGACCTGGTGCTGCGCGGTGACCGGGGCGGCTTCGCCCGGCACGTGCGGGCCGGTGACTGGCGGCACGTCCACCCGATCCCCGAGGCGATCCCGTCGGCGGCGGCGGGGCCGCTGCTGTGCGCGGGCACCACCGTGTTCGCGCCGCTGCTGCGCCACGGCGTCCGGCCCACGGACCGGGTCGGCGTCGTCGGCATCGGCGGCCTGGGGCACCTGGCCGTGCAGTTCTTCGCCGCGTGGGGGTGTGCGGTGACCGCGATCTCCTCGTCGCCCGGCAAGGAGGACGACGCCCGCCGGTTCGGCGCGACCGGCTACCTCGTCGGGCGGGACGAGGCGGCGATGGGCGCGGCCGCGGGCTCGTTCGACTTCCTCCTGTCGACGGTCGCGGCCGACCTGCCGTGGGACGCCTACCTCGCGTTGCTGCGCCCGGCCGGCACGCTGTCGGTCGTCGGTGTGCCGCCGGCCCCGCTCACGGTCGGCCCGATGGCGCTGCTGCCGTCGGCGAAGACGATCAGCGGTGGCATCCCGGGGTCGATCGGCGACACCCGGGCGATGCTGGACTTCGCGGCCCGGCACGGTGTGCGGCCGGAGGTCGAGGTGTTCCCGGTCGCGGACAACGCCGCCGCCCTGGACCGGGTCCGTTCCGGCCGGGCCCGCTATCGCGCTGTTCTGGAGCTGTAACCTAGCGTCCTAGGATGCCCTAGCCAGCGTGGCTGAGGCCACGCCTTTTTCTTGCCGCTACGCGGCAGGGTTCCGTCCGGGTGCGGGTTCGACGGCCTCGAACAGGCCGCGGGTGAGCGCCGGATCGCCGAGGACGTCGGTGCTGTCGAGGAATTGGTCGATGGCGCCGGTGCGGGTGGCGCCGGGGGCGAGGGCGTCGGCGAACCGGGTCGCGTCGATGACCGGGAAGGGGCGGTCGAAGTACGGGCGGCGGGTGGCGTCGACGGGTTCGGTGAGGCCGAGGCGGTTCTGCCAGGCTCCGGCGAGTTCGTAGGCGTCGGCGAGGGCGGCCTGCCGTTCGTCCGCGTCGTCGGCTTGGAGGGCGCGGGTGAGGGCGGTACCGATCGGGGCGGCGTCGGGGAGGGCGGCGAAGGCGGTGCCGAGCCATTTGCTGTACGGCGGGTAGCGGCGGGCCAGGAGCAGGCACAGGCGCATGACGTCGCGGGCGAGGCGGGCGGTGACGATGCGGGAGCCGAGGTCGTCGCCGAGCTCCGCGGCCCGCCCGGGGAACGCCTCCTCCTGGCTGATCCGCGCCCACTGCGCGGCCAGGATCCGCTTCCAGACGGGGTCCGGGTACCAGGTGAGGTTGGTCCGCAGGCGGGTGAGGTCGCCGGTGTCGTCGTGGTAGACGGCGCCGGCGGTGGCCTCGGCGAGCAGTTGTGTGGGGGTGGCGAGCCAGTCGGCGGTGCTGACGCCGGTGGTGGCGTCGAAGCCGAGGTGGTCGCGGGACCAGGTGGTGACGTCGGTGATGTCGACGCGGTGGTGGACGGGTCCGGTGGTGGGGGTCATGGCCTGGACACGTTCGCCGGGTGGGGCGTAGTTGGTCGGCCAGCCGTGGATGTCCTTGGGCAGGTGGTCGCTGAGGGTGCGGCTGAGGGCGCCGGCGTCGACGGTGGCGAGGTCGACGAAGAGTTGCAGGCGGGGGCCCCAGTCGTGGTCGGTGGAGCGGGGCGTGTCGAGGCCGAGGACTTCGGAGCCGGCGCCGATGCGGGCCGCGGCGTGCGCCACCCCGTCCAGGAGTGGCCGCACGCCGAGCTCGTAGAGGTCGCGGCAGAGCCGCAGCCCGGGGATGAAGGCGGGCGTGGTCACCGTTTCAGGCCGTGCTCGATGGCCTCGATGATGCGGGGCCGCAGTTCGCGGGCGCTGATGATGGCGTCGACGGAGCCGACGTCGACGGCGCGCTGGATGGAGTGGACGCGGTCGAACTCGGCGGCGACGGCGGCGAGGTGTTCGGCCCGGACCGACGCCTGGACCTCGGCGAGGCGGGCGTTGCGGGCGGCGCGTTCGGCGCCGCTGGCCGCGGCGACCTGGGCTTGCAGGTCGGTGACGCGGGGGTCGGTGCTGGTGCGGGTGTTGACCTCGCCGGCGAAGACGACGGCGGCGGCGGGGGCGCCGCCGAGGACGGAGGCGAAGGAGCCTTCGAGGGCCAGGACGGTCATGTTGGGGTTGAGGGCTTTGGAGAAGACGACGAACGCGCCGCCGTGGTAGCGGGAGATGACGGTGAAGACGATCGGGCCTTCGAAGTTGACGATGGCCCGGCCGATCTCGGCGCCGTATTCGAGCTGGAGTTTGCGCATCGACTCGGGGGAGCCGTCGAAGCCGGAGAGGTTGGCCAGGACGACGAGGGGCCGGTTGCCGGAGGCGGCGTTGATGGCCCGGGCGACCTTCTTCGACGACTGGGGGAACAGGGTGCCGGCGGTGTAGGTGTCGGGGCCGTCGGTGGGAGGGAAGCCGGTGCGGGGCACGGAGCGGGACTCGATGCCGATGAGGCAGACGGGCCGGCCGCCGAGGTGGGCGTCGGTGACGACGGCGGTGTCGGCGTCGGCCATGCCGGTCCACCGTTCCAGGGCCGGGTGGTCCTGGTCGGTGAGGGCTTTCATGACGGTGCGGATGTCGAAGGGTTTCTTGCGGTCGGGGTTGTGCTGGGCGGAGAAGATCTGCCCGACGGTGGTGAAGTCGCTGCCGTCGATGGTGTGCGGGTATCCGGTGACGTCGCGGTCGGTGGGGTCGCCGGTGGTGGCGCGGCGGGGGCCGGGTTCGCCGGGGACGACGTAGGTGTGCTGGTAGTGGGCCATGAGGACGTCGCGGGCGGCGGCGAGGTTGGGGGCCCAGTACTGGGCCTGGCCGTTGGGGCCCATGACGCGGTCGTAGCCGCCGATGCCGTAGTTGTCCTCGGCGGAGATGCCGCCGGAGAAGTCGAGGGCCTGTTTGCCGGTGAGGACCATGGCCGAGTCGGGGGTCATGACGAGGATGCCCTTGGTGTGCATGAGCATGGTCGCCTCGGCGTTCCAGTAGGGCTGGGCGCCGACGTTGATCCCGGTGACGATGATGTTGATCTCGCCGCCGGCCTGGGTGAAGGTGACGATGCGTTTGAGGGCGGCGGCGACCCAGTCCATGTTCTCGGTGCCGGAGGACATGGAGATGCGGGCGCCGGCGGACAGGGCGAACCATTCGACCGGGACCTGGAGGCGTTCGGCGAGGTCGAGGGCGGCGATGACGCGGCTGCACTCGGGTTCGGAGAGGGCGCCGAGGGCTTTGGTGGGGTCGCCGAGGAGGGCGACGCGGGTGACGCCTTCGGGGTGGCGGGTGGTGGGGGTGGTGACGACGCCGGTGATGATCGCGGCGGTGTTCCTGCCCTTGGGCCGCTGGACTGCGACGAGGGTGCCGGTCTCGTCGAGGTCGTGTTCGGTGAAGGTGCCGCCGGTGCCGGCGAGCAGGCCGGTGAGTTCGTAGGGGTAGACGTTGCCGCGGCGGGCGGCGCGCAGGACCTTCTGGCGATAGTCGTCGATGGGCTGGACGGGTTCGGTGGAGGGTTTGTCGACGGTGAGGCTGGCGCCGTGGCCGGGGTCGAGGGTGATGCGGACGGCGACTTCGGCGAGGTCGCCGGCGGCGTTGCGCTGGCGGGCGAGGAACTGGACCTCTTCGAGGCCGGCGCCGGCGGTGGTGGGCAGGAGCCGCTGGACGAGGGTTTCGATCTCGTCCTGGGTGAGTTCGGTGGCGGGCCAGACGTACATCATGATGCGGTTGGTGTCGAAGCGTTTGTTCTGGGGGCGCTGGGCCTGGATGTTGCGGATGGCGTCGAGGCAGCCGGTGGTGATGTCCTCGAGGGCCGGGAGGGCGACGAGGCGGCCGTCGGCTTCGCGTAGGGCGGTGAGGTCGCGGACCTGGCCCATGGCGATGAGGCGTTCGTCGGCGGGGTTGGTCTTGGCGACGGCTTTGAAGAGGTAGATCTCCTCGTCGGCGGAGGGCAGGCGGGTGAGGTCGAACTCGCGGAGCCGGTAGAGCTGCAGGCGGTTGGCGATCTGGGGGTGCAGGCCGCGGATGAGCCGGTCTTCGGCGAAGCCGTCCTGGTCGGGGCGGAACGTGAAGTGGTGGTGCATGACGGCGTGGCTGGTGCCGGCGACGGTGATGGTGATGCGGCGCACACCGTCGGGTTGGGGGTGTTCGGTGAGCAGCTTGCCGAGGGCGTCGGCGATGGCGGTGGCGTCGGGCTGGTCGTCCCAGGCGACATAGACATCGGCGACGGTACCGCCGGCGGCCGGGTCTTGGGCCAGTTGCGCGATGGTGTCGAGGGCGGCCGCGAGGGCGTCGATGCCGACGGCGGTGGTGACGACTCTGGTCAGGCCCGATCGACCGGTGTGGTGGGCGGTGACGAACCGGCCGGCGGGGGTGTCGGTGGCGGTGACGTCGGTGAGGCCGCGGTTGCCGTAGTAGCGGCGGGTGAGGACCTCGAGGAGCGGGGCGTGGTCGGCGCCGGTGCGGGTGATGCGCTGGCCGATGAGCCGGACGAGGGGTTCGGCGGAGGCGACCATGGACTGGATGCGTTCGGCCCGGTCGGGGGCGTCGGGGTGGTGGTCGAGGTAGGCGAGGTCGGAGCGGACGGCGACGTAGACCTTGGCCCGGTTGCGGCGCAGGAGGGGCTGGGCGAACCAGCGGAAGACGATGCCGCGGGCGAGGTCGGCGACGGCGGGGAAGCGGACCTGGGTGGCTTCGATGAGGTGTTCGAGGGTGAGGCCGGCCCGTTCGGCGAGGGCTTCGACGGGGGGCGGGCCGGCGAGCCAGTGGCGCAGGAGTTCGGTGACGACGGCGACATCGGTGGCGGTGCGCTGCTGGGCGAGGAAGATCCGGAAGACGGCGGCTTCGAGGGCGGGGGTGCGTTCGAGGCTGTCGACGCCGTAGTGGGCGAGGACCTTGGTGAGGCGGGTCTGGAAGCCGGTGGGGACGCCGGCCCGGTCGACGTCGAGGCTGCCGAGGTAGCGGTGGAAGTATTCGCGGGGGGAGTGCACGGCGCTGCCGGGTTCGCCGCCGAGCTCGCCGCCGGCGGTGTTGCGGGTGAGTTCGGCGAGGTCGGCGAAGACGGTGAGGAGTTCGACCTCGCCGGGCAGGGGCCGGTCGCCGGCGGCGGCGCGGGCGGTGAGGTAGCGGGTGAGGACGCGGCTGCGGTCGGCGGGGTCGACGTCGAAGCCGAGCAGGAGGCTGTAGAGGTCCTGGCGGCTGCGGTCGAGGCCGGTTTCTTCTTCAGCGGGCGGCAGGTCGATGTCGACAGCGGTTGCCGTTTCCGGCGTGGCTTCGTCGGTGCTGTCGGCGAGGGGTTCGAGGCGCATGAGCGGGGCGCCGGTCTCGACCTGGCTGCCGACGGAGACGGGGAGTTCTTTGACGCGGGCCCGGAACGGGGCGCGCAGCGCGGTCTCCATCTTCATGGACTCGAGGACGAGGACGGTGGCGCCGGCGTCGACCTCGTCACCGACGGTGACGGGGGTGGCGACGACGAGGGCGGGGGCGGGGGATCGTACGACGCCGCCTTCGTCGCGGCTGATGCGGTGGGTGATGCCGTCGACCTCGACGAGGTGGATGGGGCCGTGGGTGGCGGAGACGAGGCGGAACCGGCGGCCGTTGACGGTGATCTGGCCGCGGTGGGTGTCGAACGCTTCGATCTCGACGTCGGCGGCGACGGGGTCGGGGTTGGTCGCGGAGCGGCCACCCCCGGCGGCGATGAGGGTGCGGTAGCGGGTCTGGCCGATGCGGGCGACGGTGACGCGGTAGGTGCTGCCGCGGAGTTTGAGGTCGAGGGGGCGGCCGGCTTCGTGCTGGACCTGGGGGCGGCCGCCGTGGGCGGTGGTGAGGAGGCGGGCGCGGGCGATCTCCTCGTCGTCGGAGTAGGCCTCGATGGCGGCGGCGGCGAGGGCGATCGCGGAGTGGCGGTGGTTGACGAGTCGGCCCTGGGCGCGGACGCGGTCGATCCAGCCGGTGTCGGCGCTGGCGTCGATGACTTCGGGCTGGTCGAGCAGGTCGATGACGAAGCTTTTGTTCGTGGCGCCGCCGTCGATGATGACGGTGGTTTCGGCCATGGCGCGGCGCAGGCGGGCGAGGGCTTCGTCGCGGTCCCGGCCGTAGGCGATGATCTTGGCGATCATGGAGTCGAAGTCCGAGGGGATGCTGTCGCCTTCGCTGACGCCGGAGTCGACGCGGATGCCGGGCCCGGCGGGCAGGACGAGGCGGGAGATCCGGCCGGGGGCGGGGGCGAAGTCGCGGTCGGGGTCTTCGGCGTTGAGGCGGGCTTCGACGGCGTGGCCGAGCTCGGCGGGGCGTTCGCCGTCGAGTTTGCCGCCGGCGGCGACGTGGATCTGGAGTTTGACGAGGTCGGTGCCGGTGGTGATCTCGGTGATCGGGTGTTCGACCTGCAGGCGGGTGTTGACCTCGAGGAACGCGAAGAGGTTGTCGGCGGGTTTGTAGAGGAACTCGACGGTGCCGGCGCCGCGGTAGCCAACGGCGAGGGCGAGGCGTTCGGCGGCGGCCTTGAGTTCGGTGGTCTGTGCGGGGCCGAGGACGGGTGAGGAGGACTCCTCGATGATCTTCTGGTTGCGGCGCTGGACGGAGCAGTCGCGCACGCCGAGGGCCCAGGCGGTGCCGTGGCCGTCGGCGATGACCTGGACCTCGACGTGGCGGGCGCCGGTGACGAGGCGTTCGAGGAAGACGATCCCGGACCCGAACGCGCGGAGGGCTTCGGCGCTGGTGCGTTCGTAGGCGTCGGTGAGCTCGTCGGCGGAGGCGACCATGCGGATGCCGCGGCCGCCGCCGCCGGCGGTGGCCTTGAGCATGAGGGGGTAGCCGATGCGGTCGCCGGCGGTGAGGGCGTCGGCGAGGGTGGCGACCTCGCCGCGGCTCCAGGGGGCGACGGGGACGCCGACCTCCTCGGCGATGAGTTTCGCGCCGATCTTGTCGCCGAGTTTGCGCATGGCGTCGGCGGACGGGCCGATGAAGGTGATCCCGATGCGGTCGCAGAGTTCGGCGAACGCGGGGTCTTCGGCGACGAAGCCCCAGCCGACCCAGGCGGCGTCGGCGCCGCTGGCGCGCAGGGCCTGCTCGAGGAGGGCGTGGTTGAGGTAGGGGCGGGCGGCGGCGGGGCCGAGGGGGTAGGCGTGGTCGGCCTCGCGGACGAAGGTCGCGGTCCGGTCGACGTCGGTGTAGAGGGCGACGGTCTCGATGCGGGTGCCGGTCTCGGCGGACAGGTCGCGGACGGCGTGGATGAGCCGCATGGCGGCCTCGCCGCGGTTGACGATGGCGATACGACTGAACACCGGTTGCGCCTCCTGAGATTTCCCCGCTTGATGCCGCGACGGTCTACACCCTGCTTGATTACCGCCGAGTACACCAATGCGGTGGTAAACCGAACCTAGGGCCACCCCGTTGTGGGGTTTCTACAACATTTCTTGCCCGTATCCGAGCTTACGTCATAGCATCCTAGGACGCCTTACATGGTGTGCCTCCGGCACACGCCCACAAACCAGTACGATCGGCGCTCCGCGCCGACCTGCGACTCATCGAAAAGCAGGGGCTCCCGCGGTCCAGCGCAGGGTGGTGACGGCCTGCAGGACGAGCCCGCCGGACAGGGCCGGGGTGAGGTACAGCTCGTCGGCGAGGGACCGGATGATCTGCAGGCCCCGGCCGTGCTCGTCGAGGCTCGCGACACCGTCGCCGGTGAGGTCGGCCGGGTCGACGGCGGCGCCGGCGTTGACGACGTGGATGACGCAGCGGGCCCCGGTGACGTCGATGGTGATCTCGTAGTCGTCGGTGTCCAGGGCGTGCTCGATGACGTTGGCGCAGGCCTCGGTGAGGATCAGGCTGATGTCGTCGCGGCAGCCGTCCTCGACGCCGAGGGTGCCGAGGGCCTGGCCGAGGAGCCGGCGGGCCACGGGTACCGTCGCGGCGTCGCGGGGCAGGTGCAGCACCAGCCGGAACGCGATCGACACGTTAGCCAACGTACCCGGGTTATTTCGCCGGTGGCAGGGAAGGGCCTGCGCCGTGCGCCGAACGATTCTTGCTCTGGCCGCCGGGTACCTCGACGGGCTGGCGCTGCTGTATCTCGGTGGGGTGTTCGCGTCGGTGCCGGCGGGGAACCTGGTCCTGGTCGGGGTGGCGGCGGCGACGGAGCCGGAGCATCTGGCCGGTGCCGCGGGCCGGGCGGTCCTGGCGGCGGGGGTGTATGCGGCGACGGTGGTGCTGTCGCGGCGGGTGCCGCCGGCGCGGTGCCTGGTCGCGGCGTTGGCGGCGTTGTGTGCGCTGACGGGTGGGTGGGCGGTGGCGCATCACGATCCGCGGGGGCCGGTGCAGGTGCCGTTGCTGGCGCTGGCGGCGATCGGGTGTGGGCTGCTGGCGTCGCGGCGGGTGGATTGGCGGCCGTTGCTGGCGGTGCCGGTCGGGGCGGCGGGGGCGGTGCTGCTGCTGGATCGGGTGGCGTGGGTGGGTCCGTTGCCGGCGGTGGTGCTGGTCGCGGTGGCGGTGGTCGCGCCTGGAGGCCCGGAGGCGGGTTGGACCCCGTACAGTGACGGCAATGGGGATGGTGCACACCGTCGGAGTCGTCCTGCATCCACGCCGTGACTCGAAGCCGGCGATCGACGCGGTCATCGACTGGGCGCGGAGCCGGGACACGACGGTGCTGGGGTTGCCGGACGAGGTCGACCGGATCGACTGCACGGCGGTGGCGGTGTCCGCCGACGAGCTGGTCGGGCGGGCGTCGCTGGTCGTGTCGCTGGGTGGGGACGGGACGATGCTGCGGTCGATGCGGCTGCTGTCGGGGAAGCCGACGCCGGTGTTGGGGGTGAATCTGGGGCGGTTGGGGTTTTTGGCGGAGGTGTCGGTGGAGGAGTTGCCGGAGGCGTTGTCGGCGATCGACTCGCACCGGTTCACGGTGGAGCCGCGGATGGCGGTGCGCACGACGTTGCCGGACGGGACGGCGGTGACGGCGTTCAACGACATCGCGTTGGTGCGTACGCCGGGGCATGGGTTGGCGGCGGTGGCGATTTCGATGCAGGGGTATCCGTTTGTGCGGTATTCGGCGGATGCGTTGATCGTGGCGACGTCGACGGGGTCGACGGCGTATTCGTTCTCGGCGGGCGGGCCGATCGTGTCGCCGAATGTGGAGGGGATTCTGGTGGTGCCGGCGGCGGCGCATTCGGCGTTCAACCGGGCGCTTGTCCTGTCGCCGGATGAGGATCTGGATCTGGAGTTGCTCCCGTCGAGTGGTCGGCTCGTGGTGGAGGTCGATGGTGAGGTGGTGGGTGCGGTGAGTCCGGGGGATACGTTGACGGTGTCGGCGGCGCCGGCGGCGGCGAAGGTGGTGCGGCTGGGCTACACCACCTTCTACGAGCGGGCGCGCCGGAAGTTGCAGGTGAATGGCAGTCTTGAGGTGGAGTTGCCCTAGCTGTGGGCTCGGGTGGGCAGGCCGGGGATGGGGACGATGGTGTCGTCGGCGTAGCACCAGACCCATTCTTCGCCCGGTTCGTAGGACTGGACGAGGGGGTGGTCGGTGGTGTGGAAGTGGGCGGTGGCGTGTTTGGCGGGTGATGAGTCGCAGCAGCCGACGTGGCCGCAGGTGAGGCAGAGGCGGAGGTGGACCCAGCGGCCGCCGGTTTTGAGGCAGTCTTCGCAGCCGTCGGCTGACGGTGTGACGTCGGTGACCTGGTCGGCGTGTGTGCATCCGGTTGGCATCGGACAACGGTAGCGCTGCCGGTATTCGTCGGTTGGCGGGTTGCGTGGTTGGATTGGGTGCATGGCCAAGCCTGCGATCTTGACCGTCGATGACGATCCTGCGGTGTCTCGTGCGGTGGCCCGTGACCTGCGGCGGCAGTATGGGGAGGAGTACCGGGTCGTCCGGGCGGATTCGGGCCGGGAGGCTCTGGATGCGTTGAAGGAGTTGAAGCTGCGCGGCGAGCAGGTGGCGGTGCTGCTGGCGGATTATCGGATGCCGGAGATGAACGGGTTGCAGTTCCTCGAGGCGGCGATGGATTTGTTTCCGCGGGCGCGGCGGGTGCTGCTGACGGCGTATGCGGATACGGATGCGGCGATCCAGGCGATCAACATCGTGGATCTGGATCATTATTTGTTGAAGCCGTGGCATCCGCCGGAGGAGAAGTTGTATCCGGTGATCGATGCGATGCTGGAGGCGTGGTTGGCGGCGCCGGACCGGCCGGTGGCGGATGTGAAGATCATTGGGCATCGGTGGTCGGCGCCGTCGTTCCGGGTGCGGGATTTTCTGGCCCGCAACATGATCAGTTACCGGTGGTATACGACTGATGACGCTGAGGGGCAGCGGTTGCTGACGGCGGCCGGTGTGTCGCCGGACGATGTCCCTCTGGTGATCACCACCGAGGGGAAGGCGTTGGTGAATCCGAGTGAGGCGGAGCTCGCGGCGCAGGTGGGGTTGACGACGACGCCGGCGACGGACTTCTACGATCTCGTGGTCGTCGGTGGCGGCCCGGCGGGGCTCGGCGCGGCTGTGTACGGGGCGAGTGAGGGTCTGCGGACGGTGCTGCTGGAGGAGCGGGCGACGGGTGGGCAGGCGGGGCAGTCGTCGCGGATCGAGAATTATCTCGGGTTCCCGGATGGGGTGTCGGGGGCGCAGCTGACGGACCGGGCCCGCCGGCAGGCGGTGAAGTTCGGGGCGGAGCTGCTCACGGCGTGCCGGGTGACGCGTCTGGAGACGCACGGGAACACGCGGGTGCTGCATTTCGAGGACGGGACGAGTATCGCGTCGCATGCGGTGATTCTGGCGACGGGGGTGTCGTATCGGCGGTTGACGGCGCCGGGGCTGGCGGATCTGCACGGGCGGGGCGTGTATTACGGCAGTGCGTCGACGGAGGCGCCGTCGTGCGCCGATCAGGATGTGTACATCGTCGGTGGTGCGAACAGTGCCGGGCAGGCGGCGATGTTCTTCTCCCGGTATGCCAGCCGGGTGCATCTGCTGATCCGGGGTGCGAATCTACAGTCGTCGATGTCGCAGTATCTGATCGACCAGATCGACGCGGTGCCGCACATTCAGGTCCATCCGTGCACGGAGGTGGCGGCGGCGCACGGTGATGAGCATCTGGAGCGGCTGGAGTTGCGGGCGGTCGACGGGGGGCCGGGCCGGACGGTCGACGCGTCGTGGTTGTTCATTTTCATCGGGGCGGAGCCGCGCACGGACTGGCTGGGCGGGGCGGTGCAGCGGGACCCGCGGGGGTTTGTCCTGACGGGGCCGGATCTGCTGACCGGTGGGGGGCCGCCGGCGGGGTGGCGGCTGGGCCGTGACCCGTATCACCTGGAGTCGTCGATCCCCGGGGTGTTCGCGGCCGGGGATGTCCGGGCGGACTCCGTCAAACGTGTCGCCTCCGCCGTGGGTGAGGGGGCGATGGCCGTGTCGCTGGTCCACCGGTATCTTCTGGAGTCGCAATGAGCATCACCGCTTCCTCGCCGGCGGGTCGCCGGTTGTCCGCGGCGGAGCTGCGGTCGTTGTTTCTGTTCGAGGCGCTCGACGATGCGAAGATCGGGTGGCTGGCGGAGCGCGGCTGGGCGGTGACCCACCCGGCCGGTGAGGCGATCTACACCGAGGGTGAGCCGGCGACGTGTTTCGTGGTGTTGTTGTCGGGGACGGTGTCGTTGTCGCGCAATGTCCGCGGTGATGATGTGGAGCTGTCGCGGACGGACCAGGCCGGTGTGTATGGGGGTGCGACGCAGGCGTATCTGGGGGACCAGGTGGCGCAGGTGTACAACAACACGATGCACGCGATCACCGGTGTCGAGGTGCTCGAGGTGCCGGCGGTGGAGTTCGGGCCGGTGGTGCGGGAGTGGTTCCCGATGGCGATGCATCTGCTCGAGGGTTTGTTCTTCGGGATGCGTAACAGCAACAATGCGGTCGCGGAGCGGGAGCGGCTCCTGGCGTTGGGGAGTTTGTCGGCGGGGTTGACGCATGAGTTGAACAATCCGGCGGCGGCGGCGGTGCGGGCGACGGCGGTCCTGCGGGACAAGGTCGCGGGGATGCGGCACAAGCTCGCGATGATCGCCGACGGGCGGATCGACGGGGAGCGGCTGCATGGTCTGGTGGAGTTGCAGGAGACGGCGGTGAAGAAGGCGCAGAACGCGCCGAAGCGGACGGCGTTGGAGGCCTCGGACGCGGAGGATGCGATCGGGGACTGGCTCGACGGGCACGATGTCAGCGGCGCCTGGGATCTCGCGCCGACGTTGGTGGCGGGTGGGGTGGAGGTGGCGTGGCTGGAGGATGTCGCGTCGTGGATCGGGGAGCTGGATCTGGAGCCGGCGGTGCGGTGGTTGTCGTACACGATCGAGACTGAGTTGCTGATGGGGGAGATCGACGACGCGGTCGCGCGGATCTCGGGTCTGGTCGGGGCGGCGAAGCAGTATTCGCAGCTGGACCGGGGACCGTTCCAGGTCGTCGACGTCCATGAGCTCCTCGACGCGACGTTGATCATGTTGAACGCGAAGATCCCGGCGGGGGTCCGGGTCGTGACCAGGTATGACCGGACGGTGCCGAAGATCCCGGCGTATGCGGCGGAGCTGAATCAGGTGTGGACGAACCTGATCGACAACGGGGTGTCGGCGATGCACGGCTCCGGGGTTCTGACGATCACGACCGGGCTGGACGCGACCGGCGACTGTCTGTCCGTGGACATCCACGACACCGGGTCCGGGATTCCGGCGGAGGTGCGGCCGCGGATCTTCGAGCCGTTCTTCACGACGAAACCGGTCGGTGAGGGCACCGGCCTCGGCCTGGACATCTCCTACCGGATCGTGGTCAAGAAACACCACGGCGACATCCGGGTCACGTCCGAGCCCGGTGACACGCATTTCACGGTGACGCTGCCGCTGAAGGAGACCAGGTAGTCCGGGGGCGGCAACCGGTGGTGCCGCCCCCGGCCCCAGTCAGTACCGGTAATGCTCAGGCTTGTAGGGTCCGGCGACGTCGACGCCGATGTACTCCGCCTGGTCCTTCGACAGTTCGGTGAGGCGGACGCCGAGGGCGTCGAGGTGCAGGGCGGCGACCTTCTCGTCGAGGTGTTTCGGCAGCCGGTACACCTGCCGCTCGTAGGCGTCGGGCTTGGTGAACAGTTCGATCTGCGCGATCGTCTGGTTGGTGAACGAGTTCGACATGACGAAACTCGGGTGGCCGGTGGCGTTGCCGAGGTTGAGCAGCCGCCCCTCGGACAGGACGATGACGGCCCGCCCGTCGGGGTGGGTCCAGGCGTGGACCTGCGGTTTGATCTCCGTTTTGACGATGCCGGGGAGTTCGGCGAGGCCGGCCATGTCGATCTCGTTGTCGAAGTGCCCGACGTTGCCGACGATCGCGTTGTGTTTGAGGCGGGCCAGCTGCGCGGCGGTGATGATGGCCTTGTTCCCGGTCGCGGTGATGATGACGTCGGCGGTGTCGATGACGTCGTCGAGGCGGACCACCGGCAGGCCGTGCATCGCGGCCTGCAGGGCGCAGATCGGGTCGATCTCGGTGACGACGACCCGGGCGCCCTGCCCGCGCAGTGCTTCGGCGGCGCCTTTGCCGACGTCGCCGTAGCCGCAGACGACGGCGAGTTTCCCGGCGAGCATCACGTCGGTGGCCCGGTTGAGGCCGTCGAGGAGGGAGTGGCGGATGCCGTAGGTGTTGTCGAACTTCGACTTCGTCACCGAGTCGTTGACGTTGATCGCCGGGAACAGCAGGGAGCCGTCGGCGGCGAGTTTGTAGAGGCGTTTGACGCCGTTGGTGGTCTCCTCGGTGACGCCGCGGACGGCGGCGGCGATCCGGGTGAAGCGTTGCGGGTCCCGGGTGAGGCTCGCGGTGAGGGTTTCGAGGATGATCCGGTACTCGGGGTCGTCGCCGGTGGCGGGCTGGGGGACGGCGCCGCGGGTCTCGTACTCGGCGCCCTTGTGGATGAGCAGGGTCGCGTCGCCGCCGTCGTCGACGATCATGTTCGGGCCGGTGGGTTCGCCGTCGGGGCCGGTGAACGCGAACAGCTGGTCGGTGCACCACCAGTACTCGGCGAGGGTCTCGCCTTTCCACGCGTAGACGGGGGTCCCGGCCGGGTGGTCGGCGGTGCCGGTGGGGCCGACGACGACGGCGGCGGCGGCCTCGTCCTGGGTGGAGAAGATGTTGCACGACACCCACCGGACCTGCGCGCCGAGCGCGACGAGGGTTTCGATGAGGACCGCCGTCTGGACGGTCATGTGCAGGGACCCGGCGATCCGGGCGCCGCGCAGCGGCTGGGTGGCGGCGTATTCGGCGCGGGTCGCCATGAGGCCGGGCATCTCGTGCTCGGCGAGGCGGATCTGGGTCCGGCCGGCCGGGGCGAGGGTGAGGTCGGCGACGGCGAAGTCGAGGCCGGCGCGGGTCTGCTGATACGGGTGCCCGTCTGTGACGAGCTGCTGCAGGGTCCGGGTTTCGTGCTGGGACATACCTGAGGTCACCTCCCGGTGACAGGAGGCGCCCTTGGGTCAAGGGAGGTCAGGTGGTCGCCGAGCGTGGCGAACCCTCAGCCGGGGTCCGTCGCAGCGCCTCTCGGCCCTGACGGCGGCGCATCGTCGTGTGCCGCTGACCGTTGACGGTACCGGGGGTCGTGGCGGTCCGGCAACCCCGCCTCGCTGTCGGTGACGGTGTGATAGGCGGCACGGAGCAGGTCGGTGACGTCGAACCGGCCGGCGGTGAGCGGCAGGTTCTCCAGCTGGTCGAGGATGGCGTCGCTGCGGCGCTGCGCGCCCGGGACCGGCGGCTGCGGCCGGGGCAGTCGTGGGCCGGCGTCCCAGAAGCCGGTTGTGGTACGGCCCGCGGGCCGGTCGTGGGCGGTGGCCGGCCGGGCTGCGATGTGGCCGAGGGCGGAGACGCGGTGGGCGCGGAGGCTGTCGAGGATCTCGTCGCGGCCGCGGCCCCGCCACCGCAGGATCGCGAACGGGTCGGCGTCGAACTCCTCGGCGAGGACGTAGCAGGCGGCGGTCAGGTGCCGGCACGGTTTCTGCCAGCCCGGGCACGAGCAGTCCAGGACGATCTCGGACAGCGACTGCGGGAACAGCGACAGCCCGAACCCGGCCAGGACCTGGTCGAGGCCGTCGGGGAGGTGCCCGGCGAGGAGTTTCGCGGCGTAGATGGCGTTGCCGGCGAGGACCCGGTCGATGCGGGCCCAGTCCGCGGCCGTCCACGCCTGGACCCCGATCCGGGCCCGGTACGTCTCCCCGTCCTCGTCGACGACCAGGGCGGTCACGATACTGGTGGAGATGGTGACGGAGCGTACCTGCCCGGCGCGGGCGTAGCGGCGGCCCGCGGAAAATGTCGTACCCATCCGCAACGATTCCAGCATGAGCAGGAACTGGGCGGACCAGGCGCGGGGGTCGGGGTCAGGCATCGGCGACCGCCTCCGGGGCGAGGGTCATCAGGTCGAGGAGGTCGTCGGTCGACAGGCCGGTCAGCCACCCCTCACCGGAGCCGACGGCGACGCCGGCCAGGCCCCGTTTGCTCGCCATGATCTCCTCGACGCGTTCCTCGATCGTGCCGAGGCACACGAACGTGTGGACCTGCACGTCGCGGCGCTGCCCGATCCGGAACGCCCGGTCCGTCGCCTGCGCCTCCGCCGCCGGGTTCCACCACCGGTCGACGTGCACGACATGGTTCGCCGCCGTCAGGTTCAGCCCCGTCCCGCCCGCTTTCAACGACACGAGCAGGACCGCGGGTCCCGTCCCGGACTGGAACCGTTCGACCATCCGGTCCCGGGCGCCGTTCGGGGTGCCCCCGTGCAGAAACTCGACGCCAGCGCCGAGGACGGACGCGAGGTGCGGGACGAGGAGGTGCCCGAACTTCGTGAACTGGGTGAAGACCAGGGCCCGGTCCCCGGCGCCGACGGCCGCGGTCAGGATCTCCTCGAGGCGGGTCAGCTTCCCCGACCGGCCCGGCAGCGGCGTCGCGTCGCCCATCAGGTGCGCCGGATGGTTGCACACCTGCTTCAGCTTCGTCATCGCCGACAACACCAGACCCTTGCGCTGCGAGCCAGCCCGGCCCTCCCGCAGCTTCACGAACAGCTCGTCGACGACCGCCTTGTACAGGGTCGCCTGTTCCAGGGTCAGGTTGCACCACTGGCGGCGTTCGAACTTCTCCGGCAGGTCCGCGATCACCGCCCGGTCCGTCTTCACCCGCCGCAGCAGAAACGGGCGGGTCACCCGCCGCAGCCGCGCCGCCGCGTCCGGGTCCGCCCACCGCTCCACCGGCACCGAATACCGGGCCCGGAAGATCGACGCCTCACCGAGCAGGCCCGGGTTGAGGAAGTCGGCGATCGACCACAGCTCCGTCAGCCGGTTCTCGACCGGGGTCCCGGTCAGCGCCACCCGGTGCCGGGCCGGGAACCGGCGCACCGCCCGGGCCGTCACCCCGGCCGCGTTCTTCACCTGCTGCGCCTCGTCGAGCACGACCCGGTCCCACACGGTCGCGGCGAGGGTGTCGGCGTCGCGGGTCGCGACCTGATACGTCGTCAGGACCAGATCCGCGTCCGCGGCACCGTCCGGGGCGGCCCGGTTCGCGCCGTGGTGGACGCGGACGGTCAGCCCGGGCGTGAACCGGGCGATCTCCCGCCGCCAGTTCCCCAGCACCGACAGCGGGCACACGATCAGCGTCGGCGGCCGCCGGCCCGCCGCCCGCGCATGCGCCTCCAGGGCCAGGACCTGGACGGTCTTGCCCAGACCCATGTCGTCGGCGAGGAGCGCACCGACCCCGACCGCGTCGAGGAACGCCAGCCACGACAGGCCCCGCCGCTGATACGGGCGCAAGACCGCCGTCAGCCCCGGCGGCGCGTCGAGGAGCTCGAGACGCTCCGGGGCCCGGCCGGTGAGCAGATCCGCGAGCCAGCCGTGCCCGTCGACGCCGGTCACCGGCAGCGGCAGGTCCCCGTCCGGGACGAGCCGGGTCAGGCGCATCGCCTCCCCGGCCGTCATCTCCCCGCGCCCGCCCCGGCGCAGGAACGCCAGCCCGGCGCGGAGCCGTTCCCGGTCCAGGTGCACCCACCGGCCCCGCAGCCGCACCAGGGGGACCTTCGCCCGGGCGAGTTCGGCGAGGTCGGCCTCGGACAGGAACTCGTCACCGATCGCCAGACCCCACCGGTAGTCGACGATCGCGGCCCGGTTCGTCGTGGTGTCGCGCAGCACCGGCGCCGCCGGCTGCTTCGCCCGGACCGTCAGCGTCAGCCCGAGATCCTGCCGCCGCTGCCACTGCGCCGGCAGCAGCACCCCGAACCCGGCGTCGTGCAACAACCCGGCGAACGTCAGGAACCGATACGCGCCGACCGTGTCCAGGCGCAGCGACTCCGGATGCCGCTGCCACAACGCCACGTCGAGGTCCGGCCACAGCCGGCTCGCCCGGCCCAGATCAGCCAGGAGGACGTCCTGCGGATAGTCGACCCACAGGAACAACGGCGACGCCGCGTCCCGCCACACGTCACCCGCCGGGACGAGCAGCCCCGGCTCCGCCGCCGGCTGGAGCAGAAACTCGACGAGCCAATACCCGCCGTCCTCGTCGACCGGGCCCACCGGCGGGGACGCGGGCCGGTCCGGGCCGCCCCGGCCGGGGCCCGCCGGGTCGGTGACACCCCCGCCGGTCCCGGGCCGGTCCGGGCCGCCCGGGTCGGTGCCGCCCGGGCCGGGGGCGAGGAGGTCGGCGAGGTCGGCGTCGCCCGGGTCGTCGACGTAGGCGAGGCGGAAACACAGGCGGACAGCCGCGGGCCGCCCGCTGTCCGCCCACCGGTCGAGAAGCTCCCGCAGCCGGGCCACCTCCGGCCCGTCGGCGAGCAGCGCCCCGGGACCGGTCCCCGTCACGGCGTCCTGCTCGCCTGCGGCGCCGGTCCCGGCGGCGGCGGTGCCCGGCTCGACCCACCCGGCCGGCTCGGCGCGCCCGGCCGGCGACGCTGTGCGCCGCGGTTCGCCGATCGGGGGGCGTGCCGGCCGGGCCGCGGCCGTCGGCCCGGGGAACTCGGCGGCGTCGTGGCTGAGCGCGGACGGCGGTGGCGGTGGCGGTGGCAGGTAGCGGGCGGACGCGGCTCGGGCGGCGATGGCACGGGCTTCGGCCCGGGCGCGGGCCGCGGCCGGACGCAGATCGGCCGGCGTGGGCGTGCCATCCGCGTCCCGCTCCGGGTCCGGGTCCGGGTCCGGGTCCGGAGCGGTGCCGGTGACTTCGGCTGTGGTGGCCGGGGCCGGGGCGGGCGCGGTCCGGGCGGGGGCGGCGCGCAGGCGGGGGTCGGGGGTGGTGAGGGCGGTCAGCCAGGCCCGGACCGCGGTGTCGTGGCGGACCTGACCGTCGGTGAGGAGGGGGTGATCGGCCAGCAGGGTCCGGACCCGGTGGTCGACGGCGGCTTCGAGAGCTGTGCGGGTGGCGTCCTCGGGGGACCACGCCGGTCCCGGACGGCTCGGCCCGGGCCGGCCGGGTGGCGTCGTCGACGGGCCCACGGCCGCGGCCGCGGCGGCCGGCATGGCCCGGGTCAGGGCTTCGAACGTGGCGGCGTCGGGGCCCCACAGCGCCGGGCGCCAGCGCGACGCCGGGCCACGACCGGACGCGAACGGTTCCGTGGTGAGGGCCGGGAGGTAGCGGCCCCGGGTCACCAGGTCGGCGGCGAAGGCGTGCAGGTCGGACAGGGCACCGATCGACGGGGCGGCGACGGTGTCCTCGGCGGCGGCGAGGAGCAGTTCCGGGTCGGCGCCTTGCGGGAGGATGACGATCGGGACGGTCCACGTCGCCTCGTGGCGGGCGGCGGGGCGGCGGGGTGCGGGCGGGAGGTGCGGGGACAGGGCCGGGGACGGGGCCGGGGACGGGGCGGGGGCGGTGCGGGTCGACGGGAGCAGGACGTCGGCGGTGGCGACCGTGCCCTCGAGGGGCGGCAGGACAGCGAACGGGTGCGTCGGGGCCGGGGTCGGGGGCGCCGGTGGGGCGGGTGGCGGGGCGGACGTCTCGGCCCAGCAGGACAGGGAGCCGTCCGGCAGGACCAGGCCGTGCACGACGATCACCCTGGGAACCCTAGCCCGTCGGCGGGGGAGTGGCCGGTCAGCGCCACCGCGGGGGGCGGCCGGTGTCGACGAGTTTCCAGTCGCCGTTGTCGTACAGGACGTTGTCGTAGGAGAACGTCGACGCCGGCAGCAGGTCCGGGGCGGTGAACGCGGCCCGGGCCGCGTCGTGCAGGACGGTCTCGTCGACGCCCCACACGTCGGCGGCGACGGCGGCGACGTAGTCGAGGGCGTGGTGGGCCATGAAACTGTCGTACGTGAGGCTGAACACCTCGTCCGCGGCGAGGGGGACGTCGCGGGGGATGACGTTCGCCGGGGGCAGACCGCCGGGGAGGTCCGCGTCGGCGCGCAGGCGGCTGTCGACGTAGACCGCGCAGTCGCGGTACAGCACCTTCGTCTGCCGCGTGGCGACGTCGAACGCGAACAGCGTGTTCTGCCCGTGGGTCTCCAGGGGGCAGCCGGTGGCCAGGGCGGTCTCGCACCACAGGCGGACCATCGGGGCGACGATCCGGGCGGCGACGAACGCCGCCGGCGGCTCCTCGAAGCGTTCGACGAGCTGCTGCAGGAGGGTCGGGTCGGCGGGGGCGTTGCGGTCCCGGCCGTACAGGGCGAACAGCGGGACCGTCCACGCCGGGGCCGGCACGGCGGGGCGGGCGGCGCGGACGAGGAACCCCCACGCCTGCGCGCCGAGGTCCGGGTCGAACCAGCCGCCGGCGACGTCGGGCAGGATCGGGGTCCCGGCCCGGTGCAGCTCGGCGGAGACCCACAGCTGCAGCTCGATGACGGGGCGGCGCAGCCGGCGGGTGAACCGGGACAGCCGCCGCGGATAGTGCAGCTTCACGAAGTGCGGTTCGACGGGCCGGCCGGCGGCTTCGGTGACGAAGACGGTGCGGGCGTTCGCCGACGGCACCGCGGTCAGCGGCGGGCCCGGTTCCAGGCTTTGGAGGGTGTCGTGGCCGGGCAGGCCGGGGCTGTCGAGGGTGTTCGGGTGCACGGGCAGGAGCATGGTGGCGCCGTCGGTGTAGAGGGCGGCGGCGTCGTCGGCCGGTCCGGCGGGGTGGCGGTAGGTGCCGAGGTCCGCGGGGACGCGGAACGTCGGCAGGGTGAACGTGGGGGTGCCGGTCTGCGGGTGGTAGCGCCCGGCGATGTCGAGGTCCCCGGCGTAGGGGCTGTAGGTGCGGGTCCCGGCGCCAAGATACCGTTCCGCGTACTGCCACAACGCGAGCGGGTCGCGGACGTCGATGAGGTGCATCGGCGTGAGCCTACTGGCCGGCCCCACGACCGGCGGAACGGAGTGCGGTGTCACCCAGCCCACGTGTGATCCGGGCCGCCCTGGCCGGTCCGCTGCCCGCCTACGTCTACGACCCGGCCGTCGTCCGGGAACGGATCGGGGCGCTGCGGGCCGCGCTGCCCGCCGGGACGGTGATCGCCTACGCGATGAAGGCCAACGGGCACCCCGCCGTCGTCGCCGCCGCCGCGGCCGCCGCCGACGCCGTCGAGGTCGCCTCCGCCGGGGAGCTCGACGCCGCCGCCGGGCTGGGGGTGCCGCTGATCCTGTCCGGGCCGGCGAAACCCGACCCGCTGCTGCGCCGGGCCGTCGACACCGGCGCGGTCATCAACGTGGAAAGCGTCCACGAGCTGCGCCGCATCCCCGGCCGGGCCCGGATCTGCCTGCGCGTCAACCGCAGCCACCCGGCCCTGCCGGGCACGCACCGCATGTCCGGGGTCGCGACCCAGTTCGGGATCGGCGAGGACGACCTCCGCGAAGCCCTCGCCGTCGCGGCCCGGCATGAGCTGCTCGGGTTTCACCTGCACGCCGTGTCGAACAACCTCGACGCGGCCGCGCACGCCGCGTACCTGCGCGACTGCATCGCCTGGGCCGCGGCCCGCGGCGGCGGCTGGGTCAACTGCGGCGGCGGGTTCGGCGTCGACGTCACCGGCCGGGAAACGTTCGACCTGGACCTGGTCGGGCGGGACGTCGTCGTCCCGGCGGGGATGACCCTGGTCGTGGAGCCGGGGCGGTTCGTCGCGGCACCGGCCGGCTGGTACGCGGCCGCGGTCGTCGACGTCAAACGCTCCCACGGGACGTGGTTCGCGCTCGTCAAGGGCGGCACGCATCACTTCCGGCTGCCGGCGTCGTGGGGGTACAGCCACCCGTTCACGGTCGTGGCCGTCGACGACTGGCAGTACCCCTGGAAACGCCCTGCGGTCACCGGCGCGGCGATCACGGTGGCGGGGGAGCAGTGCAACCCCCGTGACGTCCTCGCCCGCGACGCGGCGGTGACCCGGGTCCGGGCCGGGGATGTGCTGCTGTTCGCGAACACCGGCGCCTACGGGTGGGAGGTCGCCCACCACGACTTCCTGCGCCTCGACCCTCCCCGGTTCACGACACTGGCCGAAACGCCGCCCTGACCGCGCGCAGGGCCTGGCGGCGGGTGTCGCCGGTGAGGGTGTCGACGTAGAGGACACCGTCGCAGTGGCCGGTCTCGTGCTGCAGGACCCGGGCCAGGAACCCGCTCCCGGTCACCGTCAGCGGCTCGCCGTGCTCGTCGGCGCCCCGCACGGTGACGCTCAGCGCGCGGGGGGTGGGGAACGCGAGGCCGGGGATCGACAGGCACGCCTCGTCGCCGGACTGGGTGCCGGCCGCGGCGGTGATCCGCGGGTTCACGACATGCCCGGACCCGGCGGTCGTGCGGTAGACGAAGACCCGCGCGGCGACGCCGAGCTGGGGTGCGGCAAGCCCGGCCCGGCCCGGCCGCGCATCGACGGCCGCGAACAGGTCCGCGACGAGGGCCCGTAACGCGGCATCGAACACCGTCACCGGTGCCGCCGGGGTGCGCAGGACAGGGTCGCCGTATCGGCGGATCACATGCGGGCTCACCTGCGCGATCGTACGTCCACACCGACACGGACCCGACTTGACGAGGGCCTACACTATGCCGACTTCGAACCCCCGGAGGCACCACCATGGCCCACCCGGCCGACCGGGCAGACGTGCGGTCACACCGCGCCGGCCCAGCTCAGGACCGCATCCGACCCTTACCGTGGATCGTCGGCGGGGTCGTCGCCGCGCTCGTCGCCGCCGGCGGCTGGATCACCTACGACCGGCTCACCGGCACCGGCTGCACCGGCTCGGTCACCGCCGTCGTCGTCGCGTCCCCGGCCACCGCGACCCTCCTGGAAGGCCTCGCGACGCGATGGTCGGCGACCGACCCGACCGTCGCCGGGCAGTGCGCCCACGTCGCCGTCTCCGCCCGCGACACCGCCGGCACCGCCCAGGCGTTGGGCACCGAATGGGACGCGAAGGCCGGGACCGCCCCCGACGTGTGGGTCCCCGACTCCTCCGCCTGGGTCCGGCGGGCCTCGACCGCCGCGATCGCCGAACGGATGATGCCGGACCTGCAGCCGAGCCTCGCCCGCAGCCCGTCGGTCCTGGCGATGCCGCAGCCGATGGCCGAAGCGCTCGGCTGGCCCGGGAAGGACCTCACCTGGCAAGACATGATCAACAAGGTGGCCGCGGACCCGCAGGGGTGGGCGAAGTACGGCAAAGCGGACTGGGGGCAGTTCAAGTTCGGGATGTCGGACCCGCTGCAGTCCACCGCCGGGCTCCTCGCCCTCATGGCCATGCTCGACGGCAACGACGACGGCGAGGTCACCCCCGACGAACAGGCGACCCTCGCCAAACTCAAACAGGAACGGGCCGTGTACACCGCCACGACCGGTGAGCTCCTCGACGGGCTGTCGCGGGCCGACCGGCAGGGCAGCGCCGAGGGGCTGCGGTACGTGTCGGCGTTCCCCGCCCTCGAACAGGACGTCCTGACCTACAACAAGGCCAACCCGCACACGCCGCTCGTCGCCGTGTACCCGGCCAACGGCAGCGCCGACGCCGACAACCCGTACCTGATCCTCGAAGCGCCGTGGGCGACGAAGGACAAGCAGGAAGCGGCGAAGGCGTTCCTCGCCTACGCCCGCGGCCCCGAAGGCCGCAAGGTGTTCCTCGACGCCGGGTTCCGCGACCCCAACCGGCAGCCCGGCCCGGTCCTGTCCGGGTCGACGTTCGCGGCCCGCCTCACCACCGTCCCCCGGGCGGTGCTGCTGCCGGAGTCGGTGAAACAGTCGATGGACACGTGGACGGCACTGACCCGGCCCACGAACGTCCTGCTCGTCCTGGACGTGTCCGGGTCGATGAACGAGCCGGTCCCCGGGACCGGCAAGACCCGCATGCAGCTGGCGAAGGACGCCGCGCACGGCGCCGTCACCCTCTTCGACGGCGACGTCGACGCCGGGCTGTGGGTGTTCTCCACCCGGCAGAACGGCACCACCGACTACAAACAGCTCGTCCCGATCGGCCGGGTCGGTGACACCGTCGCCGGGAAACCCCGCCGTGACCTGCTCACCGGCGCCGTCGACAAGCTCGCCGCGACCGGTGACACCGGCCTGTACGACACCGCCGCCGCCGCGCAGCAGGCCGTCGCCGACGCGTTCCAGCCCGGTGCGACGAACCTGGTCGTGCTCATGACCGACGGCAAGAACGACGACTCCACCGGCGGGCTCAGCCTCGAGCAGCTGCGGGAGAAGCTCCAGGCGAACGCGGCCGGCGACCGGAAAGTCCCGATCGTCACCGTCGGCTACGGCAACGACGCCGACTTCGCGTCGCTGCAGGAGATCTCCCGGGTCTCCGGCGGGACTCTGTACACGTCGAAGACCGCGTTCGACATCAACGAGGTCCTCCTCACCGCCATCTTCGGCAAAGTCTAGGGTGTGGTGTCGGCGCGCAGCGGGTTCGCGACGGTGCACCACCGGTCGTCGAGGGGGTCGGCGGCGAGCCGCATCGCCGTCGTCGCCTTCACCGGCCAGTCCTGCCGCAGGATGACGGCCCGGTCGGCGGGGGCGGCGCCGGCCCGGACGGCGTCGGCGACGGTGGCCCACAGGCCGGGGTCGGCGAGGGCCGCGACGAGACTCGACAGGACCGTGCTGAACGCCGCCGCGAGGAGTTTCGTGCGCAGGGCGGTCTCGTCGCCGGTGGGCACGGCCCCGATGAGCGGCGGCATCGGGTGCCCGGCCCGGCCGAGACGGCCCGGGTGGACGTGGATACCGCCCAGGTCGCGGTAGTACACCCGGACGGGGCGGTTGCCGGGGCCGACCTCGACGAGGGTGTTCTGGCCGTGCGCCTCCAGCGCCACACCCTTCGCGAGCAGTTCCAGCAGCGGCGGGACCAGCAGGGCGACGAGGTCCCGGAAGAACCCGGGGGTGAGCACGTCGGGGCGGTGGGGGAGCAGCGCCAGGGGCAGCACGTCCGCGCCCGGCGGTGGGGCCTGCCGCCAGACCGCACCCAGGGCCCGCTGGGGTGTGCCGGTGGCGTCGAGGACCGTCCCCGCTGACATTTCCGACAAAACGCTGATGCCGGGGGTACTGGCGGTCAGTGCCTCGAGGAGCCTCGAGGCGAGGGGGCCGTTGTGGATCGCCGGCGCCGACAAGGTCCGCACAGCGCTCGTCATCTGCACCTCCACCGCCGTCTTCACGTGCCCGCCGGGGACCTCCAGGGTCCGCAGCGACATGAGCGGCTTCGCGGGGATGTCGACGCCGGTGTCGGTGACGAGGCCGCTGGCGAGGGCGCGGGGCAGCTGCCACGGGTGGACCGGGAACCGGGGCGGGACCGGGGTCCCGGCGGTGCGCCAGCGGGCCGGGTCCGTCTCCACCACCCGCAGCCGGACGTCCGGATGGTGCTCCGGGGCGTAGGCGAGGACGTCGAGGGTCGACATGCCGATCCTGGTGCGGCAGCACGGATGCAGCGGGTGACCGTCCACAATCGACTGTTCGGCCCCGGCCAGGCCGCCGAACGGGCTCGGCGGGGCGGTCAGCGCCAGGGCCAGGTTCGCGACACTGTTGTCGAGCTCCGTGCGGAACCCCGCCGGCATCCCGAGGGCCTCGGCGAGCCGGCCCGGGTCGGCGTACGGGCGGCCGTCGACGACGACCCGGGGGAGCGGCGGGCCGAACAGCGGCGGGGGAGCACCGTCCAACCGGCGCGGGTCGAGCAGGTCCTCACGCCACAGCGCACCCCACAGACGCGTGAGGACCGCGGCCCGCGCGTGCGGTACCCCCGCCGAAAAATCGGGCAGCAGCGCCGGACGGTGCTCGGCCAGCGCGGCCGCGGTCCGCGCGACGTCGGGGGCATCCACCCGGCGAGTCTAGAGAAACCGCCGCGACGCCTGGGATCCGCGTCGTCCGTTCGGCCCTAAATGTCCGCGCCGACCGCCCGGCTGCCCGTTCACCTGCGCAAATGCTGTGATGTACGCGAGGATCAGCTTGGAGCACGGACGCTTCGGGAGGCCAATATGGAGATTCGACAGCTGACGGCCGGTGCAACGGCCGCCGCCCCACCGCCGGCACCACCGAAACCGGTGCCCGGCGCGGCGACCAACGCGGCCGTGGAAGCGCCCGCACCCCCGCCGAAAGGTGGCCTGCCCGCATCGCAACAGGTGCTGAGCAAGCTCACCCCCGGCGACCGGGCCGCCATCGCCGGCGCCACCGGCTACCACCTGTCCCCGACGGGCGCCGTCACGAACGTCTCCGGCGCGGTACCGCCCTGGTCGTTCATCATGGCGTTCGCCGCCTCCCGCACCGCCGCCGAGCCCGCCGACGCGGCCCCCAGGACCGGCCCGGCCGACGACGCCGGCCAGATCGACGTCACCGTCTGACCCCGCTGCCGCGGTCCTGACGGACGATGCGCCGGCACGCCGACGGCCGGCGCATCCGCACCCCGATCGGGCCGCACGGCCCGCCCCCGGTTACGGTCCCGTTTCCGGGTGTAAACATCGACCGGCCGGGCGTTGACCACCCGCACCGGCAGGCGGTGTCATGCACATATGACCACCGACGTGCAGCACAGCGGCGTGCAGTACTCCACCCTCCTGACGACCATCGACGCCCGCGACTGGACCAGCCTGGCCGCGCTCGTCACCGACGACGTCGTCTACCACCGCCCCGGCTGCCCCCCGATCGAAGGCGCCGAGCAGTTCATCGCGTTCTACCGCCGCCGCTGCATCGTCGCCGCCGGCCGCCACCAGCTCGACCGGTGCGTGAGCACCGGCGACCAGGGCTTCTGCTGGGGCCGCTTCGACGGCCGGTCCCACGCCGGCGTCCCCCTGAACGAGATCTTCGCCGACTGGTTCGAACTGCGCGACGGCCAGATCGCCCGCCGCCGCACCTTCTATTACCGCCCCGCCATCTGAGGCAGCGGCTCCCGGTCCGGAGCCGGGCTGCGGCCCTCGGCGGGCCCGGCGCAGCAGCTTCGCGACGGTCGGCTGTGTTCGCACGCGGGGGCAAGCTCGTCCTGGTCGATACCGGGGCGGTCGAGGTTTGCAGCGGGTCTCTCCGCACCCCCGGCCCGTACTGGTTGACATAATGTACATTATCGAACATCCGCCGGTCATCGCTTCGAGCCGATATGTCGGGCGCTTCGCGCCGCGCTGCGCTCGACATCCGATTTTTCGCCCGACGGGGTATTCGCGGGCTTTGGCGGGATGTGCCGGGCGGTGGCGGTACGGGTGCGCAGTGGCGCCGGTCACGGACGGTTGCCGAGTTCCGGATGTTCGGGGCCGTTCGGCGCAGGTCGGTACGAACGTCGACCCGTCCGGGTGACGGCACGCTAGGTGATCGGCGTATGCGGGCGATACCCTGTGCGTATGCGTGAAGTGCGCAAGGAGCGGGTCACGGTGACGATGCCCGCCGATGACGCCGCGGCGGTACGGCGGTTCGTGGACTCCGGCGGCGCGGAGTCGGTGTCGGCATACGTCGCGGAGGCGGTGCGTGGCCGGCTCGCCCGGGACCGGGCCCTGCTGACGCTCAACGAGTTGTACGCGCAGCGGGGCGTGCGGCTGGACCCGGAGCACCACGCGTGGGCGCGGGCGGTGCTGGGGGTGGCACCCGCGACCGGGACGGTGTCGTGACCGCGGTCGGTGGGCGGATCCTGGACAGTTCCGCGATCCTGGGGTTCGTGGCGGGCAAGCCGTACAGTTCGGCGATCGTGTGGCACGCCGTTGATCAGGGTGTCGTCCTGGCGGTCCCGGCCGCGGCCCTGGCCGAGGCGTGGGCGCAGACATCGCCGAAGGACTACGACGTGTTGAAGGTACTGCTGAGTCTGCCGGTCGTCGTCGTGGACGACCTGACCGCGGCGGACGCGGTGGACAGCGGGGCGCTGTTCGCCGGTGACGGCGGGCCGGCGACGGTCGCGGCGGCGCACGTGGTGCGGCGCGCGCAGGCGCGTCCCGGGTGGGCGATCGTCACCGACCGGGCCGAGCTACTCCTGGAGCTCGACCCGCAGGCGGAGATCGACGAGCTGCCGTAGCCGTTTTCCGCAATTTCGCGGGGTGGCGGCGGCTGGGCTGCTCCGGGGTCCGGGGCCTGGCCAGGACGTGTGGTGTTCGCGGAGAATTGCCGCTGCGGGGGTCGGGCGGGTCTGTCGTACGGTGTGTCGCGCTCGGAAAATGTCGTAGGTGGCTGGTATGACTGTTCCGACACATGTTCGATAGTTGGGTTGGGGAGGATGCGATGGTTGCCGCGCGGACCGCGGCCAAGGGCTTGTCGACGGTGGATCTGGAGCAGATCCGGGACACCCTCGCGGCCGGCCGGAAACCGAAGGTCGTGTTCACCGAGCAGGCCGGGCAGATCGCCGGGCAGCTGGGCCAGGTCGTCGCGCTGACGGACCCGGAGCTGTCCGACGAGTTCGTCGTGGTCCGCTTCGGCCGCGACGAACTGCCGTTCTCCCCCGCCGATCTGGCGATCGCACCGAAGACCACGGCGGCGAAGCGTGGAGCCGCCGCCGTGCCCGCACCTCGTGAGGAGAGCCCCGTGCCAGCCCCTTCCGTTGCCGACTCCCCCGCCGCCGTGACCGAGACCCCGGCGCCGGACTCCCCCGCCACCCCGGCCGCCGACGCCGGCGCGGACGGTGCCGGCGCCTCGTCGCCGTCGTCGCCCGCCGCGCCGGGCTCGAGTGCCGGGCCGGGCTCCTCCGCCGGCGCCTCGGCGCCGGACACCGCCGGTGGCGATTCGTCGGGTCCGGCGGAGTCGAAGGCTTCGCCGAGCAAGCCCCCGGCGAAGAAGGCCGCGCCGAAGGCGAAGCCGCCGGCCGGGCTGACGGTGACCCTCGCCTACGCCGACGGCGAGTGGACGGTCGCGGCCAACCAGGGTGCGAAAGCCCTCGCGAAGCCCTACGTGATCAAGGCCGGTGAGGCGCTGAAGATGGTCGCGATGCTCGACGTCCCCGGCGTGCACGAGGCCGTGGAGGAGATCGTGTCGGCCGCGCGGGCCGAGGCGGAGAACCAGGCCGAGCGGCTCCGGGCCGAGCTCGCCGAGATCGAGGCCCGCCTGGCCGAGCTCCGCGAAGCCGAGTAGCGGACAGGGGCGAAGCCGGGTAGCGGACGCCCGCGACAGGCGGTGTAGCGCAGGCCCGCGACAGGCGGCGGCCGGTCGATGCCCGGCTGTTCCCGGGCGGCTGACCGGCTGGTACGCATCGCGCTTCGGCGGCGGTTTCGCTTCCGGCACGGGTCCTGTTCGCCGGTCGCTTCGCTCGGCGGGCCCTTCGACTCCGTCGGGCCGGGCCGGGCCGGGCCGGCGCCGGTCGAGCGGACCGGGGCTGGTGCGTGCTCTCGCCTGCCCGGGCCGCTGCCACAGCTGGCGGGCGGGACTGAGCGGCACCTGGCGCTATGTGACCGCCCGCAGGCGGCAGCAGCGGTCGCGGCGTCACGGCCGGGTGCGCCGAGCCGATCGGGCCCCGGCGCGGTGCCGACACGCCGGGAACCGTCGCGCTGCGGCAGCGGATGCCCGTGCAGCGGACGCCGCCGCCGAGCCGGTCCCGGTGCCGGTTACGGGCGGCATCCCAGGGCGTGACGGTCCGGCCATGCCACGGATCCGCGGTCGTGGCCTCGCAGTGCCGACGGGGACAGTTCGCGGGGCGGTGCTGGTGGCGGCCGTGAGCGGTGTCGGGCCGGTGCGGTGAGGATTGGCCGACGGGATGGTTCGCCTGGTCCGGTGTGGCGCTACCGTTCTCGGGATCGGGACCAGTGCGAGAACGGAATGCTGACGTGAACGACGGGGAGCCAGGCCGGGCATCCGAGGACGGGACGATCACCGCTTCCCGGACGGTCACTCCCCCGCCGGTGCGGGCGCCGCTCGACGACACCGGCATCGAAATCGGCGCGGCAACCTCCGGCCCGGTGTCGCCCGGCCCGGTGTCGCCCGGCGCGGTGTCGCCGGAGCCGGTGGCGCGGTCCGGGGCCGGGACGGGCGCTGTCGAGCGGTGGCGGACGCCGTGGATGTGGCGGGTGCTGCTGCGGGTGGCCCGGGTCGTGGTGCTGCCCGTGGCGCGGCTGCGGGTCACCGGAGGGCTGCCGGAGCAGGTGCGGGGCGGGCCCGTCGTGCTCGCCGTCAACCACATCGGGCCGTTCGACCCGGTCGCCGTCACCGCGGCGTGCCACGTGGCCGGGGTCGCGCCGCGGCTCATGGCCACCGGCGGGCTGTTCCGGGCGCCGGTCGTCGGGGCGGTGATGCGCGCTTGCGGGCACATCCGGATCAACCGGCGGCAGGCGAACGTCGCCGACGCCGTCGACGACGTGACCCGGGCGCTCGCGGCCGGGTCGCACGTGCTCGGGTACCCGGAAGGGCGGATCACCCTCGACCCCGGGATGTGGCCGGAGCGTGGCAAGACGGGGCTGGCCCGGGTCGCGCTGGCCACCGGGGCGCCCGTCGTGGCCGTCGCGCAGTGGGGGGCGCACGAGGTCGCCGCGTGGGGCGGGTTCGGGCCGACGGTGCGGACCCTCGCCCGGGCGCTGGTGCGGCGGCCGGTGGTGCGGGTGCACTTCGGGGCGGTCGTCGACCTCGGCGGCATCGACCCGGCGGTGCCGGGGGCGGCGCAGCGGGCCACGGACCGGATCATCGACGCGATCACCGGTGAGCTGCGGGCGCTGCGGGTGGATGAGCCGCGGCTGCCGGCGTACGTGGACCCGGTCCGGCCGTTGACGGTGCAGCGGCGGCACCGGCCGGGGCCGCGGCGATGAGCGGCGATCCGTGACGGGCGGCGATAAATAGGGCGCGCCGGTGGGTGCGGGTCGTCTAGCGTGCCCAGAGCACGGTGGCGGCGCGGCGAAGGAGATGTGGCATGAGGACGTCCGGCGGTATCCCCGGTCCCCTGCCGTACCCCGCCGGAAAGGCCCTTCGCCGTGCTCGGACTGTTCGAGAACGCTGCTGACCCGTTCCCCACGCATGCACCACGGCCGCCGGCGCGTTCGGCCGGGCGGTTCCTGCTCGAGGAGTTCCGGCCGCTGCGGTGGGTGGCCGCCGCGGCCGTGGCCACCACCGTCGCCGCGGCCGGTTTGGAAGTCTGGCTGATCGGCTACGCGGGGCGGCTCGTCGACACCCTCGCCGCCGGTCGGCCCGGGGCGCTGTGGCGGGACCACGGCGCCGAACTGCTCGCCGTGGCCGTCGTCATCCTGCTCGTCCGGCCCGTCGTCGGGATCGTCGGGGAGGCCGTCGACGACATCGCGTTGCGTGGCAACGCCCGGCCGATCGCGCGGTGGCGGGCGCACCGGTACGTGTCGCGGCAGTCCGTCGGCTGGTTCCGTGACGACCTCGCGGGGCGGATCGCGACGTGGGTCCGGGACGGCGGGGACGCCGCGGCGACCGCGGCCTACTGTGTCGTGCACACGCTGGTGTTCGTCGTGGCCTACATCGGCGGGTCCGTGTGGGTGATGTCCGCGATCGATGTGCGGCTGCTGGTACCGCTCGGAGCCTGGATCGCCGCCTACGCGGGGCTGCTGTGGTGGGTGGTGCCGCGGTTCCGGCGGGCGTCGGAGCGGCTGCAGGACGCCGAGTCGGCGCTGACCGGGCTGCTCGTCGACGCGTACGCCAACGCCGACACCCTCGCCATGCTCGGCGGGGACGCCGAGCGCACGGAGCACGACCGGCGGGTGTTCGCGGCGGCCCGGCGGGCGCATCTGGACCTGCAGCGGGTCGAGGTGACGATCAACAGCACGATGCTGACCCTCGGCAGTGCGCTGCTGGTCGGGCTGGTCGGCTACGGGCTCGTCCTATGGCAGCGGGGCGACGCGCCGGTCGGGCTGGTCGCCGCCGCGCTCGCGCTGAGTTTCCGGATCACGGCGATGGGTGAGTGGCTCCTCGATGCCGTCTCGGCGTTGTTCGGGGCGGTGGGCGTACTGCGGCGGGCTCTGGAAACGGTTGCGCAGCCGCTGGCGGTGGCCGATCGGGCCGGGGCCGGACCGTTGCGGGTCAGTGCCGGGGCGGTCCGGTTCGACGGGGTCAGTCACCACTACGGGCGCGGGCGGGGCGGTCTCGACCGGGTCGGGCTGGACGTGGCCGCCGGGGAGCGGGTCGGGATCGTCGGGCGGTCCGGGGCCGGGAAGTCGACCCTCGTGGGGCTGCTGCTGCGCTACCACGACGCCGAGGCCGGGACCATCTCCGTCGACGGCACCGACATCCGGGACGTCACGCAGGACAGTCTGCGGTCCCGGATCGCGGTGGTGACGCAGGAGGCGACGCTGCTGCACCGGTCGGTCCGGGAGAACATCGCCGGGCCCGGTGCCACCGACCCGGCCCGGCTCGAGCGGGCGCTGCGGCGGGCGGCCGCCGGCGGGTTCGTCGCGCGGCTCACCGACCACGCCGGGCGGGCCGGGCTCGACGCGCACGTCGGTGAGCGGGGGGTGCGGCTCTCCGGTGGGCAGCGGCAGCGGATCGCGCTGGCCCGGGCGTTCTACCGCGACGCGCCGATCCTCGTGCTCGACGAGGCCACGTCGGCGCTGGACTCCGAGGCGGAGGCCGCGATCCACGAGACCTTGGAGGAGGTGATGGCCGGGCGGACCGTCCTGGCGATCGCGCACCGGCTCTCCACGATCGCCCGGATGGACCGCATCGTCGTGCTCGACGCCGGCCGGGTCGTGGAGCAGGGCACCCACCGGCAGCTGCTCGCGCACGGCGGGCTCTACGCGGCGCTGTGGCAACGACAATCAGGCGGTTTCCTGGGTACTGCCTCGTAGCGCGCCCGGGCCGGGCCGGCGACGACGCGCGGGCCCGCCCGGCGCACGGCCGGTGCACACGCGGACGCTCGGTGGCGAGCCCGGTCTAGGCGCCTTCGCGGCGCATCCGCAGGTAGGCCAGGACGGCTTCGCGGGTGGTGCGGACGCCGAGGACCTCGCGGGCCTCGGCGATGCGGCGGTTCGCGGTGCGCAGGGACAGGAACTCGGCCGCGGCGGCGGCCGCGATCGTCTCCCCGGCGGCGAGGCGTTCCAGCAGGGCGCGCTGCTCCGGAACGAGGACGGGGCCGCCGTTGTCCTCGGCGGTGTCGGTGCCGAGCTCGGCATCGGGGTCGGTGGTGACGGGACCGATCCGGCCCAGGTCGGCGAGCAGGGCCCGGCCGATGTCGGCGCCCGGGTCACTGATCGCGACGATCCCGGCGCCGCGGGCGGCGGCGTAGAGGGCCAGCTCGGCGGTGTCGCTGTCGGCGACCCGGCCGTAGAGGGCGAGCCGGGCGTCGGTGACGTCCCAGGTCTGGTCGGTCAGGGCGAACCCCTCGCGGGTGGTCCAGCCCGCCCGGGCGAGCCTGCGCAGCACGGCGGTCGCGTCGGCGCCGGACGCGACGACGTACCGGGGTGCGAGTGCCGGATCGCCCGCCATCAGCGGCCCACAGGTGAGAACATGCGCCCACCATGCGATGAAGTGGCCGCCGCGCACAAGACCACACCGCTACTCATCCACGCCCCTCAATGGCCGGTGAATCCGCCACCAATGCCCGGGACGCGGCCGGCTCAAACATCACGATCACTGGCCGAGCTCCTCGAGCGCGAGGGCGGCGGCCTCGGTACGGGTCTTCGCGCCGAGCTTGCGCATCCCGGAGCGGATGTGGGTCTCGACGGTCTCCCGGGAGATGCCGAGCTGCCCGGCGATGCGGCGGGTCGGCTCGCCGTTGGCGACCAGGCGCAGCACGTCACGTTCGCGGTCGGTGAGCTCGTCACCGGCCCGGCGGCCGCGGGTGTCGCGGCGGATCGAGTGCCGGCGCAGGGCCCGGCGGGCCCGGCCGAGCAGCACCACGAGGCCGGCCTCCTCGGCGAGACGTTCCGCTTCGAGCAGTGGGGGTACTGCCGCCTCGGCGCCGTCCTCGAGCAGCCCCTGGGCGAGCAGGCAGCGGACCTCCTCCCGGCGGGCGAGCTCGTGCCAGGCGGCGGCGGCCTCGGCGAAGCGGTCCGGGGCCTTCCACGCCTCCAGGGTCGCCTGGACCGGCGGGAGGGGCACCGCGTCGTCGCCGGCGCTGAACGAGGTGCCGGCGTCGTAGGCGGCCCAGCGGGCGGTGATGCTGCGCAGCCCGTCGACGAGCGGCGTCGACCCGGCCGTCGCGGCCGGGGCGAACGCCTGGTCGGGGCGGCCGTCGAGCCACGCCGCCTCCCGGGTCACCCAGTCCAGGACCGGGGCCGCGGACGCGGGCCGGTTCTGCAGGGCCTCGAGCCGGGCCCGGGCCGGGGCGAGCAGGCCCCCGTCGGCCTCGGCGAGGCTGGCCGCGGCGACGGCGTAGCCGCGGGCCAGCGCGGGCAGGGTCCGGTCGGCGAGGTCACCGGCGCGGCGCACGACCTCGTCGATCTCGGCGCCGCGCAGGGCGTCGCACCACAGCTGCGCGGCCAGGAACCGGGTCTGCCAGCTGTAGGCGAGGTCCCCGGCGCAGGCGGCCGCGGCCGCGGTGGCGGCCTGGGACGCCTCGGCGAGGCGGGCGTCGGCGGTCAGGGTCTCCACCAGCAGCCACGCCGACCAGCGGGCGGCGAGGACGTCACCGGCCTGCCCGGCCGCCGACGCGGCCGAGGCGAGTCCGTACTCCCAGCCGGGCTGGCGGGTCCCGGCCCGCACGGCGGCGATCGCGGCGCGCAGGCCCGGGTGGGCCGGGGCGTCGCCGTGGACCCGCAGGAGCTCCTCGGCGCGGCCCAGGGCGCCGCCCGGGTCGGTGGTCAGCATCGACAGCAGCCGGATGCGGTCGCGGCCGCCGAGGACCTCGGCCGGGGCGTCGTCGGTGACGGCGTCGACCGCGGCCGCCGCCGGGACCGGGCTGCCCTGCTGCAGCAGGGCCTCGCCGCGCAGCACGGCGGCGACCGGGTCGGTGGTGGCCGGGTCGATGACCCGCAGGCACGAGCCGGGCCGGCCGGCGGCCAGGGCGGCCCGGGCGGCGGCGATGCGGACCTGCGGCTCGGCCTCGACGCCGGGCAGGTCACAGGCGAGCAGGAGCAGCTCGGCGCGGTCACCGGACGACTCGGCGGCCGCGGCGGCGGTGACGGCGACCTGGTAGGCCTCCGCGCCGGCGCCGGCCGCGGCGAGGTGCCGCGCCGCCTCCCGGGGCGGGACCAGGGTCGCGAGGCGGCGGTGCAGGGCGGCGCGTTCGGTGCTGTCGAGCAGCCCGGCGGCGACCTCGGCCGTGTATGGGGAGACGGGGGCGGCGACGCCGTCGGTGAGCTCGACCAGGCCGGTCTCGACGAGCTCGGTGAGGCCCTCGCCGAGGACGGTCGCGGTGACGGGCCGGCCGAGCAGGCCCAGCGCGGCCATGGCGGTGCGGGCGGGGCGGGTGAGGTCGGCCAGGGCCCCGGCGACGGTGTAGGCGAGGCCCTTGTCCAGGCCGTCGCCGGTGTCGCGGGGGGTGCCGCCCTGCGCGACGTGCTTGGCCAGGGCGACGACGGCCAGTGGGACCCCACCGGCCCGGCGGACCAGGTCGGCGACGACGGCCGGGGACGCGGACGGGGCGAGCTGGCGCACGAGCGCGGCGGCGGCGTCGGCGGGCATCGGCGGCATCGACAGCCACGCCCCGGACGTGGCGGCGGCGGTGCGCAGGGCCCGTTCGGCGTCGCCGGGGAGGCGGTGCGGCGTGCGCAAGGTGACAACTATCCGACAGTGCTCGGCGATGGCCGGGAGGGCGGCGATCGTCAGCGGATCCGCCCACTGGAGGTCGTCGAGGAGTAGCAGGCCGTGACGGACGCGGGAGCGGACGGCCTCGGCGAGCAGCGGCGCCTCGTGTGACGGGAGTCGCACCCGGACCGCCCGGGACAGCGGCAGAGCCGGGACGCCGCGCAGCATCGCCAGGGCACCGCCGCTGAACACGGGGCCACGGAAGGACTCCCCGAGGCGCTTGAGCACGCCCGAGCGGCCCGTCCCGGGGGCGCCGGCGATGACGACGAGACCCGGGTTGTGCAGGGCTTCCACCGCCGCGGCGATCAGCTCGGCGGGCGGCCACACGGCAGGAACGCTCGCCCGGCCCACGACCGCGGACACCACCGCCGGCCCGGCCGCCGGGTCGGCGACGGGCTCTTCAGTCGGTGCCTCAGGCACGGGAAGCCTCCATTCCTGGCACGAACATGGGATCCTGCGCGCGCAGGATATTCGTAATGTGTGTGCCGTACGTGCGTGACATGACGGTACTGATTGCACCCAGGAGCGAATAATGAGCGAGGTCCACCCCTTGGACACCCGAGGGTACGTCGGCATTGTGGCTGAAACGACCGGCCTCGCGCAGTCGGTGATCAGTCTGTGCCCGGCGTCGAAGCGGAGCTGACCCCGTGGCTCCAGGACCACTCAGCTCCCGCGTGGGCGATCTCTGCGGCGAGGTCGGCAACCGGCTCGGCGGCGCCGCGCAGGCTCAGGTCGTCGACGTGCGCCGCCGCCTCGGCGAGCCGCTGCGGGTCGCGATCGCCGGCCGGCTCAAGTCCGGCAAGTCGACCCTCGTCAACGCGCTGATCGGGCGGCGGGTCGCGCCGACCGAGGTCGGCGAGTGCACCCGGATCGTCACCCAGTTCCGCTACGGCACCTCCGACCGCGTCGACGTCGTCAAACGCAACGGCGCCCGGGTCAGCCTCCCCCTCGACGAGGCCGGGATGATCCCGCAGCGCCTCGGCGTCGCCCGGCACGAGGTCGCCTACGTCGACGTCACCCTCACCAGCGACCACCTGCGCGACCTGACCGTCGTCGACACGCCCGGGCTGTCCAGCGCCAACACGTCCGTGTCCGACCAGGCCCGCCGGTTCCTGTTCTCCGAGGCCCCGATCGACGACGACCTCGACTCCGACTCCGCCGGGGCACTGTCCGGCGCCGAGGCGATCATCTACGTGTTCACGCAGTCGGTCCGCGACGACGACGTGCAGGCCCTGGAGGCGTTCCGGTCGATCTCGGCCCGGCTGTCCAGCAACCCGATCAACTCCCTCGGCCTGTTCAACAAGGTCGACAAACTCGCCAGCGGCGGGCAGGACCCGTGGCCGATCGTCGCGCCGCTGGCGAACGACCAGTCGAAGGTGCTGCGGCGGGTCGTCTCCGACGTCGTGCCCGTCGTCGGGCTGCTCGCCGAGACCACCGAGGCCGGCCGGCTCACCGCCGCCGACTGCGAGGCCCTGCGCCAGCTCGCCGCGCTCCCCCAGGGCGAACGGACCGTGCTGCTGGCCTCCGTCGACCTGTTCACCAGCCGGGAATGCCCCGTCACCCGCGAGTCCCGGGAGCGGCTGCTGCGGCTGCTGGACCTCTACGGCATCAGCTTCGCCATCGCCCAGCTGGTCGCGAAGCCGACCCTGGCCACCGGCGAGCTCGTGCGGATGCTGTTCCAGGCGTCCGGGTTCCCGCGGCTGCGCCAGACCCTCGACCACGCGTTCCGGTGGCGCACCGACGCCATCAAGGCCGGCTGGGCCCTGTCCAGCCTGGAGAAGATCGCCAGCCACGCCGAGCGGCCCCACGACCGGGAACTGCTCCGCGACGCCATCGAACGGGTCCTGCAGCAGCCCGAGTCGCACCGGCTGCGCCTGCTCGAGGTGGCGCAGCTGGTCACCACCGGCGCCGTCGACCTGCCCGACCAGATGGAGGGCGAACTGACCCGCCTGGCGCTGTCCAACGACCCCGGCTGGATCCTCAACCTGCCCAGCGCCGACCGGGACTCGATGGTCCGCGCCGCCCTGGACGCCGCCACCCGCTGGCGCGCCTACGCCGTGGCCGGGGCCAGCCCGTCGCAGTCGCGGGTCGCGCTCGTCGCGCACCGTGGCTTCTACCTGCTGTCGCAGCGCATCCGCGGCGGAGGAGCCAATGTCCGGTAACGGCGAGCAGTCGTCCAGCCACGTTGCGTCGACATTGTCGCAGTGCGTCCGCGGCGGTGGAGCAAATGTCCGATAATCACAGCAGCAACCGGTCGGCACGTCGGCCGGGCACAGCCCGAAACCTGTCCAGCACAGCCAATAACCGAGGCCCCCACCCCCAGGAGCCGAAGATGTCCTCCAACAGCCTGCGCCTGTTCGCGGTCGCCGTCGCGCTCGTCATCGCGGTGCTCACCGGCGTGGCGACCGGCCTGCTCGGCGGTGCCCCGAACTGCCCCGCCCAGACCGTCACCGCGTCCGCGCCGGCCGTCGACGGCCCGGCCGCGGTCGGGTCGGTCAACCCGGGCGAGAACAACAACGGCACCCCGATCCAGCCCGAGAACAACACCGCGACGAAGACGCTGCAGGCCAAGACCCAGGCGTGCACCGCGCAGGAGTCGTTCGGGGTCAAACCGGCCCTGGTCGCGTTCGTCGGCACCCTGTTCGTCGGGGCCGCGCTGCTGCTGTTGCTGCTGCTGTCGACCCGCGGGCGCGGCGGCGCCGCCCCGGTGTCCGCACCGCCCGGCGGTGGCGGGCAGTCCGACGCCGACCGGCGCGCCCTCGTCCAGGCCACGATCTACGTCCGGGACCGGGTCACCAGCAAGGCCCTCGGCGACCGGCTCGGCACCGCCCTGCACGAGGCCGGGGTGAGCACCCTCGAGCCGACCGGGGTCCGGTTCGACCCGGCCCACCACGAGGCCGGCGGCACCACCCCGACCAACGACCCGGGCCTCAACGGGCAGATCTCCGGCGTCGAGGTCCCCGGCTACGTCGACCGCGACGGGCGGGTCCTGCGGGCCCCGATCGTCACCGTGTTCCAGGCCGGGCGCAACGCCGGCGGCGCCACCGGCGCCCACCCGACCGTGCAGCAGCCGGCCACCGGGCGCCGCCCGGCCCAGCCCGGCACCGCGACCGGCCAGCACCCGATCGTGCCGCAGAGCACCCCGCCGCACACTGCGCCGCCGACCCACCCGAACCAGACTGCGCCACAGACCCACCCGAACCAGACCACGCAGCCGCGCAGAGAGCAGCCACGATGACCTCGACCTCCAACGCACCCGCCGGGCCGGCGGCGAAGAAGCCCGCCGACCAGACCGCGGCGCTGGGCAAGCTGCTCAAGGCCGGCGTCGAGGGCAGCCTCGCCTACCTGCGCAAGATCGACCCGGACGCGGCCGCGGACATCGACACCGAGCGGCGCCGCGACGTGCAGCGCCCGAAGATCGTCGTCGTCGGCGAGACGAAACGCGGGAAGAGCTCGCTGACCAACATGCTCATCGGCGTGCCCAACCTCTCCCCCGTCGACGCGGCCGTGGCCACCGCCTCCTACCTGGAGTTCATGCACAGCCAGCAGCACGGCGCCCGCGCCTACATCCCCGGCCGGGAGGACCCGGTCCCGATCGGGCTGGGCGACCTGCGCGACTGGGGTACCGTCCTGGGCCGGATGCCCGACGGGATGCGCCCGCCCCGGCGGATCGAGATCATGCACTCGGCGCCGCTGCTGCAATACCTGTCGCTGATCGACACGCCCGGCACCGGCGGCCTCGACTCGATGCACGCCGAGGTCGCGATGGACGCCGTGGAGAAGGCCACGGCGCTGCTGTTCGTCGTCGACTCCTCCAGCCCGTTCTCCAAGCCGGAGATGAACTTCCTCATCGAGGCCAGCAAGAAGGTCAACTTCGTGCTGTTCGCGCTGACGAAGGTCGACGCCTACCCGGGCTGGCGCAAGATCCTCGACGACAACAAGGGCCAGCTGCAGACCCACGCGCCCCGGTTCGCGTCCGCGCCCTGGTTCCCGGTGTCGGCCCGGCTGGCCGAGCTGGCGATGCAGATGCCGAAGGACGCCGCCGGGGAGCTGATCCGCGAGTCCCGCATCGCCGAGCTGCAGCACGCCCTGATCGACCTGGCGTCCAAGGGCCACCTGCTGCAGCAGGCCAACGTGCTGCGCTCGGTGCGCTCCGAATACATCCGGTTCGACCAGGAGCTCGGCGACCGGATGAAGGCCACCGACCCCGACCCGGCCGACGCCGAACGGGCCAAGGAGGAGCGCACGCAGGTCGCGACCCGCAAGCGCACCGAGTCGCGGCAGTGGTCCCTGGCCCTGTCGACGGAGACCCAGCGGGCCCGGGTCGAGGCCACCTCCCGGCTGCGTAACTACGTCACGCAGCTGCAGGAACAGTTCATGGAGAAGATCGACAAGGGTGGCCGCGGGGACATCTCCGAGCTCCCCGCCGAGCTGGACAAGGCCCTCTACGCCCTGTCCGTGCGGCTGTCGCACGACCTCGAGTTCCGGTTCCGCAAGGTCGGCGAGCGGGTCCTGGCCCAGGTGTTCCACCCCCACGAGCTCCAGCACGTCCTGCGCGGCCTCAACGCCCGGCTGCGCCACGCCCTGGGCACCAAGCCGCGGCGGGAGCAGTCCGGCGACGGCGCGATGGTCGTCATGTCCTCCGCCGGCATGGCGATGATGGCCGCCCGCGTCCCCGGCATGATCGGCGGGGCCAGCGCCCTCGGCGCGATCGGCCTGGCCGGGGCCGGGCTCGTCCTGCCCGTCGTCGGCGTCGGCCTCGGCCTCGCCGCCGGCGCCTACATGATCTTCAAGCGCAAGAGCATGGCCGACAAGCAGCAGGCCCGCCAGTGGCTGCGCGAAGTCCTCGGCGAGGCCCGGGCCGCGCTGTCCGACGAGATCATGCACCGGTTCACCGACCTGCAATACGCGCTGACCCTGGCCCTGGACGAGGCCATCGAACGGCGGGTCAAGCAGCTCGACGCGCACATCGCCAACATCGACAAGTCCCTGGGTGAGGACAAGGCGGAGCGGGCCAAGCGCAAGGCCGCGCTCAACACCGAACGGGAAGGTCTCCGGTCCCGCATCAAGCAGGTCGACGAGGTGCTCGTGCGCATCCGCGCGCTCACCCCGGCCGCACCGGCCGATGCGGGCGCCGAGGCCGCCGAGGCGTAGGGGGTCTGACGATGGACGGGCACTGGGAGTGGACGGAGGGCGGCGACGACGCCGACACCGCCGACCTGGGCGGCGACGCCGGGCATGACCTGCACGGCGGCTTCGACGGCGACGACTTCGGCGCCGGCTTCGACGACGGCCACACCGGGTTCGGCGGGGACGAGCACGACCTCGGCGGCCACCTCGACAACGGCCACCCCGGCGACGACCTCGAAGAACCCCTCGGCACCGAGCACGCCACCGCCGAATACGACGAGTCCCTCCACGGCCACGCCGACCTGGGCGGCCACACCGACCACCCCGGCGCATCCGGCAACGACGGCGGCGGGAACGACGGCGACGGCGACCAGGATGCGCAGAACCACGACGGGACCGGCAGCCACGACGGGACCGGCGGCGACGGCGACAGCGACCGGGGCGCGCAGATCCACGACGATCACCTCGGCGGCGACCAGCAGACCGGGGAACACGCGGACCAGCACGACGCCGGAGACGCCGACCAGCAGCACGGCGGGGACCTGGGGCAGCACAGCGCCGAGGACCTCGGGCAGCACGAGGACTCCGGCGAGCAGCACGAGGCCGGGTTCGGGACCGACCCCGACGTCGACGCGTCCGCCGACGACCCGGGCTGGCACGAGGTGCAGTTCCCCGAGGAGCTGCACCTGCAGGACCCGCCCGCACCCGTCGACGGGTTCCCGTGGACCGACGCCGACGTCCTCGGCGGGCCCGACCACAGCCTGTCCGCGGCGTTCGACCCGGCCGTCGCCGGCACCGGGGCCGCGGAGCCGGCCGGGCTCGCCGACTACGAGCACCTGGAGGTGCCGGCCGGCTCCGACGCGTGGAGCCTCCTGCTCGGCTCCGACGACCCGGCCACGAGCAGCCTCGCGACCTACTGGGCGCCGCAATAGCACGACCGCGACAGCAGCACCGAAGGCACGAACACACGAGCGGCGGCACCGGAGTACCCGCGGAGGGGTACCGATGCCGCCGCTGTGTGCACTGCAGCGGCTTGACCGGCTGCTGGGCGCCGCCGCAGGGAAAGCGGAAGCCTCAAGCGGCGGCCAGCGGTGCTGGTGGGGCGCGGTGGCGGCCAGGGAGCACAGCACTGGCGGCGGCATCGGGGGCTGTGACAGTACCGATGCCGCCGCTTTGGCTTGTCGAGCTGCTCAGGACAGGGCCGTCCACAGGAGGATCACGAACAGGATCGCCACCAGGACCAGGACGACCACGATCACGGCGATCCAGTTGCGCTCCGCGGCCTCGCCCTGCTGGGCCGGGGCCTGGCGGGCGGCCTGGGGCGGGAACGGGCCCGGGCGGGCCGGGACGACCGGTTGCTGCACGACCGGCTGCGGTGCCGGCTGGGGGCGGAACACCGGCTGCGGGGCCACGGGCTGCTGGACGACCGGCGGGCGCTGGACCACCGGCTGCTGGACCGGGGGACGCTGCACGGGCTGCGGCATGACCGGCTGGCGGACGGCCGGGGAGACCGGGACGCCGGACATCGGGGCGGCCGACACCGGCGAGTGCTGCAGCGGGGGGCGCTGGACGACCGGCTGCTGGACCGGGGGGCGCTGCATCGGCGGGGGCTGCGTCACCGTCCGCGGCGTGCCCGACGCCAACGCCGGGGGTGCCGCCGCGCCGATGCACAGGGCGCCCTCGACGACGACCGTCTCCGGCTGTTCGAGGGTCGTCGGGGCCACGCCCAGCTCGGTGTGGATCAGGTGCGCGGCGAGGGGGATCCGGGACGAGCCGCCGACCAGGAAGATCCCGACGAGGTCCTTCGGCTGCAGCCGGGCCGTGTCGATCGCCCGGCGCAGGCACGCCACCGTGCGCTCCAGGTAGGGCCGGACGAGGGTTTCGAGCTCCTCGCGGGTCAGGTGCGCGTCGATCTCCATCGACGGGAGGTGGATGTCCGTCGACGCGGTCCGCGACAGCATCTCCTTCGCGCCGCGGACGTCCTCGTAGAGCATCCGCCGCAGCCGCCGGTCCGAGGCGTCGGTCGGGTTGGCCAGGGCCGCCCACTTCTCGGCGTGGCTGTCCTGGTAGGTCTTGCCGAGGTGCTCGACGATCGCGTGGTCGAAGTCGAGACCGCCGACGTCGGCCAGGCCGTCCTCGGCGAGGACCTCGAAACCGGACTGGGTGCGGCGGACCACGGTCGCGTCGAACGTGCCGCCGCCGAGGTCGTAGATCGCCAGGCTGCGCCCGACCGGGACCGCGGAGCCCAGCACGGCGGTGAAGTAGGACGCCGCGCCGACCGGCTCGGCGATCAGCCGCGGGTTGCCCAGCCCGGAGATCCGGCAGGCCTCCATCAGCAGCGACCGGCGCCGCTCACCCCACCGCGCCGGGTGCGTGAGGCGGACCTCCTCCGGCTGGCCGCCCAGCTGCCGCCGCGCCTCGGTGTTCACCTGCGACAACACGTGCGCGAACAGCCGCGGCACCGGCATCGACGTGTCGGCGATGAACACCTCGCCGTCGTCGATGCGCCGCTTCGGGTTGGGCTCGAACCGGGCCGGGTCCAGCCGCGCGTTGCGCTCGGCGTCCCGCCCGACCAGAACCTTCCCGTCGGTGTTGAAGTACAGGGCAGAGGGCAGCAAAGGAGAACCGTCGAACAGCAGCGGTCGCATCCTCGTGTCCGCCGTGCGGACCATCGCAACCGTGTTCGACGTGCCGAAGTCGATGCCGAGCACGCGCATGTGCGTCACCCTACCTGTGCCGTTCCACGCGCTGCGTCGGCCGTCAAGCCTGCCGTTCACCCGCCGCACGCGTGGAGTTGACCAAAGATCCCGGATACTGGCCGCGTGAAGCAGGTCCCTTACCTCGACGCGCCCGGACCGCTGGGCTTCGCCCACCGTGGCGGGGCGGCCGCCGGTGACGAGAACACGACAGCGGCGTTCGCCCGTGCCGCCGATCTCGGCTACCGCTACATCGAGACCGACACGCACGCCACCGCCGACGGGGTCGCGGTCGTGTTCCACGATGACACGCTCGAGCGGCTCCTGGGGCGCCCGGGTCGGATGATCGACTTACGGTGGGCCGACCTGGCGACGGAGCGGGTCGGCGGGGCCGCCGCCGTGCCCCGCCTCGACGAGGTCCTCGACGCCCACCCGGACATCCGGTTCAACATCGACACGAAAACGGAGCACGCGGTCGCGCCGACCGTCGCCGTCGTCGAACAGCTCAAGGCCCACGACCGGGTCCTGCTCGCGTCGTTCTCCTCGGCCCGGCTGCGCCGCATCCGCCGCCTCGCCGGCCCCGACGTCGCCACGTCGATGGGGATGCGGGAGGTCGCCGCCCTGTTCGGTTCCTACCAGGTCGGTCGCCGGTTCACGCCCCTGGACTCGGTCGTCGCCGTGCAGATCCCGCCACGGTACGGCCGGATCGCCCTGGCCACCGCGAAGTTCGTGGACTACTGCCACCGCATGGGGCTGCGGGTGCACCTGTGGACGATCGACGATCCCGCCGAAATCGCCCACTTCCTCGACATCGGCGTTGATGGCATCATGACCGATCAAATCTCGGTGCTGCGCGAGGTGTACCTCGAGCGCGGAATCTGGCCATAGAAGGGTCGTTGCGTGGAGGAGCTCAGCTCGCGTCGGGAGCGCACCGGCTGGTACTTCTATGACTGGGCCAACTCCGCGTTCCAGACCACGGTCGTCACCGTCTTCCTCGGGCCATACCTGACGTCGATCGCGAAGACGGCCGCCGGTTGCGACGGCGACACCTGCCCCGACGGCGCCGCGATCCACCCGCTCGGCATCGCCATCGCCCCCGGGTCACTGTTTCCCTACACGGTGTCGCTGTCGGTGTTCCTGACCGTGTTCGTCCTGCCCGTCGTCGGCGCGATCGCGGACCGGTCCCCGCGCAAGAAGCAGCTCCTGGCCCTGTTCGCCTACATCGGCGCCGCCGCCACCGCCGCGATGCTGTTCCTGACCGGCGACCGATACCTGCTCGGCGCCGGGCTGTTCCTGCTGGCGAACATCGCGTTCGGGGCGTCCGTCGTCGTGTACAACTCGTTCCTGCCGCAGATCGCCGACGAGCACGACCGGGATCGCGTCTCAAGTTTCGGGTGGGCGTGGGGGTACCTCGGCGGCGGCACGTTGCTGTTGCTCAACGTGGTCGCCGTGCTCATGAAGGACAGCCTCGGCCTGAGCACCGGCGAGGTCGCCCGGTACAGCATCGTGTCGGCCGGGCTGTGGTGGGCCGGGTTCACCACCATCCCGCTCCTGGCGCTGCACAACCGGCCCGTCGCCTCGGCGGAGCAGGCCCGCGGCAACGTGGTCACCGGTGGTTTCATCCAGCTCTGGGCGACCTTGAAGGGGCTCAAGGCGTACCCCCTGACGCTGTTCTTCCTGGTCGCTTATCTCATCTACAACGACGGCATCCAGACCGTCATCTCCCTGGCCAGTGTCTACGGCACCGAGGAGCTCAAGCTCTCCGACGACGTGCTCGTCCCGACGATCCTGATGGTGCAGTTCCTGGCGTTCGCCGGGGCGCTGCTGCTGGGCCGGCTGGCCAAGGCCATCGGCGCGTGGAAGACGGTCCTGCTCAGCCTGGTCCTGTGGACGGTCGTCATCCTCGTCGCGTTCGTCCTGCCGGCCCACCAGGCCGTCCCGTTCGTCGTCCTCGGCGGCGGGATCGGTCTCGTCCTCGGCGGCAGCCAGGCCCTGTCCCGGTCGCTGTTCTCGCAGCTGATCCCCAAGGGTAAGGAAGGCGAGTACTTCGGCATCTACGAGATCTCCGACAAGGGCACCAGCTGGCTCGGGCCGCTCGCGTTCGGCCTCGCCTACGACCTGACGAACAGCTACCGGGTCGCGATCATCGCCCTCATCGTGTTCTTCGTCGCCGGGTTCGTCGTCCTGGCCATGGTCCCGATCCGGCGGGCCATCGAACAGGCCGGCAACACCCCGCCCGCGAAGCTCTGACGGTTCGCTGACTGGTGGGTGTCTTGTACGTGACACCCTGGGTTACTGTTCGGGTCGTGCGTTACCGGCTGCTCGGTCCGCTGGAGGTCGACGTCGCCGGCCGGCGGCTGGAGATCTCGGCGACCCGCGACCGGGTCCTGCTGGTGATGCTGCTGTTACAGCCCAACCGGGTCGTCACCCTGCCCCGGCTCGTCGACGCCGTCTGGGGCGACAACGCCCCCGCGACCGCCCGCGCCCAGCTGCACACCTGCGTGTCGCGGCTGCGCCGGCACCTGCCCGGCGCGATCCAGACCGACACCGCCGGCTACCGCGCCGCCGTCGCCCCCGACGAGCTCGACACGCTCGTCTTCGCCCAGCTCGTCGCCGACGGGCGGGCCGCGATGGCGGCCGGGGAGCTGCACACCGCCCGCAAGCACCTCCGCGACGCCCTCGACCTGTGGCGCGGGTCGGCGCTGGCCGGGGTCGACAGCCCCAGCGTCCAGGCCGCCGCCGTCGCCCTCGAGGAGCGGCACAACAGCGCCCTGGAGGACTGCCTCGACGTCGAGCTGCAGCTCGGCCTGCAGTCGGAGCTGATCAGCCAGCTCACCGGCCTGGCCGAGCAGCACCCGCTCCGCGAACGCCTCCACGGCCAGCTCATGACCGCCCTGGCCCGGGTCGGGCGGACCGCCGACGCGATCGCCGTCTACCTGCGCCTCACCGAGGCCCTCGACGAGCAGCTCGGCCTCGCCCCGAGCGCCGCGCTGCAGGAGCTGTACCGCTCGCTGCTGCAGCCGCCGCTGGTGCTGGGGTCCAGTGCTCCCGCGCCGGCGCCGCGCACGGTGCCCATCCCGACCCCGTGGACGCTGCCCCGGGACATCGCCGACTTCGCCGGCCGCGACGAGGTCGTCACGAAACTCGTGGGGGCCGCGCAGCCCGGCCACGACGGCGTCCCCGTCGTGTTGACCGTCGACGGGATGGCCGGGGTCGGCAAGACCAGCCTCGCCGTGCACGTCGCGCACCTCGTCGCCGACCGGTACCCCGACGGCCGGCTCTTCGTCGACCTGCGCGCCCACGGCGAACGCCCGCCCCTGCCACCCCACGACGCCGTCGGGCTGCTGCTGCGGCATCTGGGCGTCGACCCGGAACGCGTCCCCGCCGACCCCGACGAGCGCGTCGCCCGCTGGCGCAGCGAACTCGCCGCCCGCCGCCTCCTCGTCGTCCTCGACAACGCCGCCGACCCCGACCAGGTCACCCCGCTGCTGCCGGGCGCGTCGGCCAGCCTCGTGCTCATCACCAGCCGCCGCCGCCTCGGCGGGCTCGACGGGGCCCGCAGCGTCTCCCTCGACGTCCTCGACGACGGCGACGCGGTCCGGTTCGTCACCACCGTCGTCGGGGCCCGGGCCGAGGCCGACCCGCGGGCCGTCGCCGACGTCGTGCGCCTCTGCGGCGGCCTGCCCCTGGCGCTGCGGCTGTCCGCGGCCCGCCTCGCGCACCGCCCGTCGTGGTCCGTCGCCGACCTCGCCGACCGGCTCCGCCAGGCCAACCCGGCCCCCGTCGACCTGACCGTCGACGGGCGCTCCCCGCACGCCGCGTTCGAACTGTCCTACCGGGCCCTGGACGAACCGGCCCGGCGGCTGTTCCGGCTCACCGGCCTGCACCCGTCCGGGGAGTTCTCCGTCCACGCCGCCGCCGCCCTCGCCGACCTGCCGCTGCGCGACACCGACGACGTCCTCGGCCGGCTCGTCGACGCCCACCTGCTCATCGAACCCGCCGCCGGCCGGTTCCGGCTGCACGACCTGCTGCGCGAGTACGCCGCGCAGCTCGCCGAGCCCGACCCCGAACGGCCCGCCGCGACCGAGCGGATGCTGGAGCTCTACCTGCAGGCCGCGGCGGCCGCGACCCGCCCCTGGGAGAACGGCCGGCGCCGCGGCGCCATCGACACCGGCGAGGACTCCCCCTGGGTGCCGCGGTTCACCGACCTCGCCGGGACGCGCCGCTGGCTCGACGTGGAGATCGGCAACCTCATCGCCGTGGCCGGGCTCGCCGACCGGATCGGCAGCCACCGCCACACGTGCCTGTTGCCGCGGGCGATGTGGGGCTACCTCTTCCGCAACTCCATGAACGACGTCTCCACCGACCTGCACCGCCGTGCCCTGAGCGCCGCCGAGGCCCTCGCCGACGACGACCTCATCGCGATGACCCACAACTACCTGGCCTCCGCCTACGCCCGCGCCGGCAACCAGGACGAGGCGGCCCGGCACCTGCACGTCATCGCCGCCGACCCGGTGTGGGGCGCGCGGGCCCGCAGCAACCTGGCCGCCGTCTACCAGTACGCCGGCCGGCTCACCGAAGCCCTCAACCTCCTCGAACACTCCCTGCAGGCCATCTACCCGGCCGAGGCGATCGTCTACGGCGGGCAGTGGACGTGCCTCACCACGATCCTGCGGCTGCTCGGGCGCACCGACGAGGCCCTCGCCTCGGCCCGGCACGCTTTGGCGGTCGGGCGAAGCGGCGGTACCCAACTGGCCATCAACGGCGCGATCGAGCTCGCCGTCATCCGCCAGCGCCTCGGCCAGCACCGCCTCGCCGAACTGCTGCTGCGCTGGACGGTCAGCCACGTCGCCCCCGAGGCCGGCATGGCCGTCATCTGCGAGGCCCGCTCCTACCTGGGCATCACCCTGGTCGCGCGCGGCCGCACCGGCGAAGGCCTGGCCCTGCTCGCCCTCGCCGCCCGCGACTCCGAACACCTCGACCCGCACATCGCCTGCCTCGCCGGCAACAACTACGGCGCCGGGCTGCACGCGGTCGGCCGCCGCGACGAGGCCAAAACCGAATACGCCCGCGCCCTGGAACGCGCAATGCGGGCCGGGTACCGCTACGAACAGGCCCGCGCCTACCACGGCCTCGGCCTGTGCACCGTCGACCCGCGCCTGTCCCGCCTCCGCCTGCAGACCGCCGCCGACCTGTACCAGGCGATGGGCGTCACGGAGCACGTCCCCGGAACCGATCACACGACCGGTTGATGCGGCCGTTGCGCGCAGCCACGAAGATGGATACGTGGCCGGCCCGACACGTCGACGCATCGCCCTGGCTGCCATCGTCCTGGGCACCTCGGCCGCCCTGGCCACCGTCGCCGTCTTCCTGATCACCGGCGGCCTCGGCGCCGCCGATCAGGTCTCCAGCATCATCGCCGGCACCGTCGCCCTGCTCGGCCTGTCCGTCTCGGCCGCCGGCGTCCTGTCCCGCCTCGCACCCCGCACCGCCCAGGTTCCCGCCCGTACCGTCTGGGGCGTCCTGCGCACCCCACCCGAACTGCCGCGGTTCGTCGCGGACCAGGTCCGGGCGGCGCGTTCGGTGCCGTACCACGTCGCCGGCTTCGGCCCGGTCCGGATGGCCGAGCTCTACGTCCAGCAGGACCTCGAGGCCCGGACCCCGGCGGCCGCCACGACCCGCGCGACCGCCTTCGCCCTGGCCGACCCCGGTTCGACGGAACGCCTGGAGGCCCGCGCCACCGGCCAGGTCCAGGTCCGGATGCTACCCCTGGCCGAACGCGTCGAGCACGTCCTGGACCGCCACCGCCACCTGCTCGTCGAAGGCGGCCCGGGCCTGGGCAAGTCCAGTCTGGCCCGCTCGCTGACCGACCGGATCGGCCGCCAATGGCAGCCGGTGGACGCCGACCGGGTCACCGCCACGCCGGTGATCCCGGTCCTGGTCACGGCCCGGGCGCTGGCCCGCCGCCGCGACGAGCCGTGGACGACGGCCCTGGCCGGTGCCAGCGCCGAACACATCGGCCAGCACGCCGATGCCCGGCCCACGGCCGAGCTGTTCACGGCCCATCCGGCCGGCGCCGAGTGGCTGATCCTGGTGGACGCCCTCGACGAGGTGACCGAACCGCACCGGCTGGAGTTGCTGGAGGTCCTCGCCGAGCGGATGGCCGACGCGTCCTCGCCGTACCGGATCGTCCTGCTGACCCGCCCGCTGGACGGCCCGGCCCGCGACCGCCTGCGCCGCCTCGGCGCCGGCCTCTACTCGCTGCTGCCGTTCAGCCAAACCGCCCTGGAGGACTTCGTCGCCGGCGTCTTCGGCGGCGACACCCGGGCCGATCGCTTCCTGGATCAGCTCCGGACGGCCGACCTGGACGAGGTTGCCGCGACTCCGCTACTGGCGACGATCGCGGTGACCGTCTTCGCCTCCCACCCGGGCCGAGGCCTGCCCGGCAGCCGCTACGAGCTCTATACGCAGTACCTCGCCCACCTCCGCGAGGTCAACACCGACCGCCGTCGGGCGCTGCGCGCGAAACGTCGCCAGCGCTCCCCGGACGCCGCCCGGGACCTGGAGGTGGTGTTCGACCGCACGCAAGACCTGGTGGAACACCTGGCGGTCACGCAGGTCGAGACGAACGAGCCGCTCCTGCGCGCGGCCGGAAGCTGGTGCGAGCGGCACCTCCCGTCGGGCCTGCGGATGGTCCCGGACCGCGAATCGCTGATCGCCGATCTCCTGACGACGACCGGCCTGCTGGTCCGACGCGACGCGGATCTGTCGTTCATCCACCACACTTTCGCCGAGCACTTCACCGCCGACGGCCACGCCGCCGCGCTGCCACCGGCCTTCGACCCGGCCGGCGAGACGTGGCGGCACTGGATCGCCCGCGCCACGTTCGGCGACACGGCCGCGCTGTCGGTGCTGGTCCGCTGGTCCCACCGGGGCGACGGCGACCGGCTGCTCGACTGGCTGCTGAACGGCTCACGCAACGACCAGTACACGGCCTGCCGGCTGATCGGCGACGGCGCCGCGGCCGCCGACCGGCACGTCGCGGCGTGCCTGCGGCACCTCGAACTGGTTTGCACATACTGGCCCGACGAGCAGGTCGTCCGCGCGGTCGGGCGCCTGCCCGCCGGTCCGGTCCGGTCCCAGTGGGCCCGGGCCCGGCTGTGCGACGATGCCGCCGACCTGAGCATCGTCGCGTCCGCCGCCCGAGCTCTGGGCGCCGATCCGGGCGCTGCCGCCAGCATCCGTTCGCGCCTCGCCGGTGCGCTCCTGCCGGACCAGCGCACCACCCTGGCCGGGGCGCTGGCCGCGGCGGCGGCGGACGGACCCGGTGCGGCGCTCGACGAGCTGGGCCGGGCGCTGCGCGACGACCTTGCCACGGTCGGTGAGGTCAGCCGGGCTGCCCGTGGGATGGCGGCGCTCGGCCCGCCGCTGCGGCCGCGGGTCCGCGCGGCGCTCATCGCTGCCGTCCACGACCGTGCACTGGTCGATGGCGGGGCACAGGCGGCGCGGGTCCTCGCGGAGCTCGACAACGGCCGGCGGGAGGAAGCGACAGCGACGATCCACGCCGCGCTGGACGACCCGTACACCCACCCTGGTGACCGCGCCCACTTCGGCCGGCTCCTCGCAGAGCTCGGCACTGACCCGGCCGGGGCGGGCCGGTTGCTGCTGGATCTGGCCCGGGACGTCTACGTCGAGCCGTTCGAGCGGATCTTCGCCGCCCGGGTCGCCGCCGACCTCGGCCCCGAGCATCGCCGATCCGCGGCCGCGGTCCTGGCCGCGCTCGCCGTCGACCGGCAGGTCAACGGCTGGCACCAGCGCGACGTCGCCGGGACGCTGGCGGACCTCGGCGTCGAGTACCACCCGGTTGCGGCGACCGCGATCGACAGCATCTTCACCGGACGCCGCACCGCGAATGCCTGGCAGTTCCGGATGGCGGCCCAGATCGCTGTGCGGATGTCACCCGAGCGACGGGCCGGGTGGATCGAGCTGCTCGGCCGGATGCCGCCGGACCCGCCGGACGAGCAGGCGGTCAGATTCGCGACGGCCCGGGCGATCCTCGATCCGAGCAGCCCGATCGGCGCCGCCGCGCTCCAGGCGCTGGCCGGCGATCGGTTCGTCCGCCCCTCGACGCGCAACACGGCGGCGACGATGCTGGCCCTGCTCGGACCCGAGACGGCATCGGCCGGCATCCAGATCCTCGAGGACGCCTCGGCAACGGATCGTTCGGCCCAGCGGCGGGCCTATGGCGCGTATGTGCTGGCGTCCGAGTTTCCGGGGCATCAGGGCCGGTGCGAGGCCGAGCTGCGCCGGTCGCTGGCCGATCCCCGCCCCGGCCCCGAGGACTCGATGTGGATCGCCTTCTACATGTTCGAGACGATGCCCGCGGCCCGCGCGGCCGCAGCGGCGCGGCTGCGGCGGGCCGTGAGCATTGACGCTCCTGACGATGTAGACCGGCCTTACGTCCTACGGCAGCTCACGCGGTACAGCCGGGACGAACGGACCCGCCAGCTCGAACGCTGGCACGAGACCGGCGCCGACGCCACGGCCCCGGTCCCCGTCCGCAGCGGCGCCGGCGAGGACCTGCTGAACTGGCGCCCCGCGGACCGGCATACCGCCATTGAACTCCTCGCCGCCATGTGCCGTGACCCGCACGTACTACCGGCCGACCGGGCCGTGGCCGCCGAGCGGCTCGGCCTGCTGTCGGCCGGGCGGGACCGGGCCGTCGCCGTGCTCACGCTGCTGTGCGACGACCCGCACACGCCAGGTGAGACGTGGGTGGCGGCGAACGCCGCGCTCGACCGTTTCCGGCCCGGGGCGCGAGCCGACCGGGTCCGCCAGGCGCGCGCCGTCCCCGCCGAACCACTCGCCCGGACAGGCGCCGTGGCCTGGCTGGCCAAGGTGGCCGCCGACGGGCCGCTGGACGCCGCCCGGCTGCGGGCCGTCGCGGTGGCCTCGCCCGGGCCGGCCGTCCTCGAAGCCGTGGCCGAGGTCGCGGTCCGACTGCCGGACCTGGAGATCCCGAGGTTCGCCGACACGTTCCGGTCGCTGTTCGACGACGACGCGCCGACGCTGGCCGCCGCCGCCTGCGCACTCGCCGAACTCGGGCCCGAGTTCGAGTCCGACGCCCATGCGGCGCTCGTCGCGCGTCTCGCCGACGGCCCGGGCCCGGCCGACGTCGTCGTCCTCACCGGCGCGCTGACCCGGCTGTCGGCGCGGAGCCGCCGCGCCGCGGCCGATGCGGCCGAGGGGCTGCTCGACCGGGCCGATGCCGACCTCCGGCACCTGGTTGCGGCGGTCGAGCAGCTCGGATCGATCGCCGCCACGGTGCCCGGCGCCCTCCGCCACGCCCGGCGCCTGCTCGGCGATCCGCGGCTACGGCCGGATCAGGCCGTCCGGCTGGCCGAACTCGTCGCCGACCTGGAACCCGGCGACGTGGCCGCCCGCGACACATTGCGCCGGCTCGCCGCGGACCCGGACCACGGGCGGGCCGCGGCCTTCGCCCTCGCGGCGGCCGAGCCCGAGACATTCACCGGGCTCGGCGTCCCCGCCGCGGTGGCCATGCTCGGCAACGCTGTCGTGGCGGCCGCGCTCATGGCCCGGCTCGACGAACGCCACGCGCCGGCGGCGATCGCCGTCCTGGAGGGCGCCGGGAACGGATGGGCCGAGCGGTGGCCGGCGGTCAACGAGCTGATCGACGTGTATCGCGGACGGCCCGTCGCGCTTCGGCTACTCGCTGGCATAGTCGACGACGCGCAGCTCACCGTGCGGGATCGGTGCCGGGTCGCGGCACTGCTCGGCACGCTCGGGGCGACGGGGCGCGATCTGGCCGCGGCGCGGCTTGTCGGCCTGCTCGAGCAGCCCCGGCTGTCCGGGCGGACGCGGCGGCACATCGCGATCGCCCTCGCCGGGCTCGGGCCCGTCTGCCGGGACATCGCCGCCACGTATCTCGCGCACTCCGACGATCCGATCGAGGCCGCGGCCGCGCTGGCGCCGCTGAGCCCGCAGTACCGGCGGCAGGCCGCGGCCATGCTCCGGGAGCAGCTCGACGGACCCCGGCGGCTCGCCGCGGCGGCAAGGCTCGCACTGGTTTCGCCGGCGGATCGGCAAGACGCCGCTCTGGTACTGCTCGAAGCCGCCCGCGGCCGGGACGCCCCCGGCATCAGGGCAGCCGCCGCGCTTGTCCGGCACCGGCATCCGGGCTGGCCCGAAGCCGCAGAGCTGCTCCTGGCGCGCCGCGGCGACCCCGGCTACCTGCGGCGGGCCGCGGCGGAAGCGCTGCTGCACGGCGGGCCCGCGCTGGAAGGTCAGGCCCTGCGGCTCCTCGGCGGCATGTGCGCGGATCAGGCCGTACACCCGCATGATCGGCTTGAAGGGGCTTTGCTGCTGCTCGCCCGGTCGGCCGACCCGGCCGCGGCCGTCGCCGCCCTCGCCGACCTGGCCGCGGATGGGCCGCCGACCGTGCGGCGCCGGGCCGCGGCCGCCCTGCCGGCCCGGGCTCCGGAGCGGCTCGACGAGGCGGCGACGGTCCTACGGGCCCTGCGTGACGACGCGGGCGTGCCACGGGAGGTGCGCGCCAACGCCGCCGCCGACCTGGCGCGGCTCGGGCCGGCCTATCGCGGGGAGGGGATCGCGGGCCTCGATCCGACGACCCGGGCCGGCGGGCGCCACCTGGGCACGCTCGGTGCGCGGCTGCGGGACCGGGTCGGCCCGGCGGCGCGGGTCGATCGGATCCACACCGGACTGGAGGCCGTGCCCGGATCGGCCTTCGCATAGCCAGTAGGCTGCGACGTCGTGACACCAACCGAGGACGACGACCCCACCGCCTGCGTGGCCGCCGGTGACAGCCGCTTACGGCGCGGCGGGCGGCTGAAGTTCTTCTACGGCCCGATGGACTGCGGCAAGTCCACCCTCGCGCTGCAGATGGACTACAACCACGCTCGGCAGGGCCGGCACGGGCTGGTGCTGACCACCATCGACCGGGCCGGGCCCGGGCGGCTGTCGACCCGGATCGGGCTGGGCAAGGACGCCGTCGACGTGGCCGGGCTGGACCTGCGGGCCCTTGTGCGGGAACGGTGGGCCAGAGGCATCCGGGTCGACTACCTCATCTGCGACGAGGCCAGCTTCTACACCGTCGAGCAGATCGAGCAGCTGGCCGACCTCGTCGACACCTCCGACGTCGACGTCTACGCGTTCGGCCTGGCCACGGACTTCCGCACGGCCCTGTTCCCGGCCGCGCGGCGGCTGTTCGAGCTCGCCGACGAGGTGACGAAGGTGCAGGTCGAGGTGCTGTGCTGGTGCGGGCGGTCGGGCCTGCTCAACGCCCGCGTCGTCGACGGCGTCATCGCCCGCGAGGGCGACCAGGTCGTGATCGGCGACACGGCCGCCGACGGGGCCGCGGCCCCGCAGCCGCCGGACGTGCACTACCAGGTGCTGTGCCGGCGTCATCACCGTACCGGCAACCTGGGCCCGGCCGCCCGCGCGGAAGGCCAGCTCCGGCTGGTCTGATGTCACCCGCGCGAAGGCCTGCCGCTCGGGCCCGACCGCGGCTCACGCCGGGGGGAGGACGAGCTCGGCGACGACGATGGTGTGGTCGCTCTCGCCCGGGTGGCGGGTGCCGAACTCGCGGACGCCGATCCGGGCGTCGGCCAGGACGTGGTCGAGGGTGATCGGCGGGGTCCAGAACGGCAGGGTCTCGGTGCGGCACGGCCAGGTCGGGAGCAGGCCGCGGCCGCGTTCGGCGGCGGCGTCGCGGTAGCCGGCCCGTAGGAGGCTGCGCAGGACGGCGTGGTCGAGGGTGGCGTTGAAGTCGCCGAGGAGGATGCGCGGCGGGCCGTCGGGGGCCGGGAGCGGCTGGGTGCGGATGTTCTGTGACCAGACGCCGACGTGGCCCTTGCGGGGCGGGTATGGGTGGGCGGACTCGACCAGGACCGGGCCCGCGCCCGGCACGAGCACCGTGGCGCCGGTCTGGTTGAGCGGGATCGGGGTGTGGGTGCGGCTCGTCGGTTCGGCGATCGGGTGGCGGCTGAACAGGCCCGACCCGCCGCCGCCGGGCGCCGGGGCGACCACCCGATATGGGAGCAGGGCGTCGATCCCGGCCTCGTCGAGGGCGGCCAGGCCCTCGCCGGTCAGCTCCTGCACGGCCAGGACGTCCACGTCATCGATCTTCAGCTGCTCGACGAACCGCGGTGTCGCGCCGCGGCCGTAGAGCAGGTTGGCGCACATCACCCGCAGCCGCACCCCCTCGCCCGGCCGCGGCCCCGGGATCAGGCGGGGCCCGACCAGGCCGGCCAGGACGAGACCGCAGGCGGTGAGCAGCAGGCCGGGGCCGGGCGCGACCAGGAGCGCGGGGGCACCGGCCAGCAGCGCCAGGGCCGCGGCGTAGGGCGTGTAGGTGACCAGCTGCACCAGCGGTGTCCCCCGTTCCAGGCCCAGCGCCCGGATCACGGTGAAGACCGCGGCCAGCCCGGCGATGGTCCAGCCGACCGCCGTCACCGGGCCGGCTCCGGGTCGGCGGCGAGGCAGAACGGGTGGCCGGCCGGGTCCAGGAACACCGTCCAGCGGCCGGCGCCCGGCTGGGCCGCGGGGCGGGTCGCGCCCAGCTCCTCGAGCCGGGCCGCGGCCCGCGCCGGGTCGGTGGCGTAGAGGTCGAGGTGGAACTGCTGGGGCGCGGCCGGGTCGGGCCAGCGCGGCGGGCGGTAGTCGGCGACGCGCTGGAAGCACAGGTTGATGCCGCCCGGGGTGACCGGCTCCAGGGCGACCTGGTCGGCGTCGTCGTAGGCGCGGGCGGCGCCGGTCACCGCCTGGTAGAAGTCGGCCAGGGCCCCGGGGTCGGCGCAGTCCAGGGTGACTGAGCCGACACGTGCAACCACGGTCATGCGCTGACCGTACCGGCCGGGTCTGACAATTTTCGCTCCAACGGGGCCCGGAACCTGGGAGTCACCCGCACGCCGGCCAGCCACCCGGTGAGCTCGTCCGCGGCCCGCGCGACGGCCCGGGTCTCGGCCGCCGAGACCGGTTCGAGCAGCTCGGTGACGACCCGGCCGGAGGGCTGCTGGGCCCAGCCGCCGACGATGCGGCCGGACGACCAGATCGTCGGGCCGGCGTTGCCGGTGCGGTCGAAGAGGGACTCCGCGTGCTGCCCGAGGTACCAATGCCGGCTCTGAAACCCCATGACCGTCGGGTCCAGACTCGGGAGCAGCGCCACCCACGGGCCGGGGTCGTCGACCGGTCCGGTGTCGTCGGGAAGCACGTAGCCGGTTTCGCCGCCGTCGAGGGCGACCTCCACGGCCTCGAGGGCGCGCAGGGCGGCCCTGGTGTGGGTCATGCTCCAGCCGGACCACCACTTCAGGTCGGCGGCGGTGCCCGGGCCGAACCGGGCCAGCCACGCCCGCGCGAGTTCGGTGCGGGCGGCCGCCGGGTCGAGGTCCTCGAGGGGTTCGGGGAGCCAGTCGGTCACGCACGACCAGGCGTACTGGCTGCTGATCCACGACCCGGCCGGGCGGCCGCGCACGATCCGGCCGTCGGCGGCGAGCAGGAACAGCACGCGGCTGGTCACGTACTGCTCGCCCTGCGGGAACACCATGCGTGAGCGCAGCCGTGGTTCGTCGGCGGCGAGCTGGGCGGCGGTCGCGGAGCGGCGCCGGCGCAGGGCCTCGTAGGTGGACTCGGAGACGTCCTCGAGCCACGCCGCGTCGCCGACACCGGTCTCGGTCAGGTGTTTCACGAGGAGGCGGCGCTGCTCGGCGGCGACCGCCCGAGTGGCGCCGGCCTGCACGACGGCGGCGAAACCGGACGGGACGACGAACATCGTGCGGCGCATCCCGAGCATCCGCAGCAGGGTCCGCCGCTCGTACAGCGCCTCCTCGACGGTCGCGACCAGGGGCCGGTGCAGGCGGGCGGCGACCGACAGGTGGACGGTGGCCGGGTCGGTGGCGTGGAGCGCGACGAGCTCGGCGGTGACTGCTTCAGCGGTTTTCTGCGGGGGTACCGCCTGGCCGAGCCCGTGCCGCAACCCCAGCCGGGCCCGCCGCTGCGCGGTGTCGATGTGCGCCGTCACCGCATCAAAGTAGCCTTGCCGGCATGACGCGACCTCCAGCCGGGGCTTCGGGCTCGGCCGTACGATTCGTGCAGACCGGGCCGGGGCTGCGAGACCCGTACACCGCCGACCCGCAGCTGCGCGGCTGGCTCGACCGGCTCCTCGGCGAGGACGGGCACGCGGCCGCCGAGCAGCGCCTGTCCGACCTGGCCGCCGAGGTCCTGGGGCCGCTGCGCGACGCACACCACGACGCCGAGAACCACCCGCCGACCCTGACCCGGTTCGACGGCTGGGGGCAGCGCATCGAGCGCGTCGACACCTCCGCGGGCTGGCAGGCGCAGCGGGCCGCGGCCGCCCGGCACGCGGTCGTCGCCTTGCCCTACCTCCCCGCCGCCCGCGACGCGTGGGGCCCGGGCGCCCGCGTCGTCCAGCACGCGCTGCTGCACCTGTGGGGCCCGGAGTCGGCGACGTTCTCCTGCCCGGTCGCGATGGCCGACGGCGCCGCCGCCCTGCTCAGCCAGACCGGTGAGCAGGGCGAGTGGCTGGCCCGGCTGATCGACACCGACCCGGCCACCGCGGTCACGTCGGGGCAGTGGATGACCGAGTCGCAGGGCGGCTCCGACATCGCCCGCTCCACCACCACCGCGAGCCCCGACGGCCAGGGCGGCTGGACGCTGACCGGCGACAAGTGGTTCTGCTCGGCGATCGACTCGGCGATGGCGGTGGCCCTGGCCCGGCCCGAGGGCGCGGGCCCCGGCAGCCGGAATCTGGTGCCGTTTCTGGTACCGCGCTATGCCGGCGACGGCCGCAGCCCCGCACCCGGCCTGCAGGTGCTGCGGCTCAAGGACAAGCTGGGGACGAGGGCGGTACCCACCGGCGAGGTCCGCCTCGACGCCGTCCCCGCGTTCCCGCTGACCGACCCGGCCCAGCCCGGCCTGGCCGCGATGATGACGCTCGTCGTCGTCACCCGCCTGCACAACGCGGCCGCGGCCGCCGGGGGGATGCGTCGCGGCCTCGAGTACGCCCTCGCCTACGCCGCCGAACGCACCGTCGCCGGCGGCGTCCTGGCCGACAACCCGCTGCACCGCGCCACCCTGGGCGGGCTCGCCGTCGACGCGGCCGGCGCGTTCGCCCTCGCCGCGCACGGGTTCGCGCTGCTGGGCCGGGCCGAGCACGGCGACACCGACGCGGCCGCCGAGCTGCGCCTGGCCGCGCCGCTGGCGAAGCTGACGACGGGCCGGCTCGCGGTCGCGTCGGCCAGCGAATACCTCGAGTGTTTCGGCGGCGCCGGGTATGTCGAGGACACCGGCATCCCGCGGCTGCTCCGCGACGCGCAGGTCCTGCCGATCTGGGAGGGCACCACGAACGTCCTGTCCATCGACGTGCTCCGCGCCCTCGCCACCGGCGACGGGGCGAAGCCGCTGCTCAACCGGCTCACCATGGCCGCCGACGCGGCGACGCACCGGCTGCCCGGGGTCGCCGAGGCCCTCGCCGCCGCGACCGGGCGGCTCGCCGCGGACATCGCGACGGCGGCCTCCGACCCGCGGGACCCGCGGGTGCAGGCCGGGGCGCGGGAGCTGGCGCTGCGGCTCGGGCACGCGCTGACGGCGGCGCTGCTGCTGGAGCACGCGGCGTGGGCGGCGGAGCGGGGCGAGGAGCGGCCGGCGCTGCTGGCGTCGCTGTGGATCCTGCGCCGGCTCGGCCACGCGGACATTTCGGCGGACCTGCACGCGGGCTTCGACCAGCTCGTGTGATTCGCGCGGGGCTCGATATGTCGGGCGCTGCGCGCCTCGACATATCGGACTTATCAGCATATTTCCGGGCGGGCGGCGACGGCGGTTGATCTTCGCGCGGCGCAAGGCGTTGTCCCGCCGTCGCCGTCGCCGTCGCCGTCGCCGTCGCCGTCGCCGTCGCAAGGCGCGCTTCGCGCGAAGGCTCGGAACCGGCCGCGCCACGCCGGGCGGCAAGCCACGCCGGGCGGCTCAAGCGCGCCGGGCGGCTCAGGCGCGCCGGCTCAGGTTCGGCTTCGTCGGGCCCGGGCGGCGGCGAGGGTGTAGGCGGGGTCGCGGTCGAGGTTGTGGCGGTCCCGGTCGTAGCGGCGGGTCGTCCTCGGGTCCGCGTGACCCATGGCGTCCTGCACGTCCTCGAGGGGTACCCCCTCATCCCGGGCGGCGGTCGCGAACGCATGCCGCAGCGAGTGCGGGCTCAGCCGCTCCCACTCGGGGACTCCGGCGTCCCGGGCCAACCGGCGGACCAGGCGAAACACGGCGTGCCGGTCGACGCGGCCACCGGTCGCGGTCGCGAACAGCGGCCCGGGCGCGTCCCCGCGCAGCGGCAGGTAGTCGCCGAGGGCCCGCAGCACACCCGGGGTCAGGGCGCGGCGGCGGGGCTTGCCGCCCTTGCCGGTGAACCGGACCGTCTGGTGGCCGCGCTCCGTGCCGAGGTCCTCGACGTCGAGGGCGACGACCTCACCGACCCGCAGCCCGAGGTCGGCCAGGAGGGCCAGGATCGCGCGGTCGCGGGGCGCGGTCGGGCCGCCGAGCCGGTCGGCGGCGGCGAGCATCGCGTCGACCTCGGCCGCGGCCAGGCCGACGGTCGCGGACACGTCCCGGTCGACGCGGGGCCGGTCCGCGCCGCCGACCGGGTTGGCCGGGAGGGCCTCGAGCCGGACCAGGAACGCGTACCAGCTCGACAGCGCCGACAGTTTCCGGGCCACGCTGGCCGGGGCGAGGACCTTGCCGGTGCGGCCGTCGACGGTCGCCTCCAGGTCCCGGGCGTAGGCGTTGACGTGCAGGAACGACGCGTGCAGCGGGTCCAGGTCGCGGCCGGTGCACCACTGCAGGTACTGGTGGACGTCCCGGCGGTACGCGGCCCGGCTGTTCGCGGACAGCCGCCGGTTGGCCAGCCAGGCCTCGGTGAAGTCCGCGGAACCGGCGGCGACCGCGGGCAGGGCGGGCGGCGGGAGGCGCTCGGGGGAAGCCATCTACGGGTTGACCGACCACACGGTCGTGCGCTTGACCGGGGCGTCTTCCAGCGTCTGCGGTACTGGCACGTCGTACTCGGCGAGCAGCGTCAGATGCTCCCGGGGCAGGTAGGCCCGTCCGGGGTCGCCGACGAGGACGGTCGCGCCGGCGCGGGCGGCCCGGCGCAGGTAGTCCAGCATCCGGCGGGTCATCTCCCGGCTGTAGAACACGTCCCCGGCCAGGACGACCTCGGCGTCCGGCTCCCGCTCCAGGACATCGGCCAGCAGCGGTGTGACGGTCACGCCGTTGGCCTCGGCGTTGATCGCGATCGCGGCCACCGCCAGCTCGTCGATCTCCACGGCCGTGACCCGGGCCGCGCCGGCCTTCATGGCGGCGATCGCGACCAGCCCGGACCCGGCGGCCAGATCGAGGACGGATCGGCCGTCGATCAAAGCTTTTCGGTCCAGGGTGTACCGCGCCAAGGCCTGACCGCCCGCCCACGCGAACGCCCAGAACGGCGGCGGCATCGTGGCGCCCTGATCAGTTTCGGTCCGTTCCCACAGCTCGATGGCCTCGTCGGCGAGGTGCAGCCGCACCTCGGGGACGAGCGGTACCGGGGTCAGGTGGGTGTTGGAGAGTACGAATTGCGCCGTCATCGCAGCGGACCGTACCAAGGCCGCTTGTCACTCCTGCGTGCGACGCCCCGTCACGGGTCGCTTGGGTACCGTCGCTGCATGGCCGCAAGTGCCGTATTCGTCTGGATCATCCTCGGCCTCGCGGTGGCCGTGCTGATCGTCATCGCGCTGTACGTCGACTCGTGGCGGCGCAAGGACGACGCCTGAACCACGCCCGCTCGAGTTATCCACAGGCCGGATCAGGTACTTCCGGGGCGCCGGACGGGCATGGTGTCGTTGACGCATGGCTCCTTCGCCCGCACCGCAGACCATCGTCGCCGCGCTCGACGCCTGCGAGGAGTTCCTCGCCCTCACGCCGGCCCCGGCGCAGCGCCCTGGACCGGCTCACCGACCGGCCGTCCAGCAGGGCGGGCACCGGCCGCCGACCGCCGCCGAGAGCGTCACCGGCGCGAGCCTCAGTGACGGTGACCCTCTCGGCTGGTCCCTGCGATGGCGACCGCCACGGCGGTTGCTACAGTCACCCTCGGTCCGGTGAGCGTGCTGGAGTCCGACCCATCACGCTCCCGGCTAATCCCTGGTCAGCCCTCAGATCCCGACGACCGCGAGCAGCGCGTCGGGGAGGGTTCCCGGGTGCAGGATGCCGAGGCGCTGCGTCGCCCGAGTCAGCGCCACATATAGATCGTTGGCGCCGCGCGGCGACTCCTCGACGATCCGGTCCGGGTCGACGACGACCACCCCGTCGAACTCCAGACCCTTGGCCTGCTTGACGGTCAGCACCACGACCCGGGCCGTCAGGTCCGGCTCCTCACCGATCGCCGCGTCCGGGGCCGCCTTCAGCACGTGCGGCACCAGCTCCTCGAAGATACCGCCGGGCAGGATCACACCGAGCCGGCCCGCGCCGGCCGCCTCCGCCTCCTGCTCCACCGCCTCCGCGAGCGCGTCGCCGAGCTTCGCCGGCGCCACCCCGCGCACCCACGGGTCCACCCCGGCCTGCCGCACCGACCGCGGCGGCTGGAGGTCCGGGTCGATCCCGGCCAGCACACCGGCGGCGACCGCCATGATCTCGGCGGGCGTGCGGTAGTTGACGGTCAGCTCCCGCAGCCGCCAGCGGTCCCCGACATACGGTGTCAGGGCGTCACCCCACGCCGACGCGCCGCCGAGGTCGCCGGTCTGGGCCACATCGCCGACGACGGTCATCGAGCGGCTCGGGCAGCGGCGCATCAGCAGCCGCCACGCCATCGCCGACAGCTCCTGGGCCTCGTCGACGATCACGTGCCCGAACGCCCACTTCCGGTCGGCGGCGGCCCGCTCGGCCGGGGTCAGGGCCTCACCCTCGTCCTGCCGCTCGGCCAGCCGGTCCGCCTCGAGCAGGTCGGTGACCGACAGCAGCTCCGGGTCGTCCTCGTCCTCGACGTCGATCGACCGGGACCCGAACGCGATCTCCAGGGCCCCCTCGGCGTAGGCGACCTGCTGACGGCGGCGCCGCTCGGCCAGGATCTCCAGGACCGTCTCGTCCTCGCCGAGCAGCTCCGCGGCCTCGTCCAGCAGCGGCACGTCGGCCGGCGACCAGCCCTCCCGCGGGGCCCGCTTCAGCCGCGGGTCAGCGCCGGCCGCGGCGAGGCGCTTGTCGGAGGCGAAGAGCGCGGCGAGGAGCTGCTGCGGGGTGAGGATCGGCCACAGCCAGTCCAGCGCGCCGAGGACCTCGGCCTCGCCGCGCAGCTCGCGGCGGATCTCGGCGAGGTCGGCCTCCTCCAGCAGCTGCGCGTCGCCGGGGGCGTCGTCGCCGCCGAGCGGGTCGTCGGCGTAGGGGTCCAGGCCGATCGTGTCGGCGATCAGCAGCGACAACGCGTGGATGATCTCCGTGTCGAACGTCGGGCGGGCCAGGTTGTGCAGCTTCCCGGTCCGGCGGGCCCGGTCGCGGGCGTCCTCGATCACCGACGGTTCGAGCACGACCTCACCGCCGTCGAGCAGGTCCAGGCGCAGCCGCACCGGCTCGGCCGGCACCCGCTGCCGGTCGCGGACCGCGGCCGCGAGCACGTCGGCCATCTCGGCGCGGCCCTTGATCTCGGCGACCTCGGCCGGCTCCTCCCGGTGCGCGACGACCCCTGGGAACAGGTCCCCCATCGTGCCCAGCAGCACCCCGGTCTCGGCCAGGGACGGCAGCACCTGGGAGATGTAGCGCAGGAACGTCAGGTTGGGCCCGACGATCAGCACCACCCGCGACGACAGCATCTGCCGGTGCGTGTAGAGCAGATACGCGGCCCGGTGCAGCGCCACCGCCGTCTTGCCGGTGCCCGGCCCGCCCTGCACGACCAGCACCCCGCCGAGGTCGGCCCGGATGACATGGTCCTGCTCGGCCTGGATCGTCTCGACGATGTCGCGCATCCGCCCGGTCCGCGACGCGTTCAGCGCCGACAGCAGCGCCGCCTCACCCGTCACGCCGTCATGCGCGCCCCGGCCCGTCTCGTGGGCCTCGTTCAGGTCGAGGATCTCGTCGTCGAGGCCGGTCACCTGCCGCCGCTCGGTGCGGATGTGCCGGCGTCGGCGCACCCCGTCCGGCTTCGCCGCCGTCGCCAGGTAGAACGGGCGGCTCGCCGGGGCCCGCCAGTCGATCAGCAGCGGCTCGTAGTCGTTCTCCTCGTCGAAGATCCCGATCCGGCCGATGTAGCGCACCTCGTCCGCGGCAAAGTCGAGCCGGCCGAAGCACAGGCCGTTCTCGACCGCGCTGTACTGGGCGATCCTGTCCGTATACAGCGCCGCCTGCGAATCCCGGTGCGACCGGTCCGCGGGCGTGCCACCGCCTTCGAGCAGGGTCTTCGTCAGCTGCCCCGACGCCTCCTCCCGCAGGGCGTCCAGGTGCTCGTAGAGCGTGTCGAGGTGCCCCTGCTCCTCGACCAGGTCGGCTGTGTCGGATGGGTTTGACAATCCGCTCTCCAGTCGGCTAACATTGCAACCGCCGGACGCCTTTTTGGCGTCTTTTTTGTTGCCCGAACGCTCTACGATACTACTTCCCGCCCGGACCCCGGGGCCCCGTCCGGCTCGGCATCGGGCGCTTCTTCCCGCTCGACATCGGCCGTTCCCTGCCGCTCGACGTCGGCCGTTCCTTGCCGCTCGGCCGGCGGCCGGGTCGCTTGCCGCTCGGCCAGCAGCGTCGTGAGGAAGCGTTCGTGGTCGTAGCCCACGATGATCCGCGTTCCCGACCCGGGCCGCGGCCGCGCACCCCACTCGCCGCGCTCCCGATACAGCTCGACCTCCGCCCACTCGGCGATCCCCGGGTCGAGGGCGCAGCACGCCGCGAGCGGGTCGTGGAACAGCTTCCCGCCGGGGCGGTCCCGCAGATTGTCGCCCATCAGCCGCCGGATCAGACGCAGACCGGGCGCGGTCGCCGGCGCGAACCGGGCGTGCATCGCCTCGTCGTACGCCACCCCGTGGCACACGTTCTTCGACACGAACCAGCGCTCCCCGATGCCGGGGCTGGCCAGGGCCGCGAACACGGCCTTCGGGGCGCCGTTGAGGTTGAAGCTCGGGCAGGTGGTGCGGCCCTTGAACTTGTCCAGCTGCCGCTCCTCGGGGACCACGCCGGTGCCGGCGAAACCGCCCTGGACAACCAGCCTCCCCAGCGTGAACCCGTCGACCTGCAGCGCCCGGCCGAGGTTCTTCAGCGGGGCGCCGCAGATCAGGGTCGTGTCGCCGTCGCAGACCGCGGCCAGCAGCGGCGCGGCCGCCTCGGCGGCGCGGCTCGGCTCGATCGGGCCGAGGGCCTGGTAATGCCAGGGGGAGACGGCGTCCTTCGGATGGTCGAGCTGGCCGGCACCGACCCGGACGTCGTCACGGCCCAGGAGTTCCAGGCCGTGGCGGACGATCCCGACCTGGGCCGCGGTCCCGGGCGTGACCGTGACCGCCCGCAGGTCGACGCCGGGGTGGCCGGCGAGCAGGAGCAGGGTGATGAAGTCGTCGGGGTCACCGGTTTCCATGTCCCAGACCACACGTCGCATGGCCTTTGCTTTACGTGATCCCGACCGCCGACCGCAACGCGGTTCCCGCGGTTCCGCTTTATGCGCTCCCGTTTATGCGCTCCCGCTTTTGGTATCCCGGCTGCCAACCGCGACGCCGTTCCCGCGGTTCTTGCTTTACGCGATCGCGGCCGCCAACCGCGACGCGGTTCTTGCTTTACGTCATGCCGGCTGCCAGCCGCAACGCCGTTCCGGCCGCGCCGAGGATCAGCAGCAGGGCCGCGGTCCTGGGCAGCCACCGCCGCGCCCCCGGCTCCCGGGCCACCACGTACCGGCCCAGGGCCGCGCCGGCTCCGACGAACGCGATCACGGCCGCGCCGCCGGCCAGGACGATCCCGGTCGTGATCCTCGCGGTGTAGTCGGGGACGTGCCCGGCCCCGAACCCGGCCAGGGCGAGGGCGAGCCCGGCCGCGTCCGGCCGGCCGAACACCGGATGGTCACGCCGGTCGCGCCAGAGCACGCCGCCGACCGCGCCGGCGGTGACGACCGCGCCGAGCAGCCACAGCAGCGGCGTCGGGCCCCACCGGTGCGCGATCGCCGCCGCCCCCGCATACGCGCCGACGCCGCCGGCCACAAGGGATACAACGTAGATCGCGAGGCGCCACTGGGTCCGGCTCCCGTTCGCCGCGAACGTATACGCCAGCCACAGTGCGTAGCCGGGGTAGAGCAGCGCGTCACCGAGCCAGAAGTGCCACTCGGGCCGGCGGGTGCGGGCCAGGCCGGTCATCGCGATCAGGCCGAGCAGCAGGAGTACCCCCAGGAAAAGGGCCCATCCCCCACGGCCGCCCGGCTGCTGCGGTGTGGTCAGCACCGCCGTTGTCCCGTCGGGCTCCCGCGGGCCGGGCGGGCCGAGCACGTCGGTGGTCCCTTCGGGCTCCGCCGGTGGGGGCGGGGGCTCCTGCCGCTGTGCCGGCACCCGCGGCGAGAGCGGCTTGATCTGATGGGCGATGATCGCGACCGTGTCCTCCGACACCGAGTCGGCGCCCGGCACGGGGACCCGTTCGCGCACCTCGGACCGGGGCCGCACCGTCCGGGCGGGGGTGTCGAAGGCCATGACGCTGCCCTGCGCCACCGCCAGCTCCGGCTGCTCCATCACCGTCGGCGCCACCCCGGTCACGCGGTGCAGGCAGGTGGCAACGAGCGGGATGCGGCTGGACCCGCCGACCAGGAACAACCCGGCGAGGCGGCCGGTGGGCACGGCGGCCGCGATCACGGACCTGGTCAGCGCCACCGTGCGGTCGACGACGGGGGCGGCGAGCCGCTCGAGCTGCTCCCGGCCGAGGGGTGCGTCCTGGTCGAGGATCGGCACGTGGACGTAGGTGGAGGCGGAGCGGGACAGGATCTCCTTCGCGGTGCGGACGTCCTCCCAGAGGTTGCGGCGGGCCCGGCGGTCGCCGGTGGACTCCGGGTGTTCGAGCCGTCGCATCTCGTCGCGGTGCGTGGCGGAGTACACCGCGCCCAGGTATGCCACCAGCGCCGCGTCGACGTCGAGGCCTCCGGTGTCGGGCAGCCCGTCACTGGCGGCCACCTCCCAGCCACGTTCGGTGCGACGGACGACTGACGCGTCGAACGTCCCGGCGCCGAAGTCGTAGACGACGACGCAGGACCCGGCGGGCACCTCGGCTCCGGTGCTCTGCGCGAAGTACGACGCGGCCGCGACCGGCTCCGGGACCAGCTGCGCCGGGGCCGACGGGCCCGCGAGTTCGGCGAGGCGGGCGGCCTCGACGAGCACCGCCCGGCGCCGCGCCGCCCACGCCGCCGGGTAGGTCAGCGCCACCCCCGCCGGCGGGCCGCCCATCGTGCGGACCGCCTCGGCCCGGACGTGGGCCAGGACCGCGGCGATGAGCTGCGGCACCGGGTACTCCCCCGCGCCGAGCAGCACCGTGCCGTCGTCGATGCGGCGCTTCGGGTGCGGCTCGAACCGCTCCGGGCGGACCCGGGCCGCGTGGATCGCCTCGCGGCCGACGAGGAGCTCGGCGCCGCCGTCCGCGCCGGCGCACACGGCGGACGGCAGCTGCGGGAAGCCGTCGAAGAGCAGCGGCCGGGTCCGCCCGCCGGGCTCGTGGATCACCGCGGCGGTGTTCGACGTGCCGTAGTCGACGCCGAGGCAGTACCCGACCGTGATCATGCGCGCACCCTACGATGCCGGCGCGGCAACGGTCATCGACCGGAAGAGGTAACCGGCCGCGCACAACTACACCGAGTGACCCCGGCCGCGAAATGTATTGCCCGGGAAACGCACGCCGGACCGTCGCGGCGGCGGGTATCTATTCTGGGTGGTATGGCCGCACCGCTGACGCCGGATCTGTCGTTCCTGCTGGACCACACCAGTCACGTGCTGCGCACGCAGATGACGGCGGCGCTGGCGGAGGTCGGCCTGACCCCGCGGATGCACTGCGTGCTCACGCACGCGCTGGGTGAGGAGCGCACCCAGGTCCAGCTGGCGGAGATCGGCGGCATGGACAAGACCACGATGGTGGTCACGGTCGATGCGCTCGAGAAGGCCGGATACGCGCACCGCCGCCTGTCCAGCACCGATCGCCGGGCCCGGATCATCGCGGTCACGCCCGAAGGCGCGACCATGGCGGCCCGTAGCCAGGAGATCGCCGACAGTGTGCACGCTGCGGTTCTCGACGCGCTGCCCGAGGACGAGCGGGAAGTCCTGATCCGCGCCCTGACCCGCCTGGCGCAGGGCCACCTGGGCACCCCGGCCGAGGCGGCGGGGGTGCGCCGCGCCCGGCAGTGAGTGACCGCGATCGCTTTTTGGTAGATAGTTCCGTAGAAGACGATCTGCTACGGTCGTTTCTATGAGGCAGAACCGATGGCTCGCCCTGACCGTCCTCGCGACCGGCATGCTCATGGTCATCCTCGACGGCAGCATCGTCACCGTCGCCATGCCCGTCATGCAGCGTGACCTCGGGTTCACGCCGGAGGGGCTCACGTGGGTGGTCAACGCGTACCTGATCGCGTTCGGCAGTTTCCTGCTGCTCGCCGGCCGCCTCGGTGACCTGCTCGGCCGCAAACGGGTCCTGCTCGCCGGGACGGCCGTGTTCGTGGCCGCGTCGGTGCTCGCCGGCCTGGCCACCGGCCCCGCGATGCTGCTCGTGGCCCGGTTCCTGCAGGGCGTCGGCGGTGCCATGTTCAGCGCCGTCAGCCTCGGCATCCTCGTCACGCTGTTCCCCGAGCAGCGCGAACGGGCCCGCGCGATCGGCGTGTTCTCCTTCACCGGCGCGGCCGGCGCCTCCCTCGGCCAGGTCCTCGGCGGCGTCCTCACCGACACCCTGAGCTGGCACTGGATCTTCCTGATCAACGTGCCGATCGGGGTGCTGGCCCTGGCCCTCGCCGTCCCGTACCTGCCGGCCGACCGCGGCCTGGGCCTGCGCGCCGGAGCCGACATCCTGGGTGCGCTCTTCGTGACGGCCGGCCTCATGACCGGCATCTACGCCGTCGTGCAGACGAGCGGTGACCGTCTCATCACAAGCACTGCTGCGGTGGTACTGCTAGTCGCGTTCGTCCTGCGCCAGGCGTACGCCCGGACCCCGCTGATGCCGCTGCGCGTCCTGCGTTCACGGCAGGTCGCCGCGGCCAACGCCCTGCAGATCCTCCTGATCGGCGCGATGTTCTCGTTCCAGATCCTCGTCGCCCTGTACATGCAGCGAGTCCTGCACTACACCGCGTTGCAGACCGGCCTGGCGATGCTTCCGGCCGCTCTGGCGATCGCGGTGGTGTCACTGGGCGTGTCGGCGCGGCTCATCCACCGCTTCGGCGAGCGCACGATCCTGATCGCCGGCCTGGTGCTGCTGACCGGTGCCCTGGCGTGGCTGACGCGGCTGCCGGCCGACGCGCGATACACGACGGACCTCCTGCCGGTGATGCTGCTCATCGCCGGCGGCGGCCTGGTCCTGCCGGCGATCACGGGCCTGGGCATGTCCGGCGCCCGCCCCGACGACGCGGGCCTGGCCTCGGGCTTGTTCAACACGACACAGCAGCTCGGCATGGCCCTCGGCGTGGCCGCGCTGTCCACCGTGGCCGCCGCCCGCACCGACGCCCGCCTACGCTCGGGCGTAGCCGACGCGGTGGCGCTCACCGACGGGTACCGCCTGGCCTTCACCATCGGCGCGGCCCTCCTGGCGCTGTCCATCGTGGGCGCGGCGCTGCTGCTACGTCCGGTCTCCGCACTCGTGTCACCCACCCCGTCCCCCGCCACCGCCGACACCCCTGACACCCCCGCTCGCGATGCCACCGTCGCCGCGAGTTCCGCCGCTCCTGGTTCCGCCGCCGGTGCTCCTGCCGCCGTGGGTAATGCCTCCGCCCGCAATTCAGCCGCCACCAATGCCACTGACGCCGCCCGTGATGCCGCCGACGGCGCTCACGCCGCCGCGGGTGATGCCGCCACCCGTGACTGAGCCGCTACCGATGCCACTGACGTCGCCGATGCCACCGCGGGTGATGCCGCCACCCGTGGCTCCGCCGCCAGTGGTTCCGACGCCAGTTATTCCGACGCCGGCGCTTAGGTCAGTGCGCGGCCCCACCGAGGTTCAGCACGACGACACCGGCGATGACCAGCCCGACGCCGATCACCTTGACCAAACTCAGCGGCTCACCAAGGAACACCGCCCCGATCGCGACAATGGCGGCGGTCCCCAGCCCCGACCACATGGCATACGCGACCCCGACCGGCACCACCTTCACCGCCTGGGCCATGAACAGGAACGCCAGCGCGTACGCGACGAGCACTCCCACCGTCGGCCAAAGCTTCGTGAAGCCCTCGGTCGCCTTCAGCAAACTCGTGCCGACGACCTCGACCGCGATGGCCAAGCCGAGCAGGACGTACGCCACGGAACCCTCCCCAGAGCACCAATTACCGATTACCGGATTGCGGAAACGGTAATCGCTAATTATTTCCGCAGGCCAAGCGGCACGGAGGCGCCATTACCGCCCGATTATCACGACGAGCCGGAATCCTCCGAGGTGCCAGTCGAACGGGGGCGCTTCGGAGCCCGGGACGACCTCGCAGCCTTCGTAGCTTTGGCCGGGCGGGAGACATTCGTGGCGTTCGTCGCGTTCGCCTCTTGGGCCGCACCGGCGGTTGGCGCGGCGGACCGCTCCTTGGTCGCGGAGTCACCGGCGGGGCCCGAAGCGTCGGTGCCCTTGCCGTTGCCCGCGCCCTGCGCCGGCACCGCAGCGGCCGGCACCGCAGCGGCCGGAGCGGAGCAGCCGGCGTCGGTCACGGCCGCGGCCGCCGGGACGGACGCGTCGGCGTCGGCGTCGGTGTCGGCGTCGGTGTCGGTGTCGGTGTCGGTGTCGGTCGAGCTTGCCGGAGCGGGGGAGTTGGCGTCGCTCACGGCTGCCGGAGCAGACATTCTTCCGGTCGCGGCAGCACTCGCCGTCGCGCTACGCGTCGCCGCGGCACTCGCACCGGTGGTCTCGCCTGCATTACTGGATTGCGGAATTGCCGGCGGCGCATCCGCTCCCAGCCCCGAGCCCGGCTTCGACTCCGCCGCAGCGCCCAAACCTGACTCCCGCGCGGCGTCCGCAATCAAGTCCGGCTCCCCGCCCCGGCCTGCGGCCGCCGCCGAGGCCGGCGCAGCGCCCGAACCCAAGCGCGTCGTTCCGTCCGAACCCAAGCCCGGCTCGCCGTCCACGTCCACGTCCACGTCCACGTCCGTGCCCGACGCCAAGGCAGGCTCGCGCGAAGTGCCAGGGCCAGCGCCAGAGCCGGTGCCGGTGCCGGTGTCGGCGGCACCGGAAGCGGAGGTGGAGGTGGAGGCGGAAGACGCCGCCAGCAGCGCACGGCGACGACGGCGGGAACGGACCACCGCGAACACCCCCACCGCGATCATCAACAGCCCGAACACGCCAATTCCCATGACGATCCGCGTCAAGTCCCGCAGCGACAAACTGTCCAGAAACGAGCGGTCCGCAGCCTTCGGCGCCTGCGCCTGAACCACGGGCGCCGCGGACGCCGGGGCCGGGGGCGCGAACGGCGTGTACTTCTGGATCGGCGTCGCCTTCGGCTGGTCCGACGTGGTGAGGAACTCGGTCCCGTCACGGCTGTAGGCGATGCTCTCGCCCTGCGGCTCGCTCGGCAGCGGCGTGATCCGCGGCTTCGACCCGCCGGTGATCGCCGCGGCGACATCACCGTCGGTGACGTCGAACTCGTACGCGTCCGACATCGTGCGCACCACCGCCCGCTTGCCGTCCGGGCTCAGCGCGGCGCCGGTGACGACTGCGGTGCCGACGATGCCGTACGGGTTCGCGGTGCCCGTCGCCTGCGGCCGGAACGTCCCCGCCCTCGTCAGCGGGGCCGGGTTGGCGTTGTTGGCCGGCAGGGGCTGCGCCGTCGTGTACACCTCGCCGACCGGGTCCTTCGTGATCAGGACCGGCCGCCCGTCGGCGTCGATGATGAGCGCCTCCGCGTCGCGGGCCTTGCCGTCCGGGTACGCCAGCCGGTGGATCACCGGCGTGTTCGCGCCCGGCGCGAGGCTCCACAGCGCGATCGACGACCGGCGGTTGCCGGAACCCCCGGTCAGCGTGGTGTTGTCACCGACGTCGGCGACCCACAGCGTCCCGTCCTTCCCGACGGCGAGATCTTCAGGATCAAAGGCGCTGCTGGGGTACTGCACGCTACGCGTCACGCCGCATTCGCCATTGAGGAAGAAGATCTTCTCCCGGCTCCGCTCGATGTTGCTGTCGTTGATGACCGCGTATCCGTCCGCGGTCACCACCAGACCGGAGATCTCCGTCAGCTGCGGATCGTTCATCGTGCACATGGTCGTACCGCTGATCGCCGGTCCGAGGTTCGGATTCGCCGGCGCGGACGAACCCGCCGACGGGCTGGGCGCCTCCCGCGGGATCGGCGCGGCGAAGCCCGGTCCCCCGAGCGCGGCCACCGCCACCAAAGACAACACGGACGCCCCGAACACGCCCCCGACCCGCTGCAGCATGCGCGACAGTGTTGCAGACACCCCTGAGAAACCGGCCACAGCCCGCCCCGAATCCGATCATGCCCACCCCGGCCCGTCACCCCCGCGCCGAACACGTTCGCCGACATCTCCCGGAAGCCAAGGCCCCATTCCCCACAGAGACGGCCCGGCGCGACCAAACGTTGCAGCGCCCCCAAAACCAACCGTCGCAACCGCGGAAGTTTCCGGATTACCAGTAGCCGATTGCCAGTAATCCGTAATCCATTACCAGCAACCAGCGTCGCGACGCTCACCACCCAGCTCCAGCAACGCGACCACCGGCGACCCCCACCCCAAGAGGGTCCGCACCCCAAGAGGATCCGCACCCCAAGAGGGTCCGCACCCCAAGAGTGTCCGCACCCCAAGACGATCCTCAGCCCGAAACGGTCCGCACCCCAAAACGGTCCTCAGCCCGAAACGGTCCGCACCCCAAAACGGTCCTCAGCCCGAAACGGTCCGCGGCCGCCTGATCACAGCGTGCCGCGGACCGTCTCGGACTGGGCCTGTCCAGCGCCCGGAGCTGCGGTTACTCGAAGGTCGACCCCTCGGCGGCCTTGGCCCGCAGCAGTGCCGGCGGGGTGAAACGGTCGCCGTAGCGGGCGGCGAGCTCCTCGGCACGGGCGATGAACCCGGGCAGGCCCCCCTGGTACTGGTTGATGTATTGCAGGACCCCACCGGTCCAGGCCGGGAACCCGATGCCGAGGATCGAGCCGACGTTGGCGTCCGCGACCGAGGTCAGGACGCCCTCGTCCAGGCACTTCACGCTTTCCAGGGCCTCGGCGAACAGCATGCGTTCCTGCATGTCGGCGAACGGTACGTCCGCGGACGGGTCGGCGAAGTGCTCGCGCAGACCCGTCCACAGTCGGGTGCGTTTGCCGTCCTGATATTCGTAGAAGCCCGCGCCGCCCGAACGGCCGGGCCGGTCGAAGTCGTCAACCATGCGGTCGAGGAGTTCGTCGGCGGCGCTCGGGGTCCAGGTGCCGCCGCCGGCGACGATCGCGGCCGCCGTGGCGTTGCGGATCTTCTGCGGCAGGGTGAGGGTGAGCTCGTCGAGCAGCTGCAGTACCGGTGCGGGGTAGCCGGCCTGGAGACTCGCCTGCTCGATCGACGGGGCCGGCACGCCCTCGGCCAGCATGCGCAGGCCTTCCATCGTGAACGTGCCGATGACGCGGCTGGTGAAGAATCCGCGGCTGTCGTTGACGACGATGGGTGTCTTCTTCAGCCGCCGTACCACCGCCAGCGCTTGATCGAGTGCGGCGTCGGACGTCTCGGCGCCTTTGATCACCTCGACGAGCGGCATCTTGTCGACCGGGGAGAAGAAGTGCAGGCCGATGAAGTCGGCGCGGCGGCGGACGCCCTCGGCGAGCATCGAGATCGGCAGGGTGGAGGTGTTGGAGCACAGCAGCGCGCCGGGCGCGACGGCGTCCTCGATCTCCGCGAACACCTTGTGCTTCAGGCCCGGGTCCTCGAACACCGCCTCGATGACGAGGTCGGCCCCGGCGAGGTCGGCGACGTCCGCGGTCGGGGTGATCCGGTCGAGGAGCGCCTGGTCGTGGCGGCGGGTCTCGGCGTACGCCTTGCCCTTCTGCGCCGCCTCGAGCGTCACGTCCTTGAGCACGACGTCGAGGCCGGCCTTCGCGCACACGTATGCGATGGCGGCGCCCATCATGCCCGCGCCGAGGACCGCGACCTTGGTGAACGTGGCGTTCGCGGCGCCGCGGGAGTTGGCGGCCTGCAGGTCGAAGAAGAACGCCTTGATCATGTTCTTGGCGGTCTGGCTCGTGGCGAGCTCGACGAAGTAGCGGCCTTCGATGACGAACGCGGTGTCGAGGTCGACCTGGGCGCCTTCGACGGCGGCGCAGAGGATGTTGCGCGGCGCCGGGTACGGGGCGCCCTTGAGCTCCTTGCGCAGTGTCGCCGGGAACGCGGGCAGATTGGCGGCGAATGCCGGGTGGCTCGGGGTACCGCCGGGAATTTTGTAGCCTTTGCCGTCCCACGGCTGGATTGCGTCCGGATTATCGGCAATCCAGTCACGCGCCCGGCTGATCAGGTCACCCGCTGCGACGATCTCGTGGACGAGGCCGACCTGCAGCGCCTTCTCGGGACGGTGCCGCTGGCCTTTGAGCAGGACCTGCATGAGGGCTTCGGCGATCCCGAGCATCCGGACCGTGCGGACCACGCCACCGGCGCCGGGCAGCAGGCCGAGGGTGACCTCGGGGAAGCCGATCTCGATGCGGCTGTCGTCGGCGACGATGCGGTGGTGGCAGGCGAGGGCCAGCTCGAGGCCGCCGCCGAGCGCGGAACCGTTGATCGCGGCGACGACCGGCCGGCCGAGCGTTTCGAGGCGCCGGAGCAGGCCTTTGAGGAACGTCGTCGAGGCCATGGCGTCGGCCGCCTGGTCGGGGCCGATGTTGGCGAGCAGGTCCAGGTCGCCGCCGGCGAACCAGGTCTTCTTCGCCGAGGCCAGGATGACGCCGGTGATGTCGTCCCGCTCGGCGTACAGCCGGTCGATCACGGCGGCCAGCGCCTGGGTGAACGCGGCGTTCATGGTGTTGGCGGAGCGGGCCGGGTCGTCCATGGTGAGCAGGACGACGCCGTCCGCGCCGCGCTCATAGCGGATGATCTCGCCGCCGGCCGGGCTCTGCATGTTGCTGTCCACGCTCTCCACGCCGGTTCCGTTACCCTCGGTGTCTGCCACGTCGCTCCCCCGGTTCACAGTCGCTCGACGATCGTCGCGATGCCCATGCCGCCACCGACACACATCGTGGCCAGTCCGTAACGATCGCCGCGGCGCTCGAGCTCGTCGACGAGCGTGCCGAGGAGCATGCCGCCGGTCGCGCCGAGCGGGTGGCCCATGGCGATGGCACCGCCGTTGACGTTGACCTGGTCGAGCGCGAAGCCCATGTCCTTGGCGAAGTGCAGCACGACGGCGGCGAACGCCTCGTTCATCTCGACCAGGGCGATATCGTCGACCGTGAGTCCGGCCTTGGCGAGGGCTTTGCGGCTGGCCGGGGCCGGGCCGGTGAGCATGATGAGCGGGTCGGCGCCGCTGACCGCGGCCGCGACGATCCGGGCCCGCGGGGTGAGCCCGAACTCCCGCCCCGCCGCCTCGCTGCCGACCAGCACCAGTGACGCTCCGTCCACGATCCCGGACGAGTTACCGGCCGTGTGCACGTGGTCGATGCGCTCCACCCAGTGGTACTTCTGCAGCGCCACGGCGTCGAACCCGCCGAGCTCGCCGATGGGCGCGAACGACGCGGGCAGCGCCCCGAGACCCTCCATCGTCGACGCCCGAACATGTTCGTCACGATCGAGTACGACCAGCCCGTTGCGGTCGCGTACCGGGATCACGGACCGTGCGAAGTGCCCGCCGGCCCAGGCCTTCGCGGCGCGGGTCTGCGATTCGAGGGCGTAGGCGTCGACGTCCTCGCGGCTGTATCCGTCCATGGTCGCGATGAGATCCGCGCCAATGCCCTGCGGCACGAACCCGGTCGCGAGATTGGTTTCCGGGTCCATGGCCCAGGCGCCGCCGTCGGAGCCCATGGCCACGCGGGACATCGATTCGACACCGCCGGCGAGCACCATGTCCTCCCACCCGGCCCGGACTTTCTGCGCCGCGATATTGACGGCTTCCAGGCCGGAGGCGCAGAACCGGTTCAGCTGGACCCCGGCCGCGGTCTCCCCCAGCCCAGCCGCGATGGCGGCGATGCGGGCAATGTCGGAGCCTTGGTCACCGATGGGCGAGACCACGCCGAGGACGACGTCGTCGATGCGTTCGGGGTCGAGCCCGGGATTGCGGGCGCGCATTTCGTCGATCAGCCCGACGACGAGGGAGATGGGTTTGACACCGTGCAGCGAGCCGTTCTTCTTACCGCGGCCGCGAGGTGTGCGAATGGCATCGAAAACGAAAGCCTCAGTGCTCACCTACTCAAGAGTAACCACGGCCCGCCCCGCACACCAGACCACCCCGGAACCACCGGTCATCGCACTTTGTCACAGCCGGATCTGGTTTCCGAGGCCGCTTCGCTCCCGCCCCGGGCAGGGGGCTCCGCGCCCCCACACCCCCAGCCACCGCTGACCGCAAGCAGCGGCGCGAGCGACTCTCCGCCACCTCCAAGTTCCGGGCTCCGCGCCTACCCCACCGCCGCTCCACGGGCGGTGGACGGTTCACGATCGCGTCACCCGGAGTTACAGCCGCCCTACTCGCGGGCAGCCCACGGCTTCGGAGCTCCCCGCATCCAGCGCACGACCTCGAGGTTCAGCATTCGAGGCCCAGTCACCGTTCTCCCGGCCCGCCGGCAGCTTCGGACCCGACTCCCGCCTCCCGGCACTGCCGGCCACCGCTCCCACGGGCGCGAACCTCACCCGGCGGCGCGCGTCGCCGTCAGCAGCAGGTACTCCCACTCCATCGACCCGTCCGCGGCCCGGAACCGGCCGGCGAGCTCATCGAGGGCCGCGTCCAGCTCGGCGGTGCGTGTGGGGTCGTCGCGCAACGCCTCGTACACGGCGAGCGTCGGTCCGTAGTTGCGCTTGAAGTACTCCCGGAATCCATCCGCCGCCCCGAACACCTCGACACGCACGCTCTGCGTCCGCGCCGTCACGCCGGTGACGCGGTCGCCGAGGAGCTGCCGGACGTGGGTCTCGTCGCCCCACAGCGGCGGCGGCTGCGCCCCGGGTGGCGGCGGGGGCGCGAACGGCTTCATCACGCCGAACAACTGCCCGACGAACCCGTTCGGTGTCCAGCTGATCAGCCCGACCGCCCCGCCCGGCCGGCAGACCCGGACGAGTTCATCAGCGGCGGCCTGGTGGAACGGCGCGAACATGACCCCCACGCACGACATCACGCAGTCGTACTCCCCGTCACCGAACGGCAACGCCTCCGCGTCGGCTTCGGCCCAGGCCAGCTTGGCGCCCTGCTCCTCCGCGAGCCGCTCGCCGGCCTCGAGCAGCGCCGGCGTGAGGTCACTGGCGGTGACATCGGCGCCGGTGAGCGCGGCCGGAATGGCGGCGTTGCCGGTGCCGGCGGCGACGTCGAGCACCCGCTGCCCGGGTCTGACGCCGCAGGCCTCGACGAGTAACGGCCCGAGGCTCGCAATGATGTCGGCGGCGACGGCCGCGTAGTTGCCGGAGGTCCAGATCGCGCGGTGCTTGTCCTTCAACGGTGTGGTCATGGCAGCACGCTAGGTGGCCGTGAGTGTCGGGAACTAGTACACGATCTGTACTGGAGCGCACCGTGGCGGCGGCCCTACGCTGCGGGCATGGGCGCCAGTTACCACCAGTTCTGCCCGGTCGCGAAGGCCATGGAGTTGCTCGACGAACGCTGGACGATGCTGGTCCTGCGGGAGCTGATGGCGGGCAGCGGCCGGTTCAACGACCTGCGCCGCGGCCTGCCGCGGATGTCCCCGGCGCTGCTGTCGAAGCGGCTGCAGCACCTCACGGCCGTGGGTTTGATCCGCAACGACGACGGCCGTTACGTCCTGACCGAGGCCGGATTCGAGCTGGCCCCGATCGTCGAGGCGATCGCGGTGTGGGGGGTGCGCTGGATCGGCGAGATCGGCGACGCCGACCTGGACCCGAAGCTGCTGCTGTGGGACATGCACCGCCGCGTCGACCACGGCGCCGTCCCGCCGGGTCGTTCGGTGGTCCATTTCGACTTCACCGACGTCAGCGGCGCCGCCCGCTACTGGTGGCTGATCATCACCGCCGGCGAGGCCGACGTGTGCGACGCCGACCCGGGTTTCGACGTCACGGTGACGGTCAACGGCACCCTCCGCCGCCTGACCGAAGTCTGGCGCGGCGACGTGAGCTGGCAACACGCCCAACGCGACGGAGCCCTACGCGTCTACGGCCCCGAACATGTCCGGCGCACCCTGCCCAGCTGGTTCACCCTGGCCCCGTGGGCATCAACCACTCGCCCTGCGTAACCGGCACCCAACTCAACGCCGCCGCGCCGCCCGGCCACGGCGGCGAACGCGTTCGCCACACCCTGCATACGCCGGGAAGGTGATCGCCGACCCGCTCGTGCGCAACTTGGTTCCCCGGCCCCGTGGGCAGTAACCGCTCGCCCTGCGTGACCCGCGCCCGAAGCAGCGACGGCGTGCTGCGCGTGTAAAGCCCGAACACGTTCGTCGCCCTCGGCCGCCGGGTTCACCCTGACCCGCCGGGCGACAATCGCTCGCCCTGCGCAACGGCGTCATCACCAAGAACTACCGCACCAGCATCGAAGACGACGCCACCCAGCAACTCCAGCACGACATCATGGGCTACCTCCCGGAACGTCAACAACCTCGAGCTGTCCAACTTCCTTCGCTCGCCCAGCTCCGCGCGATCGCTCGAACCGCCGGAACACCGCCCACAATCCGGCCAGGACGACGGCGAACACCGGCACCCACAACATCCGAGCCAAAAGCCAAGACCCATCCGTGGGTACGGTCTGCAACCCCACCATCACCCCCGGCACGACGAGGGACACAGTCAGCAACGCCGTCTGATGCCACAAGAAGATCGTCATAGCCGACCGGTTCACCAGGCCCACCGCCCGCCAGGCCCGCGCCCACTCCATCACCCTGCGCAACCCGGGCAGCACCAACAGCGCCAGCCCACACTGCCCGACACCGAACGTGACAGCCGCGAGCGTAGGCGGATTCAGGTTCGAAATTCCCTGCCCGGGCACGCCGACCATCGACACCGGGTACCCGAGCCATCGCGTCAGCACCACCGTCGCCACGACCCCGCCGACGAACATGCCCCAAGCCGCACCGACCGACCGGAACCACCCCCGGGCCCAGGCCGCACCCAGGCAGAACGGCACCAGCCACCCGGCGCCGAGGTTGATCCACCCGATCCAGCCGGGCGCCCCGAACGCGAACCGCCCGAGGTCGACAACCACCACCACAGCGAGTGGCCAGGCCGGATGGAGTCGCCCGACGAGCGGTTTCATGACGGTCAACGCGGCGTACACAAGCAGAAACCACAGCGGCGAAGCGACCAGCTTAAGCACCGTGCGTGACCGCACCGCCGCCATGAACTCGTCGACCCCCGTCGACCAACCCGACGTGTACTGCCAGAGCGTCGCCACGATCAGCAACCCGCTCCAGACGGCGACCAACACCAACACCGGCCGGAACAACCGCTCAAGCCGCCCCGCCAACCAGGTGCGGTGACCACTCAGTGACTTCCCGCGACCCGCCGCCCCGGTCGAGACAAGCCCACGATCGTTCCGAGCCGCGCCGACACGGCTACCGTAGCCATCCCCACCACGGACCGCGACGTGCCCGCAACTGCGACGGACCGCGTCGACACGACCACTACGAGCTGTGACGAGCCCGCCGACGAAGAAGAACAGCGCCAGCGTCTGGAACAGCCACGACGCGGGCGCTAGCCCAGGAATCGCCCGCAGCGGACTGGCGACGTGCACCGGCCCGCCATCCACAACGAGCGCGGTGACCAACCAGTGACCGAGCACCACCCCGAGGATCGCGACCACCCGCAGCGCGTCAATCCCGCGGTCACGATGAGCGCCAGCCGGCTCACTGAGGTGTTCACGCGTGCCGCGGCCACCGGCTCCACGGTCACGCAGAGCACCGTCCCGCTCACCACGATGCTGACGCTCGCAGTGCTCGCACGTTCCGCGCTCCCCTGCGCCGCGCTCCCCTGCGCCGCGGCCACGCACAGCACCGGCCCACTCACTGGCGGTCTGCCACGTGCCGTGCTGGCACTCGGCGTGCTCATGCCCAGTGCGCTCAGGTTGCCCATGCCCACGCCCACGCCCACGCCCACGGGCGCTGTGGCCACGCTCAGCGCACTCGCGCCCGACGTGCCCACGTTCGACCCGCTCGCCGCCGTGTTCAATTCCGGCGTCCGCGCTCGCGGCCCGTGCACCCACTGCGGGCTGACGATCGATGTGCCCAAGCGCGGCGCCTCGATCGGCTCGGACACGTTCGGTTGTCATGGGCGGACGTTACGAACACGGCGCCGTCCGGAGCGTCACCCCGCAGAGCGATCCGTGGGTAGCTCTCCAGTACTACGCCCCGTCCGGTACTACTAATGCCCATGGCGCGAATCCTCATCACCGGCGCGACCGGCTCGCTCGGCCGCCGGGTGGCGACCCTTGCCGTCGCCGCCGGGCACACCGTCCTCGGCACGCACGTGCGGCCCTGGATCGAGGCGGTCCGCGGCCCGGCTGACGGGCGGCCGGGGCGTGGCCGTGGCGTGACCGAGGGTAAGGCCGACGCGGTCATCAGCCCGGTCCGGCTCGACATCCGGGACCGGGACGCGGTGCGCGACGTCGTCGACGCCGTCCGGCCCGACCTGGTGATCCACACCGCGGCCGGCCGGGACCGCAACGACTGGGTCGCGAACGCCGACGGGGCTGCGAACGTGGCCCTTGCGTGCGGCGAACGCGTTCGTCTCGTACATGTTTCGACGGACGCGATCTTCTCCGGCCGGGCCGGCCGTGAGTACACGGAGCGGGATTTGCCGGACCCGATCTACCAGTACGGTGCGGCGAAAGCGGCGGCCGAGACCGCGGTGCGGGCCATCGCCCCGGCGGCCGCGATCGTGCGGACATCGCTGATCATGGCCGACGGCGGCGGCGGGCACGAGCAGCTCACCTACGACCTCCTCGAAGGGCGGGCCGACGGCGCCCTGTTCACCGACGAGATCCGCAAGCCCGTCCACGTCGACGACCTCGCCGACGCGCTGCTCGAGATCGGCGGCGGCGACTACCGCGGTGTCCTGAACGTCGCCGGGCCGGACGCGGTGAGCCGGTACGACCTCGGCGTCCTCGTCGCCGAACGCGACGGCCTCGACCCGGGGAAGCTACGCTCCGCGACCGGATCGGGACGCCCCGGCGACGTCCGGCTCGACACCGGGCTCGCGGCGGGGCTGCTACGGACCCGGCTGCGTGGCGCCTACGAGTTCATGCGCGCTGGGTGATGCCACCCGATTAGGGTGATCTTCCGTGAACGGTGTGCAGCTGCTACTGATCATCTTCGGTGGCATCGCGGTGTCGGTGGTCGCGCACCGGCGGGGTGTGCAGCCGGGACTCATCGTCGTCGTGCTGGCCGCGGCAGCGTCGTTTCTGCCGGCTGTACCACGGCTGGAACTGGATCCTGAACTCATCCTCGCCGTTGTCGTGCCGCCCCTGCTGTATTCGGCGACGCGAGCCGCGTCGTTCTCCGGGTTCTCGCAGAACCTGCGGCCGATCCTGACCCTCGGCGTGACCTTGGTGGTGCTGACCACAGGCGCCGCCGGCCTGGTCAGCAGCTGGCTGATGCCGGCGATCGGGCTCCCGGCGGCGCTGCTGCTCGGTGCGGTCCTCGCCCCGCCGGACACCATCACCACCGTCTCGCACGGCGACGAGCTTGGTATACCGCGTAGAGTAACTGCGATCCTGACCGGCGAGAGTCTCGTCAACGACGCCACCGCGCTGACCCTGTTCGGGATCGCCGCGGCCGCGGCCGGGTCCGAGGAGACGCTGTTCGACAACCCGTTCGCGCTGTTCGCCTACACCGCCGTCGTCGGTGTCCTGATCGGGATGGTGTTCGCGACGGCCGCGCTGCTGCTGCGTCCGCGGCTGCGCACGCCGGTACTGGAGACGTCTCTGGCGCTGCTGCTGCCGTTCACCGCGTTCCTCACCGCCGAGCAGGTCCACGCCTCGGGCATCCTCGCGGTCGTCGCCTGCGCGTATCTCTTCAGCATCAACACGACGCTGGACCCGAAGTTCCAGTACCCGAGCGCCTACCGCACGCGACTGCAGGAGGACGCAGTGTGGCCGGTCCTCGACTTCCTGCTCGAGACGTTCGTCTTCGCCTACATCGGCCTGCAGCTGCGCTTCGTCATCGCGGATCTGCGGCACGCGTCCGCGGAGCCGGGCCTGGCAATCACTTTGATTGCAGCGGGGGTACTGCTCGTCACGGTGATCCTTTTCCGCCTGTTCGCGGTCTGGATGATCTTCGCGTGGTGGGACATGCGCCGCCGCGCGCTCGAACGCCGCCTCCGCGACGACCCGGCGTTCCGCGCGCGGATGCACCGGCGGGCCGGTGACCGCGTCGAACGCCGCCGGCGCCGCCGGGCCCGCGGCACCGGGGAGTGGCAGGCGTCGGGTGACTGGCAGGCGGCCGGCGAGTGGCAGGGCCCGCTCGGCGCGCCGACCCGCCGCGAGTCGCTGATCGTCGGCTGGACCGGTATGCGCGGCATCCTGACCCTGGCCGCTGCGGCCGCGATCCCACCGACGCTGCACAACGGCGCGGAGTTCCCGGGCCGGGACGCGATCCAGGCGATCGCCCTCTTCGTCACGCTCGGTACGCTGCTCATCCAGGGCACGACCATCAGTCCCCTGGTCCGCCGCCTGAAGATCGACACGCACGGTGAACGCGAGCGGGCCCGGCAGCTCCTCGACCGCGGCCAGGCCATCGCCGCGGATGCGATCAGCCACGACGGCCCGCCGAACCCGGCCGGGTTCGACGCCCAGCGCACCGCCGTGGTCACTGCCGTCATGCGCGGCGAGCTCGACGACGACACCGCCCGCATCCTCGTCCACGACATCGACCTGCGTCAGGCCGCCGAAACCCACCTGACCCGCGAGGAACACGCCGAATAGCCGCGAATGGTCTGGACATCGGTGCCGGGCGCTGCCACGGTCACCGGCATGGATGTCCTGAGCATGCACGAGATCGCCGAGTCCGGGCACCGGCTCCTCAACCCGCTCACCGACGAGAAGCTGATGCTCCTCGGTGACCTCTGCCGCCTGCGCCCCGGGCAGCGGATGCTGGACCTGGCCAGCGGCAAGGGCGAGATGCTGTGCCGGTGGGCGGACGCGTACGGGATCGAGGGCCTCGGCGTCGACATCAGCACCGTGTTCGTCCCGGCGGCCCGGGCGCGGGCGGTGGAGCTGGGCGTCGCCGACCGGGTCGCGTTCGAGCTCGGCGACGCCGCGCAGGCCGTCCCGCCGGCCGATGGCGAAGGCGATGCCGCGAAGGCGGGCCGGGCATCGATCGGCGGCGAAGGCGACGCCGCGCAGGCCGTCCCGTCGGCCAGCCGCGAAGGTAACGCAGCGGAAGTAGTCCCACCGCCGGTCACCAGCGACGGCAACGCAGCGGATGCCGTTCCAGCTGTTGGTGGCGGAGGCGACACCGCGAAGGCGGCCCCGGCGGCCGGCGGCGAAGGTAACGCGGCGAAGTCGAGTTCGGCATCCGGTGACGCAGGCGATGCCGCGAAGGCCGGCCGGGCACCGATCGGCGAAGGGGAGCCACCGCCCCGCGACGCCGACCGGCCGAGCGGAGAGGGCTCCGGTGACGCGGACGGGCGGCGGTGGGAGTACGACGTCGTCGCGTGCATCGGCGCGACCTGGATCGGCGGCGGCCTGGCCGGGACCGCGGCACTGCTGCGCCGGGCGGTCCGCGCCGACGGCCTGGTCCTCATCGGCGAGCCGTACTGGGCCGACGACACACCGGACGCCGCGTACGAAGCCTTGCACACGACCCGTGACGTGTTCACCACGCTCGGCGGCACCCTGGAGCGGCTCGAGTCGGCGGGGTTGGAGTTGCTGGAGATGGTCCTCGCTGACGGTGACAGCTGGGACCGGTATGTAGCGCCGCAGTGGTGGACCGTGTCGGACTGGCTCCGCGCGCATCCGGACTCGCCCGACGCGCCGGCGATGCGCGAGTACCTCCGGGATGCCAGACGCACGCACATGCAGTACCAGCGAAGGTATTTGGGTTGGGGCGTTTTCGTCTGTCGCGTGCCGCGAGAGTGAGGGCCGGGAGGGGCCCGGTACCTTGCTGGCATGAGCGAAGGACCGCTGCGGGATCTGCGTGTCGTGGAGCTGGCCGGGATCGGGCCGGGGCCGTTCGCGGCGATGTTGCTGGCTGACCTGGGCGCGGATGTGGTGCGGGTCGACCGGCCGGGTCCGGGTTCGCCGATCGCGCCGCCGGCCGCCGGGGACCTGACGAACCGGGGCAAGCGGTCCGTGGCCGCGGATCTGAAGACTCCGGAGGGTGTCGACCTGGTGCTGGCTTTGGCGGAGCGTGCTCAGGTGCTGATCGAAGGCTTCCGGCCCGGTGTGGCGGAGCGGCTCGGGGTCGGCCCGGAGGCGGTCCTGGCCCGCAATCCGGCACTGGTATACGGCCGTATGACCGGCTGGGGCCAGGACGGCCCCCTCGCCAGCTCCGCCGGGCATGACATCACGTATCTGGCCCGTACCGGTGCGTTACACGCGATCGGCCGCGCGGACGGGCCGCCGCAGATCCCGGTGAACCTCCTCGGCGATTACGGCGGCGGCGCGCTGTACCTGGTCGTCGGGGTGCTCGCAGCGGTGCACGCGGCGAAGGCCACCGGCCGGGGGCAGGTCGTCGACGCGGCGATCGTCGACGGCGCCGCCCACCTGAGCATGATCGTGCACAGCCTGCTCGCGGCCGGTCTGTGGCGTGACGCGCGGGGCGTGAACCTCCTCGACTCCGGTGCGCCGTTCTACGACGTATACAAAACCGCCGACGACCGGTACGTGGCAGTCGGGGCGCTGGAGCCGCAGTTCTTCGCGGACCTGGTGGCCCGGCTGGGGTTGACGGATCTGCCGGAGCAGTTCGACGTGGCCCGCTGGCCGGAGCTGCGGGCCCGGCTGGCCGCGGCGTTCCTGTCGAAGCGTCGCGACGAGTGGGCGGCGGTGTTCGACGGGACGGACGCCTGCGTCGCGCCCGTGTTGTCGTTGGCGGAAGCGCCGTCCGATCCGCATTTGGCGGCCCGGAACACGTTCGTCACGAACGGCGGCATCACCCAGCCGGCCCCGGCGCCGCGCTTCATCGCCGCGTCGGCTCCCCCGTCCGCGCCGGCTCCGCCCGGTGCGCCGCCGCTGCCGGGTCAGGACACCGCCGCGGTGCTCGCCGACTGGGGCATCGGGTGACGGCGCCCGGCCCGGCGCTCACGGAGATCGCGTACCGGCTGCCGCATGCCGACGCGTCGGTACTCATGGATCTGCGGACGTTGCTGGCCCGGGTGCCGCAGCTGTCGGTGGCGCCGGGGCGGCTCACACTGATCCCGGCCGCTCCGGTGGGCGCGTTGCCACTGACGGTGTTCGAGACGGCGGCGGTCGATGTCCCGCAGGTGCGGTTCACGACGTCGGACGGCGGCTCCCATGTGCTCGAGTCGGCGTCTGCTTCGTCCGGCGGTGTCTTGCCCGGCGAGCTCGCGGGCCGTCTCGGACCGCATGTTTACGCCGTAGATCACACCGGGGTGAATCTGCCGGCCTCGACATCGGCGGACCTGTGGTCGCGAACGGTGGAGCGGATCGCCGGGTCGTCGGCGATGTACCGCTACCCGACGGGTGAGCCGTGGCCGTTCGTGCTCCCGTCGACTACTGCGGAGCGTGACGCCGAGATCACCGCGTTCGTCGCCGGGCGGGAGCCGCGGTTCGAGCTGGTCCTCGATGAGTGGCTGAGCGTGCCGCTGTGGCAGTTCGCGCTGCGTACCGACCTGACCCGGGCCGCGCTGGAGGCGATGTTCCCGGAGCCGGACGGTGTCGCGTTTCCTGGGCTGGGTGAAGTGTTCCGGGCGGTCACGGTCCGTGGGCGGCCGCTGATCCGGTTCGACCTGTACTACCGCGGTGACGATGCGCTGAACGACTGGGAGACCGGTAAGTGGTTGGTCACGGCGGGTGGGCGGATGCGCGGATGAGGCGGCTTCGGTGGGCGTTGCGGGCGGCTGTGGGGGTCGCGGCGGTCGTCGGACTGTTCTTGGCGTATCTGCGGATGGCGCGGGCAGTGACGGTCAACAGTGATGGGGCCAGTAATGCTTTGCAGGCGTGGGATCTGTTCCACGGCAATGTGCTGCTGCGCGGGTGGACGCTCTCCGATGTGTCGTTCTACCCGACGGAGCTGGTGCAGTACGGGCTGATCCAGCTCGTCACCGGCGTCACCACCGACCAGATCCACATCGCGGCGGCGCTGTCATGGACGCTCGTCGTCTGTTTCGCCGCGTGGCTCGCGTATTCGATCGCCCCCTCGTCGCGTTCGGTGACCGGCTCGTTGCGTTCGGGCTCGTCAGTTACTGGTTCGCCAGCCTCGGACTTGCCAATTTCGGACTCGTCGGGCTCGCGCTTGTCGACGTCCGGCCCGTCGGCTTCGCATCCGCCGGCTTCGGACTTGTCAGTTTCGGACCCGTCGGCTTTGCGCTTGTCGACGTGCGGCTCGCCGACCTCGGACCCGTCGTCCTCGGACCCGTCGTCCTCGGACCCGTCGGCCTGGGACCCGTCGGCCTGGGACTTGTCAGCTTCCGATCCGTCGGCTTTGCGCTTGTCGGGTTCCGGCCCGTCGGCCTCGGACCCGTCGGCTTCCGACTTGTCAGCTTCGGACCTGTCGGCTTCGGTCGGGGGCGCGGAGTCGGCCACCGGGGCGGAGTCGGCCACCGGCGGAAAGGCGGCCGGCGGGGCGGAGTCGGCGGTCGGCGGGCGGATCGGAATCGGGTGGGTCGCGGCTGGGATCGCTGTCGCGGTGTTGCTGGTGCCGGCGCCCGGGGTCGGGTACCAAACCCTGTTGTCGTCTCCGAATCACACCGGTTCGGCGGTGCCGTTGCTGATCGAGTGGCTGCTCATCGACCGGGCCCGGGACCGCCGGTGGCTGCCCTTTGCCGTCGCGGCGGTCCTGGCGTGGGGGGCGATGGGTGATCCGCTGATCACGTTCGTCGGGGCGGCGCCGCTGATCGCTGTCGGCGCGTACCGGGCGGCGCGGGCTCGGGAGCGGCGGGGCCTCGACGCCCGGCTCGCCCTGGCCGGGGTGGTGTCGGTGATCGTGTCGCACGCCGCGCTGTGGCTGATCGAGCGGGCCGGTGGGTTCCGGGCGCCGCGGCCGCCGATCGAACTGTCGCCGGTGGACGTGTGGCCGGACCGGGCGGTGACGGTGTCGCGGATGATCGGCATCCTGTTCGGCACGGTCCGCCCGCACATCCAGCCGTCCTTTGTGGAGACGACGCTGCAGCTGGCGCGGGTCCCGGGCCTCGTGCTGGCCGTCGTCGCGGTCCTGGTCACGGTGGTCGCTGTGGTCCGCGGCCGCGCCGACCGGGTCGACGCGATCCTGGCCGCGGCGATCGTCTGCGACCTGGGCGCCGAGATCGTCTCAACGCTCCCGATCGATCTTCTCGCCACGCGGGAAGTCGCGCCGGTACTGCCGATGGCCGCCGTCCTCGCCGCCCGCCTGACCGCCCGCAGCCTCCACCACGTCCACCACCGTCCGTTCTGGCGGCACCACGTTCCGTTCCTGATCCGCCGCCTTCCGGTCTCGCCCCTTCGCCCAAGCGTGACCGCTCGACTACGCGGCGCCGTGTTCGTATCACTGCCGGCGATCCTGGCCGCCCAGTTCATTGCGCTCGTCGCCTACGCGCCGCCTCGGGCCGCGCCGGTCGAGGGCCAGGAAGCCGCGGCGTGGCTGCAGGGTCACGGACTGCGATACGGCCTCGGCTCTTACTGGGTGTCGAACAACATCACCGTCGGAACGTCACGGCAGGTCACGGTTGTGCCGACGCTCAGCGACTACGGCCGGCTCGTCGGCATGTGCTGGCAGACGCACACCGACATGTACGACCCGGCCAAGCACGACGCCCGGTTCGTCCTGCTGGAGAAGCACCGCCCGATGTACGGAACGGAGTCGGACGTGGCCACGCAGTACGGCCCGCCGGTGACCCGCCAGGACTTCCCCGACTACGTGATCTTCGTCTACGACCGGAACCTGCTCAAGGGCTTCGCCACCACCTGCTGACACCCCGAGCCGCGGCCGACGTGGCGTCCATGACAAGCGGCAGCGGACCGAACGCCAGGGCCGAACTCGGCCTGTTGACGCCCCGAGTTGCGGCCGAGGTGGCGTCCATGGCGAGCGGCAGCGGACCGTTGCCGCCAAGGCTGAAGTCGGCCGGCGTCAGGTCGTAGGCGAGGCGGCCGTGTCGGACATCGGCCGGTTGTCGCCGGTCAGGGCCGGGCGGCCGCGTACAGGATGTCCCGCATCCCGGCCCGCGCCTCCCGATCCTCCCGCCACACCAGCCGCAACGCCAGGTCGGGCACGTCCATCGGCAGCCGCACCAGCCGCCCACCGGCCAGGCTCTCCGCGACCGCGAATTCCGGCAACAGCGTGACCCCGAGACCTTGTTCAGCCCAAGCCCGCATCACTGGTACTCCCCCAGCTTTGACCCGCCGCGGGCCGTCCCCGAGCAGCCGCTGCCCAGCGAGCCAGAATGAGCACTCCGGTACGTTGACGAGCAGCCGCTCACCCCGCAGCTCGTCGGCCACGACCCGGTCACGCTGCGCGAACGGGCTGCCGGGCGCGGCGACGAGCACCAGCGGGACCGGCTCCAGGTCCAGGTGCGTCAGTCCTCCGGCCGGCGCGACGAACCCGAGCCCGCCGATCCCGTCGCCCGCGTCGAACAGCAGCGCCGCGTCGAGCCGCCCGTCGGCGACGCCGCGCAGGAGGCCGTCGCGGGCCTGGTCGGCGTGCACGTCAACGTCGACGTCGGGTCGGCGCTGCGCGAAGCGGGTGAGGATTTGCGGCACGTACACGCCGGCGATCGTCTCCAGGGCCCCGAGCCGCAGCACGGGCCGCTCGTCCCGGACGTCGCGGACAGCGGCGTCGGCCTGCTCGAGCAGCGTCCGCGCCCACCCCGCAAGCCGCCGCCCGGCCGCGGTCAGCTCCATCCCTTTGCCGCCACGCACGAACAACGCCACCCCGAGGCCCGCCTCCAGGGTCCGGATCTGCTGCGACACCGACGAGGGTGCCAGCTCAAGGGCGACGGCCGCGTCGGTAACCGTCCGGTGCCGCACGACCGCCTCGAACGTCCGCAACTGCCGCAGCTCCACCCCGCCCGGCCGCCCGCCGCCGCTCACGGGTGGCAGCGCGCGTTGCGGGCGGCCGCGGCGACCGGTAGCGCCACGAGGTGCGCGCGCCCGTCCCCGGTGCGCCGGTACAGATGTTGGCGCGGCCGCCTTTCGGGCCCGGGTCCCCATGCCGCTTCGAGAAGGCTCCGGTCGGCGAGGCGGACGAGGTTCGGATACAGCGATGCGGACCTCAGCCGTACCTCGGTCGCCAGGGCATAGCCGTGACGCCACCGCGACGGATCAGCCGCGAGCGCCCGCTGGACGCTGGTCGCCTGCGCGGACAGGGCCCGGTTACGCTGCACGCCCGCTGACTCTACTCAAGTAGCGCTGACGGCAGGCCCTCAACCGTCCCGCTGGACATGGCGTGACGCCGACATGGAGTGGCACCGACCGCGACCAGCCCAACCGAGGCCTGCTCGGCCGCGAGCACATGGCCCGTGCCCATGCTGGTCGGCGGCTCACGCAGCGGCGAGTCGGTGGCCGAGCGCGGCCCGCAACGAGCACGGCTCCGGTGTACCCGCCACTGCGCGCATTCGGTTTTTCCGAACGCCGGCTGCGGCTGTGCCGGTGGAGGCGAAGGTCCCGAAGCCCGCACCGTGGTCGCATCATGACCATTTCGCAGACCCAGCCGCTCACCGCCCCACCCGCCCCGCCGGCCCGCCGTTCCCTGACCGGTATCTCCCTCGGCTATTTCATGGTCCTGCTCGACATGACCGTCCTCGCCGTCGCCGAACCGGACCTGGCCACGTCCCTGCACGCGTCGACGGCGGGTCTGCAGTGGACCACCACCGCGTACACCGTCACCTTCGCCGCCCTCCTCCTAGCCGCCGGCGCCGCCACGGACCGATACGGCGCCCCCCGCCTGTTCCGCGCCGGCATCGTCACGTTCACGGCAGCGTCACTGCTCAGCACCATCGCCCCAGCGCTCTCGGCACTGATCACACTCCGCACCGTGATGGGCGCGGCGGCCGCCGTCTGTGTCCCAGCGTCGATGGCGATGATCGCCCGCCTCTACCCATCCCCGCCCGCCCGCGCGAAAGCCATCGCCACCTGGGCCGCAACGAGCGGCGCCGCCGTAGCCGCGGGCCCGATCGCCGGCGGTGCGCTGGTCGGCGCCGCGGGCTGGCGGGCAGTGTTCCTCATCAACGTCCCGATCGGCCTGGCCGTCCTGGCCCTGACCCGAACCGCCACCACCCGAACCGCCATCGCCCGGATCGCCACCGAAGTTCCCATCGCACTTCGCACAGCACCAGCCGCACCACCTGCGGCCGCACCATCCGTTGTCTCTCCCGCACGACCTGCTGCCGCAGCGGCCGCACTACCTTCCGCACCGCCTCCCACCGGACCGGCCGAACCGCCTTCCGCAGTACCGGCCGAACCGCCTTCCGCAGCATCTCTGGCAGCACCTCCCGCCGGACCGGTCGCAGCACCTTCCGCAGCGGCGAGCCAGCGAGTCCGGATCGATTGGCCGGCGCACCTGGCCGCCGCCGCAGTACTCGCCGCCGCCACCGACACCCTGATCGCCGCCGGCGCCCACCAATGGCCGCACACGGTCGTCGCAGCACTGCTCACCGTCACGACCGCAGTGGTGTACGCGACCTTCGAGCGCCGAAGCCCCGCCCCGGTCCTCAACCGCCGGCTTCTACGCGAACCGGCAATCCGTCCCGCACTCCTGGCCGCCGCCACCGTGAACTTCACGCTGTCCGGCATCCTGTTCGTCCTGCCGCTGCTCCTGCAGCGCGACCACCACCTGTCCGCGCTGCAGACGGGCCTGGCGTTCCTGCCCCTGACCGTCCCGTTCGCCGCGAACCCGCCACTGACGGGCCGCATCGTCGCCCGGACCGGCCCGTACCGCCCGATCGTCGCCGGCCTGACCCTGCTGACCGTCGGCGCCGCAGGGTCGGCCGTCGCGCTGTATTGCGGGGCCGGTTATCCATGGCTGGCCGGCGCGCTCCTCGTCACCGGCTTCGGTGTCTCGTCAGCCCTCCCGGCCCTCGCCACGGCGGTGGTCACCGCGGCGTCGCCCAGCACGACCGGCGCCGCATCAGGCCTGCTGAACGCGGTCCGGCAAACCGGCGCCACAGCCGGCGTCGCAGTCATGGGCGCCGCGCTGTCCGCCGGCCCGGCCTGGTCCTTGCTGCTGGCAGCCGCCGCACCCTGCACAGCCCTGGCCGTCTACGCACTGCCGGCCCGCAAGCGCACCCGATCCCATCCGACCGCCCCGGATGCCCGGTCGAGCGCAGCCGAGCCCGTCCAGTGCGCGGCTCCTTCCGCATGACGGACCAGGCCGCGCACGGCCGCTCGTCCGGCCACACCTTATGCATGACCGGGTGCAGGTCCGTGACCCGGTCCTCGCCTTTTTTCACGGCGGCCGGGACACCTGATGCTCACAACGTCGCCGCCGGTCGCGGTGGACGAGCCGCGTTTACCCGTCGCCGAGCCGTCGGTGCCGCTCGAGATATTTGCGGACCTCGTCAAGCAGGCCCGGGCTTTCCTCCACGGCCCAGGTGACGGAGTTGCAGCGACCGCAGAGCAGTTGCCGGACCGCGCCGGTGCGGTGGTCGTGGTCGACCGACAGCCGGCGCGGTTCGCCGCCGCTGCCGACCCGGGTCTCAGGCTGGCCGCAGATGGCGCAGAGCCCGTGCTGGTCCTGCAGCATCCGGTCGTACTGCTCCGGCGTGAGCCCGTACTTGTCGCGGAGCACTTGCGCGTGGGACACCCGGCTGCCGCCGGAGGCGATGTACTCCGCCCGACGCGCGACGGACCGGCACTGCTTGCACGGCTGCCGCGGCAGCGACGAATGGCCCTGATTGTTGAACGCGGATCGTGCTTTCGTCTCGCCGCAGCGCCTGCACAGTATGAGCTCCCCGGTCACGTCTCAAGCTTAAAGCACATACAACTTGTATAGGGATACAACTTAACTGTCATTATGGTGTATGCCCTAACCGGCCCTTCCAAGCCTGTTCCAGGCCTCTGCGGCGATGATTATCGGATTACTGGTATTAGCAATTCGATAATGCGGCGTGTCGGGCGCCGGGGAACGTTCCGCTGGTCCTACGCTGTCCCCCGTGACTGAGTCTCGGATCGACGTGCGCCTCGACGGCGACGGTACTGCGGCCCGCGAGTGGGTGGTCGACGACCGCGGCGGCGAGGAGCGGCCCTGCGCGCACTGCGGCCGGCCCGTCCCGCAGCGCAGCGCCGCCGGGCGGCCGTTCCGGTACTGCCGCGACAACGACGGCGAATGCCAGCGCAACGCCCGCAACGCCCGGATGCGGCAGCGGACGTCGCCGGGGCTGTCCGGGCAGGTCGCCCGCGCGTTCGAGATCGCCGAACGGCTCGACCAGTCCCTCACCGACCTTGTCGACGCCCTGCACGCCGAGGTGTCCACGAGCGGCATCGAACGGCAGGTCGCCGAGGCCCGCGCGGAGGCGGCGGCCGGGCTCGTGGCCGCGCACGCCGAACGCGACGACGCCCGCGACGAGACCCGCCGGGCCCGGGCCGCGCTCGAGCAGCTGCGCGCCGACGCGGCCCGGGAACGCGCCGAAGCGACCGCGGCCGCCGAGGCGCGGATCGCCGCCGAGCGGGAGCAGAGCCGGCGGCAGCTTGACGAGGTCCGCGCGGCCGCCGGCACCGCGATCGCCGAGATGCAGGCGGCCGCCGACGACGCCGTCCGCGAGGCGCGGGAGGAGGCGGCGGTGACCGTCGCCGAGGCGAAGGCGGCCGCGGAGCAGCGCATCGCCGACATCCGCGCCACCGCCGAACGCTCCGTCGCCGAAGCCGTCGCGGACGGTGACCGACGGGTCCGGCAGGTCCAGGAGGCGGCCGGGCAGGCGGTCGCTGCGGCGCGGGAATCGGCGGAGGAGTCGATCGCGCAGTACCGTGAGGCCGCCGACGACATCGCCGTCCAGCGGGACAAGGCCCGGCGGGAGGCGGCGACGGAGGCAGCACTGCGCGCGGAGGCGTACCGGGAACGGGACGCGGCCCGCGACCTGGCCGGCAATGCACTGCGTGAGCGTGACGTCGCGCACACGGCGGTGGAGCGAGCGTTGCGTGAGGGGGCGGAGACGGAGAGCCGACTGCAGCGGCGCCTCGACGCGGAGGGTGCCCGGGCCGCCGGGGCCGAAGCGGCCCTGATCACGGCGCGGGAGGAGCTGGTCCGTCTGCGGTCCGAGGCCGACCGCGCGCACGCCTGGGCGGACGATCTCCGCGATCAGGTGACACAGCTCACGGCGGCACTCACCCGGCTCACAGTGTCGGGAAGTATGCCACCCGCGGGTGGGTGAGAACCGTCAACCACCCGGGTGACCTGCCGAAACTACCTTGGGTGAGCCGCGCCACGAAACGTGCGGTGTGGTCGATCATTGAAACCCAACGTAAAATAACGGTACCTACCTGGCGACGAACCTACCGCAGCGCCTGGTCGGTCGTGTAATCTGCCCGCCCGCAGTGGGAATCGTCAGACCACGTGGCGTCGTTGGTTACAGCGAAGCGCAACACGATTCGAAGGGGAAGACCAACCATGGGCGAGCGCATGCTGCGCGGCAGCCGTCTCGGAGCCGTCAGCTACGAGTCCGACCGCAACACCGAACTGGCTCCGCGTCAGACCCGTGAGTACCTGTGCGCGAAGGGGCACCAGTTCGAGGTACCGTTCGCCGTCGATGCCGAGGTCCCCATGACCTGGGAGTGCAAGTTCGACGGCAGCGTGGCGCGGCTGGTCGACGGCAGCGAGCCCGAGCAGAAGAAGGCGAAGCCGCCGCGCACCCACTGGGACATGCTCCTGGAGCGCCGCACGATCGCCGAGCTCGAGGACATCCTCAACGAGCGCCTCGAAGAGGTCCGCCTGCGCCGCGGGCGCAGCGCGTAACAACCCGCACGACGCACGAAAAGCCCCGGTCAACCCGCCGGGGCTTTTCGCCGTCCCCGCCCACCCTCGGCCCGACGCCGGCGCGTCGCGGCGAGCGGCATCAAGGTCGGCGGCACCATCCCGCGGTCGCCGCGACCGGAACCGGCCGACGCTGACGCTGACGCTGGTGCACTCATCCGCCGCCCCGTCCTGGGCTGTCGATGCTCACGCCGACGCGGCCTGGCCGAGGTGGTGGGCAGCTGAATCCAGCCGGCTCGACTAACCGGGGTACCGTCAGGGCCGACCGGAGAGGAACCATGAGCGCAGAGTTACGAGCCGACTGCGGCCGCTGCTCCGGCCTGTGCTGCGTCGCCCCGGCGTTCGCCCGCTCGTCGGACTTCGCGATCGACAAACCCGCCGGCCACGCCTGCCCGAACCTCGCCGCCGACTTCCGCTGCGGCATCCACACCCAGCTGCGTGACCGTGGCTTCACCGGCTGTACCGTCTACGACTGTTTCGGCGCCGGCCAGCACGTCACCCAGATCGTGGCGCGGGGCCGGGACTGGCGCAGCGACCCGGCGTCCGCTCCCCGGACGTTCGAGGTCTTCACCGCCGTCCGCATTTTGCATGAGCTCCTGTGGTACCTCTCTGAGGCCCGTTCCCTCCCCCGCACAACCCCCGTCCACGCGGCCCTGGACGACGCGCTCGAGGCGACAAGAGCCCTCCGGGACACCCCCGAAGACCTGACCCCCGACATCGCCGAGCGTCACCGCGCCCGGGTAGCCCCGCTCCTGCGCGACGCGAGCCGCCTGGCCCGAACCACCCCCGCCGCCCCAACCCGGAAGGCGGGCAACCGACGCGGCGTCACCGACGAACGCGCGGCCGTCGAGTCGGGCGGAGGACGCGAGCGCACGGCTAGCGGACGCGAGCGCACGGCTGGCGGACGCGGCGGGCGGACGGTGCCGCCGGGCGGCGGGCGGGTGCCGGTGATGCTGGGGCGGCAGCTGATCGGTGCGAAGCTCCGGGGTGCGGATCTGCGCGACGCCGACCTGCGCGGGGCGCTGCTCATCGGCGCGGACCTGCGCGGGGCGGACCTCGGGAACGCTGATGTCATCGGTGCGGATCTGCGGGGTGCGAACCTGGCCGGTGCCGATTTGAGCGGCACGCTGTTCCTGATCCAGTCCCAGCTCGACGCGGCCGTCGGCGATGCGTCGACCCGGCTGCCGGGGCGCCTCAGCCGCCCGGCGCACTGGTCGGCCGGCGGCGGTGAGGCCCCGGTCGGTCGGCGTGAGTCTCGGCAGTGATCGCGTTCGTGGCTCGGGGCTGTACACGCGGGTGTGGGCGTCAGGCGGCGGAGGTGTCGGGGTGGAGGGCCTCGGTGACGGTGGCGTGGACGGGGATCGGGCCGGCGAGGCCGACCGTGCGTAATAAGCGGGCCATGAACGGGGTGGGGGCGGCCAAGCGTACGAATCCGCCGGCGGCTTGGCAGTGGTTGCGGGTGTACGCGAACGTGCCCAGGCCGATCGAGTCGCAGAACGTGACGCCGGCGAGGTCGATGACGATGCGGGTGCGGCCTTCGTCGAGGAGCTGGTGCATCGTGTCGCGGAGGGCGGGGGCGGTGTTGATGTCGATGGTCCCGGCGAGACCGACGAGGGTGATCCCGTCATCACGGTTCGTCACTGCAATGTGCATGAACAAATCCTGCCCGTGATGCTCACGTTCCGCATCGTCGCCGCCACCCGTTCGGGTGACGCGGTGTGAGCGGGGTGCGGCTGCTGCTGGCCGCGGTCCTGGCCCGGACCGCGGACTCGAGCGCCGGTGTGGTGCTGATCCTGGCGTCGCTGCACCGGTTCGGCGGGCCGGCGCAGGGTTCGCTGGTACTGGCGGTCGTCCTCGTCCCGCATCTGCTCGCCGGTCCGCTCGTCGGTCTGGTCACGGACCGTGCCCGCAGTCCGCGCCTGGTCCATGCGGCGTTCGTCGCCGGGTTCGGCCTGGCGCTGGGCGGCATCCTGGCCCTGCTCGGCCACGCCGCGCCGCCGCTCGTCTGGGGTCTCGCGCTGGTCGCGGGCGGCTGCGGATCGATGATCTTCGGCGGGTTGTCGGGCCGGCTCGACGACGTGGTCGCCGCGGAGCACCGGACGCGGTTCCGGGGGCTGGACGCGGCCACCTACAACGTCGCGGACATCTTCGGCCCGGCGGCGGGTGCGGCGCTCGTGGTGACGGTCGGCGTACCGGTCGCGGCGGCGGTGATCACGGCGACGTGCCTGTGCGCCGCGGTCCTGCTGCTGACCGTGCATCCGCTGCCCGCCCCGGCGGAACCCGGAACGCCGCCCGAGCGCGTGGCGGCCGGGGCGGAGCAGCGCGAATCGCGGTCCGTGGAGGTGGTGGCCGGGGCGGAGCCCGAGGAGCGCCCCGTCGACATCGCGGCCGGGGCGGGAGTGAAGACGCGCCCCGTGGACGTGGAGCTGGAAGAGCGATCCGTGGACGCGGCGGCCGAGGTGGAGCCCGAAGTGCGGTCTGTGAGCGTGGCGACCGGGGCGGCCGGGGAGCCGCGGGGGTCGTTCGGGCAGGATCTGCGGGCCGGGTTCCGGGCGATCGTGGTGTCGCGGCCGCTGCTGGCGGTGACGGTGGCGACGTGTCTGGCGACGTTCGGCAATGGGATGCTGCCGTCGATCGCGGTGCTGCTCGGTGAAGCGCACGGGCATCCGGCCGGTGGTGGCCTGCTCGTCACGGCGATCGGCGTCGGGGCGCTCGCGGGTTCTCTGGCGATGGCTCGCTGGCCGCTGCCGGTGCGCCCGCACAAGGTGGTGTTCGGCTGTCTCGTCGTGATCGGGGTCGGCTTGTCGGCAGTACCACTGCTGCAGCATTGGGCCCTTGTCGTCGCGCTGTTCGCGGTCGTGGGCGTCTTCGACGGTCCGTTGTTCACGTCGGTGCTGCAGGTCCGGGCGGAGGAGGCTCCGGCGCGGGTGCGTACGCAGGTGTTCACGCTCGGTGCCGGGGTGAAGTTGACGGCGGCCGCGGCCGGTGCGGCGGTGGCCGCTGGTGTAGTCGGGTGGCCGCTGGGGGTGATTGTTCTGGGGTTGGCCGGGACGCAGCTGGTGGCGGCCGCGGCCGGGGTGCTGCTGGCCCGCGACTGAAAAGGTCCACGGGAACGGCGCGGGATGCACGCACAGTCAGCGCTCGCGTGCGCTGTGTGCGCGGCCGCCGGCTCGGGTGCGGTCAGCTTCGCAGGTAGGTCAGGACGGCGAGTACGCGGCGGTGACCGTCGGTCTCGGGGAGGTCGAGTTTGGTGAAGATGTTGCCGATGTGTTTGGCGACCGCGGCGTCGCTGATGCCGAGCGTCCGGGCGATGGACGGGTTGTTGTGGCCTTCGGCCATCTGCCCGAGCACCTGCCGTTCCCGTGTGGTCAGCCGGTCGAGCGGGTTGGTCGCGCGTGGGCGGTTCAGCAACTGCCGGACCACGTCGGGATCGATGACGGTCTCGCCGGCCGCGACCCGCGACACCGCGTCGGAGAAGTCGGCGACCTCGCCGACGCGGTCCTTGAGCAGGTAGCCGACTCCGGCCCGTCCGGACGGGCCGAGCAGTTCAGCGGCGTAGGCGGTGGCCGCGTACTGCGACAGCACGAGGACCGCCGCGCTCGGGTCGCCGGCGCGCAGTGCCACCGCGGCGCGCAGCCCTTCGTCGGTGAAACTGGGCGGCATGCGGACATCGGTGATGACCAGGTCGGGTCGGTGCTGCCGGGCCGCGGCCAGCATCGAGTCACCGTCGCCGACCGCGGCCACCACGGTGTGCTCCAGTCCTTCGAGGAGGCTGACGAGTCCGGCCCGCATGAGCGCGGCGTCTTCGGCGAGCACTATTCGCAGCGGCACGGCAGGTCGATCCGCACGGTGGTGGGTCCTCCTTGTGGGCTGCTGATCTCCAGGGTGCCGGCCACGACGGCCACCCGGTCGGCCAGGCCCCGCAGGCCCGTGCCCCGTGACGGGTCGGCGCCGCCGCTGCCGTCGTCGGCGATGCTCAGCGCCAGCCGTTGCCCGGCGAGTCGGCCACGGATCCGGATGCGGGTGGCGGCGGCGTGTCGCACGGCGTTGGTCAGGGCCTCCGAGATCACGAAGTAGGCGGTGGATTCGATCTCGGGTGGCAGCCGGCCGGGCAGGTCGACGTCGGCCTCGACCGGGATCGGGCACCGTTCGGCGAGTTCGCGTACCGCCTCGGCCAGCCCGAAGTCGGTGAGGATCTGCGGGTGGATGCCGCGGATCTGGTCCCGGAGGGTCGTGAGTGCCAGCCGGGCCTGTTCGTGGGCCTCGCCGACGAGTGCGCCGGCGCGTCCGTCGGCGTCGGCGAGATGCCGCTCGGCCAGGCCCAGCTTCATCGTCAGGAGCACCAGGTGTTGCTGCGCGCCGTCGTGCAGGTCCCGTTCGATCCGGCGGCGTTCGGCCTCGAACGAGTTGACCAGCCGGCTGCGTGACCGGGCCAGCTCCTCGACCTGCCGGTTCGTTTCGGTGCCGGTGGGCGCGAGCAGCCACTTGGCGAACGCGGCCTGGGCTCCGCCGAGCACGCTGATGCCGTAGAGGGTGACGACGGTCGCGGGTACCCCGGCCAGGCCGGCGACGGCGCACGCCCGCCCGATGGTCTCGAACGTCCAGGTGCCCGCCGCGAAGTGGACGTCCGCGCCCGACCCGACCAGCAGCGGCAGGGTCAGCAGCAGCAGGCACATGCACAGGACGAGCATCGCGGCGAGGTCGAGGAGGGCCAGTACCGACAGCAGGCATGCGCAGTAGCCCAGTTCGCGCCAGGTGGCGGCCTCGGTCAACCGCCGCCGCACCCACGCCCAGCCGCCCGGGGGCGCGGGTGCGTGCGGGTCGCGGACCGCCTCCGGCTCCATGAAGCCGAGCCGGAGGCGTTCCAATGCCCCGATCGGTATGCCGACGAACAGCAGCAGCGGCGGGAACAGCAGCAGCGGCAGCACGGCCAGCCAGACGATCGCGGTGACCGCCACGCTGCTGAACACATAGGCCAGGCTGCGCCACGGCCATCGCGACCGGAGGAATCGGACGGGGTTGCCGGCCATCGCCCGCCACACGCTCGTCGGCACGGTCACGACCTTACGACGCCGCAGCGCCGCAGCGCCGCAGCGGTGTCAGCCCGCACCGAGGACGCCGAGCAGCGAGGCGGCGGGTTCCCGCGCCGAGAGTGCACTGGCCACGGCGATGAGCAGCAGCAGACATGCGGTCAGGGCCGTGATGACGCCGAGTGTGCTGTGCATGAATCTGACGCGGGTGGCACCGCGGTCGCCGGCGAAACGCCGCTTCCAGCAGTAGGCGCTCGCCAGGCCGGCCGCCACCGTCAGCGCGGCGGAGATCGCCGCCGTGACCCAGTAGTATCGCTCGACCTCGCCGAGCAGCACCGTCAGCGCGGGAGAACCGGCGTGCGGGCCGGCCGAATTCGTCAGCCCTTCGCGCATCTCACGCACGACCTGTGCAAGGTTTCCGTCGGCGGTTCCACCGGGCAGCACCCCCAACAACGGGATCTGCGGCCGGGCCGTCACCTGGACGTTCACCGACAGCACCCACATGACGAACACCGTCGACATCGTGGCGGCCGTGGCGACCGCCGCGTACCAGCGCCGGCCTCGCAGGTATCGCTGCCACAGCGCGGTGCTGAGCAGGGCCAGGACAAGGGCCAACAAGGCGCTGATCACGACCTTGACCGCATGCCACTGGTACCAGTAGTCGACCAGTGCCGTCAGGCCGGCGGGGAACGCCTGGGTTCCGCTTCGCCAGTACTCGACGAGAGCACGCCCGAGGGCGTCGTGCAGTTTCGCGTCGCTGTACGCCCCGAAGGGTGGCCTCAGCAGGACCCTGGGGGCGAGCTCGAACGCTGCCCCCAACGCTGCGCCGGCCACCAGCAGCATCCCGATCACGGACCTCGAATGCAGGTGCACGGTTCCGCGGCCGGCACCTGGTGTCGATTCGGCGGCACCGGTTGTCGTGATCGGTCGAAATCGCATGGGGACGACGGTAGGGAAGGGCCGCTCGGAGCGCGATGGCGTATGCGCTAGGACCGCCGGGTGGGGCTGCGCTACCCGTGCGGTAGAGCTGTCGCTACCTCGGGCCGGGTTCGCCGGTGGTGGAACGGCCGCGCGGGCGGCCTCCCTGGCTGGGAGACCGCCCGCGTGGTGCGAAGCTGATCCTTGAGTACGGTCGGCAGCAGGCTGTTGGGCCTTGAGCTTGCACCGCCGTGGCGGCGCCGCGGAGGCCGGATCGTGGCCTACCGCCGGTCGTGCTCAGCGACGGCCGTGGTGGCGGCCGTAGTCGTAGCCGATGAGCAGCCACCCGCCGCGGCGGCCGTTGAACGCCGGGACGCACTTGCCCTCGTCGAAGCGGCCCTGGTGCTCGCCGACCCACGCGAAGAAGTTGCAGGTCTTGCGGCTGTTGTAGCGGCCGGCGATCCAGGTCCGGACGCGGTGGTCGTCGCGGCCGTTGAAGTTGCCGTGCCGGTCGCCGTTGCCGTCGTGGTCGTGGTCGTGCGGCCCGGGCTGCACGGCGGCCGGCTGGCTGCCCTGCTCGGTGGCGGCGGACGCGGCCGTGGCGCTCATGCCGAGGACCGCACCGGCGGTCAGCGTCATGGCACCCAGGGCCAGGATTCGCTGTGCGTTTCGCATCTTGACTCCCCCTTGTGTCGTGATGACGCGATTACACTATGTAGCGAAAGGCCATAAATCTCGCAAAACGCCTCATCCTTTCAGCCAAAGGCTGACGGACATGTGGCCACCCCGAACCGCCAACCGGCGCGGCTCGTTATAGGCGAATGTCCAAGTCAGCGGCTGTCGGCGTTCGCGACGAACGCGTTCGCGCCGCTCCGCACACCGCCTGCGCGACGAACAAACAGGTTCGTGCGCCCGGCCGGACAACGTTCGTGACGAACGTGTTCGCGCCGCTTGCTGAACGACATCCGGGAGGAACGGGTTTGGGCTCGGGCGGGGCTGCGGTTCGCGGCCTTGGTCTTCGCCGGACACGTTCGTGACGAACCGGTTCGCGCTGGAGCGGTGGAAGGGGTTCGTCGCGAAGGCGTTCGTGACGAGCGCGTTCGGCGCACGCGGTCAGCGGTCGGTGGAGAGCGGGAACGGTCAGTGTTCGACGGGGCGTATGAGGACGGTGCCGCCGGTGGTGAACGGTGCGCGGGTGGTGGGGGTGAAGCCGCAGCGGAGGTAGGCGTTGAGGGCGGCCGTGTTGCCGCAGGCCAGTTCGAGTTCGACGGTGCGGTGGCCGCGGGTGCGGGCCCAGGCGGTGACGGCGTCGGCGAGTGCGGCGGCGATGCCGTTGCCGCGGGCGGCGGGGATGACCCACATGCTGATCAGGTGGGTGGTGCCGGGTTCGGCGGCGGCTGTCCAGGCGCCGGCGATTCCCAGTGGCAGGTCGCACCGCGGGCGGGTTCGCAGGCCGGGGAGCGGGCCGAACGCGGTGAAGAACGCGCCGCCGGCGGGCCAGGTGCGCCAGTCGGTTTCGGTGCGTCTCGCCTCGCGGGCGTAGGTGCTGGCGAACGCGGCGGGGCTGTCTTTGAGCGCGGCGAGGCGCAGGTCGCGTTTGAGTTGCCAGTCGTTGGCGGCGAGTGGGCGTACCTCCACGGGACGACCCTCCCAATTCGCCCGGCGGAGGGCAAGAGGGATCCGGTCACGTCCTGGCCCGGCCCGCCCGTGCTCCTCCGGACGTGCCACGGACGAGGCCGTTGCGACCCGCGGGCCGTCCGGCGCGGTGCCCGGTTTCGAGCGGCCGGGCAGATCGTGGCGCAATCCGGCCTGAATTGCCGCTGGACGGTCACGGACTGCGCGGCGGACGCGCGACGGCGGTGCGGCAGCACGCGGCGAGATACGGCGCGGCGCTACGAGATGGGCGCGTGACGAGATGCGGCGTGACGTGGCGCGGCGTGACGTGGCCAAATGCGGCGAGATGCCGTCAGACGCCGGTCCGGCCCGTGCTGAGAGCTGCTGCGGGACGGTCCGACCAAACGGGGCAGATCACAGACGAGCGCGGTCACGCACGAGCGGGGTCACGGATGAGGGCACCCGGGCGGGGGCGCGCGGACGGGACGGTCAAAGACGCAGCGGCGGGCGCGTGGCGGGGACGTGGTCAGGTGCTCGCGCGGTCGGTGTCGAGCTGTTGCAGGACGGGACCGACCAGGTCGGACAGGTCGCGGACGAGGACGGTGACGGCCCGGGCGGCGGCTGCGGCGACGTCGGCGGGCGGGGTGTCCGGTTCGGGGGCTTCGGGCAGGCCGTCCAGGGGTAGGGGCGCCTCGATGAGCAGGGTGGTCCGCAGGTGCGGGTATCTGCTCAGGTCACGGTCGGTGGGCTGGACGAACTGGCCGAACAGTTCGGGCCAGCCGCGCCAGCCGCGGTCGCGCCACCAGGCCCGGGTGGTGGTCAGTTCGGCGGGCAGTGGTGAGACGAGTTCGACCTTGGCGATGAGGCTGCCGTCGAACGGGTTGCGGGTGCAGCGGGCGGACAGGACCCGGCGGTGCCAGCGGACCCAGCCGGGGTCGAGGATCGGGGGTGTCGCGAACGTCCAGGCGGTGCACGCGAACGCGACGGGGGCGATGTCGCCGAGGGTGTAGGCGAAGCCGTTCGGGTGGGACTCGACGAGCGTCTCGTACCGGTCGTGGTCGCGGTCGACCCAGAACGTCTTCACACCCCCGACGGTAGCCGGTGATCACCGTGTTGCCCGCCCCGTCCGCGCAGAGCCGAACCCGCAGCTCAGAGCGCTGTGACGACCGCGGGGTGGCGGGGGTCGTCGGCGCGCACGACGATGTCGGCCTGCCATTGCGGCATGACCTCGTCGCGGTAGCGCCCATACGCGGGCACGGTCCAGGCGAGCCCTTCGGGGAGGCGGCGGGTGAGCGCGGCGTCACTCTGCGCGAGGTGTACGGTGACGTCGAAGTCGAGGCCGGCGCCGAGGAGGAACACTCCGGAGACGACGACGACGCCGTGCGGTGGCAGGTGCACGTATCCGGCGCGGGTCGCCCGGTCGGTGCCCGGGTCGCGCAAGGTCGGCAGGACGCGTCCGGTCCCGCCCGGGCCGGCCGGGCCGAGGACCTCCCGGGTCAGCGCGTTCAGGTCGAGCCAGTCCTCGTAGTAGGCGTCGGGGTTCGTGCGGCCCCGTTCGAGGCGCAGCGACGCGGCCCGCAGGAACATGCCGGCCTCGATGGACAGGACGGGGATGCCGGCATCACGCAGTACCCCCGAAATCGCATGGGCGAGGTCGGCTGTGCCGGCGGTGGGTGCCCCGTCCACCGCGACCCGGGCCGGGTGCGCGCCGGCGGCGTCCCGGGCGAGGGCGGCGACCTGCGCGGCGAGCGCGGCGGTGGTGACGGGTGACGCCTTCACCGGTCGACGATCTCCCCTTCGACGATCTCGGCGGGGCTGTCCCCGGCGGCCGGCGGTGGGGTGGCCGGGCCGCGTTCGGCGCGCACGACGCGGGGGCCGAAGAGGTCACCGGCGGCGGCCGGGGAGATGCGGCGTTCGGCGACGCGGCGGACCTGCCGGTCGGCGAGGTGCCGCACGGGCGGGGCGAGCAGCAGCAGCCCGGCGGCGTCGGTGAGGTATCCGGGGATGATCAGCAGCAGCGCGCCGAGGAGGCCGGTGACGCCGTCGGAGACCTCACCGCCGGCGGGGCGGCCCTCGCCGAGCGCGGCCCGGAACCGCCGCCACGCCCGGACCCCTTCGCGTTTGACGAGCATGAACCCGACGATCGTCGTGGCGAGCCCGATGAGGATCGCCCACAGCCAGCCGATGGCCTGCGCGACCAGTACGAACACGGTGATCTCGGCGATCACGAGCAGGAACGCGCCGACCGCCGCCCAGCCGAGCCCTCGCATGCTCTCCGCCTCTCCCTCAGCGCCCCTGGCCGGCCCTGGCCGGGCCGTTTCCGGCGACGGCCCGTTTCAGGGCGGTCCAGCGGGCGGCGGTGCCCCACACTGTCACCTTCCACAGTGCCTCACGAACGATCGAAGAGCTCATCTTCGACTGGCCCCGTTCGCGTTCGGTGAACGTGATCGGCACCTCAGCGACCCGGAACCCGTCCTTGTGGGAGCGCCACGCGAGGTCGACCTGGAAGCAGTACCCGTGCGACGCGATCGAGTCGAGTTCGATCTTGCCGAGGACGGGGGTGCGGTAGGCGCGGTACCCGCCGGTCGCGTCCCGCAGCGGCATCCCGAGAGCGAGCCGCACGTACACGTTGCCGATGCGGGAGATCGCCTGGCGGTGCGCGGGCCAGTTGACGGTCTTGCCGCCCTTCACGTACCGCGACCCGAGGACCACGTCGGCGTCGGCGAGCGCGTCGAGGAGCTTCGGCAGCTCCTCCGGGGCGTGGGACCCGTCGGCGTCCATCTCGACGCAGGCGTCGTACCCGCGCTCGGTGCCCCACCCGAACCCGGCGATGTAGGCGGCGCCGAGGCCCTGCTTCCCGGCCCGGTGCATGACCCGCACCGCCGGGTCGTCGGCGGCGAGCTCGTCGGCGATCGCCCCGGTGCCGTCGGGGCTGTTGTCGTCGGCGATGAGGATGTCGACCTCCGGCGTCGCCGCGCGGACCCGCCCGACGATGATCCGGATGTTGTCGGCCTCGTTGTACGTGGGGATGATGACGAGGACCCTGCCGACCCCGGGGTATTCGTTCACGCCTCGGTCGGGTGTGCTCACAGGTCCTCCTGAACGGGTGCGGCGCGGTCGGTGTCGGTGTCGGTGTCGTGCACGGGTTCGGGTTCGCGGCGGCGCCGGGTCCGGGCCGCGATCAGACCGGCCAGAGCAACGACGACGAGGGTGTACTCCGGGATCGCGCCGAGCCGTGTCGCGAGTGTGCGGTGCGCACCGAGACGCAGCTCGGCGACGATCACGGCGGGCTGGTCGAACGCGGTCTCGTCGCTGGTGGCGCCGGTCGCGTCGGCGAACGCGGAGATCCCGACGGTCGAGGCCATGAGCGCGTCCCGGCCGTGTTCGACGGCCCGGAGCCGTACCATCGCCAGCTGTTGTCTCGCTTCGGCCTCGTTGAACGTGGCGTTGTTCGTCTGCACGGCGATGAGCTGCCCGCCGCCGACGACGGTGTCCCGGACGAGCCCGTCGTAGGCGACCTCGAAGCAGATCACGTCCCCGACGGTCGCCGGCCCGACCCGCAGCACCCCCGGGTCGTGCCCGGCGGTCATGTCGGTGACCCGGTCGACCTCGCCGGACACCAGCCGCGCGATCGACCGCAGCGGCATCGTCTCGGCGAACGGCACCGGATGCCGTTTCACGTACTCGGCGACCGGGTCGCCGGGGTTGCGGCCGGGGTTGAACACCAGCCCGGCGTTCTCGACCCCGGTCTCGGGGCTGTAGAGGACGGCACCGACGAGGATCGGCGCGCCGACGGCGTTCGCGGCCTGGTCGATGAGCAGCCCCGCGTCGGCGTTGCGCAGCGGGTCGATGTCGCTGGAGTTCTCCGGCCACACGACCAGGTCGGGCCGCCGCGCCCCGGCCTTGACCCGCTCGCCGAGCGCGATCGTGGCCTTGACGTGGTTGTCGAGGACCGCGCGCCGCTGCGCGTTGAAGTCCAGCCCGAGCCGGGGCACATTGCCCTGCACCACGGCGACGTAGACGGCTTCACCACCGGGTTTCGTCAGCGGCACCGCCTGGGCCGCCCCGACGATCGCGCACCCGGCCGCGACCGCCGCGAGGGGTGCCACCGCCCGCCGCGCGTCCGTGCCCGCCCCGATGCCGCGCAGGACGGCGAACGCGGCGAGCCCGCCGACGAGCGCGACCGCGAGCGTCACGAGGGGCGCCCCACCGGCGGCGGCGAGGCGCAGCAGCGGCGACGTGTCCTGCGAGAACGCGAGCCGCCCCCACGGGAACCCGCCGAACGGGGTGCGGTCGCGCAGCGCCTCCTGCGCCACCCACAGCGTCCCGACGGCGGCGGGCCACGCCCAGCCGCCCCGGTTCCAGGCCGGCCGCCCGCCGAGCAGGGGACTGATCCACGCCCCGGCGAGCCCGACGAGCCCGAAGTACAGCGCCTCGAGGACGGACAGCAGCAGCCAGGGAACCATCCCGGTGTGCAGGTTCGTCCAGGCCAGCAGCGGCGTGAAGAACAGCGCCCCGGCGACGCAGCCGAGCCAGAACCCGGCCCGCAGCCGCCGCCCGTGCACCGCGATCGCGAGGAGCGCGACGGCGGCGGGCGCCGCCCACCACTGCCCGTACGGCGGGAACGCGACCAGCATCGCCCCGCCGGCGACGGCGCTGGCCAGCAGCGCGGCCCACAGCGGCAGGACCGGCTCGGTGGCCGGCTCCGACGCCGCGGGCGCGGCGGGCTGTTGCACGACCAACGTCACCTGCGCCATCCCCGTGGTTGTCCGAGCGTGGTTACGCCTTGCGGCGCCCATTATGCGGGGTCGTCCGCCCGATCGTGGAATCGTGCCCGCCACCGCCCCCGGATCCGCACCGCACCGCCACGTTCGTTGAGCACAGCGTGACGCGCCGACTCTCCTACGCCGTCCCCACAGCCCCACCGCATACCCGCGGCGAGGCCCCCACCAGCCCCCGAACCCACCCGATGCGCACGCCGCCCCCGCCGCATTCCCCCAACCACGCCAACCGCCGAGCCCCGTTCGTCACGAACACGGTCGACCGAAGTGCCCGGGAAACGCGTCCGTGACGAACGTGTTCGCCGAGCGTCACAAGTCTCCTGCTCGGTGACCTTGCGGATCAGCGGGGCGGGGTACGTGGGAGCTGCCCGTGTGAACGTCGCGCTGGTACGGGACGTGCTCGTGACGAACGTGGTTGCCCGTGGGTAGCTGATTGGTCGTGCGGCGCGTCCCTGAATCCCTGCCGACGGGGCGCCGTGGTCCTCCGCTGGAGTTCGCGCGGTGGGGTGTGGCCGGTGTCGGGCTGGCCGGGGCTGGGGCTGAAATGGGGGCGCGACCGTAGTCGCGCCCCGCGCTCCCAGGCCCTGTGTCCGGCCGGTGCGGCAGTGACGTTCGTGCGCGGCCTTCGTTCCGGCTCGGCGCGGACTGGGTGCCCGGGCTCGTGCCGTTGTCTACTGGTCGCGTGATCCCCCCTGCCCTGACACCGGTGGATGCCCGTTCGTTGCCCCCGCCGACCCCCGCCCGCGTTGCCCGGGGTCGTCTCGTCGGTTGACGTGGACGTCCGGTCAGCCGGGCGTTGGGGAGTAGCGAACCGCGGTCATCCTTCCCGAAGTAGGACGCAAAGACGGTACGCGGCCCGTCGGGGGCAATGTCAACCGCCTCACGGGATGTAATTCGCCGCCACGGCGTGTCGGGCGGGCGTGTCGGGCGTGGTTCACCCTGTCGCTGACTGCCTGTGCCTGCGCGACGACCGGCTGTGCCGTCACTGTGCGTGGGCGAGCGCCCGGCAGAGGGCGGCGGCAGCGTCCGGATGGTCGGCGGCGAGGAGACCGGCGGCGGCGAGGATGTAGTCCCGGTCGACGGTGATCGCCGGGTCGCGGGGCAGGGCCCAGCCGCCGGCGTGGTCGTCCAGCGCGGCCCGCACGGCGGCGCGGGCGGCGGCCGGTTCAGCGTGCCGGAAGACGCCGCCGGACGCGATCACCGACACGACGTCGCGCAGGTCGCGGCCGGTCCTCGCGTGCCGCCGCAGCGCCACCGTGACCGCCGCCGTCGCCAGGTCCAGACCGCCGCCTCCGCCAGCACCGTCCGACGACACGAGACCGCCGGATGCGAAACCTGGCGACGCGAGGCCCGGCGACTCGAGACCCGCGAAGCCGGCACCGACCGGGACGCGTTCCCGGGCGGCGGCTTCGACGATCCCGGCCCGGTTCCACCGCACGCCCAGATCCCCCTCCACGGTCCTCGCCTGCCACAGCACCCCCGCCACCGCGTCAGCGGCCGTCTCACCGGGCCGCAACGCCGAGTACACGTCCGTGGTCGCCCCGCCCACGTCGACGACCAGGAGGTCCCCGCCGGCGACCCGCGCCAGCACCCCGACCCCCGTGAGGACCGCGTCGGGGGTGGCCGCGGACACGAGCCGCCCGAACCTCGGGCCCCGTGACAGCCGCTTCCCGCCGATGACGTGACGCAGGAACAGCTCCCGGATCGCCGCCCGCGCCGGCCCGGGCTCGATCACCCCGATCCGGGGCAGCACGTTCCCGGCCGCCGCGACCGGCAGCCCCCGCCCGCCCAGCAGCGCCACGATCTCGTCGCGGGCGTCGCGGTTGCCGGCCACGACGACGGGGACCTTCCACCGGGCCGTGGCCAGCCGCGCGGCGTTGTGCCGGATCGTGTCGCCGTCCCCGCCGTCCGTGCCGCCGGCGAGCAGTACCACATCCGGTTTCGTATCACGAAGAGCCCGGACGGCGGGCCCGTCGAGGCGTCCGGCGAAGCGTCCCACCACCCGCGCCCCGGCGGTCAACGCGACCCGCGCGGCCGCGTCGGCGGAGACGAGGGCCTCGAACCCGACGACGGCGAGGCGCAGCCCACCCCCGGCCGACGAGCAGCAGTACACGCCGCCGACCGGGCCGGCCGCGGCGAGGAGCGCGTCGACGCCGGCCAGGACGTCGGTGCCGAGGGTCGTCGGCCCGGACAGGGTCGCGACCAGGGCACCGGTGGCGGTGTCGACGACCGCGCATTTCGTGTCCGTCGACCCCACGTCCACGCACGCGACCCTCATGGCACGACGACGGTCCCCGTCGCCGACACCGCCAGGAGCGGCGGGTCGAGGACGGCGGCCGCGGACGGGCCCCGGCCGGGGTCGGCGCGGCACGTCACATGGCAGGTGAACTCGACCGTCCGGGACCGGTTGCCATGCCGTGACACGACCGCGGTCACCTCGACGACGTCACCGGCGTGGACCGGCGCGTGGAACGTGACCGCCGCGTAGCCGGCGAACAGGCCCTCGTCGCCGTCGGTGCGGATGCACAGCTCCGTCGCCGCGTCACCGAACAGCGCCAGACTGTAGGCGCCGTCGACGAGGTTCCCGCCGTAGTGGGCGTGCGCGTACGGCACATACCGGCGGTGCACGACCGTCGTCCCGACCGCGCTCATCCCCGCACCCTCCCGATCGTCGACGCCAGATACGAGGCGACCTCCCGCGGTGTCGTGCCCCGCCCGAAGATCCGGTCGACGCCGAGCTCGGCCGCCATCAGCTCGTCGAACCGCGGCCCGCCCGCCACCAGCAGCGGCCGGCGCGCCGCCGGGAACGCCTCCCGGAACGCCGCCGACATCGCCCGCACATTGTGCAGATGCGCGTCGCGCTGGGTGACGACCTGCGACACGAGGACCGCGTCGGCCCGCTCCACCGCCGCCGCCTCGACCAGCTCCGGGACCGTCACCTGCGCACCCAGGTTCACGACCCGCAGCTCCCGGTAGTACTCCAGGCCCTTCTCCCCCGCGATCCCCTTCACGTTCAGGATCGCGTCGATCCCGACCGTGTGCGCGTCGGTGCCGATACACGCCCCGACGACGACGAGTTTGCGGCGCAGCCGGCCCCGCACGGCGGCGTTGACGTCCTTCGCCGACAGCAGCGGAAAGTCCCGCTCGGCGACGACGACCTTCCCCGGTTCGACGAGGTGCCCGACGCGGCCGTAGACGACGAAGAACGTGTGCCCGGCCCCGATCGGCCGGGCGTGCACGACCATCGCCGGGTCGATACCCATCTTCCCGGCCAGCTGCACCGCCGCACCCTCGGCCCGTTTCGACGCGGGCAGCGGCAGCGTGAACGACACCTGCACCATCCCGTCGCCGGTCGTGTCCCCGTAGGGCCGCACCACCGCAGGTTCAGTGTCCACCGGTCAGCAGCTCCTCGGCCGGGTTCCAGTAGTCCTCCGCCCGCCGGGCCACCCCGTCCAGACCCTTCCCGCGGTCGGCGGGGCGGCGCATGATCCCGAACGTGCCCGCGCCGATCGCCGTCAACAACCCCTGGCCCCGGATCGTCTGCAACAACTCGACGGCTTCACGCAGTACCCCCGAAGCCCGCTGTTGAATGAAAGGCCCGGGAACGAAATCCTCGTGCAGGTTGCCCGCGGCCCGCAGCACGTAGTGCACGTTCTGCAACGCGATGTCCCGGTCGGACAGCCACGGCGTCACGACCGCCTCCGTCATCATCCCCACCAGCAGAATCCCCTGGCCGGTCAGCGCACCGGCGAGGTTGAAGAACCCGTCGAGGAGGTTCCCCCGGAACACGTCACCGCTCATGTGCCGCGTCGGCGGCATCCACTTCAGCGGCGCCCCCGGGAACAGCTCCCGCGCCAGCAACGCGTGCGCGAGCTCGAGCCGGAACGACTCCGGCACCTCCGGGTTGATCTCGAACGCGTGCCCGAGCCCCAGCTGCCACGTCGCCAGCCCCGCCTCTTTCGCGAAGTACTCGTTGAGCAGCTGCGACACCGTCACCGTGTGCGCCGCCTCGACCGCGTCCGCGGTCGTCAGATAATTGTCCTCACCGGTGTTGATGATGATCCCGGCCCGGGCGTGGATCTGCCGCGAAAACCGTTGGTCGACGAACGTGCGGATCGGGTTGATGTCCCGGAACAGAATCCCGTACATCGAGTCGTTGAGCATCATGTCGAGCCGTTCCAGCCCCGCGAGGGCCGCGATCTCCGGCATGCACAGCCCCGACGCGTAGTTCGTCAGCCGCACATACCGCCCGACCTCCTTCGACGTCACATCCAACGCGGCCCGCATCAACCGGAAGTTCTCCTGCGTCGCGTACGTCCCGGCGAACCCCTCCCGCGTCGCCCCCTCCGGCACATAGTCCAGCAGCGACTGCCCCGTCGACCGGATCACGGCGATGACATCCGCACCGGCCCGCGCCGCCGCCTGCGCCTGCGGAATGTCCTCAAAAATGTCACCGGTCGCGACGATCAGGTAGATCCACGGCCGCCGGGGCGGGTCACCGTGCCGGGCGACGAGCCGCTCACGTTCCCGCCGCCGCCGGTCGATCTCGGCAACCCCCCGGGCGACCGCCGCCGAAGCCCGCCTTCGCACATTGTGCTTCGTGGGTACAGCGAATCGGACGCTCCCCGCGGCCGCCTTCTGCGCCAGCAACGTCAGATCGGCGTGCCCGTCCCGGATCAGCGCGTCGAACACCGGCCCCAGCACCCCATGTTCGAGGCCGACATCGGCGACGACGGCATCCACCAGGCGGTTCACCCACGGAATCCCGTCCGGGTCGGCACCGCGGACCCCGGCCAGGCGCAGCGTCGCCCGCTCCACCGACACCGTCGTATGGGTCCGCGCCAGCTCGACGACGGGCCGCCCGGCCTGCGCCGCGAGCCGCCGCGCCCGCGCCACCACCTTCGGGTCCAGCCCGAGTTTCCCGGTCACCGCCGCCTCCTCACCGCTCAGCCCGCCCACACGTCCACGCCACCGACGACCGTCGCCCGCGCCGCCGGGCTCACCGCACCCGACAACACCCCGGTCAGCGTCTGCGTCGTGTCCCACACCACGAACGTCGCCGGCCCGCCCGGGTCGAGGACCCCCTCGTCGTCGACGCCGGCGGCCCGCCACCCGCCCCGGGTGTGCGCGGCGAACGCGGCCTTCGCCCCGATCCGCTGCACCGGATTGTGATGGCGCATCGCCGCCCGGCACGACCCCCACGGATCCAGGGGCGTCACCGGACTGTCGGACCCGAACGCCACATGCACCCCCACCCCCAGCAGCGACCCGATCGGGTTCGCGGCCAAGGCCCGGTCCGGGCCGAGACGCTGCGCGTACATGCCGGTCTCGCCACCCCACAGCCGGTCGAACGCCGGCTGGACCGACGCGACGATCCCGTACTCGACGAACTTCGCAATCGCCGCCTTGTCCAGCAGCTCCGCGTGCTCGATGCGGTGCCGGCCCGCCCGGAGCCGATCCACACCCACCGTCGCCGCCGCGCGACCGAAACCCTCCAGGACAGTACCGATGGCAGCATCACCGATGGCATGGAAACCACCCTGCACACCGTGGCGCGCACACCCGGCCAGATGCTCACCGACCTGCTCCGCGCTCAGATACCCGTGCCCGCACGACCCGCTGTCGTCGCTGTAGTCGTGCCGCAGGTGCGCCGTCCGCGCGCCGAGCGCCCCGTCCGCGTACAGGTCACCGCCGGCGCCGACCGCACCCAGCTCCCGGGCCTTCGCCGCCGCCCCGGCCTCGCCCCAGAACCCGAACACCCGCGGCAGCCCCGGCCCGTGACCCAGCGCCGCCGTGAAGTCCGCCTCCCCGGACGTGCCCGGCCCGCCGCACTCGTGCACCGCCCCGATCCCCAGCGACGCCGCGTGCCGCAACGCCGCCACCTGCGCCGCCCGGGCCTGCTCGACACTGATCGACGCGTACGCGGCCGCCCGCACCACGTGGTGCGCGTCGCGGCGCAGCCACCCACCGTCGTCATACCCGGCCGCGGCCCTCGCCTCCGCCGTCAGCAGCGCCGAGGACACCAGCGCCGCGTGGATGCACGCCCGCGACAGGTACACGGCCCGCCCGCCCGCCGCCCGGTCCAGCTCCGCCGCGCTCGGCGTGCTCTGGTCCACCCACCCGGACTCGTCCCAGCCGTGCCCGATGACGACCGCGTCCGCCGGCAGCCCCGCCGCGTGCCCCGCCACCGCGTCGAGCACATCCCGGGCCGACGCCGCACCGGACACGTCCAGACCCCGCAACGCCAGGCCCGTCGCCGTCGTGTGGACGTGCGCGTCGACGAACGCCGGCGTCACCAGCGCCCCGGCCAGGTCCACGACACGGTCGGCGCCGCCCGGGGCATCACCGTCGGCGCCGAGCCACACGAGACGGTCACCGTCGACGAACAACGCGGTCGCGGAGGGGACGGCCGGGGTGTGGACGCGGCCACCGCGGTACAGGGTCTTCATGCCGCCCAGTCTGCCAACCGCAGCCCCAGCCGCGCTTCGAACAAACCCCGCAGCGCGGTGTCGGATCGCAGCAGGCCGATGGCGTACTCGGCGTGGCCGGGCACGTAACCGTTGCCGATGAGCATCGTCACATCCGCGGCGAGCCCCTCCGCCCCCAGCGCCGCCGCCGCGAACGACGTCGCCATCGAGAAGAAGATGACGGTACCGCCGGGCCTCGTCGCCAGGATCGCCGCGTGCTCACACCCCGGCACGTCGACACACACGACGGTCACGTCCGCGGGCTCCCCGACGGCCGCGGCCAGCCCGACCGCGTCCCGGGCGTCCGCCACGAGCACCTCCGTCGCCAACCTCGTCCCCTCCAGCAGCCGCTGCTCCGCCGTGTCCCGCACGACCCCGACGGTGTAGTGCCCGCGGGCGGCGGCCAGGCACAGGCTCCCCGACTTCCCGGCCGCGCCGAGGACGAGGACCTTCCCGGTCTTGTGCCGCCGCACCAGGGCCGGCGCCCCGCACACGTCCAGGACCGCCAGGGCCAGCTCCGGCTCCAGGTCGGCGGGGAGTTTCGCGGCGATCGACCGGGCGAACAGGATCGCGTGCCCGTCGCACGGCACCTGCTCGCTCAGCCCGTCCCAGTCCCGCAGCCCGTCGTGGACGGCGAGGGGGGTCAGGGTCAGCGAGACGAGGGTCGCGACCCGGTCCCCGCGCTCGAGGCCGAGGGGCGAGCCGGGGCCGGCCTCCTCGACGGTGCCGATCAGCATCCCGCCGGAGCCCGTCACCGGGTTCTGCATCTTCCCCCGGGCCGTGACGATGGCCAGGACCGCGGCCCGGATGCGGTCACCGTCACCGCCGCACGCCTCGGACAGCTGCCGGTAGGACGCCGCGTCGAGGTTGAGCCGCTCCACCCGCACCCGCACCTCGTCGGCGCCGATCGCCGGGGACGCGTCGAGGCGCTCCGCCGCCTGCGGCAACACCCCCGCCGGAGCCAGGACCCGATGCAACCCGATCGGCGAACCCACGTCCATGCACCACCTTTTCCCGCCATCGCCAACATTGACCGAAAATCTTCCGGCAGATTAACCTGAACGCAGGATATCTTTCAAGCTTCCGCATCCGTCGACGAAGGGGTAGCACCGTGCAGCCGTACGCCTACCAGCGCCACGCCCTCACCGAACCCGACTGGCGCCGCTACCCCGGCTGGGCCGACGTCACCCGCGACCAATGGCACGACGCCCAATGGCAACGCGCCCACTGCGTCAAAACCATCCCCCAGCTCCGCGCCGTCCTCGGCGACACCGTCACCGACACCTTCTACGACGACCTCGCCGCCGACCAGGCCACCCAGGCCACCATGTCCATGCTCATCCCACCCCAAATGATCAACACCATGGCCCCCGCCGACGTCCCCACCGACGACCTCCTGCGCGCCGACCCCATCCGCCGCTACATGCTCCCCATCGCCACCGACCGCCACCCCGACTTCCCCTCACACCCCTACGCCACCCGCGACTCCCTCCACGAACACGACATGTGGGTCGCCGAAGGCCTCACCCACCGCTACCCCACCAAAGTCCTCGCCGAACTCCTCGCCACCTGCCCCCAGTACTGCGGCCACTGCACCCGCATGGACCTCGTCGGCAACAACACCCCCGCCGTCACCAAACTCAAACTCGCCACCAGACCCGCCGACCGCCACACCGCCATCCTCGACTACCTGCGCACCCACCCCGGCGTCCGCGACATCGTCGTCTCCGGCGGCGACGTCGCCAACACACCCTGGCACCAGCTCGAAACCTTCCTCATGGCCCTGCTCGCCATCGACACCATCCGCGACATCCGCCTCGCCACCAAAGCCCTCGCCGGACTCCCCCAGCACTGGCTGCAACCCACCGTCGTCGAAGGCCTCGAACGCGTCGCCCGCACCGCCGCCCGCCGCGGCGTCAACCTCGCCATCCACACCCACGTCAACCACGCACAGACCCTCACACCACTCGTCGCCGAAGCCGCACACACCGCCCTCGAAGTCGGCGTCCGCGACGTGCGCAACCAAGGCGTCCTCCTCCGCGGCGTCAACGCCACCGCCGAAGACCTCCTCGACCTCTGCTTCGCCCTGCAAGGCGAAGCCGGCATCCTCCCCTACTACTTCTACATGTGCGACATGATCCCCAACGCCGAACACTGGCGCGTCGCCGTCTGGCAGGCCCAGCAACTCCAGCACGACATCATGGGCTACCTCCCCGGCTACGCCACCCCCCGCATCGTCTGCGACGTCCCCTACGTCGGCAAACGCTGGGTCCACATGGTCACCGAATACGACCGCGAACGCGGCATCAGCTACTGGACCAAGAACTACCGCACCAGCATCGAGGACGACGCCACCCAGCTCGACCGCACCTACCCCTACTACGACCCGATCGACACGCTGCCCGAAACCGGCGCCGACTGGTGGCGAAAAGAGCACGCTGAGTAGGTGCGCCGCACCATCCTCCGCCTCCTCGGCCTCGCCATCGCCGCCACGGCGCTCATCACCTACATCAACTGGGCCGGCAACCGCGACGAAGCCCGCTTCAACCCCGCCGGGCAGCTCCAGTGCACCCAAGGCGCTCAGATCGCCGGCGCCCAGGCCACCACCGCTCCCACCGCCCGCGAATCCCGCAGCCCCGACCAGCTCGCCGACGCCTGGGCCAAAGCCCGCAACCCCGAACTCGTCGCCGGCAAGCACCGCCTCTTCGCCAGCGACGACCGCGTCGACATCGGCTTCGACCGCAAGGCCCACACCGTCGCCGTGCTCACCTTCCGCACCGACGGCCGCCTGGGCTGGCACCTCGACGCCGTCGTCGCCTGCCAGACCCAGGCCGTGAACCGCAGCCCCGCCCCCGACGCTTCCTGACTACCGGGCCGGGCACCCCTATCGGGCCGCTTCCTGCCGTCGGGCCGGAAGCAAAAACGTAAGTCAGCCGCGCAGCGGCCAGGAATGGTTCTGCAGACGTGGCGTAGCCACGTCATGTACGGCGTCCTAGGATGCTAGGATTAGGATTCGGCCACGGGGCTTGTACACCGACAGGGCGAGGGCCACCACGAGCAGGACCAGCGCACCGGCGGCGTGCACGACCGGTGACGGCGTCCGCAGGTCGTCCAGGCTCGTCGCCGGGTCGCCCGCCATGGCCGCGACGGCGCTCAGGGTCCGCATGTACAGCAGCAGGACCCCGGTCGCGACCAGGTTGATCAGCAGCTTGAACAGCACCCAGTAGTGCCGCAGCAGCCCCCACCGGGTGCCCAGGGACAGCACGAGGCCGGTCGCCAGGCCGGCCACGCTGAGCGGCACGAGCAGCGCCCACCCGACCGGTTCGAGGAGCAGATACGCCCCGCGGACCACCCCCGGCCCGGTCGCGACCAGGCCGGTGACACCGAGCGCCAGGGACGCCGCGACCGCGCCCAGCCAGCCCACCGACACGCCGACGTGCAGTACCAGGACCAGCCGCCGCAGCGCCGGCCGCAGCATCAGTGCCCCCCGTGGTGCATCCCGGGGCCGTGCCCGGCCAGCAGCATCACCACGACCAGCGCCACGAACGCCACCGCGGCGGCGGCGAACACCTTCACCCACCGCGGCGTCGACATCTGCGTCATCGCAACCTCCTCGAATCCAGCACCTCCCCACACTTTGCAAGACACTCTGTATTTTTGCAAGACACCGTGTCTAATAGATGGCACCGTGTATGGTGGTGGGGTGCCGAGGCTGTGGAACGCGACGATCGACGAGCACCGCCGCACCGTGCACGCCGCGATCCTGGACACCGCGGCCGCCCTCATCGCCGAGCACGGCCTGGCCGGGGTGACGATGTCGCAGATCGCCGCGCAGGCCGGGATCGGCCGGGCCACCCTCTACAAGTACTTCCCCGACGTGGAGGCGATCGTCGTCGCCTGGCACGAGCGGCAGGTCACCGAGCACCTCGCCCAGCTCACCGCGGCCGCCGCCGCACCCGCCGAGCCCGCGGCCCGGCTCCGCACCGTCCTGCACACCCTGGCCGAGCTGACCGGCGGCCGCCACGAGCCCGCCGCCCACGGACCCGGCCCGGCGGTCTCCCTCCACCGGGCGGAGCACCTCCACCACGCCCGCCGGCAGCTGCACGCGATGCTGACCGACGTCATCGCGGCCGCCGCCGCGGCCGGGGACGTGCGCACCGACATGCCCGCCGCCGACCTCGCCACGTTCGCCCTGCACGCCCTCGGCGCCGCCGCCGCCGCCGGCGGCCCGGCCGCGGGGCCGGTGGAGCTGACCCTGGCCGCCCTGCGCGTCAGCCCGCCGTCCGGCTGAGACGGTCGTCGACGCAGCGGGCCGCGGTGGCCGTCGCCGGGTCACTCCGGTAGCAGCGGCACCGTCGGGCCCTGCCGCCGCCCGAGCAGCGACGCCCGGGTCAGGGCGGCCGAGCCGAACCGGTCGCGGACCTTGTCCAGGGCGGTGTCGAGGTCGTCGCCGGACGTCACGTCGAACGGCAGCTCGAGCTGCGCGGCCCCGTCGCCGTCGAGGTTCGTCACGGCCAGGCCGACGAGGGTCAGGCCGCGGTTGGCGATGTCGGACTCGGCGGCGGCGTGCAGGCGCAGGACGGCGTCGAGGACCGTCTGCGTGTGCGACGTCGGGCGGGGCAGGGTCCGGGACCGGGTGACGCGGGTGAAGTCGGCGAAGCGCAGCCGCAGCACGACGGTCCGACCGGCCCGGTTCGCGGCCCGCAGGCGGCGGGTGACCCGGTCGGTGAGTTCGGCCAGGACGGCCTCCTGGAACGGGCGCGGGTGCGGACCGCGGCCGAGGGCCCGCTGGGCGCCGACGGAGCGGCGCCGCCCGCCGGTGACGACCGGGCGGGGGTCGTGGTTGTGGGCGAGGGCGTGCAGGTGGCGGCCCTGGCCTTCGCCGAGCATCGACACGAGGGTGGCCTCGCCGAGGCGGGCGACCTGCCCGACGGTCGTGACGTGATGGGCGTGGAGTTTCGCGGCGGTGACGGTCCCGACGCCCCACAGCCGCTCCACCGGGAGCCGGTGCAGGAACGTCAGCTCCCCGTCGGGCGGCACGACGAGGAGCCCGTCGGGTTTGGCGACGCCGCTGGCGACCTTGGCCAGGAACTTGGTGCGGGCCACGCCGACGGTGATGGCCAGGCCGGCCTCGGCCCGGACCCGCTCGCGCAGCCGCTGCGCGATGCCCAGCGGCGCGCCCCGCAGCCGGTAGAGGCCGGTGACGTCGAGGAACGCCTCGTCGATGGAGAGGCCCTCGACCATCGGTGTGGTGTCCCGGAAGATCGCGAAGACGGCCTTCGACGCCGCCGAGTAGGCGTGCATCCGTGGCGGGACGACGACCGCGTCGGGGCACAGGACCTTCGCCTGCCGGCCGCCCATCGCGGTCCGCACGCCGCGGCGTTTCGCCTCGTAGGAGCAGGCCAGCACGACGCCGCCGCCGACGATGACCGGCCGGCCGCGCAGGCGGGGGTCGTCACGCTGCTCGACGGAGGCGTAGAACGCGTCGAGGTCGGCGTGGAGGATGGAGGCCCCGTCCGGCACGAACACATGTTCGCATGGGACGGGGCCACCAGGGAATACTTACGCGCGGAGGGCCTTGATCGTGTCGCGGTACCAGTGCGCGGACCGCTTCGGGGTGCGCTCCTGCGTGTCGTAGTCGACGCGGACGATCCCGAACCGCTTGTCGTAGCCGTAGGCCCACTCGAAGTTGTCCATCAGCGACCACGCGAAGTACCCGCGGATGTCGGCGCCCTGCTGCCGGGCCAGGGCCACCGCGCCGATGTGCGAGTCGAAGTAGGCGACCCGGTCCTCGTCCTGGACGTAGCCGGTGTCGTCGGGCACGTCGTCGAACGCGGCCCCGTTCTCCGTCACGTAGATCGGCAGCCGGTAGTCGGTGTACAACCGGACCAGCAGTTGCGTGAAGCCCTCCGGGACGATCTCCCAGCCCATCGCCGTGATCGGCCGGCCGGTCGGGATGACCCGGGACACGGGCAGCCCGGCGGCGTCGGTGTCGTTGCCGTCCTCGTCGACCCCGGACAGGGTCTCGGAGAAGTAGTAGTTGACGCCGAGGACGTCGAGCGGGGTCTTGATCGCCTCCAGGTCGCCGTCCTGCACGGGCAGGGTGATGCCGCGCTTGGCGAGGTCGTCGACGAGGTCGGCCGGGTAGCGGCCGTGCACGAGCGGGTCGAGGTAGATCCGGGTCGACAGGGCGTCGGAGCGCCGGGCCGCCTCCCGGTCCGCCTCGGAGTCGGTCTGCGGGGTCGGGACACCCATGTTAAGGGTGATCCCGAACGTGTGCCGACCGTCGGACGCCTCCCGCATCCGCTGGGTGGCCAGGCCGTGGCCCAGCAGCAGGTGGTGCACGGCGTGCATGCTGGCGGCGAAGTCGCGCCGGCCGGGGGCGTGGGCGCCGTAGGCGTAGCCGAGCATCGCCGAGCACCACGGCTCGTTCAGCGTCGTCCAGGTCGTGATCCGGTCCCGCAGCGCGTCGAAGACGAGCATCGAGTAGTCGGCGAAGCGGTAGGCGGTGTCGCGGTGCGGCCAGCCGCCGGCGTCCTCGAGCTCCTGCGGCAGGTCCCAGTGGTAGAGGGTGATCCACGGTTCGACGCCGTTGGCGAGCAGTTCGTCGGTGAGCCGGTCGTAGAAGCCGAGGCCCTCGGGGTTGACCGGGCCGCGGCCGCGCGGCTGCACGCGCGGCCAGGCCACGGAGAAGCGGTACAGGTCGACGCCGAGGTCGCGGATCAGGGCGACGTCCTGCGGCATGCGGTGGTAGTGGTCGCAGGCGACCTCACCGGTGTCGCCCTTGGCGATCGCGTCGGGCACCTCGCAGAACGTGTCCCAGATGGACCGGGTGCGCCCGCCCTCGTCGACCGCGCCCTCGATCTGGTAGGCCGAGGTCGCCACGCCCCAGCGGAACGAGGGCGGCAGCGTGGCGATCGGGTTGCTCAGATCGAGGGGCGTTGCGGTCGTGTCCATGGTTCTCCCGGGTTGTTCAGCGACGATGATGTGTGGCGGCGGCCCGCTACCCGGCGGTGACCGGGTGCAGGTGGCAGGCCACCGTGCGGGCGCGGCCGACGTGGTCGTCGGGCTTGCCCAGGACGGGGATGATCTGGTCGCACGGCTCGAACCGTTTCGGGCAGCGCGGGTGGAACGAGCACCCGGACGGCATGCCCCGCAGGTCGGGCGGGGAGCCGGGGATGCCGGCCAGTTCGCGCCGCTCACCGCGCAGGGCGGGGAACGAGCGCAGCAGGCCGCCCGAGTACGGGTGCAGCGGTTCGCGGTAGATGTCGGCGGACGGCGCCTCCTCGACGATCCGGCCGCCGTACATGATCGCGATCCGGTCGCTGAACTCGACGAGCAGCGACAGGTCGTGGGTGATGAACAGGACCGAGAAGCCGAGCCGTTCCCGCAGCTCGACGAGCTGGCCGAGGATCTGCCGCTGCATGACGACGTCGAGGGCGGTGGTCGGCTCGTCCATGATGACCAGCTGCGGCTGCAGGGCCAGGGCCATGCCGATCATGACCCGCTGGCGCATGCCGCCGGAGAGCTGGTGCGGGTAGGCGTCGAGGCGGTCCTCGGCGATGCCGACGAGGCGCAGCATCTCCTTGGCCCGGCTGAGGCGGGCCGCCTTCGACAGGCCCGGCTCGTGGGCCTTGATCGCGTCCATCATCTGCACGTCGATCTTGTGGACGGGGTTGAGCGAGTTCATCGCGCCCTGGAACACGATCGACGTCTCGGCCCACCGGAACTTGCGCAGCTCGGCGTGGCTGAGGGAGAGGATGTCGTACGGTTCGCCGTCGGCCGGGTGGTAGGTGACGGACCCGCCGGCGACGACCCCGGGCGGCGGCAGGAGCCGGGTCACGCCGTAGGCGAGGGTCGACTTGCCGCTGCCGGACTCCCCGGCGAGGCCGACGACCTCACCGCGGTGGATGGTCAGGTTGACGTCGCGGACGGCGCGGACCGCGCCGTCGCCGAGGCCGTAGTCGACGTCGAGGTTCTTGATCTCCAGCAGCGGCCGGGTGAGGACCTGGGTCATCGCTTGGCACCGTCCATCTTGATGTTCGCCGGCGGGTCGACGGCCCGCACGACCGGGGTGAACCCGACCTGCATGCGGACCTTCTTGCCGTCCGGGCCCTTGTCGGAGCCGGCGCCGGACGTGCGCAGCCGCGGGCTGACGAACTCGTCGATGCCGAAGTTGACCAGGCTCAGCGCGGTGCCGAGGATCGCGATGGCCAGCCCGGCGGGGACGAACCACCACCAGGCGCCCTGGGCGAGGGCCTGCTGCCCCTGGGCCCAGAACAGGATCGTGCCCCAGTTCCACGACGACACCGACGAAATCCCGATGAACGCCAGGGTGATCTCCGACAGGACCGCGAAGATGACGGTCCCGACGAACCCGGACGCGATGATCGCGGTCAGGTTGGGCAGGATCTCGAAGAAGATGATCCGCCACGTCTTCTCACCGGTGGCCCGGGCCGCGTCGACGTAGTCGCGCCGGCGCAGCGACAGCGTCTGCGCCCGCAGCACCCGCGACCCCCACGACCAGCTGGTCAGGCCGATCACCAGGGCGACGGTGAGGTCGTTGACCCGCGGCAGCGACGTGCAGATGATGATGATCAGCAGCAGGCCGGGGATGACCAGGAACACGTTGGACAGCACCGACAGGATCTCGTCGACGACGCCGCCGAGGTAGCCGGCGGTGACCCCGACGAGGACCGACAGGACCGTGGCGACGATCCCGGCGACCGCGCCGACGAACACGACGCTGCGGGTCCCGGCCAGGATCTGGCTGAAGATGTCCTGCCCGAGGTGGGTGGTGCCGAACCAGTGCTCGGCCGACGGCGGCTGGATCCCGACCGGGGTGATCGCGTCGGGGTCGTAGGGGGCGACCCACGGGCCGATGATCGCGAACAGTATGTAGATGCCGAGGATGACCAGGCCGGTCGCGGCCTTGCCGTTGCTGATGAACCGGAACCGCCGGCGTCTGGCCTTCTTCCCGGCCGGGGCGGCGTCGGGCTGGGCCATCGCGCCCTGCCCGGGGATGACCTGCTCGAGGCTCGAGGGGGTGACGGTCATCTCAGCCTGCCTTTCGGGTGCGCGGGTCGAGCATCGTGTAGGCGACGTCCGCGAGCAGGTTCGCGACCAGCACCGAGATGGTGATGACCAGGAAGATGCCCTGCATCAGCGGGTAGTCGTGCGCGCCGACGGCCTGGAACAGCTGGAACCCGACCCCCGGGTAGGAGAACACGATCTCGACGAGCAGGGTGCCGCCGACGATGAACCCCAGCGACAGCGCGAACGCGGAGATGTTGGGCAGCAGCGCGTTGCGGGCGGCGTAGCTGAACGCGACCCGCCGCTCCGAGAGGCCCTTGGCGTGGGCGACGGTGATGTAGTCCTCGGCGGACACGGTCACCATCATGTTGCGCATGCCGAGGATCCAGCCGGACATCGACGACAGCAGGATCGTGCACGCCGGCAGGACGCTGTGGTTGATCGCCGAGCCGATGAACGTCCCGTCGAAGTACGGCACCAGGCCGGGGGTGTAGCCGCCGGAGGACGGGAAGAAGCTGTCGGAGCCGGTGAACAGGGCGATGAAGACCAGCCCGAGCCAGAAGTACGGCACCGACGACAGGAACGTCGTGGCCGGCAGGAGCCCGTCGATCCACGTGCCGCGCCGCCACCCGGCGCCGACGCCGAGGCCGGTGCCGATGAGGAAGCTCAGGATCGTGGTGATGCCGACCAGGCCGATCGTCCACGGCAGGCTCTGCGAGATGACCTCGGACACCGTCGAGGGGAAGAACGTGAACGACAGGCCCAGGTCGCCGTGGAACAGCTGCACCCAGTAGTCGAGGTACTGCTGCCACAGGCTCTGCTGCTCGTCGAGGCCGAACAGCACCCGCAGCGACTGGATCGAGTCCGACGAGATCGCGCCCTGGTTGCGGGCCAGGAACGAGCTGATCGGGTCACCGGGGATCATCCGCGGGATGAAGAAGTTGATGGTGATCGCGGCCCACGCGGTGAACAGGTAGAACGCGATGCGCTGCAGCAGGAATCTCATCGGGCCTCCTCCGGCGACTGATGGGCCGGCGGCGTGGGGATCGACGGGTCGGCGACACTCCCGATGCCTTCTTTGGCGACGGTGTCGGCGTCGTACAGCCAGCACGCGGCCCAGTGCCCGGGCTGCCCGGTCTCCAGGCGGGGCGGCAGGTCGACGGTGCAGCGGCGCATCGCGTGGGGGCAGCGCGGGTGGAACCGGCAGCCGGCCGGGGGCCGGATCAGGCTCGGCGGCTCGCCGTTGCCGCGGTCCTCGGTGCCGGCGTCGACGACACCGGCGATGCGGTCCGGGTCGGGGGCCGAGTCGATCAGCAGCCGCGTGTAGGGGTGTGCGGGGGTCTGCGTGACCGTCTCGCTGTCGCCGCCCTCGACCATCCGGCCCGCGTACATCACCATCGTCTCGTCGGCGAAGTACCGCGCCGAGGCGATGTCGTGGGTGATGTACAGGATGGCGAGGTTGAGCCGCTCCTTGAGGTCGCGCAGCAGGTTGAGGATGCCGAGGCGGATCGACACGTCGAGCATCGACACGGGCTCGTCGGCCAGGAGGGCCTCGGGGTCGGCGCCGAGGGCCCGGGCGATCGCGACGCGCTGGCGCTGCCCGCCGGACAGCTCGTGCGGGAACTTGTCGATGTAGCGCTCGGGCGGGGTCAGCGCGACCCGGGTGAGGAGGTTGGCCAGGGCGGCCTCGAGCTCCTCGGCGTTGCTCCCGGCGTTGCCGTGGATCTTCAACGCCCGGGTGAGGTGGTAACGCACCGTGTGCACGGGGTTGAGCGAGCCGAACGGGTCCTGGAAGATCAGCTGCACGCGGCTGACGTACTGCCGGAACCGCCGCCCGCCCCGTACGTGCGTGGTCTCGCCGTGCAGCCGCAGGTCGCCGCCGGTGCGCGGGTAGAGCTGGGCGAGGAGCCGGGCGACGGTGGACTTGCCGGAGCCGGACTCGCCGACCAGGGCCGTGACCCGGCCGCGGCGCAGGGTGAAGGACACGTCGTCCACGGCGTGCACGACGGCCCGTTTGCCGGTGAAGATGTCGGCGAGCCGGCGGCGTACGGGGAAGTGCTTGGTCAGCCCGACGGCCTCCAGCACCACCTCATCGGCCGGGGCCTTCGCCGGGCTTTCGCTCAACGTCATGCCGATTGGTCCTGTCTCGGGGTGTATCGCAGGGTGTCGTCACGGGGTACCGCTCCCCGGGTGGCCAGTATCGCGCCACCCGGGGAGCGGTGTCAGTACGAACCGGGCGTCAGGAGCCGGCCGGCTTGAGGTGCAGGATGACGTCCAGCGCGTTGGCCTGGGTCGGCTGCCCGGCACTGTACGGGTTGGCGTCGTCCGGCCACCCCGTCCAGTTCTTCTGGCTGTACGCCATACCGATGTTGTCGGCGCCGACCGGGATCATCGGGGCCTGCTCGACGAAGATCTTCTGCAGCGTGGCGAGCGCGGTCTTGCGGGCCGCGTCGTCGGTGGCGGCGGCGTAGGCGCGCAGCGCGGCCGTGGCCTCCTTGTTGTCGAACCGGCCGAAGTTCGCGGCCGGGGACGGGGTGCCGATCGGCTTGAGCTGGTCGCCGTCCATGATCGTGCGGTAGATGTCGTACGGGGTCGACCCGCCGTCGGTCCAGCGGAACGCGGCGTCGAACTGGCCGGCCTCGATGTTCTTGAACCAGGCGTCCTGGTTGGCCTTGTCGACCGTGGCCGCGATACCGATCGTGGCCAGGTTGGCCTTCACGATCTCCAGCGACGTCTGGTAGTCCGACCAGCCGGCCGGGTCGGTCAGCGTCAGGGTGACCGGCTTGCCGGACGGGTCCTTCAGCACGTTGCCCTCGAGCTTGTAGCCGGCCCCGGTGAGCAGCGCCTTGGCGCCCTCGGGGTCGACCTTGTAGTCCTTGCCCTTGTACGCGTCGGCGATGTAGACGTCACCGGCGGGCGACGGCAGACCCGTCACGCTCTTGACCAGGGGGTGGAAGTAGCCGGCCTCGGCCGTGTTGAAGATGTCGTCACGGTTGATGACCATGCCCATGGCGACGCGCAGCTTCGGGTCGTTGAACGGCGCCTTGGTGGTGTTGATGTACAGGCCGTGGATGCCCAGGACCGGCGGGGCCCAGATCTTGTGGCTGGCCGCGTCCTTGTCGATGAAGACCGTCTTCACGTTGGGGATGAAGACGAAGCTCCACTCGCTCTCACCGTTGGCCAGGGCCGTGGTCTGCGCGTTGTTGTCGGTGTAGGACGTGTAGCGCAGCTCCTTGACCTGCGGCAGCGCCTGCCAGTAGCCCTTGTCGCGGGCCACGAGGGTCGTGGTCTGCGGGGTGAAGGACTTCTTGGTGTACGGCCCGGAGCCGATCGGGTTCTTGTTCGCCTCGGTCTTGGGGTCGGCGAACTTCTCCCAGACGTGCTTGGGCACGATCGGGATCTGCGCGATCGCCTTCTGCTGGCTGACGAACTGCGACGACTTGAACGTGATCGTCACGTCGGAGCCGCTGACGGTCGCGTCGGCGATCGGCACACCGCCGGAGTTGAGGGCCTCGTTGTCACGCACCAGCTTGTAGGTGTAGGCGACGTCCTCGGCGGTGAGCTTCTGGTCGTCGGACCAGGTGGCGTTGTCGCGGATGGACACGACGACCGAGGTGTAGTCGGTGTTCCACTTCGCGGCGGTGGCCAGCCACGGCTTCATCGGGTCGGCCGGCTTGACCGGGTTCCACATCATCAGCGGCTCGTACAGCACCCAGCGGTAGCCGTCCTTGGCGCCGGCCGACGTGGTGAGGAACGGGTTCTCGTTCTCGGTCAGCGGCCCGTTGGGCATGCCGACGTTGAGCACGGTGGTCTTGGCGCCGTTGTTCTTGTTCGGGTCGTTCGGCGAGGAGCCGCACGCCGCCAACGCGGTGCTCGTGGCCAGCAGACCGGCCATCCCGAGCAGTACGGAGCGTCTGGTCAACACGGGGGTGTCTCCTTTGGGACCTGGATCGACAGGTGGGGCGGACAGGAACATTGCCTGGTACGTGAGGTGTCAGGTGGAGCGCTCGGGCTGCGCCGCGACGGTGGACCCGCGCACGACGAGCGTGGTGGACAGGATGTTCGGCTCCGCCGTGAGCGGCGTGCCGTCGAAATGCGCGATGAGCCGCCGGGCCGCCATCTCGCCCATCTGGCGCATGGGCTGGCGGACGGTGGTCAGCGGCGGTTCGGTGTGGGCCGCGTGCAGGATGTCGTCGAACCCGACGAGGGCGACGTCCTGCGGGACGGCCTTCCCGGCCAGCCGCAGCGCCTGCAGGGCGCCGGAGGCCGACAGGTCGTTGTGCGCGAACACCGCGTCGAACTCGACGCCCTCGGCGAGGGCCCGCTGGATCGAGGTGATGCCGCACTCGTAGGTGAAGTCCCCCTCGACGACGAGGCGGGGGTCGATGGGCGCGCCGGCCGCGGCGAACACGTCGGCGAACCCGCCGAGGCGGTCCTGGGTGCAGCCGAACTTCTCCGAGCCGGTGATGACCAGGGGCCGGCGCCGGCCGATCTCCACGAGGTGCCGGGCGGCGAGGGACCCGCCGGCCCGGTTGGTGGTGGCCACCGACGGCATCAGCGGCTTGTCGCCGCGGTCGTCGATGAGCACGACCGGCAGCCCGCCGGTGTAGAGGTCGGCGAGGTAGTCCAGGGTCCCCTCGGGCTCGATCGCGAGGAGGCCGTCGAAGGACTTGCCGGAGACCTGGGCGGCGAACTGGCGCATGGACTCGGCGCCGCGGTTGCACGTGAACAGCAGCAACCCGTACCCCTCCGACTCCACGACGTCGACCGCTCCCTGCACGACCTCACCCATCCACGGCCACGTCAGCGACGGGACGAGCATCCCGATGACCCGGGTGTGCCCCCGGGCCAGGTTGACCGCCCGCGCGCTGGGCACGTAGCCCAGCTGCTCGATGACCGTCCGTACCCGTGCCGCGGTCGCCTCGTCGACCTCCCCTTTGCCGTTGAGCACCCGCGAGACGGTGGTCTTGCTGACCCCTGCCCGCGCCGCGACATCGGCGATGGTGATCGGCACGCCGCGATCCTTCCGGTGAGAGCGCTTTCTGGCAAGAGAGCGTGTTCTGGAACCGGTTCCGCAACCGGTTCCGGCACACTAAATCCGATCGCGGACAGTGGTGTCAATAACACGGTGGTAACGAAACTTAACGTTGCGGCAACCCTTGCCAACCGGCTGTCCATGGTGTTTGCTCGGGACCACCGTCGATGCGTCCGCGACCACACCGGCAATCCCGGCGGGTCGCCTCCGGAACCGCTCCCATGGAGCGCTCTCACGACCGGTAAAGATCTTTCCGAACGACCTTGGGCCGAGCTACCGCGGCGTCCGCGGTGCGTGCGGTCCGCTGCTCCCGCGGCCGCACCGGCCGGGGGTGGTGACGGCCCGTTCCCGCACGCGACCGGACGGCCGCCCACAGCCGGTCACCGACCGGGTGCCCGGACCGGAACGCAGGGCCCGGACCAAGGGCCGGCCCACCGGCCCGGACCGGCGTTCAGGGCAGTCTGATCGTGCTGGAGTCCCCGCCGACCAGGCCCGACTTGACCCGCAGCTCGGTGAACGTCAGCCCCGCCGGCACGTCGAACACGAGGGTCCCGGTGACCGCCGAACCCGGGCCGATCTCGTTGAACAGCGGCCGGGCGTCGGCGTACCAGACCCAGGCGAGCTCGTCCGGGCCGTACTCCTGGCCGCCGCTGTCACGCAACTTCTGGTAGCCGACCCAGATCCGGCCCTTGCTGTCGGCGGTGTTCTCGATCTTCAGCTGGGCCAGGCAGTACTGCCCGCCGGGCTTGCGGGTCAGCGGCCAGTCCCCGAGCTCCTGGTGGCCGCAGCTGAACCCGGCCAGGGTGAACCGCAGCTTCCCGTCCTCGGCGACCGGGCTGCGTTTCGGGGTCGGCGACGGTGTCGGCGACGCCCGCGTCGGCGACGGGCCCGGCGACCCGAGCTCGCCCCGGCCGGCCTTCTGGGCCAGGTTCAGCCCGACCAGCAGGCACGCGAGGAGCGCGACGAGCGCGATCCCGGTCGCGATCCCCCGCCCGGCCCGCCGCGGCCGCCGCCGGGGCGGAGGCGGTGGTGGCGGCAGCGGCGGCCGGAACGCCCGCGTCCCGGACCGGACCGGGCCCGGGCCGGGATACGCCGCGGCGAGCGGCCGGGTCGGCGGCGACACCGGCGCGGCCCCCTTCGCGAACGTCGCCGTGTCCCCGCGACCCCGGGACCGCGACGAGGGCCGCGGCGCGGACACGGCCGGCGCGGACCCGCGGACGGTCGCCGCGACCTGCGCCGCGGCCGGGTCGTCCTGCCCGACGAGGGCCAGGAGCACCTGCCGGGCCGTGGGCCGCCGCTCCGGGTCGGCCTCGACGGCCCGCCGGACCATCTGCGCCAGGGCCGGGTCGAGACCGGTCAGGTCACCGGGCGGCAGCTGCCCCGTCCCCGCCCACGCGACGAGCAGCCCCCACGCGTAGACGTCGCTGGCCTGGCTCGGCGGCCAGCCGCGGACCTGCTCCGGGGCCAGCCAGCCGGGGGTGCCGAAATTGGGCCCGTGCGCGGCGGTGTGCCCGAGCAGCCGCGCCACCCCGAAGTCGATGACCTTCGGCCCGAACGGCGACAGCAGCACGTTGCGGGGGCTCAGGTCGGCGTGGACGAGCCCGACGGCGTGGATCGCGGTCAGCGCCGCCGCGACCCCGACGGCGACGGCCTCGACCTGCCCCGCGAGGGGCCCGTTGGCGGTGGCGTAGTCGTGCAGCGACGGGCCCTGCACGTATTCGGTGACGATGTGCGGCACGTCGCCGTCGAGGGCGACGTCGAGGACCCGGGCCGTGCAGAACCCGGCGACCCGCGACGCCGCCGCGGCCTCGGCCGCGAACCGGTGCCGGAACATCGGGTCGCCGTAGAACGCCGGATTGATGACCTTCAGCGCCACCCGGCGGCTGCCGTCGCCGCTGTCGGCGAGGTACACCGTCCCCATCCCGCCGACGCCGAGCACGCCGAGCAGCCGGTACGACCCGACCGCGGCCGGGTCACCGGCGCGCAGCGGCGCGGGCGAAACCCCCATGGCGTCCATGGTGCCCCACCCGCGCACACCCGACGAACTTCCCGGCCTTTTACACCACCCCGGCGTTACGCGCCGCCAGCAGCGCCGCCCCGGCGATCCCGGCGTTGTTCTGCAGCGCCGCCGGGACGACCTTCGTCGGCACGTCCACGAGGTGCAGCCACTTCTCGGCCTTCTTGCTGACCCCGCCCCCGACGATGATCAGATCCGGCCACAGCAACGCGTGCAGGTGCCGCAGATACGTCTGGACCCGCTCCGCGAACTCCGGCCAGCCCAGGTCGTCGGCCTCCCGGACCCGGTCCGAGGCGTAGTCCTCGGCGTCACCGCCGTGCAGGTGCAGCCCGCTCATCTGCAGATGCCCGAACTCGGTGTTGGGCACCAGCGTCCCGTCGATGAACAGCGCCGTGCCGATCCCCGTCCCGAACGTGACCATGACGACCAGGCCCGGCACGCCCTTCCCGGCGCCGTACTCGACCTCGGCGACCCCGGCCGCGTCGGCGTCGTTCAGCACCGTCACCGGCTTGCCCAGCGCGGCCGAGAACAGCTGCTCGGCGGGGGCGTCGACCCACGACTTGTCGACGTTCGCGGCGGTCTTCGTCACCCCGTGCTGCACCACCGCCGGGAACGTGATCCCGATGCTGGCGGCGTCGTCGAACGCCCCGGCGACCTGCACGACCGTCTGCACGACGGCGGTCGTGTCGGCCGGCTGCGGCGTCTCGATCCGGACCCGGTCGCTGGTGAACAAGCCGGTCGCCAGGTCGACCGGCGCCCCCTTGATGCCAGATCCACCAATGTCGATTCCCAGGACGACCACAGCTGCTCCTTCACGCGCGAGGGGTGTCACCACAATGCCTGCGGATCACCCAATCATGGCGTGCGATCGCGAAGATCACCGGGGGAACGCCGTCTCACCCCGGATAGGCCCCGACGGCGTCGCGGACCTCCGACCCGGCCGCCGCGTCCGCGGTCCGGGCACAGTGCGCGCAGCAGTAGAACCGCCCCGACACCTCCGAACCGTGCCCGACGATCCGCGTCCCGCAGTGCTCACACACCGGCGCCAGCTTCTGGATCGCACACTCGAACGAGTCGAACGCGTACACACCCCCGCCGACCGTCCGCACCTCGAACGCCATGTAGTAGTCATTCCCGCAGGTCACACACACCGCCATGCACACAGCGTCACCGCCGCCGCGGCCCACCGCAACCGATTCACGCGGAAATCGCCCGCCGGATCACCAGCATCGCCTGATCGTCCTCGGACTCGTCACCGACACCGAGCAGCAGCGCGTCGCAGAACGCCTCCAGATCCCCGTCCCCGCCGTCCGCCGCCAGCCCCGCCACCAACGCCGCCTGCAGCCGCTCCAGACCCTCGTTGAACGACGACCCGCGCCGCTCGATCAACCCGTCTGTGACCAGCACCAGCGACTCACCCGCGGCCAGGGTGAACACCGTCTCCGCGTCGTGGACCGTCGGCACCCCCAGCAACGCCACCCGCCCCTCGACCGTCGTGGCCCGGCCCCGCCCGACCCGCAGCGGCGGCGGATGCCCGGCATTGGCCAGGCGGATCTCCCCCGTCGCCAGCTCGATACGCAGCAGGCACATCGTCACGATCTCCTCCGGCAGGAACCGCAGCATCATCCGGTTCAGCCGCTCCAGGGTCAGCCCCGGCGCGTGATCCTCGGCCAGATACGCCCGCAGCGCGTGCCGCACCTCCGCCATGATCGTCGCCGCCCGCAGCGAATGCCCGGCCACATCCCCGATCGCCGCGACGATATGCCCCTCCACCGCCACGATCTCGTAGAAGTCCCCGCCCACATACGCGTGGTCGCTCGCCGGGCGGTACCGCACCGCGATGTCATACCCCGGCACCGGCGGCAACGACGCCGGCAGCATGCTCTGCTGCAACGTCAACGCCGTCCGCCGCTCCTCGTCGTAGGAGCGCAGCGCCTCCACCGCCAGCGCGATCGCCTGACCCAGCTGCCGCAGCACATCCCGGTCGTCGTCGGTGAACCCGGCCGCCGGGACCGCGATGTGCAGCGGCTCCCGCCCGGCCTTGACCCGGGCCACGACCCGGAACACCGGCCCCGCCCACCACGGCCCGTCGTCCTGCCCGAACAGCTCCGCCCCGACCAGCCCCCCGAGCGGGTCGACCTCGAAATGCTCCCGATACGCCGGCCGCGCCACCGGCACCGCCCCCGCCGCGTCGACCTGCACCGCCAGCGCCCCGACCTCCGGCGACGCCGCCGCGACCGCCGCCGCCCCACCGAAGATCCGCGACGCCCCGACCGCCGCCAGCCGCAGCAGCTCCGGCAGCGTCGTCGCCGAGTTGATCGCCGCCGTCGTCTCCACCAACCGGGTCAGGCGGCCCGCGAGCCGCTCCGCCCGCTGCCGGGCCCGGGAGTACCGCAGCAACGCCCCGACCGTCGCCAGCAACTCATCCGGGTCGATCGGCTCGGCCAGATACGCGTCCGCACCCCGGATCAGCCCCTGCGTCCGGTCCACCGCGTGCACCGCGGTCGCCGAGATGTGAATGACCGGCGTCGCCGCCGTCCGCGGATCCGACTTGATCCGCTCCGCGACCTCGAACCCGTCGATGTCCGGCAGCCGCACATCCAGCACCACCAGCTCCGTCGACGCCGCCCCGCCGTGCAACATCGCCAGGGCGTCCTCACCGGTCGCCGCCTCCACGACCCGATGCCCCTCCCGCCGCAGCCACGACGTGATCACATACCGCTTCGACGGACTGTCGTCGACGACGAGAATGTCAGCGGCCGCCACCACGGTCACACCACCACCCCCGCCCGCCCCGGACCGCTCACGGCACGATCCCGGCGACGAGGTCGACCACCGCCCGGCGGGTCAGGTCCTCCTTCACCAGCACCGACCGGGCGTGCGCGAGCTCACCGGTCCCGAAGTCCGACAGATCCGCCGCGGTCACCACGAACACCGGAATCCCGGCGACGTCGTCCAACCCGGCCAGATCCGCCAGCAGCTGCGTCCCGTCCCCGCCCGGCATCCGCAGATCCAGGAAGATGACCGACGGGTGCTCCCGCACCGCGATCGCCAGCCCCGACCGGACATCCGCCGCCTCGGAAACCTGCCCCGCGATCCCCGCCAGCAACTGCCGCAACAGATGCCGCGCGGCCGGATCGTCATCGACCACCAACGCCCGCTCCACCTGCGGCAACGGCCCGTCCGCGTCCGGCTCCCCGGCCTGCGCCGGACGCTGCGGCAACGACAGCGTGAACGTCGAACCCTCCCCCGGCTCCGACACCATCGTCAACGCCCCACCCAGCAACGTCGCCAACCGCCGCGCATACGGCAGCCCGAGCCCCGTCCCGCCCGCCTGCCGCGCCCCCCGGACCTGATGGAACTCCTCGAACACCCGCGCCTGCTCCGCGAACGGAATCCCGATCCCCGTGTCCGCGACCGCGATGTACAGCCGGTCCCCGTCGACCCACGCCCCCATCCCGACCGTGCCCGTGTCGGTGAACTTCAACGCGTTCGTCAACAGGTTCCGCAAAATCTGGGTCAGCAGCAGCTCATCACTGACCAGCCCGGCCGCCGGCGGCTCGTCGACCACCAGGTCCACCTCCGGCCGGGCCAGCGGCCGCAGCGTCCCCCGCAGCTGCCCGAACACCGCACCCAGGTCGATCGGCCCCCAGTTCGGCTCGATCCGCCCCGACTCCGCCTTCGCCAGATCCAGCAGATCGTTCACCCGCGCCAGCAGGTCCGCCGCCGAACCCTGTACCAGATCCAGCTGATGCGTCTGCTCCGACGTCAACGGCTCCGACCGCGGGTCCAGCATCAGCCGCGTCAACCCGATGATCGCCGTCACCGGCGCCCGCAGCTCATGCGACACGTTCGCCAGGAACCGGCTCTTCGCCTCGTTCGCCTCCCGCAGCTGCGCCGAACGCTCATCCAGCTCCGCGTACAGCGCCACCACACCCTGGTTCGTCTGCTCGAGCTCCTCCGACAGCTGCGTGTACAGGGCCATGACGCCCTGGTTCGTCTCCTCCAGCTCCGCGTTGAGGTGCAGCAGCTCGTCCCGGTGCGCCTGCACCTCCTCCAGGGCGGACACCAGCTGCCGGTTCTGCACCGACAGCTCGTCGAGCACGGTCGTCGGCGACGACTTCGCCAGCTCCGCCCGCGCCCGCTCGACCCGCTCCGCGTCGGCCTGCGCCGGCAGCCGCCGCGTCAGCACGATCCGCTCGTCCTCCACCCGCACCTCATCCATCAGCCGCCCGGCCGCCCGGACTCCCTCAAGATTCTGGTTACCCACCGCCGCGGATGACACAACAATGACCAGGTGGGGACGGGGTTCACCGGCCGCCGCGAACGACACCACGGCCCCCGGCACCTCCCGGCCGATCTCACTCAACGCCGTCGCGACCCGGACCTGATCCTGATGCTCCATCCCCAGCAGCGCCGCCACCTCCCGGCCCCGCTGACGCAGCACGAACACGTCATGCTCAGTGTTGAGCACCAACGTCAGAATCGGCGCCGGATCCCGCATCACGCCGGAACACCGCAACCAGCGACCGCCACACCAGCATCATCGCGCCGGACCCCGCCATCGCGCAGCAACGTCGCCGCCACCAGCAACGGATCCTGGCGCGACAACCCCGGATAGTCCCGCAGATTCCACCGGTCCGACACACCATCGGAGTGCAGCACCACAACCCCCTCCGGCGGCAGCTCATACGTGAACTCCCGCACGCCCCGCGCCTGGTGACCGACGATCCCCGGCATGCTCACCATGCCCCGCCGCTCCCCGTCCGGAAACGCGATCGTCCCCGCCACATTCCCCAGCCCGGCGAACACCACCGAACCCCCCGCGATCCGCGCCACCGACGCCGCCGCCCCCCGCGTGTGCGACACCGACCGGTGCAGATGCTCCAGCAACGGCCCCGGCGCCTCCAGGGCACTGCCCAGAAACGCGTCCACGACCGCCGCCGACGCCGCCGCCGCCAGCGGCCCGTGCCCCAGCCCGTCCGCGACCAGCACCAGCAGCACATCCCCGGCCATGCGGGCCGCATACCGGTCCCCGCACACCCGCTCCCCCGTCATCGGCCGCGTCAACCCCGCCACCGCCGACGACACCGCCCGCCGCTTCTCCCCCGGCCACAACTGCGCCGTCAGCACCGTCCCCCGCCCCGGCAGCGAATACCCGCCGGCCGCGTCCGACAGCCGCCGCACCGCACCCAGACCGATCCCCAGCGTCCCCGCCGTCGAATGCCCGTCCACCGAACTGAACGGCAGATCCCGCATCCCCGGCCCCGAATCCACCGCCACCAGCTCGACCCCGCCGATCTCCCCCCGGCGCAGGCACCGCACCGACAACGACCCCCGCTCGGCGTGCCGGTGCAGGTTCGACGCCAGCTCCGCCGCGACGATCGCCACCTCACCGGCCCGCTGCTCACTGAACCCGAGCCGGTGGGCGCACTCGACCGCCAACCGGCGCGCGATCCCCGCCGCACCCGAGTCGTCGACCGCGACCCACCCCAGCTCCTCGACCGTCGGCACAACCCAGTCGGCGATCACCGGGCCCACTTCGTGACCGCGATCTTCGTACCCGCGCCGGGCGTCGTGTCGATCTCGAACTCATCCACGAGACGTCTGGACCCCGAAAGCCCCAAACCCAAACCACTGCCGGTCGTGTACCCGTCCGTGAACGCCAGCCCCAGGTCCACGATCCCCGGCCCGGTGTCGACGAACTCGGCCCGGACCCCGGCCCGCCGGCCGTTGTGGACCCCGGCGATCGTCGCGTAGCCACCACCACCGTGGATCAGCGTGTTGCGGGCCAGCTCACTCGCCGCCGTCACCAGCTTCGTCTGATCCACCAGCGGCAGCTTCGCCTCCACCGCCGCGACCCGCACCGCCTGCCGGACCCGCACGACGTCCTTGTCGTCGCCGATGTCCAGCCGCAGCACCTCCGAGCCGGCCCCGTCAGGCACCGCTGTCCTCGATGACGCTCAGCATCCCGACCCCGTGGATCTGCTTCGCCGCGGCCAGGATCTCCAGGGCCTTGTCGACGTTCAGCGCCGTGCGCACACCGTTGAGCGACAACCCCAGCTCCACCAGCGTGATCGCCACCGCCGGGCGCATCCCGACCACCACCGTCTCCGCGTCGAGGACCCGCGACACCGCCGCGATCGTCGACAGCATCCGGCCGATGAACGAGTCCACGATCTCCAGCGCCGAAATGTCGATCACGACCCCGTGCGCACCCGTCTCCACGATCCGGTCCGACAGGTCCTCCTGCAGCTGCAGCGCCGTCTGGTCATCGAGATCGATCTGGATCGACACCAGCAGGATGTCGCCGATCTTCAGCACCGGCACCCGGTCCATCAGAACCCCTGCCGGCCGGCACCGGGCCGCTTGACCAGCTCGACCCCGCTGGCTCGCAGCGCGTGCACGAGCGCGTCCGCGAGGGTCGCCTTCGTGACGATGTCCCCGAACTCGATCCCCAGCGCCACCACCGTCTGCGCGATCTGCGGCCGGATCCCGGAGATGATGCACTCCGCACCCATCAGCCGCGCCGCCACCACCGTCTTGAGGATGTGCTGCGCCACCTGCGTGTCCACGGCCGGCACACCCGTGATGTCCACGATCGCGTAGCCGGACCCGGTGTCGACCAGGGTCTGCAGCAGCTTCTCCATCACCACCTGCGCCCGCGCCGAGTCCAGGGTCCCGACCAGCGGCACCGCCACGACCCCGTCCCACAGCTTCACCACCGGCGTCGACAGCTCCAGCAGCTGCTCCGTCTGGTCGGCGATGATCGACTCGCGGGCCTTCGCGTAGGTGTCGAACGTGTGCAGCCCCATCTCGTCGACGAGCAGGGACAGCACCAGGAAGTCGGCCGGCACCTGGTCGGAGTCCCCGGACTCCGACAGCCCGAGCACGACCTCCTTGACCGTGAACACCAGGTTGGCCGTCTCCGTCGGCGTGAACCCCTTGCGGGCCCACTCCCGCGACAGCTCCCCGAGCGCCGCCCGCGACTCCCCGCCGTGCGACCCGTCGAGCTCCCCGTCGGCCCCGCCCTCGAGCATGCCCAGCAGCGCGGAGTACACCTCCCGCACCTGCCGCGTCAGCTCCGCGTCGGTGAGCCGCCCCCGCAGCGTCCGGGCGGAGACCTCCACCCAGCGCTTCTGGATGTCTTCCTCGTGCGTCCGCAGGAGCGCACTGAGCCGCTGCCTGGCCTCGGCGTTCACCTTCACCCGTCCACTCCCCCTACGCTGATACGCGATTCGAGACAGGACGGTACCGTCCGCCGCTCACCGGAGCGAACGCGGACACCTCTTTGTCACGAGACAATTTTCTCGCTTCCGTTTTGGTCACATTCCCGGAAGCTGGCGGGCGACTTGCCCAGCTCCGCCGCACGAACCACACAGGCAACGAACATCACCACTGCCCGCACCGCTGCCCCATGGACCGCAGGTGTCCCCGCCACCACGTCCCGCTTGCCGTCCTAGGAAGCTAGGTCATCTCGTCATGCCGCGAAAACGGGCAGCCCGGCACATCCCAGACCGCCCGCCGGCCCCGTAACGGCGCGATTTATAGCGTTGCGAGCCGCGACTCGCGCTGGGCAGACTCAATCGCCTCGCCACGGGTGTCACCGAGCCACACGACGGGCCCGACCGGGTGACCGATCCGGGTCAGCTGGCCGGTCTCGTCCGTCCACGCCACCATCGGCACGGGCTGCATCTGGTCCATCTGCCAGCCGATCACCCGGCCGGCCATGATCTCGTTGTCGGCGGCGGTGGCAAGCCACAGCGGCACGTTCTGCGCAATGATCGTCATGCCTGGGTGATGCCCCGGCAACGGAGGGTACAACCATGGACACGCTGGCCGACCTGCTCGCCGAGGCCGAAGCGGCACCCGTCGACGGCTGGGACTTCTCCTGGTTCGACGGCCGCGCCACCGAGGAGCGCCCGCCCTGGGGCTACGCCCGGCAACTCGGCGAACGGCTGCGCACCGCGGCCGCCGCCCTCGACATCCAGACCGGCGGCGGCGAGGTCTTCCGCACCGCGCTCACCGCGGCCCGCGACGCGGCCACTTCGGTGGCCCGGTTCTCGGAGGGCTCGCCGGGGTCTGGCGGCACGGCATCCGGAGGCGGCACGGCATCCGGAGGCGCGACGAACCTCGGGGCCGGCAACGCACCCGCGGGCAGCGGAGTAGCTGCCGGCGGCACGGCTCCTGCCAGCGGCACGGCACCTGCCGGTCGCAGCGCAGTCCTGGCCGGCCCGGCACCCGCTGGCGGCCGTGCGACTGCCGGCGGCCGTGCGACTGCCGACGGCGGGGCAACGGCCGGCGGCCGGGCAGCCGCGGGTGGCGGGGCTCCCGCGGTCGTGGCCGCCACCGAGTCGTGGCCGCCCAACATCGCGCTCGCCCGGGTCGCGCTCGCACCGTTCGGCGGCGTGGTCGAGGAGGTCGCCGACGATGCGCCGATCCCGTTCGCGACGAACGCGTTCGACCTCGTCAGCAGCCGGCATCCGACGGTCGCCGGGTGGGCGGAGATCGCGCGGGTGCTGGCGCCCGGCGGGACGTACTTCGCGCAGCACGTCGGCGTCGGCACCGCGGCCGAGGTCACCGACTTCATGATGGGGCCGCAGCCGGTCGGCGACGGGCGCAGCGTGGCCCGGGCCCGCCGCGGCGCCGAGGACGCCGGGCTCGAGGTCGTGGACGTGCGGGCGGCGACGCTGCGGATGGAGTTCTTCGACGTGGCGGCGGTCGCGGTGTACCTGCGCAAGGTGATCTGGATCGTGCCGGGTTTCACGATCGGGCGGTACCACCGCGAACTGGAGGCGATGCACGAGCTCATCGAGCGGGAGGGCGTGTTCCGGGCCTCGACGGCGCGGTACCTGATCGAGTGCCGTAAGCCACACGGAGTCACCGGAAGGTGAACGGCCGATCGGGCGGCGAGGATAGTTTGTCTGCAGAAGCACACCCGCCGTTGCTGCCAGGAGACTGCTTATGAGCGACTCGTCCGTCAATGTCACAGTGACCGGCGCGGCCGGCCAGATCGGCTACGCGCTGCTGTTCCGCATCGCCTCCGGGCAGCTGCTCGGCGCCGACACGCGGGTCAAGCTCCGGCTGCTGGAGATCCCGCAGGCCGTGCGGGCCGCCGAGGGCACCGCCCTGGAGCTCGAGGACGGGGCGTTCCCGCTGCTCGCCGGGGTCGACGTGTTCGACGACCCGAAGGCCGCCTTCTCCGGCGCCAACGTGGCGCTGCTCGTCGGGGCCCGGCCCCGGACCAAGGGCATGGAGCGCGGCGACCTCCTCGAGGCCAACGGCGGCATCTTCAAGCCGCAGGGCGAGGCGATCAACGCCGGTGCCGCCGACGACATCAAGGTCCTCGTCGTGGGCAACCCGGCCAACACCAACGCCCTCATCGCGCAGCGCCACGCCCCCGACGTCCCGGCCGACCGGTTCACCGCCATGACCCGCCTCGACCACAACCGGGCCCTGTCGCAGCTGGCCCGCAAGCTGTCGGTGCCGGTGGCGGAGATCCGCAAGCTGACGATCTGGGGCAACCACTCGGCGACGCAGTATCCGGACCTCTTCCACGCCGAGGTCGGCGGCCGCAACGCCGCGGAGGCCGTCGGCGACCAGCAGTGGCTGGCCGACGAGTTCATCCCCCGGGTCGCCAAGCGCGGCGCCGAGATCATCGAGGTCCGCGGCGCGTCGTCGGCCGCCTCCGCCGCGTCGGCCGCGATCGACCACGTCTACGACTGGGTCAACGGCACCCCCGAGGGCAACTGGACGTCGGCCGCGATCGTCTCCGACGGCTCCTACGGCGTCCCCGCCGGCCTCATCTCCTCCTTCCCGGTCACCTCGGCCGGCGGCCAGTGGCAGATCGTCCAGGGCCTTGACATCAACGAGTTCTCCCGGGCCCGCATCGACGCGTCGGTGGCGGAGCTCGAGGAGGAGCGCCAGGCCGTCGAGCGCCTCGGCCTCATCTGAACCGTCCGGCGGGAGGTCGCCGATCGCCGGTGACCTCCCGGCGAGGCGCTCGCACGGAGGGCGGGGAACGTCACCGGGTGAGGTGGCCCGGCCGAGCGCGGGTCCGCCGCCGGACACCGGGGCGTTCCAGCGGACCGTTTGGGCGCGTGAGCGACCCGCCCGGGTGGTCGCCATGGATGGGACGGCTTCGCCGGCGGGGCCGCAGTAGGCTTCCGCGGTGACTGCTGAGCCGGGCCCGGGCCTGCCCATCGCCGAGAAGCGGCGCGCCCGGCGCGTGCTGCGCCTGCTGCAGGCCCGCTACCCCGGCCACCGCCTCGAGCTCGACTTCGACTCGCCGCTGCAGCTGCTCGTCGCCGCGACCCTGGCCGCGCAGACCCTGGACGAGCGGGTCAACGCCGTGCGGCCGGCGCTGTTCGAGCGCTACCCGGCCGCGGCCGACCTCGCCGCCGCCGACCAGGAGGAGATGGAGCAGATCCTGGTCCCGGTCGGGTTCTACCGGCAGAAGACCCGCAACGTCATCAAGCTCGCGGCCGTCCTCGTCGAACGTCACGCCGGGGCGGTGCCGGAGACCCTCGATGAGCTCGTCGCGCTGCCGTGGGTCGGGCGCAAGACGGCGAACATGGTGCTGGGCAACGCGTTCGGGCAGCCGGCGATCTCCGTCGACACGCACACGGCCCGGGTCGCGCACCGGCTCGGGTGGGCGCCGGAGAAGGACGTCGACGCGGCCGAGGCGGCGATCGCGGCCCGCTACGACCGCAAGGACTGGATCGCCGTCAACCAGCTGCTGATCCTGCACGGCCGGCGGACCTGCCACGCCCGCAGACCCGCCTGCGGCGCCTGCCCCCTGGCCCCGGAGTGCCCGTCGTCGGCGCTCGGCGAGCAGGACCCGCAGAAGGCGCGGGCCCTGCTCAAGGAAGGCGCGCCCGCTCAGCCTTGATCGCCTTGGCCGGGACCTTCGCCCACAGCGTCTCCCCGGCCTCGTCCCAGACGCCCGCGACCCGGCCCTCGTGCACGACGACCGGTGAGATCCAGCCCGCGGCCCGGCTGACCTGCGGGCGTCGCTCCTTCGGGATGACGCGGGTGTCGGCGGTGCCGGGGCCGAGGACGAACTGGTCGAACGCGGGCAGGAGCCGTACCCCCGGGAAGCTTTGGGGTCTTTGCAGTGTCCGCAGGTCTTCCGTGCGGGCGTAGAGCCGCTCCCCCGCGACGTCGACCTCGGCCAGGACGCCGTCCTCGAGCAGCTCCGCGAACCACTGCCGGAGCGCGGCCTTCCTGGACTGGCCGCGGATCAGCCACTGGTCGAACGTCGCCGCCGACGCCGGACCGTAGGCGCCGAGATAGGCCGGGATCACGGTCCGGGCGGCCGTCGCGGGCTCCGGGAGGTCGCCCCAGGTGGGTCGCGTGAAGGCGACGCCGTCGGTGCCGTACACGAGCAGGCCCTGCCAGGCGACCGGCTTGAGGACCGTGCCCCAGCCGGACTTCAGGTGATCCTCCAGGGTCGGGTCCTTGGCGTGCTCGACGATCGCGGCGGTGAGCTCCTCGCGGGTCAGGACCCGGCCGTCGAGGACCTCGGCCGCCGCCTCGGTGATCCGGTCCATCTGCGCGGTGGTCACGAACGTCCTCTGCCAGGCGCCCTTCTCCCAGGTCCGGGCGGCCGCCAGCAGGGCCAGCTGGGCCTTGGCCAGGTCCGGTGGGAGCAGGTGCAGGGTGCCGCGGGCGGCCCACGTCTTGATCAGGTCTCCGCGGACCAGCGCCTGCTTGACCGCCCCGGGATCGGGCTGGTCCTGGCGGGCGGCCACGGCCTGTTCGGCGCACGACGCCACCTGGGCCTGCACGCCGGCCAACCGCGTCACGACCGCGACCGGGTCCTCGGCCTCGGCGGGGCGGTGGAGCCACTGCTGGTAGCACCGCCAGTGGAGTACGTCGTCCCAGGTCAGTACAAACGTCACGGCGCCACGGTATCCAGACCGTGGCGCCGTGTGCTTGTCGGCCGGCCGATATGTCGGGCGCTCCGCGCCGCGACATATCGGATTTTCGCCCGACGGGGTATCTGCCGGTTTTGCCGGGTGTTAGATGGTCGTCGGGACGAAGTCGGGGACGGCCGGGTCGTCGGCCGGGCGCAGGGCCAGGGCGAGGACGTCGGCGACGTCGGCGAGGGCGTGGACGGTCAGCTGCGACCGCACCTCCTCCGGCAGGTCGTCCAGGTCGGGCTCGTTGCGCTTCGGGATGATGACCTCGGTCAGGCCGGCCCGGTGCGCGGCGAGGAGCTTCTGCTTCACGCCGCCGATCGGCAGGACCCGCCCGGCCAGGGTGACCTCGCCGGTCATCCCGAACTCGGGGCGGACCGGGCGGCCGGTCGCCAGGGACGCCAGGGCCGTCACCATGGTGATGCCGGCGCTCGGGCCGTCCTTCGGGACCGCACCCGCCGGGACGTGCAGGTGGATGCGGCGCCCGGCGAGCTGGTTGGGGTCGATGCCGAGCCGGCGCCCGTTGGAGCGCAGGTACGACAGCGCGATGTGCGCCGACTCCTTCATCACGTCGCCGAGCTGCCCGGTCAGGGTCAGGCCGGGCTCGCCCTCCATCGAGATCGCCTCGATGAACAGCACGTCACCGCCGGCGCCGGTCACCGCCAGGCCGGTCGCCACGCCGGGGACGGCGGTGCGCTCGGCCGACTCGGGGGTGAACCGGGCCCGGCCCAGGTAGGTCGCGACCTCGTCGACCCCGACGTGCACCGGCGCCGGGTCGCCGGCCAGGGCCACCGCGACCTTGCGCAGGATCTTGGCCAGGGACCGCTCCAGCTGCCGCACCCCGGCCTCGCGGGTGTGCTCGCCGGCGATGCGGCCCAGGGCCTCGTCGGAGATGGTGAAGTCGGCGGCGTCCAGCCCGGCCCGCTCCAGCTGCCGGGGCAGCAGGTGGTCCCGGGCGATCGCGACCTTCTCCTGTTCGGTGTACCCGTCCAGGGCGACGAGCTCCATCCGGTCCAGCAGCGGCCCGGGGATGGTCTCGACCACGTTCGCGGTGGCCAGGAACAGCACGTCGGACAGGTCGAGGTCGACCTCGAGGTAGTGGTCGCGGAACGTGTGGTTCTGCGCCGGGTCGAGGACCTCCAGGAGGGCCGCGGCCGGGTCACCGGCGTAGCCGGCGGCGAGCTTGTCGACCTCGTCGAGGAGCACGACCGGGTTCATCGAATCCGCCTCGCGCAGGGCCCGCACGATCCGCCCGGGCAGCGCGCCGACGTAGGTGCGCCGGTGCCCGCGGATCTCGGCCTCGTCGCGGACGCCGCCGAGCGACACCCGGACGAACTTGCGCCCGAGCGCGCGGGCCACGGACTCGCCGAGGCTGGTCTTGCCGACCCCGGGCGGGCCGGCCAGGGCGAGCACGGCCCCGGAGCCGCGGCCGCCGACGACCTGCAGGTTCTTCTCCGCGCGGCGGTTGCGCACGGCGAGGTACTCCAGGATGCGGTCCTTCACGTCGGCCAGGCCGGCGTGGTCGGCGTCGAGCACGGCCCGGGCGGCGGCGAGGTCGGTGTTGTCCTCGGTCCGCTCGTTCCACGGCATCTCCAGGACCGTGTCGAGCCAGGTCCGGATCCAGCCGGCCTCGGGCGAGGCGTCGCTGGCCCGTTCGAGCCGGCCGACCTCGCGCAGCGCCGCCTCCTTGACCTTGTCGGGCAGCTCGGCCGCCTCGACCCGGGCCCGGTAGTCGGCGGACCCGTCGGGCTCGTCCTCGCCGAGCTCCTTGCGGATCGCGGCCAGCTGCTGGCGCAGGAGGAACTCGCGCTGGGTCTTCTCCAGGCCCTCCCGCACGTCGTGGTTGATCTTCTCGTTGACCTGCTGCTCGGCGGCGTGCCCGCGGGCCCACTCGACGAGCAGTTCGAGGCGCGCGGTGACGTCGGGCGCCTCGAGCAGTTCGATCTTCTGTTCCAGGGTGAGCCAGGGCGCGTATCCGGCGGAGTCGGCCAGCTCCGACAGGTCGGTCATCTTCTCGACGGTGTCGATGACCTGCCAGGCGCCGCGCTCCTGCAGCACGCCGATGACGAGGGCCTTGTATTCGCGGGCCAGCTCCCGCGCCTTGCCGGCCGGGGTGGGCTCGGTGACCTCCGTGGCCTCGACCCAGAGGGCCGCGCCGGGGCCGGGGACGCCGGCGCCGATCCGGGCCCGGGTGACGCCGCGGATGACGGCCGCGGGCTCGCCGCTGGGCAGCCGCCCGACCTTCTCGAGCACGGCGATGACACCGTGCGAACCGTATGCGCCGTCAACCCGCGGCACGGCGAGGACCCGCTTGTCGCCGGCGGCCCGGGCGGCGTCGACGGCGGCCTGCGTGGAGGCGTCGAGCGTCACGGGAATGACCATGCCGGGCAGCAGGACGTCATCGTTGAGCGGGAGAACAGGAAGCGTAGCCATCAGACACACCTGCCAGAAGTAGGTTGAGCGTGTCAGGCTTAAGTTACAAACCGTTCCCCTTGTTCCCGTCAGTTCCTGTTGTGTGACGGCCGCCACGGTGGTCGCCGCCCGGACCGGCCACCCCAGATCGGCCACGGCCAGATCGGCCGGGCTGGACGGGGCCGCGCCGGTCCATGCGGCGCGGGTCCGGGCGGGGCCGGTCCGGGGTCAGGTCAGGGCCGGGACCTCGTAGTCGGGGAGGTCGAAGGCGGTCGCGGTCTTCGTGGCGAAGTGCTTGAAGACGCGGCGCATCAGGGGGATGTAGCGGATCGACTTGAAGAAGCGGTTGCGCTGCGCGATCTTCTTCCACGTGGTCGGGACCAGGAAGTCGGGGCTGCCGCCGCTCTGCTTCTGGCAGGTCGCCACGTATGGGCGCATCAGCCGCTCGTAGCGGGCGAAGGCCAGCCGGTGGTCGCCTCGGGCCCGGTCCAGTTCGCCGGCGAGGACGTGGGCGCCGACCACGGCCAGGCCGGTGCCGTTGCCGCCCGGGCCGCCCGCGAAGCCGGCGTCGCCGAGCAGGACCACGCGGCCCTTCGACCAGCCGTCCAGGTGGATCTGCGTGGTCTCGTCGAACCAGAAGTCGTCGGCCTGGTGCATCGCGGCGAGGAGTTCCTCGGTGCGCCAGGCGGCTCCGGCGAAGCGGTCGGTGATGAGCCGGCGCTGCTGGGCGGTGTCGCGATAGTCGAACTGCAAGCCCGGCTCGTAGAAGCTCAGCGACACGATCTGGGGGCCGCCGTGCGGGGACATGACCGTCACCGAGCGGGCCGGTTCGCTGTACATGACGCCGGTGCGGTGCAGGCCCAGCGTTCCCGGCATCGTGAAGATCCCGCCGTACACCCCCAGCTGCTGCTTGTGTTCGTCGCTGTCGCCGAAGACCAGGCGGCGCACGCCCGAGTGGACGCCGTCGCAGCCGACGACCAGGTCGAAGCGCTCCCGGCCGCCGGAGGCGAAGGTGACGTCGACGCCGGCGTCGTCCTGGGTGATGGCGGTGAGCTGGTCGCCGAAGCGGTACCGGACCCGCTCCCGCGTCGCCGCGTAGAGGACCTCGGCCAGGTCGCCGCGCAGGATCTCCAGGTCGCCGCTGAAGATCGCCGACGGCAGGGCCGCGACCTGGGCGCCCGTGCTGTCGACGATGGCGATGTCGCCCATGTGCGTCGCGCGGGCCTCGAGGGCGGCGCGCAGGCCCATGCGGTCGAGCGTCTCCAGGTGTACGGCACCGCGGAAGTCGACCGCGTAGCCCCCGCCCCGCAGTGCCGGAGCCTTCTCCACAACGGTGACCTCGTGGCCGTATCGGCTGAGCCACAGGGCCAGGGCCGGGCCGGCGACGCTCGCCCCCGAAATCAGGATGTCCATGCGCGGAACTATACGGACGTGCTACACGTTTGTATAGAACGCTTGTGTAGCACGTTCGTCTGGCACGGCTGTCTCGTAAGATCGGGTGCCATGGGACATCGCGAGGACCTGCTCGACGGCGCGGTTCGGTGCATCTACGAGAAGGGGTACGCCCGCACCACGGCCCGCGACGTCGTCGAGGCGTCCGGGACCAACCTCGGTTCGATCGGCTACCACTACGGCGGCATGACCAACCTCATGGCCGCCGCCCTGGAGAAGGCCGTCGAGGCGTGGGGCCTGTCCCTCGCTCAGGCGATCATGTCGGCCGGCGCGGAGGAACTCAGCGGGGTCGAGCGGTTCGAGCGCTACTGGGAGCACATGATCAACAGTGTGCACACGCAGCGCCCGCTGCTCATGGCCACGTTCGACGCGTTCCTGGAGGCGGAGAAGTCCGAGGCCGTCAAGACGATGCTGATCGAGGGCATGCGCGACGCGCGGCGGCTGTGGGCGCAGGTGTTCCACGGCATCGACGCGGCCATCGAGCCGGCCAAGGCCGACCTCGTCGGCTCGTTCTACCAGGCGCTGGTCAGCGGCGTGCTGACCCAGGTGCTCCTCGACCCCGACGACGCCCCGACCGCGCAGGACCTCACCGCGGCCGTGAACATCGTGGCGGAGAGCTTCCGCGAGAAGATCAGGTGACGAAGATCAGGTGACCTTGACGACGACGGTCGTGGCGTTGTCGCGGCCGCCGGCCTCCAGGGACGCGGCGACGAGCTCGGCCGCCATCACGTCCGGCGGGGCGCCCGAGCTCAGCGTGCGCTCCATGAACTGATACGGGACCTGCTCGGCGATGCCGTCGGTGCACAGGCAGTACACGTCGCCGGGGAACATCGTCACGCTCAGCACGTCCGGCTCCGGCAGGCCCGGATGCCCGATGAACCGGTGCAGCTGGTAGCGGGCCGCCGCCGCCTGCGGGGAGTCGGCCGGATACCAGCCGTGGACGGCGCCGAGCCACGCCGCGGTGTGATCGACGGTGAGCAGCTCGAGCAGGCCGCCGCGCAGGCGGTAGACGCGGCTGTCGCCGATCTGCGTGACCCACGCCCCGGTCGCGTCGGCGACGAGCGCGGTCAGCGTGCAGCCGGTCAGCTCGCGCAGCTCCTGCCCGGCCGCGCGGACCCGGCGCTGGGCGTCGGCGATCGCGGCGAACAGCGGGGTCGGCTCGAACGGGCCGCGGTGCTGCTGGACGGCGGCGGTGAAGACGTCGACGGCCATCCGGCCCGCGGTGCGGCTGCCCTCGCCGGCGCCCATCCCGTCGGCGACGACCGCGCACAGCCCCGGCCGGCGGTGCAGCTCGGCGGCGTGCAGCACGTCGAAGTTGGCCGGGTAGCGCCGGCCGACCTCCGTGGCGGCCCCGACGCTGAGCTGCCGCCCGGCCCCGGAGACCTCGATCGTCATCGTCATCGTCGGTCAGGGTAACGGGTGCGGGGCTGCCCGGGTGGCCCCCTGTTCATCGTCCGTTCAGCGCGGATCAGTGACGTTCGTCGCTGCTCGGGCCGTAGGCGTGGATCTCCCACGCACCGTCGCCCCGCGGTGACCATCCGTCGACGTCGCCGCCGAGTTCGGCGAAGAGCACCACCCGGTCGTACAGCCAGTCGGCGAAGTCGTCCTGCTCGTCCTCGCTGAGCCCGGTCCGCACCGCCGCGCCGAAGGTGATGAGGCCGGTCCCCTCCAGCGGCGACGCCCCCAGCACCCCGACCGCCCCGACCGCCAGGCCGAGGTCGTCGCGCTCCTCGACCTCGAGGAACCCGCCGTCGGGCATCTCGACGAGAAACGCCATCAGCGGCCGCCGATCTTCATGCCGACAACGCTACCCGCGGCCCTGGCCGGTCGGCGGTACAGTACGCGGATGGACCCGGCGGCCGCGCTTCCGGCCCCGCTGACCTCCCTGGTCGGGCGGGACGCCGAGGTGCGCCTGGCCGCCGAGCGGCTCGGCGCGGGCCGGCTCGTCACGCTCGTCGGACCGGCCGGCAGCGGCAAGACCCGGGTCGCCGTCGCGGTCGCGGCGGGCGCCCCCGGCCCGGTCCGCTTCGTCGATCTGTCCACGATGGACACCGGCGATCCGGCCGGGTTCGTCCTCGACGCGCTGGGCGTGGCCCGCCGCCCCGATCTGAGCACGTTCGATGGGATGCTGTCCGCGCTCAGGGCAGTACACCTGCTGCTGCTCGACAACTGTGAGCACGCCGCACCGGCGGTCGCCGAATTCGCGGCGCGGCTGCTCGGGGCCGCACCGGATCTGCGGGTCCTCGCGACCAGCCGGCAGCCCCTCGGCCTGGCCGCGGAGGCGGTCCTCGGCATCCACCCGCTCGACCCGGCCACCGCGCTGCGGCTGTTCGAGACCCGCATGTTCGAGCGCACCGGCCACCCGCTGCCGCCCGCGCACCGCCCGGCCGCGGCCACGATCTGCGCCGCCCTCGACGGGCTCCCCCTCGCCGTCGAGCTGGCCGCGGCCCGGGCCGCGCTGCTGTCGGTGCCCGAGGTCAACCGGCTCCTCGCCGACCGGTTCCGGGTCCTGGCCGACGCGAAGGCCCCCGGCCCCGAGCACCACCGCACGCTGCGGGCCGCCCTCGACTGGAGTTATCAGCTCCTGTCGCCGGACAAGCAGGCGCTGCTGCGCCAGCTCGCCGTCTTCCAGGGCGGCTGGTCCGCGGCGGCCGTGGCGACCCTGCCCGCCTACCGCCCCGGCCTGCTCGCCGCCCTGGCCGAGCGTTCACTGCTCGCGCCGCCCGTGGCCGGTCGGGGCCGGCTGCTGCAGACGATCGCCGCCTACGCCGCGGCCCGCCTCGCCGAGCACCCCGCCGAGTCCGCCGCCGCCCACGCCGCGCACGCCGAGCACTACCTCGGCCTGGCCGAACAGGCCGCGGCCGGCATCCGCGGCCCCGAGCAGCGCACCTGGCTGCACACCCTGACCCTGGAGCAGGACAACCTCCGCGCCGCCCTCGCCGGCCTGGCCGCCCGACCGGGCCCTTCGTTCGACGCGGACCTGCGCATGGCCGCCGCGATGGCACCCTTCCAGCATTTCATCGGGGGGTACTCCCAGGGCCGCCAATGGCTCGCCGACGCCCTCGACCGCCGGCCGTCGGCGCCGCCCCCGGCCCGGGTCGCGGCCCTGTCCGCGGCCGCCACCCTCGCCATGCTGGCCTGCGACTACCCCGCCGCCGCGGCCCTCGCGCACCAGGCCCTCCCGCACACCTCCGGCCCCGCGCGCGGCCCGTTGCTCACCCTGCTGGGCAGCGTCGAGCGTGAGCGGGCCCGCTACGAGGTCTCGAGCCTGCATTTGGAAGAGGCGCGGCAGTGGTACCGCAAAGCCTCCGACGCGTGGGGAGAAGGCCGCGCCACCCAGCTCGCCGGGGCCACGGCCTGGCTGTCCGGCGACCTGGACGCGGCCGCCGAGCTCCTCGCCGCTTCCCTGACCGCGTTCCGCGACCTGGCCGACGCCGAGTCCGCCGCCTCATCGCTCACCCACCTCGGCGCGGTCGCCCACTACCGCGGCGACCAGCCGGCCGCCCGCCGCCACCTGGCCTCCGCCCTCGACGGGTTCACCGAGCTGGCCTTCCCCGAGGGCGTCGCCTGGGCCCAGGACCTGCTCGGGCGGGTCGACCTCGCCGACGACCGGCTCCCGTCCGCCGCCGAACGCCTCCGGGCCAGCCTGAGCATCCACCGGCGGGTCGGCGACCGGTGGCGGGCGGCCAGCGTCCTCGAGGCCCTCGCGGAGTGCAGGCGCCGGGCCGGCGACCCCGCCCACGGCGCCGCGCTGCTGGCCGCCGCCGACGTGGTCCGGCGCGAGATCGGCGCGCCGACACCGACCTGCGAGCAGCCCGCCCGGGCCGCGACCGACGCGGCGCTGCGCGAGGCGTTGCCGGCGGCGGACTACGCGCGGGCGTATCGGTTCGGTGCGCGTACCGCCCTCGACGACCTGCTAGCGGTGAGCGGGGCGGCCACGCTGTCGCCGGCTCGTACGTCTTCGTAGGGTTCCGGGGTCGCGGCGGGGCGGGCGGGCACAGACTCGAACGGTGACCACGATCGGACCCGCAGCCGGCCCGCCGGACCCGCCTCCGCTTCGTCCCGCCGCACCGTCTTCGGGCGCGGCTCCGCCCGTCTTGGGCTCCGGCTCCGCTATACCTGCCGGTGGCTTGGTCCCCGGCTCCGGCAAGGCGCTTCCTCCGGGCGACGGGCCTCGGCCGGGGGCTGCGACTTCGGCTGTCGCTCTGCAGCAGGTCTTGAGCACGCTGCTGGTACGGGCTGAGACCGCTATGGACGCCGCGCTCCTTCGCATTCTGTCGCGGCTGACGTCTCCGCCGCGCTCCCCTGGCCCGCCCGCGACGCCGTTTGGTCCTGGTCCTGGTCCTGGTTCTGGTCTTGGTCCTGGTCAGGGCGCACCGCCGTCTGCTCAACCCACGACGCCGAACGCCTCGCCGCGGGGTCCTTTGCCTCCAGGTCCTTTGTCGCGGGGTGCCTCGCCAGGGGGTCTCTTGCCGCAGAGTGCACTGCCGCAGGGTTCTTTGCCGCAGAGTGCCTTGCCACGGGATTCTTTACCGCACGGGTCTTTCACGCGGAGGCCGTCTGGGCTGGGGCCGTTGCTGCCGGGATCTGGACTGCCACGCGAGACGGGGCCTGGGGGTGTGCGATCGTCCGCGATGGCCTCGGGCTCAACGCCCTCTGCTGCGTCGGGTACGCCTCAGGGTCCTCGTCCTGGGAATCTTCCGCCTTGGGGTTCACCTCCGTCCCCGGCTCCGCCGCCGACCCGGTCGCCGTCGCCGTTTCCGGTGCCACTGGACCCTCGGCTGTCCCGGCTCGCTGCCCCATGGGTCGGCATCGGCGCCGATGGTCCGCCTTCTCCCGGCGGCTCACCTCCTTCCCCCAGCGGCTTACCGGCTTCTCGCAGTGGCTTGCCTTCTCCGCCCAGCGGCTTACCGGCTTCTCCCGGCGGAATTCCGAATCGGCTGGCGGGTCCCATCGGCGTCGGGGCGGGCATCACTGAGGTGCCGGTCCGGGCAGCACGCGCCTGGGAGGCCATCACCGGTCTCAGCGGTCTCGCCGCCCCCGCCGAACGGCATGCGGTCGACGACTTGCGCGCCCTCCTGCCGGCCGACCCGATCGTCCGCGGTGAGACGGTCCGCGAGGCTGTGACCTGGTTGGCCGCCAACCTCGGCGACCCCCGCGTCGTTGCCGCCCGCTGCGCCGACCTGGGCCCGGCGGTCGCGGCCCTCGGCGTACCCCCGCAGCGCCTCGAAGCCCTCGCGATCCTGCTGGTCGACGCCCTCCGGGCGAACCCGCCGGCTCCGCCGTTGCGTGCCGACGAGGAGGCCGCCCTCCGCGACGCCGGCCGGCTGATCTCCAGCTGGGTCGCCGCCGGCGCGGCCGCCGCCGTCCACGATCCGGTCCGCTGGAGCGCCATCGTCACCGGACGTGAGCGTCGGCGGGCGGATATGGCGGTGTTGCGGCTGCGGACGTACCTGCCGTATCCGTGCCCACCCGGCCTACGCGCGGCACTGGCCGTTCCCGCCGTGCCGGGCCGTCACCGAGAGTGCTGGGTCGCCAACTTGCCGGAGGTCGACCGGGCGGTGGAGCTTCACGTGGCGCTGCACCACGACGACCCGGTCGGCGCCGAACTGGTCGAGCGGACCACGGTGGGTGACCGGGTCGACCTGTACGTGCCCGTAGGGTCACCGGCGATCCTCGATGGTCACCGTCCGCTGCTGCTGATCGCCGACCGTGACGCTGTCGGCCCGATCCAGGCCGCCCTGCTGACGCTCCGCTTGGCTGCGGCTACGGCTACTGCTGCGGCTGCACTTGCGGCTACGGCTACTACTACTGCTGCGGCTGCGTCACCTGCTGCGGCTGCGGCTGGGACTCCGGGCTCCTCCGGCACCGGCACAAACACCGATACCGACCGCGACCGCAGCCCAGCAGCGGGCAGCGTCACTGGCGGTACCGACGCCGGCAGCGCTGGCTCTCACGCAGGCAGAGGTGTTGGTAACCGCGCTGACCTTGGTGTCGGCGTTGACACTGAGCGTGACGTGACCGTTTTCTGGCCGTCCGCCGCCCTGGGCGATGCCGATCGGCTGGCTGCGCTCGGCCCGGCCGGGGTCGTTGTCGTTCGGGATCGTTTCGTTGCGGACGGGCGGGACTGGTCCGAGCACTGTGCGTTCGCGGCCGGTAGTGCTGCGTTCGCGGAGTCCGTCGCTGTCCAGCTCGTGGCCGCCGGCGTGCCGGGCGAACGCACGGTGATCGCCAATATCGGCTGATACCCACTGCTACGCATTGTGATCCTCACGTCACTCTAGAGAGTGAATTGCCGAAGGTCGGCACGGGCGACGTGAGCGTGGCAATACCGCACGTTCGGTGCCAGCGGGGAGATTTGGTCAGATTCCGGACGATCGGCTGGCGGCTGCTTACTTTCAGGCCATCTGCCCTACTTCGTGGAGGTGAGATGGGATTCCGGAAGGGTATTGCCGTGACGCTCGTCGCGGGTGCGGTCGCGGCGGTGGCGGCGGTTCAGGCCGGGCCCGCGTTCGCGGCCGAGTCCGGCATGGTTCGCGGGGTTGTCGCCCTGACCAACAACATGCGGGCGCGGGCCGGATGCGGACCGGTGGCGTCCAGTTCGCGGCTCGGGTTCGCCGCCTGGCAGCACTCGCGGGACATGGCCGGGCGCGGCTACTTCTCGCACGGGTCACCCGGCGGGGGCTCCCCCGGCGGGCGGGTCCGGGCCGCCGGGTACCGCTGGTCCACCTACGGCGAGAACATCGCCTGGGGCCAGCCGGACGCGCGATCCGTCATGAACGCCTGGATGAACAGCCCCGGCCACCGGGCCAACATCCTCAACTGCCGGTTCCGCAACGTCGGGGTGGCCGTCGCGTACGACTACCGCGGCGTGCCCTACTGGACCCAGGACTTCGCGAGCCCTTGGTAGTCCCGAAGTCGCCCGGTCCTGCGCGTTCACCCGCCGAACTTCGGCGGGTGAGCGCGGGGCCGGGCGGCGGCATGATTTTCGTGTGACCCCGGATGTGTCAACGGACGTGGCCGGGGCAGAGGTCGTCCGGGAAACGCACCGGCCCGGCCGGGCGGCCCACACCTGACAACTATCAGTAGTTCATTGACTACTCCATGACTCGACGCCGGACGCGGTACGACCCAGCCGGCGAACGCGACTCCACACCGGACGTCGCACTGTCACGAGCCCGTCGCGGCCGGTTGCCGACGCTCGGCGGCGCGTCCGCGGCACAGCTGGTTGCCCTTGTCGATACGCTGCGCGATCGGCTTGGAATCGACATCGTGAAAGCGCTCGGCGGACTTCATCGGGGAATTGTCGGACACATATTTCCCGCGCGCTCGGGCGACCTGGGGCCCTACCGGCAGTACCAGAGAAAACGCTTTTTTGAGACCGGTGAAAATCACGCTAAAGCCACCGACAAACATCGATCTTTGCCGGTACTTTCGCGCAATCTGACATGTCAGGCAAGATCTCGGCGGGCGGCGGCCGACCACCGTGAACCCTGGGAGCATCCAGCGGGTTCCCATCGAGAGTTCACCGCCCGTTGTCCTCGCACTCTGGACAGAACGGCCGGATGACCGCCTAATTGAATGCACCTCGCCCGGCACCCCCGCCGCCGGTCGGGCCCGCCGCCACACCCCGCACGACCCGCCGCATCGCACTGCGCACCTGAACGATCACTTTTCCCATGCGTAACACCACTCTGGGTAGCACGCACCCTTCTTCCGGGAGGCCGCCGTGAACGACACGACATCCGCCATCCTCCTCACCGAAGCCACCGCCACCGCCTATGTCGCCGCCTCGGGGTTCCGGGTCGGGCCGGTCGGGCGCGTCGGCGTGGAGCTGGAGTACTGCGTGCGCGATCCGCAGCGGCCCTCGCATCGTCCGGCGCCGGCGGAGCTCCTGGACCTGCTGGCGCATTTGGGCAACCCGCTGCCGGGCGGCAGTGCGGTCACGATCGAGCCCGGCGGGCAGCTGGAGCTGTCGAGCTCGGTGGGGGCGTCGCTCACGGACTGTGCGAGCGCGCTCACCGGCGACCTGGCGCTGGTACGCGGGGTACTCGCCGGTCACGGCCTGTATCTCGACGGCACGGGGCTGGACATGGCGCGGCGGCCACGGCTGGTGACCGATCACCCGCGGTACGTGGCCCTGGCCGAGTATCACGATCGGTCGGGGGCGCGAGGACGCACGGTGATGACGAACTCGGCGTCGATCCAGGTGTGCCTCGACTCCGGCACCGACGGGGCCGACGCCGACGACTGGTCGCACTTCGCGCGGCGGTGGTGGCTGGCCGACGCGATCGGGCCGGTCATGATGGCCGCGTTCGCGAACTCGCCGCACGTCACCCGGGCCGGGCGGCGCTGGGTCTCCTACCGCCAGGCGCTGCGCTTCGGCACGGACGCCAGCCGCACCCGCGCGCCGCGGCGCACCGACGACCCGCGCCAGGCCTGGGCCCGCTACGCCCTCGCCGCGAAGGTGGCCATGGTCGCACCGGACGGCGACGACCCGGCGGCCGAGCCCGGCACCCGCTGGCACGTGCCGCACGGGCTCACCATGCGCGACTGGCTGCGCGGCCACGGTCCGCGGCCGGTGACGCTCAGCGACCTCGAGCGGCACCTCGGCACACTGGTCCCGCCGGTACGGCCGCGCGGCTACCTGGAGCTGCGGATGATCGACCAGCAGGCCGGCGACGACTGGGTGGTGCCGGCGGCCGTCGTCACCGCGCTGCTCGACGACCCGGAGGGTGCCGCGGCCGCCGCCGAGGCCACCGAGCACCTGCGCTCACCGCTGCGCCGGCATCGCGACTGGCTCGCCGCCGCCCGCGACGGCCTCGCCGACCCGGCCACGGCCGCCGCCGCGCTCGCCTGCTTCACCGCCGCCCAGGCCGTGCTCACCCGCCGTCACGCGCCACTGGCGATCCGCGACGCCGTCGCCCGGTTCGCCGACCGGTATGTGCTGCGCGGACGGTGCCCGGCCGACGACGCACCGCAGCGGAGAACCCGCCGGATCGGAGTGGTGTCAGCGGGATGACCGCGTGCCGGCCGCGGAGCGTCACCATCGTGCGCGATGCGGACACTGCGTTGGCCGGCCGTCACACCGCGCTCGGACGGTGGACGCGGGGTGATGTGCCGCAGCGGAGAACCCGCCGGATCGGTGTGGTATCAACGGCATGACCAGACCCCGGCTTCGAGGAGTCACGCTCGTGCGCGACATAGCCGTGTTCAGTGGCACCGCGCATCCGGCGCTCGCAGAGGAGATCTGCGCGCAGCTCGAGGTGCCGCTGCTGCCCGTCCGCGTGGATCGCTTCGCCAACGACTGCCTGGAGGTGCAGCTGCAGGCCAACTGCCGGGAGCGGGACGTGTTCCTGATCCAGCCGCTGGTGCCGCCGGTGCAGGAGCACCTCGTCGAACTCCTGCTCATGCTCGACGCCGCGCGGGGGGCGTCGGCCGCGCGGACCACCGTGGTCATGTCCCACTACGCCTACGCGCGCTCCGACAAGAAGGACGAGCCGCGCATCTCCATCGGCGGCCGCCTCGTCGCCGACCTGCTCTCCGCGGCCGGTGCCAGCCGCGTCCTCACGCTGACCCTGCACTCGCCGCAGGTGCACGGCTTTTTCTCAGTACCAGTGGATCATTTGCACGCTTTGCGAGAGCTGGCCGGGCACTTCCGCGGGCACGACCTCAGCAACGCCGTCGTGGTGTCGCCCGATCTCGGCAACGCCAAGCCGGCTTCGGCATTCGCGCGAATGCTGTCGGTACCGGTGGCGGCCGGGGCCAAGCAGCGCTTCTCCGACGACCGGGTCGTCATCAGCACCGTGATCGGCGACATCGAGGGGCGCGACGTGATCGTCCTCGACGACGAGATCGCTCGCGGCAGTACCGTGTTCGAGCTCATCGACAAGCTGCGGGAACGCAACGCCGCGAGCATCCGCGTGGCGTGCACGCACGGCCTGTTCACCGGCGACGCGCTCAAGCGCCTGCAGGAGCAGGAGGACGTGCTGGAGATCGTGTGCACGAACAGTGTGCCGCTGCCGAAGGACAAGTGGGTGCCGAAGCTGCGGGTGCTGTCGATCGCGCCGGCCATGGCGGAGGCGATGCGGCGGATCCACAACGGCGAGTCCGTGAGCTCGCTGTTTCACTGACGGGTGATTGTCGGTCACCGGGTCGCGGGAGACGTCACGCGGCCCGGTGACTTTCCGTGACGCCCGCTGTCCGATGTCCGAAGATCGGTTGTCGGCCGCGGTCGTCCATGATCGGATACCGGGAGTGAGCCCGATGTCCGTGACCATCGACGTGCTGGGGCCGCTGCGGACCGTGGTCGGCGGGTCACCGGCCGACACCGGTGGCCCTCGGCAGCGAGCGGTCCTGGCCCGGCTCGTCGCCGCCGGCGGCCACGTGGTGCCGACCGACCGGTTCATCGACGACCTGTGGCAGGGCGAGCCACCGCCGAAGGCCCTGGCCGCGCTGCAGGTGTACGTGTCCAACCTGCGCCGCATCCTGGAACCCGGCCGCGCCCCGCGCACCCCGGCCACGATCGTCGTGTCGGTGGCGCCCGGGTACGCGCTGCGGCTGGCCGAGGAGCAGGTCGACGCGTGGCGGTTCGAGACGATGCTGCGGCAGGGCAGCGACCTCGCCGAGGCTGACCCTCGCGCTGCCGACCGGCTGCTGCGGGCCGCGCTCGACGCGTGGGCCGGGCCCGCGTACGCCGAGTTCGCCGACGAGGCCTGGGCCACCCCGGAGGCGGCTCGCCTCGAGGAGCTGCGCCTCGCCGGCGTCGAGGCGGCCGGGCGGGTGGCGCTGCGGCTGGGGCGGGCGGCGCTGGTGGTACCCGAGCTCGACCGGCACGTGCGGGAGCATCCGCTGCGCGAGGCGGCCGTGCATGTCCTGGCGACCGCGCTGTACCGGGCCGGGCGGCAGGCCGACGCGCTCGCCGTGTTGCGGCAGGCCCGGGATCGGCTCGCCGAGGAGCTGGGGGTGGATCCGGGGCCGGCGCTGCGGGCGTTGGAGTCGGATGTGCTCGCACAGGCCGATCACCTGTCGGCGGATGCTCCGCTGCCACCGAGCGTGACGGGTTCCGTCGCACTGGGTCGTGATACCGCAGCGGCTGGCGAGTCCGCAGCGGCTGGCGAATTGACAGCGGGTGGCGAGTTGACAGCGGGTGGCGGTGCGATAGCAGGTCGTGATGCCGGAGCGAGTGATGTTGCGGCAGCGGGTAGTGAGGCGGCAGCGGGTGGGGCGGCATGGGGTGGTGGCTTGGCAGCGGGTGATGGCTCGGCAGCGGACGGTGATGCCGGAGCCGGTCCTGGTGTCGTACTGACTCTTGGTGCCGTACCGGCTCCGGTGGTGACTTTTGGTGCACTCTCGGTGACGGCTGGGGTTGCGGCGGTCGGGCGGGATCGTGAGCTTGCGGTGCTGGATTCGGCGGCACAGGCAGTACACCTGGAGGGGCTTCGGATCGTTTGGGTCGGGGGCGAGGCCGGCGCCGGGAAGTCGACGCTCGTGCGGGCGTTCTCGGCGGCGGTGGCCGGTCGGGGCTGGCCGGTCGCGTGGGGGCGCTGCCCGGAGGTCGACGGGGCGCCGCCGGCATGGGCATGGGCCGAGGTCTTGGCCGATGTGCTCGCCGGCGATTCGGCGCCGAGCGTGCATGCCGGCCTGGATCAGTTTCAGCTCGCACAGGCCGTTGGGGAGCGGCTCGGGTCGGGTGGATCGCTACTGGTGGTGCTGGACGATGTACACCGCGCTGATGGTGAGACCCTGCAGGTTTTGCGGCATGTCGCCGTCTCGCTGGCGTCACGTTCGGTGTTGATTGTCGCCACGTTCCGTACTGGGGAGGATCAGCCGCAGCTGCAGGCCGCTCGAGCCGCGCTTGCCGGGCCGCGCTCCAGTGAGCTGCTGCTCGGCGGACTCTCCGCGGATGCGGCGGCCCAGGTTCTGGCCGCGCATCTCGGGGCTCCCGTCGACGAGTCGGTCGCGGCCGTCGTGCACGCGCGGACCGGCGGGAATCCGCTGTTCCTGGCCGAGACGGCCCGGTTGATCTCCGCCGAGGGCACGGGCAGCGCGGTGCGGGCGATCCCGGCCGGGATCGGGCACGTCCTGCGGCGGCGGCTGGCCCGGCTGCCGGCTGCGGCCCAGACGGTACTGCGGCATGCGTCGATCCTGGGGCGTGACGTCGACATCGACGTGCTGTCATCGGCGTTCGCGGAGGATGAGGACGCGGTCCTCGACGGGCTCGAGGCCGGGGTGCTCGCCGGGCTGCTGGAAGAGCCCGCGCCAGGCCGGGTGCGGTTCGGTCACGCGCTGTTACGGGATGTGCTGTACGACGACATGCCCCAGCTGCGGCGGCGCCGACTGCATGAGCGCGTGCTGAACGTGTTGGAGCGGACCACTCCGGGTGATGTTGCCGCGCTCGGTCATCATGCTCTCGCGGCGGCCACTCCCGCTTCGGCGGTGCGGGCGGCCGGGCATGCCGGAGCGGCGGCACGGCAGGCGGCGGCGTTGTTCGCGCACCGGGAGGCGGGGCAGCTGTACGCGGCCGCGTTGGACGCCCTCGCTCTGCGGCGGCCCGCGTCGGCTGACCCCAATGATGCTTCGGCTGCGTTGCGGCTTGATCTGTTGTGCGGCCTTACGTCGGCGCGGGCCAACTCGGGTGACATGTTGGGGGCACGGGCTTCGCGGTGGGCGGCTGTGGAGGCCGCTTCCCTGGTGGACGTCGATTCTCTGACGGAGGCTGGCTTGCCGGTGGTGGCAAGCTCTTTGGTCGAGGCCGGCTCTTTGGTCGAGGCCGGCTCATTGGCAGAGGCCGGCTCATTGGCAGAGGCCGGGTCTTTGGTAAGGGCTGGTTCTTTGGCCGACGCGCTCACGGGCGGTTCTGGGTCGGCTTCGCTGGTTCGGGCCTTGGCGTCCTTTGATGCGCCGGTGGCGTGGTCGATCCGGGTCGCTCGGACCGTTGACCAGCCGCTGGTTGATCTCCTCGAGCAGGCGCTGGCGCAGCCCGGGGTCAGCGCTTCCATGCGGGCACGGATGCTCGTGGCGTTGGTATACGAGCTGGAAGGCGATGACCTCACACGGTGTGACGAAGCGAGCACGGAGGCCCTGGAGCTCGCGCGCGCCGACGGGGACGCGCTCGTGTTGTGTCAGGCGCTGAACGCCCGGTACTTCGCGGTCCTCAATCCCGAGGGACGCCACCAGCTGCCCGCCGTGGGCGCGGAGTTGCTCTCCGTGGCGGAGCGGAGCGGGCTGCTCGGGTTCCAGGCGCAGGCGCACCACGTGCTGTACCAGGCGGCGTTGGAGCGTAACGATCTGCGACTGGCCCAGGAGCATTTGGACCGGGCCTTGGAGCGGTCCACCACCGGGCAGCTCGGGGTGACACTCTCCGTGATGGCGATCCTGGGCGCGATCCGGGCCCTGTTCGCCGGTGACCACGCGACCGCGGAACGTATCTACACGGAGCTCGGAGAGCGGATCGAGGCGGCCGGGCAGCCCAACGCCAACCTGGTCAGTCTCGTTGGCGTGTTCTTCGTCCGGCTCACGCAGGGGCTCGGGCACACCTTGCTGCCCGTGCTGGAGCCGCTACGGACGCTGCCCACCGCCGAGGCGGAGGCGGGTGAGTTCATCACCCGCGCGCTCGTCGACGCCGGCCGGCTGGACGAGGCCCGCGCGGCGTGGAAGCCGGAGCTGCCTATCCGGGAGGACTACTACTGGCTGGCGATGATGGGGCTCCGCGGTGAGAACGCGGCCGCCATCGGGGACACCGCGGTCGCGGCGCGGTGCTACGAACAGCTGCGGCCGTGGGCCGGACAGTTCGTGGGGCTGGCCAGCGGGACGGTGCCGGGGCCGCCGGTCGACCTGGTGCTCGGCAAGCTGGCCGCCTTGCTCGGACGACCCGCCGACGGCCACCTCCAGGCGGCCAAGGAACTGGCCGCCCGGACCGGAGCCAAGCCCTGGATGTAGCACCGAACGCGTTCGTCAGCTGGCACCGAACGCGTTCGTTTCGGTTGCTGTCACGGCCTCGATGATGGCGGCGGCAAAGGCGGGCTGCACGATGGCGTCACCTGCACCGTGGCGCCAGCTTTCCGGTGCCGACGGCAACGAACGCGTTCGCTACGGAGACGGCGGTTGGCATTCGCGGTGGACGTCAGCCGAAGATGAGGCGTTCGCGGCGGAGGAAGGCGGGGCGGACGGCCGCGAGCATCAGGCGCAGGACCGGGCCGGCCAGGCGGTACAGCTCATCCAGCTCGGCCGGGGTCGCATAGCGTTCGATGCGCGGCAGCTCGAAGCCCATCTTGCCGCCCTTGCGGACCGCGGTCTCGACCTGCTGCCACTGGGCGCCGGAGACGTAACGGCGGATCACCGGGAACACGGTGCGCTCCTCGTCCTCGATGTGCTCGTCGAGGAGGTCACGCAGCGTGGCGAGGGAGTCGGCCAGCCGAGCGGCGGCGTCGCGGTCGGCGGGTGCTGCGGCGAGCGCGGCGGACTGCGTGCGGATGCGGTCGAGCAGCGGGTCGAGCTGGGCGTGATCGTCGGTGAGCTCGGCCAGGTCGACCTCGGCTCCGGCGGTGGCGTTGAGGATCGGCCACAGCACGTCGTCCTCGGCCTGGTGATGGTGGTGGATACCGTCGCAGAGCGTGAGAAGGTACCGGTGGATGGCCTTGGCCCGGGCCGGCGTGGCGGGGACGTGACCGTCCGCGATGGCCCGGGTGACGTCGGCGAAGCGGCGGGCGTCGCCGACCATCGAGCGGTGGTTGACGGTGATGCCGACAAGGTTCGGTTCGGAGTTCGTCATGGGAACAGCAGACGGCCGCGCGGTTGGCGACCACTTAACACCCGCTTGGCGCCGCCGCACGGCCAGCGACCCGCCCGCCGGACCAGACCACCCCGGCGCCGCCGCGGCCGCAGCGGCCAGCCCCATCACGTCAAACTGGCCTCAGCGGTCGCGTCAACACCGTGCCGACGCAGTGGCATTTGCTGCAGCCCGCGCCATCACGCCGAATCGGCCCGGCGGCCGTATCAGATGGGCTTTGCCTCACCTACCAACCAGCCGAGCGCCGTCGCGCCGCCGTGCCGCCGTGCCGCCGTGCCGCCGTGCCGCCGTGCCGCCGTGCCGCCGTGCCGCCGTGCCGCCGTGCCGCCGTGCCGCCGTGCCGCCGTG
>NZ_JBITDU010000002.1:420612-492170 GCF_044454505.1 Dactylosporangium sp. NPDC051541
AGCCGCCGTGCCGCCGTGCCGCCGTGCCGCCGTGCCGCCGTGCCGCCGTGCCGCCGTGCCGCCGTGCCGCCGTGCCGCCGTGCCGCCGTGCCGCCGTGCCGCCGACGGATTGTGGCCCCGCGTGTCTTGGGTGGTCCAGTGTCACCGCGCTCGAACCAGCTGGCCTCGTCGTCGTGTCGAAGTGGCCGGCGGGCCGTCGTGCTGGCGGCGGGCTCGCGCGCTCGTACGCTAGCGGGCCTCGACGATGCGTTTCAAGGCCTCCAGGTCGGCCAGGACCAGGCCGGTGTCGCGGGTGAAGTCAGCGTCGGACATGCCGGGCTGGCGGCGGAGGGTGAAGACGAGTTCGCTGCCCTCGTCGTGCGGGATGACGCGGAACGGGTTGTGGAAGACCTCGCCGGTCGGGAGGTGGACGTCGTGGTCCAGGACGCCGAGGGCGTTGGCCGGGGCGAAGGTGAGTTCGATGCGGTCGGTACCCGAGATCGCCCACCAGCGGTCGCCGTCGCGCTCGACCGCGGAGCACAGGCCGGGCGCCCACTCCGGCAGGCGGGCCGGATCTACGGCGTACTCGTAAACCTCGGCCGGGGTTCGCCGAATGTGGACGCTGATGTGCCTCGACTCGGTCGCCACGCCGATCATGCTGCCACGAACGTGTTCGTGATGCCCGGCCCCCCGCCGATTCGTTACCGTTGATGTGTGACGACGCCGCTACAGTTCACGCAGGAATTTTGGAACAACCCCCATCCCGTGTACGCGCAGTTGCGGCAGGAATCGCCCGTGCGCCCGGTGACCTTGCCCAACGGCGCCGAGATCTGGCTCGTCACCCGGTACGCGGACTGCAAGGCGGCGCTGGCCGATCCACGCCTGTCGAAGCGGCAGGGTGCCGGCGACAACGCCCGGTCCCTGACGGAGCCGGTGCGTTCGCCGCTGACCAGGCACCTGCTCGCGAACGATCCGCCCGATCACACCCGGTTGCGACGGCTGGTGTCCAGGGAGTTCACGGCCCGGCGGGTCGAGGAGCTGCGGCCGCGCGTCGGCGAGCTCAGTGCGGCGCTGATCGAGTCACTGCGGGTGAGGGGTCACACCGCGGAGCTGGTCGAGGACTATGCGGTACACCTGCCGATTCAGGTGATCTGCGAACTCCTCGGAGTGCCGATCGAGGACCAGGCCGACTTCCGCCGGTGGACGTCGGTGATGGTGTCGGCGTCCGCGGCGGCCGGCGGTGCGGGCGTGGCGGAGGCGGCGGGCGCGTTCGTCGGGTACCTGCTCGGGCTCATCGAACGCAAGCGGGCGGCGCCGGCGGGTGACCTGCTCAGCGCGCTGATCGCGACCCGCGACGAGGGCGACCGGCTCGACGAGGACGAGCTGACGTCGATGGCGTTCCTGCTGCTGCTCGCCGGGCACGAGACGACCGTGAACCTGATCGGCAGCGGGATGTACACGCTGTTGACTCACCGTGACGTGCTGCAGCGCCTGCGGACGGAGCCGGGGCTGATTCCGGCCGCGGTGGAGGAGTTCCTGCGACTGGAGTCACCGGTGGAGACGGCCACCTCACGGACCGCGACGGAGCCGGTCACCTACGGCGGCGTGACGATCCCGGCCGGCGCCATGGTCGCCATCTCGCTCCTGGCGGCCGACCGCGACCCGGAGCGGTTCCCGTCGCCGGACTCGATCGATCTGCAGCGGCCGGAGAACCAGCACCTGGCGTTCGGGTACGGCATCCACTACTGCCTGGGCGCGCCGCTGGCCCGGCTCGAGGCGCAGATCGCGTTCACGGACCTGCTGGGCGCGTTCCCCGACATGCGGCTGGCGGTGCCGCCGGACCAGGTCGACTGGCGGCCGGGCACCCTGATCCGCGGCCCCGCGGCGCTGCCGGTCACGCTCTGACACCGGCTTCGCACTCAGAAACCAGCCTCGCACCCAGAGACCGGCCTCGCACTCAGAGGCCGGTGCTCGTCTACGCGCCGAGCGAGCCGGCCGGGCTGCCCCCTCCGCTGCTGGCTCATATGGCCGTGGCGGTGGGCGGCGGCTTGTCCGACCTCGGCCTCGCACCCGGAGATCGGCGGCCGTGAGCGGGCCGTAGCTCGTCAGCGCGGCGAGCGGTCCAGCGGCCAGGGGGCCGGCGAGCGGTCCAGCGGCCAGGGGGCCGGCGGGCGGACGCGCCAGGCTCGCCTGTCCGCTGCCGGCTCACGCGGCCTGGTGATGGGCGGCGGCAGTCAGTCGGTGGGTCAGACCCCGGCGGGAGGTGCTCACACACATCATCTCTGTCAGTCGGGCATGTGGCCGCCGGCGCCCAGGAAGAACGCCGCGATGCCGAGGACCGCGACGACCAGGGCGGCCAGCTTCGTGAAGCGGCCCGTCGGGTCGGCGACGGTGACGTTGAACCAGCCGCGGGGGTCCTTGCGGACCCGGACCGTCTCGCCGACCTTCGGCTCCGTGTCGAGGAACCGCAGGCGGCCGAGGTTCTCGCCGGTGCCGCGTTCGGAGACCTGGTACGCCGGGAAGCGGTGCTCCGACACCTTGCTCACCGCGCGCACGACCTGCGTCACCTGCGCGTCGGTGGGTACGCCCTCGCGCGACATGTACACCGGCAGGACGAGCAGCGCGCCGATCACCGAGGCGAAGCTCAGCACCAGCAGCATCACGACCCGGTTGCCGGCGGCGTGGTCCGGGGCGCCGAGACGGTACAGCAGGTAGCCGGGCACGGCCGCGAACAGCGACAGCCCGATGCCGACGGCCAGCCAGGTGAAGCTGGGCCCGCCGGCCAGGACGCCGGTGACGATGACGAAGGCCGTCGTCACGACAAGGGCGACCAGCGAACGCCAGATCCCCTTGAACAGTGCGCGCCACGGATAGTGCCTCACGAGTGGCCACCGTAGGCGATCACCCCGGCGAGCGCTGCCCCCGGGTTGCCATCAATTTCCGCGGCCCCGGACAACCGCCGATCAGAGCGCCCGTACGACGTACACAAACCGCGGACACGGCGCCGCCGGCAGACCGTGCCCGCAACCCGTCCGGCCGCCGCCGTGCAGCCCGAAACCGCGGGCACGCCGCCGCGGTCAGAGCGTGCCGGCGACCCGTTCAGCCGCTGTCGTGTAGTCCGGGACCGCGGACATCGCGGCGGCCAGGCGGAGGTACGGCAGGGCCTCGCGGGGGCGGTTCTGGCGTTCGAGGGTCCGGCCCAGCAGGTGGCACGCGTAGTGGTCGCTCGGGTCGCGGTCCACCAGCGAGCGCAGGTGCGACTCGGCCCGGTTGAGCTGGGCGGAGGCGAAGTAGGCGCGGGCCAGCCACAGCCGTACCTCGGCGTTGCTCGGCTCCTCGTCCAGGACGGTCGACAGGATCTTGGCGGCCTCGATGGGGTCACCGGCGTCGAAGTAGAGGACTCCCCTGCGGTACTCGGCGATCACGTCGTTCATGGGAAGCACCAACGCGTACGCGGTACAGAAAAGTCCCTAATGTTTCTGCAACCATCCGATCAGGTCGGCGAGCACCTGGTCCTGCTCCGGTTCGTTGTAGACCTCGTGGTGCAGGCCCTCGTAGACGTGCAGGGTCAGGTCGGTCGAGCTCGCGCGCTCGGCGATCATGCGGCTGGACTCGGCGTCGACCAGGCCGTCCTCGGAGCCGTGCAGGACCAGGGTCGGCAGCCGCAACTCCGGCAGGCGGCGCTGGAAGACCGTCATCTGCGTGAGCATGGCGCCGCCCAGGCCGGCCGGGACCTTGCCGTGGTGCACGAGCGGGTCGGCGTCGTACTTCGCGACCACCGCCGGATCCTTCGAGATCAACACGGAGGGTAGCGACTGCACCGGCGCGCTGGGAGCGATCCGGCCGAGGACCTTCGCGACGGCGATCGCGGGCTTGGGAATGCCCTTGCCGGGCAGCACGGGCGTGCCGGACAGCACGAGCCCGCGCAGCCCGGCCTGGTTGTCCAGCGCGTACGCGAGCGCGATCATGGCCCCCATACTGTGCCCGATCAGGAACGGCGCCGGCCCCGGATGCCGCTCCCGCACCTCCTGGAACAGCAGATCCAGATCCCGGGTGTACTCCGCGATGCTGCGCGCCAGCAGGCGTTTCCCTTCGGATCGGCCGTGGCCGCGGTGATCGGGGGCATACACGGCGAGCCCGATGTCACCGAGCCGCCGCACCACGTGGTCATAGCGCCGCGCGTGCTCGCCCATGCCGTGGGACAGCACCACGACCCCGGTCACATCGGAGTCCGGCAGCCATACGTCGTACACAATCCGTACACCGCCACCGCCGGTGAGGGCTCGCTCATCGCGCTGCATGGCAGCATGGTCCGCCGCCGCACCCCGCTCCGCAAGCACGCCACCGCGAACCCGGGCAACGAACCACCACGAACCCGGGCAACGAACTCGTCACCGTCCGCGCCACGCCCATCACACGGCCATTGGGCAGAACAGCGGCCGCCGGGCAGAACAGCGGCCGCCGGACCCAGTACAGGCGTGTCCCCCGCATTCGCACGGCCGGCGCGGCAAGCACCACAAGCGGCCCAAGTCACACAACTCGACCTTCACCGGCAACAGCGGTCGCTATCCGGCCGAAGTCCCAGCCGTCGCAATCCGGACTCCCGCACAACGCGACGGGCCCACGGCTTCAGCGACAACACCCGCGGCTCAGAGCAGCCCCAAGCGCACTCAGGGGCCCAGCACGCAGCGCAAAGGCCTGACCGGCGAGCGAACCCACGCCCCGGTGCGACCGGCACGGATCAGCCGGGCACGGCCCGGGCGGGGACGTCCGGCGATCGCAATCCGGATATCCCAGCCCCGTCGCGGCGGCGCGCAAGAGCGCGCGGGGGACGGACCGCGCCGGCCGAAGGGAAGGCAACCGAACGTGTTCGGCGCGTGGGTCAGCGCTGGCCGTGCGCGCCAGGTTACGCTGCGCGTTCGGCGGCCGATCGTTCAATGCAGAACTCGTTGCCCTCGGGATCGGCGACGAGAACCCAGCCGGTACCGTCTGGTCGTCGGAAATCGTCGACTTGAGAGGCGCCCAGGGCAAGCACGCGTTGTACCTCCTCGTCGCGGGTCGCGTCCAGCGGCTGCACGTCGAAGTGCACGCGGTTCTTCACGCTCTTGGGCTCGGGGACGCGGATGAACAGCAGGCCGGCGGAGCCGTCCGGGGCGAGGATGAGCGCCTGATCATGCGTAGGCAGGTTGGGATCGTTGGGCGCCTCCTGGTAGCCGGTGACCGCACTCCAGAAGAGGGACAAGCGGTACGGATCGGCGCAGTCAATCGTGATGTGCCTGATGCGGACGGTCATTGCGTCAAGGTATATGTGACAAGGGTGTTGCCGCTGAAGGGAGCGCAAGGTTGCTGACAGCTGGCCCGGCGTGGACGGCTCCGGCCGACGGCACGCAGACGACGACGCCACGCGACGACCAGGTCACCGCTCCCGGCGCGACCGGATCACCGCCGTCCGGGGCCTCCCCCGGTGCGGCCGCCCTACCCGTGGCGAACTCGCCGGCCGGGCCGGGACCGCAGCCGACCGGTCCGCCGGCAGCCTCGCCCGCCGGGCCAGGTCAGCAGCCGACCGGCTCACCGGCGAACTCGCCGGCCGGGCCGAGTCCGCAGCCAACCGGCGGCTCACCGGCCGGCTCGCCCGGCGGGCCAGGACGGCAGCCGACCGGCTCACCGGCCTGGGCGTCGGCCACGACACCGGGGCCGCTGCTGGCCGGCGCCGAGGAGGTGCTCGTCCTCACCGGCCGCGCCGATCTCGCGTTCGCCGAGGCGTGCCTGCGCCAGGCCCGGGCCGGCGGGGCCCGGACCACCGTCGTGTTCGACGGCCGGGGCGAGGCGACGCTCGGTGACGGTACCGCCGCCATGCGCGACGTCCTGCCCGTGCCCGTCATGTGCCGCTCCGGCGGTGCGTTCCGGGCCCGGGTCGTGATCGCGGCGTCGGCGGGCGGGGCCACGGTGTCGATCGGCTCCGGCGATGCCACGCCCGCCGGGTGGGGGCGCGACGCGGAGGTGTGGACGCATCTGACCGCGGACGGGGCGACGACGCCGACGCTGATCACGGACCTCGCGGACTGGCTGCGGCGGCTGCCGGAGCTGCTGTGGATCGAACCCGTCGGGGTCGAGCGGCTCGAGGCGGTCGCGGCGCTGCTGGCCGCGCGGCCGCACGGTGCCGAGGCCGACGAGCCGCTGCTGCTCGTCAACGACCAGGTGCCGATCGTGGAGCAGCTGCCGTTCGCGACCGGGGCGGACCGGCTCGGGGTCGCGGCGAACGCGTTCGATCCGGCCGGGCGGGCGTTCGCGGAGATCGCGCGGGCGGTGCGGGCGCTGCAGGTGCGGCTGCTGGTGCCGGCGGGCGTGCGCTGCGACGTGGCCGGGCTGACGGCCGTGCTCGACGAGGTCGGCGGGTTCGACGAGACCGGCGAGGTGCTCGTGCAGACGCCGGCCGACGGGCGGTACACCCAGGCCGGGATTCTCGAATGGTGGACCGGGGACGCCGGGGTGCTCGTCACCGGGAGCCTGGAGTGCACGCCGGAGTCACTGCTGGTGACGAGCGCCGACCCCGGTGGCCACGTCGAGCTGGCGCTGCTGCAGGAAGTGACGGCGTCGTTGCTGGACGTTCCGGCCGCCCGCGACGTCGCCCTGGACGAGCCCGCGCTGCGGAGCCGGACCCCGGAAGGGGCACCGGCCGCGGTCAGCCGGGTGCTCGCGGTGCGGCTGCACGCCGACCGCGTCGAAGCGCACCTGGTCGCGGCCGGGTCGACGGCGCCCGACGGGCTCGTCGCCACCGTCGGTGAGACGTCGGTGAAGCTGCCGTGGACGGGGGCGCAGGGGCGCCTGCACACGTACGTGGCCGAAGGGGTCACGCTCAGTGGCCGGGCGGCGCAGATCCGGGCCGCGGACGGGACCCAGTTCGGCACCGCGGTCGTCAGCGACGTCGCCGTGGCCGTGACCCGGTACAGCCACCCGTCTCCGCTGGAGTTCCGCGACCTGGCGAACGTGTTCGGTGACGCCGATGACCTCGAGGGCCTGTTCGCCGCGGTCTCGCAGCTCGCGTCCGGGCGCACCCCGCGGTACGGGACGGCGGCCGCCGAGCGCCGCGCGGCCGAGGAGGAGCGGCTCCGCGGCGTGGTCGGACCGGCACTGCTGGACTTCGCGTTCGGCCGGTCGCTCGTCGACGCCGGCGGTGAGCTCGCGATCGCGGTCGCCGGGATGGACCCGGGGCAGATCGAACGGCTGCGCCAGCAGGTGCTGCGCCTCGGCGGGGCGGCGTCGGGCTGGCCGCTGCCGGCCCGGCTGGCGGCGTTCCGGATCGTGCTCGTCCTGGCCGGGGCCGGGCTGTGGCCGGCCCCGCAGGACTGGACGCCGCTGCTCGCGGCCGGTCTCGACGCGTTGATCGCCGCCGACGACGAGGCGTTCGCCGGTGAGCAGGCCGCGCTCGCGACCGTGGGCATCGCGGCGGTACACCATGGGCATCTGCTGTCGCCGTTGGGCGGCTTCGAGGACCTGCGCGCGCAGGTCCGGCTCGATCAGACACCACCGGAGGAGCTTGTGGGGCAATACGCGGAGGGCCTGGCCGGCGACGTGCTGGGCACCGAGTTCCAGGCCGCGGGGATCGCCGCGGACGCCGGGGAGCTGCTGGTGCGCTCCGCGTTCGACGAGGCGGTCGACGCCATTCCGGAGTCGGTGGGTACGGTCCAGCGCTCCGACAGCGGCGGCGTGCTGGTCGACACCTCGAAGGACCCGCGCCGCACGACGCTGCTCGTCCTGGACCTGCTCCGCGACTTCCCGGACACGCACGTCACCGTCCGTGGCGGCGCCGGCACCGAGACGCACGGCTGGTGGAACGGCCGCCGGCTGGTGCTGCTGTCGCCGTTCGGCGGCCGGTGGCGCGGGTCGCTGTGGCCGGGCCTGATGACGGGCATCGCCATGTACGCGAAGGGCGCCGCCCCGCTGCCGGCGGCCGCCCGCACCTGGATCACCGAGGTCGCGGAGATGCCCGAGAACTGAGGTCAGGCCCGGGTCAGCGGGCCCTCGGCGACCGCGGTGCTGAGGTCCTTCGGCTGGGCGTACCAGCTGAAGCCGGCCTTGCCACCGTTCAGCCGCAGCGCCACCACGCCGGTCGTGACGCAGCCGGGGGTGCGCTCGTTGCGGGTGATCTGCTCGGAGAAGTAGGCGGTCGCCGGCTCCACGTGTTGCAGGGTCAGGGTGCCACCGCAGCGCAGGTCCGGGTAGTCGACGGTCGCGGCCGAACCGATCTCGCCGTCGCGGACCGTGATGACGACGTCGTAGTCCTCGCCGGTGTTCGACTGGTGCAGCCGGCCCTTCCACGTGCCGACGAGGCCGGTGATCGCGTCCGGGCCGGTTCTCGTCAGGGTGGCGACCAGGGCGCCGGGCTGGTAGTCCGGGGTGCGGCCCGCGTAGCGCAAGCATCTGCCCGGGGCGACGACGACCGGGACGCGACGAGGTAGACGACCACCTCGATGGCCAGGACGACCACCAGCGCGACGACGGCGATCGGAATCCACCGGCGAGACGGCCGCGGCGAAGGCGGATGCATGCCGGTCCTCAGCTGGCGACGGCGGTGAACGTGTACCAGCCGCCGCCGAGCGGGCTGAAGTGCGCGTAGTCGAACTCGGCGGTGTCGAGCTCGGCGGTCGGGCCGGCCGGCAGGTAGGCGAAGCCGGCGTCGCCGATCAGGCTGGTGCCGTGGATCTCGTAGAGGAACGCGCCGCCCGGCACCCAGGCCGCCCGCGTGATCCGGTAGGTGCCGACCGTGCCCGGCGCCGTGAACTCCCGCGCGGGACTGCCCGCCGCCGGGATCGGGTGGCCGGCCACGACCGCGGCGAACGCGGGCCGGCTCGCCAGCCAGCGCAGCTGCAGCGGCAGGCCCGGGACGAGCAGGGCCATGGTGAGCGCGAAGACGGCCGAGCCGAGCACGAACCAGAGCGGCAACTCCCGGCGCACGACGGCGATGGTCGACGTGCACACCACCCAGGCGAAGGCCGCGGCGAAGGCGCCGACGGTCAGGCCGATCCAGCGGACTTCCGGCTCGCCCGGATAGGTCGCCGTGAGCAGGGCGAGACCGGCCACGCCGGCCACGGGCACATGCAACGCCACAATGAACAGCTTCAGCACGGAGTTGCTGTCGACGACCGACGGAACCATGCGGTCAGTGTTCCAGGTCGAGCTCGAACCGGCGGCCCGCCTTCCCGCCGACCTCGGCCGGGCCGACGAAGACGAACCCGGCCTTGAGCAACACCTTCTGCGAGGCGATGTTGCGCTCGGACGTGCCGGCCCGCAGGGTGCGCAGCCCGTGCCGGTCGGCGGCCAGCCGGGTCAGCTCCCGGACCGTGGCCGTCGCGACTCCCTGCCCGGCGGCGTGTTCGGCGACCCGGTAACCGAGGTCGGCCGTCGCACTGTCGAGGTAGTACAGGTTGAACCGGCCCAGCACGGCACCGTCCTCGTCGACGAGCACGTAGCAGGCGCACCGCCCGGCGTCCTGCTCGTCCAGCAGCTCCGCGAAATGCAACGGGAACCGGTCGAAGAAGTCGTCGCCGCGGTCGGCGATCGAGGCGGCGAAATACTCGCGGTTGGCCACCTCGAAGGCCAGGACGGCCGGGGCGTGATCGGCGCGCAGCGGCTCCAGAGAAGAAAGCACAGCCGAGCCTACATGGGGAGAGGTGTCCGGTAGGCGGCTCAAGCAGCGGGCAGAAGTACGCAGACGGGCGGAGCCGGCCCGAGCACGCTGCACAGCATGAAGCAGAACGCAGTCGTCCTCGGCGGCAGCGTCGCCGGGCTCCTCGCGGCGGCGGCCCTGGCGCCGCGCTACGACAGCATCGACATCATCGAGCGGGACGTCCTGCCGGAGGGGCCCGAGGCCCGCCGCGGTGCGCCCCAAGGGCGGCACGTGCACGCGATGCTGCCCCGCGGGCTGCAGGCGATGGAGCGCCTGCTGCCCGGGATCACCGACCGCCTCGTCGCCGCCGGCGGCCTGCGCGGGGACGTGCTCGGCCATGCCCGCTGGTACCTCAACGGGCTGATGCTGCGCCAGAGCGACCTCGGGTTGACCGCGGTCACCGCGAGCCGGCCGCTGATCGAGCACACGATCCGGGCCGCGGTCCGGGAGTTGCCGAACGTCACCATCAGCGACGGGTACGACATCGTCGGGCTGAGCCCGAAGCATAACGTGCACATCACGAGCCGCCACGGCGGCGGGTCGCGGGTCGTGCCGGGATCGCTGGTCGTCGACGCGACCGGGCGCGGGTCGCGGATGCCGCAGTGGCTGGAGGCGTTCGGGTGCCCGCCGCCGGAGCAGGAGGTGGTGCCGATCGACGTCCGGTATTCGTCGCGCATCTTCGAAGGGGATCTGCTCGGCGACGACCTGGTCGTCATCACCGCCCGCTACCCGGGCCGCAAGCGCAGCTCCGTCATGCAGTGCCTCGAGGGCAACCGGGTCCTCGTCACCCTGGCCGGGGTGCACGGGGAGCGGCCGCCGACCGACCTGGAAGGCTTCGCCGAGTACGCCGGGAGCCTCGCCGTGCCGGACACGGCGAAGGTCATCGCGGCCGGCACCCCGGTCGGGGAGGCGGTGCCGTACCACTTCCCGGCGTACGTCCGCCGCCGCTACGAGCGCCGGGAGCTCCCGCCCGGCCTGCTCGTCATCGGCGACGCCGCATGCGCCTTCAATCCCGTCTACGGGCAGGGCATGTCGACCGCGGCGATGTCCGCCGAGCTGCTCCTGGACGACGTCGACCCGCAGCACTTCCACGCCGCGCAGGCGCAGCTGCACGAGGCCCCGTGGACCCTGGCCGTCGGCGCCGACCTGGCCCTCGACGCGACGGACGGAAGTGCAACAACAGAAGGACCGGCGGCAATGGTACGGCGGCTGCAGCTGGCCGCGGTCGAGGACGCCGAACTGGCCGCGGCGTTCATCCGCGTCACGTCCCTCGTGGACTCCCCGCGGGCCCTCGCCGAGCCGTGGATCGCCGAACGCCTCCAGCAGGTGCGCGGCGGCTGAGCCGGACGGCGCCGCCCCGGTCCCGCGCGACCGGGCCGGGGCGGCGTCCCGTCACGGCAGGACGGTGCAGCTGACGGCGAGGTCGTCGGCGTTGACGATGGAGAGGTGCTCACCGCCGGTGAGCACCATCCGGATGTAGACGTTGCGGTCCGCGGCCGGGGCCCAGCTGGCGGTCCGGATCTGCCGCCAGGTCGAGTTGTAGGGGTCGTGCAGGCGCGACGAGCCCTTGGCGAGGTAGGTCCAGCCGGCCGCCTGCAGCACCTCCAGCTGCATGACGGTGTCGATCCCGTCGTACAGCTCGGCCCGGACGTACATGGTGGCGACGCACGACCGCGCGCCGACCGGGGTCTCGAACGGGCGGCCCAGCGAGACCCAGGCGTCCGGGTTGTACTCCGTGAACATCCGCACGGAGTGGGTGCCCGTGCGCGCCTGTGCCCCGTTGTCGGAGACGTAGGCATCGGTGCAGCTGTAGTAGAAATTGCAGGTGAGGAAGCCATACCCGTCCAGGTCCCACTGCGACCCGAAGAGCTCCAGGTCGTCGCGGACCAGCCAGGTGGAGGCGTGCGCGGTGCCGGCGGTGCCCAGCAGGACTGCCACGGTGGTGACCACCGCGACGATCAACCGTCGTAACAAGGGCTTCATGGCGGCGGACCCTAAGGTGCCGCCCGACACGCGGCAAGGCGCTGCCGGGCGGCACCGGCGCGACCCGGTGCCGCACTTGAAAGTTACCGACGCACTTGGTCAGAACCCGCGGGCCAGGCGGTAGTAGGCCGCGTTCCAGCGGACCTCCTTGGCGAACTGCCGGGTGGTGGTGTCGGCGTCGATGACGAGCAGTTCGGTGCCGACCATCTCGGCCAGGTCGTGCAGCTCCTCGACACCGACGGCCGAGGACATGACCGTGTGGTGCGGTCCGCCGGCGGTCAGCCACGACTCCGCGGACGTGGCCAGGTCGGGGGCGGGTTTCCACACGGCCCGGGCGACGGGCAGCTTCGGCAGGGGCGCGGTCGGCGGCACCACTTCGATCTCGTTGGCCACGAGGCGGAACCGCTCGCCCAGGTCGGCCAGGCCGAGGACGACGGCGGGGCCGGGGGCGGCGTCGAACACGAGCCGGACCGGGTCCTCGCGGCCGCCGATGCCGAGCGGGTGGATCTCGCACGACGGGGTGCCGGCCGCGATCGACGGGCACACCTCGAGCATGTGGGCGCCGAGGATGACCTCGTTGCCGGGCGTCAGGTCGTAGGTGTAGTCCTCCATGAACGAGGTACCCCCGCCGGGCACCATCGCTTTGAGGGTGCGCACGAGGACGGAGGTCTTCCAGTCGCCCTCGCCGCCGAAGCCGTAGCCGTCGGCCATGAGGCGCTGCACGGCCAGGCCCGGCAGCTGCCGCAGCCCGCCGAGGTCCTCGAAGTTGGTCGTGAACGCCTTGTAGCCGCCGGCGTCGAGGAAGCCGCGCAGGCCGAGCTCGATGCGGGCCGCGTAGCGCAGCGACTCCGAACGCTCGCCGAGCAGCGCGCCGCTGACCTGATAGGTGTCGGCGTACTCCTTGACGAGCTTGTCGACGTCGGCGTCCGCAGCGGCGTCGACGGCCGCGACGAGGTCGTTGACGCCGTAGGTGTTGACGGAGACGCCGAAGCGCAGCTGGGCCTCGACCTTGTCGCCCTCGGTGACGGCCACGTCGCGCATGTTGTCGCCGAAGCGGACCAGCTTCAGGGAGCGCATCTCGGCGTAGCCGGCGGCGGCCCGGGCCCAGGCGCCGATCCGCTGCGCGACCCGCGGGTCGCTGACGTGCCCGGCGACGGTCTTGCGGGCGACGCCGAGGCGGGACTGGATGTAGCCGAACTCGCGGTCGCCGTGCGCGGCCTGGTTGAGGTTCATGAAGTCCATGTCGATGTCGGCCCACGGCAGCGCGACGTTGGACTGGGTGTGCAGGTGCAGCAGCGGCGTGCGCAGCGCGTCGAGGCCGGCGATCCACATCTTGGCCGGGGAGAACGTGTGCATCCAGGCGACGATCCCGACGACGCCGGGGTCGGCGTTCGCCTCGAGGCACACCTTGAGGATGTCGCCGGCGGAGGTGAGGACCGGCTTCCACACCACCCGCGGGCCGAGCGCCGGCGACTCGTCGAGGGCCGCGGCGATCTGGCGCGACTGCGACGCCACCTGCTCCAGGGTCTCCGGCCCGTAGAGCCCCTGGCTGCCGGTGAGGAACCAAATCTCGTGCGTCGTCATCGTGCGCCCTTCTGGCCGTAAACGTTCTGGTAGCGGTCGTACAGCGAGTCGACGGCCTCGGCGGGCAGCCGCTCCACGGGGCCGAGCTGGCGGGCGAGGTGCATGGTGCGGGCCACGTCCTCGCACATCACCGCCGCCTTGACGGCGGCCTTGGCGTTCTTCCCGATCGTGAACGGGCCGTGCCGATCCATCAGTACCGCCGGCGACCTGTGCCCTCGCAACGTCTCGACGATGCCCCGGCCGATCGCGTCGGAGCCGATGAGGGCGAACGGCCCGACCGGGATGTCGCCGCCGAACTCGTCGCCCATCGCGGTGATGGAGCACGGGATCGGCTCACCGCGGGCGGCCCACGCGGTCGCGTAGGGGCTGTGGGTGTGCACGACCCCGCCGACCTCGGGCATGTGCCGGTAGACGTAGGCGTGGGCCTCGGTGTCCGACGACGGCGCGTGCTCGCCCTCGACGAGCTTGCCCTCGAGGTCGCAGATCACCATGTCGGCCGGGGTGAGGTCGTCGTAGCTGACCCCGGACGGCTTGATGACCAGGAGGTCCTCCCCGGGCACCCGGGCCGAGACGTTGCCCGACGTCCACGTGACCAGGCCCCAGCGGATGAGCTCGGCGTGGAGGGCGCAGACCTCCTCACGAAGACGGTCGATCACCGCGCGACCTCTTCGCGCAGTGTCCGCAGCCGGTGCAGCACGTCGTTGGTGCCCCTTCCGAAGTAGTCGTGCAAGGTCCGATATTCCGCGTACAGCCGGTCGTAGACGTCGGCGGCGGACGCGTCCGGCACGTACACGTCGCGCTCGACCCGGCCCATCGCCTCGGCCGCCGCGCGGATGTCCGGGTAGACCCCGGCGGCGACGGCCGCGTGCATGGCCGAGCCGAGCGCCGGGCCCTGCTCCGAGCCGATGACGGAGATCGGGCGGCGCAGGACGTCGGCGTAGACCTGCATCAGGAAGCGGTTCTTCAGCAGTCCCCCGGCCGCGATGAACTCGGTGACGGGGACGCCGGAGGACTCGAGGGCCTCGATGATGGTGCGGGTGCCGAACGCGGTCGCCTCGACCAGGGCGCGGTAGACGTCCTCGGGCCGGGTGTGCAGGGTCTGCCCGACGATGACCCCGGACAGGCCGTGGTCGACGAGGACCGAGCGGTTGCCGTTGTGCCAGTCGAGGGCGACCAGGCCGTGCTGGCCGGGTCGCTGGGCCGCGGCCCGCTCCGTGAGCTCGTCGTGGGTCAGCGCGCCGCCGAGGAGGGTCTCGACGTACCAGGCGAAGATGTCGCCGACGCCGGACTGGCCGGCCTCGTAGCCCCACAGGCCGGGGATGATCCCGTCCTGGACGACCCCGCACATGCCGGGCACGTCGGCGAGGTCGGCGCCGCTCATCACGTGGCACGTCGAGGTGCCCATGATGGCGACCAGCTGGCCCGGTTCGACGGCCTTGGCGGCGGGCGCGGTGACGTGGGCGTCGACGTTGCCGACGGCGACCGCGATCCCGGCCGGCAGGCCCGTCCAGCCGGCGGCCTCCTCGGTCAGCGACCCGGCCCGGCCGCCGAGCGGGGCCAGGGGTCCGTCCACCTTGGACACCCAGTCGCCGAACGCCGGGTGCAGGGCCTCCAGGAACGCCTTCGACGGGTAGGCCCCGTCCTGGTAGACGCCCTTGTAGCCGGCCAGGCCGACCATCCGCGTCTCCACGCCGCACAGCCGCCACACGATCCAGTCGGTGGCCTCGATGAACCGCTCGGCCCGGGCGTAGATGTCCGGCGCCTCCTCGATCACCTGCAGCGCCTTCGCGAGCTGCCACTCCGAGGAGAGTTTCCCGCCGTACCGCGCGATCCACGGCTCACCGCGCTCGTGGGCGAGGGCGTTGATCCGGTCCGCCTGGCCCTGGGCGGCGTGGTGCTTCCACAGCTTCGGGTAGGCGTGCCGCTCGTCCGGGAGCACGTCGGACAGCGGGGTGCCGTCGGCCAGGGTCGGCAGGAACGTGCAGGCGGTGAAGTCGGTGGCGATGCCGACGACGTCGGCCGGGTCGATCCCGGCCGCGGCCACGGCCTGCGGGACCGCGGTGCGCAGCACGTCGACCCAGTCGGCCGGGATCTGCAGGGCCCAGTGGGGCGGGAGGGGGTCCCCGGTGGCCGGCAGGGTGCGTTCGACGGCACCGTGCCGGTACTCGTGGACGGCCGTGGCGACCTCGGCCCCGTCGCCGGTCCGCACGACGACGGCCCGCCCGGACAGGGTGCCGAAGTCGACGCCGACTGTGTATTGCGTCATGTGCTACTCCGCGCGGTCTTTTTCCTGGTCACCGTCCGCTGCAGGACGATGAAGACGAACAGCAGCGTGCCGATGAAGATCTTGGTCCACCAGGAGCTGAGGGTGCCCTGGAACGTGATGATGCTCTGGATGAGGCCGAGGACCCCGACGCCGAGGACGGTCCCGAGGACGAACCCGGAGCCGCCGGTCAGCACCGTGCCGCCGATGACGACGGCCGCGATCGCGTCGAGCTCCATGCCCAGGGCGTTGAGCCCGTAGCCGGAAGGCGTATAAAAGGTCAGCAGGATGCCGCCGAGTGCGGAGCACAGGCCGCTGATGGTGTAGACGGCGATCTTCGTGCGCCCCACCGGCAGGCCCATGAGCAGCGCCGACTGCTGGTTGCCGCCGAGGGCGTAGATGTTGCGGCCGAGGCGGGTGTAGGCCAGGACGTAGGCGGCGGCGATGACGACCGCGGCCGAGATGACGACGCTCCAGCCGATGTGGAAGCCGCCGAAGCGCAGCTTGTCCGAGGCGATGGTGTTCCAGGTCTCGTTCGTGATGGGGATCGAGTCGGTGCTGATGACGTAGCAGGTGCCGCGGGCGAGGAACATGCCGGCCAGGGTCGCGATGAACGGCTGGATGTCGAAGAAGTGGATGATCGCCCCCATGCCGAGGCCGATGATGGCACCCACCGCGAGCACAGCCAGTACCACCAGACCGGGGTTGACGCCCTTCTCCAGCAGCGTCGCCGCGATCATCGTGGACAGCGCCACGACGGCCCCGACGGACAGGTCGATGCCGCCGGTGAGGATCACGAACGTCATGCCGACCGCGACGACGAGCAGGAACGCGTTGTCGATGAAGATGTTCAGCACGACCTGGGTGTCGTCGAAGCCCTCGTAGCGCACGACGCCGACGCTGTACATGATCAGCAGGAGGATGCCGGTGGCCAGGACCGGCTTGCGCAGCCAGTTGGCGGCGGTCCGGCCGATCGAGCGGCCCGGGGTGTCCACAGTGGTCATGCGCCGACCTGCACCTTCTCGTCGGCCCGCGCCGCCACCGGGACGGGACGGCGGCGCTGGAACATGGCCCGGAACTTCGGCGACTGCGCGAGGCACAGCACGATCACGACGATCGCCTTGAAGAGCAGCGTGACTTCCGGGGGTACCCCCACCGTGTAGATGGTGATGTCGAGCGTCTTGATGATGACGGCGCCGAGCACGGTACCCGCGATGGAGAAGCGGCCGCCGGACAGCGACGTGCCGCCGAGGACGACGGCGAGGATGGCGTCGAGCTCGATCAGCAGGCCGGCGTTGTTGCCGTCGGCACTGGAGACGTTGGAGCTGATCATCAGCCCGGCGATCGCGGAGCACACCGCGGCGAAGACGTAGACGCCGAGGATGAGCCAGCGGGCCTTGATGCCGGCCAGCCGGGACGCCTCCGCGTTGCCGCCGACGGCCTCCAGGAGCATGCCGAGCGCGGAGCGGCGCACGAGCACGACCGCGAGGACGACGACGGCGGCCGCGATGAGCACGCTCAGCGGCAGCGACAGCCAGTAGCCGGCGCCGATCATCTTGTAGGGCCCGGAGTTGACGGTGATGATCTGCCCGTCGGTGATCAGCTGGGCCAGCCCGCGCCCGGCGACCATGAGGATCAGCGTCGCGATGATCGGCTGGATGCCGATGCCGGCGACGAGGAACCCGTTCCACACGCCGAGGACGAGGGCCAGGGCGATCGCGATGCCGACGGCGCCGAGCACCCCGGCCACGCTGCCCTGGTCGCCGAGGTCGCTGATGCGCAGGCAGGCGATCGCGCCCGCGATGGCGACGACGGCGCCGACGGACAGGTCGATGCCGCCGGTGGCGATGACGAGCGTCATCCCGAGCGCGACCAGCGCCAGGGGCGCGGAGTTGCGCAGGATGTCGATGACGCTGCCGTAGAGGTGGCCCTCGCGGACCTCGATGTTGAAGAACGTGTGCGTGTGGATGACGTTGGTGATCAGCAGGATCACGAGCACGGCGATCGGCCAGATGAAGCGCTTCACGCGGTGACACCCCCCTCGGCGATGGCCGCCATGAGCCGGTCGGTGTCGACATCATCGGTGTTGGGCAGCTCGCTGACCACCTTGCGGTCGCGCAGCACGGCGATCTTGTGGCTGAGCCGGAGCACCTCTTCGAGCTCGGCCGAGATGAACAGCACGGCCATGCCCCCGTCGGAGAGCTCGGTGACCAGCCGCTGGATCTCGGCCTTGGCGCCGACGTCGATGCCGCGGGTGGGCTCGTCGAGGATGAGCAGCCGCGGCTCGGTGATCAGCCAGCGGGCCAGGAGCACCTTCTGCTGGTTGCCGCCGGAGAGGTTGCGCACCGGCAGGTCCGGGTTGGCCGGGCGGATGTCGAGCGCCTTGATGTACTTGTCGACGAGCTCGTCCTTGCGCTGCTTGGACAGCGGCCGGGTCCAGCCGCGGGCCGCCTGCAGCGCCAGCACGATGTTGTCGCGGACCGACAGCTCCTCGACGAGGCCCTCGGCGCGGCGGTTCTCGGAGCAGAACGCGATGTCGTGCTCCATCGCCGCGCGCGGGCCGTGCATCGCGACCGGCTTGCCGTCGACCGCGATCGTGCCGCTGTCGGCCTTGTCGGCGCCGAAGAACAAGCGGGCGGCTTCGGTACGGCCGGAGCCGAGCAGTCCCGCGAGCCCGACGACCTCACCCTTGTGGATCGTCAGGCTGAACGGGGCGATCGCGCCGGTCCGGCCCAGGTTCTCCGCCTCGACCACGGGCTCGGCATGGTCCAGGCGCCGCTTCGGCTGGTCCTCCAGGCGCTCGAGGATCGCCAGCTCCTTGCCGATCATGAGGCTGACCAGCTCCAGCTGCGGCAGGTCGGCGACGACGTGCTCACCGACCAGGCGGCCGTTGCGCAGGATCGTCATCCGGTCGCAGATCTCGTAGACCTGGTCGAGGAAGTGCGAGACGAACAGGATCGCCATGCCCTGGCTCTTGAGCTGGCGCATGACCCGGAACAGCTGGGTCACCTCGCCGGCGTCGAGGCTGGAGGTGGGCTCGTCCAGGACGAGGACCTTCGCCTCGACGTCGATGGCCCGGGCGATGGCGACCATCTGCTGCACGGCGATCGAGTATTCGGCCAGCGGCGCGGAGACGTCGAGGTCGAGCTCGAGGCGGTGCAGCAGGTCGGTGGCCCGCCGGCGCATGGTGCCCCAGCGGATGTGGCCGAAGGTGCGCGGCTCCCGGCCGATGAAGACGTTCTCGGCGACCGAGAGGTTGGGGCAGAGGTTGACCTCCTGATAGACCGTGCTGATGCCGGCCTGGGTGGCTTGCAGCGGCCCGGTAAAGCTCACCGGGGCCCCGTCGAGGACGATCTCGCCCGCGTCGTTGCTGTAGACACCCGTGAGCACCTTGATCAAGGTTGACTTCCCGGCGCCGTTCTCGCCCATGAGGGCGTGGACCTCGCCTGGCAACAGGCGGAAGTCCACGTCCTGCAGGGCCATGACACCCGGGAACTGCTTGGTGATGCCGGTCATGGTCAGCATGGTTCAGTCAGGCTCTTTTAGTATTTGCGGTCCGGGAGGGCGGCCTTCGCCTGCTCCTGCGTGAAGGTGGTCTCCACGGTGAGGATGCGGGGCTCGACCGTCTCGCCCTTGACGACCTTCTTGGCCAGGTCCATGAGCTGGGGCCCGAGCAGCGGGCTGCACTCGACGATGTAGTTGATCTTGCCGACGGACAGGGCGGTCATGCCGTCCTTGACCGCGTCGACCGTGATGATCTTGATGTCGACGCCCGGCTTCTTGCCGGCCGCCTCGATCGCCTCGATGGCGCCCAGGCCCATGTCGTCGTTGTGCGCGTAGAGCACGTCGATCTTCGGGTTGGCCTTCAGGAAGGCCTCCATGACCTCCTTGCCCTTGGCCCGCGTGAAGTCACCGGTCTGCGAGGCGATGATCTTCAGGTTGGGCGAGCCCTTGATCGCGTCGGCGAAGCCCGACTTGCGGTCGTTGGCCGGCGCCGAACCCGTCGTGCCCTGCAGCTCGACGATGTTCACCGGGTCGGTCTTGCCCTGGTACTCCTTGACCAGCCACTCGCCGGCCTTCTTGCCCTCGAGCACGAAGTCCGAGCCGAGGAAGGTCTTGTACAGCGTCGTGTCCTTGGAGTCCACGGCGCGGTCGGTCAGGATGACCGGGATCTTCGCGTCCTTGGCCTCCTTGAGCACCGTGTCCCAGCCGGACTCCACGACCGGCGAGAACGCGATGACGTCGACCTTCTGCGCGATGTAGCTGCGAATGGCCTTGATCTGGTTTTCCTGCTTCTGCTGCGCGTCGTTGAACTTCAGGTCGATGCCCGCGGCGGTCGCGGCGTCCTGGATCGACTTGGTGTTCGCAGTGCGCCAGCCACTCTCGGCGCCGACCTGCGCGAAGCCCATGGTGATCTTGCCATCGTCCTTGGCGGCCCCCGGTGACGAGGAGTCGCTGGCATTCTCCCCGCCGCACGCGCCGAGCGCGCCGACCAGGAGCACGCTGCCAAGCACAGCAGCGGACCATCTCTTCAGCACTGCGTCTGTCCCTTCGGAGATGCGTGAACGTTCACAACGAAAAGCCCATGGCCACACGCCTGGGGTGTCGGGCGGTGACCTGATGCCGCATGCGGGCCGAATGCATTGGCCGTCGCGGTTGTATTTCGAGAGTGTTAGCGTTCTCATCCCGGGCGTCAAGTAGCGGCGGCCGAGATGTTGCCGGAAGGAGACACTCCGTGGCTGCAGCTGTCGTCGGACCGGACCGCGGCCGGCCGGGCCCGGTCGCGCACACCGGCGCCGCCCCCGACCTGGACGCCGTCGGCCCGCCGCTGCGCAAGGTCGGCATGCGCGACGTCGCCCGACTGGCCGGCGTCTCCCACCAGACCGTGTCGCGGGTCCTCAACGACCTGCCCAACGTCAGCGCCACCACCCGCGAACGCGTCCTGGACGCCGTGCGCGTGCTCAACTACCGCCGCAACCTGGCCGCCCGCACCCTGGTCACGTCCCGCTCCCGCACCATCGGCCTGATCGGCTTCGAGACCACCCTGGCCGGCCCGGCCTCGATGATCTACGGCATCGAGAAGGCCGCCCGCGAGGCCGGCTACTACGTCAGCATCGCCACCGTGCGCTCCCTGGAACGCCACGCCGTCCTCGACGCCGTGGAGCAGCTCTGCGCCCAGGCCGTCGAGGGCATCATCGCCATCGCCCCGAAGAACTCCGTGGCCGACGCCCTGACCCAGGTCCCGGCCGGCACCCCCGCCGTCGGCGTCGGCGGCGCCGACGACGGCTACGTGCCGATGCTGCGCGTCGACAACGTCCGCGGCGCCTGCATGGCCACCAGCCACCTCCTCGAGCTCGGCCACGAGACCGTCCACCACGTCCCCGGCCCCGCCGACTGGCCCGAAGCCCGCGACCGCATCGACGGCTGGCGCCAGACCCTGCACTCGGCCGGCGCCCCGGTCCCCCCGATCGAATCCGGCGACTGGAGCGCCCGCTCCGGCTACCTGCGCGGCCAGCACCTCGCCGCCGACACCCGCGTGACCGCCGTCTTCTGCGGCAACGACCACATCGCGCTGGGGGTGCTGCGCGCCTTCCACGAGGCGGGCCGCCCGGTCCCGGCCCGGGTCAGCGTGGTCGGCTTCGACGACACCCCGGAGTCGGGCTTCTTCCTGCCCCCGCTGACGACGATCCACCAGGACTTCGCCGAACTGGGCCGCCGCAGCGTAGACCTCCTCGTGGCCCAACTGACCGGCGAAGCACCCCCCGACCGCGGCCCGGTCCACCTCTCCCCCCACCTGGTAGTCCGAGCCTCAGCCAACGCCGCCCCCTGAGCCCCCCGGCCCTCCCTTTCCCAACGCCCTTGCCCTCCACGACCGCACTTCCGTCACCGCGCCTCCCTGTCGGCACCCCGCTTCCGCCGCCGCAACTCCTGACCACACCAGCACTTACGCCGCCACCTCGGGACTCTTGACCCGCCAGCCGGCCGCAGGGACACCGCTCCCGACCACGCGGCCGGCCAGCAGCACCGACGCCAACCTGCGAGTACCCGGACACCAACCCGTGCGCACCATCACCAGCACCGTCGCGGGCACCAGTCGCAGCCGGTGGTGAAGTCCTCGAGGGGCGGGGAGGGCGACGAGGCGCCCGGAGCCGACGACGGTCCAGCCAACGCCGGACACCGCGCACAACCAGCCGCAGAGGTCGAACGACGCCGGCCAGCCCGCTCCGACGCCACGCCCCACAAGCCCAGCCGCGACCACTTCCCCGAACGGCACACCTCCGAAGGCAATCCGCACCGGACCAGCCCGCCGGCGCCATCCCGGCCGACGCCACCGCCGATCCGGGCACGCGTCCCGTTGCGGCACGGGCCTTCCAAGCACGTCGACGCCCCTCGATGGCGCGCGCCAGGCGTCAGCCTCGGGCGCACGTGGGCTGCGGATTAGGGCGACTTCAGCGGCGACGCACGGCGGCTGCCGGCGATTCGCAGCGGGCAGCGGGCTTCAGCAGCGACGCGCGGCGACGGCCGACGACAGCAGCGGGCCGACAGCCAGCACCGGGCACGTCGACGCCCATCAATGGCGCGCCAGGCGCCATCCCTCGGGCGCACGTGGGCTGCGGATTAGGGCGACTTCAGCGGCGACGCACGGCGGCTGCCGGCGATTCGCAGCGGGCAGCGGGCTTCAGCAGCGACGCGCGGCGACGGCCGACGACAGCAGCCGGCCGACAGCCAGCACCGGGCACGTCGACGCCCATCAATGGCGCGCCAGGCGCCATCCCTCGGGCGCACGTGGGCTGCGGATTAGGGCGACTTCAGCGGCGACGCACGGCGGCTGCCGGCGATTCGCAGCGGGCAGCGGGCTTCAGCAGCGACGCGCGGCGACGGCCGACGACAGCAGCCGGCCGACAGCCAGCACCGGGCACGTCGACGCCCATCAATGGCGCGCCAGGCGCCATCCCTCGGGCGCACGTGGGCTGCGGATTAGGGCGACTTCAGCGGCGACGCACGGCGGCTGCCGGCGATTCGCAGCGGGCAGCGGGCTTCAGCAGCGACGCGCGGCGACGGCCGACGACTGCAGCCGGCCGCCGCCGGGCACCGAGCACCGAGCACCGAGCACCGAGCACCGAGCACCGAGCACCGAGCACCGAGCACCGAGCACCGAATCGAAATACGCGGAGTCTGCGTGTGTCAAAGCCAACCCGCGAACGTGATGATCGTGGAACTTTCATTCGGTCCCGAAGCCGCGCCGACGCCAACGCCATCAGCAAGACAGAACGGGTGGCGGCATCCCCGGTGGTCGCTCGCACGCGGGTGGTGGTGGCGGCGTCGTTGCGGCGAGAGGCGTTCGGCAGACCTGGTGTGGCGTCAGTTGGCGGCAGGGCTTGAAGACGACTCCGGCTCGGTGTCGCTCCGCTTTGTTCACCGTACCCGACGCAACCTAACCGATCTTCGGAGCGGCCACGCCGCGTCAAATCTCGTCGCGCAGCGTAACCTACGCGCGGGGCGGTGCCGTGCTAGCCCTCGTGATCAGCGCCGGCGCCACCCGCGGGTCGGGGGCCGGCCGGTCCGGGCCTTCGCGCAGGTCGGCTTCGATCACGCGGAGCAGGGCGGCGATACAACGGCGCCCCACCTCGTCGAAGTCCTGGCGGATCGTGGTCAGCGGCGGGGACAGGAACTCGGCCTCGGGGATGTCGTCGAAGCCCACGATGCTGACATCGTCGGGGACCCGGATGCCGCGCTCGTGGAACGCCCGCATCATGCCCAGCGCCATCTGGTCGTTGCCGGCGAACACGGCCGTCACGTCGTCGCGCGAGGCCAGTTCGAGGCCTGCGGTGTAGCCGGACCGAGCGCTCCAGTCCCCGGTCATCAGCGGCGGAGCGGGCAGGCCGGCCTCTTCGAGGGTGAGCCGCCAGCCGTCGATGCGACCGTGCGTTTCGAGCCAGTCGCGAGGGCCGGAGAGATGCCAGACCTTCTGGTGCCCCAACGACAGCAGGTGCTCCACCGCCATCCGGGCGCCCGTCACCTGGTCCACCGAGATCGCCGGAACCTCGCCGCCGACGTCGGACTCCACAGCGACGGCGGCCATGCCCAGCGGCATGTTGTGCAGGGCGGCGGCGGCCGCGGTCTGCGGGGCTATGACGACGACGCCCGCCACGGACTGGTCGGCCAGTGCGCTGAGGGCGGAGACCATGCCGGTGTGGTCGACGCGTTCGAGGGTCACGATGCTGACGCCGTAGCCGGCGGCGCGGGCGGCCCGCTCGACACCCAGGAGGGTGGAGGCGGGGCCGTAGAGGATGGTGTCGAACGAGACGACGCCGACAACCCGGGAGCGGCGCCCGGCGAGTCCGCGGGCCATCGCGTTGGGCCGGTAGTTGAGCTGCCGGACGGCCTCGAGGACCCGTTCGCGGGTGGCGGGGCTGACGCTGGGATGGTCGTTGAGGACGCGCGACACCGTCTGATGTGAGACGCCCGCGAGCCGCGCCACGTCGTTCATGACGGCGGCCCGGTTGTGGCTTGTCGCGCGCAATGTACCTCCCCCGCTGTTGATGTTAGCGCTGCCACGATATGCCCGCGTGACACCGGCGACGTGGTCCCGGTCACGGGTCTGCCCGTTCGGCTGATCTGCGGGAACAGCTTCCAACGCGGCTCAACGCAAGGCCACGGAATGCAACATCAAATCCACCGAGCCCGACCCCACCGGAAACCGGACCCGACCGATCGGAAACCCGAACCGACCCGCCGGAAACCCGAACCTCCCCCACCGGAGACCGGCCCGACGCCGCAGACCAAGCCGACACCGAGCCGGCGATCGAGCCGGAAACCGGGCCGGCACCGCGGAAACCAGGCGAGACATCGGCCGGAAACCAGGTAGGTCACCGCCGGAAACCAAGCCGGCATTGCGGAAACCAAGCCCGACACCGAGCCGGAACCAGGTCGCCTCCGAGCCGGAAACGGGCCGCCCCGAGCCGGAATCCGAGCCAACCTCGCCGGAAACCGGCAAGACACCGGCCGCAATCCCGGGCTCGACACCGCGACCGCCGTCCGGCAACGTGCCGAAATTTGCCGAAACCTTTTCGGCCCGATGAAACGTTCACACACCCACAGCACCTCCACCCAGCAGCACACATTGACGATTGACAATCACCAGCAACGCTGCCAGTGTCCCCGAAAACCTTTTCGAAAGGAGTGACGTCATGCGAAAAGTCGCCGTCGTCATCGCCGCGCTGGCGGTGGTGCTCGGCACGGCGGGGGTCGCGCAGGCCGCGCCGGGGCAGAGCGACAACCTGGCCCGCTCGGCGACCGCGACCGCGTCGTACACGTCCTCGTGGGAGAGCGTCGCCGCGGTCAACGACGGCATCGACCCGTCCACGTCCAACGACACCGTCAACCGCCGCTGGGGCACCTGGCCCAACACGGGCGAGCAGTGGGCGCTGCTCACCTGGTCAAGTGCACAAACCCTGAAATCCGCCGATGTGTACTTCTTCGACGACAACGGTGGCGTGCGCGTCCCCGCGTCGTGGCGGCTGCAGTACTGGACCGGCTCCGCCTATGCCGACGTGTCCGGGGTGAGCAGCTACCCGGTCGCCGTCAACCAGTACAACGCGGTGAACTTCAACCAGGTCAGCACCACGCGCCTGCGGGTCGTGCTGCAGAGCGGCGCGGGTTCGGTCGGCCTGCTCGAGGTGCGCGCCTACGCCTCGGCGATCGGCACCACCACCCCGCCGCCGTCGGGCTGGAACCCGCCGTCGAACCTCGTCCAGCCCCTGAGCGAGGTATGGACCCACCAGGAGCAGACGTACAACAACCTGTACGGCTTCCGTAACTACGCGTGGGACCAGATCTTCGCCACCGGCGGCAGCATCAACTACTGCGTCCGCTGGGACTCGAGCGCGTCGGTGACGGCGGCGCAGCGGGACAAGATCCAGGCGACGCTGCAACGGCAGTTCAAGAAATGGGTCGACGTCATGGTCGGCCACAACGGCTGGCCGTACGCGACGGTGCCGGTCAAGGTCGTCGGCTGGGCGGTGCGCGACCGCGCGCAGCTCCAGTGGACGGACACCTCGGTCGACATCTATGTCAACAACATCCGTGAGAACGCGCCCCAGTGCGGCGAGCCGTGCGGGCGGTTCTTCAACCAGAGCGGCAACTACCCGAACTGCCCGGGCGGGGCGTCGCACCATTACGACATGTCACTGTGGCTCACGTCGGGCTTCGGTGGCGGCGCGGGCGGTGACTGGGGCCAGCGCATCGGCAGCGAGTATTACGTCAGCAATCTCGACGCCGACAATGTCCACATCCTGCTCCACGAGATGGGCCACAGTTTCGGCCTGGACGACTTCTACGACTGGACCCCGACGGGCCAGTGCTGCTTCATCATGAAGGCGGGCTCGGCGACGCAGATCACCGAGTTCGACAAGTGGATGCTGCGGGACTGGTGGCGCCATTTGAAGAACCGTTGGGGGTACTGACTCAGCTCCGGCCGCGGACGGCGAGTCCACAACACCGCCGCCCGCGGCCAGGGCCTCAGCGACCTCGCGCAGAACGGCCGCCACCACGGCACCACCCGTAGACGGCGCCGAGCCAGCACAGCACCCGGCGTTCGACGAAGAAGCGGTGCACGGCCCCACCGCCCCAGGCACGCCCGGGCGACAGCACGCAAACGACCCGCCACCGCCGCGCAGTCCGCAGCGATTCCGCGCAGAACGGCCCACCACGGCTCCACCCGCGGACGGCTGATGCACGACGCCACCGCCCACAGCCAGGGCCCGGCAAACCTCACGCAGAACGACCCGCCACCGCCGCACCGCCCGCGAACCGCTAATGCACCACGCCGCCGTCGGCAGCCAGGGTTGCAGCGACCTCACGCAGAGCGGCCCGCCACTGCGACTCCGGCTGCTTCGGCAGAATGTCGTCCCACAGCATCAGGCACGAGCCGCGCAGCTGCAGCAGCCCCTCGGGCCGCCCGGTGAACCACCAGTGCAGGTGCCGGGCCCCGTCGCCGACCTTCGAGATGTGCACGCGGGCGACGCCGCCCAGGCCGAGGATGGCCCGTTCGACGCGCTGCATCAGCGGGAACAGTTCGGCCCCGAGGTCGGCGGGCAGGTCGTCGAAGTCGTGGTGGGCCCGCGGGGAGAGCAGGACCACGGCCGGGATGGCGGAGGCGTCGCCGGCGTGGCGCAGGATCCAGCGGTCGTCGGACCAGATGGCGTGGCGGAGCGGGTCGCGGCACATGGAGCAGTCGTCGGCGCCCTGCTCACCGTTGCGCGGCGGCTCCGGTACCACCGCGGGCTCAAGGGTTTTGATGTGCAGGTCGCCGTCGAACGGGAAGATCTCCCAGCCCGGGATGCCACCCTCGAACGGGACGGGCGGCTCACCGACGGGCAGGTGCGCGAGGAAGCGATCGGGCATGTCCGGCATCATGCCACGGTGCGAAACCCGGCGTTGCCCATCGACGAGTCGGGGGTATTCGAGGAGCGGGCGGCATTGCGGTACCGATTGCAATAGGAGTCGTGACACAGGTACGACCCGCCGCGCAGAACCCTGGCATTACCCGTCGACGGCCCGCGTGGATTATCCATTGCCGACCGTCCGTAGTACCCCGCGTCGAACCAGTCCGCGCACCACTCCCACACGTTGCCGACCGGCTGCCACAGCCCGTAAGCGTTCGGCTGGAAGCTGCGGACCGGCGCCGTGGCCAGGAACCCGTCCGCCGCGGTATTCGTTGCCGGAAACTTTCCTTGCCAGATGTTGCAGGCCCACGCATCGCCCGGCAACGCGTCGCCCCACGGGTAGCGCAGGCCGGAAAGGCCGCCGCGAGCAGCGCACTCCCACTCGGCCTCGGTCGGCAGCCGGCGACCGGCCCACGTGCAGTAGGCCTGGGCGTCGTTCCACGAGACGTGCACGACGGGATGGTCGACCGCACCGTCCACTGAGGACAGCGGCCCGAACGGGTGCGCCCAGTCGGCTCCGCGAACCCCGAGCCACCAGGGCGTCTGCGGCGCCCGCCCGAGGACGTCGTCGGGCGCGGCCCGCAGAAACAGGTGGAACACGGCCGAGTACCCGAACGTCTCGGCCTCGGTCCGATACCCGGTCGCATCAACGAACCGGGCGAAGTCGGCCACGGTCACGGTTGTCGCGTCGATGCTGAAAGCCTCGAGCCGCACCGGGTGTACCGGCTGTTCGCCGTCCGGCCGCGCGCCGTCCCCGTGCGCGTCGCCCATAGCGAACGTCTGCACGGGCACGACGACCTGCTCGATCTCGTGCACTCCCCCACCGCCGACAGCCGCCGGCGCCGACTCCCGATCACCGAACGAGGCCCCGCAACAAGCCGACACCGTCACACCCCCGCCGAGCAGGCCCGCGACGGATGCGGAAACACGAGGACCCGCCCGCCCACGCGAACTCCCCCGCCGTCTACAACGGATGCGCGGGCACGACGACCCGCTCGATCTCGCGAACTCCCCCGCCGTCCACCGTAGGACCCGAGCTGGTCCGTGTCCGCGGTCATGAGAGTCGATTCGCGGTCGCCGAGTGAGGCCTTGCAGCTAGCCGGCATCGTCAGACTCCGGCCGGGCGGGGCTGCGACGGGTGCGGAGTGTCGCCGAGGCGGGCCTGCTCACGCCACATCGCTGCCGTCAACTCGTCACGCACCGCACGATACGAAGGTTCGTTGTAGACGTTCCTCGTCTCCGAAGGATCGTTGACAAGATCATACAGCTCCCACTCTGGCGGGTACGTGAACGCGCCCGTCCCAGGCAGCCCCAGCCCGTCATTGTAGAAGTAAATGAGTTTGTAATCCGCCGTGCGATACCCGTAATGCGCCGGGGCTTTGTGGAACACGTCGTCATGCTCCCAATACCGGTAATACATCCCGACCGCCGGTGGGGCGGCCGCGTCCGAGCCGAGGAGATCTGGCCAGAAGCTGCGCCCCTGCATCCGAGGATGGTGCCCGACCCCGGCCGCGTCGAGGATCGTCTGCGCCCAGTCGACGTTGGTGACGATGTCGGTGAACACCCGCCCGCCGGGGAGCCGCCGCGGGTACGACAGGAGCAGCGGCATCCGCAGCGACTCCTCGTACATGAACCGCTTGTCGAACCACCCGTGCTCACCGAGGAAGAACCCCTGGTCGGACCCGTACATGAGCAGCGTGTCAGCCAACCGCCCCCGCTCCCGCAGCCAGTCGATCACCCGCCCAACGTTCGCGTCGACGGACGCCACACAGGCGAGGTAGTCCTCCATGAACCGCTGGTACTTCCACAGCGCCTCATCCTCGTACGACAACCCCGCCGGCGGATCGATCTTCAGGTCCTCCCGACTGAGATGCTCAGCGATCCGCATAGCCGCCCGCCGAGCCGACGACGATCGCGAGGCGTAATCGTCAAAAAACGTCCCCGGCACAGGCACACCGCCGTAAGCAGACGAAGACAACGGCAACGAGGACGGGGACGGCAACGACGGCAACGGAGACGACGGCGACGGCAACCACGAAGAAGACGGTGACGACGACGGCGGCAACGACGGCGACGGCGACGGCGACGGCGACGGCGAAGAAGACGGTGACGACGACGGGGATGACGACGGCGACGGCGACGGCAACGGCGACGGCAACGGCGACGGCGACGGCGACGGCGAAGAAGACGGTGACGACGACGGGGATGACGACGGCGACGGCAACGGCGACGGCGGCGGCAACGGCGAGGACGACGGGGGCGGCAACGGCGAGGACGACGGGGGCGGCAACGGCGAGGACGACGAAGAAGACGGCGACGACGGCAACGGCGGTTCCCAGGGCCGATGGGGTGCTTTGTGGTAAATCAGCACACACACCGGACCATCCTCATCGGACACCGAGGACATCCAGTCGAGGGCCAGGTCGGTGACGATGTCGGTCGCGTACCCGGGGACGGTGCGCAGCCCGTCCTGACTCAACAGCCGAGGATTGTGGTACTCCCCCTGCTCGATGAACACGTCCCAGTAGTCGAAGTGCTGCGGATCGTGACCCGGACCGTCGCCCATGTGCCACTTACCGACCATCGCCGTGCGATAGCCGGCCTCCTTCAGCAACGACACGAACGTCGGCTGCGATGCGTCGATCGGCGTCACCAGGGTCGTGACCCCGTTGATGTGACTGTACGTGCCGGTCAGGATCGAAGCGCGCGACGGCGAACACAGCGAGTTCGTGGCGAAGCAGTTGTCGAACCGCCAGCCCAACTCCCCGATCTCGTCGATCCGCGGCGTGCTGTTGAGCACCGACCCGTACGCACCGATCGCGTGCGCCGCATGGTCATCGGTAAGGATCATGACGATGTCCGGCCGCCGGTCACGGGGCATTGATGGCATGGCGTCAGGCATTGCTGGCGTAGGTTGACTCGTCCAGGCCGCTGAGGGTCGGGTCGTGATTCAGGGAACCTACGTCGTACATCGACGCCATCCAGTGGTGGAAGTTGTCGCCGCGGTCGCGGAGGAGTGTGTACAGGCGGCGGAGCATTGTTGAGCGGATTGCAATTGTTTCTGGCAGTTCGTAAATGTTCAGTAATTCGTCGGGGTCTCGGGTCAGGTCGTAGAGCTCGTTGATCGAGTCCGGGTTGACTACCAGTTTGTAGCGGTCGGTGCGCAGCATGCGTTGCGGGTATGGGAAGTGGTGGCCGTGGAACTCCGCGACTATGTCCGGAGACCACTCCGGGGACTCGCCTCGGATTAGGGGGAGCAACGAGCGGGAGTCGACGGCTACAGGGGTGTTGGCAGAAATGGCGGCTGCGGAGGCGTCGGCAGATATGGCGGCTGCTTGGGCGTTGGTCGAGATGGCGGAGGCGTCGGCGGAGATGCCGGCCGCTTGGGCGTTGGTCAAGATGGCGGCTGCGGAGGCGTTGGTCGAGATGGCGGCCGCGGAGGCGTTGGTCGAGATGGCGGCCGCGGAGGCGTCGGCGGAGATGGCGGATGCGGGAGCGTCGACGGACACGCCGGCAACGGGCACGTCAACCGAGACGGCGGCCGCTTGAGCGTTGGCGGAGATGGCGGCTGCGGGAGCGTCGACGGAGATGCCGGCCGCCGGCGCGTTGGCGGAGATGGGGTCGGTGGGGATGCCGGCCAGATCCAGGATCGTCGCGGTGCAGTCGGTCAGGCTCACGAACTCTTGGCGGACCTGGCCCTGCGGGGCGCCGGGGACGCGGATCAGGCCGGGGGTGCGGTAGATGTCCTCGTACATCGCCGGGCCCTTGTCGTGCAGGCGGTGCGCGCCGGTGAACTCGCCGTGGTCGCAGGTGAAGAACACCGACGTGTCGTCGGCCCGGCCCAGCTCCCGCAGTGCGGCCAGGACTCGGCCCAGTTGCTCGTCGATCAGGGTGACGTAGCCCCAGTAGACGGCGATGAGCTTGCGGGTCACCTCGATCGGCATCGTGTCGAACGTCCAGTGCTTGCTGTAGTTGCGCTGCACCGGCGGCTTGCCGTGGAAGGTCTCGGCGATCGAGCGCGGCAGTTCGACGGTCTCGGGGTCGATGAGGTCGAAGTACTCCGGCGGGACGATGTAGGGCAGGTGCGGGCCGAAGAAATGCAGCGCCAGGAAGAACGGCCGGTCCTGCTCGGAGTACCCCCGCAGCATTTCGATCGTCCGTGTGGCCAGGTAATGCTCGAAGGTGGCCTCGACCGGCTGGTGCAGGCGGGCGGCGAGGAGGTTGCCGGGCTGGCCGTTGGGGAGGGTGCCGCGGATGCGGTCGGAGATCTCGTACGGTGGCAGGCCCCGCTCGTCCAGGTATTGCAGATAATCCGGGTGGTCGACGGGATTGTGCCAGCCCGGCAAATGGACGCCGTCGAGTCCGTAATCCGCCGGGGTCTTCACGGTGCCGGCGTGCCATTTGCCGACCAGGCCGCAGTTGTAGCCGTGGGAGCGCAATGCCTGCGGGAACGTCCACGTGCCCTCGGGCAGGTCCTCGGAGTAGCCGACGTTGCGCTCCTGGTTGGCCAGGAGCTTGTGCCGGAACGGGGCCTGGCCGGTGAGCAGGCTGGCCCGGGCCGGGGTGCAGATGGCGGTCGGGGTGTACCAGCGGTCGAACCGGGTCCCGGTGCGGGCGAGCTCGTCCAGCACCGGGGTCCGCGCGAGCGGATTGCCGTAGGCGCCGAGCGTGTCCACCCGGTGCTGGTCGGTCATGAGGAACAGGATGTTGCGGGGACTCACTTGGCGGCCGTCCACTGCTCGCCCAGGTAGTACGACTTCGGGTCGGCTTTTTCCTTGAGTTTCCCGGCGCTGAGGAAAAACTCGCCCATCGCGTCGAGCCATTTGCCGACCGTGCCGTCGGTGGTCTGCGCGTCGAGCTCTTGCGTGGTCATCGCCTTGTTGAGGTCGGCGTCGGCCTTGACCGCGTCGGCGGGCTGTTTCGTCAGCTCCGCGACGGCGGCGATGACCTCGTCGCGGTGCGCGGCCCGGTAGTCGGTGGCCTCGCGCAGTACCTGGACGACCTTCTTGACGACGTCGGGCTTCTCGTTGACGGCTTTGTTGCCGGCGACGTACGCGTTCGGGAACTGGACCTTGTCCTTGAACGTGTCGTCGTTGGCGATCTCGACCAGGTTCGGGACCGACTTCTTGATCGTGGCGATCGCCGGGTACCAGAATCCGGCGCCGTCGATCTGCTTGGCCGAGAACGCCGAGGCCAGGGTGGCGGCGTCCATCGGGGTGCGCTGGATGTCCTTGTTCGTCATCCCGGCCGCCTGCAGGGCCAGGGTGAGGATCATGTCACCGGATGTGCCCTCGGGGACGCCGACCTTCTTGCCGCGCAGCTGCTCGATGGAGGTGATGCCGGGCTGGGCGATGACCCGGTCGGCGCCGCCGAGGGTGTTGATCGCGATGATCTTCGCCTGGCCGGAGGCGGGCAGCCAGAACGCACCGGGCCCGATGTAGCCGAAGTCGAGGTCGCCGGTCTGCATCGCCTGGATCTGCACCGGGCCCGTCGTGAACACCTTCAGCGTGGCTTCCAGGCCGTGCTTCTCCCAGAGCTTCAGCTTGTTCGCGATCGCGGGCAGGCTGCTGCCGTTGTAGTCGCCGATGTAACCGAATGTGACTTTGGCAGTACCCCCGGATGCAGTGCCTTTGTCGTTGTCCTTGTCGTCGCCGCAGGCGGCGAGCGTTGCCACGGCGGTGCCGGCCACGAGGCCCATGAACGAACGGCGGGAGATCATGAGGGGAGTCCTTCCTGATGGTGTACCGCACTCCAGACGCGGTTGCGCAGGGCCGCGAAGTCGGGGCCGAGACGTCCTCGGTGCGGGGATAGGGCAGTGCGACATCGACGATCTGCACGATGCGGCCGGGGTCGGCGGCCATGACGACGACGCGGTTGGCGAGGAACACGGCCTCGTCGACGTCGTGGGTGATGAACATGACGGTCCGTTGCTCCTGGCTCCACGTCTGCAGCAGCTGCTCCTGCAGGCGGACCCGGGTCAGCGAGTCCAGGGCGCCGAACGGCTCGTCCATGAGCAGGATTTGTGGATCTACGGCGTAAGCACGGGCGATCGCGCAGCGCTGTTTCATGCCGCCGGACAACGTTTTCGGCAGGGCGTCGGCGAACGCGCTCAGCCCGACGAGGTCGATGAAGTGCTCGGCCCGGGCCCGCCGCTGCGCCCGGGGTACGCCGGCGGTGCGCAGCCCGAACTCGACGTTCTTGCGCACGCTCAGCCACGGGAACAATGCGAACTGTTGGAAGATGACGCCGCGGTCCGGGCCGGGGCCGGTGACCGGCGCCCCACCGACGAGCGCCGCGCCGCTGGTCGCGTGCTCGAGGCCGGCGACGATATTGAGCAGCGTGCTCTTGCCGCAGCCGGACGGGCCGACGATGGCGACGAACTCGCTGGCGGCAACTTCCAGGGAAACGTTGCCGAGGGCGGTGAACTCGCGGTCCTTGAGCGGGAAAACCTTGCCGACGCCGCGGATCGAGATTTCCTTGCTCATCGGTGCTCCCGCCCGCTCGTGACCGGGCGGATGTCCTTGCCCATCGGGCGCTCCTGCCAACTCGTCGCCCGGCGCATGTCCTTGCTCACCGGGCGCTCCCGCCCGCTCGTGACCGGGCGCATGTCCTTGCCCATCGGGCGCTCCCGCCCACTCGTCGCCCGGCGGATGTCCTTGCTCACCGGGCGCTCCCGCCCGATCGCGGCCCGGCGGATGTCCTCGCTCATCGGCGCTCCTGCCAGCTCGTGGCCCGGCGTTCGACCAGCAGCAGGACCCGGTCCATGAGCAGGCCGAGGACGCCGATGCAGATGAGCGCGGCGAAGATGGTGGGCCGGTCGACGTAGATCTGGGCGTTCTGCATGCGGTACCCGAGGCCCTCCTGCGCCGCGACCAGCTCGGCGGCGACCAGGGTCCCCCACGCGGCGCCGAGGCCGACGCGCATGCCGACGAGGATGTACGGCATCGACGCCGGCACGACCACCCGGGCGAAGATGGTCCGGGTCGGGGCGCCGAGGACGCGGGCGGCGTTGATGAGCGTCTTGTCGACGTCGACGACACCCTGGAACGTCGCGATGACGCAGGACAGGAACGCGGCGACGTAGATGACGAAGATCTTCGGTTCCTCGCCGATGCCGAGCAGGACCACGACGAGCGGGATGAGCGCGAGGGGCGGGACGGTCCGGAAGAACTGCACCCACGGTTCGAAGACGGCGCGGGCGAGGGCGTACCAGCCCATCAGGAAACCGACCGGAATCGCGACGGCAACACCGAGCGCGAAGCCGATCAGCACCCGCTGGAGGCTGGCCAGGATGTCGGCCCCGAGGGTGCCGTCGGCGAACAGCTCACCCATCCGCTTCGCGACCTCGACCGGCGTCGGCACGTTCTCGGCGGTGGCCGACCAGAGCCACCACAGGCCCAGGCCGGCCGCGGCCGACGCCACGTTCACGGCTGTGAGCAGGGCACGGCGATATCGTGGCGCATTGACTGCGCTCATCGAACTCCTATGCGGGTCGTCATGGTTGCCGTCCGGCAACGGCGGTGTGGTCGGCGGACTGGGTCGGGGTTGCTGTCCGGCAACGGCGGTGTGGTCGGCGGACTGGGTCGCGGTTGCTGTCCGGCAACGGCGTGTGGTCAGCGACGGGTCGGGTAGCCGTCCAGTAACGGCATGTGGTCAGCGGACGGGGTCGGGGTAGCCGTCCAGCAGCGGGGACTGGCGGAACAGGGCGGCGATGGCGCCGCGGGCACCGTCGTCGTCGCCGAGGCGGGCGGCCCGGATCGCCGGCCGGGCCCCGCCGACGGGACACAGCTCGCCGGCGAGGATCTCCTCGACGCGGCGGACGAGCGCGGGCGCGCACTGTGGCAGCCGTCCGCCGATGACGATCTGTGCCGGGTCGAGCACGAGCGCGGCGGCGGCCACGACCCGGCCCACGGCGGCGGCGGCCCGTTCGACGACAGCCTCGGCGACCGGATCGCCGCGGGTCAACGCGGCCTCGAGGTCCTCGATCGTGTCGATGTTCAAGCCTGCATTGGTACAGCCTGAGAGCACAGCCGGCACCGAAGCGACCGTCTCCAGGCAGCCCGACTTGCCGCACCGGCACGCATCGCCGCCGGGCTGGGCGGTCACATGCCCGAACTCGCCGGCGACACCACCCGCCCCGGCGACGAGCCGGCCGCCGACGACCAGGCCGCCGCCGATGCCGTCGGAGAGGCGGATGTAGAGCACGTCGTGCACGTCGGGGCCGTCGGTCATGGCTTCGGCCAGGGCGGCGAAGCGGGTGTTGTTGTCGACGACGACCGGGGCCGCGAACCGCTCCGCGAACGGCATCGCGAGCTCCGGAACCGCCGGTCGGGGCCCGTGTACACCGACACCGACACCCTGCAAGGCGCGGAAGCTCACGCCGGTGCGGGTGGCGGTGCGGTCGATGAGCGCGAACGCGGCGTCGAGGCGCTCGTCCCAGGCTGACTCGGCCGGGTAGGTGGCGTGGCCGGCGGCGATGATGTCGTGCGCGGCGTCGGCGACGGCGATGCGGACCCGGGTGTGGCCGAGGTCGACGCCGAGGAACTGCCCGGAGCTCGGGTCGAGGGTGAGCAGCTCGGCCGGGCGGCCGGAGCCGGCCCGGCGGGCGGCGTCGGTGTCGACCACGACGACCGCGCCCCTGGACAGCAGGTCACCGGTGATCTCCGACAGGGTCGTCCGGGACAGGCCGACCTTACTGGCGATCTGGCCCCGGCTCAGGGCGCCGTGCTCACGCAGCACGCGCAGGACGCGGGCCTCGTGCGTGCGCCTGACCAGCGCATGGACTCCCTGAACGGACACACCGACACGGTAGGCGGCCACGAATTTTTCCGTCAACACTCCGGCAGAATTATTCCCCACTGATGAGATAGGTATTACAGGAATTGGTTACGGAGCGCAAACACACGGCAGCCCCGCTCGTGCCGAGCGGGGCTGCTGTTGCCGTCCGCGTTTGCCGTTTTCCTCGGCGCCTGCCGTTAGGTTGCCGCTTGCCGTTGCCGTTGCCTCACGTTGCCGCGTGGGGTTGCCGTTTTCCCGCCGTTTGCCGCTCGCCGTTGCCTCGTGTTGCCGCCAGTTGCCGCTGCTCGCCGATCGCTTCGCGTTGCCGCCGGTTGCCGCTGCCCGCCACTCGCCTCGGCCGGCCTGCGCGAGCTGGGCGGTGGTGGTTCGCGTTGCCGCCCCGCCGCTCGCCGCCGCCTCGCGTTGCCGCCGATTGCCGTTCGCCGCTGCCGCGCGTTGCCGTTGCCGTTGCCCCGCCGATTACCGCTTGCTTGCCGTTGCCGTTGCCGTTGTATTGCCGCAGCGGCTGGCTAGGCCTGGGGCCACTGGGCCCTCTGGCGTTACTTCGTCGACGAGGAGGCGGCCGGGGTGGCCGCGTCGTTGGCGAGCAGCTCCGGATGGGCGGTCACGAACGGGCCGACGGCGTCGGTGCTGTAGGCCTTGAGGAGATCCTTGGCCGTCTGATCGAGAACCTCGAACGACTGCCCATTGATGATCTCGGTCGAGTACTGGCCGTTGTTCGTCCGCAGCGTGATCATCTGCTCCGGGTTGACGCCCTTCAGCGTGAAGATCCAGTCGGCCAGGGAGACGTTGTTGTTGTAGAACGACACCGCCTTGCCGACCTGGCCCAGGACCTCGTTGACCTTGATCGGGTTGGAGATGACACCGGCGCTCGTCGCCTTCTTGGCCATCGCCTTGATGAACTGCTGCTGGTGGCGCTGGCGGCCGTAGTCGCCGTCGTTGTTGGCCAGTTTGTCGCGCTGCCGCACGTAGTCGAGGGCCTCCCAGGCGGCGAAGTGGCGGCAGCCGACCTCGTAGACCATCGGGCGCATGTTGGGCTTGAGGCTGGTCGGGATGCCGTCGGTGTTGAAGTTGTAGGGCACGCCTTCGACGTTGGTCTTCGTGTTCCAGCCGGTGTGGATCGACGTGACCTTCTCGTCGACGCACATGTCGACGCCGTCGAGGGCGTTGACCAGGCCGCTGAACCCGTCGAAGTTGACGATCGCGGCGCCGTTGAACTTCAGCGCGCTGCCGGCCAGGCCGCTGACCGTCTCGGCGAGCAGCTTCAGGCCGTTGTCGCGGCCGCCGCCGTTCTGGTAGCCGAACTGGAACGCGGCGTTGATCTTGTCGGTGCCGCCGTTGTAGCCGGTGCCCTTGCTCGCCGGAATGCCGACCCTCGTGTCACGCGGGATCGACATCAGATACAGCGCGTCATGGGAGGCGGGCACGTGCGCGACGATGATCGAGTCGGCCCGGGCGCCCATCTCCTCCTTGTTGACGCGCTCGTCGATCCCGACGAGGAGCAGGTTGATCGGCCCGTCGATGGTCGCACCGGTCGCCGCCGCGTCACCGAGGCCGCCCTCATGGGTGATCTGGTCGCTGTAGTGGTTCAGCAACAGATTGCCACCGACGAGGGTGCCTCCGCTGATGAGCAGCAGTAACGCCCCGCCCACGAGGGACAGTCGCGCCCACAACGGGTCTTTCTTCCCACGCTTCTTCGCCATACCACTCCCCGGCACCATCTGTTCCCCGGCGGGCCACAATATCCCCCCGAAGTGTGCGTCCGTGTTTCGTCCCTGAAGACGGATTCGGGACAGCGGATGGTTGCAGTTCGGGCGGACCGGTCCGTTTCTCGCGGATTTCCGTCACCGCCCGCCCCGGTTGCCGTCACTGCCCGCCGTCGAGCAGCACCCGGCCCAGGTCCGTGACCAGGTAGTACACGGATCGCCCCGGCCGGTTGCGGTCGATCAGCCGGGTGTCGAAGAGCAGGCCGAGCCGCTGGCCGACCGCACCAACCGACAAACCGGTCCGATGGGCCAGATCGGACGTGGTACCCGGAGCTTGAAGCAGTTCCAGCAGCCGCACCGCGCCGGCCACAGCACCCCGGCCAGGGCATTCGCGTGCGCGTCACTCCGGGCCGCCGCCCGAGGCCCTCCCACAGCGTCCCGATGGCCCGCGCCGGGTACACCGCGCCGGGCGCCGAATCGTTCGAGCACGAAATCAGCGGCGCCTTGTCGGTGCACACCGACGGCATGAGCGGACAGCCACGCCCATCAACGGAGCGTGACTGCGTCCACCGGCCGGTGCTCGGGATGATTACGTGGGGGCGGCGCGGATAGTCGTACGGGCCGCGGAACATGTTCGGTCCGACCGTGTCGACGCTCCGGGCTATGCACGGCACCGGCGCGGGCTGGGCGGTGATCACGGCGGTGATCACGCTCGGGGCTCTGCTGGCGCGCCCGGCCATGATGTGGGTCACGCCCGGGCGGAGCGTCAAGGTCACGACTGCGGCGCTACCACCGGCGTGATACACAGTTTCTGCCGGAACGTGCGTGGAGGAATGCGTTTGAGGGGGACGAGTTGGGCGCGCTGCAGCGGTTCGAGAAGCGGCTGGAAGGCATGGTCGAGGGCACCTTCGCCAAGGTGTTCAAGGGCGTCGTGCACCCGGTCGAGATCCTCAACGCCATGCAAGGCGAGGCCCAGGCCAACCAGTCCCAGATGACGGGCGGCCGGATCCTGGTGCCGAACCGCTACCTGATCGCGCTCGCCCCCGCCGACCACTCCCGCCTGGCCCCGTTCGCCGCCGCCCTGGCGCAGGAGCTCGCCCAGTCGCAGGCCGAGTACGTCGGCGAGCAGGGCTGGGCCGTCTACGGCGACATCGTGGTCGAGATCACTCGGGGCGACGATCTGGCGACCGGCCTGTTCCGGGTCTCGGCTCAGGTGTACACGGGCGGCGAGGTGGCACCGGGTGAAGGCACCGGCGTGCGCCTGGTGACCGAGGACGGCCAGAACTACCGCCTCACGGAGGGCGCCACCATCATCGGCCGCGGCGAGCAGGCCTCCCTACGCGTGGCCGACGTGGGCGCCTCCCGCCAGCACGCCCGCGTCGACTACGACGGCCACCGGGCCATGTTCACCGACCTGGGTTCAGCCAACGGCTCAGTGGTCAACGGCCGCCGCGTCGAGGCGACCGTCCTGCTCCACCCGGGCGACGAGATCGTCATCGGTACCACCCGCCTCTCCTTCCGCGTCTGACGCTCGACGGCTCCTCGGTCGGCGCAACCGACCGGGCACCGCCGTCGCCCGTGCGACACCACGAGACGAGCAGCGGTGATGTATGCCCGCGCGTCGCGCTGGACCGGCCGGGGCTGATGAGCGGGGGCTCACGGGGCGGGCGGTCAGCAGGTGCGCAGGAGGCGGGTCAGGACGCGTTCGCCGAACTCGAGGGCGTCAAGGGGGACGCGTTCGTCGATGCCGTGGAACAGGGACGTGAAGTCCAGTTCCGCCGGCAGGCGCAGCGGGGCGAAGCCGAAGTGGCGGATGCCCAGGCGCTGGAAGGACTTGGCGTCGGTGCCGGCCGAGAGCATGTAGGGCAGGAGGCGGGCGCCCGGGTCCTCCGCCTCGATCGCGGCCGCCATCGCGTCGACCAGGTGGCCGTCGAACGTGGTCGTCACCGGGGGCAGCTGGTCCCAGGCGAGCTCGACGTCGGGTCCGAGTATCTGGGCCAGTTCGCGTTCGAAGGCACGTTCGCGGCCCGGGAGCATCCGGCCGTCCACCGTGGCCTCCGCGGTCGACGGGACGACGTTGCCCTTGCTGCCGGCCCTCAGGATCGTGGTGTTGGCGGTGTCGCGGAGGGTCGCGCCGATCAGCCGGGACAGGGAGCCCAGACGGGCCACCGCCGCCTCCGGGTCGTCCCGGTCGAAGGGGACGCCGGTCAGGTCGGCCACGCCGGCCAGGAAGTCCTCCACGGCCGGGTGCAGCACTAGCGGGAACTCGTGCGCCTCCAGGCGAGCCAACGCCTTCGTCAGCTTCGCGACCGGATTGTCGGTGTGGATCATCGAGCCGTGCCCGGGCGTGCCGCGAACCTTGAGCCGCAGCCACATCGAACCCTTCTCGGCCGTCTCCACCAGATAGGCGCGTACGTCGTCGCGCACCGTGTAGGAGAACCCGCCGACCTCGCTGACCGCCTCCGTCACCCCGTCGAAGAGGTCCCGGTGGTGCTCGACCAGCCAGCCGGCCCCGTGGCCGCCGCCCGCCTCCTCATCGGCCAGGAACGCGAACACGATGTCGCGCGGCGGCACGATGCCGTCCTGGGCGAACCGCCGGGCGACGGCCACGGACATGGCGACCATGTGCTTCATGTCGATGGCGCCGCGGCCCCAGAGGTACCCACCGCGAATCTCTCCGGCGAATGGTGGCACCGACCATTCGGACCCGTCCGCCGGCACGACGTCCAGGTGGCCGTGCACGAGCAGCGCGCCGCGGGTGGGGTCGGCCCCCGGCAGGCGCACGACGACATTGCCGCGTCTGGGTGCCGACTCGACGTACACCGGCTGCAGACCGGCGTCGGCCAGCCGCTCGGCGACGAACTCGGCCGCGGCCCGCTCGTCGCCGGTCGCACCGTCGTCGCTGGCGTTCGTGGTGTCGTACCGGATCAATTGCTGGGCCAGGTCGACGACTTCGCTCATCGAATTACCGTAACGAAATATCGGCAATCCACTGACTCACAGCGACTTGGCAGCTCCGCAGGATTGCGGCCACAGCTGCGGCGTGCACGGTCGTCGTGGACACGCCCGATCTGCTGAGGAGTACGCGCGATGAGCTCTGCTCACGATGACCCGCAGGCGCCCCCCGGCCCGCACCGGCCGGCGACGCCCGAGGCCACTGCGCCGCCACCGGCCCAGGCAAGCGCGGCCCCCGAAACCGCCGCCGCGGCCCGACCGCAACTGGCCGGCGAGCATGGCGGACAGCACCTGACCGGCGAGGATGCCGGACCGCGACCGGCCAGTGAGGATGCCCGGCCGCAACCGGCCGGCGAGAGTGCCGGCCCGCAGCCGGCCGGCGAGAGTGCCGGACCGCAGCCGGTGTCCGGGCCGCCCGGGTCGGAGGTACCGCCGGTGTGGGCGGCCGAGGCACCGTACGTCCCGGCCGGCAGTAGCGCGCCCACGGCCGTTGCCGCGCCCCCGCAGCGGTCGTCCCGGCTCAAGCTCGGCATCGTCGCCGCCGTCTCAGCCGTCATCGTCATCGGCGGCGGGGTGGCGGTCGCGCAGGCGGCCAGCGACAGCAACTCGAGCCAGTCCAGCGGACCGGGCGGCGGGCCGGGCTCCCCGGGCGGGCGCGGCGGTGGACAAGCCGGACAGGGTGGCCAGGGCGGCCCGGGCGCGCAGAACGGCCAGAACCAGAACGGTCAGAACGCCCAGGGCGGCCAAGGGTTCCCGGGCGGCGGGCCGGGCGGCCCGGGCGGGTTCGGTCCGGGGTTCGGTGGCCGCGGCGGAGCCAACGCTCTGGTCGGAGCGCTGCACGGCGACTTCGTGGTCAAGGGCGGCGACGGGCAGTACGTGACCGAGCGCCTCCAGTCGGGCACCGTCACCGCGGTCAGCGCGACGTCGATCACCGCCAAGAGCGAGGACGGTCACGCCACCACGTTCGTCGTCAGCGACGCCACCAAGGTCGACAACGGGGTCGCCAAGATCGCCGACGTGAAGGCGGGCGACACGGTGACGATCGTCGGTACCGTCGCCGGCGACACCGCCACGGCCACCGAGATCACCGACACCGCGCTCATGCGACAGGGCAACAACGGCAACGGCGGTAACGGTCAGCAGCGTCAGGCGAGCCCGCGCCCGACCCGCACCGCCTGATCGGCGGGGCCGGGTGGCGGGCGGCGCAGCGGCCGGTGGACCGCGAACCCCGGACCCCCTCCACCGTCACCCGGCCACCGCGCGGCATCGCTGTCCAGAGCCACGCTCGAGCGGCGCATGCCCCGGACGCCTAAGACCCGTGCAAAACGCCTAAATACCCTGTCAGGCGATAAGTCCGATGTGTCGAGCGCAGCGCGGCGCGAAGCGCCCGACATATCGCACGTTGCCCGCCGCGGAAGGCAGGCGCGAGCCAGGAGTAACGGTGCCGGTGCGCGACTACGGTGCCGGCGGGAGTTGGTGCGGCGCCAGTGGGAGGGCTTGGGGCGGGGGCGGCGGGAGTTGGCGTGGGGGGTGGAAGGCCAGCGGCTGGTGGTGCAGCGGCATCGGCGGGCGGCGGTACATGGTGATGGCTCGGCCGCCCAGAGCCCTCGTCGCGTTGCCGTTCGTCACGCTGCCCAGGATGATGGCCAGGCCGGGGATGACCTTGGCGGCCATCTTCTTGACCGCCCGCACGCCCGCCATCTGGGCGAGTTTCAGGCCCAGCCGCATCAGGACCTTGCGAACCTCGGGGCGTTCGTGCGGAAGCAGGGCGCTGACGTTCTCCCGGCCCCGCGCGACGGCCAGAGCGGTGCGGGCGGTCTGCGTGTACTTGTGGATGCCCTGCAACACCAGAAGGTCCACGGCCCGGTCCGGGTGGGCGGGGTCGACGCCGAAGTTCGCGGCCAGCATCAGGACCATTCTCGCCTGCGTCCAGGCCAGCACGCCGACGTCGAGGAGCGCGCCCGCCACCGGGACGGCGCCGCCGACCGCGCCGGAGAGGCGGGACTGGTTCACGTAGCGGTAGACGATCATGTCGGCCAGGGCGTCGGGGTGGGCGCCGGGGTTCTGGCCCTTCAGCTTGCCCAGCTCCGCGGCCATCTTCGGGCCGAGTCTCGTGACCGCCTCCAGCGCCAGGTGCTCCGGGGCGTACTCCGGGTCCGCCTTCATCTTCTCCCACAGGCCCGCGGGCGGGCCCTCCACGTGGGGAGCGTCGGTGGCGGCGGGCGAAACTGGTTCGGTCACCCGTCCACGGTAATCAGCGCAGGCCAGTCCCCGGAGTCCGCAAGCCGATCGCCACAAGACCGTCATATTTACATCGGCGGGTACAGTCGATCACGTGAGCCTGCCCGAGTGGGCGCCGGACGGCGTCGATGTGACCGTTCCCAATGCGGCCCGGGTGTACGACTACGGGCTGGGTGGCTACCACAACTTCGCCGTCGACCGGGAGTTCGCCGACCAGCTGATCTCGGCCTGGCCCGGCATCCTGCAGGTCGCGCACACCAACCGGGCGTTCCTGGGCCGGGTGGTGCGGTGGCTGGCCGGGCAGGGCATCCGGCAGTTCCTCGACATCGGCTCCGGCATCCCGACGCGCGGGAACGTGCACGAGGTCGTGCAGGCGATCGACCCGGCGGCGACGGTCGTCTACGTCGACGTCGACGATGTCGCGGTCTCGCACGGGCAGGCGATCCTGGCCGAGAACGGCAACGCCACCGCGATCGGCGGTGACCTGCGCCGGCCGGAGGGCATCCTGGCCGACCCGCGGGTCCGGGCGCTCATCGACTTCGACCAGCCCGTCGCGATCCTGCTCGTCGCCGTCCTGCACTTCCTCAGCGACGAGGACGACCCGCCGGCGCTGGTCCGCACCCTGGCCGCGGCCTGCGCGCCCGGGAGCTACGTCGCCCTGTCGCACTTCACGGCCGTGGACGACCTCGGCTCGGAGCACGAGCAGGTGACGAAGCTGTACGACCGCACCCCGACCTCGGTCCGCACCCGCAACCCCGACCAGGTCGCCGCGATCCTCGCCGGCCTCGAACTGGTCGAGCCCGGGATCGTGCCCATCACCAGCTGGCACCCGGACCCGGCCGAACCACCGGAGCACGAGCAGCGCTCAGTCCTCGGCGCAGTAGCCAAAAGGCCCTAAGAAACGAGCAACGGCCAAACGGCCCTAAGCGACAAAAGCGAAAAAACCGATAACAGCCAAAGCGCAAGGCAAGGCAAGGCAAGGCAGCAACGGCTGAAGCGCAAGGCAAAAGCAGCAACAGCCGAAGCGCTAGCCGATCGCCACCACGCCGGGCCCCGCCGACCGGGAACCGGTCAACAACAGACCGCCCGCGAACTTCGGCGCGTCACCGAGGTCCGCGACCGCCCCGGACCCGCTCACCGTGTCGACCGGAAGCGGCTCGCCGTCGCGCAGGGAGAAACGCGCCGCCGCCCGGCCCTCCCGGGGCCGGTCCGGCTTCGGGTTGTGCAGGACCGTCACCGCACCCGCGTAGACGAACACCGACCGCAGCGGCGCGAAGTCGCCGAACTGCTCCGGGTCGAACGCCGTCTCCCGGGTCCACAGCGTCGTGCCGTCCCGCAGCGACCGCGCGGTGAGCGTGAACGGCCGTGTCTTGGAGCCGGCGACGATCGCCGCATCGCCGAGCCCGGCGAACTCGTCCCGCCGCAGCCGGTCGTCCCGCCACCGTTCGGCGCCGGTGCCGAGGTCGAGGACGGTGAAGCCGAGGGTGTGGAACAGGACCACGGCGTCGTCGGCGCCCTGGTCGCGCAGGAGGCCGTCGCCGGCCGCCATCGGGTGGGTCCAGCGGATCGTCCCGCCGCCGTCGATGCGCTGGATGGCGTCGCCGGTGTATCCGAGCAGCGACTCGCCGTACCGGATGCTCCGCTCGCAGGCGGCCTTCGTCGCCACGCTCCAGACCTTGTCTCCGGTGGTGAGGTCGAGGGCCTCCAGGTGGGCTTCGCCGCCGTCGCTCGGCGCCGGGCAGATCTGGCGCACGAGCAGCCCGGGCAGCGTGATCGCACCCAGCTGCCCGGGGACGTCGGCGAGGTCGAGCCGGACCCGGCCGGTCCGCGCGTCCAGCACGGCCGTGTGCCGCTCGGTCGCGGCCGTGCTGCGGCTGGAGCCGCGCTCCCATCGCACGACCAGTTCCTCCCCGGAGGCGACCACCTCAGGACTGTTCCGGGGGTACCGGAAGTCGGCCCGCCACCGCCGCTCGCCCGACGCCGGATCAAGGCCGGTGAGCACGTTGCCCCGCACGAAGACGGGCACCGCGGCCCCGGCGACCACCCCGTCGAGTTCCTGGTCCGCGGCGCTCCACCGCAGCCCGAGGTGCTCCCCCGCCGTCCACGACGCGATCGGCGCCGACGGCACGACCGCGATGTCGGCGCCCCGCTGCACCGGCACGATCACGGCGACGGCCGCGACCGGCAGCGCGAACGCGAGGACCACTCCCCCGGCCGCCCACCACCGCCCCGCCGGCTCCAGTGCCGCCGCGGCCGGCAGCCCGAGCACCACGAGCCCCGCGGTCATCAGCACCGACCCGGTGACCATCGCCGGCCAGAACGGCCCCGCACCGGGATCGTCGGCCGCGAACCAGCTGACCACCGCCGCCACCGCCGACGCGACGGCCGCGAACCGCACCAGCCGCACGATCCGCCCGCTCGCCGGGTCCTGCGCCGCCAGGTACACCGCGACGAGCACCGCCGCCGCCTCGCCCACCGGCCACAGTGGACCGGATGGCGACCGCGAACCGATGTCCGTCGTCAGCCAGATCGTCGCGACCAGCAGGAACGCTCCCCCGACCGCGACAGCTCTCCCCAGTACCGCCACGGGGCCCAGCATAAAAGCCGTTGACAAGCATGTGAATCTTGGCGGGTGCCAACGGATCAGCTGATCGCGGTCACCGGCGCCTCGGGCGCCCTGGGCCGCCTGGTCGTCAACCGTCTCCTGAACCTCGTCCCGGCCGAGCGGATCATCGCGGTCGTCCGGGACCCGGCCAAGGTCGCCGACCTGGCCGCGCGCGGCGTGACCGTCCGCACCGGCGACTACGACCGCCCGCAGAGCCTCGACCTCCAGGGCGTCGACCGGCTGCTGCTGATCTCGTCGCCGGAGCTGGACGCGGACAAGCGCACCGGCCAGCACCGCAACGTGATCGAGGCGGCCGCGGACGTCCGGCTGCTGGTGTACACGAGCTTCCTGACGCCGGACGGCGCCCACCAGGCGACCGAGGCGGCGATCCGGGCCGGCGGCCGGGCGTACACATTCCTGCGCAACCCGTTCTACACCGACGCGTTCGTCCAGACCGGCGACCACCTGGCCAGTGGTACCGGCGGCGGCGCACTCAACACCGCGACCCGGGCAAACCTCGCCGAAGCGGCCGCGGCCGTCCTGACCGGCGAAGCGCACCACCACAACCGCGCCTACGACCTGACCGGTCCACTGTGGACGTTCCCGGGCGTGGCCGAGGCGATCGGCGTCCCCTACCGCGAGGAGGCGCCGGCCGGGGCGATGGGGTTCCTGCACGGCCTGGCGAAGGCGGGCCGGCTCGAGCGGCAGACGGACGATCTCGAAACGCTGCTCGGGCGACCGCCGACAACCGCGGTGGAGGCGTTCAGGGCCGCCCGGCGATGAACTCCGGCGGGCCCATCCGCTCCGCGAAGCGACGACCTCGACGACCGCGCCCGGCGCTCACGTCGCGCCCGGCGCTCAGACCGCGACCGGCTTCACCAGGATCTCGAACGCGAGGTCGGGGCGCAGCGGCACGCCGAAGCGCTCGTCGCCGTAGGGGAACGGGCTCAGCTCGCCGGTGCGCTTGTAGCCGCGCCGCTCGTACCAGGCGATCAGCTCGGCCCGCTGCACGATGACCGTCATCCGCACCTCGCCCGCGCCCCACTCGTCGCGGGCGAACCGCTCGGCCTCCGCGAGCAGCCCCGCGCCGACGCCGCCGCCCTGCCGGCCCGGGTCGACGGCGAACATGCCGAAGTACGCGTACCCGTCGCGCCGCTCCAGGTGACAACACGCGGCGACCGTCTCGTCACCGTCGAGCGCGAGCAGCACGACGCTGTCCGGGCCGGTCACGGCGGCCGTCACCATCGCCGGGTCGGTCCGCTGCCCCTCGAGGAGGTCGGCCTCCGTGGTCCAGCCGGCCCGGCTGCGGTCACCGCGGTACGCCGACTGCACCAGCTCGACGAGCACCGGCACGTCCGCGGCATCCGCCACACGAAAGGTCATTCCGCTGATGGTAGTGCTAGCCATACCCCGATCCGGGAAGGTGGCGGTATCGAAAGTGGCGGCGCGGGAGCGGACCCTTATGGCATGTGGGGACGAGGGCTGGTCGCGGAGCGGGACGTCATGCCGGACACGCTGCGGCGGACGCTGCGGGAGGCCCTCGACGACCTGTGCCGGCTCGGCGCCACCGGGGCGCAGGGGCAGGTGTACGCCCACGGCCGCGACATCACCGCGAGTGCCGGCGCGGGCATGCCCGCCGCGGGCCGGTTCCGGATCGGTTGCGCGACGGGTGCGTTCACCGCTGCGGTGGTACTGCAACTGACGAGCGAAGGCCGCCTGCACCTCGACGACGAGGTCGACACCCTGGTGCCGGGGCTGCTCCCGGACCCGCGGATCACCGTGCGGCACCTGCTGCAGCACACCAGTGGCCTCGCCGACTACGTCGGGGACCTCGCCGCCGGCTCCCGCCTCGCCCGCCACGAGCCGCGTGAGCTCGTCGCCCTGGGCCTGGCGCACGGGCCGCGGTCCGAGCCGGGGGCGCACTGGTCCTACGCCAACACCAACGCCGTCGCCGCCGGGCTGGTCGTGGCCGCGGTCACCGGCCGGTCGTGGGCCGAGCAGGTCCGCAACCGCATCGCCCGGCCGCTCGGGCTGCGCGACACCTACTTCCCGTACGACCACCCGGCGCTGCCCCGCTCCTCGGCCCGCGCCTACCAGCAGCTGCAGCTCGGCGGGCCGCTGTTCGACGTCACCGAGCTCAACCCGACCGCACTGGACGCGGCCGGGGGCCTGGTGAGCACGACCGCGGACCTGACCCGCTTCTGGCGCGCCCTGCGCCGCGGTGAGCTGCTCGACCCCGCGGGCCTGGCCGAGTTCGACCGGACCGTGCCCGCCGAGACCTACCAGGACGTGCGGGCCGGCATCGGGTACGGGCTGGGTGCCTTCCGGGTGCCGAACGCCTCGGGCGGCTTCTGGTCGCACCCCGGAGATGTCCCGGGGACGGCGACCTGCAACGGGGTGAGCGCCGACGGTTCGCGCTCGGTGGTGCTGTACCGGACCACGACCCCGGCCGACCGGGCGCTGCGCGGCTGCATGGACGAGCGGGCGCTGCGCCTCGTCGAAGAGGTACTCGCCGCCTGAAAGCAAGAACGCCTGTCATCCGATCGGACAGTTCCGCCGCCGGACCCTCATGCCGGGGCCGCGGCGGGCGATGGCACAGGCAACGGCGACCAAGGACGGGCGCCGGCCCTGACCCGATCCAAGGAGGACATCATGGGTCTTCGCATCAACAACAACATCGCCGCGCAGAACGCCTACCGGAACCTGTCGGTCACCGACGGGCAGATGAGCAAGTCGCTCGAGAAGCTCTCGTCCGGCTTCCGCATCAACCGGGCCGCCGACGACGCGGCCGGCCTGTCCATCTCCGAGGGTCTGCGCTCGCAGATCGGCGGTCTGAAGGTCGCCGTGCGCAACGCGCAGGACGGCATCTCGGTCGTGCAGACCGCTGAAGGTGCGCTCACCGAGACGCACTCGATCCTGCAGCGCATGCGTGACCTGTCGGTGCAGGCCTCGTCGACGGGTTCGCAGGACTCCGACGCGCGCTCGGCCGCGCAGACCGAGTTCTCGCAGCTCAACTCCGAGCTCGACCGGATCGCCTCGACGACCGCGTTCGGCGGCCAGAAGCTGCTGCAGAGCGGCGCCTCGGCGTACACGGGCACGTTCCAGGTCGGCGCCAACGGCTCGTCGTCCGACCAGATCGCGGTCAACCTCGCCTCGGCGTTCGGCTCCGGCTCGGCGCTGTCCGGGTTCGACTCGACCGGCCTCGGCGTCGGCTCGCTGGACCTGACCAGCTCCGGCACGGCCGCGATCGACGCGATCGACAAGGCCATCAAGGGCGTCTCCACCGCGCGGGCCACGCTCGGTGCCTACCAGAACCGGTTCGAGCACACCATCAACAACCTCAACGTCGCGGTGGAGAACCTGTCCGCGTCCGAGTCCCGCATCCGGGACACGGACATGGCGCAGGAGATGGTGTCCTACACCCGCTCACAGATCCTGACCCAGGCCGGCACCAGCATGCTGGCCCAGGCCAACCAGGCACCACAGAACGTGCTGTCGCTGCTGCGCTGACTCGTGCGGGTGGTGGCGGGGAGCGGACAACGGCGTCCGCTCCCCGCCGGGCCTTTTTCGGCTATGCGCTCGCGCGCTGGGCGTTGCGTTCGCTGGCGTGGACGAGTACGGAGCACCACATCCGGTAGGGCCGCCACGGCTCGGCGATGTGGTGCATCCGCGCGTCGGTCGGTTCGTCGTCGAGGCGGTACAACCGGCGGATCCCGGACCTCGTGAACCCCTCGGCCGGGACGGCGTCGGCGCGGCCCGCCCCGCGCAGGACGATCCCGGTGGCGAAGAAGTCGCCGACGCCCCGCAGCCGCTGCACGTCGGCGATCGCGTCGGCGGCGTCCATCCCCCGCAGCCGGGCCCGGTCCAGGCGGCCGTCGATGGCGGCGTCGGCGATCCCGTGCAGCCGCACCATCTTCTCCGCGTCCAGGCCCGGCAGCTCGCGCAGTGCCCGCAGCACCGGCGGGGCCGGGAACGCGTGCAGGACCTGCCCGCCGACCTCGACCGCCGCGCCGTGCGCCTTCGCGATCCGGGCCCGCAGCGCCCGCTGCTGGGTGATCCGCACGCGGTGGCCGATGACGAACGCGCAGGCCGCCTCGTAGGGCGAGTGGAACAGCACCGGCCGCAGGTAGGCGTGCTCGCGCTGCACGGCCCCGATGACCGGGTCGCGCTCGCCGACCGCGGCCCAGCCGCTGCCGTCCTCGTCCAGCGACAGCGTGGCCAGGGCCTGCTCCCAGGCCTCGGGCGGGCCGGTCACCGCGCCGGTGACGGTGTCACCCTCCTGCCGGAGCAGGACCGCGGCCGAGGCGTCCCGGCCCTCGACCGGGAAGGCCATCGCGATCGTGCCCGGGTCGCCGCCGGCCGGGCGGACCCAGCCGCCGAAGAACTCGCTCTGCCGGGCCATGTCGTAAGGCCCCGTGATCGGTGTCCGCATGTCCACCAGCGTGCACCCGTGAACAAGACATCTCTTGTCATGTTTTCGGGGGTACCGTGTGCGACATGCGCGGCGACCGGCTCCTCTCCCTCGTCCTGCTGCTCCAGGCCCGGCCCGGGGCGGTGGCGCCCGAGCTCGCCGAGCGGCTCGGCGTGTCGGTGCGCACCGTCCTGCGCGACGTCGAGGCGCTCAGCGGCGCGGGCATCCCCGTCTACACCGAGCGCGGCCGCAACGGCGGCATCCGGCTCCTCGACACGTACCGGACGGGCCTGGCCCACCTGAGCCGGGCCGAGGGCGCCGGGCTCGCCGTCGGGCAGTCCCGGCTGGCCGGGGACCTGGGCCTGGGCGACGCCCTCGACACCGCCCTGGAGAAGCTGACCGGGGCCGGCGGCGGGGCCCTGCGCGGCGGCCTGGCCGACGGCCGCAGCCACGTCCTCGTCGACGTCGACCCGTGGATGCGCTCGGGTGAGGCGGTCCCGCACCTGCCGGCCATCCACGAGGCGCTGCTGCGGGGCCGGCAACTGCGGCTGGTGTACCGCGACAGTGAGGGCGGCCGCACGACCCGCACCGTCGACCCGGTGGGCCTGGTCGCGAAGGCCGGCATCTGGTACCTGGTCACCGCCGGGCCGGCCACCGCCGGGCCGGCCACCGCCGGGCCGGCCACCGCCGAGTCGGCCGTCGCCGGGCCGGCCCTGCTGCGCGTCGCCCGCATCGAGACCTGCACGCCACTGCCCGACCCGGCCCACCGCCCGCCCGGCTTCGACCTGGCCGCGGCGTGGACCACCCTGCGCTCCGGTGTCGAGTCCCGCCCCCGCGACCTGCGGGTCGTCGCCGAGGTCGACCCGGCCGCGGCCGCCCTGGCCCGCCGCGTCCTCGGCCGCCACGTGACCGGCGCCGCCCAGGGCACGCGCCTGGAGCTGGCGTTCACCGGCGTCGACCACGCCGTCGGCAGCCTCCTCGGCCTGGGCGCCCGGCTCGAGGTCCTCGAACCCGAGGCGGTCCGCGCCGCCCTGCGCACCGCCGCCCTGGAGGTGGCGGCGCTCTACCAGACCTGACCGGCGCGCAATCCTTACGGAACGAGAACGCCCGTTGTGCCGGGCCCGGCGACGGAGAAAGCTGAGCACATGCGCTGGATCCTCCTCATCGTCGGTGTCCTCGCCCTCCTCGCCGGCATCGTCTGGACCCTGCAGGGCCTCGATGTGCTCGGCGGCAGCGCGATGAGCGGCAACGGCATGTGGGCCGTCATCGGCCCGATCGTCGCCGTCGTCGGCCTGGTCCTGCTGCTGCGCGGGGCCCGCCGCCGCAGCTGAACCACGCCGGTCCCAAAAGGTGCGACCTGGCCCTGACCCACGGTCCAGCTGCGCGCGTTGTCGGCCTGACCCACGGTCTGGCCGCGCGGGACGTCGGCCTGACCCAGGGCCTGCTTCACAGGCCCTGGCCGCGCGGGTCGAGGCCGGCGGCCCGGTAGACGGCGTCGATCACCGCCATGTTGGCCACCGAGTCCTCCGGCGGGGTCAGGTTGGGGCCGCCGTCGCGGACCGCGGCCGCGAACGCGCGCAGCTGGTGCCGGTAGGTCAGCTCGCCCGGGACGCGCTCGTGGGTGGTGCGGCCGCCGCGGGTGACGGTCAGGCGGTGGTACAGGCTCGGGATCAGGTAGTTGAAGATCTTCAGGGAGCCTTCGGTGCCGGTGTAGCGGGCGCTGAGGCTCAGCACGTGGCGGGACCAGAGGCTGGCCGTCGTGCGGCCGGTCGCGCCGCCCGGGAACCGGTAGTCGGCGACCATGAGCCGGTCGATGCCCGGCTTCCGCAGCGTCGCCGTCGCCGCGGTCACCTCCGGCTCGGCCCGGGCCAGGGTGCGCAGGGCGTGGACGGTGTAGCTGCCGGCGTCCATCATGGCCCCGCCGGCGAGGCTCAGGTCGTAGCGGATGTCACCGAACCGGGGCAGCGGGAAGCACAGGGCGGTCTCGATGTGCTGCGGCGCGCCGAGCTCCGGGAGCAGCTCGAGGGTGCGGGCGAGCAATGGGTGGTACCGATAATGGAACGCCTCCATGACGACCAGTCCGGCCGTCGCCGCGGCCTCGGCCACCGCGCGGGCCTCTTCGGCGTTCGCCGTCAGCGGCTTCTCGCACAGCACGTGCTTGCCGGCGGCGAGGGCGGCCAGGGTCCACTCGGCGTGCAGACCGTTGGGCAGCGGGTTGTAGACGGCGTCGATCCGCGGGTCGGCGAGCAGGTCGCCATAGCCGGCGTGGACGGTGCCGATGCCGTGCTTCGCCGCGAATTTCTCCGCTTTGGTACTGCCCCGAGCCGCCACGGCCGCCACCGTCACGGCCGCCACGGAGCGCGCGGGCCGGACCAGGGCCGCGGGCGCGATCCGGGCCGCCCCGAGGATACCGATCCGCAGGGGTCCGCTCACGCCGCCGCCTCCGCGCACGCCGGCCACGACGCGTCCACCAGCACCGGCCGCAGCGCGTCCACGCCGTGCCTGCGGTGTGCGGCCCGGTCGTCGCGCTGCGGTTCGCTCACGATCGATGCTCCACGAGGCCGACGAGGTTGCCCTCGCTGTCCTCGACGAACGCCTGCCACTCCGCCGCGCCGGCCGGGCCGAGGGTGTCGTCGGCGTGGGTGAAGATGACGTGCGGCTCCGAGCGGATCACGGTCCCGGCCGCCCGCAGCCGCTCGACCGTGCCGTCGATGTCGTCCACGTTCAGGTACAGCATCGCCGCCGGGGCGTTGCCCTCCAGCAGGAGCCGGACCCCGGCCAGGTCGAAGAAGACCAGGCCCGGCGGGTCGAAGGTGGCGGACGGTTCGGCGCCGAGCAGGTCGGCATACCAGCGGGTGGCGCGCTGGAGGTCCGCGGCGTGCTGCGCTATCTGCACCAGCCTCATCGGCGGAGCATAGCGATTCGGCGGAGCCAGAGCGATCAGCCGGCCCGCGCCTCCAGGGCGGCCAGCACCTCGGCGCTGACGACCTCGACCGGGCGCATCGCGTCGACGGTCAGCAGGATGCCCCGGCGGGCGTAGTAGGCCAGGACCGGCTCGGTGACCTCCCGGTACAGCCGCAGCCGCTGCCGGATCACGGCCTCGTTGTCGTCGGCCCGGTGCTCGATCCCGGCCCGTTTCAGCAGCCGCCCGACGAGCTCCTCGTCGTCGGCCGACAGGTGCAGGGCCACGTCGGCGGTCATGCCGATGGCGTGGGCGACCCGGTAGGCGGCGAGGGCCTGCGCCACCGTGCGGGGCACCCCGTCGAGGACATAGCCCCCGCCGAGTGCGCGCGCTTCGAGGAGCCCCTCCCGCATCAGGTCCAGGACGATGTCGTCCGGGACGAGCTCGCCCCGTTCGACCAGCGGCCGGACCCGGCGGCCGAGCTCCGTGCCGTCGGCCACGTGGCGGCGCAGCAGCTCGCCGATGGTGACCCGGTGGAGGTGGAAGTGTTCCGCGATCACCGCACCCTGCGTGCCCTTGCCCGCACCGGGCGGCGCAACCATCAGCACCCGCACGGGCACAACGCTAACGCATGTCAACGTTCCGGCAAGCGGAGGCCACGGCCCGGGCCGCGATCCATCGCCATTCCGTAAGAAACGCCGGTTCTTTAGGGTTGGGGCGTGCATCTTTCCGGCCGCGCCACCGAACTGGCCCACCTCGAGCAGGCCTGGCGGTCGGCCGCGACCCGGTCCGGTGCGATCGTCGTCGGCGGCGACGCCGGGATCGGCAAGTCGGCGCTCGTGGCCGCGTTCACCGAGCGGGCCGGGGTCACGGTGCTGCGCGGCGAGTGCCGGGAATGCGGCGGCGACGCCCTGCCCTACGCGCCGTTCGCCGACGCGCTCGGCGACCCGGCCCTGGCCGACCCGGGCCGGCCGCGGACGGCGCTCTTCGCCGAGGTGCGCCAGCGCCTCGAGGCGGCCGCGCCCGTGGTGCTCGTGCTGGAGGACGTGCACTGGTCCGACCGGCCCAGCCGGGACCTGCTCGAGTTCCTCGGCCCCGCCCTGCGGCGCCCCGGTGTCCTGATCGTCGCCACGCGGCGCGGTGCCGCCGGGCTCGCGCCGGGGCCGCTCGACACCACCCTGGGACCGCTCGACTTCGCGCACGGGCCGCAGGACTTCGCTCCACGGCCGCAGGGCTCGACGCCGGGGCCGCAGGACTTCACGCTCGGGGCGATCGGGCCGCGGCCCGCCAGGTCGCGCGACAGTTCGACGGCCGTTGCCGGTCCGCGGGGGCGAGATCGAGCGGCTGCCCAGGACTTCGCGCTCGGGGCACAGGACTTCACGCTCGGGCCGCTCGACGAGGCGGCGGCCGGGGACCTGCTCACGCGGCGCCTCGGGCATCGTGCCGGCTCTGCGGTGATCGCGGGTGTCTGGCAGTACACCCGGGGCAATCCGCTCTTGCTGGAACTGGCCGCGGACCTTCCGGACCCGCAGTCCCCGCCCGACGACCTGCTGCTGGCGCCGTTCCGCTCGCTGCCCGCGCCGACCAGGGCCGCGGTGCGGGTCGCCGCCGTCCTCGGCCCGGAGGTCGACGGTGCCCTGCTCGGCCGGGTCGCCGGGAATGTCGGCGAGCGCCTGCGACCGGCCGTGGAGCGGGGGCTGCTGGTCGCGGGCGAGGGCGGGTACCGATTCCGGCACGCGCTGATCCGGGCCGCCGTCTACGCCGACCTCCGCCCGGCCGAACGCACCCGCCTGCACGAACTGGCCGCGGCCGCGATCACCGCCCGGCTCGGCTTCCGGCCCGGCACCGCCGCCCTCGTCGCCCTGGCCGAGCACTGGCACGCCGCCGGGGACACGGACCGGGCGTTCGACGCGGCCTGGCGGGCGGCCGGGGCGGTCGGCGCCGCGTCCGGGGGCCGGCTGCGGCTGCTCGAACGGGTCGCCGCGACCTGGAACCGCGTGTTCGACCCGGGCTTCCGCACCGGCACCGACCGCGTCGCCGTCCTCGCCGCCGCCGCGTCCGCCGCGCTGCACGCCGGTGCCCTCGACCGCGGCATCGCCCTCGCCGGGGAGGCCCTGGACGGCACCCGCGACCCGGCCCGGCAGGCGGTCCTGCTCGAGACGAGAAGCCGGCTGCGGTACCGCGGCGGCGACGACGGCCTCACCGACCTGCGCGATGCTCTGGCCCTGGCGCCGCGCAACAACCGCGTCCGCGCGACCCTGGCCGCCCGCCTCGAGTTCCTGACCCGCTCCCTCGAGGCCCGCGTGCTGGCCGAGGAGGCCGCCGCCGATCGCGACCCGGCCGTCCGCGCCGTCGCCCTCGTCACCCTCGCCTCCGCCGCCTGTGACCCGCAGCCCGGCGCCGACCCGGGCGACAGCGGCGCCGCCGTCGCCCGGCGCCGCGCCCGCGAGGCGGCCGATCTGGCCCGCGAGAGCGGCGACGACGACACGTACGTGCTGGCGCGGACCATGGAGGCGGCCGCCCTCGAGGCCGCCGGCGACTCCCGGGCCGCCGTCGCCGCCGCCGAGGCCGCTCTCGTCGCCGCCCGCCGGACCGGCCTCCCGCCGAGCCGCACCGCGCTACCGGCCGCCGCACAGGCCGGCTCGCTGTCCGCCCTGGGCGAGTGGGACCGGGCCCGGACGGTCATCGCCGACGCCCTCAGATGCAACCTGCCGCCGGTGTACCGGGCCGTGCTCCTCACCGGCCGCGCGTGGCTCGACGCCGTCACCGGTGACCGGTCCGCCGCCACCGCGGACGCGGACGAGGCGGCGGCGCTGCTCGGCTCGCAGTACACCGGCCGGCAGTTCTGGACCCCGCTGTGGGAGGTCCGGGCCCTGCTCGGCACGCCACCCCCGCTCGGCGACGGCCAGCTCCCGATGTTACCGGCCCTGGCGTGGTCCCTGCTGCTCAGCTCCCGCTCGGCCGACTCCGGCGCCGGCTCCTCCGGCTCCGGCTCGTCCGGCTCCGGTTCGTCCGGCCGCGGTCTGGCTCGGCGCCTGCCGGTCAACGGCCCGGTCCAGCGGGCCGCGAGCCTGACCGTGCACGGCCGGTGGGACGAGGCGATCGCCGCCTGGCGGGCCGTCGGCCACCCGTTCCGCCTGGCCCAGACCCTGCTGCTGGCCGCGCACGCCGCCCGCGACCGCTCGACCGCCGCCGTCCGCGCCCGCGAGGCCCTGACCCTGGCCACCCGCCTGGGCGCCGGCCCGCTGACCGCGGCCGCGGACGAACTGCTGCGCAGCGAACGCCTCGAGCCGGGCCCGGCCCGCCTCACCGGCCGCGAAACCGAGGTGCTGCGGCTCCTGGCCGACGGGCGGACCAACAAGCAGATCGCCGAGGCCCTCGCCATCTCCCCGAAGACGGCCGGCGTCCACGTCACCAACATCCTGGCCAAGCTCGGCTCCAACTCCCGCGGCGAGGCCACCGCCGTCGCCCACCGCCGCGGCCTGCTGGCCTAGCCGTCGCCGGTGATGAGACCGAGGACCCGGACGAACTCGGCGTACGCACCGGCGCCGAGCCGGCGGGCATGGCGGGCCTCGATGTCGGCGACGATCTCGTCGGAGATCCGCATGACGCGCCGGCCCTTCTCCGTCGGCATGACCAGTTTGGCCCGGCGGTCGGCCGGGTCGGGGGTGCGGTGGACGTAGCCGAGCTGCTCCAGTTCGTCGAGGATCGCGGCGATGGTCTGCTTGTTGCGCCCCGCGAGCCGGGCCAGGTCGGCCAGCCGGATGCCCTCCTCGTCGAGGTGGGCCAGGACCGCACCGTGCCGCGGCCCGAGATCGTCGAACCCCAGCTCGGCGGCGCGGGCGAACAGCTCCGCCTGCAGCCCGAACAGCAGCCGGGCGGCGAGGACCCCGAGGTCGGGCGCCTCGGCCTTGCGTGCGCTACGTCTCACGGTCCTCCCCCTCGCCGCGGGTATAGTCCAATTATTGGACGACCTCGGGGAAGGATTCTCGCATGACCACCGTCGAACTCACCCGCTTCCGCGTCGACCCCGCCCGCGAACCCGACCTCCTGGCCGCCCGCCCGGCGATGCTGGCCGACTTCCGCGCCGACCGCACCGGCTTCCTCGACGCCCGCCTCGTCCAGCTGCCCGGCAACGAGTGGCTGGACATCGTGACCTGGGAAACCTCGGAGGCGTTCGCCGCGTCCCGCGCGAAGGGCGCCAACCGGCCGGGGATCGCCGCCTTCTTCGCCACGATCGCCGAACTGATCAGCTCCGAAGAGGGCACCTCCACCGACGCGTGACCCCCGCGGCAGCGCGGCGCGGGCAGGGGTCAGAAGGGGAGGGTTCCGGACTCGTCCTGCAGGGTGCCGGTCGGGCCGTCCGCGGGGAGGGTGGCCAGCCGGACGACGACGGCGGCGCTCTCCTGCGGTGGGCGGCCGATGCCGAACGCGGCCGTCATGTCCGTGGCCGTGGTGCCGGGCTCGACGGCGTTGAACTTGATGGCCGGGTGGGCCTTGGCGTATTGCACGGTGAGCATCGTCGCGGCGGCTTTCGAGGCGGCGTAGAGGGCCAGCGGCATGGTGGACTCGGGCCGGTCGGGGTTGGTCACCGCCCAGAACGAGCCCATGCTGCTCGACACCGTGACCACCGTCGGGTTCGCGGATTCGCGCAGGAGCGGGAGCGCGGCCTCGGTGACCCGGACGATGCCCGCCGCGTTGGTGTCGAACGCGCGCAGGGCGGTGGGGCCGTCGAGGGTGTCGGCGGCGAGGATGCCCGCGTTGTGCACGAGCACGTCGAGGCCGCCGGCGGCGGCGATCGTCGCCAGGGCGTCGGTCACGGAGGTGTCGTCGGTCACGTCGAGCGGCACGAACCGCGCGCCGAGGGTCTCGGCGGCCCGCTCGCCGCGTCCGGTGTCGCGGGCGCCGATGTACACGACGTGGCCGAGCTCCAGCAGCTGCCGCGCGGTTTCGAAGCCGATGCCCTTGTTGGCCCCGGTGATCAGTGTGACGGTCATGGCGCCGACGCTAGCCGCGGCCGACGGGCGCATCGGGAGCCCGGCTGAGCCGGGGGTCTGTCAGGACCCCCGCCGGCCGCCGGGGGCGGCTCTACGCTGGGTGTGTGCGTGAGTCGACGAATGCCCTGGGCGCGTTCCTGCGCGCGCGGCGCGAGCAGGTGACGCCCCGGCAGGCCGGCATCCCGGAGGTGGGCGCGCGGCGGGTGCCGGGGCTGCGCCGCGAGGAGGTCGCCATGCTGGCCGGCATCAGCGCCGACTACTACCTGCGGCTGGAGCGGGGCCGCGACCGCAACCCGTCGCCGCAGGTCCTGGAGGCGATCGCGCGGGTGCTGCGGCTCGACGAGGCCCACGTGACGCACCTGCTGTCGCTGGCCTCGGGCGCGGCCCGGCCGCCGCGCCGCCGGGCGCGCAAGGAGACCCCGCCGCCGGGCGCGCTGAAGCTGCTCGACTCGCTGCTGCAGCCGGCGTTCATCGAGGACCGCTACTTCGACATCCTCGCCTCCAACCGCCTGGCCCGGGCCCTCTCGCCGGGGCTCGCGGCGGGCGGCAACCAGCTGCGTGACCTGTTCCTGGACCCGGCCGAGCAGGCGCTGCACCCGGAGTGGGAGTCGGTCACGGAGTGCTTCATCGCCAACCTGCGCCAGGCCGTCGGCAACGACGTCGGCGACCCCCGGTTCATCGAGCTCACCGGCGAGCTGACCCTGGCCAGCCCCCGGTTCCGCCGGCTGTGGGCCCGCCACGAGGTCCGCGGGCAGCAGGGCACCCCGATCCGGCTGCGGCACCCGCAGGTCGGCGAGCTGACCCTCAACCGGGAGCGGCTGAGCATCGGCGGGACGGAAAGCCTGATGCTCGTCGTCTACCACCCCGACCCCGGCTCGCCCGACGCCGAGAAGCTGGCCCTGCTCGCCTCCGCGAACACACCGGCCCCGGCCCGGACCCGCGCATAGCGCCGGGATCCACTACGAAGTGCCTCGCAGGGGGTACGGGATGAAGGTGCTCCGGTTCTCGTCCAGATCCAGCTGCCGGCTGATCGGGGCGGCGGCCCGTTGCGGACAGGTGGCGCGTTCACAGGTCTTGCAGCCGGGGCCGATCGGCATCGCGGCGGCCGCGTCGTGCAGGTCCATGCCCGTCGAGTAGACGAGGCGGCCGGCGTGGCGGATCTCGCAGCCCAGCCCGATCGCGTAGACCTTGCCCGGCTGGCCGTAGCCGCCGTGGTGGCGGGTGATCGTGCGGGCGATCCACAGGTAACGCTGGCCGTCGGGCATCGCCGCGATCTGCGTGACGGGGCGGCCCGGGGAGCTGAACGCCTCATACACGTTCCACAGTGGACACGTGCCGCCGGTGCGGGAGAACGGGAAGCCGGTCGCGGACTGGCGTTTGGACATGTTCCCGGCCCGGTCCACGCGGACGAAGGAGAACGGGACGCCTCGGGCCCGGGGTCGTTGCAGGGTCGACAGGCGGTGGCAGACGGTCTCCCAGCCCATCGCGAAGTGCTCGGTGAGCAGGTCGATGTCGTAGCGGCGGGCTTCGGCGGCGTGCAGGAACTGCTCGTAGGGCAGGATGAGCGCGGCCGCGAAGTAGTTGGCCAGCCCCACGCGGGTCAGGATCTGCGTCTGGACGTCGTCGAAGCGCTCCTCCTCGATGATCTCGTCGATGACGTCCGCATACTCCATCAGCGCCAGCTGGGCGGCCATCCTCATCGCCTCCTGGCCGGCCCGCAGCGACGTCGACACGTGCAGAGTCTGGGTCTGCGGGCGGTACCGGTGCAGCTCCCCGAACGCGTCGTCGCGCACGATCCGCACACCGTGGCGCTCGGCCAGGCGGTCGCGCAGCGCCGGGCGGATCTCACCCCTTCGCAGGCCCATCGACCGGGCCAGGGCCTCGGCCGCCTCGTCCAGGGCGGGCACGTAGTTCTGGCGGCGGTAGAAGAACTCGGTCACCCGGTCGTGCGGGCTGCGGCCGAGCTCGCCCCGGTCACCGACGAGCTCCGTCAATTGGTCCGAGACTTGGCGGTACCGTCGATAAAGGTCGATTATCGACTCGGCCAGGTCCGGCAGTCTGGTGGCGAGTTCGCTCAGGTCGGCCACGCTCCCGGTCCCGGCCAGGGCCTCTCGCAGGCCGGCGACGAGCTGCGGCGTGTCGTGCGGGGCGAACACGGCCGGGTCGACGCCGAACAGTTCGGTCGCGCGGATGAGCACCGGGGCGGTCAGCGGGCGGACGTCGTGCTCGATCTGGTTGAGGTAGCTCGGCGAGATGGCCAGGTGCCGGGCCAGGTCGGTCTGGCTCAGGCCGTGCTCCTCGCGCAGCCGCCGCAGCCGCGCGCCCGCGAAGATTTTGGCCATGCCCTCAGTTTCACACCACTGTCAAATGCACATTTCGCAAGTTAGCAAAGTGGTCCGGAAAATTGGCAAGACTTGGCTTTTTCCGCCCCTCGACCTCGGTGTTTACCGCGTGTGACCGTGAGCGGAGAGGCACGGCACACAAGGGAGCTGACGATGAGCGACGCAGTTGAGCGGTTGCGGCAGGAATGGGACACCGACCCGCGCTGGGCGGGTGTGCGGCGCGACTACGACGCGGCCGACGTCGTGCGGCTGCGCGGCGCGATCCAGGAGGAGCACACCCTGGCCCGGCGCGGCGCCGAGCGGCTGTGGCAACTGCTGCACGACGAGGACTATGTGCACGCGCTCGGCGCGCTCACCGGCAACCAGGCCGTGCAGATGGTCCGGGCCGGGCTGAAGGCCATCTACCTGTCCGGCTGGCAGGTCGCGGCGGACGCCAACCTGTCCGGGCACACCTACCCGGACCAGAGCCTCTACCCGGCCAACTCGGTGCCCTCGGTCGTGCGGCGGATCAACAACGCGCTGCTGCGGGCGGCCCAGATCACCACCGCCGAGGGCGACACGGACACGGAGTGGCTGGCCCCGATCGTCGCCGACGCCGAGGCCGGGTTCGGCGGTGTGCTCAACGCCTACGAGCTGATGACCGGCATGATCGTCGCCGGCGCGGCGGGCGTGCACTGGGAGGACCAGCTGGCGTCGGAGAAGAAGTGCGGGCACCTCGGCGGCAAGGTCCTCATCCCGACCGGGCAGCACGTGCGGACGCTGCAGGCGGCCCGGCTGGCCGCGGACGTGGCCGGGGTGCCGACGCTGATCGTCGCGCGCACCGACGCGCAGGCCGCCACGCTACTGACCACGGATGTCGACGAGCGTGATCAGCCGTTCGTGAGCGGTGAACGTACCGCCGAAGGCTTCTATCGCTTCAAGAACGGTGTCGAAGCCTGCATCGCCCGCGGTATCGCGTACGCGCCGTACAGCGACCTGCTCTGGATGGAGACGAGCACGCCGGACCTGGAGGTGGCGCGGCGGTTCGCGGAGGCGGTCAAGCGCGAGCACTCGGAGCAGATGCTGGCGTACAACTGCTCGCCGTCGTTCAACTGGCGCAAGCACCTCGACGACGCCACCATCGCCAAGTTCCAGCGCGAGCTCGGGCACATGGGCTACAAGTTCCAGTTCATCACCCTGGCCGGCTTCCACGCGCTGAACTACTCGATGTTCGACCTGGCCCGCGGCTACGCCACCGACGGCATGCCCGCCTATGTGGCGCTGCAGGAGCGGGAGTTCGCGGCCGAGGCCCACGGCTATACGGCGGTCAAGCACCAGCGGGAGGTCGGCACCGGCTACTTCGACCTGATCAGCACGGTGCTCAACCCGGCCGGCGAGACCACGGCGCTGCACGGCTCGACGGAACAGGAGCAGTTCGCGTGAGGTACAAGATTGTCGGGGAGTTGCTGGCGCGATACGACGAGGTGCTCACGCCGGGCGCGCTCGAATTTCTGGTGGCGCTGGACGACCGGTTCGCGGCCCGGCGGGTCGCGGTGCTCGACACCCGGCGGGCGCGCCGGGCCCGGTTTGCGGCCGGCCAATTGCCGGATTTTCGGCCGGATTGCAATATTATTCGCAATGACCCGACGTGGCGGGTCGCGCCGCCGGCGCCGGGGCTCGAGGACCGGCGGGTCGAGATCACCGGGCCGCCGGACCGCAAGATGACGGTCAACGCGCTCAACTCCGGCGCGAAGGTGTGGCTGGCCGACTTCGAGGACGCGACCGCGCCGACCTGGGAGAACATCATCGGCGGGCAGCTCAACCTGATGGACGCCCTGGACCGGGAGATCGACTTCACGGACGAGCGCGGGAAGCGGTACACCCTCGGGGAAGACCTGGCCACCATCGTCGTGCGCCCGCGCGGCTGGCACCTGGTCGAAAAGTGGATTGTCGTCGACGGCCGCCCGATTGCCGCCAGCCTCGTGGATTTCGGGCTGTATTTCTATCACTGCGCCTTCCGGCAATTGGACAATAATTCCGGGCCGTATTTCTATCTGCCGAAAATCGAGGATCACCGCGAGGCCCGGCTGTGGAACGACGTGTTCGTCTTCGCGCAGGAGTACCTCGGCATCCCGCAGGGCACCATCCGCGCGACGACGCTCATCGAGACGATCACCGCCGCCTTCGAGATGGAGGAGATCCTCTACGAGCTGCGCGAGCACTCCGCGGGCCTCAACGCCGGCCGCTGGGACTACATCTTCAGCATCATCAAGAACTTCGGCCAGTGGTCCGACTTCGTCCTGCCGGACCGGGCCGAGGTGACGATGACGGTGCCGTTCATGCGCGCCTACACGGAGCTGCTCGTGCGCACCTGCCACAAGCGCGGCGCCCACGCCATCGGTGGCATGGCCGCGTTCATCCCGTCCCGCGACCCGGCCGTCAACGAGGCGGCCGTGGCCAAGGTGCGGGCCGACAAGCAGCGCGAGGCCGGTGACGGGTTCGACGGCTCCTGGGTCGCGCACCCCGGCCTGGTCGAGGTGGCCCGCGCCGCCTTCGACCCGGTCCTCGGCAACCGCCCCCACCAGCTCGGCCGCCTGCGCGAGGACGTCGAGGTCACCGCGACCGACCTGCTCGCCGTCGACAAGACCCCGGGCCAGGTGACGGCCGAGGGGCTGCGCGCCAACATCAGGGTCTCGCTGCTGTACTTCGACGCGTGGCTCAGCGGCACGGGCGCGGCGGCACTGTCGAACCTGATGGAGGACGCCGCCACCGCCGAGATCGCCCGCTGCCAGGTGTGGCAGTGGCTGCACCACCACACCCCGCTCGCCGGCGGCGGCACGGTGACCGCGGAGACGGTCCGGGCCGAGCTCGACGCCGCACTGTCGTCGCTGGAGCTGCGGCACCCGGTCGAGGTCGCCGACATCTTCGAACGGGCCGCGCTGGACGAGTACCTCCCCCCGTTCTTCACCACCGACGCCTACCGTTACCTGGCCCCTTCCGCCTGACCCGCCGATGGAACGCGATGTCACATCTCTTTGCTGAAAGCTGATCAAGACTTGCAGCAGGAGAAACGACATGCCCAACCTTCAGCGGTACCGCCCTGTGGCCGCCGCGCTCATCGCGCTCACGGTCCTCGCCGGCTGCTCCGGCCAGGATGATCCCGTGACAACGAGCGCGGCGGCCTCCACGTCACCGTCCCCGTCGCCGACCCCGGCCGACCTCCCATCCACCCCGGCCGACATCATCTCGATGGACAGCCTGGTCAAGTTCGCCGCCGCCATGCCCGCACCGAAGGGCGCCCCCGCCGGCGGCAAGTGGACCGAGGCGTTGCCACCCAGCGAAGGCCGCGAGTTCGTCAACTACATGGTCGGCAGCCAGGGCTACGTCTCGGTCCAGTTCGCCGACTGCCGCCTCCCGGCCGTGCAGGCGAAGAAGTCCGACTACAAGTGGTGCTTCCTGACGCCGAAGTCCAAGGTGAAGGGCTTCAACGTGGCCACCCTCGACGACGACCCGGACTACCCGGCCCGAGTCGTCACCGCCGGCCACGCGACCCTGCTGGTCAACGTGTGGGTCGGCTTCGACGACAAGTTCAAGGGCGCCGACGTGGAGGCGTTCATCGCCGCACTGGACCTGGCGAAGCTGTCCAAGCTGTAACCCCACCGCGGTGCTCATGCTCCGGGCCCCGGCGCCGCCCCGCCGGGGCCCGGTCGTCACACTCGCCCGCGCGGCCCCACCGGCATGCATCTCGGCGCGGAGTCGCCGGCTCTGTGTGGTCCCCGTGCACAGCGATCCCGAGACGTTCGCCAGAACAGCGCACACCTGGCCGTGACCTTCGCCGCCCAACCAGCCGCGGCGGCGCTCGGCGCGGGTGCCCGGCTCCAGCAGTCGCCCCTCATGCCTCCGATGTGGCCGAAGTCCCGCCGTGCGGACGGGCGCGGATCGCCGAGGTTGTCGGCGGACGGACGTCATGTGTTTCACCCCCGGCCGGGACGGGCAAGGGGCGGCAATGGTGAGCCGGTTCGCACAGTGGACGCTCGATGTGCACGACGTTTCGTTGATGGCCCGGTTCTGGTCGCAGGCCCTCGGGTATGACATCGAGCCTGGTGACGACGGGGACGCGCACCTGCGGCCGCGGGACGGGGACGGGTCCGAGGACGGGCTGAGTGTCTGGCTGCAGCCGACGTCCGCGGTCAAGGCGGGCAAGAACCGGGACCACCCCGACCTGCGGGCCGACGGCCCCGTCGAGGACGAGGTCGAGCGGCTGCTCGGGCTCGGAGCGACCCGGGCCGACGTCGGGCAGCGCGGGGACGAGGGTTTCGTGGTGCTGCGCGATCCGGAGGGCAACGAGTTCTGCCTGCTGTATTGATAAGCTGGATTAGCTAAGCTAGCTTAGCGGTCGTGACGCTCGCACAGGATCTGCGGCTCGCGGTGGGCCGGTTCGCGCGCCGGCTGCGGCAGCTGTATGCCGACGGGGACGACAACCTGAGCTTCCTCGAGCTCGCCGTGCTCCAGCGGCTCGAGCGGACCGGCCCGTCCAGCCCCGGCGCGCTCGCCGGGCAGGAGAACGTGACCTCGGCCGCGATCGCCCCGGTCCTGCGCCGCCTCGAGGAGCACGCGTTCGTCATCCGCGCCGCCGACCCCGCCGACGGCCGCCGCTCGGTCGTGACGATCAGCCCGTCCGGCCGCACCGCCCTGCAGACCCGGGAGGCGGCCAGCATCACCCGCATCCACGCCGCCCTCGCGACGCTCACCGACGACCAGCGCCGGCAGCTGGCCGACGTCATCCCCCTGCTCGAGAAGGTGACCGCACAGCTATGACCTGGACCCCGCTCGACCCTGAGGTGGCCGCGTTCATGGACGAGTACGATCGCGGCGCTCTGCGGTTGTTCGCCGATCCTTTCCTCGCCCTGGACCCGGCCCGCGCCGTCGCCGTCACCCCGGCCCAGCTGGGCGCCGCCATGCCGGCCCGCCGCGCGATGTTCGACCGCGCCGGCGTCGGCACCCTGCGCCGCACCGGCACCCGCCAGCTCCGCCTGGACGACCGCCACATCCTGGTCGGCGCCGACTGGTCCGCCCCACGCACCTCCGGCGGCACGTTCGACACCACGGCGACGTTCCTGCTGCGGCGCGAGGGACAGACTTTCCAGATCATGGTGTACCTCAACCACACCGACCTGGCCGCGACGCTAAACGCCCCGGCGTGACCCGCACGTCAGCCCCGTCGCCCTGGACATCGACCGGCAAGCCACACGTCCGCGGTCACCCGGCGCCGCGGCCCACCCGCCCCGCTCCGGTCAAAGCCCGGCCACGTCAGCGCCCGGCCGGGTCAACGCTGGCCAGGTCAACGCCCGGCCGGGTCAACGCCCGGCCAGGTCAACGCCGATCCAGGTCGACGCCGCGCCAGATCAGCGCCAGACGAGGTCAGCGCGCGGCCAGATCAGCGCCAGGCGAGGTCAGCGCCGAGCGCTCGCGCGAGCCGGGTGATCGCGTCGCGGGTGGCCGCATCGCCGACTCGGTCGGGCTGCCAGGTGCAGGCCAGTCCGGCGGCGACCACATCGGCGGTCGCGCACACCGCGGCCAGACACTGCTCAATCTGCGCGATCGAAGGCCCAGCCTCGGTAGGGAACCGCAGGCCGGGCACGTCCGCACTATCGAGGACGTCCACGTCAAGGTGCAGGTACACCGGTAGCCCAGCAAGATCGCGCAACGCCGCCGTGATCGCGCCCGGTTCAGCGGCCACAAGGCGCACCTGACTGGCCGCGAGGGCATCCCGCTCGGCCGGATCGAGGTCCCTGGCGTCGGCGAGCACAACATTGGCCTCAGGCAGCGGCGACACCCCGTCACCGACGGCTTTGCTTCCCACTCCGTTCGAAGCGCCACTTCCGGCCGCGCTCGCAGCGCCACTTCCAGCCACGCTCGCAGCGCCACTTCCAGCCGCATTCGCAGCGCCACTTCCAGCCGCGCTCGCAGCGCCACTTCCGGCCGCGCTCGCAGCGCCGTTTCCAGCTTCGCCGTCGCCGAACAGCCCGGGCGTACGGCCGGTCAACATCGATATGGCCATGCCACCGAGGTACCCACTGATCGAGATAGCCGGGGTGTTGAAGTCCCCGTGAGCGTCCAGCCACACCACGGCCAGATCCCGATGCCGCCGCTGCACCCCACCAACCACGGCCCGCGCGATGGGACAGTCACCGGAGAGCACCAGAGGCCGAGCAACCTGAGCCACCGCGTCGGCTATCGCCCGATGCAGCACACTCATCCGCCCCGGAACGGACCCCGCAGGAAGCTCCGGCCGAATCGCCTCCCCCGCACCAACCGGCACCGGAAACGCCGGAATGTATTCATCAAGATGCCAAGGCGCGACGACGGGGCTCCAGCGACCAGCCATGTGCGACCTCCGGACAGTGCGAAGAGGAGATGGCGATGGTGATCCATAGTACGGCCCGACTACACGATGCGACCGCCCCGCACGACTCCCCACCGCCCCCGCACCACTCGCCACCGCAACGCCTCGCTTCGCCCCTCCCCGCGCCGCCGCGCTTGCCAGCACCATGCCCAGCCGCCACGCTTGCCAGCACCATGTCCAGACGCCACGCTCGCCGAAGTGGTGCGGCCAGCTCCGGTCGATCCGGACCCATGCACCGCAGCGGGAGCACACGGCACCTCAGGCGCGCCGGCGGCACTCAATATGCGCGGCAAGGGCGTCGGCGCCGAGGTCCCCTCAACGCGGAACTTCCCACGCTCCGCCCTCCGCATGCAGTTGACCGCGGGCAGCACTCGAAATGCGCGGCAAGGGCATCGGCGCTGAGGTCGGACTCGGCGCGGGACTGCCGGAATGGCGCCACGGCGGACAGCGCGCCATCACCGGCTTCGGCAGTTGGCCGTGGGCGGGTCAGGAGATGTCGGCGCGCACGACGCGGATCAGGGTTTCGATCTTCTCGGCGAGGGCGGGCGGGCAGCGGGAAGTCCCGTGGCCGCCGATCGAGGGGGTCGCACCCGGGCGGAGCAGTTCGAGGCGGGCGTGAGCGTCCTGCAGGGCGGCCGGGTCGCTGTGGCGCAGGGCGCGGTCGATCTGTCTCATCTGCCCGTCGAGCAGGATCCAGGCCGCGGACGGCAGGCGCCAGGTCAGGGAGTCGCCGAGCGTGTCGAGGACGCCACGCGGCCGCCGGTCAGTCAACCGAGGCCGCCGGGAACAGGACCTCGACGGTCAGGCCGCCGCCGTCTCGGGCCTGGGCGGTGATCGCCGCACCGTGGGCGGTCGCGATGGCTCGCACGATGGACAAGCCTAGCCCGTGATGACCGTCATCGGCGACGCGTCGCAGGCGTTGAAATGGTTCGAACAGCCGATCCACCTCATCGGGTGGCACGGGCGGCCCGGTGTTGGCGACGATCAGCCGGGCGTGACCGTCGAGGGTCCGCACGACGACGTCGACACGGCCGCCGGGCTCGTTGTAGTGGATGGCGTTGTCGCACAGGTTGGCCACCAGCCGGGCCACGAGCGTCGGGTCGCCGACGAGCAGCGCCGGCCGCAGCAGACTGTCCAGGCGCAGGTCACGTCGCCGCAGCTCACCGGCCCGGTCGGCGAGGCCCGCGCGGACCACGGCGTCGAGCTCGACCGGCGTGCCGCCCTCCCGGGCCGACTCGCTGCCGGCCAGGGTCAGCAGCGCCTCGAGCAGCGCGCCCCGGTGCCGGTTGACGGCCAGGAGCCGCTCGAAGTTGGCCCGGTACGACTCGACCGTCGCGCCCGGGTCGATCAGCGGCTCCTCCAGCAGCGCATGCTCGACGGTCAGCGGCGTGCGCAGCTCGTGGGCGGCGTTGGCGACGAACCGCTTGTGCCCCTCGAGGGCCGTCTCGAGCCGCCCGAGCAGCCCGTCGATGGTGTCGGCGAGGTCCTTGAACTCGGTCCGCGGCCCGCGCACAGCGAGCCGCTCGTGGACGTTGCGGCCGGAGATACGCTGCAGGTTGTCGGTCATCGTGCGCACGGGCCGCAGGATTCGCCCGGCGATGAGCCACCCGACCCCGAGCGAGATCGGCACCATGAGCACCAGTGCCAGCCCCGGCCCGAGCAGCAGCTGCTTCTTGAGGTTCTCGGCCCCGGGATACGCGGCGTAGATCACCGGCCGCCCCTGCGGCCCGGGGCGGTCGGCCCGCACCGCCTCCGGCCTGGCCGGCGCGTCCGCGGGCGGCAGACCAGCCGCCAGCACGGTCGTGATCCCCAGCAATACGATGCCGGAGATGAACGTGGCCAGGCTGTAGAACACCGTCAGCCGCCGCCGGAGCCGATTGGACGGAACCATGCCTACAACCCGCTCCCCAACGGCACCATGACCGCGGCAACCCCAGACCGCCGCGCCGGTCTACCCACCCACGCGGTCGCAGCTGCGGTCCCCATCGCGGTCCCGGTCGCGGTCGCCGTGGACGTGGTCGCAGCCGTGGACGTGGTCCCCATCGCGGTCCCGGTGGCGGTCGCCGTGGACGTGGTCGCAGCCGTGGACGTGGTCGCAGCCGTGGACGTGGTCACAGCCGTGGACGTGGTCGCGGTCGCCGCTGTGGTCGCGGTCCCAGCCGCGGCCATAGTCGCGGTCGCCGCTGTGGTCGCGGTCGGCGTGCGGGGGCTGCCTCGCTCTCGTCTCATCGGCGCACCCGACCCCTAGATCCGGTATCCGGCGCGGGCGACGGTCTCGATGAGCGGCGGGTCGCCGAGCTTTGTGCGCAGGCGGTTGATGGTGGCCTTCACGGTCGTCGTGAACGGGTCGGTGGCCTCGTCCCAGACGCGGTCGAGCAGCTCCTCCGCGGACACGACCCGGCCCTGGCCGGCGAGCAGGTGCTCGAGGACGGCGAACTCCTTCGGAGTCAGCGGCAGGCGCGCACCGGCCCGCACGGCGACGCGTTGGGCGGGGTCGAGCCGCAGGTCGCCGTGGGTGAGGACGGGCGGGGTGGCCGGGCGGTTGCGGCGGGCCACGGCGCGGATGCGGGCGACCAGTTCGGCGTAGGCGAACGGCTTCGGCAGGTAGTCGTCGGCGCCGAGGCCGAGGCCCTCGACCCGCTGCGCGACGGTCCCGGAGGCGGTCAGCATCAGCACCCGGCTGGGCGCCTCGCGGGCGACGAGCGCACGGCACACATCGTCGCCGTGGACTCCGGGCAGATCCCGGTCGAGCACCACCACGTCGTACTCCACCACATCCGTCCGCTCCAAGGCGGCCGCGCCGTCGTAGGCCACGTCGACGGCCATGCCCTCCCGGCGCAGCACCCGGGCGACCGAGTCGGCGAGCTGACGCTGATCCTCCACCACAAGCACCCTCACGCCGCCGACCCTAACGGCCGCCCGGTGTCAACGCGGTCACAACTTTTGACACCTGGATGACACCGGCCCCGGAGTAGAAACAAGCCCCATGACAGCCGTCATCCAAACCCAGAACCTGACGAAACGGTACGGTCGCCGACCGGCCCTCCTCGACTGCTCCATCGCGATACCCGCGGGCCGGATCGTCGGCCTCGTCGGGCCCAACGGCGCCGGCAAGTCGACGCTGCTCGCCCTGACGTGCGGGCTGATCACGCCGTCCGAGGGGCGCATCACCGTGCTGGGCAGTGCCCCGGCGGCGAACGCGGCCCAGCTGGCGCGGGTCGGGTTCGTGGCGCAGGACGCTCCGGTGTACTCCGCTTTGTCCGTCGCCGACCACCTGCGCCTCGGGGCGCGGCTCAACCCCGGCTGGGACGACGGTCTCGCCCGGCGGCGCGTCGAGCGGCTCGGCCTCGACCCGGGCCAGAAGGCCGGCCGGCTCTCCGGCGGGCAGCGGGCCCAGCTGGCCCTGACCGTCGCCGCGGCGAAACGCGGCGAGCTGCTCATCCTCGACGAGCCCGTCGCGTCCCTCGACCCGATCGCCCGGCGCACGTTCCTCTATGACCTGCTCGACTTCGTCGGCGAGCTCGGCGTGACCGTCGTGCTGTCCTCGCACCTACTCGGGGACCTGACCCAGGTCTGTGACCATCTGATCGTGCTGGGCGGCGGCCGGGTGCAGATCGCGGGCGATGTCGCGGACCTCCTGGCAGTACACCATCGTATTCCGGCCGATCGGACCGGAACCGGGGCTCTCCCGTCGGGCGCGGAGGTGGTCTTCACCGACCGCGGGGCCAACGGTGGATCCACGATCGTGCGGTCCGCGGACCCGATCCGCGGGGCCGAGCACACCGACCTCGAAGACATCGGCATGGCTTACATGATGGCCGCGGAGGCGAAGCGATGATCTGGCTCACCTGGCGGCAGTTCCGCACCCAGGCGCTCGTGGCCGGCATCGCGCTGGCCGCCCTCGCCGCCTATCTGCTGTATCTCGGCACGCGGATCCGGGCCGACTATCTCACCGACGTGCTCAACTGCGTGCCCTCCGACTGCAGCGTCACGCGGCGGCTGTTCGGCAACGAGTACGAGGCCCCGGTCGGGATCGTCAGCCTGCTGCTCATCGCGCTGCCCGGGCTGATCGGCGCGTTCTGGGGTGCGCCGCTCGTCGCCCGCGAGCTCGAGCACAAAACGGACCGGCTCGTGTGGAACCAAAGCGTCACCCGCGGCCGCTGGCTGGCCGTGAAGCTCGTCGTGCTCGGCTCGGCCGCAGTGGCCGTCGCCGGACTTTACAGCCTGCTCCTCACCTGGAGTGCGAGCCGATACGACGAGTACATCGGCGGCCGCTTCAACGCGTCCAACTTCGGCGCCCGCGGTGTGGCGCCGCTGGGCTACGCCGCGTTCGCGTTCGTGTTCGGCGTGGTCGTAGGACTGGTGGTGCGGCGCACGGTGGCGAGCATGGCGATCGTCGTCGCGCTGTACACCGCGCTGCAGATCGTCGTTCCGCTCGCCCTGCGCGCGCACCTGATGCCGCCGGTCACCACGGAGGTCAAGGTGACGGCCGACGTCATGGCGCGGGCGCAGGGCTTCGGCATGAACGACACGTCGGCCCGCATCCTCGGCTACACGCAACCCGGCGCCTGGTCGATGGCCCCCGACAACCAGGTCTTCATGGCCGACGGCACACCCCTCACCGCCGCGAAGAACAAAGCGTGCCAGACGGGGAGCATGGACGGCGACTTCGCCTGCATGGAATCGAAGAACCTCCATTTCGTGTACTCGTACCAGCCCGCGAGCCGCTATTGGCCGTTCCAGTGGATCGAGGTGTCGGCGTACCTGGCGCTGACCGCCCTGCTGGCCACGTTCGGCTTCTGGTGGGTCCGCCGCCGGACAACCTGAACACACCGCACCCGCGGCGTGGGCCTCGAGCAAAGCGGCCACCCCAGCGGCCGGCTCGCAGGCGCCAGCCGAGCAGCAGAACGTGGCGCACCGTGGATCCGCGCTACGCAACCCACCTCAGCCGCTCGCGAAATGCGCCCGCCGAACAGCAGAACGTGGCGCACATCGTGGGTGCACTGGGCGATTGGCACCGCGACGCGCTTCGCGAGACGCACCTCGCGGGCACGCTGGCGTCCGCGCTACGCAACCCACCTCAGCCGCTCGCGGAATGCGCCCGCCGAACAGCAGAACGTGGCGCACATCGTGGGTGCACTGAGCGATTGGCACCGCGACGCGCTTCGCGAGACGCACCTCGCGGGCACGCTGGCGTCCGCGCTACGCAACCCACCTCAGCCGCTCGCGAAATGCGCCCGCCGAACAGCAGAACGTGGCGCACATCGTGGGTGCACTGGGCGATTGGCACCC
>NZ_JBITDU010000002.1:492268-808681 GCF_044454505.1 Dactylosporangium sp. NPDC051541
CGCCACGCGCTTCGCGAGACGCACCTCGCGGGCACGCTGGCGGATGAGATGAGCTCGACGCGCTTGCGCCTTGGCTGAAGCGGCGCGGCTGCCGCAATGGCCTCCGGTTGCGACCACCACAGCCGGACCGGGGTTCGCTGCGGAGCCGGACAGTAGCCGGTCGACGGTCAACTGGATCGCGGTACCTTCGGTGATCGGCGGGCGCCGGCGGGTTGCGGGCAGGGTGCGATGGGTCGGCCTCGGATGCGGCCGGTTCCAGCGGCGGGCGGGCTCGGTGCCATAAAGCTGGGTGTCGGTGGTGGTCGTGGTGTCAGGTTCATGCTCGCTGGCCGGGGGGTACCGAGGATGAGCTCGCCGCCGTGGTGGGGATCGCGTCCGCCGTGCTGCCGGGGCACCCACAGGTGGTCGCTGCGGGTTCTCCGGCCTGGACGCGCTCCGGAGCCTGCTCGCCTCAGCCGGCGACGTTCACCGCGCGGCGTACGTCGGCGGCGTATGCCGTTGGTTGTTCCCAGGCCGCGAAGTGGCCGCCTGCGCTGTGCCGCCCGTACTCGCGGACGTTCAGGAACGTCTCGGCGTAGCTTGGTGGCTCCGCCCGGGCATCGCCCGGGCGGGTCAGCCGAGCGTCACGTGCAGGAGCTTCTCGTCGCTGTTGTCGGGGGTGCTGTCCTTGTCGCCCAGGTTGGACGTGGTCAGCCACAGGCCGCCGTCCGGGGCCGGCTCGACGGTGCGCAGGCGGCCGTAGGTGCCGTTGAAGTACACCGTGGCGGCCGGGAGGGCGGTGCCGCTGATCGGGGCCCGGTACAGGCGGGTGCCGCGCTCGCAGGCGATGTACACCACGTCGCGGACGACGGTCAGGCCCGAGCAGGAGCCTTCGGCGGTCGGGTAGGTGCGCTTCGGGGCGATGTAGCCGGCCGTCCCGCACGTGCCCGAGGTGCCCTCGCACGCGGGCCAGCCGTAGTTGCCGCCCTTCGTGATCAAGTTCGTCTCGTCCATGATCGAGTTGCCGAACTCCTGCTCCCACAGCCGGCCCTGCGAGTCGAACGCCAGGCCCTGCGGGTTGCGGTGGCCGTAGCTCCACACATAGTTGCCGAACGGGTTGTCCGACGGTACCGAACCATCCGCGTTCATCCGAAGGATCTTGCCGTTGAGACTGTTGGTGTTCTGCGCGTTGTCACCGTTCTGCGCGTCGCCGGTGGACGCGTAGAGCTTGCCGTCGGGGCCGAAGCGCAGCCGGCCGCCGTCGTGGAACTTGTTGCGCAGGATGCCGCTGACCAGGACCTGCTCGCTGCTCACGTCCAGCGCGTCGCCGTTGAGCTTGATCCGCACGATCCGGTTGTCCGTCGGCGACGTGTGCATGATGTACAGCCAGTGGTCGCTCGCGAACGAGCTCGAGACAGCCAGGCCGAGCAGGCCGCCCTCGCCGTCGGTGCTCTGCACGTTCGGCACCGCCCCGACCGCGGTCTTCGCGCCGGTCGCCGGGTTGAGCCGGACGATGTTGTGCGCGTCGCGCCGCGTGTAGAGCAGGTTGCCGTCCGGCAGCGTCACCAGGCCCCACGGGATGTCGGTGTCGGTGCCGACCTGCGTCACCGCGCACACCGGGCTCCCGCACGAGGCCCCGGTCGTCACGGTCGCGGTGTTGCTGTGCGCCGAGACGTTGGCCTGCGCATCCCTGGCAACGACAAAATACTTATAGGTGGTACTGCCAATCAGCGCACTGTCGATGAAGCTGGTCGCCGGCGCGGTCGTGGCCGTGCCCGTGACGGTGCCGACCTTGGCGTCGTCGCGGAAGATGTCGTAGGCCCGCACGCCGACGTTGTCCGTGGCCGCCGCCCAGTTGAGCGTGACCGAGGTCCCGGACACCTGCGCGGTGAGGTTCCCGGGCGCGGTCGGGGCCTGGGTGTCGGGCTGGCACTGCGGCGGCGTGATCGGCACGGTGGTGCTGGCCTGCGAGACGTTCCCGGCGGCGTCCCGGGCGTTGACGTACAGCCCCCAGGTGACCCCGCCGACGACGGTGAGGCCGGTCGAGAGCGTGCCGCCGGGGACGGACTTCATGAGCTGCCCGTCGTGGTACACGTCGTAGAAGGCCACCCCGACGTTGTCGCTGGACGCGTTCCAGGCGAACGTCACCGCGTCGCAGACGAGGTCACTGACCCGCGGGTTGCCCGGCACGGTCGGTGCCTGCGTGTCCGGGTTGGCCAGCGACGTCGTCCACTGCTGGTTGGTCTGCCCGTTGCAGGTCCACAGGTTGACGAGGGTGCTGTTGGCGGTCCCGGCCCCGTTGACGTCGAGGCACAGCCCGGACTGCACGCCGACGATGGAGCCGTTGGCCGCGAGCCGCCACTTCTGGTTGGCCTGCCCGTTGCAGGTGTAGATCTGCGCGGTGGCGGGCGAGGTGGTGTCCTGCCCGGCGACGTCGAGGCACTTGGCGGAGTCGTACACCCGCAGCTCCTGCGCCGCGGTGTAGGTCCAGCCCTGGTTGGCCTGCCCGTTGCAGTCGTAGATGTTGACGCCGGTCTTGTCGGCCTGGTTCTGCCCGATGACGTCGAGGCACCGCCCGGACGCGACGCTGACGACGGTCGCCCCGGCCGCGGCCTCGGCGGGCACCAGCACCGCCACCCCGACCAGCGTGACGACGACCCCCAGCACCGCCGCGCCACCCACGATCCGCAGCCGCCGCTTCACGACACCCGATACCATCCGACCCGCCCTCCCAGACGCACCTCCGGCGGGGACGGCTGGCGGACCGCCCCCGTATCCGGACATTCACCATCGAAGATGCGCTTTCGTGGCATGTCAAACGCAAGCGGAAAAAATAAGGAACCGTAAATCTCCCGCTATGGCTCGTCAGCCGCCGCGTCGGGCCGCCCTCGCCCTACGACTCGGCGAGGACGACCCGGTCCCGCGGGCGGTGGCGATCAACGGACCGGCCGGCCGCGGGACGCACGAGGCGACGTCAGCCGCGGCCGGTCTCCTCCTGCAGGTCCTCGATCAGCTGGGACGCCTCGGCCTTCGTGAGGTCCGCGGGGACCTCCTCGCCGGCCTCCCGGGCCAGCGTGCCCAGGTATGACTCCTGCGGCCCGGTCATCGGCTCGTCGCCGGTTACCCAGTCGGCCGGGTCCTTCTCAGGGTTGGGGTTCGTCATGCTCGTCTCCTCTCGAACACGTGTTGCATACCCGCCGCGGCCGGAATGAATCATGGCCCGGCCGGTGCCCATCGAAAGGGGTCGCGGGTGGCACGTTTCCGGGATTCGACCGGGTCGCGGTCGCCCTACCGTCACAGGCGACGGCCGGACGCCTGTGGAGGGGTGCCCGGCCGTTTCCAGGTCAGGCGCAGGCGACGCAGGTGCGCGCGGACGGGCGGGCGAGCAGGCGCTCGGCCGGGATGGGCTGCCCGCAGACCGCGCACACGCCGTAGGTGCCCGCGGACAGCCGGGACAGGGCGTCGTCCACCTCGGCGAGACGAAGCCGGGCCGAGGTGAGGACCGCGGTCAACTGGGCCCGCTCGTAGGCGATGGTGCTGCCCTCCGGGTCGTGCTCGTCGTCGGCGTTGGACTCGCGGGACGCCTCGAAGACCGACCGCAGGTCGGCCTCGAGGGCCGCCACCTCGGCCAGCAACGCCGAGCGCCGCCGCGACAGGGCGGAGGCTACGGAATCCATCGGTACTCCACCTCCGGGCGGCCCGCACTGCCGTAGCGCAGGTGCCGGGCGGCCGCGCCCCGCTCGGCCAGGTATTCGAGGTAGCGGCGGGCCGTGACCCGGGACGCCCGCAGCGACTGCGCCACCTCGGCCGCGGACAGGCCGCCGGCGGCGCCCCGGATCAGGTCGGCGACGGCCGACATCGACTCGGGGCTCATCCCCTTCGGCAGGTGCGTCGGGGACTGCCCGCGCAGCGTGGCCAGGAGCACGTCGACCTCGCCCTGGTCGGCGACGGACTCGGCCCGGTCCAGCTGGGAGCGGTACTGCCGGTAGCGCTCGAGCTTGTCGCGCAGCGCCGGGAACGCGAAGGGCTTCAGGAGGTAGTGCACGATCCCCTGCGACACGGCGGCCCGCACGACGTCGAGGTCACGGGCCGAGGTCACCGCCATCACGTCGGCCGGGTGGCCGGCCGCGCGCATGGCCCGGACCAGGTCCATGCCGTGCATGTCGGGAAGGTTGAGATCCAGCAGTACCAAATCGACCCGCTCTTTCACCAGAATGCGCAGCGCCTCGGCGCCGGTGCCCGTCTTCGCGGCCACGGCGAAGCCCGGGACCCGTTCGACGTACATGGCGTGCGCGTCGGCCGCGATCGGCTCGTCCTCGACCACCAGTACCCGGATCATGCCGGTACTCCCACCGGCACCCGGATGGTGAACGCGGACCCGTCGACCGCGATGTCGCCGCCGTGCCGGCGCACCGCCTGCCCGACGAGGGCCAGACCCAGGCCCGCGGAGGGGGCTGCTTTGGTCGACCAGCCCCGGGTGAAGGCGGGCGCGACGTCGGGCGGGTCGAGGCCCGGGCCGCTGTCGGCCACGCGCAGGGTCAGCGAGCCGGGCCGCAGCATCGCCGAGAACGCGACGCGGCGCGGGGGCGGGGCGGCCACGGCGGCGTCGATGGCGTTGTCGAGGAGGTTGCCGACGATCGTGACGAGGTCGCCGGGCGGGAGGGCGGCCTCGGGGACCTCCGCGTCCGGGGCCACCTCCAGCTCGACCCCGCGCTCGGCGGCCTGGGCGGCCTTGCCCAGCAGCAGCGCGGCCAGGACCGGCTCGCGGACGGCGCCGACGACCCGGTCGGTGAGCCGCTGGGCGACGGCCAGCTCGGCCCCGGCGAACTCGATCGCCTCCGCGGTCCGGCCGAGCTCGATCAGCGACAGGACGGTGTGCAGGCGGTTCGCGGCCTCGTGGGCCTGGGCCCGCAGCGACTCGGTGAAGCCGCGCACGGAGTCCAGCTCGCCGGTGAGGGCCTGCAGGTCGGTGTGGTCGCGCAGGGTCACGACCATCCCGGCGCCGGCCGGGGCCTGGTTGACCACGAGAACCCGGTCGCCGTCCAGGTGGATCTCGTCGGTGCGGGCGGTCCCGGCGGCGAGCGCGCCGAGCAGGCCTTCGGAGCCGATCGGTTCGCCGACGGCGGACTCGTCGATGCCGAGCAGGCGGCGGGCCTCGTCGTTGGCGAGCAGCAGCCGGCCGTGCCGGTCGAGCAGGAGCAGGCCCTCGCGGACGGCGTGCAGGACGGCGTCGTAGAACTCGTACATCCGGGCCAGCTCGGCCGGGCCCAGGTCGTGGGTCTGGCGGCGCACCCAGCGGCTCACCAGCCACGAGCCGACCCCGGCCAGGAGCAGGGCGAGGACGGCGGTGACGAGCAGCGACGGGATCCGCGAGCGGACCTGCTGGGCGACCGAGGTGAGCCGGATGCCGACCGAGACCAGGCCGACGACCCGCGCGCCGTCGCGGACCGGCACGACGGCCCGCATCGACGCGCCGAGGGTGCCGGTGTAGGTCTCGGTCAGCGGGCGGCCGTTGACCGCGGCGTCGATGTTGCCCAGGAAGTGGCCGCCGATCTGGCGAAGATCCGGGTGGGTGTACCGGATGCCGCCCGTGGTCATGATCACGACGAAGTCGGTCTCGGCGTCACGGTTGAGCCGGTCGGCGAGCGGCTGCAGGACGGCGGTCGGGTCGGGGGCCGCGAGCCCGTCGCGCACCGACGGGGAGTCGGCGACGCTCCAGGCGATGCCGAGGACCTTCTGCCGGGCCGCGTCGAGGCTGGCCCGGTCGGCCTGGATGTAGGCGCCGACGAGGGTACCGCTGACGAGGACGGTGATGACCGTCAGCTGGAGGCCGAGCAGCTGCTGGGCCAGGCTCCAACGCCGTGGGGACATGTACGCAATGTACGCAACAGTGACCGGGGTCACTCAAGCGAGAACGCTGGCGGTATGACACCCCCGGAGAACGCGACCGCTCCCGTCCGGCGGCGCGACCGTACGCATCTGCTGTATCTGGCCGTGATCGTCGCGGTCATCCTGGGCGCCGCGTTCGGCCTGCTCTGGCCGAAGACGGCCCTGGAGATGAAACCGCTGGGGACCGGCTTCGTCAATCTGATCAAGATGATGATCAGCCCGATCATCTTCTGCACGATCGTGCTCGGCATCGGCTCCGTGCGCCAGGTGGCCCGGGTCGGCAAGGTCGGCGGCCTGGCCCTCGGATACTTCCTGGTCATGTCCACGGTCGCGCTCGCGGTCGGCCTGGTCGTCGGCAACATCCTGCAGCCCGGCTCCAACCTGCACCTGACCGACGCGGCCAAGGCGGCCGCGGAGAAGTCGGCCGCCAGCGGCTCCGGCTCGACGACGGACTTCCTGCTGGGGATCATCCCGACCAGCTTCTTCTCGTCGCTGACCTCCGGCGAGGTGCTGGAGGCGCTGCTGGTCGCGCTGCTGACCGGGTTTGCCCTGCACTCCATCGGGCCGGCCGGGCAGAAGATCGTCACCGGGATCGGCTACGTCCAGAAGCTGGTGTTCCGGGTCCTCGCCATGATCATGTGGCTGGCTCCGATCGGCGCGTTCGGCGCCATCGCCGCGGTCGTCGGCGCCGGCGGCTGGGGCGCGATCGAGAGCCTGCTGCAGATCATGGCCGGCTTCTACCTGACCTGCGCCATCTTCGTGTTCATCGTGCTCGGGATACTGCTGCGCACGGTGGCCGGGATCAACATCCTGCTGCTGCTGAAGTACCTCGCCCGGGAGTTCCTGCTCATCCTGGGCACGTCGTCGTCGGAGTCGGCGCTGCCCCGGCTCATCGCCAAGATGGAGCACGCCGGCGTGTCCCGCACGGTCGTCGGCCTGACCGTGCCGACCGGGTACTCCTTCAACCTCGACGGCACCGCCATCTACCTGACGATGGCGTCGCTGTTCATCGCCGACGCCCTCGGCCAGCCCTTGAGCATCGGCCAGCAGATCTCGCTGCTGCTCTTCATGATCATCGCGTCGAAGGGCGCGGCCGGGGTCACCGGCGCGGGCCTGTCCACGCTCGCGGGCGGCCTGCAGGCACACCGCCCCGAGCTCGTCGACGGCGTCGGCCTGATCGTCGGCATCGACCGGTTCATGTCCGAGGCCCGGGCCCTGACCAACTTCGCCGGCAACGCGGTGGCGACGGTCCTGGTCGGCAAGTGGACCGGCGACTTCGACAAGGCGCGCTGCGACGAGGTCCTGGCCGGCCGGCTCCCGTTCGACGAGACGACCATGGTCGACGACCACGGCGGCCCCGGCGCCGAACCCGCTGAACCCGCGCCGCCCGCAGTCACCGTCCCGGCCCAGCCGTCCGCCACCGGAGCCCGGCCGGACGCGTGAGCATCCGGCCGGCGAGCGCCCCAATGCCTATCACTTGAGTGGGGTATTGACCGGCACGACATTGATTGTCTACCTTATCGGCAGGAAATAAGGGGAACCACCCGGCCACCGAGAAGCCGGGTGGTTCCGCGTCTCTGCCGATCGGGAGCCACCGTGTCCGAAACCGCCGTCGCGACCGACGTCCGCCGGTCCGCGCCCCGGCCCGCCCGCCGGGCCTGGGGGCTGCGGCTCGTCGCCCTGGCCGTCCTCGGCGCGCTGTGGCAGCTCACCGCCGTCGCCATGGACAACCCGGCGTTCATCCCGGCCCCGGCCGCGGTCTGGCACCGGCTCGTGCAGACATCGACCGACGGCTACAGCGGCTCCCTGCTGATCGAGCACCTCGGCGTGAGCCTGCGCCGGATCCTCATCGGCTCCGCGGTCGGCGTCGCCGGCGGACTGCTGCTCGGCGTGGTCATGGGCACGGTCACGTGGGTGCGGGTGGTGACCGAGCCGGTCGTCACGTTCGTGCGGGCCCTGCCGCCCCTGGCCTACTTCAGCCTCTTCATCATCTGGTTCGGCATCGACGAGACGCCGAAGCTGTGGCTGCTGTCGATCGCCGCGTTGCCGCCCGTCGCCGTGGCCACCGCGTCCGCCGTCGGGTCCGCGCCCACCCCGCTCGTCGAGGCGGTCCGCGCGCTCGGCGCCACCCGGTGGGCCGCGATCCGCGACGTCGTGCTGCCCAGCGCCCTGCCGGAGATCTTCACCGGTATCCGGCTGGCCGTCGGCATCGCCTACTCGTCGGTGGTGGCGGCCGAGACCATCAACGGCGTCCCCGGGATCGGCGGCATGGTCCGCGACGCCCAGCGGTACTCCCAGACCGACGTCGTCGTCCTCGGCCTCTTCGCCATCGGACTCTCCGGACTCGCCATCGACGCCGTGCTCCGCCTCATCGAACAGCGCCTGATCCCCTGGCGCGGACGACAATAAGGACGACCCCTTGAAGCGACTCACCGCGCTCCTCGCGACCACGATGCTCCTGGCGGCCTGCGGCAACGGCGCGGCCGGCGGCAGCAAGGACCCGGAGCAGAAGACCATCCGCCTGGCCTACCAGGCGTTCCCCAGCGGCGACCTGATCGTCAAGCACCAGCGCCTGCTGGAGCAGGCGCTGCCCGACTACACGATCACCTGGACCAAGTTCGACTCCGGGGCCAGCATCAACACCGCGTTCGTCGCCGGCAGCATCGACATCGCGGCCATCGGCTCCAGCCCCGTCGCCCGCGGGCTGTCGGCCCCGCTGAACATCCCGTACCAGGTCGCGTTCGTCCTGGACGTGGCCGGCGACAACGAGGCCCTGGTCGCCCGCAACGGCGCGAACATCGCCTCCGTCGCCGACCTGCGCGGGCACAAGGTCGCCACGCCGTTCGCGTCCACCGCGCACTACAGCCTCCTCGCGGCCCTCGACCGAGCCGGGGTCAAGGAGTCCGAGCTGACCGTCGTCGACCTCGAGCCCCAGGACATCCAGGCCGCCTGGGCCCGCGGCGACATCGACGCCGCCTACACCTGGCTGCCGTCCCTCGACGAGCTCAAGAAGACCGGCAAGGTCCTGATCTCCAGCCGGGAGCTGGCCACCGCCGGCAAGCCGACGCTCGACCTCGGCGTCGTCTCCACCGCGTTCGCCAAGGCCCACCCCGAGGCCGTCGACGCCTGGCGCAAGGCCGAGGCGAAGGCCCTCGACATCATCGCCCAGCAGCCCGACGCGGCGGCCGAGGCGGTCGGCCAGGAGCTCAACATCACCGCCGCCGACGCCAGGCACCAGCTGAGCCAGGGCGTGTTCCTCAAGCCGGCCGACCTGGCCACCCAGGAGTGGCTCGGCACCGAGGGCAAGGTCGGTGACCTGGCGAAGAACCTGCTCGCCGCGGCCCAGTTCCTCAAAGGCCAGAACAAGATCGATGCAATGCCGGACGCGGGTACCGTCGACAAGGCCATCTACACCAAGGGCCTCCCCGGTGTCCTCGCCGGCTGAGCCCGCCGTCCTGGTCGAGGACGTCGAGCACCGCTACGGGGCGGTGACCGCGCTCGGACCGCTGAAGCTCACCGTCCCGCCCGGGGAGTTCCTGGTCCTCGTCGGCGCGTCCGGGTGCGGGAAGAGCACGCTGCTGCGGCTCATCGCCGGGTTCGAGCGGCCGAGCGCCGGGCGGGTCCGGGTCGCCGGGGCGGAGCCGGTGCCGGGCCGCGGGGCGGGGCTGGTGTTCCAGGCGCCGCGGCTGCTGCCGTGGAAGACCGTCGGCGGCAACGTCGAACTCGCGCTGCGCTACGCCGGCGTGCCGCGCGAGGAGCGCCCGGGGCGGGTCACGCAGCTGCTGGACCGGGTCGGGCTCGACGACGTGGCCGGGCGGCGGACCTGGGAGATCTCGGGTGGCCAGCAGCAACGCGTGTCGCTGGCGCGGGCGTTGGCAGTACCGAATCCGCTGCTGTTGCTTGATGAACCGTTCGCCGCGCTCGACGCGCTGACCCGCGAACGACTCCAGGAGGACCTGCGTCAGGTCTCCGCCGCCAGCGGGCGCACGTGCGTCTTCGTCACGCACAGCGTCGACGAGGCGGTGTTCCTGGGCAGCCGGGTCGTCGTGCTCACCGAGCGGCCCGGCCGCATCGCCCTGGACGTGCCGATCGACCTGCCGCGGGCCGGCGTCGGCGCGGAGGAGCTGCGCCGGGCCCCCGAGTTCACCGCCTACCGGGCCGAGGTCAGGAGCACCGTATGAAACTCGAAGCACTCGGGCCCCGGTTCGGCGCCGAGGTCCACGACATCGACCTCGACCGGGCCGACGACGAGACCATCGCCGCCGTCCGGGCCGCGCTCGCCGAGCACAAGGTGCTGCTCTTCCACGACCAGCCGCTCGACGACGACGGCCACGTGCGGCTCGGCCGGCGCCTCGGCGAGCTGACCGCCTCCCACCCGGTGGTCGGCGGTGTCGACGAGGACCATCCGGAGGTGTACGCGCTCGACAGCGGCGACGGCGGCTACGCCGACGTGTGGCACACCGACGTGACGTTCGTGCGCCGGCCCCCGCTCGGCTCGATCCTGCGCGCGGTGACGCTGCCGGCCGCCGGCGGGGACACCAGCTGGGCCGACAGCCAGCTGGCCTACGAGTCGCTGTCCGCGCCGGTGCGGCGCCTGGCCGACGAGCTGACCGCGGTCCACGACGGCAACCGGGAGTTCGGCTACTACCTGGCCCAGCGCCGCGGCGGGCGCGGAAACGTATGGGACGGCGAGGTGGTGACCCGGCTCGACCCGGTCGAGCACCCGGTCGTGCGGGTCCATCCGGAGACCGGGCGGCGCGGCCTGTTCGTCAACCCCGGCTTCACCTCTCACATCGTGGGCGTCTCCGACGCGGAGAGCCGCGGCCTGCTCGACCTGCTCTACGCCCACCTCACCAAGCCCGAACACATTGTCCGGCACCGGTGGCGGGCCGGTGACGTGGCGATGTGGGACAACCGCAGCACCGCGCACTACGCCAACCGTGACTACGGCAACGAGCGGCGGGTCATGCACCGCATTACACTGCGGGGAAGTATTCCTGTCGGCCCGATCGGATAAAGGGAGTTCAGACGCGCATGGCCCTCCCCGACTTCCTGATCGCCGGGGTGCCCAAGGCCGGCACCTCGGCGCTGCATGCCGCCCTGGCACCGCACCCGCAGCTGCACCTGTCGGCGGTCAAGGAGCCCAAGTTCTTCCTGACCGACGGGCCCCCGCCGCGCCACGGCGGCCCCGGCGACGTGCAGACCTATCAGGAGCACGTGTGGCGCCTCGACGACTACGAGGCCCTGTTCGACGCGGCGCCGGCCGGTGCGCTGCGGGGTGAAGCCACGCCGTTCTACCTGCACGACCTCGACTCGCACGGGCGGATCGCCAAGCTGCTGCCCGACGTGCGGATCATTCTCGTCCTGCGGGACCCGGTCGACCGGGCGCACTCCAACTGGGCCCACCTGTTCGGCGCCGGCCTGGAGTCCGAGGCCGACTTCCTGCGGGCGGTGGCGCTCGAGGAGCGGCGCAAGGCCGCCGGCTGGGCCGCGTTCTGGCATTACACGGACCTCGGGCAGTACGGCAGCCAACTGGAGCATCTGCTCCAGCACGTCCCGCGCGAAAACGTGCTGCTGCTGCGGTACCGCGAACTGCGCGACGACCCCGCCGGCACCCTCGACCGGGTGTGCGCGTTCCTCGGCGTCGACACCGGCCTGCTCGCCCAGGCGCCACCCGACAACGTGCGCCCGTTCGTCGCCGACACGCCCGCGAACACGGCGATCCGCCTCGCATTGCGCACCGGCGGGCGGATCGGGCACCATTTCCCCCTGTCGGCGCGCAAGGTGTTCCGGACCCCGCTGCTCAGCCTGCTGCACCGCAAGCACGGGTCGCGGCCGTTCGTCACACCCGCGCAACGGGCGGCCCTGCTGCCTCGTTTCGCCGATGAGATCCGCAAGCTGGAGGATGTGAGCGGAGAGTCCTACGCCGACTGGCTCAGCCTCGAACACGCCAGCCGTTATCAGCCCTAGCTTTGAGGGGAACCGCCTTGTCTGTGCCGCCGCCGCTGCCCCGCCTGCACGACTCCGCCGTGGCGGTCGCCCCGCCGGACGGCGGTACCGGCACCTGGGCGGGCGCCCCGAGCGCGTGGCGGCACGGCGACGACATCTACCTCGCCTACCGCCTGCGCCGCCCCATCGGCGAGGGCCGCGGCTACGCCAACGTCGTCGCCCGCTCCACCGACGGCGTCAGCTTCACCCCGATCGCCGAGGTGCACAAGGACCGCTTCGGCGGCGCCTCCCTGGAGCGCCCGGCGCTGGTCCGGACCCCGGAGGGCCGCTGGCGGCTGTACGTGAGCGTCGCCACCCCCGGCACCAAGCACTGGCGGGTCGACGTCCTCGAGGCCGACCGCCCCGACGAGTTCACCGACGCCCCCGCGAAGACCGTCCTGCCCGGCGACCACACGATCGGGGTCAAGGACCCGGTCGTGCACTTCGACGGCGGGCACTGGCACCTGTGGGCGTCCTGCCACCCGCTCGAGTCCGACGAGCACGCCGACCGCATGTCCACCTGGTATGCGACCAGCCGCGACGGCCTCGAATGGCAGTGGCAGGGCGTGGCCCTGGCCGGCCGCCCCGGCGCCTGGGACGCCCGCGGCGTGCGGGTCTCCGCCATCCTGCCCACCCCGCACGGCCTCGTGGCCACCTACGACGGCCGCGCCACCGCCGAGGAGAACTGGGAGGAGCGCACCGGCGTCGCCACCGGCACCTTCGGTGCGCTCACCGCCTCCGAGGGCGAGCCGGTCACGTCCCCGCACGCCCCCGGCGGCCTGCGCTACCTGACCCTCGTCACCCTCCCCGACGGCCGGCACCGCATCTACTACGAGATGACCCGCGCGGACGGCGCGCACGAGCTGCGGACCGAGCTCGTCGGGTAGGGTTCTTCCCGGTGTGCCGGGAAGTCTGGTCGGCGTCGAATCGCCGACCCCTCCCGGAGGTGCCCGATGACCGCGCCCTCGCGCCGCCTAGCCGAGCTGCTGCGCACCGAGACCGTCGGCGGGCTGCTGCTGCTCGTCGCCGCCCTCGCCGCGTTCGCCTGGGCCAACTCACCGTGGGCCGCGGCCTACGACACCCTCGGCGGCGTGCCCGCCGGCGGCCTGACCCTGGCCGAGTGGGCCGCCGACGGCCTCCTGGCCATCTTCTTCTTCGTCGCCGGCCTGGAGCTCAAACGCGAACTCGTCGCCGGTGACCTGCGCGACCCCCGCCGGGCGATCCTCCCGGTCGCCGCCGCCGTCGGCGGTATGGCGGTCCCGGCGCTGCTGTATGTGGCGCTCAACGCGTCCACCGTCGGGGGTGACCTGCGCGGGTGGGCCGTGCCGACCGCCACCGACATCGCGTTCGCCCTGGCCGTCCTCGCGGTGGCCGGCTCCCGGGCCCCGGCCCCGCTGCGCACGTTCCTGCTCACCCTCGCCGTCGTCGACGACCTGCTCGCGATCCTGATCATCGCGGTGGTGTACACCAGCGGCCTGGCCCTGCTGCCCCTGCTGGCCGCCGCCCTGCCCCTCGCCGCGTTCGCCTGGCTGGTCCGCCGCTCGGGCTGGGTCCGGTGGCTGCTGCCGTTCCTGGCCGTCGCGGTCTGGGCGCTGGTGCACGCGTCGGGGGTGCACGCGACGGTCGCGGGGGTGCTGCTGGCCTTCACGGTGCCGGTCAACGGCGCCGCCGAGCGCCTGGAACACGTGTGGCGCCCCGTGTCGGCCGGATTCGCCGTGCCCGTCTTCGCCTTTTTCGCGGCGGGGGTACCCCTCGCAGGCCCGACGACCTTCACCGACGTGCTCCGCGACCCGGTGACCCTGGGCGTGCTGGCCGGCCTCGTCCTGGGTAAACCGATCGGTGTCGTCGGCGTCGCCTGGCTGACCAGCCGCGTGACCCGGGCGCCGCTGATGCGCCCCCGCGACCTGGCGGCCGCCGGCCTGCTGTCCGGCATCGGCTTCACCGTGTCGCTGCTGATCGCCGAGCTGGCGTTCGGCCCTGGCGACGCGGCCGAGGACCACGCCCGCCTGGCCGTCCTGCTGGCCTCGGTCCTCGCCGCGGCCGCCGCCGTCGCGGTGCTGCTGATCCGCCGCGCGCCCGCGCCGGTCCCGGGCTCCGGCGCGGGCCGGTCAGGCGAAGGCGATGTACCGTAGCCACAGATACGGCGCGCAGATCCCGACGGTGACCGCGGCGACGACGAGGCCGTATTTCGTGAACTCCCAGAAACTGATCCGCTGGCCGGCCCGCTCGGCCAGGCCGAGGATGACGACGTTCGCGGACGCGCCGACGGCGGTGGCGTTACCACCGAGGTCGGCCCCGAGCGCGAGCGCCCACCACAGCGGGTGCGGGCCCCCGGTGCCGCCGTCGGCGGCGACGAGATCGGCGACGATCGGGCTCATCGTGGCCACATACGGAATGTTGTCGACGATCGCCGACAGCGCCGCCGACCCGCCGAGCAGCGCCATCACGGCCACGTGGGGCTCGCCTGCGACAGCGCCGGCGATCCCCCGCGACAGCGCACCGATGGCGCCGGTGTTGACGAGCGCGCCGACCATCACGAACAGCCCGGCGAAGAACGCGAGCGTCGGCCACTCGACGTCCTGGAGGACCTCCCCGGCGTCGAGCCGGGAAACGGCCAGCAGGACCAAGCCGCCGACGATCGCGACCACGGACGGCTCCAGGTGGATCACCGAATGCAGGACGAACGCGGCGGTGACCAGGCCCAGGACGGCCAGGCTGACGACCAGCAGCCGCGGGTCGCGGATCGCGTCCCGCTCGCGCAGCCGGGTCACCGCCGCCGCCCGCTCGGGGTCGGCCCGCAGCGCGTGCCGGAACAGCACCCGGCACAGCCCGACGAACACGACGACCAGCACCGCGATCAGCGGGGCCAGGTGGTTGAGGAAGTCGTTGTAGCTCAGCCCGGCCCGGCTGCCGATGATGATGTTCGGCGGATCGCCGACGAGGGTCGCGGTGCCGCCGATGTTGCTCGCCATCGCCTCGGCGATGAGGTACGGCGCGACCGGCACGGCGAGGCGCTGGCAGACCAGGAACGTGACCGGCGCGATCAGCAGCACCGTGGTGACGTTGTCGAGCATCGCCGAGGCCACCGCGGTCACCGTGACCAGGATGACCATGACCGGGAACGGCCGCCCGCGGGCCCGCTTCACCGACCAGATCGCCAGGTATTCGAACGCGCCGGTCCGCTTCAGCACCGCGACGATCAGCATCATCCCGAGCAGGAGGAACACGACGTTCCAGTCGATCCCGGACTCCGGTGAGAAGAACGCGTGCCCGGCGTCGGTGGCCCCGATGAGCAGCATGAGCACCGCACCGCCGAGCGCGGCCGCGACCCGGTGGACCCACTCGGTGGCGATGAGCACGTACGCGCCGGCGAACACCGCCACCGCGGCCCAGGCGGTGACGCTCACGCTTCGAGCATCCGGTCGAGCAGCGTGTCGAGCGTGATCGCGCCGAGCAGCCGCCGGTCGCCGTCGACCACGGCGACGAGCGGGGTGCGGGTCCGGGCCATGACGGCCGCGATCTCCAGCACCGTGGCGTCCGGCGCCACGGCCGCCAGCTCACGCTGCTGGGCGGGCAGCGCCTGGGCGACGGTCCGGTCCCCGAGCTCCCGCAGCAGCAGATCCGCGGCCGGCTCCTCGATGACCCGGGCCAGGGCCGGATCGTCCTGGCAGTACTGCGGAATCGCCATGCGCAGCACCTGCGTCCCGGCCAGGACGGTGAACGGATACCCGCGGTGGTCGAGCACGATCAGCCCGGGCAGGTCCTGGCCGGCGAGCAGCCGGGCCGCCTCCAGCGCGGACGTGTCGAGCCGGACGGCCGGATACTCGCCGGCCAGATCGCGTGCCTTCATCTCGGGAGACCTCCGATCGACATGGCTGACCCACCGCCGACCAGACTTCCCGGCACACCGCCACCGACGTTACCGGATCACGACCCGGCCCGCTCGATCCGGATGACGGTCTGCTGCCCCGCCGCGACAAGCGTCCGCTCCTGACCCCGCAGCGCGAACACCTCCAGCCGGCACACGGTCAACGTCCGCCCGGACCGCAACACCGTCCCGACGGCTTCGATGGCCTCGCCTTGCGCGGGGGCGAGCAGATTGATCTTGTACTCCACGGTCAGCACATCGCTCCCGGCCGGAAACACGCTCAGGGCGGCGTAGCCACCCGCGGTGTCGGCGATGGCGCCGGTCGCCCCGGCGTGGATGTAGCCGTGCTGCTGCGTCACCTCGTCGCGAGCGTCGAGCCGGATGTGCACCACCCCGGCCCCGACGTGCGTGATCCGCGCCCCGAGCAGCCGCATCAGCCCCTGCCGCCCGAAGCTCTCGAGAATGCTCCGCTCGTCCACGTGGCCGGATAGTACCGGGATGCCCACCAGTACACCGCCCCCGGCGCGACCGGCCCGGCCGGCTGGCATCGCGTTCGGCACCGCTGCCTGAGCGCAGGCGACGAACCGGCACCGGCGGGCGTCGCCGGTGCCGGTGCCGGGGTGGGGCGCCTCAATCGCCGAGCCAGGCGTCCGCCAGGAGCTCGAACGACCGGATCCGATCGGCCGGGTCGTGGGTGATGGTGGTGACCAGCAGTTCGTCGGCGCCGGTCACGCGTCGCAGGGTGCGCAGCCGGTCGGCCACGTCCGGGGCGGTGCCGACGAAGCGGGTGTCGAGCCGGTCGCGGACCAGGGCCTGGTCCTCGTCCGACCACGGGAGGGCGGCCGCCTCGGCCGGGGTCGGGTAGGGGATGGCGCCGGTGCCGGTGCGGATGCTGCGGACCCAGTGCCGGAACGGGGAGCCGAGGTGCCGGGCCCGTTCGGCGGTGTCGGCGACGAGGACGTCGGCGGAGACCAGGACATAGGGGCGGTCCAGGACGGCGGAGGGGCGGAACGCGGTGCGGTAGGCCTCCACCGCCTCGAGGACGTTCGACGGGGCGACGTGGTAGTTGGCGGCGAACGGCAGGCCCCGCTCCCCCGCGACGCGGGCGCTCTCGCCGCCGCTGGAGCCGAGGACCCACAGTTCGGTCTTCGCGCCCTCGCCCGGGGTGGCGTGCACGTCGTAGTCGTCGCGGACCAGGGTGCCGGCGATGAGGGCCTGGATGTCGTCGACGATCGCGGCGAACGGCGGCGGCTCGGCGCCGGGCTGGCGCAGCAGGGTCGCGTAGGCGCCGAAGCGCGGGCCCGCGGCGAGTTTCGAGAAGTCGAACGGGGCCGGGATCAGCAGCCCGTCGACGAACCGGTCGGCGACGTCGGTGACCGGGGTGGGGCGGCCGCCGGAGCGGCCGAGGCCGAGGTCGATGCGGCCAGGATGGATGGCGTCGACGATCCCGAACTGCTCCACGATGGACAGCGGGGTCTGGTAGCCGACCTGGACGGCGCCGGAGCCGACCCGGATCCGGTCCGTGGCCGCCGCGATGAGGCCGATGAGCACGGCCGGGGCGGCACTGGCGACGCCCCGGGCGAAGTGGTGCTCAGCGACCCAGTAGCGGGCGTAGCCGAGCGCGTCGGCGCGGCGGGCCGTCGCCACGCTCGCGCGCAGGGCCGCGCCCGCGTCGGAGCCGCTGCTGATCGGGGCCAGGTCCAGGATGGACAGTGGCACGTCGGTCATGCCGTCACCCCCAGCGGCCGGCTGGGAATCTCGCGGCGCAGGACCGGTGCGACCTCGTGCTGGAACAGCTCCAGGGAGGCGCGGTGCTGCTTGTCGGTGAGGCCGTCGGCGTCGGCCTGCACGTGCATCACCTCGTGGCCGAGCCGGTCGTGGTAGCGGTGCACCTTGTCGATGATCTGCTGCGGGCTGCCGACGAGCATGGAGCTGCGCTCGATCGCGTCCTCGATCGACGTGAAGACCGGCTGGACGCCGTAGCGCTTGAAGGTCTCCAGGCGGGCGTTGAAGATCGGGCGGTACGTGTCGATCGCGACCTGGGACTGCTCGTGGACGTAGGTCCCGGCGGAGCCGGCGCCGACGAGGGCCTTGGAGGCGTCGTGGCCGTGGAAGGCCAGCCGCTCCCGGTAGTGCGCGATGAGCTCCGCGTAGGGCTCGACCGGGTTGGTGACGTTGGCCGAGAAGAGTGGGTCGCCGTACTGCGCGGCCAGCTCGACCGACGCCTTGCTGGTGGCGCTGCCGTGCCAGATCCGGATCGGCTGCTGCAGCGGCCGGGGCAGGACCTCGGCGTCGGTCAGCGACGGGCGGAACCGGCCCGCCCAGGTGACCCGGTCCTCCCGCCACAGCCGGGTGAACAGCTCGTAGCCCTCCCGGTTGCGGTCCCACTGGTCGTCGGTGGTGACGTGGAACAGCTGAGCCTGCGCGGTGCCGTTGCCCTTGCCGACGATGAGCTCGAGGCGGCCGTCGGAGAGGTTGTCGAGGGTCGCGTAGTCCTCGTAGGCGCGGACCGGGTCGAGCAGGCTCAGGGTGGTGACCGCGGTGAACAGCCGGATGCGGCTGGTGCGGGCCGCGATGTGGCTCAGCACCACCGGCGGCGAGGAGGAGATGAACGGCGCCTCGTGGCGCTCGCCGACGCCGAAGCCGTCGAAGCCGGCCTCCTCGGCGAAGACGGCGTTGTCGATCACCTCGCGCAGCCGGTCCCGGGGTGACTTCTTGCGGTCGTGGACGATCAGGGTGATGGCCAGGAATTTCATCGCGCCAGTCCCAGGTGTTCGCGCAGGGTCGTGGTGGTGTATTCGGTGCGGAGGACACCGCGCTCCTGCAGCAGTGGCACGACGGTGTCGACGAACTCGTCGAGGCCGCCGGGGACGATGTGCGGGACGATGATGAAGCCGTCCGCGGCGTCCTGCTGCACGAAGTCGTCGATGGTCTCGGCGATCTTGGCGGGGGTACCGATGAAGGTCTGCCGCCCGAAGACCTCGATGATCACATCGCGCAGCGACAGGTGTTGCTCCTCCGCGATGGCGCGCCACTGCCGGGCCGTGGCGAGCGGGTCGGCGAACATCCCGGCCCGCCCCTTGATGATCGAGTCCTGCTCCGGGGCCGGGTCGAACGCCGGCAGCGGCCCGTCCGGGTCGTGGTCGCTCAGGTCCTTGTTCCACAGCTGCTCCGCGAGCAGGATCGCGGTCTGCGGGCTGACCTGCTGGCGGCGGACGTGGTGGGCCTTCTCCTGGGCGTCGGCCTCGGAGGAGCCGAGGACGAACGTGCTCGCGGGCAGGATCTTCAGGTCGTCGGGCGTGCGGCCGTGCCGGGCCAGGCGGCCCTTCACGTCGGCGTAGAACGCCTTGCCGTCCTCGAGGGTGCCGTGCCGGGAGAAGATGGCGTCGGCGTCGCGGGCCGCGAACTCGCGCCCGGCGTCGGAGTCACCGGCCTGCAGGATCACCGGCCGCCCCTGGGGGCTGTGCGGGATCGGGAAGTGCCCGGCGATGTCGACGTGCTTGCCCTTGTGGGCGAACGCGCCGGGGTCGGCGTGGCGGGACCAGACGCCGGCCGCGCGGTCGGCGACGATCTCGTCGGCGGCCCAGGTGCCGAACAGCTCCTTGACCGTCTGCAGGACCTCGGCCGCCCGCGAGTAGCGGTCGTCGCGGTCGAGGTAGCCGCCGCGGCGGAAGTTCTCGCCGGTGAACGCGTCCCAGGAGGTGACGACGTTCCAGCCGGCCCGCCCGCCGGACAGGTGGTCGAACGAGGCGAGCTTGCGGGCCAGCTCGTAGGGTTCGTTGAACGTCGAGTTGAACGTCCCGGTCAGCCCGAGGTGGGTGGTGACCGCGGCCAGCCCGGCCAGGACGGTCAGGTTGTCGGGCCGCCCGACGACGTCGAGGTCGTGGATGCGGCCCCGCTGCTCGCGCAGCCGCAGCCCTTCGGCCAGGAAGAAAAAGTCGAACTTCCCGCGCTCGGCGGTCTGCGCGAGGCGGCGGAACGACTCGAACTCGATCTGGCTGCCGGACGCCGGGTCGCTCCACACGGTGGTGTTGTTGACGCCGGGGAAGTGCGCGGCCAGGATCACCTGCTTTTTCGTCATGCCGCGAACTCCTTGCGCGCGTACCGGTTTTCGGGCCGTTCGAGACCGAGGTGACCCCGCAAGGTGGTGGCGGTGTACTCGGTGCGGAACACTCCGCGCTCCCGCAGGATCGGCACGAGGCCGTCGACGATCGCGTCGAGGTCGGCGGGCAGGAGACCGGGCCGCAGCCGGAAGCCGTCCAGTCCCGCGCCCTGCCACTCCAGCAGGAGGTCGGCCAGCCCGGCCGCGTCTCCGGCATACACGAAAGCGTCGCTCTCGTAGGGGCCGGGCACGTGGTGCAGGAACACGCTCACGTCGGCGAAGATCAGGAGCGGACGGTCGGTCAGGGAGCGGACCTCGTCGACGATCGCGCGCGCGTTCGCCGCGTCCGTGGGGGTGACGAAGACGACGTCCGCGCCGGCGGCGGCGAACGCGTAGGGCACCCGCGAGTGCGCGAGGGCGGTGACGACCGGCTGGCCCTGCGGCGGCCGCGGCGTGATCGACGGGCCCTTGACGCTGAAGTGCTTCCCGGCGAAGTCGATGTAGTGCAGCTTGTCCCGGTCGATGAACCGGCCCGTGGCGGCGTCGCGGATGACGGCGTCGTCCTCCCAGCTGTCCCAGAGCCGCCGGACGACCTCGACGTGGTCGGCCGCGTCCTCGAACAGCCCGGCGATGAGCTCCGGGTCGATGGCGTTCGGGTCGCCGTTCGCGGCGGCGAGGGCGGCCGCGATGACGTCGGGGTCGACGGCGACGCGGGCCCGCCAGCCGGCCCGGCCCGTGCTCACGTAGTCGAGCGTGGCCAGCTGGGTGGAGACGTGGAACGGCTCGGTGGTCGTGGTCAGCACCGTCGGGACCAGGCCGATGCGGGCGGTCAGCGGGGCCACCCGCGTGGCGATGAGCAGCGCGTCGAGGTGGGCGCGGACCTGTCCGGCGCCGCCCGGGTACAGGCCGGGGCCGTCCTCGATCGTGACGAAGTCGAGGGTGCCCTCCTCGGCCCGGCGGACCAGCCGCAGCCAGTAGTCGGGGGTGAACAGCTCCTCGGTCCGCGCGGACTCCTCGCGCCAGGCCGCGGGGTGCCAACCGGCGCCGTCCAGGGCGACGGCGAGGTGCAGGGGTGTGCTGGTTGTGCTCATGCAAGCGACCAATCGGGGTGGGCGTAGGTGGTGAAGTCGGTCGTGTCGCGGAACGCCGGGACCTGGTAGAGGGCGCGGGCGTAGCGGTACAGGTTCGGGTATTCGGCGATCCGCGGGCCGAGCCGGGCCAGGTGCACCCAGACGCGGATGTCGGCCTCGGTGAGCACTCCGCCGACGAGATGCTCGCGGTCGCCGATGCGCTCGTCGAGCGCGGCCAGCTTCTCGTCGGTGGCCTCGACCTTGACGTCGGTGGCCTCGATCTCGGCCCGCAGGTGCTCCGGGTAGGTCTCCACGACCGGCTTGGCGAGGTGGCCGAACCTGGTGGCGAAGTCGATGCCGATGCCGGTGAAGTCGTTGCTGAGCACCCGGGAGGTCTGCCGGTCCCACAGCGTCGGGACGCTGATGTGCCCGTCGAAGCCGGGCTCGGTCGCCTCGTAGGCCTGGCGCAGCAGCGTGAACCCGTTGACCGGGTCGGGGCCGTAGCGCTCCCGGAAGGCCCAGCCGCGCCCGTCGCGGGCGTTGTCGATGTAGGAGACCGAGACGACGTCCTCGAGCCCCGCGAGAGCATGGGCGATGGTGACGCGCTGTGACCACGGGCAGAACCAGCCCGCGTAGAGGTGGTAACGGCCGGCTTCGGGGTCGTCGCTGACGTGATCGCTGAACCGGTACAGCGGCCGGGGGTCGTCGGGGCGCCGGGTTATGCGGTACTCGCCATGCACTCCCGTGTCGACCGGGCTGGCCAGACGGCTGGAGCGGGGCAGTTTGGACATCGTTGGACCTCCGTTGCGCCGGAGCAATAGCCGACTTATCCTACGTGAGCGATAGGAAATAAGCGAGAGCTACGTGACATGGCCGACAGGAACCCCCATCGACCGTTGACAGTCACGCTGAGCCACTGCTGCACTGGCCGACATTACCGACCGACAACCTGGGGATTTCGATGCGTAGATACTTAGCCGTCCTGACCGCGGTGACCCTCCTGGCCGCCGGGTGCGGGGGCGCCGCGGCCGAGGACCCCGGGGCCGCCACCGGCGCACCGGTCACCGGCGGCAAGCTGACCTGGGCCGTCGAGACCGAGCCGGTCACCTTCAACCCCCACCAGTACGCCCAGGCCAAGGCCCGGCTGCTGGTCTGGAACAGCTTCGAGGCCCTCCTCACGCACGACGAGAAGGGCGGATATCTCCCCTGGCTGGCGAAGTCCTACGAGGCCTCGGCGGACGGGAAGGTGTACACCTTCAAGCTGCGTGACGACGTGAAGTTCCAAGACGGCGACAAGTTCGACGCCGCGGCCGTCAAGGCCAACCTCGACCAGCTCCTCGTCCCCGGCTACGCCCCGGGCGTCACCTCGACCCAGCTGAAGAACTATTCGGGCGCGAAGGTCGTCGACGACTTCACCATCGAGGTCGACCTCAAACAGCCCGACGTGCTCATCCTGGACTTCTTCGCCTCGCCGCAGGGCGCGCAGGTCTCGCCGAAGTCGCTCAAGAGCCCCAACCTCAAGGCCGGCGGCCCGGACGTGGTCGGCACCGGCCCGTTCATCCTCGACCGCTACAGCAAGGGCCAGGAGGTCCACTACAAGAAGAACCCGGACTACAACTGGGCCCCGGCCAACGCGGGCCACCAGGGCGCGGCCTACCTCGACGAGGTCACCTACCGCTTCCTCAAGGAGTCCTCGGTCCGCGTCGGCGCGCTGACCTCGGGCCAGGTCGACGTCATCGAGGGCGTCCCGGCCACCGAGCAGGGCCTGGTCAAGGCCGACCCCAACCTGCAGTTCAGCCAGCACCTCAACAGCGGCACCGCGTACAACTACTACTTCAACCAGACCAGGGCGCCGTTCAACGACATCAAGGTCCGGCAGGCCTTCCGCGACGCGGTCGACGTCGACGGCGTGCTGCAGGGTGTGTACCGCGGCACCGCCACCCGGGCCTGGAGCGTGCTGAGCCCGTCCGGCCCCTACTACGACGCGTCGCTGGAGAAGACCTACGGCAACAAGCCCGCCGACGCCAACAAGCTGCTCGACGAGGCCGGCTGGAGCGCCAAGGACGCCGAGGGTTTCCGGACCAAGGACGGCCAGCGGCTCACCGTGCGCATCGTGCTCTCCGCGCCGTTCGTGCGGGACAAGCGCGACATCCTCGCCCAGGCCGTGCAGGCCGCGGTGAAGCAGTCGGCCGGCATCGACCTGCAGGTGAAGGTCGTCGACCAGGGCACCGCCACCGACGCGATCAACAAGAACGAGTTCGAGGTCTTCGACAACTCCCGGGCCGACACCGACGCCGGCGCCGCGCTCACCCTGATCGTGCCCAAGGACGCCCCGATCAACCGGCACGGCTACACCAGCCCCGAGCTCGACGCGCAGGTCGCGGCCGGCTCGGCGACCGCCGACCCGGCCAAGCGCAAGGAGATCTACACCGGCATCCAGAAGACGCTGACCGACAACGCGACCCTGCTGCCCCTCTACGCCCCGGCGGACCAGGTGGCCGCCCAGAAGAAGATCGGCGGCCTCGGCTTCGAGCCGACCGCGGGCGTGCCCGGCAGCGCTTACAACGTCTGGATCGGAAAGTAACGACATCATGTGGCGAGCCGTCATCCGGCGCCTCGGCAGCGCGGCGGTGGTCCTCTGGGCCGCCGCCACCGCCGCCTACCTGGCGCTGCACCTGGCACCCGGCGACACCGTCGACACCCTCGTCGGCGACGGGCCGGACACCCCGCAGATCCGCGCGCAGATCGCGGCCGACCTCGGCCTGGACCGCCCGGCGGTGGTGCAGTACATCACCTACCTGTGGCGGCTCCTGCACGGCGACTTCGGCCGCTCCTACATCCTGCAGCGCCCCGTCACCGACATCATCGGCAGCCAGGTCTGGCCGACGGTCAAGCTGACCCTGGCCGCCAGCGCGTTCACCGTCGTCATCGCGCTCGGCCTGGCGCTGCTGAGCACCGGGCGCACCGGGCGGTGGCGCTGGGTCCGCGGCCTGACCTCGGCCCTGGAGCTCTCGGCCGTCTCCGCGCCCGGGTTCCTCATCGGCATCCTGCTGCTGAGCGTCTTCTCGTTCCGCTTCGGCTGGTTTCCGGTCTCCGGCGACCGCGACCTCTCCGCGCTCGTCCTGCCCGCGCTGTCCCTGGCCCTGCCCCTCGGCGGGCTGCTCAGCCAGGTCATCCGCGAGGGCCTGGAGCGGGCCCTGGACGAGCCGTTCGCGGTGACCGCCCGGTCCCGGGGCCTGACCCGGCCGGCGCTGCTGTGGCGGCACGCGCTGCGCCACGCCCTGCTGCCCGCCGTCACCCTGGCCGGCACCCTCATCGGCTTCCTGCTCAGCGCGGCCGTCGTCGTCGAACGCGTCTTCGGCCGGCCGGGCCTGGGCCAGGTCGCCACCGACGCCGTCGGCACCAAGGACATCCCCGTAGTCCTGGCCGTGGTGATGCTCTCGGCCGCCATCTACGTCGCCCTGAGCACCATCGCCGACCTGACGTACCTGCTCATCGACCCGCGGCTGCGGAAGGGCTGACATGACCATCGCACTCCCGGCCCCGGTCACGGCGGGCGCCCGTAGCCTGCGCTGGTGGGCGCCCGGCATCGTGGCCGCCGTCATCGCGGTCCTGCTCGTCCTGATCGCGGCGATCGTCCCCGGCGCACTCGCCGGGGCCGATCCCCTCGCGGCGGACCCGTTCGCGGCGCTGCAGGCACCGAGCGCGCACCACTGGTTCGGCACCGACCAGCTCGGCCGGGACGTCTTCACCCGGACCGTCTACGGCGCTCGCTACTCCCTCGCCATCGGCGCCGCCTCGACCCTGCTGTCCCTGATCGTGGGCGGGCTCGTGGGGCTGCTCGCCGGGCTGGCGCCCCGGTGGATCGACGAGGTCCTCAGCCGCGCCCTCGACGTGCTCTCGGCGTTCCCCGAGGTCCTGCTGGCGCTGCTGTTCATCGCCTTCACCGAGCCCGGAACCACAAGTCTGGTGCTGGCCATCGCGCTGGCGTTCGCGCCGCGCTACGGCCGCATCGTGCGGGCACAGACCCTCCAGGTGCGCCGGGCCGGCTACGTCGAGCAGGCCGTCACGTTCGGGCTGTCCCGGGCCCGGCTCGCCTGGCGGCACATCCTGCCCAACGTCCTCGGGCCGCTGCCGATCCTGGCCACCATCGGGCTCGGCACCGCCATCGTCAACGCCTCGGCGCTGTCGTTCCTCGGCATGGGCCCGCAGCCGCCGACCCCCGAGTGGGGCGCGATGCTCTCGGAGAGCCGCAACTACCTGCGGGTCGCCTGGTGGTCGGCGATCCTGCCGGGCGCGACCCTCACGTTCACCGTCATCGCGCTGACCGCCCTCGGCCGGCGGCTGCAGCGCTGGTTCGAAGGCAGGCACTGATGGGCACCGGCGAGGCTCTCGTCCAGGTCGACAACCTCCGGGTCACGTTCCCCGGGCCGGTGCACGCCGTGCGCGGCATCAGCTTCTCCGTCGCGCGCGGCGAGTGCGTCGCCATCGTCGGGGAGAGCGGCTCCGGTAAGAGCGTCACCGCCCGCACCCTCGTCGGGCTGGCCGGCACCACGGCCACCGTCACCGCCGACACGCTGCGGCTCGACGGCCGCGACACCGCCGGCTTCGGCGACCGGGAGTGGCGGCGGCTGCGCGGCCGGGTCGCCGGGCTGGTGCTGCAGGACGCGCTGGTCTCCCTCGACCCGCTCAACACCGTCGGGCAGGAGATCGGCGAGGTGCTGCGGGTCCACGGCATCGGCACCGCCGGCGAGCGGACCGGCCGGGTCACCGGACTGCTGGAGGCCGTGCACGTCCCGGGGCCGGCCGAGCGGGCCCGGCAGTACCCCCATCAGCTCTCCGGCGGTTTGCGCCAGCGGGCCTTGATCGCCTCCGCGATCGCCGCCGACCCGCCGCTGCTCATCGCCGACGAGCCGACCACCGCCCTGGACGTCACGGTGCAGGCCCAGCTGCTGCGGCTGCTCGCCGAGCGCAAGGCCGCCGGTTCGACGCTGCTGCTGGTCAGCCACGACCTGGCGGTCGTCGCCGCGATCGCCGACCGGGTCCTGGTCATGCACGACGGCGTCATCGTCGAGCAGGGGCCGACGCCGGAGGTACTGCACGCCCCGCAACACGAGTACACCAAGCTGCTGCTGGCCGCCGTCCCCACCGCCGCCTCGAAGGGCGTGCGGCTGAGCTCGCTCACGAGGGAGCCGCTGCCGCCGCGGGCGGTGGAGCCGGACCGGGTCGTGCTGCGGGCCGAGGGGCTGCGGCACCACTACGGCCCCCGGCGCGTCGTCGACGACGTCAGCTTCACCCTGGCCCGCGGCGAGACCCTGGGCATCGTCGGCGAGTCCGGCTCCGGCAAGACGACCGTCGCCCGGATCGCGCTCGGCCTCGTCGAGCCCGAAGCCGGCACCGTGCACCTGGGTGACACCCGCTGGAGCGGCGTGCCCGAGCGCCGCCGGCGGGCCCAGCGCCGCGGGATCCAGGTGATCGCCCAGGACCCGCTCAGCTCCTTCGACCCGCGGTACACGGTGGAGAAGCTGGTCGCCGAGCCGCTCGACCTGCGCGGGTCCGCGCGCCGGGACCGGGTCGTCGAGCTCCTCGAGCGGGTCGGGCTCGGCCCCGCCCACCTGCGCCGGCACCCGCGGGAGCTCTCCGGCGGGCAGCGGCAGCGGGTGGCGATCGCCCGGGCCGTCGGGCCCCGGCCGGACGTGCTGGTCTGCGACGAGCCGGTGTCCGCGCTCGACGTGTCCATCCAGGCCCAGGTCCTCGACCTGCTCGCCGACCTGCAGGCGGCCGACGGCACCGCGCTGCTGTTCATCTCCCACGACCTCGGCGTCGTGCACCACCTCGCCGACCGGGTCCTGGTCCTGCACAACGGCCGGGTGGTGGAGCGGGGCGCCGTCGGCGACGTGTTCACCGACCCGTCCGACGACTACACGAAGGCACTGCTCGCCGCGGTGCCGCGGTTGGAGGCCGCCCGATGACGTTCTATGCCCTGGAGGTCGGCGCGCCCGACCTCGAGACCCTGCAGCGGCGGGTGCGCGCGGCCGAGGCCGCCGGGTACGCGTTCGTCACGTTCCCCGACGACCCGCTGCGCGGCGGGATCGAGGCCGGCGTCCGGGCCGCGTTCCTGGCCCGCCGGACCAGCCGGATCGGCCTCGCGCCGACGCTGCACACCACCACCACCGAGCCGTTCCACCTCGCCACCCAGCTGGCCAGTCTCGATCACGCGTCGCTGGGCCGGGCCGGCTGGGTCGTCGGCGCCACCACCGACCCGGCCGCGCTGGCCACCGTCGGGCGCACCGCCGTCGACCCGGCCGAGGTCGCCGACGTCGTGGACGTGGCCCGGCAGCTGTGGGACTCGTGGGAGGACGACGCGATCATCCGGGACGTGCCCACCGGCCGCTTCCTCGACCCGGCCAAGGTCCACCACGTGCACTTCGACAGCGACCGGTTCTCGATCGTGGGCCCGCTCATCACGACCCGACCGCCCCAGGGCCAGGTGGTCGTCATCGGCGCCGCCGCCCTCGGCCTCACCGACCGCCTCGACGTCGTCGTCGTCGAGCCGGGCGAGGCCGCTCCGCCCGGCGAGGCGCTGGTCTTCGCGTCCGTCTCCGCCGCCGAGCTGTCCACTTTGGACCGCCCCCTGGATGGTGTCCTGATCCGGGACGACGGCGGGGAGCTGCCGGCCGTTCCGCACCCATCGACCGCCGCCACGCTGCGGGAGGCCCTCGGCCTCGACCGTCCTGTGAACCGATTCGCGCCGGCGTGGAGTACCAGATGAGCCGCTTGTTGCATTTAGGGGTTTTCTTCACCGGCGTCGGCCCCAACCTGTTGTGGACCGAGCCCGACTTCGCCGACCACACGCACATCGACACGTTCATCCACGTCGCCAAGACCCTGGAGCGCGGCCTCTTCGACGCGTTCTTCCTCGGTGAGGGGCTGCGGGTGCGGGAGAACCGCGGCACCGTGCACGCCCTGGACGTCGCCGGCCGCCCCGACGCCATCACCCAGCTCGCCGCCCTCGCCGCCGAGACCACGCACATCGGCCTCGTCGCGACCCAGAACACCACCTACAACTACCCGGCCGACCTGGCCCGCCGCCTCGCGAGCCTCGACGCCGTGTCCGGCGGCCGGGCCGGCTGGAACATCGTCACCACCGACAACGCGTGGACGGGTGAGAACTTCCGCCACGGCGGCTGGCTGCCGCACGCGCGGCGCTACGAGCGGGCCGGCGCGTTCGTGGAGACGGCCAAGGCCCTGTGGCGCGGCGAACGGGTGGCCGCTGACGAGGATCTGCTGCGCCTCGACGCCGTCGGCGCGGTGCCGCCCAGCCCGCAGGGCCGCCCGGTGCTGTTCCAGGCCGGCGACTCCCCGGGCGGGCGCGACCTCGCCGCCCGCCACGCCGACGTGGTGTTCTCGGCCAACACCAGCTACGAGAAGGCGGCCGCCTACGCCGCCGACCTGCGGGAGCGGCTGCGGGCGTACGGCCGGCCCGAGGACGCCGTGCGGATCCTGCCCGGCGCGTCCGTCGTGCTCGGCGACACCCGGGCCGAGGCCGAGGAGAAGGCCCGCTGGATCAAGCGCGAGCAGACCACCGGGCCGCGCGCGCTCGCCTACCTCGAGCAGTTCTGGGGCAAGGACCTGTCCGGGTACGACCCCGACGGCCCGCTGCCGGACATCGACCCGACCGACGAGGAGCTGGACCCGTCGCGCGGGACGCTGCCGATCGAGTTCCGCACCGGCAAGGCGGCCCGGATCGCGGGCTGGCGGAAGCTCGCCGCCGAGGGGAGCCTGTCGATCCGCGACCTGGTCATCGCGGTCAGCCCCGGCCACGACCGCTTCGTCGGCACGCCGGGCCAGGTCGCCGACGAGTGGACCCGCTTCGTCCGCGACGGCGTCGTCGACGGCTTCAACCTGCTCCCCGAGCGGCTGCCGGGCACCGTCGAGGACGTCGTGGACCGCCTCGTGCCGCAGTTGCAGGAGCGCGGGGTGTATCGCACGGCATACACCGGTACCACGCTCCGGGAGCACCTTTCCCTATCGCTTTAGTAGGACTTCGGATAGACTGACCATGACCGGTACACCAGCGGAAAGCAGGGCCGACCCGATGACCGCTCCCGCAGTGCTCTCCCCCGCCGACCTTCGCCGCGTCTTCGGCGCGTTCCCGACCGGCGTCACCGCGATCGCCGCGGTCGTCGACGGTACCCCGGTGGGCCTGGCCGCCAGCTCCTTCACCTCGGTCTCCCTCGACCCGCCGCTGGCCTCGGTGTGCATCGCCCGCACCTCCACCACCTGGCCGGTCCTGCGCCGGGCGACCCGCCTCGGCGTCAGCGTCCTCGCCGCCGACCAGGAGCGCCTCGGCCGCCAGCTCTCCCAGCGCACCGGCGACCGCTTCGCCGGCGCGACCTGGCGCACCAGCCGCGACGGCGAGATCCTCCTCGACGGCGCCTGCGCGTGGCTGGACTGCACGATCGAGGAGGAGTACCCGGCCGGCGACCACGAGATCGTCCTGCTGCGCATCCACGACCTCGACGCCGACCACGACGCCGCCCCGCTCGTCTTCCACCGCAGCGGCTTCAACCGCCTCCGCTGACCAACCCCGCCACCCCGAACCCTTTCCTCTGCTCTTATTCTTGAGCCGAAGGCCCCGCTACCCCCCGCAGCAATCGCCGCCGCCCGAATTCTTCTTCTATTCTTATTCTTGAGCCGAAGGCCCCCGCTCCGCTACCACCGAAAGCCGACCACGGCGGACCCCGCAGCAATTGCCGCCACCCAAACTCTTCTTCTATTCTTATTCTTGAGCCGAACGCCCCCGCCCCGCTACCACCGAAAGCCGACCACGGCGGACCCGCAGGGCCAGACGAGCCGCAACCAACAAACCGCGACCAAACTACGGTCGAAACCACGCTACTCCGGTAGTTCCCATCGGCCGAGCTCACATTGCGGTGCCCCTCCAGCCGGAGCATGTCGACCCGACCCCGGCGGGCCGTGCGCGCGATAGCCGACAAACACCCGGTGACCGGCACCGGCGCTTCTCGATCGCGACGCTGCACACATGAGCCGAATCCACGGGCGAGATCGCTCAATGCCCTCCGGCGCCGCCACCTCCGCCGGCTCAGCGGCGCGGGCGTCCTCAGCGCCGTCCGCATCGGGGGCCGGCGTCGGCTCCTCGAGCTCTTCCAGCGGCTGGGCCTGCTCCGGTGGTCGGGCCCGCTCCCGTGACTGGGCCTGCTCCGGCGCATCGGCGAGCCGGGCCGGTCGGGCCGCCCGGGCCTCCAGCCACTCCTCCGTGGTCACCGGCACGTTGTCGCCGTAGATCTGGCGCAGCCTGGCCTCGTGCCGTTTCCGCAGTCCCCAGTCGCGTTGCTCTTGATGCACGCGACGGAACTCTTCGACCATGGGGCTGTATTTCCGCGATCGGGTCCGATCGCGGAGTCCGGCCTGTTCACTTCGGCCGATCAAGCTCATCTGCCCCCGCATACGATAATTATCTCAGCCGTGGTCGATACCCGCATCCATCACTATTTCACATAGCGCATGTGGCCTCTTTTGTTTTCCGGTTGGAGGGGCACCGCAATGTGAGCTCGGCCGATGGGAACTACCGGAGTAGCGTGGTTTCTACCGTAGTTTGGTCGCGGTTTGTTGGTTGCGGCTCGCCTGGCGCCGCGCGGTCCGTCGTGGTCGGCTTTCGGTGGTGGCGATTCGTGGGGCTTCGGCGAAAAGCAGTGGTCGGCTTTCGGTGGTGGCGATTCGTGGGGCTTCGGCGAGGAATTCACAAGTCCGGGCCGCGGGACCGTCGGGCTGCTCCGCTCACCGGCGGGCACGTCGGCGTGCCGGCCTCCCCGTGGCGGCACCCTCCGGGCATCGGTGGTGGCGGGAAGTCCGGAAGTGAGGTCCGTTTGCGCTGAGCGCCGCCGGGTACGCCGTAGCTGTTCCGCCCGTACGCGGTAAGGAGATTGCATGTCGACCGACGCCATTGTGCTGCTCAAGGACGACCACAAGAACGTCAAGCGGCTGTTCAAGGAGTTTCAGGCCGCCGAGGAGGGCCCGGCCGCGCGCAAGGCCGAGATCGTGGAGCAGATCCTCAAGGAACTGACGGTCCACACGTACATCGAGAACGAGGTCATGTACCCCGAGGTCCGCAAGCTGCTGCCGGACCTCGAGGACGACGTGCTCGAGTCCTACGAGGAGCACCACGTCGCCGACGTGCTGTGCTTCGAGCTCGCCACGATGGACGCGGACGACGAGCACTTCGACGCCAAGGTCACCGTGCTCATCGAGAACGTCACGCACCACATCGAGGAAGAGGAGCAGGAGTGGTTCCCGAAGGTCCGTGAGGGCCTCGGGCGCAACCAGCTCCAGGAGATCGGCGCGCGGATGCTGGAGCTCAAGCCGAAGGCGCCGACGAAGCCCACGCAGCCGGCGGCGCTCAAGAAGGCGCTCGACGCCATGCGGGCCTGAGGCGCCGGCCGTGGTCAACTTCGGGTACACCCTGATGACCGAGCAGAGCGGGCCGAAGGACCTGGTCCGCTACGCGGTGCGGGCGGAGGAGGCCGGCTTCGACTTCGAGGTCTGCAGCGACCACTACTCGCCGTGGCTGACCGAGCAGGGCCACGCCCCCTACGCGTGGTCCGTCCTCGGCGCCGTCGCCCACGCGACCAGCCGGGTCGAGCTGGCGACGTATGTGACGTGCCCGATCCAGCGGTACCACCCGGCGGTCGTGGCGCAGAAGGCGGCGACGATCCAGCTGCTCGCCGACGGGCGGTTCATCCTCGGCCTCGGCGCCGGGGAGAACCTCAACGAGCACGTCACCGGCGAGGGCTGGCCACCGGTCGCCCAGCGCCAGGACATGCTCGAGGAGGCGGTGCAGATCATCCGGGCCCTGCACACCGGCGAGCTCGTCACGTGGGAGGGCGACTACTTCCGGATCGACTCGGCCCGGGTCTGGGACGCCCCCGACGGTGGCGTACCGATCGGGCTGGCGGTGTCCGGTGACAAGTCGGTCGAGCGGTTCGCGCCGCTCGGTGACCACCTGATCGCCGTCGAGCCCGACGCCGACCTGGTCAAGGGCTGGACCGGCGCCCGGCCGGCCGGTGCCGCGAAGTCCCGGGCCATCGGGCAGATCCCGATCTGCTGGGCCCCCGACAAGCAGCAGGCGATCGACCTGGCCCACGAGCAGTTCCGGTGGTTCGGCGGCGGCTGGTTCGTCAACGCCGACCTGCCGACCCCGGCCGGGTTCCAGGCGGCCAGCCAGTTCGTGCGCAAGGAGGACGTCGCCGGCTCGATCGCCTGCGGCCCCGACCTCGACGAGCTGGCCGAGAGCGTCCGGCCCTACTGGGAGGCGGGCTTCACCGACGTCGCCGTCGTCCAGGTCGGCGACGCCCTGCAGCAGCGCTTCCTCGACGAGGCGGCCGGTCCGCTCCTGGAGCGGCTGCGCACGCTCGCGAAGTGAGGTCGTACAGCAACGAGGTGGGCACCCGGGCGACCCGGATGCCCACCTCATTTGTTTCCGGTCAGGCGACGGAGGCCGGGAAGCGCTCCCAGACCCGGTGCAGCGCGAGCAGCGGCTGCAGGGCCGTGAGGGCGGCCGCACCGCCGTCAGCGGTGACGACCCCCGGGCTGCCGGCCACGCCGACCTGCTGCAGGGCCTCCGCGCCGGCGCCCCACGCGCCGATCGCCTTGCCGTGCCGCCAGCACTCGTCGACCAGCAGCAGCACCCGCGGGTCCACGGTCGCCGAGTCGGACGCGCCGGCCTTCGAGTCGCGGGCCGGGACGGCGTCCGGTGACGGCGGCGGCGCGGCCGCCAGCAGCAGCGCGTCGAACTCGACCGAACGGGCGGCGGCGAAGGTCCGCTGGACCGTCAGGTCGCCGATCAGGCCGCCGTGCGGGCCGATGACCAGCGGCACCATGCCGGCGCCGAGGATCGTGCGGCGGACCGCGTCGACGTCCTCGGTGCCGCCCGTCTCCGGGCCCACGACGATGCCGATGACCCGGCCGTCCGGCGGCCACTCCTGCCCGATCTGCGACAGCGCCGGGCTCGGGGCGACCTCCTCCAGCAGGGGCTCGCTCGGCTTCGGCGCCGGCAGTCCCAGGCCCGCGGCGACCTCGGCGCACAGCACCGGGTCGATGTTGGCCAGGCACTGCAGCTGGCGCTCCCGGATCTCCTGGTGGAAGCAGCGGGACAGCTCGAACGTGTAGGCGTTGATGATGTGCTCGCGCTCGACCGGCGTCATGCTCAGCCAGAACAGCCGCACCTGGCTGTAGTGGTCGGCGAACGAGGCCGGGTTGGCCCGCACCTTCGGCGCCTCCGTGACGGTCACCGGCAGGTCCGCGAACGTGCCCTGGTCGGCGCCGGCCGGGAACGGGTTGCCGCCGTCGAGGGAGTTGGGGCGGTACGGTGCCACGCCGCCGTGCACCGCCTGCTGGTGGAAGCCGTCGCGGAGCATGTCGTTGACGGGCGCGTGCGGCCGGTTGATCGGGATCTGGTTGAAGTTCGGCCCGGCCAGCCGGGTGATCTGGGTGTCGACGTAGGAGAACAGCCGGCCCTGCAGCAGCGGGTCGTTGGTGACGTCGATGCCGGGCGGCAGGTGCCCGAGGTGGAAGGCGCTCTGCTCGACCTCGGCGAAGAAGTTCGTCGGGGTCCGGTCCAGCACCATGCGCCCGACCGGCTGCACCGGGGCGAGCTCCTCCGGCACGATCTTCGTCGGGTCGAGCAGGTCGACCCCGGCGAACGTCTCGTCCGGCGTGTCCGGGAAGACCTGCAGGCCCAGCTCGTACTCCGGGAACGCGCCGGCCTCGATGGCGTCGTAGAGGTCGCGACGGTGGTAGTCCGGGTCGACCCCGGCGATCAGCTGCGCCTCCTCCCAGGTCAGGGAGTGCACGCCGAGCTTGGGCTTCCAGTGGAACTTGACCAGGGCCGTCTCCCCGGCCGCGTTCACCAGCCGGAAGGTGTGGACGCCGAAGCCCTCCATCATCCGGTACGAGCGCGGGATGCCCCGGTCCGACATGTTCCACATCGTGTGGTGCTGGGCCTCGGTGTGCAGCGACACGAAGTCCCAGAACGTGTCGTGCGCGCTCTGGGCCTGCGGGATCTCGCGGTCCGGGTGCGGCTTGCCGGCGTGGATGATGTCCGGGAACTTGATCGCGTCCTGGATGAAGAACACCGGAATGTTGTTGCCGACGAGGTCAAAGTTGCCCTCCTCGGTGTAGAACTTCGTGGCGAAGCCGCGGGTGTCGCGCACCGTGTCGGCCGAGCCTCGCGAACCCAGCACGGTGGAGAAGCGGACGAAGACGTCGGTGCGCACGTCCTTGGCCAGGAAGGCCGCCGTGGTGACGTCGGCGGCGGTGCCGTACCCCACGAAATAGCCGTGGGCGCCGGTCCCGCGGGCGTGCACGACCCGCTCGGGGATGCGCTCGTGGTCGAAGTGCGTGATCTTCTCGCGGAAGTGGTGGTCCTGCATCAGGATCGGGCCGCGCGGCCCGGCCTTCAGCGAGTGGTCGGTGTCGCGCAGGCGGGTGCCGGTCGACGTGGTGAGGAACTCGCCCTGCTGCGCGTTGCTGATCGGCGGCGCCCCGGTCTTCGCCCCGGTGGGGCTGACCGTCTCCGGGGTTCCCTGCTCCTTGGACGGCGGCGGCGGGCCGGTCGGGTCGGTCGGCTCGGTCAAGGACGGCGTGACACTGCCCGGCTTGCCGGGCACATCGGGCGTCAGCGCATCGGTCACCTTGGCGGCCGCGGCCTCGACGACATCCTTGACCACCTCGGTTGGCTTGCGAGATTCCATATGGCCGCCGGTACCCGGGCGGATCGGGGCAAAACAATCCACCCGATCGATCAAGATCGTGAATCGCGGCACTGGCCGGGCCTGCGGATTGACGGCCGACGGTCGCTGCCCGTAGCGTCGGCGGTACTTGACGGCGACAGGAAGCCGGTGAAAGCCCGGCACGGTCGCGCCACTGTGAGTCGCACACCCCGAGGTGAGCGGTGAGTCAGACCCTCCGCCGTCAACTGCCACTGCACTAGAGGGACGCAAGATCCCTGAAGGAGGCTCCACATGAGCGTATCGTCACCGACCCCCGCGCCCGCCGCCGTCGCGACGCCGGTCGTCATCCCGCTGTCCCGGTCGCTGGTCTGGCTGGTCGGCACCGCCGCGTTCGCCGCCCTGCTCTACTACTTCATCGGCATCGACCAGGGCGCCGTCTCGGTCTTCGGCGCCGACGCCCACGTGCACGAGTTCGTGCACGACGGCCGGCACTTCCTCGGCTTCCCCTGCCACTGACATGGAGAAGCGCATCATCTTCCGCGGCGCCCTCGCCGGGCTCGCCGCGGGCCTCGTCGCGTTCGTCTTCGCCCGCATCTTCGCCGAGCCGCTGATCCAGCGGGCCATCGACTACGAGGGCGGCCGCGACGAGGCCCAGCACGCCCTCGACTCGGCCGCCGGCGTGGGCGGCGCCGACGAGCACGGCGCCGAACTGTTCAGCCGGACCGTGCAGGGCAACATCGGCATCGGCGTCGGCATGCTCCTGTTCGGCCTGGCCATGGGCGCCCTGTTCGCCGTCGCCTACATGATCTGCCTGGGCCGGGTCGGCAACCTGCGCCCCCGCAACCTGGCCGTCGCCCTGGCCGGGGCCGGCTTCCTGACGCTCGCCTTCGTGCCGTTCCTCAAATACCCGGCCAACCCGCCCGCGGTCGGCCACGAGGAGACCATCGGCCAGCGCAGCGCGTACTACCTCATCATGGTCCTGGCCTCGATCGCGTTCCTGATCCTGGCCGTCGTCCTGGGCCAGCGCCTCAAACCGCGCTTCGGCACCTGGACCGCCACGGTGCTCGCCGGCGCCGCGTTCGTCGTGGCCGCCGGGGTCCTGGGCTTCCTGCTGCCGACCTTCGGCGACCTGCCGACGAACGTCGCCGACTACGGCCGGCACGCCTCCGAAACCCCGCTGCCCCTGCGCAACGAGGCCGGCGACATCGTGTTCCCGGGCTTCGACGCGGACCTGCTCTACGAGTTCCGCCTCTACTCCCTCGGCGCGCAACTGCTCCTGTGGACCGTGATCGGCCTGACCTTCGCCCCATTGGCCGAGCGGCTCCTGGGCCACCGCCCGATCCGCGTGGAGGAGCCGACCACCGCCGCCGTCTAGTCGTCCTTGTAGGGGCTGTCGGCCAGGAGTTTGGCGAGATGAGCGGCGTGGGCGGCCAACGTCTTGGTCGCCGCGCCGGTCGTCTCCGGCTTCGGGCCGGCGTCGGCGTAGTCGAGCTTGCCCATCGCCTCGCCGACCCAGTATGTGCCGCCGCCCGCCGGGATCGTGAAGCCGACGTCGTTGAGGGCCTGGAAGACCTCGGCGGTGACGTGGTGGGCGCCGTCCTCGTTGCCGACCACGCCGACGACGCCGACCTTGCCGTGCATCGTCGGCTGGCCGATCTCGGCGTCGAGGCGCTCGAGGACGACCTTGCAGATCGACGCCGGCTGGCCCATCCAGATCGGGGTGGCGATGACCAGGATGTCGGAGCCGAGCAGCTTCGTGCGGATCTCCGGCCAGGCGTCGCCGTCGCCCTCGTCGGTGGTGACGCCGTACTTCACGTCGTGGTCGGCGACGCGGATGACCTCGCCGTCGACGTCGTGGTCGGCCAGGGCGGTGAGGATCTCCCGGCCGAGCAGCTCCGAGCTGGACGGGGCCGGTGACTTCTTGAGGGAGCAGACGAGCACGAGGGCGCGCATCTACAGGAACTCCTTCCGGTACAGGTCGATGAGCTCGGCGTAGTTCGGCCCGATGTTGGCCACGTAGACCTCGTCGAACCCGGCGTCCTCGTAGGCCTTGAGCTGCTCGGCCTGCTTGCGCGGGTCGGGGCCGCAGGCGATCGCGTCGGCCACCTGCTCCTTCGTGACCAGCTGGGACGCCTGCTCGAAGTGCTTCGGCGACGGCAGGACCTGGGACAGCTCGCCGGGCAGGCCGGAGTTCGGCCACAGCCGGTGCGCGATGTTCACACCCTCCTGCTCCGTCGCGGCGTAGCTGGCCTTGAAGCCGCCCTGGACCGGCTTGTCGCCGCCGCCGGCCGCGCGGAAGCCCTTGACGAGGTCCGCGTCGGGCATGGTGAGGATGTAGCCGTCGGCGATCCGGCCGGCGAGGTCCAGGGCCTTCGGGCCGAACGCCGACATGTACACCTTCGGCGGCGTCGCCGGGCGGGTGTACACCTGGGCCTGCTCGACCTCGTAGTGCGGGCCGCGGTGGTTGACGAACCCGCCGTCCCACAGCTTCCGCATGACGTCGACGGCCTCTTCCAGCATCTCCAGGCGCTCACCGGCCGACGGCCACCGCGCGCCGGTCACGTGCTCGTTCAACGCTTCACCGGTACCGACGCCGAGCACGAACCGGCCGTCGTGCAGGACGGCGCTGGTGGCCGCCGCCTGGGCCGTGACGGCCGGGTGGATGCGCTGGATCGGGCAGGTGACCGCGGTCGTGACGGGGATCGTGACGACCTGGCTCAGGGCCCCGATCATCGACCAGACGAACGGGCTCTGGCCCTGTTCGTCGTTCCACGGATGGTAATGGTCGGAGATCCACAGCCCCTGGAACCCGGCGTCCTGAGCCAGCCGGGCCTGCTCGATCAGCTGGGCCGGGGTGTACTCCTCACACGACAAGAAATACCCGATGCGCATGGGGGCCCATTACCCACCGAGCATCGCCCGTACCGTCTCCGCGTCCTCGTTCGCCCCGAACACCACGGTCCCCGGCTCCATCCGCACACCGGCCGCGAGGGGCCCCGCGACGACCGGGTCGAAGCCGAGGGCGTCGACGATCGCCGCGACCGCCGCCACGTCGTCCGGCCCGTCCCCGGCGACCGCGATCGCCCGCCGCCCGGGCGTCCCCGCCGGCCGCGCCCCGGCCTCGAGGTCGTGGTAGCCCATGTGGTTGAACGCCTTCACGACCCGGGAGCCGGGCAGGAACGCCTGCACCAGCTCGCTGGAGCGGCCGAGGTCGTCGCGGACCCCGTCGACCTCCCACCAGTAGTTCATGGCGTCGATGACGAGTTTGCCGGCCAGCTGCGCGACCGGCAGCGTGCGGTATCGGCCCAGCGGCAGCGCCAGGATCACGACGTCCGCCCCGCCCGCCGCCTCGGCCGCGGTCACCGCCTTCGCCCCCGGCGCGAGGACCTCGACGATGAGCGCGATCCGGGCCGGGTCACCGGAGCCGGCGATGCGCACGTCGTAGCCGGCGGCGACGGCGAGGCGGGCCAGCACGGTCCCGACCTTGCCGGCGCCCAGGATGCCGAGGGTGGTCATGCCAGCATGTCCCGGACCATCGGCATCACCTTGGTCCCGAACAGCTCCACGGAGCGCATCCGGGCCCCCACCGGCTGCGCGCCCGCGGTGTAGATGAGGTCGAACCGGCCCACGCCCAGGTCCTTGACCGTCCGGGCGATCTTGCGGGCCACGGTCTCGGGGCCGCCGATGTACAGCGAGCCGTCGGCGACCTCGGCCTCGAACTCACCCCGCCGCAGCGCGGGCCAGCCGCGCAGTGCGCCGATGCGGTCCCGGATCGTCTTGAACGGGCCGAAGAACAGCTCCTTCGCCTGCTCGTCGGTGTCCGCGACGAACCCGGGCGAGTGCATGCCCACCGGATGCGCGGACGTCCCGAGCTGGTCGGCGGCACGACGGTACAAGTGAAGATAGGGTTTGAAGCGGTTCGGGTCTCCGCCGATGATCGCGAGCATCAGCGGCAGGCCGTAGCGGGCGGTCCGGACCACGGACTGCGGTGATCCGCCCACGCCGACCCAGGTGGGGAGCCGGCCGGACTCGGTCTTCGGAAACACGTCGGCTTCAAGCAACGGCGCTCGTTTGGTACCGCTCCAGGTCACCGGCCGCTCGTCGAGCAGCTTGACGAACAGCTCCAGCTTCTCCTCGAACAGCACGTCGTAGTCGGCGAGGTCGTAGCCGAACAGCGGGAACGACTCGGTGAACGACCCGCGCCCGAGGATCACCTCGGCCCGGCCGCTGGAGATGGCGTCGAGGGTCGCGAAGCGCTGGAAGACGCGCACCGGGTCGTCGGAGCTCAGCACGGTCACGCCGGAGGCCAGCTTGATCCGCGAGGTCCGGGCCGCGATCCCGGCCAGGACGGTCTCCGGGGTCGAGATGGAGTACTCCGGCCGGTGGTGCTCCCCCAGCGCGATCCCGTCCACGCCGAGCTCGTCGGCGAGCACGGCCTCCTCGACGACCTGCCGGATCGCCGCGGCGTACGACAGCGGGGCCCCGGTGTGGTCGACCGGGACGTCCCCGAACGTGTCGAGACCGAACAACAGCTCGCTCATGGCCCTGCCCCGTTCCGTCGATGCTTGACGCGTCAATCATGCCCCGGATATGATTGACGCGTCAAGAAGATGGAGGTGACGCGGGTCATGCGCCGTTTACCAGCCCGGGACGAGCTCGCCGCGTGGCGGGAGTTCATCGAGGCGGCCGAGGCGCTGCGCACCGCGCTCGCCGCCCGCCTGCAGCACGACACCGGCCTGTCCACCGCCGACTACGCCGTCCTGCTGGCCTTGAGCGAGGCCGAGGGCACCCGGCTGCGCTCCTCGGAGCTGGCCGAACGGTGCGGCTGGGAGCGCAGCCGGCTGTCGCACCACCTGGCCCGCATGGAACGCCGCGACCTGATCCGCCGCGAGGACTGTCCCACCGACAACCGCGGCGCCGAGATCGTCCTGACCCGCCCGGGCGCGGCCGCCTTCCACGCGGCGACGGTCCCCCACCTGACCGCCGTGCGCGAACTCTTCGTCGACGCCCTGACCCCGGCCCAGCTCACCGCGGCGGCCGACCTCGCCGCCGCCCTGAAGTCCCGCCTAGCCCGCGACGCCTAGCCGCCCGGGACGACCGGCTTGCCCGGCGGCGCCGATGCATCGACAGTGGTAGGTATGGCGTCGACCGGTGAGCGGCTGGCCGCCGCGCTCGCCGGGCGGGACCTGCCGCCGCCCGGGTGGGGCCCGGCCCGGCTCGTCGTGGCCGCGGTGGCGCTGCTGCTGCACCTGACCGCCCTCGCCGCGCTGGCCGGCGGGGCCTGGCTGGTCGCGCGCGACTTCCCGAGCTTCACGATCCTGCCGGGCGTGGTCCTGCTGGCCTTCGGAGTGCTGCTGCTCCCCCGTCCGGAGAGCCTGCCGCGGTACTCCACGCGCCTGGACCGCACCCGCGCGCCCCACCTGTTCGCGTTCGTCGCGGCCGTCGCCGGTGCGGCCGGAGTCCCCGTACCGCACCTCATCGTCGTCGACGACACCTTCGACGCGGACGGCGGCACCACCGGGCTCCGGCGGCGGCGGTACCTGCGGCTGGGGTTACCACTGCTGGCCGTCCTCGACGCCGGCCAGTGCACCGCCCTGGTCGCGCACCAGCTGGCCCACACCACCACCGGCAACCCGCTGCGCACCGGGCTGACCGGCTCGGCCGACCGCAGCCTGACCGCCCTGATGGCGCTGTTCGAGCCGGGGCCGGACACCGCGCTGCGGGCGTTGCAGGACCCGGCGATCGTCAAGGCCGGGATGGGGACGCCGCCGCGGGCCGCGAACGGCAACGTCGCCGACGTCTGGTACGCCGAGCTACTCATCCGCCCGGTGCTCGCGGCGCTGCGCGGGCTGGCCGCGGCGGGCCGCCGGCTCCTGCTCACCCTGGCCGCGCCGGACGTCCACCGGGCCGAGTACCGCGCCGACGCCGTCGCCGCCGGGGTCGCCGGGACGGCCGCGACCCTGGAGCTGCTCGACGTACTCGCCCTGCGCGAGACGGTGCTGACGGTCCTGCGCCGCCACATCCGCGCCGCCGCCGACGACCGCCCGGACCCGCCGGCCTGGCGCACGCTGGCCGCCGACGCCCGGCGGCACTCGGCCGCGGCGCTGCCAGCGCTGCGCGCGGCATCGCCGTTCGCCGATCATCCGCCGCTCGAGTATCGGACCCGGCTGCTGCGGTCGCGGCCCGCGGTGGCACCGATGCCCGAGCCGCCGGACCCGGCCGGGGTCGACGCCGACCTCGCGGAGCAGTACCGCCGGATGGTTCGCGACCTGCGCTTCGGCTGAGCGGGTGCTACTCGGCCCGGTGCAGCGTGGCGTCGAGGAACAGCTCCAGGGTCTCGCCCATGAGCTCGGCCAGGGTGCGCTCGTTGCCGGCCTGGTTCCAGCGGTTGCGGGCGGCGAAGAACACCGCGGCCGCCGTCCACGCGGCGACAACGGCGGCCGGCTCGCCGGTGCCCCGTTCGCGCAGCGCGGCGGCGATCCGGGCGGCCAGGGCGGCCCGCTTGACCAGTTCCCGCTCCTGCAGCTCGGGGCTGGCCGCGATGACCCGGCCGAGCAGCTCGGCACCGCCGCGGTACTTCTCGTACATGGTGACGGCGGCCCGCTGCAGCGCGGCGACGGCGGCGTGCAGCGGGTCCACCATCGCCGGCTGGGCGGCGATCTCGGCCGCGATGAACGCCTCGGACTCCTCCTGGCCGGCGAAGACCACCTCGCGCTTGTCGGCGAAGTGGTGGAAGAACGTGCGCCGGTTGAGCCCGGCCCGCTCGGCGATCTGCGCGACGGTGGTGCCCTCGAAGCCCTGCTCGTCGAAGAGCGTCAGCGCGGCCGCGCGCAGCCGTTCGTACGCGCCGGGTTCCCATCTCGCCATAGCCCCAGCCTACGTGATTGCACTCAGTGGCATCAGCGCGGTAACGTGATGCCACTGAGTGCAATCACCCTTCGGTTGAACGGAGCTTCTGCCATGGCTGACTTCACCGCCGCCGACCTGCCCGACCTCGGCGGCCGGACGGCGATCGTGACCGGCGCCAACTCCGGCGTCGGGCGGGCGACGGCCCAGGCCCTCGCCGCCGCCGGTGCGCGGGTCGTGCTCGCCGTGCGCGACACCGGCAAGGGCCGGGCCGCCGCCGACACGATCACCGGCGCCACCGAGGTGCGCCGCCTCGACCTCGCCGACCTCGCCTCCGTGCGGGCCTTCGCCGCCGCCTGGACCGGCCCGATCGACCTGCTCGTCAACAACGCGGGCATCTCGGTGCCGCAGCGCCGCCGCACGGCCGACGGGTTCGAGCTGCAGTTCGCCACCAACCACCTCGGGCCGTTCGCGCTGACCAACCTGCTGCTCGAGCACGTCACCGACCGGGTCGTGAACCTCGCGTCGCAGGCCGAGCGCATGGGCCGGCTCGACCTCGACGACCCGGACGGCGACCGCCGCCCCTACCGGGCGTCGGCCGCCTACAACCGCTCGAAGCTGGCCAACCTGCTGTTCACCGCCGAACTGCAGCGCCGCCTGGACGCCGCCGGCTCGAAGGTTCGGGCCCTGGCCGCCCACCCGGGCCTGGTGCGCAGCGAGATCTACACGGAGACCGGGGCGGCGACCAGGCTCCTGGTCCGCCTGCTCGGCCAGAGCCCCGCGGCGGGCGCGCTGCCGGTCCTCTACGCGGCCGTCGCCGACCTGCCCGGCGACAGCTTCACCGGGCCGAGCCGCTTCGCACACATGCGCGGCGCCCCCGAGCTGATCAACCGCTCGGCCACGGCCCGCGACGCCGATCTGGCCGCGCGGCTCTGGACGCTTTCAGAGCGGCTCACCGGCACACACTTCCCGCTCGGCCGTCAAATCTCCACCGGCACGGTATGAAAAAGACCACAGCGGGAACAACCGGCACCGCGGTCGATTTGTGTGTCGTGTGACCACCGATCCGACTCCACTGTTCACGCCGTACGCACTGGGCGAGCTCGAACTGGCCAACCGCTTCGTGATGGCCCCGATGACGCGGCAGTTCTCGCCCGGCGGCGTTCCCGGCACCGACGTCGCCGCCTACTACGCCCGAAGGGCACCGCACGTCGGACTCATCGTCACCGAGGGCACCTACGTCGACCACCCGTCGGCCGGCTCCAGCGACCGGGTGCCCCGGTTCTACGGCGCCGACGCCCTGGCCGGCTGGCAGTTCGTCACCGAGGCCGTGCACGCGGCCGGCGGGCGGATCGTGCCGCAGCTGTGGCACCTCGGCGCGGTGCGGACCGAGGGCGCCCCGCCGCACCCGGGCGCACCGGTGCTGAGCCCCTCGGGTCTGCGGGCCGACGGCACCGCCGTCGGTGAGCCGGCCACCGCCGCCGACCTGGACACGGTCGTGGCCGCGTTCGCCCGGGCGGCCGCGGACGCCGAGCGCGCGGGCTTCGACGGGGTGGAGATCCACGGCGCGCACGGCTACCTGCTCGACCAGTTCCTGTGGCCGGGCACCAACCGCCGCGCCGACGACCACGGCGGCAGCCTGGCCAACCGGGCCCGGCTCAGCGCCGAGGTGATCGCCGCGATCCGGGCGAGCACCAGGCCCGGCTTCCCGGTGCTGTTCCGCTTCTCCCAGTGGAAGGGCGGCCACTTCGACGCCCGCATCGCCGACACCCCGGACGAGCTGGAGCAGCTGCTCACCCCGCTCGTCGACGCCGGCGTCACGGCCCTGCACGTGTCGACCCGGCGCTACTGGCTGCCCGCGTTCGAGGATTCGGCGCTGACCCTCGCCGGCTGGACGAAGAAGCTCACCGGCCTGCCGGTCATCGCCATCGGCTCGGTCGGCGTCCGGCAGGCGTTCCGGGGTGAGCACGAGGAGCAGGCCGAGTCGCTGAGCCTGGCCCCGCTGCTGGAACGCTTCGAGCAGGGCGAGTTCGACCTCGTCGCCCTGGGCCGGGCCCTGCTGTCCGAGCCGGCCTGGCCGACCAAGCTGGCCGCGGGCCGGGTGGCCGACATCCGCCCCTACGACAAGGCCGACGAGGCCCGCCTGGCCTGATCCTGCGGTGGTGCGGCCGCCGCGGCCCGGGCGTCGGCGGCGGCCAGCCCGGCGCGCATCGCCTCCCGGGCGGCTTCGTCCCACGGCCCGGAGGCGGTCAGCGGGATCTCGGTCATGAACCGGCGCTCCGCCTCGGGGATGAGCGCGGCGACCCGGTCGGGGTCGGTCGCCGCGGTCGCGTACAGGTTCGGGCCGTCGGCGTAGTACGGGTCGATCAGGACGAGGCGGCCGTCGGCGGTGCGCATGACGTTGGCCGGGTTGTCGTCCAGCGGGCCGCACCACGGCAGCTCGCGCCGGGCCCGGTCGTGGATCCGCCGGACGATGGCGGTGAGGTCGGCGACCGGTGGGGCGCCGGTGGCGATGGCGCAGTGGAACGCGGCGGCCTCGTCCTGGGCGACCGGTTCGAGCCATTCGAGGACCTGCAGGTCGCCGCCGCCGGCCAGGCGGCGGTGCGCGAACAGCCGCGGGACCTGGCGGGTGTGCGCGGCCTGCGTGTACAGCGCGGCGGAGTATGGGCCGACCGGGTCGAACGGGCTGATCCGCGCGGCCGCCGTGCCGTCCGGGGAGCGCAGGGCGATCGCCCAGTCGCCGGCGCCGCCGGGGCGCCAGCCGTCGCGCAGCAGCGCCGCGTGGACGTCGCGATGGCCGGCCGCCCGGGGCAGCCGCCCGACCGTCTCCGCATACGGGTCTGCGCCCGGCGACATCATGCCGCCGAGCGTAGACCAGGGGGACGGCACCGACCGGTCATGCCGCCGCGACCGTGCGGACGGCGTCGGCGATGGCGCGGAAGTCCTTTTTCAGCAGCGCACCGTGGTTGCTGGTGACCTTGGCCGCGATCTCGATCCGCGGGTTGCGGGCGACCACCTGGTCGAGGCTGGCCCGGATCCGCTCCTGCTCGTCGCCGCGGCTGCCGAGCGACGCCCCGGAGGCGACCACGTAGCGGACCGGCACCGTGACGGCGTCCAGGACCGGGCCGAGCTCGCGCTCCCGGGACAGCTTGCCGAGCTCGATGTTGCTCTCGGCCTGCTGCGCGGCGGACATCCGCGGGGTCAGGCCGGTCGGGCGGAGCAGCGGCGTGAACCAGGACATCCGCTTGAACAGCTTGCGGATGCGCACCTCCATGGCGTCGGTCAGCCAGTCGTGCGGGAACGCGCCGTCGACCAGGACCGCGCCGGCGGCCCGCTCCGGGTTGCGGTGGGCCCAGTGCGCGGCGACGTTCGCACCGTAGGACCAGCCGACGACCAGGGCCCGCTCGACCCCCCGGGCCGCGAGCACCAGGTCGACGTCCCGGACCGCCGCTTCGAACGAGTAGTCGGCCGAGCGCTTCGACCGGCCGCGGGCCCGCTCGTCGAACGTGATGTGCCGGAACCCGGCGCCCAGCTCGTTGATGACGTGCTTCCAGTACCCCTGCGTCGCGAACTGGCCGTTGCAGTAGAGCACGGGGAGGCCGGCGCCCCCGGTGTCGGTGGCGGCGAGCGCGGTGTCCTCGACCGGAATCATGCCGGTCCACTGCGTTGCGTTCGTGTTCGTCATGGCCACCACTCTCGCCACCGCCCGGGTCACCGCCCTGACACGGCCCTGACACGGCGGTGCCTGACGAAGACGAGGTTGTCACCGTCCGCGCGGGCCTCGGTCGGCCGGAGCCGGGCCCGGGACCGGGTCGCGTTCGGCCTGCTCCAGGGTTTGGCGGGGGCCGGACCGGGAACAGGAACGGGTGATGGATGCGCCGGTCTGGCTGCTGCACCTGCTCACCGCCGGGCGGGAGAAGGAGCTTGTGCTGCGGGTGCACGACGCCGACCTCTCCCGCCAGCAGCTGGCCGAGTGGATGGAAGCCGGCGCGGTGCACCCGCTGACGGTGTCGCGCTCCGGCGACGAGCAGACGTCGACCCTGCTGGTCAACTTCCGCCACGTCGTCGGAGCGCGGCTGGCACAGTACGGCGACGGCCGGTCCAGCGCCTTCTGAGGCTACGAGTGGACGAGCTCGCGGGCCGGTTCGACCGTCGGCTCGGTGGCGTTGGTCGTGCGCGCGTACCGGGGCAGCAGGGCCACGTCGGCCAGCCAGCCGAGGGCGAGGAAGCCGACGGTGCCGAGGTACCACCAGCCCTGACGCTTGCGGCCGAGGTAGAAGTGATGCGCCCCGAACAGGCCGAGGAAGAGCCACCAGGTGTACGCCACCAGGACCGACTTGCGCCGCTTGCCCTTCGCCGCCGCCGGAACCGCGACCGGGATTGAGACCAGGACCGGGGCTGGGAGCGCGGCTGCGGCCGGGACTGGGACTGAGACCAGGACTGGGGCTGGGGCTGAGACCAGGACCGGGGCTGAGACCGGGGCCGGAGCCGGAGCCGGGGCGGGCTCATCGAGGACCTTCTCCTGCAGGCCGATCACGCGGTGCAGGCGCTTCAGCCACGCCGGGGCCCACCAGTTCGCCGAGCCCAGCAGCGTCATCGTCGCCGGGACCAGGACGCAGCGGACCAGGGTCGCGTCCACCGCGACGGCCACCGCCAGGCCCAGGCCGATCTGCTGCACGCCGCCCATCTCGCCGGTCACGAAGCAGCCGAACACGATGACCATGAGCAGCGCGGCCGACGTGATGATCCGGCCCGAGTGCTGCAGGCCGCGGCGGACGGCGACGTCGGTCGGGTGCCCCTTGTCGGTGTACTCCTTGATCCGGCCGAGCAGGAACACCTCGTAGTCCATCGAGAGCCCGAACGCGAAGGCGAACACGCTCACGACAGTGAACGGGCTGAGGCCGCCGACGGTGAGGACGCCGAGGGGTTCGGCGAGGAACCCGTGCTGGAAGACGGCGGTGAGGATGCCGAACGTGGCCCCCAGTGACACGAGATTCATCAGCACGGCCTTCAGCGGTACCACCACCGAGCCTGTCATCGCGAAGAGCAGCACGACCATCGCGAGCAGCGTCACGCCCAGGGCCAGGGGCAGGCGGTCGATGATCTGCCCGACCACGTCGGTGACCATGGCACCGCTGCCGGTCACCCAGGACTCGCCGCCGCCGGGCCGGTCGGCGCGGATCCGCTCGACGAGGTCGCGCGCGGCGGGGCCTTCGGGGTCGCCGGTGGCCTCGATGCCGATCGTCGCCAGGCCGTTGCCGGCGTCCGCGGCCGGGTGGATCAGCCGGACACCGGGGGTGCCGTCGAGGCGGGCGGCCCAGGTGTCGAGCTCGGCCGGGCTGAGGTGCGCGACGACCGTGACGGCGGGCGCGGCGCTCTGCCCGTAGTTGTCCGTCAGTTCGTGCTCGACCTGCACCGACTCCATCTTCGGCGGCAGGGCGCCGAGGTCGTCGAGGTGCAGGGTGGTGCCGAGGGCCGGCAGCGCGACGGCGACCAGGGCCGCCCCGCCGAGCAGCGTGGTCAGCAGCGGCCGGCGCTGCACGATCCGGGCCAGACTTGCGAAAAAGCCGGAGTCGGGGGTACGGCGACCCGCCCGCTTCGACGGCCGGATGCGCTTGCGGGCCAGGCCGAGCAGGGCCGCGGTGAACGTCAGCGACACGAGCATGGCGGCGATGGCCACCGAGATCCCGGCCGCGCCGAGCGCACTGAGCCCGGTGATCCCGAACAGCAGCAGCCCGCTCAGCGCGGCGGCGACGGTGAGGGCACTGAACGCGATCGTCCGCCCGGCCGTGGCCCAGGCCCGCCCGAGCGCCTGCTGCGGTTCGAAGCCGGCGGCGAGCTCCTCGCGGTAGCGGGCGACGAGCAGCAGCCCGTAGTCGATGGACAGCCCGAGCCCGAGGAGCGTGACGATGGTGACCGCGTTCGAGTCGAGCTCGGTGAACTTGGTGAACACCAGCAGCATGATCATCGAGAAGGCGATGGACACGATCGCGGCGAGCACCGGCATCCCGGCGGCGATGACGCCGCCGAAGATGAACACCAGCACGACCAGGGTGATCGGCAGCGACATCGACTCGGACTTGGACAGGTCGGCCCCGGCCTGCGCGTTGGCCTGCTGGTTGATCACCGGCCCGCCCCCGGCCCGGATCCGCGCGTCGGGCTGCCCGTGCTCGCGCAGGGTCACGGCCCCCGCGTGCAGGGCGTCGGTGAGCGCGGAGGCCGCGGTGTCCTGGGCGTCGTCGCTCAGGTTCTTCAGCGTCACCTGCACCAGCAGCCCGCGATGGTCCTCGGCGACCAGACCGGCCGCCGGATCGGGTGGCAGCCCGTCGGTGAACGGGGTCACGACCTGCTGCACCCCGTCGACGCCGCGCAGCTTGTCGGCGAGGGCGCCCACGTCGGTGCGCACCTGCGGCGCGGCGGGGTCGATGCCGTCGACGACCCCGATGACGGTACCGCCCTGCGTCGACTGGGTGGCGAGCACGTTCTGCCCCCGGAACGACTCCATGTTCTTCGGACTGTTGTTCGCGGCGAGCGCGTCGAAGACCGGCCCGGCGGCGAGGACGCCGAGCACGACGGCGGCCAGCCAGATCCCGAGCACCCCCCACCGGTGCCGGAAACACCACTGCCCGACGCGCGCGATGAACCCGTGTCCCATAGCCATCCCCAATGCCGATTCCGTCGACCATCAACGGTTCTCAGCCTCGTCATCCGGGAGCGTCAGCACACTGCCGCCGACCACCGAGTCGAGCGACCGGCCACCCCCAGCCGGCAGAGGGGGGACAGCCCTACCACCCGCTGGTGGTTCAGGCCGCAGCCCGATCGCCGATCTGCGGGTGGTTCAGGCCGCCGCCCGGTCGCCGAGCCCCCGCCGCCGCCCCTCCGGCTCGGTCAGCGCGGCCGGCACGTGCGCGACGTCCATGGCGCCCAGATCGGTCCCGGGCGCGACGACCGCGAGCGCGAGGTGGGTCAACGACACCCCGGCCTGCTCAGCCACGGGCACGAGCCGCTCGACGGCGGCATGCTTGCGCCGATCGGTCATGTGCCCCGCCGGATCAGTGACGGCGAGTTGGCCTTCTACCGCTGCTGGTCCGGGCCTTCGGCGAGGGGTTCGCGGGCGGCTCGGGTGGCGTGGGCGACGGTGGTGGCGCCGCTGGTGAGGGCGCGGCGCCAGGGGGTGGTGCCCTCGATCTCGATCTGCAGGGAGAAGCTCAGGAACGTCCGGATGAGCACGATCAGGCCCAGGACGGCGACGTTGGTCAGGGTGGGGGCGACGGCTACGGTCCGGATCAGGTCGGCGGCGACCAGGACCTCCAGGCTCAACAGCAGGACACCGCCGAACGTCGCCCGCAGCGCCTGGTAGGCCCGGCGGCCGCCGTGGGTCCGCCAGGTCCAGCCGGCCAGGGCCACGGACCAGAGCAGGCCGGCGACGAGGACCGCGGCGCCGAGTGCGTCGAAGCCCTGGGCGGTGTGGTCCATCAGCTCGGTGAACGTCATCCTGGCTCCCGGCTCGGCGACTCAGACGGAGGTGGGCATCGGGCCGCCGCGCCAGGTGACGGCGTCCCGCAGGGCGGCGATCAGGTCCAGGTCGGTGCCGGCCCGGTCGGCGTAGGCGCGGTGCAGGTTGAGGACGATCCGCTCCGCGTCGGGCCAGGCGGCGAACTCGCCGAGGTCGAAGGCGCGGGCCGCCTCCAGTGGTGTGCGGTCCGGGTCCACGGCGTCGGCGACGGCCGAGTAGTACCGCCGCAGCTTGGAAAAGGCCGCGCCGATCTCCGGTCCGTGCAGCACGGGTCCGTGGCCCGGCACGAGGTGCGCGGGTTGCAGGGTGGCCATCCAGTCGAGGGCGCGGGCGGCACCGGGCAGCGAGCCCATGAAGATCAACGGGGTCAGGCCGCTGAAGACCAGGTCGCCGGCGAAGAGGACGCGCTCCCGCGGCAGCCAGGCCACGAGGTCGCCGGGGGTGTGTGCGGGGCCGCCCGGGTGCAGCAGGTCGATCCTCGTGCCGCCGGCGTGGAGCGTCACCGCGTCCCGCACGGCGACGTCGGGGAGGCGCCGGGTGACGTCGCCCCAGTCGGGGACCGGGGTCCAGAACGGCGGGCAGCCGTCGATGATCGGGTCGGTCCGCAGCGCCTCGCGCATGTGCTCGTGGCCGAACAGCACCGTGCCCGCCGGCAGGAGGCTGTTGCCGTACGTGTGGTCGCCGTGCTGGTGCGTGTTGACCGCCAGGCGCACGGGCCGGCCACCGGACACGCCGGCGACGGCGGTGAGGAAGCGGCGGGTGCGCTCGGCGGTGGCGCACGTGTCCACGATGAGGACGTCGTCGCCGCCGACGACGGCGCCGGCGTTGTTCACCCACCAGGTGCCGTCCGGCTGGACCCAGGCGTAGACGCCTTCCACGACGGTCTCGAGCATGCGCCGAGTCTAGGGCGCGACCCTCGGGCGACGGCGTGAGGCCGGGCCCGGCGCGCGGCCGGACCCGGACCCGTGGGACTCAGCTGCAGGCGGCGCCGTTGAGCGTGAAACCGCTCGGGGCGGCGTTGTTGCCGTTGTGGTTGGCCTGGAAGCCGATCGTCGTCGAGCCGCCCGGTGGGATGCTGCCGTTGTAGCTGGCGTTCGTCGCGGTCACCGCGCCGCTGGACGGGGAGTACGTCGCGTTCCAGCCGGACGTGATGGTCTGCCCGGACGCCAGGTTGAACTTCAGCTGCCAGCCGTTGATGGCTGTGGAGCCGGTGTTCGTGATGGTGATGTTGTCGGTGAGGCCGGTGTTCCAGGCGCTCACCTGGTTGGTGACCTTGCAGGCGCCGCCGCCGTTGTTCGGGGGCGGGCTGGAGACACCCGGGCTGCTCGGGCGGGGCGAGCTGGTGGTCGGGCCCGTGGTGGTGGGGCTGCTGCCCTCGCTCACCGTGATGTTCGAGCTGACGCTGCTCTGGTAGCCCTCGGTCGCCAGGACCTGGTAGTCGTGCTGGCCCAGGGTCAGGCCGGCCGCCGACCAGGCGTTGAAATGGTTGGCCGTGGTGATGGTGCCGCCGACGCGCTTGTTACGGCGGACGCTCCAGTACTGGTAGAACGTGGCGTTACCGATGATGGACGGCTGGTTGGTGCGCAGGGTGCGGTAGAGGTCGTAGGTGCTGCCGTCGGTGGTCACCGTGCCGAGCGACTGGGTGCCGTTGCTCGGGTTGTAGTTGCCGTAGGTCTCCACGACGTAGTACTCGATGAGCGGGTTGGTCGTCCAGCCGTACAGCGCCAGGTAGCAGTTGCCACCGCAGTTGAACGAGCCGGAGTAGTTCACGGTGTGGCTGGAGCCGGGCTTCCAGCCCTTGCCGACCACCGAGTTGTTGAGGTTGCTCATCGACACGCTGTACTGGCCGCCGGCGCCCAGGTTCATCGTGACGTTGCCGCTGTCCTTCCAGTACGTGAAGAAGTAGCCGTTGTGGTACCCGGTCAGGTTGGACGTAATGGTCCGGTCCGCCTCGGCGTGGGCGGTGCCGGCCACCGCCAGTGAGGTCACGGCCAGCGCGGCGGCGATGCCGGCCCCGAGGAGCAGTCTCAAGCGCTTCATGCGTCGACGCTCATCGATCACGCCGGAACCTGTCAACAACTTTCCGGAAGTGCCGCTTCGGGGGTACTGCCTCGACCGCATGTTACAAGGCGCAATGGCACCGAAAGTTGCGAAGGAGGCATGAAACTTCCGTGTCAGCCTGTGACCTGGGTGCAACCACTTGATCCGGACCGTTCGCGGCCGATATAGCAGTCCGTGACCGCCGAGCATCGTGCCCCGCTGCGCTACGTGGCGGCCACCGGCGCGCTCGCGGCGGCCGGGACGCTCTGGTACGTCCTGTGGTACTGCACCGGCATCGGCCCGGCCGCCGTGTCGTTCCTGTGGCTGCCGCTCGGCGCCGCCGTCACCGTGGCCGCCGTGTACGACCTGCTGCGGCGCGGGGCACTGACCGTACCCGCGAAACGGTTCTGGCGGTTGTTGCTCGTGTCTTTCTGCGGTGTCGGCGTCGGCTTCTCCGTGCTCGCCGCCGCCGGCTTCCGGGACACCTCCGTCCTGCCGGTCATGCCCCCGGCCGCGGCGGTGTGCTCGGGGATCGGCTTCCTCACCGCGATGTGGGCGATGGGCCGGGTCCCGCTCGGCATCAGCAGCGCCGGCGAGCGCTGGAAACAGTGGCTCGACCGGGCCATCGCGTTCCTCGGCGGCAGCACCGTGCTGTTCCACTTCGGCCTCGCCCCGATGCTCGGCGGCACCCGGGTGTGGAGCATCCAGGCCCTGGTGCTGCTCGGCATGTCGTTCGCGCTCGCGGTCGGCGGCATCACGAAGGTCGCCTACATCGCGGGCGGCCCCGTCGACCGGGTCGCGCTGCGCCTGATCGGCCTGTGCGGGCTGTGCGGCGCGGGCGTCGCCGTGTGCATGGTCCTCGGCGGCGACCCCGGCACCGTCCCGGCCCAGGCCGTCGTCATGCCGATCGCCCCGCTGCTCGGCACCGTCGCCGTGCGCCGCCAGTGGACCGCCGGCGCCGAACGCCGCAGCCGGGCCAACATCTGGCTGCCGTACCTCGCCGTCGCCGCCGTCGACGTGCCCCTCATCGCCGTCATCCCGGGCGCGCTCACCTGGACCGACAAGCTCGTCATCCTGTCCTCGGTGCTGGTGACCGGGCTGGTCACGATCCGGCAGTTCGTCGCCTTCCGGGAGAACGCCCGGCTGCTGCGCGAGAAGCGGCTCTCCGAGGAGCGCCTCCAGCACGAGGCCACCCACGACGGCCTGACCGGGCTGGCCAACCGGGCCCTGTTCCGCCGCCGGCTCGGCGAGCAGCTCGACCGCGGCGGCGCGACCGTCCTGCTGGTCGACCTGGACGACTTCAAGACCATCAACGACTCGCTGGGCCACGACGTCGGCGACGACCTGCTCATCGCCGTCGCCGACGTGCTGCGCGCCGAGACCGTCACCGACGGCCTGCCCGTGCGCCTCGGCGGCGACGAGTTCGCGGTCCTCATCACCGAGGCCACGGTCCTCGGCGAGACCATCGCGCAGCGCATCCTCGACGCGTTCGCGGGGGCGCTGAGCGCGCACCGCCTCCTCGTCCACGCCAGCATCGGCATCGCGACGGCGCACACCGGCACACCCCTGGACCGCCTCCTGCGCGACGCCGACGTGGCCATGTACGCGGCCAAGCAGCGGGGCAAGGCGAACTGGGTGCGGTACCACGACGGCATGGAACAGCCGGTGGCCGACCACGCCCAGCTCGGCGGCGAACTGCGCCGGGCCCTCGACGCCGGCGAGTTCACCGTCCACTACCAGCCCATCATGTCCCTGCACAACGGCCGCATCGTCGGCGTCGAAGCCCTGGCCCGCTGGCGCCACCCGACCCGCGGCCTCGTCGCCCCGGCCGAGTTCATCCCGGCCGCGGAGAGCACCGGCCTGATCGTCCCCCTGGGCCGCTTCGTCCTGCGCGAGGCGTGCCGCCAGGCCGCCGCCTGGCTCGCCGAGTTCGGCCCCGACGCCCTGCAGAAGTTCGGCCCCAACGTCTCCGCCCGCCAGCTCCACGACCCCGACTTCGTCACCGACGTCCAGGCCGCCCTGGCCGAGACCGGCCTGCCCGCGGACCGCCTGGTGCTCGAGCTGACCGAGTCGGCGGTACTGCGCGGGCAGCAGGTCTCCCGCGCCCTGTACCAACTGCACGCCCTGGGCGTCCGCATGGCCCTCGACGACTTCGGCACGGGCGAGTCGTCACTTTCGCTGCTGCGCTCCTTCCCGGCCGCGATCATCAAACTCGACAAGAGCTTCGTGGACGGCATCGAACTGGACGAGCCCGGCTCCCCCGAGGCCGACGCCCGTCAAGCGGTCGCGCGAGCCGTGATGCAGCTGGCCCTGGCTTTGGGCCTGGACACGGTGGCCGAGGGCATCGAGAACCAGGCCCAGGCCGACCGTCTGCTGGAACTGGGCTACTCACTGGGCCAGGGCTACCACCTGGCCCGCCCGATGCCGGCGGAAGCAATGACCGCACTCCTGGCCGCCCAAAAAAACCTGTTCGCGCCTGCGTAGGATTGACCAGCCAACCAACCGGCCGCTGTTTCTTGCGCCGAAGGCCCCGCGCCATGACGTGAACGTCCACAGCTGGGTCACCGCGGTGCCTAGGAGGATTTCTTCCTGTCTGGAAGCGGCGGTCACCTACCTCACCGGGCTGCCCTACGTCGACACGGTCGGCATGGTCGGCGAGGCGACCACCATCACGGTCTACAGCGAAACCGAGCCCGACGCGGCCAACTACCGCCCGGCACCGGGAGCCGACGACTACTACCTCAATCCGGCCCGCGGCAACGTACCCGAGTACCGGAACGAACTCGACGTGGCTTCGTGGGAGCACTGGCACTCGTTCGAGGCGTTGCGCCGGGCCTCATCGGTCACCACCCCGACGATCGTCGTGCACTCCGACCAGAGCGCCCTGCCCGGCAACGCCAGGAAACTCTACGAGGCCGTTCAAGGTCCCAAGGAACTGGTGTGGTCGGACGGGAACCACTTCGACTACTACGACTCGCCGACACAGATGGACAACGCGGTCGCGAACGTGACCCGGTTCTTCCGCACCCATCTCGCGGCCTGATGCCGTCTGAAGCCCAGCATGCCTACGTCGAGGGCCGCGCCCGGCATGCCAACCGGCGCCCGGTGCGCTCGGGTTCTCCACCTTCTCGACCGGCGCCGGTTGCTGTTGTGGAGCCGGGTGGGCGCGAGGGTGCGGGTGGCGCTCAGGAAGCCGTGGTGTCAGCCGATCGGGCAGCGCGACAACGACTGCTGACCGGAGAGGCGCCATGACGACGACCACCACCCGACCGGGGACGAAGCGGGCCGTCCGGGCCGCGGCCGTGGAGCATCCGCACCACGCGCGGCGGTGGGCCATTCTCGGTGTGCTCGGCCTCGCGCAGCTCATGGTGGTGCTCGACGCCACGATCGTGAACATCGCGCTGCCGTCGGCGCAGCGGGCGCTGGGGTTCTCCAACGAGTACCGGCAGTGGATCGTCACCGCCTATGCGCTGGCGTTCGGGGCGCTGCTGCCGCTCGGCGGGCGGGTCGGTGACCTCATCGGGCGCAAGACGACGCTGATCGTCGGGCTCATCGGGTTCGCGGCCGCGTCGGCCGTCGGCGGGGCGGCGCAGGGGTTCGGGATGCTGGTCGGGGCGCGGGCCGCGCAGGGCGCGTTCGGGGCGCTGCTGGCCCCGGCCGTGCTGTCGCTGCTGACCACGACGTTCACGGACGCGAAGGAGCGGGCCAAGGCGTTCGGCATCTACGGTGCCATCGCCGGTGCCGGCGGCGCGACCGGGCTGCTGCTCGGCGGGGTGCTGACCGAGTATCTCGACTGGCGCTGGTGCATGTACGTCAACGTCGTCTTCGCCGTGCTCGCCAGCATCGGCGCCCTGTCGCTGCTGCACAACCAGCGCGGCGGCGCCGGGCACCGGCTCGACGTGCCGGGCACGCTGACGGTCTCGAGCGGGCTGTTCGCGCTCGTCTACGGCTTCGCCAACGCCGAGACCCACGCCTGGGGCAGCCCGGCCGTGTGGGGCTGGCTCGTCGCCGCCGTGGTGCTGCTGACCGCGTTCGTCGTCATCGAGACCCGGGTCGCCCACCCGCTGATCCCGCTGCGCGTCCTGCTCGACCGCACCCGCGGCGGTGCGCTGCTCACGGTCCTCACCCTCGGTGTCGGCATGTTCGCCGTCTTCCTGTTCCTGACCTACTACCTGCAGCAGAACCTCGGCTTCAGCCCGATCCGCAGCGGCGCCGCGTTCCTGCCGATGATCGGGGCCCTGGCCGTCACCGCGACCACCGCCACCAGCGTCGTCGTCCCGCGGGTCGGCCCGCGCCCGCTCGTCCCGGCCGGCTTCCTCATCGCCGCCGCGGGCATGCTGTGGCTGACCGGCCTCGACGTGCACTCGGGCTACGCCGGGAGCATCCTGGGCCCGCTGATGGTCACCGGCGTCGGGTTCGGCCTGGCCATGGCCCCCGCGATGACCGCCGGCACGTCCGGTGTGGCCCCGGCCGACGCCGGTGTCGCCTCGGCCCTGGTGAACACCGCGCAGCAGGTCGGCGGCTCGGTCGGCACGGCCGTGCTGAGCACGATCGCGTCCAGCGCGCTCACCGGCGCCCTGGCCGGCAAGACGCCCACCGCGCAGACCATGGCGGCCGCGGCGATCGACAGCTACACGACGACGTTCACCTGGGTGGCCGGCTTCTTCCTGGTCGGCGCGGTCGTCAGCGGGCTGCTGCTGCGCACCGGCCCGCTGCCGACGGGCGCGGAGCCGGCCGCGCACATGTGACACCGGGTCACGCCGCGGCGAGGCCCGCGGGCAGGGTGTTGACGATCGTGAAGATCTGATCCAAAGCGGTCAGCCGCAGCGTGCGCAGGAGCCGCTCGTGCGGGCTGACCAGGGTCAACCCCTGCCCGCGGCCAACCAGCCGGTGATAGATACTGACCAGCACGCCGAGCGCGCTGGAGTCGATGAACTGCACGGCCGCGACGTCGACGTAGAGGGCCGCCTGGTGCTCGTCGAGCACCGCGTGCAGGTATCGCCGCAGCTCCGGCGACGTGGCGATGTCCAGATCACCGGCGGCGGTCACGACGGTGGCGTCCAGGCCCCGCTGCATCGACAACTCCACAGGGCCTCCACATCCGGGTCACCGGCCCACCCGGACCGTGGCGACGATCGTAGCGCGACCAGCTCCGCGCGCCAGGTATTGACCGTTGCGCGCCGCGACGGTCCGGTCACCGATCACCCCGGCAACAGCGATCGCAAGGCCAGCCGGAGCACGCCAGCCTCGGCAGACGCGGTTCCGAGACCATGTAAATAGCTGCGGCACGCCTCCCCGACCACGCCATGGCCGCCCTTCGAGCCGTCACGAGGCTGGGTTACGAAACAAGGATCTTCAGCCACCTGGGCCAGCAGTATGCAACATCACACCGATGCAGGCTATGATTTACCCGAAGCAGCGAAATGCTACCTCGCAAGATCACAAACCAGCAGCAGGAGGGCTACCGAAATGACGGTGAGCATTCCAAGGACCCGTCAGGCTACCTCCTCTCAGATTGCTACCGGGAGACCGACGTATGACCACTCGCAGGCCAGGGCCGGCCGTCGCGAAACGGCAGCTCAGGCTCAAGCTGCGGCAGGGGCGTCTCGACGCCAACATGACGCAGAATGACATCGCGGAGGCCACCGGATGGTCGCCGTCCAAGGTGCTACGACTCGAAAACGGCCAGACGCCGATCTATCCGGCCGACATGCTCGCGCTCCTGACACTGCTGCCGAGTCTCGGCAACGAGCGCGACGAACTCCTGCAGCTCGTCAAAGACGCCCGTCGCCCCACTCTCTCGAACAGGTACAGCGATGTGCTGCCACCACCGTTTGCGGAGTGGCTCGAGCATGAGGCGTACGCCGTGCACGTCTATCAGTTCGAAAACCAGTTCGTCCCTGGCGTACTGCAGACGGACGCATACGCCACCGGGATCGTGAACGGCATCCTCGGCCGGGGCACAGATCCCACCCGCACGCAGAAGGTCATCGATGCCCGCATCGAGCGGGCCGAACCCCTTCTCGGCCCTGAAGGACCGCGGATGGACTTCATCATCGATGAAGCGAGCCTGCGTCGGGCGGTCGGCAATGAAGACGGTTCCAAAGGGCTCAAGCCGATGATCGACCAGCTGCAGCACCTCAAACGCCACAACACCATGGGCCGGGCCGCCCTCGGTGAGACGATCGAACCTGAGATCAACCCGGCCATCTCGGTCCAGATCTGGCCGATGATCAAGGGTGCCTACAGCGGCCTCGGCGGGCCGTTCGAACTGATCGAATTCCCGGGTGGCGACATCAACCCGATGGTCTACTTCGAGAACCGCGACGGCGATGCGATCGTCCGCGATGACGTCGAGGTCATCGCCCAGTATCTCGACCTCTTCGCCGAACTGAAGCAGGAGGTTCCGTCGGCCGCCGACACCAACCGTCATCTCGACACCATAATCGAATTGATGGAAAACGGTCAGAACGGCATCGAACTGTCCCCTCGCCCTGCCCGTAAGCCGCGGAAAACAACGCCAGCCGCGGGCTGAGCAGGACTGGCACATTCTCGCTCAACCTTTTCGGATGGGGTCTGCGAATGGAACACAGCGACCGCCGCGATGTGCGATCCAGGTGCACCGCGCAGGCCCCATCCGGCCGCGACCAGACGTCGCGCGAGGAGCTACCGTGACCATCGAACCGTCCGGCACGTCCGACCGCCCCTGGCGACCCTCGCCCGATCCTGAGCACGATCGGCCGAGCACCTGGATCGGGCTGTGGTCGGACTTGATCCAGATGCTTGAGCGGGTGCTCGGCCGTCAAGCCGAGGTTGAGCATCTCGAACGGTTGTTGATCAAGCCCATTATGAGGATCGTGTACTGCTTCGCCGGCCTGACGGCGGTGGCAGTGACTGCGTACGCGATGCGTGGAGTGACACTTGACCTCGGCGCGGTGGGTCGGATCGGATTTCCCTGGGTTGCCGGCGGATCAGGCTTCCTCATCTTCGGCTCTGCGCTTGCCATCGGGCGAGTCCGCCGGAAGCGGCGCCGTCGCGCACTCACGAATGCGCCAACCAGCGCGGTGATCGATGTGATCGCGACACCGGTTGAGCCCTTGGCCGCGCTGCCACATCCACCGAAGCGCAATAAGGGGCACACACAGAACCGGCGCAAGCGCCGCCGTCACCGCCGCTAGGACAATGGAGCCCGATCGGTGGACCGTCGGCGACCGAGCGGAATGAGCGCAAGGTCGGCGAGCGCACCAGCAGCGATCGCCAGAGCAATCAAAAAGATGAGACGGGCGGCCGAACCGAGCCACGACCAACCCGTGGAGAGGGTGATCAGAAGGCCGACGACTTGAGCGAAGCCGGTCACGACAACGCCGGCAGCGGCGGAGTAACCCATCAGTTTCACCCAGTGACGCACTCTGGGTCGAGTCTCGGGCGTTACGGTGTGGGTCGCCATCACACCTCCCACGTCGAGCCGTCAACGACCACCCGCCGGCAGTCGCGCGGGGCGGTTGGAGCCGTACCGGAAGCCTAGCGTGCCGCGGCCCGGCTGGGACCACCTTCCGGCCGGTAACCTCCGGCCGTTCAGCCCGGTCCGACGGGCGACCAGGCGAAACGTTCCGGACAATTTTCTGGCATTATTGATGACCTTCAAACCAATGTATTCTTGGCACATACGTGCTTGGTCGCAGCCGGAGTGCACGCCAGGTCAGTTTCCGACGGCGACGACGACGCTGGAGGACGCCCCGTGCGCAGCGAAAGCCCGCAATACCAATGGCGGAAAAGTTCGAGGAGTGGCGGCACCAACTGTGTCGAAGCGGCCATGGCGTCGGACCGAGTGATCGTCCGGGACTCCAAGTGTTCGGCCGGGCCGACGATTTCGTTCCTGGCCGCTGACTGGACCGCCTTCGTCCAGGCGCTCCAGCGGGACCAGCTCGCGTAAGCGCGACCGACACCGAACCAGCATGAGCCGAGCCGGCGCCTTGCCGGGCACCTGAACCCACAGCCCGCTGCCAGGCTGCTCACAGGTACTGCGGCCAGCCTGGACGCATGGACGACACCAGGTATGAGGGCCGCCCGCTCCCCCGGCCGGACGAGGAACTCACGGACCAGGGGCTCGGCTTCGACATCGGGACGATCCTGCGGCGGCGGCAGGTGCTGCGGGCGTTCGGGCTCGGCGCGGCCGTGGTCGGCCTGACCGCGGCGTGCAGCGACGACCTCGACGCGAGCAGCCCGTCGGCGGCGAGCTCCACCGGCACCGGCACCGGCACGAGCACGGCGGCCGCCGGTGAGATCCCGGACGAGACCGCCGGGCCGTATCCGGGCGACGGGTCCAACGGGCCCAACGTGCTGAGCGAGAGCGGCGTGGTGCGCGGCGACATCCGGTCCTCGTTCGGCTCCGCCTCGGGCACCGCGGCGGGCGTGCCGATGACCCTGGAGCTGTCCATTGTGGACACGGCCAGTGGGAGCACGCCGTTCGCCGGGGTCGCGGTGTACGTCTGGCACTGCGACCGCGAGGGGCGCTACTCGCTGTACACGCAGGGCGCCGAGGACCAGAACTACCTGCGGGGCGTGCAGATCGCCGACGCGCAGGGCCGGGTCCGGTTCACGAGCATCTTCCCGGCCTGCTACTCGGGGCGGTGGCCGCACATCCACTTCGAGGTGTACCCCGACCAGGCCAGCATCACCGCGTCGTCGAAAGCCATCGCCACGTCCCAGGTCGCGCTGCCGAAGGCCACCTGCGACGCCGTCTACGCCACGTCCGGCTACTCCGCCTCGGTGCCGAACCTGTCCCGGGTCACACTGCAGAGCGACAACGTCTTCGGCGACGACGCCGGCGCCCTGCAGCTCGGCGCCGTCACCGGCAACGTGACCAGCGGGTTCAACGTCTCGCTGGTCGCCCGCGTCGACACCCGCACCGCACCCGCGGCCGGTGGGACGGGGCCCGGAGGCGGCGGCGCGCCGCCCGGGCCGCGATGACGCTGTCGCGTTGCCAACCCGGCCGCCCGGGGTGGAATCATGACGGCATGACGGCATGGCAGGACGTCGAGCGGGCGGAGCCGGAGTTCGCGGGGCGGGTCCGGGCGCTGTTCGACGCGCACCGGCACAAGACGATCGCGACCGTGCGGGCCGACGGCGGGCCGCGCATCTCCGGGATCGAGGCGACGTTCGAGTCCGGGGAGCTGTGGTTCGGCTCGATGGCGCGCGCCCGCAAGGGTGCCGACCTGCGCCGCGACCCGCGGTTCGCCCTGCACGGCGGCACCGTCGACCCGATCGAGGGCGCGGAGGCGCAGTGGCCCGGTGAAGTCAAGATCAGCGGCCGGGCCCGGCCGGCCGACGCGCACCCGGAGCACGGCGACGGCGACCGCTTCCGGGCCGACATCGCCGCGGTTGTGCACACCCACCTCAACCCGGAGGCCACCCTGCTCGTCGTCGAGTGGTGGACCCCGGAGCAGGGCCTGCGCCGCGCCGAGCGGGAGTGAGGCACGTCAGGGGCGCTCGGCGGTGACCACGCGGGAGGGCAGGAACGGACCGCCCCACCAGCAGCGCGGGCCCAGGTTGCGGCGGGCGGTGGTGGTGAGGCCGAGCGAGCGCAGCCGGGCCACGTAGGCGCCGGTGTGCAGCAGGTCCACGATCGCCAGCCGCCCGCCCGGGCGCAGGACCCGCACCGCCTCGTCGAGCGCGGCCCGCCGCCCGGCCGCCGACTGGATGTTGTGGATGACGAAACTGCTGACGACGACGTCGAACGTGGCGTCTGGGAACGGCAGCTTCGTGATGTCGCCGGTGTGCACCTCGACCCGGTCCGAAACCCCTTCCAGCTCGGCGTTGCGCAGCGTCACCGGCGGCGCGTTGCCGGTCTGGTCGGCCTGCCACAGGTCGACCCCCGTGGCCCGCCCGCCCGGCAGCCGCCGCGCCGCCGCCAGCAGCACCGCGCCGCGCCCGCACCCGAGGTCGAGCAGCTCCTCGTCACCGCGCAGCCGCAGCCCGTCGAGAATGCCGTCCCACGCGCGGAACTTGCCGGCTCGCGTGGTGTACACGTAAAAGCCGACGAACAATGCCAGCCCCAGCGAAGCCAGAGCGAAATAGGCGCTCACGACGACGGCCAGGACGCCGAACCCGCCGATCAGCACGGCCAGAATCGCCACCTGCCCGGCCGCCGGCACCACACTGAAGTCCCCGTCGAATCCATAGTTTCCACGACGCTCACGCATAAGCGCCAATTCTTCGCGGGGGTACTGCCGGGAGGCTTGTAGAAATGTTCCCGCCGCCGCGGCCAGAACCTACCTCGCCGGATCCGTGCCACGATGGCGGGGTGCTGGATCTCGCGGGATCGCGGCCGGGAGCCCCCGGCGTGCGCATGGCCGGCTTCACCGACGACGGCCGCCATCGAGCCCGGGACGGCTTCCGGATCGTGCCCCGCCCGGCCGTGACCGTCGTGCTGGACTTCGGCGCGGACCGCCCCGTCCTGACCGACCCCGCCGGCCGTGAGCATCGGGGCAGCCTGGCCGCCGGGGTCGGCTACGGCCAGGGCGGCGCCGCCCACGTCCGCGGCCGCCGCGTCGCCTGCCTGCAACTGCGCCTGTCCCCGCCGGCCGCCGGGCGTCTGCTCGGCTGCTCCCCCGCCGACCTCGCCGGCACCGTGACCGACCTGGACGCCGTCTGGGGCCGCGGCGCCTCCCACCTGCGCGAGCGACTCGCCGCGGCGACATCCTGGCCGGAGCGCTTCGCCCTCACCACCGCCACCCTCATGGCCCGCGACCCGAGCGCCGCGCTGACCGTGGACCCGGAAGTGGCGTGGGCGTGGCGCCGCATCGTCACCGGCCACGGCCTGATCCGGGTCGACGGCCTGGCCGGCGAGGTCGGCTGGAGCCGCAAACGCCTGTGGTCGCGCTTCCAGGCCCAGCTCGGCCTGCCCCCGAAGCGCGCCGCCCGGCTGATCCGCTTCGACCGCGCCGTCCACCGCCTGGTCACCGGGGCCCGCCCGGCCCGGGTCGCCGCGGACACCGGCTACACGGACCAGTCCCACCTGCACCGCGACGTGGTGGCATACACGGGCGTCACCCCGGCCGCGGTCCCCGACGAACTCTGGCTGACCAGCGCCGACATCCACCGGCCTTAGGTCCTGAATCGTGAAGCGCGGCGAGCGGGGCGGCTCACAGCGTGGAAACGGGGCCGCCCTTCCGGAGAAGGACGGCCCCGCGGCGGGCGGCGATCAGGGGACGAGCTGCCAGGGGCCCCAGGGCTGAGCGCCCGGGATCTGGTTGCGGGTCCACCACTTGGCGACGTACTTCTTGTCCTGGTACACGACGACGTCACCCTCTTCGAAGATGCGCGACGCCGTCCAGAGGGCGGTGCCGTCCGGGGTCGTGGCGATCTGCTGCCACGCGCCGTACGGGTTGCCCGGGACCTGGTTGCGGTTGTACCACGACGAGTACCACAGCGATCCGTTGTACGTCACGAGGTCGCCCTCGTGATAGACGGTGGACGAGTTCCACGCCGGGGCGGCCGGGGTGACGGGGGCGTTGATGCCCACGACGACCGGGTCGTGATCCGAGGCGGCGAACGGGTCCGCGCCGTTGAACAGCTGGGTCGCGTTGTAGTTGTAGCGGCTGTACGAGTAGGCGATCGCCTCTTGCGCGTTGATCTGCCAGACGTCGGCCCCGGTCACGAGGGCGCGCGCGCCCGCGTTGGCCAGGACGTGGTCGAGCGAGCCCTGCAGGCCGTCGAAGGAGTACGTCTGCTCCGACGGGTCCAGGTTGGAGCCCAGGTCGGTGTAGCCGGCCTGGTAGAGCACCTGCAGCGGGTCTTCCTGGGTGTACGAGTTGAGGTCGCCGACCAGGAAGATGCGGTTGGTGCCGATGACCGACGCCGCCGTGTTGGCGAACGCCACGGTGTCCTGCGCCTCGCGGACCCGGGTCGCGTTGAACGAGCCCTGGTTGTTCGCGGGCGAGGACGTGTCCTCGGCGTCGCCGTCGTACAGCGGGTCGCCGGCGCCCTTGGACTTCCAGTGGTTGGTGACGACCAGGAACGCGTCCGCGTTCTGGGCGCCCACCTTCTTGAAGCCCTGCGCGAGCGGCTCGCGGGCGATCGAGAACGGCTGGCCCGGAGCCGACGACGTCAACAGGATCGTCGACGCCCCGACCAGGGCCACGTCCGCCGGCTTGTAGATGAACGCCGAGCGGATGACGTCCTCGTCGGCCAGGGCCGGGAGCTTGTCGGCGCTCGGCGAGGGCACATACGCCCACACGTTCGCGCCGGCCGCCGCGTTGAGGGCGTCGACGAGCTGGGCCAGGGCCGTGTCACGGGCCTCGCCGAACTTCGCCGAGTTCTCGACCTCTTCGAGGGACACGATGCTCGCACCGAGCCGGTTGATGCCGGTCACGATCTTCGCCTGCTGCCGCTGGAAGCTGGCGTCGTTCGCGGCACCGCGCGGACCCGCGGCGTTGTTGGGACCGGTGCAGGAGCGCACCGCGATGTGGTTGCCGGCCCGGTCGTCGTACCAGGTGCAGGTGCCGAGCCCGGCCGCGACGTACCGCTCGCCCGTCATCGGGAAGTAGTTCTCGACGTTGAACGTGGCCAGGCGCAGGTTGCCGCCGACGTTGGCGGGCTGCGCGTTGGCCGTGCGGGTGTCGCTGAACGTGGCGACGGCCGCCCCGTCGTCGGTGACCTGCTTCGTCGGCTGGAAGTTCCAGAGCGAGAAGCGGTACTCCAGGATCACCGGCTGATGGAACGTGACCTTCGACCCGATGCTGACCGCGTTCGTCGGCGTGAACCACGGCAGTGGCGTGCCGGCGTTGGCGGCCGAGCTGTAGTTGACGCTCGCACCGTCGTCGAGGGTCACCGAGCGGGCCGCGTTGTCGGCCACCACGGCCTGCGCCTCGGCGCTGCCCGGGCGGCCCGCGTCCGTCGGCTGGCGCAGGGGCGCGTCACCGGCGGCGAGGGTGAAGGAGCCGTACCAGTTCGCGTCGTAGTTGTCCGCGACGGTGAACGTGCCCTGCGGCGCGATCAGCTCACCCTCGTGGGCTTCCTTCTCCGCGTTCGTGTCGAGGCTCGTCCACGGGATCGTGCCCGCCTTGACCGCCGGCAGCGGCGTGGCGAGCTTGGTCACCGACGGCGAGCTGATCTCGGTCTCGCCCTGGAACTCCTGGACGGTACCGCTGACCCGCACGCTGTCGCCGATGCTCACCTGCCCGGCCGAGTTGGACCCGAACACGAAGACCGCGTCGGAGGCGCCCGGGGTCAGGTCCTCCGCCTCGGTCCCGCCGGCCCCGCCGGTCTCCAGGAAGAAGCCGTTGAAGCCGCCGGTCGTGTAGACCGCGGTGACGACGCCCTCGGTGGTCACGGCCTTCCCGCTGTAGGGCGAGGTGTCCGTGTTCGACCCTTGGATCGCGGCGATCGTGAGGACCTCGGTCGCGGCGTTCACCGTGACGGTGAACGTCGCCGACGCGCCGGCCCCGCCGTTGTCGGTCACCGTGACCGTCACCGACGAGGTGCCCGCCGCACCCGGCGTGCCCGTGATCACTCCGGAGGAGCTGATCGAGAGCCCGTTCGGAAGACCAGAGGCGTTCCAGGTGTACGGTGTGCTGCCGCCCGAAGCCGACAGCGTCAACGGCGCGATGGCCGTGCCCACGGTCGCGCTCTGCGGCCCCGGGTTGGTGACGGCCAGGCTGCTCGTGCCCCCGTCCGACGCCGCGTTCTGCGGTGCCGGCGTCGCCGTCTGGAAGTCGGCGGCGTTGTTGTCGGTGTCCGCGCCGGCCGCGCCCCGCTGGTAGCTGAGCACCAGCGAGTTGCCGGTCGTGACGGACCCCTCGGGGGAGTTGCTGGTGCCCCAGCCGATCTTGTCGATGACCGACGGGTCGGTCGGCAGCACCCCGGTGGCGCTGGCGGCGAGGAACAGCGTCCCGCCGCCGGCCCCCGGGTTGATGCTGGTGCCGGTGTTCAGGTCCGGCGTCGGCAGCGGCGCACCCGGGTTGGTGGTCGCCCCGTTGCCCGGCAGCATGATCAGGAAGTGGCCGTGTGCGGCCACCGTCCCGGTCAGCGTGAACACCTGCGCTCCGCTCGGCACGACCGTGCTGGTGGGCGCCCGGTACTGCAGCGTGTCCCCACTCAGCGGGATCGGGCTCGCGGTCGGGTTGTACAACTCGATGAACTTGTTGATGTAGCTCGCACCCGCCGAGCCACCGTTGACATAGGCCTCACTGATCACCAGCCCCGTCCCCGCCGGGTTGGCGGCGGCCGGGCCGGCGATGAACGGGAGGGACTGGCCTGCCAGGCATGCCATTGCCAGGGATAATGCGACGGTGACCCGCCGGACGAGCGCACGGGACATAGACCCGGACCTCCAGGTGGTCGGTTACAGTTGCCGCCGGCCCGCAGGCCGACCTCGGGACGCTAGGCGCCCGACTGCGACTGCCGGCAGACGACGGCTGAACGGCGTGTAAACCCTATGGCAGATCCGCGCGATATCGCGTGACGATAGGGCCGAATATAGGGCCGGTTCAACCGGTCAGAAATGCGACCCGGCCCATTCCGCCGCCGCATTCATCCATTGATATCGAATCATCCGGACGGCCGGGTGAGCTTCACCTCGCCTCCATCGACCGCCGTTACGGTCGGGCTCGCACGGCACCCAGCGAGCGTCCGCCGCCGGGCCCCGGTCGGCTGTCCTACCTTGTGAAAAAGCCCGAGGTCAGCCGCCGTACAGTGCGGCCATCGCCTTGGTGGTGGTGCTCATGCGCGTGACCAGCTCGGGCGGGGAGACGGCCCGGACCTCGGCGCCGAGGCGCAGCAGCGCGGCGGTGGCGTGCTCGATGCTCTCCAGCGGCACCGTCGCCGTGTGCCAGCCGTCCGGCCCCGGGTCGGTGATCGTCGCCATGGCCCGGCGGGTGGCGCGCGGGCCCAGGACGGCCGGGAGCGCGGCCACGCCCGCCGGGGAGAGGTGGACGACCGCGTTCGCCGCGGACTCGGCGCGTTCGTAGCGGTCGACCTCGGTGTGCCAGTGCCCGGCCAGGTCGAAGCCGGGCGGGCGGGTGAACGTGGCCTCCAGGGTGCGCACGGTGCGGATGGCGGCGACCCGGTAGGTGTGCGGGGCGCCGCGGCCGGTCGCGATCAGATACCAGACGCCGGCCTTCAGGACCAGGCCGAGGGGGCTCAGGCGGCGGGTCACCTCGCCCGGGGCCGGGCTCCAGCGGCGGTAGCGGATCTCGATGCGGCGGTCCTGCCAGCACGCCTCGGCCACCGTCAGCAGGTGCGGGACGGGGTCGGGGGCGCTGTACCAGCCGGGGGCGTCGAGGTGGAAGCGTTCCCGGATGCGCAGGGAGGCGTCGCGGTAGGCCGTCGGCAGGGCGGCCATCAGCTTCAGCTCGGCCGCGGCCACCTGCGCGCCGAAGCCGAGCTCGGCCGCCGGGCCGCGCATGCCGGTCAGGAACAGCGACTCGGCCTCGTCGGCGGTGAGGCCGGTCAGGCGGGTCCGGTACCCGTCCATCAGCGCGTATCCGCCGGCCGGGCCCTGCTCGGCGTAGATCGGCACGCCGGCCGCGGCGAGGGCGTCGACGTCGCGGTACACCGTGCGCGTCGTGACCCCCAGCTCGGCCGCGAGCCGCGACGCGCTCATCCGGCCGTGGTTCTGCAGCAGCAGGAGGAGGGAGACGAGCCGGCTCGCGCGCACGTCCTGAGTCTGACAGAAGATGTCAGGGGTACCCCCGCAAGCTTTGCCGCATGAACGACTTCGACTTCTTCATCGGCTCCTGGAATGTCGTCAACCGCCGGCTGCGCACGCTGTTCGCCGGCTCCGACGACTGGTACACGTTCCCGGGCACGGCGGTGTGCCGGCCCCTCTTCGGCGGCGCCGGCAACATCGACGAGATCGAGTTCCCAACCGTCGGCTGGGCCGGGCTGACGCTGCGCCTGTTCGACGTGGAGCGCCAAACCTGGTCGCTGTACTGGGCCAGCAGCCGCACCGGCACCCTTGAGCCGCCCGTCACCGGCGCGTTCACCGGCGGCCGCGGCGACTTCTACGGCGACGAGACCCTCGAGGGCCGGCCGATCCGGGTGCACTACCTGTGGTCGGACATCACCGCCGACTCGGCCCGCTGGGAGCAGGAGTTCTCGGCCGACGGCGGCGCCACCTGGGAGTCGAACTGGGTCATGGAGTTCACCCGCCGCTGACCGGCACCTGGAGGGCGGCTCGGTCCTCCGGGTCGAGCTCCAGGCGCCCGGCGGCCATGTTCTGCTCCAGGTGGGTCAGGGCGGCGGTGCCGGGGATGGCGACAATCACCGGGGACGCGGCCAGCAGCCAGGCGAGGGCGGCCTGCGTCGGAGTCACGCCGTGGCGGGCGGCGACGGTGGCCAGGGCGGGCCGGTCGAGCGGGCGGCCGCCGCCGAGCGGGAAGTACGGCACGTAGGCGATCCCGTCCCGTTCGCAGTCCGCGAGCACCGGATCGTCGTGGCCGAGGTGGAACCGGTTCTGCACCGCGGCGACGGGGCCGGCCGCACGCGCCTCGGCGAGCTGGGCCCCGTCGACGTGGCTCAGGCCGGCGTCGCGGACGAGGCCCTCGGCGCGCAGCTCCAACAGCTGCGCGTACTGCTCGGCGACCGGCTCCCCGCCGGCCGGGCCCATCCCGCGCGTGCGCAGGTAGACCAGGTCGAGGCGGTCCTGGCCGAGCCGGCGCAGATCGCCGAGGACCTGCTCCCGCAGCGACCCGGGCGCCTCCCGGGTCACCTTCGTGGCGATGACGAGATCGTCCGGGTACGGCGCCAGCGCCTCCCGGATCAGCTCGTGCGCGTTGCCGTAGAGGGCGTGCGAGTCGATGTGCACGACGCCGAGCTCGACGGCCCGGCGCAGCAGTCGCAGGGCGACGTCCTTGGGCGGCACGGCGCGGCCGAGGGCGAGGCGCATCGCCCCGAGTCCGACGCGGTTCACGAGTCCTCCTCCAGCACGATGTGTCGGAGCGCCGCACGCAGTACCCCCGCGAAATCTGCTGGTGTTCGCACGGTGAGCCAGTGCCGGCCGGCCACCCGGACGGCGGCGGCTATGGCGGCCGCCTGCACGTCGGTGGTGAGCGGGTCGCGGGCGCCGGTGCGTTCGGCTATGGCGGCGGCCAGGGGCGCCTCGGCCATGGTGAATGCCTTCAGCGCCTCGCCCCGCAGCTCCGGGGTCGACATGATCATCGCCAGGCCGGCGCGGTCGGGCTCCGGGTCGGTGAACACGGTGACGGCGGCCTCGGTGACCGCCGCGCGGAGCGGCTCGGCGGCCGGGCGGGCCCGCAGGGCGCGGCCGAGGCGCTGGGCCCGGTCGGCCTGGAACGCGCAGATCGCCTCCTCGCGGCTGGCGAAGTAGTTGTTGTAGGTGCGCGGGGCGACCCCGGCGGCCGCGGCGATGTCGGCCACCCGGACCAGTTTCAGGCCGCCCGGCCCCTGTTCGATGGCGATGCGCAGTGCCGCGGCCGCGATCGCGTCGCGGGCCGCCCGCTTGTTGCGGTCGCGCAGGCCGGGCGGCTCCTCGTCGGCTTCCACGCGGCGACGGTACCAAAACATGCGCGGCACGCACCAGATGCGTGAGACGCAAAGACGGCAATTGCGTAATGGCCTTGGAACCGGGGTAGTCGCCGTGGACATGCAGACTGATCAAGTTGTGCGCCGGCCGGGGTCGGCGCCCCCGTCGATGCCGCCGCCACCCAAGCAGCCCGCCGCCGAGGAGCATCCGACCGAGCCGGCCGCCGAGCGGCATAGGTCCACCGCCGCCGGGTAAGCCGTATGCATGGCCGCAACCAGGAAGCGCTCCGGCACCCTCGACGCCGCCGAGCGCAACGCGATGTCCGACAGCACGTTCGCCTTCCCGCGGCTGCGCAAGGAGCCACTCAACGACGCCTCGCACGTGCGCAACGCGATCGCCCGCTTCGACCAGGTCCGCGACGCCAGCGACGCCGAGCGCGACGAGGCGTTCAAGCGCATCAAGCGGGCCGCGAAGCGCCACGGGGTGGAGGTGACCGAGTCCAGCTGGCGCGAGCTGGGCAAGCCGACCCGCACGATGAAATCCTCGGACCGGCCGCGCACCGCGACGAAGTCGGTGCGCAGCCAGCCCCGGTCCGAGCGGTCCCGCGACGAGCTCTACGCGGAGGCCAAGCGCCGCAACATCAAGGGCCGCTCCGCCATGAGCAAGGCCGAACTCGTGCAGGCCCTCGGGAGCCGCTGACGTGACGCGCCCCCGGATCGTCATCGTCGGCGCCGGGTTCGCCGGCTACCAGGCCGCCCGGACGCTGCTGCGCCGGTCCCGGGGCGCGGCCGAGGTGGTGCTGGTGAACCCGGCCGACTACTTCCTCTACCTGCCGCTGCTGCCCGAGGTGGCGGCCGGGGCGCTCGACGCCAGAGACGTCTGCGTGCCAATTCAAGACACGCTTCCGAGGGTACGGCTCGTGCTCGGGCAGGTCTGCGGAGTCGACCCCCACAGGCGGACCGTCACCTACACCGGCCCCGAGGGCGACGACGGCACGCTCAGCTACCACCGCCTGGTCCTGGCCGCCGGCAGTGTCACCAAGCTGCTGCCCATCCCCGGTGTCGCCGACCACGCGCACGGGTTCCGCTCGGTCCCCGAGGCGCTGTACCTCCGCGACCACCTCATCCGCCAGATCGAGCTCGCCGACGCCGCCGAGGACGAGGCCGAACGCCGGGCGCGGATGACGTTCGTGGTGGTCGGCGCCGGGTACACCGGCACCGAGGTGGCCGCCCAGGGCCAGCTCCTCACCGCCGACATCGCCGCCCGCCACCCCCGCCTGGCCGGCTGCCCGCCGCGCTGGCTCCTGCTCGACACCGCCGACCAGGTGCTGCCCGGCATGGACGCCCGCATGGCCGCCGGCGCCCTGGATGTGCTGCGCGGCCGCGGCGTCGACGTGCGCCTCGGCACCTCCATCCGGGAGGCCACCGCCGCGGGTGTCACCCTGACCGACGGCGGCAGCGTCGCGTCGCGGACTTTGGTCTGGTGCGTCGGGGTGCGGCCCGACCCGGTCGTCGAGCGGGCCGGCCTGCCCACCGACGAGGGCCGGATCCGGGTCGACGCGACCCTGCGCGTCCCCGGGTTCCCGGACGTGTACGCGTGCGGCGACGGTGCCGCCGTCCCCGACCTGTACAACCCCGGCCACTGCACGCCGATGACCGCCCAGCACGCGGTGCGCCAGGGCAAGGTGGTCGCCCACAACATCGGGGTGTCCTACGGGATCGGGACGCTGCGCCGGTACCGGCACCGGGACCTGGGCTTCGTCGTCGACCTCGGCGGCTGGCAGGCCACCGCGAACCCGCTGCACGTGCCGCTGAGGGGCCCGCTGGCCCGGGCCGTCACCCGCGGCTACCACCTGACCGCGCTGCCCGCCAACCGCCTGCGCACCGTGGCGAGCTGGCTGTTCACGGCGGCCGGCGCCCGCCCCGGCGTCGGCCTCGGCCTGGTCCGCGGCCCGGCGGTGCCCCTGGAAACCCTCGCCCACCATCCCGGGTGACCCGCCCGCCGGCCGGCCGGCGAAGGGCGCGCGTCCGGGTGTCGGTTGTCCGGGCGTCGGTCGCGGGGCGGAACGGGCGGCTCCCGGTGCGCGTCGGGGGCACTTCCCCACCATCCTGGCTGACGCGCCTGGCGCGCGTCCGGGTGTCGGTCGCGGGCCGGTGCGGGCGGCTCCCGGTGCGCGTCGGGGGCGCTCGCCCATCATCCCGGGTGAGGTGGCGGCTGACCCGGCCGGATTAGCTTCGGTGGTATGTCGACCACCGCCATGACCCTCGCCGTCATCGTGCTCGTCCTGATCGTCGCCGCCGCGGTCGCGACGGCGGTCGGCCGGCGCCGCCGCACGCGGGAACTGCGCCAGCGGTTCGGCCCCGAATACGACCGCGCCGTCACCGAGCAACCCACCCGCCGCCGGGCCGAACAGGACCTGCGGCACCGGGAACGCCGCCACGAGGAACTGACCCTGCACGAACTCGAACCGGGCCGGCGCGAGCAGTACGCCGAGGCGTGGCAGCGCACCCAGGCCCACTTCGCCGAGGCCCCTCAGGCCGCGACCAGGGAGGCCGACGAACTCGTCACCCGCGTCATGGCCGACCGCGGCTACCCGGTCGACGACTTCGACACCCGCGTCGGCGACCTCAGCGTCGAACACGCACAGACCATCGGCCACTACCGCGAGGCCCACGAGATCAGCGAGTACAACGAACGCGGCCTCGCCTCGACCGAACAGCTCCGCCAGGCCCTCATGCACTACCGCGCCCTCTTCGCCGACCTGCTGGGCGACTCCCGCGGCGGCGGCCGCCCCGCCACCGGCCTCGGCTGAGCGGCGGGTGCCCGACCCCGCTCCGGCCGACCCCGTTGCCGCTCACGCCCGTTTGTTGTCGGCCCGCCGCCCACCGTTGTCGCTCGACTGCTCACGGTGCCGACCGAAGTGGCCCTGTGGCCGCTCGGCGGCTGGTCGGCCGGTCAGCCACGTCGCTGTTTGCGCCGTGTTGCGCTTGAGCCGCTCTCCGCTCACCGTTGTCGCTCGACTGCGCACGGTGCCGACCGGAGTGGCCCTGTGGCCGCTCGGCGGGTGGTCGGCCCGTCAGCCGCTGACGGCGACCGACGGGGTGCCGCCGCTGCACGTGACGGTCATCGTCACGCGGCGGTTGCCGTGCTTGAAGGTCACGCTCGCGGCGGCGGCCGGGCCGGGCTGCTCGTCGTCGACCTTGTACGGCTTCGTCGGCGCCGCGCCGGTCACGTGCGCCTGGCCGCTGCCGGTGCACTCGGCCGTGACCGAGCCGCCCTCCGAGCTGAACGTCTGCGCGGCCGGGCCGTTCGTCGGGCCGGCGGTCGTCGGGCCGGGCGCCGGCCCCGTCGTCGTGACCGGGCCGCCGGGCGCCGTGGCCGTGGTCGTGGTGACGCCGGGCACGACCGGGGCCAGCCCGGCCGGTGGCGAGCCGGTCCCGCCGCCCGGCGCCGGTGAACCCGTCGCCGCCGGGCCCGCCGATGCCGAGGCCGGGCCGGCGGCCGGGGTCGCGGCGGGCAGGCCCGGTCCGGAGGGCCGCACCTGCGCGTCGGCCGGTGTCGTGTGGTCCGGGGCCGTGGCCAGCGCCCAGGCCAGCACCGCGGCGGCGGTACCGCCACCGACGGCGGCCGCGCTCAGGACCAGCGCCCGCCGCCAGCGCGACGAGGTCCGGGCCGGTGGGGTCCCGCCCAGGGCCGTGGCGACCTCCGCCGCCGTGGGCCGTGACCGCGGGTGCTTGGCGAGGCTGCGCCGGACCACGTCGGCGACCTCCGGTGGCACGCCGGGGATCGCGGGCAGCGGGGCGGCGACGCGGTGCAGGTGCGCGTCGAAGACACCGTCCTTGCCGTCGACGGGCCACGGCAGCGTGCCGGTGAGCAGCTTGTAGAGCAGGACGCCGAGGGAGTAGACGTCGGAGGCGGTGGTGACCGCCTCCTCCGCGGTCAGCCGCTCCGGTGCGAGGTAGTGCGGGGTGCCGAACAGGGGCCGCCCCGACGCGTCGGTGTCGTTGAGCGCGACCGGCCCGGCCGCGGCGGCGATGCCGAAGTCGACGAGCTTCGCCCCGGACGGCGCGAGGATGACGTTGGCCGGCTTCACGTCGAGGTGCACCAGGTCGATCGCGTGCGCGGCGGCCAGCCCGGCGGCGATCTCGGCGCAGATCGTCAGCGCTTCGGCCGGCAGCACGGGCCCGGCCCCCATCCGCTGGGCCAGAGTGAGCCCGGGGACGAGCTCCATGACGACGTACGGCACGGGGCTGCCGTGCTCGTCCGCCTCGCCGTAGTCGTAGACCTGGGCCACGTTGGGGTGCGACAGTGCGGCCGCGGCCTGCGCTTCTTTGCGGATGCGGCGCCGGGACCGCTCGTCGGCGGCGTAGCGCCCGGAGAGCAGCTTGACCGCGACGGCCCGGCCGAGCACGGCGTCATGCGCCTGCCAGACCACCGACATGCCCCCGACGCCGAGGATGTCGTCGAGCCGGTACCGCCCGCCGAGCACCCGCGCGACGTCGCCGGTTTCGCTCACGTCCACCGACAGCACGGTACACATCGATATCGGATCTTTCACAGCCGGACATCGCCCGCTCCCGCCGCCCGCTCCGTCCGCCGCACCCGCCGCCGCCTCCTCCGTCGCCTCCGCGGTGCTCGATGTCCTCGGCGGCGCCGGCGGCTCGATTCACCTGAGCGTGTTTCGGATTGGCGAGCGATGATGACGCAGCGTGCGGTGGCGAACACGAACGGCCGCCGGAGCCGGTTAACGAATGGTGGCAATCCGGCAATCGGTAATGCAGCAATTCGGTAATTCGGCGCTGAGATGCTGGCCACGCAGGCTTGGTGGGGACGGGGGCGGGGTCGTTTGGGATGATCGGTCGCGTGTCCGCGCCCCCGCCCTCGCTCGTGTCTGACACCGCGCCCCGGCGGCGGCGGCGACGGTGGGTGCGGCTCGCGGTGGTTGCCGTCATCGTCGTCGCACTCGCTGTGATCGGGCTGCATGGCCGGCTCCCCGCGCCGCAGGACATTCTCGGGGCGCTCGCCGGGGCCAACTACTGGTGGATCCTGGTCGCGGCCCTGCTGCAGGCCGCGTCCATCGAAGCGTTCGCCCTCCAGCAGCGGCGACTGCTCAACAGCCTCGGCGCCCACCTCACCCGCGGGCACGTCATGGCCATCACCCTGGCCGGCACAGCGCTGTCGATCTCCATGCCGGCCGGGCCGGCCGTGTCGACCGCGTTCACGATCCGGGAGTATCAGCGTGGGGGTGCCACCCGGGAGGCGTCCGCGGCGTCGGCGATCGTGTCCGGGCTGGCCTCGATCGGGGGCCTGGCGCTGCTGTTCGCCGGCGGTGCGGTGGCCCTGCTGAGCCGCAGCCCGGACGACTTTCTCACCTGGCGGCCCCTCGCCGTCGTCGGCGCGATGACCGGCCTGACCGTGGTGGCGATCCTGGCCGGGCGCCGGTTCGCTCGCCGGCCGGCCCAGGATCCCGCGAAGGACGGCGGCGGCCGGGTCGCCCGGGCGTTGCAGTCGGTCCTACGGTCGGCCGGGGACGCCTGGCGGGCCGGGGCCGCGCTGCGGGCCGGTGACTGGGTGTTCGCGCTGGTGTTCGCCACCGTGAAGTGGCTGGCCGACCTGCTGTGCCTGGTGGCGGTGGCCGAGGCGCTGCACCTGCGGGTCGGGGTGGCCGCCATGGCCGGTATCTATCTGAGCGTGCAGATCGTGCGCCAGGTGCCGCTCACTCCCGGTGGTGTCGGTGTCGTGGAGACCGCCCTCGTCGCGGGGCTGACCACCGCCGGTGCGGCCGCGGTGGGGGCGACCGCGGCCGTCCTGGTGTATCGCGTGCTCTCCACCTGGATCCTCATCCCGATCGGTGGGGTCGCCGCGGTCGCCCTGCGCCGGGCCCGGGAACGGACACCCACCGCGACGCGATGAGCGGCCCCGAGCCCGCCGGCGAGGCTAGGAGGTGACGGCCGCCGGCTCCGGTGTCGCCGCGGTCGCGGCCGTCGCGGCCGTGCGGCGCAGGATCAGCGTCGCCACCAGGACCGCGGTCAGTAGCAGCGCGGCGCCCAGGGTCAGGCCGAGGGCATAGCCGTCGTTCACCGCCGCCGTCGTCGTCGCGGTGCCGGTGCGGTGACCGGCGGCGGTGCCCAGCGCGGCCAGGCCCAGGGAGGCGCCGATCTGGCGGGAGCTGTTGAGCAGGCCCGACGCGGTGCCGGTCTCGTGGGCGGCCACGCCGTGGGTGGCGATCGAGACCACCGGGCCCAGGCACAGGCCGAAGCCGACGCTCGCGACGATCGACGGGCCGAGGATGTCGGTCGTGAACGAGCCGCCGGCGCTGATCCGGCCGAACCAGGCGAAGCCGGCCGCGGTGACCAGGCCGCCCAGGATCAGCAGGGTGCGCGGGGGGAAGCGGTAGCCGAGGCGGATGGCCAGGACCGCGCCCACGATCACGCCCAGGGCGAACGGCAGGAACTGCACGCCGGTCAGGGCCGGGCCGGTGCCGAGGACCCGCTGCAGGTACAGCGAGGCGAAGTAGAACGCCGACGCCATCGCCGCGCCGACCAGCAGGTTGAAGATGTTGGCGCCCGCCACCGCACGGTTCGTGAGCAGGCCGAGGCGCAGCAGCGGCTCGCGGCGGGTGGTGCGCTCGACCACGACGAACGCGGCCAGCAGGATCAGCGCGATCACCAGGGTGGTCAGCGTGGCCGCGGACGTCCACGGGTGGCGGTCGGTGCGCACGATGCCGAAGACCAGCGTGGTCATCCCGGCGGTGGCCAGGAGCGCGCCCAGGACGTCCGGGCGGCCTGACCGGATTACCGGCAATTCGGCAATCCCGTAATAGGCCATCGCCAGGGCGGCGGCGGCCATCGGCACGTTGGCGAACATGACCCAGCGCCAGCTCGCGTACTCGGTCAGCAGCCCGCCGGCCAGGACGCCGAGCGCGCCGCCGGCCGCGTTCATCGCGGCCCAGACCCCGAACGCCCGGACCCGGGCCGGGCCGGCCGGGAACGTCGAGGTCAGCAGGGCCAGGGCGGCCGGGGCCAGCATCGCGGCGCCGACACCCTGGGCGGCGCGGGCGGCGACCAGGTGGCCGGGCGACTGCGCGAAGCCGCCGAGCAGCGAGGCCACGCCGAACAGGGCCAGGCCGAGGAGCAGGAGGCGCCGGCGGCCGTACCGGTCCGCGGCCTTCCCGCCGAGCAGGAGCAGGCCGCCGAACGTGAGCGCGTACGCGTGGATCACCCACGTCACACCGAGCGCGCTGAAGCCCAGGCCGGCCGCCATCTGCGGCAGCCCGACGTTGACCACGGACAGGTCGAGCGAGACCAGGAACTGTACGACGGCGACCGTGGCGAGCGTCAGCCCGGGTCGCGGCGAGGAGTTTTCGTACATGTACCAAAAGGTAGCCTGGGGAGGTGTCAGACAGCAACCCGCCGGCCGTGCGCACCGGGCGGCCACCGCGGACGTCGAAAGCCGAGATCCTCGCCGCGGCCCGCCGCCTCATCGACCGGGACGGGTGGGAGAAGCTGACGATCCGCCGGCTCGCCGCGGAGGCCGGAGTCGGGACGATGACGCTCTACCATCACGTGCGCGACCGCGAGGATCTGCTGGTACAACTGCTGAATCAGCACGTCGAGGACCTGCCGCGACCACAGCTGCCCGCGGTTCCGCGGGACCGGATCGTCGCCGCCGCCCTCGCCATGCGCGACGCCCTGGCCGCGTGGCCGTGGGCCGCGGACGTCGTCACCACCGACGGGTTCGTGGCCCGGCTCAGCGACGGCGCGCTCTGGATGGTCGAGGCGATCGTCGCCGGCGCGGCCGACGCCGGCTGCGCCCCGGAGCGGTCCGTCGACGTGTTCCGGCACCTGTGGTACTACACCGTCGGCGAGGTCCTGGTCCGCGCCCGCTCCACCCGCACGCCGTTCACCGGCCCGTTCACCGCGGCCGGCACCCCGCACCTGGCCGCGATCGGCGACGCCTGGCCCCGCCTCGCGGCCCGCGACATCTACCCGGAGGGCCTGCGGGCGTTCGTCGACAGCCTGCTGGCCTGACGATGGGGGTACGGGAACGCCTCGGCCGCCACCGAGACGTCCCCGCACCGCGGGCCGCTCCCGGTCAGGCCGGCACGATCTCGTAGGAGTACAGGACCTGCAGGTCGATGACGTAGGCGGGGTCCGACGCGGAGATCGAGACCGGCGGCGACGGCGGTGCGGCACCCGGCCCCGGTGACCCGCTGAGCGGCGGTAGCGGCACGTCGGCCGCGGGCGGCGCCAGGTAGATGTCTCCCACCACGTGCGCTGTCGCCGGGTCGAACAGCGTGAGCACCGGGAAGGCGGAGTCCGCGCTGCGCAGCCCGAGCATCCGCCGCCCCCCGACCGTCACCTCCTGCGCCACGACCTCCGCGCCGGTGCGGGCCAGCAGCCGCAGCAGCGCGACCCGCACACCCGGTGGCAGCAGCGGGTCGGTCCAGGCCAGCAGGTGCGTCAACCGGCCCCACCGGGCGGTGACGGGGTCGAGCTTGGAGTCCTCGTTCAGCCGGAGCTCCAACGCCAGCTCGTCCGGGTCGCTCGGCAGGCCGGCCAGCCACTCCGGCGACGGCTGGTAGACGGAGGGTCCGTGCGCGGCGAACTCGGCGCGCTCCACCGCGATCCGGCCCGGACCGCCGCTCGAGGAGCTGGACACGCCGGTGGAGCCCGGCCAGACCTCGATCATGCCCTGCACCTCGTACCAGGAGTCGCTGGGGACATACACGGACGGCGGCACCGGCGAGACCGGCCGGGTCGACTCCCGGTGGATGTGCAGCAGGTCGGTCGGGCCGGCCGTGGCCGCCCCGGTCCTGGCGGCGGCCCGTTCGAGCTCGGCGAACGCGTCGGCCACGCGCACCGGCCGGCCCAGCGTCGCGGTGCCCGACGCGACGACGGCGGGCCGGTTCCCGGCCGGGCCCGGGTTCAGGGCCACCGCCACCCCGGCCACGACGGCCAGTGCGACGGCGGCCGCCGCGACCGGGGCCGCCCATCGCCGCCGGGTCCAGCTCGGCCGGGTGTCGGGGGTGGGTTCGGTGCCGGTGACGACCCGGTGCCGGAGCCGGGCCAGGTCGTCGGCGGTGGTCTCGGTGCGGGGCCCGGCCAGGGCCCGCAGCCGGCGCAGGTCGGCGTCGTCGATGGTCACAGTTCCCCCTCAGCGCTCGCAATGATGCGGGCCGGTGCCGTGCGCGGCGGATGACCGGCGAGGGCGGTGCGCAGCTTGGCGCGGGCCCGGAACAGCGCGGACTGCACGGACCCGAGCGGGATGCCGAGCGTGCGCGCGATGGTGTCGTAGTCGAGGTCGGCGAGGGCGTAGAGGAGCAGCACGTCACGCTGCCGGGCCGGGAGGCGGGCGAGGATCGCGGCCAGTTCGCGGCTCACCGCGGAGGCGTCGGCGCGGTCCACGGCCCGGTCGGCGATGTCCGGTACCAGCGGATCCTGTCCGGTCCGGGCCAGGGTCCGCAGCGCCCGGGTCTCGGTGCGGCGATGGCGGCGCAGCAGGTTGGACGCGATCCCGTAGAGCCACGCCCGGACCGGCCCGTCGAGCAGCCGGTCGCGGCGCTGGTAGGCGATGAGGAACGTCTCGGCGACGATGTCCTCGGCGAGACCGGCCCCGACCCTGCTCGCACAGTAGTGCCGCAGCTCGGGCCCGTAGCGGTCGAACAGCGCACCCACGTCGGGCGGGCGGCCTGGCGGCTCGGCCATATAGTGCAACATACCGATGACTGCCCGCACCCGACGCCGATGTTCCCGCGACTGCTGACGACCACCGTCAAGGTCGCGGCGATCCTGCTCGCCGCGATCCTCGTGGTGGGTCTGCTGCTCATCTTCCGGCCCCGGTCGCCGAGCCCGGAGCCGGTTCCGCAGGCCGGTCAGTGCTGGGCGGGCGAGGCTCCGGTTCGCGTCGACTGCGAGGAGTCGCACCGCCTGGAGACCGTCGCCGTCGGCGAGATCGGCGCCACCTTGGCCGGGGGCGGCACACCGCCGAAGCGCTCGGAGCTGAGCGGCGAGTTCGCCGAGTGCGGCCGGACCGCCGTGCGCTACCTCGGCGCCGACTGGCGGACTTTGCACGTCACCCTGCTGCTGACCGCACCGTCGCACGAGCAATGGCAGAAGGGCTCGCGATGGTACCGCTGCGACGCGCTCGCCCTCGGCGACGAGCTCGACCCCGTCACGGACCGCCGCGGCTCGATGCGCGGCAACGAGGACGGCACGGCCCCGGCCCCGGACCTGCAGCTCGGCTGCGCCGGCCACGTCGTGGTGCTCAACGCCTTCATCGGCACCCGCCGCCGGCCGTGCACCGACCCGCACGACATGGAGTTCGTCGGCATCGCCGAGACCGCCTCACCCGACTTCCCGCCCGAGTTCCCGGCCACGGCCGACGCCCTCGAGGTGGCGTTCGGCGCCGAGTGCCGAGCCCGGGCCCGGACATACACGTCGATGCCGGCCGACCTCCTCGACCGCCGCCACGTGACCGTCGCGTCCCGACCCACCGGCGAGGCGGCGACCTGGACCGGCGGCGACCGCAGCGCGCGGTGCTGGGTCTACCTCGACCACCCGGTGACCACCTCCCTCTACGGCCGCGGTGACCTGCCCTGACGGGGTGTCTCACGTGGTCCGACGCGACGGTCGTCACCGCGACCGGCACCACCCGCGACAACACCGCCATCGCGATGCGCTCTACCGGGGCTGGGCGAACTTCGCTTTCGCGGCCGGGGTGACCGGGGTGAAGACGTTGACCAGGTTGCCGTCGGGGTCGCGCAGGAGGAGGGAGCGATTGCCCCACGGCATGGTCGTCGGCTCCTGCACGACCGTTGGCCCGGCGTCCGGCGCCGTGGCGGTCAGGCGGGCGTGGACCTCGTCGACCTCGGCGGACAGGAACTCGACGATGACCGAGCTGTTCGTGCCCGGGGTCAGGGCGGGCAGCGTCTTGGCGTGGGCGATGGCGATCGTGGCGCGGGGTGTGCGTACCTCGGCGAAGTCCGGAGTCGACCAGACGGCCTCGATGTTCGTCAGCTGCCCGTAGAAGCGCGCCATGCGGTCGACGTCGGCGGTGATCACGCGGATCGAGATGAAGTCCATGTCGTCGACGCTAACCGTGATACTGGACAGTTTCCGCCCGGTATAAAGGAGCAATGTCTCGACCGGCGGCGCGGGTGCTCATGCTGCTCGAACTGCTCCAGTCCGGCGGGCTGCGGACGCTGACCGAGCTGGCCGGGCGGCTCGAGGTCGACGAGCGGACCGTGCGGCGCTACGTCGAGCACCTCATCGACCTCGACATCCCGGTCGAGTCGGTGCGGGGGCGATACGGCGGGTATCGGCTCGGGGCCGGGTATCGGATGCCGCCTCTTATGCTCACTGACGACGAGGCCCTGGCGGTCGTGCTCGGCCTGATCGCGGCTCGGCGGGCGAATCCGCTGACGGCCGGCAGTACCCCCGCCGAAACTGCTTTGGCCAAGATCCGGCGGGTGCTGCCCGCGCATCTGACCAGCCGGCTCGACACGGTGCTCGGATCGCTCACCTTTACGGGACCGGCCGGACCGGCGGCGGGAACGGCCACAGGACGCGAACCCGCCGGTGCCGTCCTGCTGACCATCGCCGACGCCGTGCACAACCACCGGCCGGTCGCGATCCGGTACGCGGGGCGCGACGGGCGGGTCAGCCACCGCACCGTGCACCCGTACGGCCTGGTCGTGCACGCCGGCCGCTGGTACGTGACCGCCGTCGAACCCGCGATCGGCGAGGAGCGCACGTTCCGGCTCGACCGCATCGCCGACGCCCGCACCCGGCCCGGCACCTTCGAACCGCCGCCCGGAGCCGACCCGGCCGGCAAGGTCCTGCGCGGGCTCGCCGAGGCACCGCACCGATACGAGGTGACGGTGTGGATCGAGGCCACCGCTGAGCACATCCGCACGCGGCTGCCGGCCGGGCTGGCCACCATCGCCGAGCCCGGCGACGACGGCGACTGGCGGCGGGTCGACCTGCGCGTCGAGCGGCTCGACTGGCTGCCGGGGCTGCTGGCCGCGCTGGACCGGCCGTTCGCCGTCGAACGCCCGGACGAGCTGCGCGAGCACATCACCGCCCTCGCCGACCGGCTGCGGGCCTCGGCCGCGCTAGAGGGGGTCCCGCGTACCTAGGGTAAAGGTGACCTGCACAAACCCCGGCGCATCAGCGACGCTGGAGCCATGGACGACAACGCGCTCGGCGAGTTTCTGCGCTCGCGGCGGGAACGGCTGCGACCCGAGGACGTGGGGCTGCCCGGCGGCGGGCGGCGGCGCACGCCCGGGCTGCGGCGCGAGGAGCTGGCCGTCCTGGCCGCGCTGTCGCCGGACTACTACTCGCGGCTGGAGCAGGGCCGGGTCCGCAGCCCGTCCCCGGCCGCGCTGACCAGCCTGGTGCGGGCCCTCGGCCTCAGCGGGGACGAGCGGGACTACCTGTTCCGGCTGGCCGGGCAGCAGCCGCCGCCGACGCGGGCGGCGCAGGTCGACCCGGCGATGCTGTACCTCCTCGAAGCGCTCGGCACGACACCGGCGCAGGTGGCCGACGACCTGCTCACCGTCCTGGCGCAGAACCGGGCCGCCGAGAGCCTCCTCGGCCGGTGGACGGGCCTTCCCGGCTACGAGTCCAACGCGACGTGGCAGTGGTTCGCCAACCCGGCGTCACGGGAGCGCAACGAGCCGGACGAGTACCCCCGGATCGGCCGGGCCTATGCGGCCGACCTGCGCGCCGGTCTGGCCCACCACCCGGCCGGTGACCGCTTCGCCCACGGTCTCGTCGCCGACCTGCTCGGGCGCAGCGCCGAGTTTCGCGACCTGTGGGGGCAGCAGCACGTCGCCGCGCTCACCTCCGCGCCGAAGCGTCTGCGGCACCCGCACATCGGCCGGTTGGACCTGCAGTGCGATGTCGTCCTGAGCCCGGCCACCGGGCAGCGGCTGATCGTCTTCCGGCCCCGCCCCGGGTCGGACGCCCGCGAACAACTCGAATTCCTCGCCGTCCTCGGCAGCCAACAGTTCTAGCGAAGGAACCCCAGTGAACATCACCGGCAACACCGTCTTCATCCCCGGCGCCACCTCCGGCATCGGCCTCGGGCTGGCCCTGCGCCTGCGCGCCCGCGGCAACACCGTCATCGTCGGCGGCCGCCGCACCGCGCTGCTCGAACAGCTCCGCACCGAGCACGCCGGCCTCGGCACGATCGCCGTCGACACGACCGACCCGGCGTCGATCGCCGCCGCCCGGGACGAGCTCGCGCAGCGATACCCGGACCTCGACACCCTCATCACGATGGCCGGCATCATGGAGCCCGAGGATCTGCGCGACCCGGCGTCGCTGGACGTCGCCGAGCGGACCGTGACCGTCAACCTGCTCGGCCCGATCCGGCTGATCAACGCGTTCCTGCCGGGCCTGGCCGCCCGGCCGGCCGCGACCATCATGACTGTCACGTCCGGCCTGGCCTACGTGCCGCTGCCGCTGACCCCGACGTACAACGCGACCAAGGCCGCCGTCCACTCCTACACGGAGAGCCTGCGGGTCCAGCTGGCCGGCACCGCGGTTCAGGTCATCGAGCTGGTACCGCCGGCCACCCGCACGACCCTGATGCGCCAGGAGCAGGACGAGCACGCGATGCCGCTGGACGAGTACCTCGACGAGGTCATGGCCCTGCTCGAGGCCGACCCGCGGGCGGAGCAGATCCTCGTCGAGCGCGTCAAGTTCCTGCGCAACGCCGTCCCCGAGGGCCGCTACCGGGACGTCCTGGCCGCCCTGAGCGGATACCGGAGTTAAAACACCACGACGAGGCGGCGCCCGTGCAGGTCGGTGCGCCGCCAGGCCGTCTCGATGTCGCTGAGCCGGGCCCGTTCCACCGCGAAGACCAGGTCGCCGGAGCGGGCCCAGTCCACCACCTGGGCGTAGACCTCGCCGAGGGACTCCCGCAGGCCGCGGGCCGCGCCGAACAGCTCGACGCCGGACGTGCGCAGGGTCGCGGCCGGCAGGGTGAGCGCCGGACCGGCCGACTCGCCGGCCTGCACGACCCGGGTCGGCTTGTGGAAGCCGAACGAGTCCGGGGTCAGCGCGCGCAGCAGGATCTCGGTCGGGCGGCCCCACAGGTAGTCCATGACCACGTCGTAGCCGTCGCCCCGGGCGGCCAGGTACGCCTCCGCGAGCTCGTCGTCGGGGACGGCGGTGTTGATGACGGCGTCGGCGCCCAGTGCGGCCAGCCGCGCGTCGTCGCGGCCGGTGGCGACGATCCGGCCCGCGCCGAGCAGGCGGGCGACCTGGACGGCCAGGCGGCCGGCCACCCCCGTCGCCCCCTGGATGAGCACCGTCTCACCCGGGGCCAGGCCGCCCGCGGTCCGCATCGCCATCCCGGTGATCGCGCTGCCGAGCACCGTGGCGAACTCGGGGTCGATGCCGTCCGGCACCGGCGCGAACCCGCCGTCCGGGACGACCGCCAGCTCGGCCAGGGCACCGTAGGGCGGGCGCAGGTTGCCGAACCCGACCAGCCGGCCGTCGGGCAGCTCCCCGATCCCGTCGAAGCACGGAATCATCGGCAACTCCCCCAGGTAGCGCGCGGCGGTGTAGTGCGTGCCGGCCACGATCGCCTTGTCGACGTTCTCGACCGCCACGGCCCTGACCTTGACCACGACCTCGCCCGCGGCGGGCACGGGGTCGGGAAAGTCCTCGTAGCGCGGCACCCCGCCGACCTCGTGCAGTACGGCAGCCTTCATCCCCAGCTCCTAGCGACGCATAGCACGTACGGTGTACGTCGAAGGCTAAACGTACGCCGTACGTCGAGTCAAGACGTGACAACGCGGGCCACTGGGGTAGTGGGCGGCACCATGGAGACCTCGGCCACCTTCATCGGTACCGCGACCGTGCTGCTGCGGCTCGGCGCGTTCACGATGCTCACCGACCCGAACTTCCTGCACCGCGGGCAGCGGGCATACCTCGGTCATGGGCTGTGGAGCAAGCGGCTCACCGAGCCCGCGCTCGGCCCGGACGAGCTGCCACCCCTCGACGGGATCGTGCTCTCGCACCTGCACGGCGACCATTTCGACCGGGAGGCGCGGCGGCATCTGCCCCGGGACGTGCCCGTGCTCACGACGGTCGCGGCGGCGCGGCGGCTGCGCAAGTGGCACTTCGACGCGGCCGTCGGATTACCGGCCTGGGACGATGTGGTACTGCGACACGCCAACGAAACCCTGCGGGTGACCTCGGTGCCGGCGCGGCACGGGCCGACGGGGCCGCATCTGGCACTGCCGGCCACGATGGGGTCGATCCTCGACTGGGAGGTCGACGGGGTCCGGCGGCTGCGGCTGTACATCAGCGGCGACACCCGGTTCAACCGGAGGGTCCTGGGCGACATCCCCCGCCGCTTCCCGGACGTCGACACGATGCTCGTGCACCTGGGCGGCACCCGCGTCCTCGGGCTCCTCGTCACCATGGACGCGCGGGACGGGGTGCGCCTGGCGAACCTGGTGCGGCCGGAGCGGATCATCCCGATCCACTACGACGACTACGGCGTGTTCCGCGACCCGCTGTCGAACTTCCTCCAGCCCGGTGTCACGGCCCGCATGGACGGGGTGGTGACGCCGATCCTGCGCGGCGAGACCGTCGACCTGGCACCGGGGGTGGTGAGGGCGGCGAACTCGGCCTCGACGTCGGCCGGCACCTGACGGCGGCGGCGCAGGGCGGCGGGCAGCCGGGCCGCCAGCTGGACGGCGGCCCGGCGGCTGACGGGGTCGGCGCGGGCCGCCCGCAGGACGACGCGCGTCTCGGCCACGGCGACGGCGAGGGGCCGGCGCATCCAGGCGGTCAGCGCCCGGTTGCGCGCGGCCAGGGCCCGCTTGACGGCCCGGCCGTTGCCGCCTGGGTCCGGATGGTGGTGGGCGACGACGTCGTCGCAGTAGGCCAGACCGCGGCCGGCGGTGCGCAGGTCGAGCGCGACCCGCGTCTCCTCGCCCATGAAGAACACGACGGGGTCGAAGCCGCCGCAGTCCAGGAACGCCGACCGGCGCACGATCGCCGCGCAGGCCAGGAACCCCAGCACCGCCGGGCCGGGCAGGTCGGCGGGGGTGCCGAGCGGGGCGGTGGCCATGTCCGCCGCCACCGCGTCCAGCCGCTCGTCCGGCCCGACCAGGGTCCGGCCGGCGATGAGGGCGAGGCGGGGCGCGGCGGCGAAGTGCGCGGCCGCCCGGTCGAACGCGTCGGGCGCCCACCAGGAGTCGTCGTCGGCGAACGCGACATACGGGGTCCGGGCCGCCGCCGCGCCGTAGTTGCGGGCCACGGCACCGCGGTTGCGGCCGAGGGCGAGGACCCGGGCGCGCGGGAAGCGGGCGGCCACCATGGCCGGGGTGCCGTCGGTGGAGCCGTTGTCGGCCACGACGACCGGGGCGCCGGGCGGCAGGGCCCGCAGCGTGCGCTCGAGGCCGGCGCGGCGGTTGCGGGTGGCGATCACGACGGTGGTCTCGGGCATACCAATGCCACTGTCCGCCCCGGCTCCCGGCAAACGTCCGCGTTACCGGCGGTCCTCGGCCAGGCGTTCCAGGGCCGGGAGGGCGGCGGCCAGCAGGGCCTCGTCCTCCGCGCTCACGTCCCGCAGGAGCGTGGCCAGGTGCTCGGCCCGCACCTCCCGGCGGCGCCGCAGCAGGTCGATACCCGATTGGGTGACCTCGACGAGCACGACCCGCCGGTCGCCCGGGTCGGCCGCCCGCCGGGCCAGGCCCTCGCGCTCCAGGCGCTGGACGAGCTGGGTCATCGCGGGCTGGGTGACGCCCTCGGCCGCGGCCAGGTCGGTGAGCTTGCGCGGGCCCTCCCGCTGCAGCCGCCAGATGGTCGACGCGGCCGTCAGGCTGATGTCGTTGGGCGGGTTGCCCTGCCGCAGCACGCTGAAGACGCGCTCGACCGCGACCGTCAGGCGCGCGGGGTCCAGACTCGATCGGGTCTCCGGCATACTCCGATTGGACCACGCCGGGGTCACGCCGAGTCCAACAGCTCCCGGACCTCGTGCTCGCTGCCCGCCGTCTCCCCCTCCTCGTAGGCCTCCACGATCCGCGGGTCCACGTATGACGCGCGGGCGACGGCCGGGGTGTTGCCGAGCTTCTCCGCGACCTTCTTCATGGCCCCGGCGACCGCCTTCTTCTGCCGGGTCTTGTTCGGCTGGGGCCCGGCCTCGTCGAGGGCCAGGGCCGCGGTGACGGTGCCGTGCCAGGTCCGGAAGTCCTTGGCCGACATCTGCTCGCCGGAGACCTCCCGGAGGTACTCGTTGATCTCCCCCGCCGTCACCTCGTGCCAGCGCTTGGCCGCCCCGTCCCAGTAGGCGAACAGCCGGTCCATACCCCGCCGGCGCTTGCGCAGCTCGCGCAGCACGGCGCAGATCTCGCCGTCGTCGACCCCGGAGGCGTGCTCGACTCCGGACTTGCCGGTGAACTCCAGCAGCACGCAGCCGCCGGTGCAGCGCACGTGGTCCGGGCGCAGCGTGGACAGCCCGTAGGACGGGTCCTCCTCGCGGTTGGCCGACGCCGCCCCGCCGACGCGGAACATGCCCAGGTCGAGCAGGCCGGCGATGGCGGCCAGGACCCGGTCCCGGCTCAGGCCGCGGCCGTGGGTGAGGTCGTGGCGCAGGCGGTCGCGCATCCCCGGCAGCCGCTCGGCGATCTCGAGGACGTGGTCGAACTTGGCCTTGTCCTGCTGCTCGCGCCACTGCGGGTGGTAAAGGTACTGCCGGCGACCGGCCGCGTCGGTGCCGACGGCCTGGATGTGGCCGCGCTCGTCCGGGCTGATCCAGACGTCCTTCCAGGCCGGCGGGATGACGAGGGCCTTGATCCGCTCGACGGCCTCGGTGTCCCGCAGCGGCCGGCCGTCGGTGTCCAGGTAGGTGAAGCCGCGACCGGACCCGCGCCGGCCGAGACCGGGTTTGGCCAGGTGACTTCGCCGCAGTCGCATGGCGTCGCCGGTACCCGGGCGATCATCGGCAAAACGCGCAAGTTCTTGCGGGACCAGCGACGGTTCTTTCCGGGTACAGTGACGCGATGGCGACCAGGCTCTCCGAGGTGGCGAAGTACGCGGGCTATAGCGAGGCGACGGTCAGCCGCGTCCTGCGCGACGTGCCCGGCATCGGCGCCGACACCCGCAACGCGGTGCTGACCGCCCTCGACGTGCTGGGCTACCAGCGGCCCACCCGGCACCGCCGCGAGCTGGGCAGCCTGGTCGGCATGGTGCTGCCCGACCTGCACAACCCGATCTTCCCGGCCTACGCCGAGGCGATGGCCGGCGCCCTGGTCCGCCACCAGCTCATCCCGGTCCTGTGCACGCGGACCGCCGACGGGGTGTCGGAGGCGCACTACATCGAGATGCTCCTGGCCCGGAAGGTGGCCGGGATCGTCTTCGTCGGCGCCAGTTACGCCGACGCCGGGCCGGAGCAGGTCAAGGCGTTGCGGGCGCGCAAACTGCCGATCGTGTTGATAAACGAGGCGGATGAGAATTCGGGGGTACCGCGGGTGGCGGTGGACGACGCCGTGGCGGTGGACCTGGCCGTGGCGCATCTGCGCGAGCTCGGGCACCGCCGGATCGGCCTGATCGTCGGCCCCGGCGGGCACGTCCCGTCGGCCCGCAAGCTGGCCGAGTTCCGGCGCCTCGGCGGCCCCGCCGACCTGGTCGCACACACGATGTTCTCGATCGCCGGCGGCCAGTCCGCGATCGCGCCGCTGCTCGCGGCCGGGGCGACCGGCGTCGTCTGCGCCAGCGACACCCTGGCCCTCGGCGCCATCCGCGGGGCCCGCAAGCAGGGCCTGCGGGTGCCGGAGCAGCTGTCGGTGGTGGGCTTCGACGACTCCGTCTACATGCCGATGATGGACCCGCCGCTGACCACCGTCCGCCAGCCGACCGCGGCCATCGGCGTGGCCGCGGTCGGCTCGCTGATCGCGCAGATCGAGCGGCGGCCGGTCCCGCTCGACGAGGAGCTGTTCGAGCCGGAGCTCATCGTCCGCGGGTCCACGGCCGCCGTCGCCCTATGATGATCTTTACGACGGTTCTTGCAATTGCTCAGCTCCGTGCCATGAGCTCGAGCGTGTCGACGACCCGGTTGGCGAAGCCCCACTCGTTGTCATACCAGCCGACGACCTTGACGTGGCGGCCGTCCGCCCTCGTCAGCGCCGAGTCGAAGACGCACGACGCCGGGTCGCCGACGATGTCGCTGGAGACGATCGGGTCATCGCAGTACACCAGGATGCCCCGCAATGGCCCTTCGGCCGCCTCGCGGTAGGCGTTGAGGACCTCGTCCCGCGTCACGTCGCGGCCGACGAACGCGTTGAGCTCCACGAGCGAGCCGACCGGCACCGGGACCCGGATCGAGTCTCCGGACAGCTTCCCGTCCAGCTGCGGCAGGACCAGGCCGATCGCCTTCGCCGCCCCGGTCGTGGTGGGGACGATGTTGACGCCCGCGGCCCGGGCCCGGCGCAGGTCGCGGTGCGGGCCGTCCTGCAGGTTCTGCTCCTGGGTGTAGGCGTGCACGGTGGTCATGAACCCGTGCTCGATCCCGGCCAGGTCGTCGAGGACGGCGGCCAGCGGGGCCAGGGCGTTCGTGGTGCAGGAGGCGTTCGACACGATCGTGTGATTGCGCGGGTCGTACTGCTCGCTGTTGACCCCATAGGCGAGCGTGACGTCGGCCCCGGCCGAGGGCGCGCTCACCAGCACCCGCCGGGCGCCGGCGTCGAGGTGCCCGCGGGCCGCGTCGGCCGCCGTGAACCGCCCGGTCGACTCCAGGACGATGTCGACGCCGAGCTCCTCCCACGGCAGCGCCTTGGGCTCCCGCTCGGCGAGAACCTGGATCGCACGCCGGTCGATCGTGATCGTGTCGCCGGCCGTCTCCACCGTCTTGTTGAGCCGGCCCATGGTGGTGTCGTACTTCAGCAGCTGCGCGAGGGCCGGCGCCGGCGCCAGATCGTTGACGGCGACGACCTCGAGGGGGCTGCCCCGTTCGATCAGGGATCGCAGGACGCCCCGACCGATGCGGCCGAAACCATTGATGGCGATTCGTGTGGTCATGCGTCAATCGTGGGGTTTTGCGGAGTTACGCGACAGCTGTGGTCTCGCCAGCATCCGCAAGCATCACGCCATCCGGCCGGGCGAACGTCTTGCGGTACTCGCTCGGCGACGTGCCGAGGATCCGCTGGAAGTGCAGCCGCAGGTTCGACCCGGTGCCGAGCCCGACCCGGGCCGCGATCTGCTCCACGCTCAGCGCGCTGCGTTCGAGCAGTTCCCGGGCCCGGTCGACGCGGGCCCGCAGGATCCACTGCGTCGGCGTGTACCCGGTCTCCTCGACGAACCGCCGCGACAGGGTCCGCTCGCTGACGTTGGCGTTGCGGGCCAGGTCGCCGAGCCCGAGCGGCTCCCCGAGCCGTTCCAGGGCCCACTGCCGGGTGGCCGCGAAGTGCTCACCGACCGCCTCGGGCACGCTGCGCGGGATGTACTGCACCTGTCCCCCGCTGCGGTAGGGCGCCGCGACGAGCCGCCGGGCGACCACGTTGGCCAGCGCGACGCCGTGGTCGCGGCGCACGAGGTGCAGGCAGAGGTCGATCCCGCTGGCCGCGCCGGCGCTTGTGAGCACCGCCCCCTCGTCGACGAACAGGACGTCCTCGTCGACGAGGATCTCGGGATGCTTGCGGGCCAGCTGGTGCGTGTAGTGCCAGTGCGTGGTGGCTCTTTTCCCATCCAGGAGCCCGGTCGCGGCGAGGGCGAACGCGCCGGTCGAGATGGCGGCCAGGCGCACACCGCGCCGGTGAGCCCGCCGCAGCGCCCGGACCACTTCGGCGGGCGGGTCGTCGCGGTCGGGGTTGCGGTACCCCGGGATGAAGATCGTGTCGGCGGCGTCGAATGCCTCGAGGCCCTCGGCCACGTGATAGGCCAGGCCGTCCCCGCCGGCGACGAGCCCGGGCGCCGCGCCGCAGACGTGCACCGCGTAGGGCATCCCCGGGCGGCCGGTGAACACCTGCGCCGGGATACCCACGTCGAGCGGCTTGGCCCCGTCGAGCACGAGCACCACGACCCGGTGAGTCCCTGTCACAGGTGCAGCCTCACATGGGTCCTTACCGCGGCGGAAGTGGCTGGAAAGCCACGGACCGCAAGTTTCTCGCCACCCACTCCGTTGCCGGTAGTGGAGACCCCTCCACTTCGTCAACGGTCAACCGGAGACCTCTCCACTCGGATGGACGCCCAGCCCGTCGAGGATCAAAGCCAGCATCGGCTGCGACCGCTCCGGCGCGGCCCGCCAGAGGGCCCCGGTGAGCTGCAGGAAGTCCCCCGGCTCGGCGTCGGCGCGAATGCTGCCGTCACCCTTGCCGGCGTCGAGCAGCTCGGTGATCGCCGCGATCACCGGCCCGTAGGTCTGCGCGGTGATCGACTTGTGCGCGTCCGGGCTGAGCGCCGCCCCGAACGCGTGCTTGGTCCGCATGGCGCCGACCAGGTCCGACGTCCACCGCCGCAGCGCCTCCCGCGGCGCGTGCGCCGCCAGCAGCTCCGGCACCGCCCCGATGAGCCGCCCGACCTCGTCCTGGTAGATGTCGAGGATGAGCGCTTCCCGCGACGGGTAGTTGCGGTAGAGCGTCCCCGGCCCCACCCCGGCCCGCTGTGCGACCTGATTCATCGACGCATCCCCGTCCTCGGCGAACGCCTCCCGCGCCGCCGCCAGGATGCGAGCCCGGTTCTCCCGCGCGTCCGCCCGAACCACAACACTCCCCACCACGTAACGGAGACCTCTCCAAAACGATAGAGGAGTGGTTGTCCAAGCACCAGCCGCGTGGCGCTACCGTACTGGGCGGCGAGATGACTAGGATGATCGTACGCACGTTCGAAGGGGGCTGGCTTGAGCGACTCGGCCTTGGAGCAGGCCGCCGTGCTTGCGCTCACGAAGGCATCCCCCGGCGAGTGGTTCCGGACGGCGGCCGTGATCTCCGAGGCGGGCAGCGCGGTTGCGCTGCTCGACGGGCACTCGACGGCACTGGCCGCCGCCAACCAGGAATACGCGAAAGCGTTGCTGCCCCGCATCGACCCGTCGGACCTGAGCTGGGCCCAGGAGATGATAGAGCAGGCATCAGCCAAAGGCGTCACCCTGCACACGGTCCTCGATCCCGGCTACCCGGCCAACCTTCACATGATCTACAACAAGCCCCCGTTCATCTGGGTCCGGGGCACGCTCGTCGAGCGCGACTTCCGCGCCATCGCCGTGGTCGGCACCCGCGCCGCGTCACCGGACGGCTTGAGGCGATCGGCGCGGATCGCCCGCGACCTCGCCGGCCAGGGCGTCACAGTGCTGTCGGGCCTCGCACGTGGCATCGACACCGCCGCCCACTCGGCCGCGATCGAGGCCGAGCAGGGCCGCACGGTCGCCGTGGTCGGCCACGGCATCCTGGCGCCTGTCTACCCTCGGGAAAATCGAGGCCTGGCCGAGCAGATCTCGGCCAACGGCGCCCTGGTGTCGCAGTTCTGGCCCGACGCGCCGCCCCGGCAGATGCACTTCCCCATGCGCAACATTGTGATGAGCGGCATGGCCATGGGCACCGTCGTCGTCGAGGCGTCCCCGACCAGCGGCGCGAAGATGCAGGCACGGCTCGCCCTGGAGCACGGCAAACGCCTGTTTCTGCTCGAGTCGCTCGTCGAGTCCCAGGAGTGGGCACAGCGCTACGCCAAGCGGCCCGGGGTCTCGACCGTGCGCCGGCTCGACGACGTGCTGGACGCGCTGGTGAAGCTCGCCTCGCCACCGGAGCAACTCTCACTGAACTTCTAGACCGCCCCCGGCAACACCGGACCTCACGGATGAGGCATGACCCCGGCCGAGTACTTCACCAATCCGTACCTCGCCGCCTTCCGCCGAGTCCCGCCACGAGGCGCGGGCATCTGCCTGGTATGCCTACGCGGGGCCAGGCCGACCGACGCCATGTGTTACAGCTGCAAAGTGACGACCCGCCAGGTGGCGTTCCCGGCGGCGCAGATCCTGCCCATCTCGTTCTATGAGGTGCCAGATCAGCTGTGGAACGTGCTACGCAACTACAAGGACGGTCGCCACCCACAGGTCAGGCTGCAATTGGGCACCGTTCTCGCGGCCACCATCGGGCGGTTCGTCAACAATCACTGGTCGTGCATCTCGGGCCTGGTCGGTGGTGAGCCGACCCTGGTGACCACGGTCCCGAGCACCAGCGGCCGACCGGGACTGCACCCGCTCGTCGAGGCCGTCCGCCGGGTCGGCATTCTCCGACCGCTGTACCGCGACCCGCTCATGCTCGGCGGCGTGCCGATCCAGCGGCTCCGAGCTACTGACCAGGGCTTCGTCAGCCGTGACGACTTGGCGGGCGAGGACGTGCTGCTCGTCGAGGACACCTTCACCAGCGGCGCACGGACGCAGAGCGCGGCATCGGCACTGCGGCGGGCCGGCGCACGTGCGGTCGGCGTCGTGGCCGTCGGCCGGGTCATCGAGCCCGCCCACTGCGACGACTGCACACGGGTCTGGCGCTACGCCACTGCTGAGCAGTTCCAGTTCGACGCCTGCAGTCGGTGCAGCCAGGACGTGTGCTCGCTCGCCTGATGCCAGGATGTTGGAGTAGGCGGCTCGCGGGTTTCTCGGGCGATACCTGGGCATGGCGAACTACACCACCAATATGCGCCGGGCCGGGTTCACCGCCGAGGACGTGGCCGGCGACGGGAGTGACGCGCTCGTCGACGGGATCATCGCCCACGGCGGGCCGGAGGTGCTCGCGGGGGCGGTGCGGGCCCACCTCGAGGCGGGGGCCGACCACGTCTGCGTGCAGGTCCAGCCCGCCGACGGCGACGTCATCGACGTGCTGCGGGCGGTGGCCGACCGGCTACAGGCGTAGCCAGGCGGTGACCGACCGGCTACAGGCGCAGCCAGGCGGCGGCCTCGGGTGGGAGCAGGCCACCGGTGAGCGGCTCGCTGGTGAGCAGGACGGCCTCGTGGTCCGGGAGGCGGGCCGGGGTGGCGGTGAAGTTCACGACGCAGGCGAAGGTGTCGCCGCGGCGGAAGGCGAGGACCCCGTCGTCGCCGGCGAGCCAGGTGGGGTCCTCCGGCAGGTTCGTGAGGTGCTCGCGGCGCAGTGTGAGGGCCTGGCGGTACAAGGGCAGCATGGAGCTGGGGTTTGTCTCCTGCGCCTCGACCGTCAGGGTCGTCCACGATCGGGGCTGCGGCAGCCACGGCGCCGTGGAGCCCGGCGGGGAGAAGCCGAACGGGGGCTCCGCGCCGGACCACGGGAGGGGGACGCGGCAGCCGTCGCGGCCGCGGTCGGTGTGTTCGGAACGCTCCCACGTCGGGTCCTGGATCCGCTCGAGCGGGATGTCCTCGACCTCGGCCAGGCCCAGCTCGTCGCCCTGATACACGTAGACGCCGCCCGGTAGCGCCAAGGTGAGCAGCGCGGCCGCCCGGGCCCGGCGGCGGCCCAGGACCGGGTCCGTGAACGCGCCGTGGCGGCGGTTGCCGAGGTCGAACGTCGTGTCCTCGCGGCCGTAGCGGGTGACGTGGCGGATCGTGTCGTGGTTGGACAGGACCCACGTCGGCGGGGCGCCGACCAGGTGGTGCGTGGCGACCGTGTCGTCGATCGTCTTGCGGATCGCGTTGGGCTCCCAGGCGCAGCACAGGAAGTCGAAGTTGAACGCCGAGTGCAGCTCGTCCGGGCGCAGGTAGCGCACGAACTGGGCCGTCGTCGGCAGCCACACCTCGCCCACGAAGACCCGCGGGTCCGGGTAGCCGTCGGCGATGCGGCGCCACGCGCGGTAGATCTCGTGGACGCCCGCGTGGTCCTGGTAGGGCAGGTCGGCCGGGTCCGGGTCGGCGCCGACGTCCGGCAGGCCCGGTGTCTTCATGAGGCCGTGGGCGACGTCGATGCGGAAGCCGTCGACGCCGCGGTCGAACCAGAACCGCAGCACGTCCTCGAACTCGGCCCGCACACCCGCGTGCTCCCAGTTCAGCTCCGGCTGCTGCGGTGCGAACATGTGCAGGTACCACTGGCCGTCGGCGACCCGGGTCCAGGCCGGGCCGCCGAAGTAGGAGCGCCAGTCGTTCGGGGGCGAATCACCGCCCGGGCCGCGGCCCTCGGCGAACCAGAAGCGGTCGCGGGCCGGGTCGCCGGGCGGCGCGGCGAGCGCCGCCCGGAACCACGGGTGCTGGTCGGAGCAGTGGTTCGGCACCAGGTCGACGAGCACCTTCAGGCCGAACCCGTGCGCCTCGGCGAGGAAGTCCTCGGCGTCGGCGAGGGTGCCGAACAGCGGGTCGATGTCGCGGTAGTCCGCCACGTCATACCCGCCGTCGGCCATCGGGGAGACGTTCCACGGCGTCAGCCAGAGCGCGTCGACGCCCAGGTCCCGCAGGTACGGCAGCCGCGACCGGAGGCCGGCGAGGTCACCGACCCCGTCTCCGTTGCCGTCGGCGAAGCTGCGCAGGTAGATCTGGTAGATGGCGGCGGTGCGCCACCAGGTCTGGCCGGGCATGGACGTGGTTCCCCTTTTCGTAGGTTGTGCTTACCAGCCGGTGTTGCCGGGGCCCCGGGTGATGACGAACGCGCCGGGGTTGTTGAGCCCGCCCGACGCGGCCCCGGTGACGGTGACGTAGTTCGCGGTCATGGCCCCGGTGACGTTGAGCAAGTCGATGCCCCAGGTGCCGGCGCCGCTGATGGCGACGTGGTCCAGCAACAGGTTGCCGATCCGGTGGCCGTCGCTGAGCAGCACCGCCTGATACGTGCTGTCCACGATGGACAGATTGGAGACGGTGACCGGGGTGGTGATGTCGGACTGGTTGGCGTAGATCCACAGCGCGCCGAGGTTCGAGTTCCAGTTCGGCTCGCGGCCGCCGGTGCGGGTCAGCGTATTGCGGGTGACGGTGGTCGGGCCGCTGAACGGGATGCCGAACCGGCTGCTGACCGCGACACCGGCCGCACCGGTGACGGTGTCGGCGATCAGGTTGTCGGCCACGACGTTCCCGCTGCCGCCGTAGATGCCGACCCCGTTGGCCAGCAGCGGCGACTGCACCGTGTTGAACGTGTACGCCGAGTTCGACACCGTGTGCGTCTGCGAGAACATCGCCAGGGCGTCGTCGCCGGTGTTGCGGATCGCCGACTGGTCGAGCCGGACGTTCTGGACCGTGCCGTTGTAGGCGTTGTAGTTGACGCCGTCGGCGATGGTGCCGGCGATGCGCAGTGCGGCGGCGTAGAGGCCGTCGGTGCCGGCGCCAACCCACAGACCGGTCTTCGTGTGCTCGACGCGCACGTCGAACAGCAGGGAGCCGGTGCCGAAGTTGCCCTCGATGCCCGTGTCGAAGTTCGTGTCGTCGCGGTAGGTGACGTCACCGGACATCGTCAGGTCGGCGATCGTGACCCCGGAGCCGGTCGCGAAGAAGCCGCCCTTGCCGTTGCGGCCCCGCACGGTGCTGTACCACTGCCCGGCGCCGCGAACCGCCACCCCGGCCAGGTTGACCCGGCTCGTGATGTCGAACGTCCCGGCCGGGATCCAAACCCCCTGCCCCGCTGAGCGGGCGGCTGAGACAGCATTGTTCAAAGCAATGGTGTCATCGGTACTGTCATTCGCCGTCGCGCCATACGACGTGATCGACACGAAGCCGGCCGGCACGGTGTACGCGGCCGCGATCTGCTCGGCGTCGACCACGTCGATCGTGTAGGAGCTCGCCGTGTCCGACGCGTCCTTCTGCAGCTTCAGGACGGTACCGGCCGGGAAGTCCCCGATCGTCGAGCGGACCTCGTCGAAGAAGTGATGCGCCGAGCCCTGCGACGGCACGTTCGTGTACGGGTAGGCGCCGTATACCCACGAGTACTTCGAGGTGAGCGTGATGTCCTTGACGTGCGTGCCGTTGGCGTACAGCGAGATCGGCGCGGCGGCCCCGGCCCCGTCGGCGCTGTCCGGGATCGAGTAGCGGATCGTGAGCGCGTTGGCCGGCTTGGTCAGCGTGAACTGCACGTACTGCCCGGTGCCGGTGAGCTGGACGGCCGAGCGCCCGGTCGCCTCGCTGCCCAGGGACAGGTAGGTCCGGCTGGTCGCGAGCCTGGTCCCGTTGGTGGTCGCATCGGCGGCGCGAAACTCGGTGTACGGCAGCGTCGCACCTCGAGCCGCCAGGGGTTGATTACCGTCAACGTTGACCGAATCAATGTTGATGCCGTCGACGTTGCCGGAAGTGTCGACCTGCCAGCCGATGAGGTTGACGCCGGCGCGCAGTGTCACGGTCTGCGTCGCGGTCGTCCACGTCGCCGCGGCCGGCAGGTTGACCAGGCCGGCCTTGATCCCGTTGATGTACTGCGTGAGCGGCCGCGCGGCTCCCGACGTGTTGCTGAACCGCACCGACACCGGCCGCGACCCGGCCGCCGGCGCGTTGACCGCGACGATGACCCGCGCGCCGACGGCCGTGAACCCGGTCAGGTAGCCCGACCCGGTGTAGCCGCTGACGGTCGTCGCGACCCGCGGGCCGCCGGAGAAGAAGCCGGTCTCGGCCTCGTACCCCGATCCGGTCCCGCCGGTCCCGCCCGACGGCGACGTCGACGGGGTCGGCGACGTCGACGCGCTGGGGCTGGCGGCCGGGCCGGCGGTCACATTGTCGAGGTTGACGTTGCCGGAGTCGGTGCCGTCGAACCTGTAGGCGACCGCGTTCGACGCGGCCGTCAGGTTCACCGCCTCCGTCGCCGTGCCCCACGTGTCCCAGTTCGCCGTCGCCGGAAGGGTGATCTGGCGCAGTTTCGTGCCGTTGACGTAGAGGGACAGGGTCATCGCCGCGCCGGTGCCGTTGGCGTAGCGCAGCGTCAGCGAACTCGTCGCCGGGACCGTGAACGTCGTCGCGGCGTTGCCCTTGTTGCCGTCGGTGTAGCCGCCGACGAAACCGGTGCCCGTGTAGCCGCCGTGGTCCGTGGCCACGATCGCGCCGCCGGACAGGGTCGCGTTCTCGGCCTCGAGGCCGCTGACCGCCGCCGCCGACACGGTCAGGCTGTCGACGTTGACGTTGCCGGAGTCGGTGCTGTCGAACCTGTAGGCGACCGCGTTCGTCGCGGCCGTCAGGTTCACCGCTTCGGTCGATGTGCTCCACGTGTCCCAGTTCGCGGTCGCGGGGAGGGTGATCTGGCGCAGTTTCGCGCCGTTGACGTAGAGGGACAGGGTCTTCGCCGAACCGGTGCCGTTGGCGTAGCGCAGGGCCAGCTGGTTGCCGGCCGGCACGCTGAACGTGGTCGCGGCGTTGCCTTTGTTGCCGTCGGTGTATCCGGCGACGAACCCGCTGCCGGTGTAGCCGCCGTGGTCGGTGGCGACGGCCGCGCCGCCGGACAGGGTGGCGGACTCGGCCTGGTAGGTGGCGGTGGCGGCGTCGGCCGGTCCGGCGGTGACGAGGGCGATGGCGGCGCCCGCGATGACCGCGGCGGTGGCGGCCGCCGAGGCGATCAACCGCCGGCGGGGACCGGCGAACAATGTTCGTTGCATGGGGTGTCCTCCTTACACAGGACGAACGTGCGGGGGATGCGGCGGTTAATGCGCGTAGACCTCGAGCTCGGACAGCTGCGCGGCGGGCCAGCCGTCGTTGGCGGTGAACGTGAGCGTGAGGGTCCGCAGTGTGGTCGACGGGAACGTGATCTGGACCGCGTTGCCGGTGTCGGGATTGAGCGTGTAGTCGGCCGCGGGCACGAGCGGGGTGCTCCCGGCGTTGGGCAGCGGGGTGGTGCCCGATGCGACGGCGATCCGCTCCGTGCGGGTGCCCCAGTTCGAGGGGAGCTTGACGACGATGCGATCCACGGTCCGGATGTCGCCCAGGTCCAGGGTCACCGTCTGCGGGAAGGCGTTGTTGGCCGACTCGAAGTACGTGCCGGGGTCGCCGTCCACCAGGTTGGCCGGGCCCAGCCAGGACAGGGCCTGCGAGCTCGACGTGATCTGCTGGCCCAGCGCCAGATTGCCGTCCGGGTCGAAGCCGACCCCGCGGAGTGCGACGACGTACGGGCCGGCCGGGGACGTGGTGTCCAGCATCAGGCGGTCGGCGTACACGCCCGCGTGATCCGGCGTGAATGTAACCGTCACGGTGCAGGTCCCGCCGACGGGGATGGTCGTGCACGGGGTTGTCGCCGTGTAGCCGGCCGGCGCCCGCAGCGCGCGGATGTTGATCGGTGACGGACCGGGGTTGATTATCGTCAACGTGGTTGATTTTGCGTTGTGCAGTGCTTGATTGCCGAAATCAACGCTGTCGGTGCTCAGCCGCAGCGCGCCGGCCGGTGGGAACCCGCATCGTGACGTTGACCAGCCGAGGTTGCCGGGGCCGCGGTCGAGCACGAAGCCGCTGCCGCAGTCGTACCGGCCGGCAGCGCCCAGACCGGCGGCCACCACCCAGGACAGGGACGCCTTGCCCGGGGACTGCAGCTGCAGCGCGAACGTCCCGGCCCGGATGATCGCGACCCGGTCCAGGCGCACGTTGTCGATGCGCTGCCCGAAGAACTGCACCGCCGCGAACGGGCTGTCCACGATCGACACGTCGTGCACGTCGATCGCGCCGGTCATGGGCGCGTCCGCGGCGTAGAACCACAGCGCCGCGATCTCCTCCGGCGGGTTCGGCACCAGGTTCCCGGCCCGCAGCAGCACGTTGCGGGCGATCGTCGTCGTGCCGGCGAGCGGCACGGCCCCGAACCGGTTCCCGACGTGGATGCCGCCGCCCTGCGTGACGGTGTCGGCGGCGACGCTGTCGGTGACCGCGTTGTCGTGCCCGCCGTAGATGGCGAACCCGTTCGCGAGCAGCGGCGCGATCACCGTGTCGTGGACGAACTGGTTGTCGTGGTCGGCGTTGGCGTCCGACCACATGGCCAGGCCGTCGTCGCCGGTGTTGCGCACGTACGTGTCCCGGATGACGGTGTGCGCGACGCCGTTGTGCAGGTTGACCCCGTCGGCCATCGTGTCCTGGATCCGGGCGTGGCTGACGGTCAACCCATCACTGGGCCCGTCGAACCACATGCCGACCTTCGTGTGCTCGATCCACACGTTGTCCACCGTGGACCCGCCACCCATGACCCCGCCGAGCCCGCTGTCCGAGGTGGAGTCGTCGCGCACGACGGTGTCCCCGGCGATGGCGAAGCCCGCGAGGTGCACCGCTTCCGTACCGGCCCCGTACACCCCGACCCCGGCCCCGCGCAGCACGGTGTGCCAGGTCCCGGCCCCGCGCACGGTGACGCCCGAGACGGTCAGGTGCCGCGGCACCAGATAGTTCCCAGCCGGCAGCCACACCCCCTTCCCCTGCGCCTTCCCGGCGTCGATGGCGGCCTGGAGCGCCGCACCGGAGTCGGCCGCCCCGGACGGATCGGCCCCGAAGTCGGCGGCGCTGAGGAATCCGGCGGGGCGGGCGACCGGCGGACCGGCGAGCTCGAAGTCGGCCAGGTCGATGGTGATCGCAGCCGTGGCCGTCAGCCGGACCCGGGAGCCGGCCGACACCGCGCGGCCGAGCAGGGCGTGCGCGTCGTCGAAGTAGTGGTGCTCGCCCCCGTCGGCCGGGTTGTTCGTGTAGGGGAAGTTGCCGTACACGTGGGAGTAGCGGGCGGTCAGCGACAGGTCCACGCCCGTCGACACGCGCAGCTTCGCGTCCGGGCTGCCGTCGGGGACCGAGTAGCGGACGTTGATCGCGTCGGCGCGGACGGTCAGGCCGAACTCGACCCACTGGCCGGCGCGGAGCGTGACCGCGCGGCGGCCCGACGCCTCCGCGGCGAGCGTGGTGAAGGCGTAGCTCGGGCCCACGCGGGTGCCGTTCGTGAGGGCGTTCTCGGCCTCGTACGTGGTGAACGGGGTGTCGGCGCCGGGCGGGGCGACGGCGGCCCCGGCGGGCGAAGCGGGGTAGGCGACGGCGGCAGCGACCAGCGCTGCCGCGAACGCGAAACGCGGCAGGAGACGTGTCATGGGGCGAATCAGCCTTTCAGGCTGCCGGTGGTGAGGCCGGACATGATGTTCTTCTGAAAGATCAGGAAGAACACGACGGTCGGGACGGCGGCGATGACCGCGCCGGCGATGACGACGTTCTGGGTGAGGCCCTGCGAGAAGGCGTAGATGCCGACGTTGACGGTCCGGTTGTCCGGCGACGGCTCCACCAGCAGCGGCCACAGGAAGTCCTTCCAGATGGCCGTCAGCGAGAAGATGGCGACGACCCCCAGGATGGGCCGGGAGATCGGCAGCACGATCGACCACAGCGAGCGCAGCGGACCGGCGCCGTCAATCGCGGCCGCGGCCATCAGGTCGGCCGGTATCGAGTCGAAGAAGCGCTTCAGCAGGAAGATGTTGAAGGCGTTGGTGACCGCGGGCAGCCAGATCGCCCACGGCGAGTCGAGCATGTTCCAGTGCACGAGGGGCAGGTCGATGACGGTGACGTACTGCGGGATCACCAGCACCGTCGACGGGATCATCAGCGTCGCCAGCATCATGGCGAGCAGCACGTTGCCGAGGACCGGGCGCAGCTTCGAGAACGCGTAGGCGGCCGCGACGTCGAGGACCAGCTGGAACGCGAGGGCGCCGAATGCGTACCAGAGCGTGTTGAGCAGGAGCCGGCCGAGGCTGAGCGCGGTCCACGCCTCCGCGTAGTTCGCCGGCTGCGGGTCCCGCGGCACCAGCGTCGGCGGGACCTGGGCGACCTCGGCGCCGGACTTCAGGGCACCGGTCACCATCCAGTAGAGCGGGCCGATGAACACGACGGTGAACATGGCCACGACCAGCGCGACGACGACCCAGTAGGTGCGGCGGGCACCGGGGCGCCGCAGACGGGCCGGCGAGATCAGTGTGCGCATTCGCAGTACCCCCTAATCCTGCTTCGGGCTCAAACGCGCGTAGGCGATCGAGAAGCCGGCCAGGACGACCATGAGCATGACGCCGAGGGCGGCCGCGCCGTTGAGGTCGTTCTGCTTGAACGCGTGCTGGTACATCAGGTAGACCACCGACGTCGCCGAGTCCTCGACCCCGGCCCCGCCGGCCAGGATCAGCGGCTCGATGAAGACCTGCATGGTGGCCACCACCTGCAGCAGGAACATCAGCGACAGGATGAGCCGGGTCTGCGGGACGGTCACGTGCCACAGGCGGCGCAGCAGCCCGGCCCCGTCGAGTTCGGCCGCCTCGTAGAGCTCCCCGGGGATGTTCTGCAGGGCGGCGAGGTACACCAGGATCGAGCTGCCGACGTTCATCCAGGTCGAGGCGATGACCAGGGACGGCTGCGTCATGGTGGTCGACTGCACCCACTGCGACGTGGGCAGGTGCGCCGCGTGCAGCAGGTAGTTGAAGATGCCGCCCTCGCCGGGGTCGTAGGCGAAGCGGAACAGCAGCAGGGCCGAGGCCGGCGGCAGCATCACCGGCAGGTACACCAGGGCCCGCAGGTAGCCCTGGGCGTGGCGCAGCTCGTTGAGCAGCACGGCGATCAGGAACGGCAGCGCGTAGCCGATGAGCAGCGCGAGGACCGTGAACGTGACCGTGTTGCGCCAGGCCGCGGCGAAGCTCGGGTCGTGCCACAGGCGCTCGTAGTTCTGCCAGCCGACCCACGTGGTGACGCCGCGCCGGGTGCGCTGGAAGCTCATGATGAACTCCCGGACCATCGGATACCACGAGAAGACCGCGAAGCAGATGACCGCCCCGATGAGGAACGCGTGGCCGGTCACGTGGCTCTGGATCCGGCTGCGGGTCTTCGATGAGGGCCGGGTCGTCGCCGGGGCGCGGGCCGGCCGCACCGCATCGTCCAGCCGGACCGCGCCGTCCACTCAGGACTCCTGGGCGAGGATCGTGTTGACCTTCTGCTCGGCGGTGCTCAGCAGCGCGTCGACGTTCGCGTCGGGCTGGGTCAGCACGGCCGACATCGCGGCGTCGAGCACGGCGTAGATGGCCTGGGCCCGGGCCGGCTCGGCCTTGATGGTGACCGGGTTGTTCGCGTAGGGCGCGTAGTCGTCCAGGTTGAGGTTGCTGTTGGCCTTCTTCAGCTCGTCGTCCTGCCGCTGGACGTCGGTGCCGGGTTTCCAGATCAGCGGCTCGGGCAGGCCGACGGGCACGCCCATGCCCTTCTGCGCCACGTAGTTGAAGTCGCCCTGGCCGGGCGTCAGCTTCTCGAACGTGACCCACTGCAGGCCGGCCTTGATCTGGGCCGCGGAGAGCCCCTTCTTGAAGAAGTAGCCGCTGCCGCCGCCGAGCGTCGTCTTCGCCGGCCCGTTGTCGCCGGGCATCGGCCCGATCGCCCAGTCCTCGTACTTGCCCTTGAACTGGGTGACGATCGCCTTGATGGTGTCGGGGGCGCCGACATACATGCCGACCTTGCCGGCGCCGGCGTTGGTGAGCAGGTCGGCCCACTGCAGCAGCTGCTTCTCGCCGACGCTGTTGTCGGTGAACCGCATGGTCTTGAGGTTCTGCAGCACGGCCTTGCCCTCGGCGGTGTTGAACGCCGCCTTCTTGCCGTCGGCGCTGACGACGGAGCCGCCGCGGGAGTACAGCGCGGCCGAGAAGTGCCAGCCGCCGGTGTTGCCCGCGCTGTACTCCTGGTAGCCGGCGATGCCGTTGCCGAGGGCGCTGATCTTCTTGGCCGCCGCGGCGACCTCCTGCCACGTCGCCGGCGGCTTCGCCGGGTCGAGCCCGGCCTGCTTGAACAGCTGCTTGTTGATGACGATGCCGAGGCCGTAGCCGGCGTAGCCGAGGCCGTAGGTCTTGCCGTTGTCGATGAACGGGTCCTTGATGGCGGGCAGCAGCTTGTCCCAGCCGGGGACCGTGTCGGCGGTGATGTACTTGGTGATGTCCTCGGCCGCGTCGGCGTCGAGGACCTGGTCGAGGTCGGTCATGTACCCGTAGAACAGGTCGGCCTGGGTGCCGCCCTGCAGCCGGGCGGTGAAGTCGGGCGGGTTGTTGCACTGGCTGCCGACGGAGACGGTCTTGATGGTGACGCCGGGGTGTGCCTTTTCGAACGCGGCCACGTCGTCGTTCCACAGCTGCAGCGACTTGCCGCCGTTGTCGGTCTTCTGCGGCGGGCAGTCCACGACGATGGTCGTCGCCCCGCCGGCGTCGCCGCCGTCCTTGCTGTCGCTGCAGGCGGCGACGCAGGTGGCGCCGAGCGCTCCGGCGAGCGCGAGCCGTAACGCTCTCCTATAAATCGACATCTATCAATCCCTTCGGGCGGACGGGATGCGCTGAGCGGTTGATCGGGGTGTTGTGTTTCGTATCGGTGTCGCAGACAGTACGACCGCCACCGACAGAAGTCCAGAGTTCTTTGCAAAAACTCGACTGCAATGCCACGCCATTGGCGTACGTTTTTGTCGGACCCAACCACCACGACCTGCACAGACACGTGTTCGGCCACCATTTCCACCTGGCAATTGCCGGGGCCGGTCCGTGCAATTCTTGAGGCCATGATCGCAAGAACTTGCGGACACAAAAATGCCCCGGCGCGAGGCCGGGGCATTCGTGGGAGCTGCGCGTCTATCCGGGCCAGTAGCCGGTCGCGCGCCGCACCCCGATGGCGCCGCTGCGGTCGACGGCCGCCTTCACGACGGCGAAGATCGCCCCCTGCAGCGCCGCCGCGAGCAGGATCTCGCCCCACCCGCGGTCCTGGTCGGTGGCGTTAGGCGCGTCGTCGTCGTGCCCGGCGACCTTCCACACCTGTTTGAAGATGACACCGGCGGCCATGCCGGCCGCGGCGCCGAGCAGCAGCCCCACCGGCTTGTACGCCAGCTTCGAAACGGTCGATCCCTTCATGCCGACTCCGTTCCCGCCGCCCCGACCGGCCAAACACCGCCGTTTCCCACCCCGGGACACGGGTAGCCGCTCCTGTATGCCGAACCGGTTGACTGTGCTCGACACCGCCCGCTGCGCCGCCGTCGTCCTGGCCCCGATGCTCGCACAGGGCGTGATCCGCCGCCGCAACCGCGTGGTCCGCCTGGCGCAGCGGCTGGACCTGGATCGACGGGCGGCGGGGGTACTGCGAGACCTGCGCACCCGCCACGGCGACGACCCCCTGCGCCTGGCCGTCCCGGGCCGCTCGATCGCGCTGGTGCTGAGCGCGGCCGGCGCCGAGCGCGTCCTGACCGGCTCACCGGAGCCGTTCGCCCTGGCCACGACCGAGAAGGTGGCCGCGCTACGGCACTTCCAGCCCAACGGCGTCCTGGTGTCGCGCGGCCCGGACCGCGCGGCCCGCCGCGACTACAACGAGCGCGTCCTGGACACCGGCGCCGAGCTCCACCACCACATCGCCGGCTCCGCCGCCGCCGCGATCCGCGAGGAGGTGGCCACGCTCGACCCGCCGGTCCTGGACTGGACGACGTTCGAGGCCATGTTCAACCGCATCGCCCGCCGGATCGTGCTCGGCACCGCGGCCCGCGACGACGACCGCCTCACCGGCGAACTGAACCGCCTGCGCAACGCCGCGAACTGGGCCTACCTCCGCCCCCGGCAGGAGCACCTCCGGGCCCGCTTCCAGCGCCGGGTCGACACCTACGTGGCCAAGGCCGAGCCGGGCAGCCTGGCCGGCGCGATGGCCGCGACCCCCGCGACGGCCGGCGTCGACCCGGGCGGCCAGGTCCCGCACTGGCTGTTCGCGTTCGACGCGGCCGGCATCAGCGCGTTTCGCACCCTGGCCCTGCTGGGCTCCGACCCGGGCCGCCAGGCCATGGCCGCGCACGACGAGGCGCCCGTCTACCCGTACATCCGGGCCTGCGTCCAGGACACGGTCCGGCTGTGGCCGACCACCCTGGTCGTGCTCCGCGAGACCACCGCCGACACCGAGTGGCCCGGCGGCACCCTCCCGGCCGGCACCGAGCTCATCCTGCCCAGCTCGTACTTCCACCGCGACGGCGTCCACGCCGACGACTTCGCCCCCGAGGCCTGGCTGACCGCCGGGGCCCGGCGCGACTGCTCGACGTTCCCGTTCAGCGCCGGCCCGGGCGTCTGCCCCGGCCGCAACGTGGTCATGCTGACGACCAGCACCCTGATCGCGGAACTCCTGCACCGCTACAGCCCGGTCCACACCGAGGCCCCGCTGCACGCCCCGCTCCCCCGGACCCTGGACCACACCGCCCTGCGGATCGGCTCGCCCACCTGATCGACGGATGCCGTTCGCGCTGCAATACCGATGCGCCGGTCCGGACGTGCTGGTATTCCACTGGTATGGCGGTCGTGTTCGTCCATGGGATCACCGTCCGAACGGACCAGTACACGGAGTTGCTCTCGAAAGTCGTGGACGGGTTCGCGGCGGCGGGCGGGAAACCGGCCGTGTCCGGGTGCTACTGGGGGGATCTGGGCCGGGCGGCGAGCTACAGCGGCGTCAGTATTCCCGGGTTCACGGTGCCGGACCGGCGCTCTGCCGGCCCGCCGGCCGACGGCAACCCCGCGACGGCGCTGATGCTGCTCCTCCTCGAGGAGCCGCTCGCCGAACTGGCCGACCTGCGGGCCGTAGACGACGACTTCCAGCTGTATCCGCGCGGGTTCCGGCCGGTCCCGCCCGCGGTGCGGGAGCGCAATGCGCGCCTCGCGGCCGCGCTGCCGCAGGTCGCCGAACGGCTGGCGGGCGACGACCCGCAAACGGCCGCGAAGCAGGTCGCGGCGGTGTTCGCGGCGGCCGCCTCCACCCGGGCCGACCTCGACCTGCCGACCCTGCGGCCGAGCATCGGTCGTGCGCTGCTCGCCGCGTCGTACCGGGCCGAAGCCGAAGCCGATGATCTCGCGGCCGGCTTCGCCTGGAACGCGGCCGCCGTCGCGATCGAGGAAGCGCTCGACTCGAGCATCGGCGGGCAGCGGAGCATCTTCACCCGGGTCGGGGCCAGCGCCCTGACGCTGGCCTTACGGCACGGGCTGCGGTCTCGGGTGATGCCCGGCCTCAGCCTCTTCCTCGGTGACGTCTTCGCCTGGTTCCACCGGCGCGATGAGATTCTCGACAAAATCGATGCGGCCGTGCTCGCGGCCGATGCGGGCGGGCCGCTGGTCCTGGTCGGGCACAGCCTCGGCGGCGTGATCCTGTTCGACTACTGTGCCCGGGCCGGCCGTGATGTCGCGCTGCTGGCCACTGTCGGCAGCCAGGTCGGCCTGTTCGGCGAGATGGGCGTGACCGCGGCCGCCACCACGCCCGCACGGATCGGCCGCTGGATCAACTACTATGACCCGGACGATGCGCTCAGCTTCCTGGCCGGGCCCGTCTTCGACCGGGTGGTCGACGAGGCGATGCCGACAAACGCGCCGTTTCCTGTCGCGCACGGCGAGTACTGGAACCTTCCCCGCATGTACACCGCACTCGCCGGGGCGGTGAGCGCGCTGTGAACGCCGGCCAGGACGCCGCCCTCGTCATCGGCATCAACGACTATCCGTCCCTGGCCCCGCTCACCGGTGCGATCACGGATGCCCGGCTCTTCGCCGGCTGGCTGCGCACCCGGGCCGGGCTGCCCTCCGGCCACATCGAGCTGGTCACCAGCAGCGGCGCCACAGGGCCGGAGTGTCCGACGCTGGCGGAGGTCGACGCGGCGTTCGACCGCATCCTCACGATGGCTCGGGGCTGGTCGCGGCCGCGCCGGCTGTACGTGTACTTCGCCGGCCACGGCTGCTCCCGCGAGGTCCGGCACCTCGCCCTGCTGATGGCCAACGCGACGCTGGGCAATCTCAACCGGGCCGCGAACGCCACCGAATACCAGACGGGGCTGCGCAAACAAATCTTTCCCGAGCAGGTGTACTTCTTCGACTGCTGCCGGGCCTACGACCAAACCGTCCTGGGCCGTGGGCCGGAATGGACCGATGACCCCGCGGCGCGGGAGGTGCCCGGCCTCACCCAGATCATCCTGTATGCCGCCGGGTTCACCGAATACGCCACGGAACAACTGCACTACGGGGTTCGGCGGGGACTGTTCACCACCGCGCTCATGGAAGGGCTCGAAGGCGCCGCGGCCGTCGACGACGGGGTCACGGGCGGCGTCGTGACCACCGGGCGGCTCAAGCAGTACGTCCACAGCCGGGTCAAGGACCTGGCTCGGCGCGAGAACGTAGTCCAGCAGATGACGGTGGACGCGCACGGCGATCCCCGGGAACTCGTGCTCGCCGACGGCATCTCGCCCCGGCGGCAGCCGGTCAAGCTGATCGCACCGGACGGCACCACGCACATCAGGGTGCGTGACAACGAGTACCGGATCATCCGGACGATCGAGGCCACCGTCACGCCGGTCGAGGTGCGGCTCGAGATGGGCCCGCTGACGTTCGAGGCGCTGCCGGGCGGCGCGACGGCGACCGCGGACATCCTGCCTGACAGCACCGACGAGATCCGGCTCCACTGAGGAGGTGCGCGGCCGTGCCGAACCTTTCCGTCTCCGGTCCCCACGAGTTCTCCTACCTCCGGGTGCTCGACCCGCACCTGCGAGAGGTCGCCGGCGGGACGCACCGGCTCGACGTGGCGGTGCCGCCGGGCCTCTACCGGATCGAGGCGCGCGGGCCGGGAACCACGGAAGAGCGCCTGGTCGTGGTCGGCGAGACCGACGACGTCTCCGTCACGGGCTTCACGCCCGCGCTGGACTCCCCGGCGCCGCTGCCGACGGTTCGGACCCACCATGAGACGCAGACGATGCCGGCCGACCGGACCAGCCGGCGGGAGCACGTCGTCATCCACGAGCCGGGGTCAACCGGCCGCCTGTTCCTCTTCATCCGCAACGGGGTCATCGACCCGCTGGCCGAACTGGCCACCCCGACGGTCGTCGTGCAGGACGAAACCGGCCGGCCGCTGGCCCGGCTCGACGGCGACGGTGAAGTCAACCGTCCCGAGCAGTACGCCGCGCTCTCCGTGCGGCTGCCGGCGGGCACCTACGTGCTGGCCCACGTCGACCCGGTCCTGGGCCGCCGGGGTCAGGCGGTACTGGTCGAGGAGGGCTGGCAGACCCAGGTCTTCGCTTCCTGGAACCGAGACGGGATCGGCCTCGACCAGGCCTTGGTCCGCATGGTCCGGGGCCTGGGTTTCAACACCGCCGAGGAGTACGCATATCAGCACGTGGAGGCCGCCCTCAACGGGCTGGCGGCCAACCGGGTCGCGCTGACCGCGCGCGACGAGCAGGATCTGCTCGACGCCAAGTTCACCGACCCGATGCTCGGCCTGACCGGGGCCTACGCTTATCTGCTGCGCGGCGACGTCGACACCGGACGGCTCGCCCAAATCGCCCGGAACCTCACGATGCTGCTGCCGCACAGCCCCGACGCGCACCTGCTCGCCCGGCTGACCGGCGGCCCGGACCCGACGTTCGAGCAGCCGCCGATGTTCGCGACCGGTGTCGAGCGCCTGATCGACCTCGCCGCGCGCGATGCGAGCCTGGTCGGCGCGGCCGGTTGGCTGGCGAACGTGGCGCTGACCCGGACCACGGGCAGCGTCTGGACGCGCTGGAACCTGGACGTCGACCCGGGCCAGCGGTTCGCCGTCCTCGCCGGCGAGTTGGCGGACGGCCCAGGTGCCACCGGCCACCCGGACCCGGCCGACGTGGCCCGGGCCGCCGGCCTGCCACTGTCCGTCGTCCTGCGCGCCCTGACGGCCGGAGTATTCGCCTGAGCGGTAGGGCCTACAGGATCGGCTTGCCGCCGGTCACCGGGACGAGCGCGCCGGAGATGTAGCTCGCCTCGTCCGAGGCCAGCAGGACGTAGGCGGGCGCTACCTCGGCCGGCTGGCCGGGGCGGCCGAGGCGGGTGTTCTTCCCGAACTCCTCGACCTGCTCCGGCGGCATGGTGGACGGGATCAGCGGCGTCCAGATCGGGCCCGGTGCGACGGCGTTCACCCGGATGCCGCGGTCGCCGAGCAGCTGGGCCAGGCCGGCCGTGAAGTTGGCGAACGGCGCCCTTCGTGGTGGCGTAGGGCAGCAGCGTCGGGCGGGGCATGTCGTAGTTCACCGAGCTCGTGTTGATGATCACGGAGCCCTTCGGCAGGTTCGGCAGGGCGGCCTTCACCAGGCGGAACATCGAGTGGATGTTGATGTCGAACGTGCGGGTCCACTCCTCGTCGGTGATCTCCTCGACGGTCTCGTGGGTCATCTGGAACGCGGCGTTGTTCACCAGGATGTCGATCCGGCCGAAGTCCTCGACCGCGGTCCGGACCACCGCCTGGCAGGCGGCCAGGTCGGCCAGGTCGCCGGGGACGAGGACGGCCTTGCGGCCTTCGGCCTCGACATACTTGGCGGTGTCGCGGGCGTCCTCGTGCTCGTTCAGGTAGGAGATGAGCACGTCGGCGCCCTCGCGGGCGAAGGCGATCGCCACCGCGCGGCCGATGCCGCTGTCGCCGCCCGTGATGACGGCGACCTTGCCGCTGAGGCGGCCGCTGCCGCGGTAGGAGGTCTCGCCGTGATCGGGCTTCGCGGCCATGCGGGAAAGCGTGCCGGGTGGCTGCTGCTGCGGTTCGGACATGGCGGCGCCGTTACCCCGCCGCCCCAGCGTGAAACGAACCGGCCGCGACCGCCGACAGCGGCGGTCAGGACCGTGATCGTTGTTTGAACATTTGTCGCAAGGAAACTACCGAGGCCATGGATCTGTCGGTCGCGCTGTCCTTACGGGCTCAGGCAACACTCATCGAGCTGGACGGCGTGCTCGACTACGCGTCCGTCCCATACCTGCGGCAGGTCGTCTACGAGCGCTTCGACACCGGGTGCCACGACATCGCCATCGATGCGGCCGGCGTCCGGCTGATCGACGCGGCCTCCATCAAGGTGCTGCTCTACCTGGGGCAACGCGCCGAGCAGGCGGGCGGGCAGCTGCGGGTGGTCAACGCCAAGGGCGTCGCCCTCACGGCGCTGGAGATCGCCGGCGCGGCCAAGGAGCTCGATGCCTACGCCGAGCTGTTCTGGCCCGCGGCCGAGCGCACCCGGACCCCGGTCGACCTGGGCACGCTGCACATCGGGCACGGGCATTGGCCCGTCGGTGTGTCAGAACTGCTCAGCCGGGTGTACTCCCTCGACCCCGCCGACCCCCGCCGGTCCCGCCTGCGCGAGGACATCGTCACCATGTGCCTGCCCGCGGCGAAACAGCTGGCCCGCCGCTACGCCGGCTCCGGCGAGCCGCTCGGCGACCTCATGGGCGTGGCCGCGCTCGGCCTGGTCAAGGCCGTCGACGGCTTCGACCCGGACCGCGGCCTCGAATTCGGCGCCTACGCCACGCCGACGGTGACCGGGGAGCTCAAGCGGTACTTCCGCGACCGGACCAGCGCCGTGCGCCTCCCCCGCCGCCTGCAGGAGCTGCGGCTGCAGCTCAACCACGCCCGCGAGGAGCTCGGCCCCACGGCCTCCATCCCGGACCTCGCCGCGCACCTCGGCGTCGACGAGGAGGAGATCATCGAGGTCCTCGCGGCCGGGCACCTCCAGCATCCGATGTCGATCGACGCGCCGACCGGCGCCGACGAGGACGACGCCACGGTCGCCGATGTCGTGGGCGCCGACGACCCCGCCTTCGGCCTGGTCGACCTGCGGGTCTCCCTGCCCGCGGCGATGGCCGGCCTGCCGGAGCGGGAGCGGAAGATCGTGGCGCTGCGCTTCTACGGCAACCTGAGCCAGTCCGAGATCGCCGCGCGCCTCGGACTGTCCCAGATGCACATCTCCCGGCTCCTCGCCCACGCCCTGGACTACCTGCGCCGGCGTCTCACCGATTAGTACAAGAACCGATCAAGAACCAGCCCCGCTAAGGCTTGAAGAGCACTTTCACGGTGCCGTCCTTCTTCTCCTGGAACGCCTCGTACGCGCCCGGCGCGTCCGCGAGGGGGACCCGGTGGGTCGCGAAGCTCTCCACGCCCAGCGGGTCGCCGCTGCCGGTCAGCAGCGGCATGATGTCGTCGATCCAGCGCTTCACGTTGGCCTGCCCCATGCGCAGCTGAATCTGCTTGTCGAACAGCACCATCATCGGCAACGGATCGGCTGTACCCCCGTAGACTCCGGACAGGGAAACCGTCCCGCCGCGCCGCACCGCGTCGATGGCGAGGTGGAGGGCGTTGAGGCGGTCCACGCCGGCCTTGTCGATGAACTTGCGGGCGGCCGCGTCCGGCAGGAACCCGGCCATGGTCTGGGCCAGCTTCCCGGCCGGGGAGCCGTGCGCCTCCATGCCGACGGCGTCGATGACGGAGTCGGGGCCGCGGCCGTTCGTCAGCTCCCGCAGCGACTCGGCGACGTCGTCGTGCTCGCCGAGGTCGAGGGCCTCGACGCCGTTGGCCCTGGCCCGGGCCAGCCGCTCCGGCACCAGGTCGACGCCGATGGCCCGGTAGCCGCGGTAGGAGGCGATCCGGGTGCACATGTCGCCGATCGGGCCGAGGCCGAGCACGGCGACGGTCCCGCCGGGCGGCACGGCGGCGTACTCGACCGCCTGCCACGCGGTGGGGAGCACGTCGGAGAGGTACACGAAGCGGTCGTCCGGCGGGCCCTCGGGCACCACGATCGGGCCGAACTGGGCCTGCGGCACCCGCAGGTACTCCGCCTGACCGCCCGGCACCTGGCCGTAGAGGCGGGTGTAGCCGAACAGCGCCGCGCCCTTGTCCTCGGCCCGCACCTGGGTGGTCTCGCACTGCGTCATCAGGCCCTGGGTGCACATGAAGCAGTGCCCGCAGGAGATGTTGAACGGGATCACCACCCGGTCGCCGGGGCGCACGTTGGTGATCTCCGGGCCGACCTCCTCGACGATGCCCATCGGCTCGTGGCCGAGGATGTCGCCCTCGGCCATGAACGGCCCGAGGACCTCGTAGAGGTGCAGGTCGGAGCCGCACAGGCCACTGGAGGTGATCCGGACGACGATGTCGTTCGGCTGTTCGATGCGGGGGTCGGGGACCTCGTCGACGCGCACGTCGCGCTTGCCGTGCCACACGACGGCCCTCATGACGCCGACCCCGGCTCGGCCATCTTGCGGTGCATCTCGGCCTTCGCGGTGTCCGGCACGACCTTGCCCGCGACCGCCTGGACCTTGTTCATGAACGAGCCGGCGACCACGTGGTCGTCGCCGTCCATGAGGGCCTTGAAGCCCTGCTCGGCCACCTTCGCCGGGTCGTCCTTCTTCCCGGCCCCGACCTTGGTGTCCATCATGTCGGCGCGCTCGAAGAAGTTCGTGTCCGTCGGCCCGGGCATCAGCGCCGTCACCGTGACGCCGGTGTCCTTGAGCTCGTTGCGGACCGCCTCCGAGAACGACTGCACGAACGCCTTCGACGCGTTGTAGACGGCCTGGTAGGAGCCGGGCATCGTGGAGGCGATCGAGGACGTGAACAGCACCTTGCCGGCGCCGCGCTGGACCATGCCGGGCAGCACCCGCTTGGCCAGGTGCACGGTCGAGGTGACGTTGACGTCGATGATGTTCAGCTCGTCGCGCAGGTCGGTCTCGCGGGTGAAGTCCCCACCGGCGCCGCGGCCGGCGTTGATCGCGACGGCGTCGATCGGCCGGCCGGTCGCGGCGATCGCCTGGCACAGCGTCTCGACGCCCTCGTAGGTGGCCAGGTCGGCGCGGCAGGTCTCCACCGCGGCCCCGCCGTCGCGGCGCAGCTCCAGCCCGGCCGTTTCCAGGCCGCTGTCCTCGGCCGCGATGAGCACGTCGAAGCCGTGCTCGACGAACTGTCTGGCCAGTTCATATCCGATGCCGCTACTCGCGCCGGTGACGACGGCGAGCGGGCGTTCCGTCACCTGGTTCATACTGGGCCGGTACCCGGGCGGTTCACCCGAAAACAAAGACGGCCGCACGCGAAACGGCCCCGCACGAGGCGGGGCCGTTCACTGCGACAGGCGATTACACGCCGGGGCGCGGTACGTCGCCGCGCCACGTGCCGGTGGCCTGGCCGCGCTGCTCGATGAACTCCTTGAAGCGCTTCGTGTCGGCCTTGACCTGCATCGAGTCGACGCCCACGGCGCTGCCGGCCTTCTCGACCAGGCCCTGCGGCTGCCAGTCGAGCTGGACGGTGACCCGGGTGTCGGTGTCGCCGAGGCGGTGGAACGTCACGACGCCGGCGTGCTTCGTGTCGCCGGTGGTGCTCTTCCAGGCGATCCGCTCGTCCGGGTGCTGCTCGGTGATCTCGGCGTCGAACTCGCGCTCCACGCCACCGATCTTCGTCACCCAGTGGGTGCGCCGGTCGTCGAGCTGGCGAATCGACTCGACCCCGCTCATGAACTGCGGGAAGGACTCGAACTGGGTCCACTGGTCGTAGGCCGTGTGCACGGGAACGTGCACGTCAACGGACTCGGTGACCGTGCTCATGTCAACCTCCTTGCATCGCGTACTCCTATCGAGTGCCCGGCACAGGACGGTGAAAACGTAAGCGGCGTCACGAAGTGCGCGGCACGAAGACCTCGATCCGCCCGTCGGTCTCGCGGGCCTCGATCAGTGGCAGGCGGGCCGGGGCCGGTGACAGCTGCGAGCGCAGGACCGTGCCGTCGAAGCCGAACGCGGTGCGGTGGCAGGGGCAGTCGAGGCGTTGCTCGGGCTGGTTGAGGCGCAGGCGGCAGAACTGGTGGGTGCAGATGCCGGAGCGGGCCGACACCTGGCCCGCGCTCCGGCTGACGAACCCGGACACGATGCCGGTGTCGAACGCGAGCGCCGCGCCCTCGGCCAGCTCGTCGGATCCGAACACGGGGTGCCAGACGCCGTCGTTGGGGCTCAGCGCGGTCAGTCCGGGCGGCCCGCCGATCAGGGCCCGGTCGACCACCACGGCCGCCGTCGCCGCCGCGGCGGCCGCACCCGCCCCGGCCAGGAACACGCGGCGCCCTTTGCGAGCCGGCTCCATCCCGGCGACGCGGTCGGCCACGCGTTCCCGCAGCGACGCGACGAACTCGGGCCGCACCGAGGACTCACCGCGCAGCGCGATCGCGGCGCGCATGGCCGCGGCCTCGTCGTCGGTGGGGACGAACGGGCGGGGGCGGCGGCCGTCCAGCAGGCGCTGGACGAAGGCGGTGACACGGCGCACGGCTCAGCTCCCATCCGAGTCGAAGAGTCCCGCTGCGTGACGCAGCGCACGGCACTGCAGGACCTTGGCGTTGGCGATGCTGACACCCATCTGGCGGGCCGCCTCGCGGATCGTGGCCGACTCCAGGAACCGCAGGCGCAGGATCGTGCGGTACCGCTCCGGCAGCGCATCGAGGACCCGCCGCACCTGCTCGGCCCGGTCGGGCCGCGGGTCGGGGGCGGCATACTCGTCGGCGACCGCCTCCAGGTCGATCTCGGTGACCTGGCGGCCGAGCGTGCGCCGCCAGTGCTCGGCGAGCACGGTGCGGGCCACACTGAGCAGGTAGGCGCGGACCTCGCCGATGCTCAGGTCCAGCCGCACGCGCGGTACCGCCGCCAGAAAGACCTCGGCGGTCAGGTCCTCGGCGTCCTGGCGGTCGCCGACCCGGGCGAACATGAGCCGGTAGAGCCGCTCCACGTTGTCCGAGTAGGCGTCCTCCCACGAGCCGTACGCGGCCTTCGGCACCAGCCGGAGCAGCTTCGCGGGCCGTGGGTTCGGCGCGGTCACTGGCACTCACCTCCGCTAGGAGATACGGGCCCGGGTTACACGCACCGTCCGACCGTAACCCGGTCCCGTATCTGTTCTCGACCGAGCATTGGAGGTACAAGATGACGGGAATCCGACGCCGAAGCCTGATCGTGGCCGGTGGTGCCGCGGCGGCCCTGCTCACGACGGGTGCACCGGCATTCGCGGGGGCGCGCCGGCCCGAGCCCGGCGGTGAGCTGGTCACCGGCTGGAACGCCGAGCTGCTCGCGGCCGTCCGCACGCCGGGCACGCAGCCGGCCACCGTGCACCCGACCCGCGGTTTCGCGCTCATGCACCTGGCCGTGCGGGACGCGACAGTCGTGTGCGACCGCCGGGCGTCACCGGCCGCGGCCGCCGCCCAGGCCGCACACGACGTCCTGGCCGCCCTGTTCCCTTCGCGGGCCGCGGTGTTCGCCGAACGCCTGGCCCGGGACCTGGCCGCCGGGCCCGACGGCACCGCGAGAGCCCGTGGCATCCACAATGGACAGACAACGGCGGCGGTGGTACTGCATGAGCGGGCCACCGATGGATCGAGCGCGACGCCACCGGCGATCCCCGCGGGCACCCGGCCCGGGCAGTGGCGCCCGGCCCCGCCGTCCTTCGCCGCGGCCGTCTTCACGCACTGGCCGGACGTGCGCCCGTTCGCCCTGGCCCGGGCGAGCCAGTTCCGCCCGGCCCCCTATCCCCCGCAGTCCGACGCCCTCATCCGCGAGGTGCGCCTGCTCGGCCAGGACACCAGCACCGCCCGCACCGTCGACCAGACCGAGCAGGCGAAATTCTGGGCGGCGCCGATCTGGAATTACTGGTTCGAGATCGCGCAGGGCCTGACCACCCGGCACCACCTCGGTGTCGTCCCGGCCGCGCACGTCTTCGCGCGGCTGGCCACGGTGCTCGCGGACACCGTGATCGCGTTCTACGACGCGAAGTACCACTTCCGGATCTGGCGCCCGATCACCGCCATCCGGGAGACGTCCGACCCGCAGTGGACGCCCCTGGCGGCGACCCCGGCCGATCCGTCCTACGTCGGTGCGCACAGCGCCGTCGGCCAGGCCGCCGCGACCGTCCTGGCCGCGACGTTCGGCTCCCGCCCGGAGCTCACCGTGACCTCCGAGTCGCTACCCGGGGTGACCCGGACATTCCGGACACTGCAGGCCGCGGCCGACGAGGCCGGGCGCAGCCGTATTTTCGCGGGCCTGCACACCCGGGTCGACCACCAGGCCGGGCAGGAGCTGGGCCTTCACGTGGCGCGATACATCCGGGTGTCGTAAATCAGTTGTCCTGACCGGTAAAGTACCGGCCGTGACGACGACCGCCGAAAGTACCACCGGGCGGCGGCCCGGGGGCCTCGCCCGGACCCTGCTGCCGCTGAGCGTGATGTTCCTGGCCGTCGGCATGGGCACGGCCGTGGTGTTCCCGTTCATCGCCCTGTTCCTCAGCACCGAGGTGCACGCCGGCCCGGCCCGGGTGACCGCGTTCCTGGTCGCCTCGCCGCTGGCCGGCGTGCTCGTCACGACCCTCATCGGCCGGTTGTCGGACCGCGGGCCCTACCGCCGGCTGATCCTGATCGCGGCGGCGCTGGGCGGCGTGGCCTGCACCGGCCTCTACGCGGTCGTGCGCGACTACTGGGTGCTGCTGGCGCTGTCGGTGACCGCGTTCGCGCTCTCCGGCTCCCTGTTCCCGCAGACCTTCGCGTACGCCCGCCAGGTCCTCGAGCGCGACAGCCCCGACCGGGCCGCGTTCGGCATCAGCGCCATGCGCACCGTGTTCTCCCTGGCCTGGGTCGGCGGCCCGGCCCTCGCCGCGCTGCTGCTGGAGATCGGCGGGTTCCGGCTGCTGTACATCGCGGCGGCCGCCCTGTATCTGAGCGCCGCCCTGGTCGCGGCGCTGCGCCTGGAGACGCTCCCGGCACCGCCCCGCGAGCGGACCGACGACGAGTCCTCGTCCCCGCTCACCGTGGCCCGCTGGCAACTCTGGGCCACCGTGGCCGCGTTCGTCCTGCTCCAGACCCCGATGACCCTGGCCGTGCAGGCGCTGCCGCTGTTCATCAGCAACGACCTGCACGGCGAGGCATCCTCCGCCGGCCTGATCCTTGGCCTGTGCGCGGCCCTGGAGATCCCGCTGATGCTCGGCCTGGGCGCCCTGACCACCCGCTACCGCCTGAGCACGCTGATCCGCATCGGCGCCGCCTGCGCCGTCGTGTACTACGCGATCGGCTGGGCCACCCCCAACCTGTGGGTCCTCGCCGCCGCCCAGCCCGTCAACGCCGCCTTCATCTCCGCAATCTCCGGCGTCGGCATCACCTACATGCAGGACATGATGCCGGGTCGCCCCGGCCACGCCACGACCTTGTTCACCAACACGTTCCCGATCGGCGCGATGCTGGCCGGCTCGCTGCTCGGCGTCGCCACCCACGTCGGCTACCGCTCGGCCTGGGCCATGAGCACCGGGCTGTGCCTGGCCGGCCTCGTGCTGCTGGTGCTCACCCGGGCGCGGCGAACGGAGCGATGACCAGGGCGGCGCTTGAGCCGAACCAGGTCGTGAGCGCCTTCTCGAGGCCGTCGGTGCCCTCGCCACCCCAGGCCACGATGCCGTCCGGGCGGATCAGCAGGTTCTCGGGGCCCGGGACGGTCCGGACCCGGCCCGCCCACCGCGCGGCCAGTTCGGTCGCGGACCGGTCCGGCGTGGCGTCCAGGAGCAGGCCGCCGGGCTCGCGCAGCAGCTCCCAGAGCCGCGTGGCACCGATGGGGCGGTCGGCGACGATCCGGCCCGCCTGGGGGTGGTCGCTGTCGATGGCGTACGGCCGGTCGACGCCGCTCATGAGGCGGGTGAGGTGCGCGTTGGGTTCGTCGTAGGCGAGGAGGTCGGTGAACACCGCGCGCAGGGCGGCGCTCTGCGGTCCGGGGCGCATCAGCGCGACCTGGGCCCGGGTGTTGGCCAGGGCCGCCGCCGCGACCGGAGCGCGCTCGTCGTGGTACGTGTCGAGGAGGCCTTCGGGTGCCCGGCCGTTGATGGTGGCGGCGAGCTTCCAGCCGAGGTTGACGGCGTCCTGGAAGCCGAGGTTGAGCCCCTGGCCCCCGAACGGCGGGTGCACGTGCGCCGCGTCCCCGGCGAGCAGGATGTTGCCGCGGCGGTACGGTGCCGCTTGACGCGTGTTGTCCGTCCACCGGGTGCCGGTGATGAGCCGGTCCACCACGACGGCGCGGCCGGAGACGCGGCGCAGCGAGCCCTCGATCTCGGCCCGGTCCAGCGGCCGGTCCCGGTCGGCGGCCGGCGGCGGCCCGTCGAACTCGACGGTGAGCACCCGCTGCGGCCCCGGCCCGAACACGATCACGCCGGTGTCCGTGTGGTGCCAGCCCTTGTCCAGGGGGTTGGGCTCGGCCAGCTCGACCAGGGCCTGCCGGCCGGTGATCGTCGCCGGTGTCCCCGCGAACGCGAACCCGGCCAGCCGCCGCACGGTGCTGCGCCCGCCGTCGCACCCGACCACGAACCGGGCCCGCAGGTGCACCGTCGCGCCGTCGTGCTCGGCCGTGACCCGCTCCCCGTCGAGGCCGGTCACCTCGTAGCCGCGCAGCACCGGGAGGCCGAGGTCGCGGGCGTGCGCCTCCAGGACGGCCTCGACCTCGGGCTGCGCCGCGAAGATCGGCAGGGTCCGCAGCTCGGGCGCGCCCCGCAGCAGCCACAGACCGGCGAAGTGCCCGACCGGCAGGTTCTTGGGGAACATGCTCAGGTCCGGCTGGGCGAACCGGTCCAGCAGGCCCCGCTGGTCGAAGATCTCCGCCGACGGCGACCCGACGGACCCGGCCTTGATCTGCTGCGAGGGCTCGGCCAGCCGCTCCAGCACGGCCACATCGACACCGAACCGGTGCAGCTCCGCGGCGAGGAACAGGCCCACGGGCCCGGCGCCGACTACGATGACGTCGTACGAATTTTTGAGTAGCACAAAATTTAGGGTAACCCAAAAATGCTCCGTGAGGAAAAGAAGGCCCGGGCCCGGGCCGCGATGGCCGACGCGGCCGCCGAGCTGTTCGCCGCGCACGGCTACGACAGCGTGGCCATGGCCCAGGTCGCGCGGGCCGCCGGCGTGTCCGAGCAGACGCTGTACAACTACTTCCCGACGAAGGAGAGCCTGGTCTTCGACCAGGCCGACGCGTTCGAGGCGACGATGCTGGCCACCCTCGCCGCGCGCGGCCCGGACACGAGCGTCGTCGACGCCTACGGCCGCTGGCTGCAGGCGTTCCTGCTCGGGCCGGACGCCCGCCGGGCCGTCGAGACGCCCGGCGGCATGGTCCGCCAGATCGCCGTCAGCAACACCCTGCACCGGGCCATGCTCGACCTGGCCCACCGCGTCGCGACCGTCCTCGCCACGCGCCTGCGCGCGGCCGAGGGCTACCCGCCGGCCGCGGCCACGACCCTGGCCGACGCCCTGATCGCGGTGTTCGTGCGCACGGTGGAGCGGCTGAGCACGGCCCCGAGCACCCGGGCCATCCCGGCGATCAGGCGGCAGGCGCGGGAGGCCGTCGAGGCCCTCCGCCCGCTGTTACGGTGATGACCATGGAACAGCGGATCACGCTCGTCACCCTCGGCGTCACCGACCTGGCCCGCTCCACGGCGTTCTACGAACGGCTCGGCTGGCGCGGCCAGGAGAGCGACGCCACCGTCTTCTTCCAGGCCGGCGGCTCGGCCTTCGTCCTGTGGGGCCGCGACAAGCTCGCCGCCGACTCCGGCGTCGCCGACCCGGCCGCGGGCTCCGGCGCGTTCGCCGGCTTCACCCTCGCCCACAACGTCCGCACGCCCGCCGAGGTCGACACGATCCTGGCCGCGGCGGCCGAGGCCGGTGCCACCGTCACCCGCCCGGCCGCGGAGACGTTCTACGGCGGCTACGCGGGCTGCTTCGCCGACCCCGACGGCTACCTGTGGGAGATCGCGCACAATCCCGGCTTCCAGCTCAACGAGGACGGCTCGCTGACGCTGCCCGACTTCGGCGCCTGACCCGGCCCGCAGCGCCGGTCAGGCGGTGACCTGCTCGGTGGTGGAGCTGTGCGGGAGGTTGGCGACGAAGTCGTAGGCGTCGGCGATCGGCGCCTCCTGGTAGCTGTTCATGATGCGAATCCGGTCCGGTCCCCCGGCCCGGCCCCGGGTCGCGCGCAGGTCGGTCAGGGACGAGACCGGGTAGGCGGCCTCGACGCTGCCGTCGACCGGGGGCTCCAGCTCGGCCGCGGCGATGGCCACGCCGCTCGGGGCGTCCGGGTCGGCGCGGTGCGACGAGGTGGTGCCGGCCGCGGCGGTCACGGCGATCGTCAGATACTCCTCACCGAGCTGGTGGGCCAGGTGGTGGCCCATCGCGGACAGGGCGAACGCGGGGGTCCGCACCGGGGTCCGCTGGATGTGGCTGTTGTGTGCGCCGAGGACGATGCGGGTGTCCGGGCCGAGGTTGTCCAGCAGCCACCGGACCGACTCGGCCATGCCGAGATCGCGGGCGGCGACCTTCGGGTGGCTGGTGTCGCCGGACACCCGGGCCGCGTAGCTGCGCAGCGCCTGGTCGAGGAGCGCGGCCAGGCGCAGCTCGTGCCGGGCGACCCGGTAGCCGTACGGTCCCGAGAAGCCGGTGTATTCGGTCTCGAGCGCATCGAAGCGGGCCGCGAGCTCGGCGAACCCGGCGGTGATCCGGTCCCGCACGGCGGGCTCGAGGGCGGCGTAGGCGGCGTGGGAGCGCAGCGCGTGCTCGCCCGCGTACTGGGCGACGTCCTCGGTCAGGCGCCGCACCGAGGGCAGGGCGTCGGGGTCGGTCGCGGTGAGGTACCGCTCCACGCCCCGCAGGCCCGGGAGCGGGGACGCGGTGGAGCCGGGCACGTCGACGCCGAAGAACCGCACCCCGCTCGATCGCATCCAGCTCAGGTGCTCGCGCATCTCCGGGCAGCGGCCCATCGTGTAGGTGATGTGGTCGCGGGCCAGCGCCTCCAGATCGCCGGGGCCGCCGCGGACCCAGTCATCGACGGCCAGGCCCTCGCTGAACCCGGACTCCATCGCGAACACGGTGAAGCCGCAGCGCTCGGTCAGGAAGCGCAGCAGCCGGTGCCGGAACCGGTAGAACTCGTGGACCAGGTGCGCGCTCTCGCCGATCGCCACGACCCGCGCGTGCCGCACCGCCTCGGCCAGGGGTTCCAGGTCGTCGAGCGGCGCGGACGGATCGACGGTGGCCAGGGTGATCGTTTCCACGAGCGGACCCTATCTATCGTGTTGGCATGAGCGCGGAGCAGGTCCTGCAGACCTCCACCACCGCCTCCGGCCACACGCGCACCCTGGCTATCGCCGTCGGGGGCGAGCCGCCCAAGCTCAAGTTCACCGAGAAGTACACCGGCGAGGGCACCGGCTGGATGGGGCGGTTCACCGCGTTCCACGTGGAGGCGCTGCTGGACGCCGCCGATCCCGCGCCGCTCGTCGCGGCCGTCGAGGACGTCGCCCGGGCCGGCCGGCTGCCGCCGGGGAAGGCCCGGGAGCGGGTCGCGGGGCTGCTCGCCGCGACGGGGCTGCTGGTGCGGCGCACGAGCAGCATCCCGTGGGTCCACCTGGACAAGGACGCCACGCTGACGATCGCGCCGGACGGCAATCCCCCGGCCATCACGTTCGCCCGCTACGGCGCCGAGAAGCGGCACGTGGTCATCGAGTACGAGCACCTCGACCGGCTGACCGAGCACCTCACCGGGGCCCGCGCACTGTCCACGGAGGATCGCATCGGCCGGTTCGTCGACGCGTTCGCGGGCATCACGACGCTGGAGCGGGTCGTCGAGCTCTACACCGCGGCCGGCGTGGAGTTCGAGGAGCGCTCCGAGCACCGCTACCCGCTGCTGCGCACGAACCGGACCAGCACGGACTGCCTGTTCACGCTGACGCTGCTGGTGTCGTCGATCGAGGACAGGATCTCGTTCACCGAGTTCTACGACTACGGCGGGCGCCCCGGCGACGCGGGCCGCGAGTACGGCTACAGCGCCGTCACGTCGTACTCCTCGCTGGAACCGCTGCTCGCCTACCTGCGGGCGCACCTCGGCCTGGACGAGCCGGCGACGCTCGACGCGTGCTTCCGGGAGCTGCTCGCCCGGGGCGTCCTCGGTGACGGGCACGCGATCGAAGGCAACCGCGACACCGTGGGCGAACTGTTCACGGCGGCCGGCGTGCGGTACACCCCGGATCATTGGGTCTGGTTCAACAGTGACTGACGTTCGGCCGCCGGTGCCACCCGGCGCAGGTGGCGCACGGCCGGGATGCACAGCAGCGCGACGCAGCCGAGGGCGCTGACGGCGACCGACGTGCCGAGCACCGCCTCCGCGCCGACCAGCACCGCGACCGGGCCGGCGAGGGCCTGACCGATCGGCAGGCTGCCGTCTGAGCCGAAGACCTCATACGAGGTGATCCGGTTGAGCATCGCCGGTGGCACGTTGGTCTGGACGCTCGTCTGCCACATCACCGACCAGAACGACCAGGCCGCGCCGTTGACGGCGGCCGCGCCGAGCAGCACCGGCAGCGTCGCGTGCAGGGCGATGGCGAGCGGGAGCAGCCCGTAGCCGAACATGGCGAGCGCGCCGGCCGCGAGGGGGCGGCCCGGGCGCAGGCGCAGGGCGAGCAGGCCGCCGACGATCGCCCCGGCGGCCAGGCCGGACTCGGTCCAGCCGTATGCGGGGGCGCCGAGCCGGCCGCTGATGAGCACCGAGCCGAGCGGGATGAGCGGGCCGAAGAGCAGCACGCCGTAGACGATCCAGACGAGGATGACGCTCCAGATCCACGTCCGGGACCGGAACCCGTGCCAGCCCTCGACGAGGTCGCGCAGCGGCGACGAGCCGGACGCGGCCGGGGTGCCCCGCAGCCGCAGGCCGGCCAGGCAGAGGCCGCTGATGGCGAAGGTGGCGGCGTCGACGGCGTAGAGCGGGCCGGCCCCGAGCAGCCCGAAGAGCAGACCGGCGGTCGCCGGGCCGAGCAGCTGCGCGATGGACGTGGAGATCTTGATCGTGGCGTTGGCCCGGTGCGGGTCGTCGGTGACCAGGGGCATGATGCCGTTCACCCCGGGCTGGAAGGCGGCCGCGGAGATCCCGCTGACGGCCGAGCAGACCATCAAAAGCCACATTTGGGGGGTACCGCCAAAAAACGCCGCCGCGACCGTTCCCTGCGCCACCAGCCGGACGAGGTCGGCCCCGAGCATCAGCGGCCGGGCCCCGATCCGGTCCGCGAACACCCCGCCGAACAGGATGCTGGCCAGGAACGGCACGGTGTAGGCGGCCAGGACCAGGCCCACGCCGGTCGCGCCGTAGAGGTGCCCGACGGCGAGGGCCGAGGCGACGACCAGCATCGCGTCGCCGTAGACGGACACGGCTCGAGCGACGAAGTATCGCGTGAAGTTCCCGGTCCACAGCACGACCCCGACCCCATCATGATCCACGCCGCGGCGCCACCCGGAATCGTGCTGGTGACATTCCGAACGGTTTAACCCCGCGGCGTGGAGGGTAACTGGCGACCCCGTGATCGGGTCATGGACGGCGTAGCATTCATGAGTATGGCGGAGCCCCGCGGGATCGTCGTCGTCGGTGCGTCCGCCGGGGGCGTCGAGGCGCTGCGTGCCTTCTGCGGCGGGCTGCCCGCCGACCTGCCCGGTGCGGTGTGCATAGTGCTGCACATCCCCCGGGCCGGTGGCACCGCGCTGCCGCACATCCTGAGCCGGTCCGGGCCGCTGCCGGCCGAGCACCCAAGCGACGGCGCGGCGCTGGAGTCCGGGCGGGTCTACGTCGCCCCGCCCAACCAGCACCTGCTGATCCGCGACGGACGGATCCGGCTCTCGCACGGCCCGGTGGAGAACGGCCACCGCCCCGCCGCCGACCCGCTGTTTCGCTCGGCCGCGCGCTGGTGGGGCGCGTCCGCGCTCGGCGTGGTGCTCTCCGGCAACCGCGACGACGGGTCCTACGGCCTGGCCGAGCTGGCCCGGCAGGGCGGCGTCGCGCTGGTCCAGGACCCGCACGAGGCGCTGTATCCGTCCATGCCCCGCCACGCCGCCGCGCAGGTGCCCACCGCCCGGGCGCTGCCCGCCGCGATGATGGGTGCGGCGCTGGCGGAGTTGCTGGCCGGGCTGCCGGGGCCGGCGCCACGGGACGCCGTCGAGCAGGCGGCGCTGGATGCGGAGGATGCCATGGCCGGGATGGAGGCCGTGACGGCCGACCAGATCGGCGGGATACCCGCCGGCTTCGGCTGCCCGAACTGCCACGGTGCGCTGTTCGAGATGCCGCCACCGGGCGGCCGGTTCCGCTGCCGGGTCGGGCACGCCTGGTCGGCCGCGGGCCTGCTGGAGGAGCTCGGCGGGGCCCTCGAAGGCGCGCTGTGGATGGCACTGCGCAGCCTCGAGGAGAAGGCCGCCCTGAGCCGGCGGATGGCCGACTCGGCGCTGGTCGGCGGGTTCAAGCCGACCGCACAGCGCTACTCGGAGGCGGCCGGTGAGGCCGAGACCGCCGGCAAGACGATCCGGCAGCTCATCGAGCGGCTCGGAGACCTGTCCGGGGACGTGCCGGAGGACGCACTGTCATGACGATCGAACACGAACTGACCTGCACCCACGAGCCGGACTTCCCGGTGGCGGTGGTGCACGCGGCCGGGCGGCTGACCTTCGCCACCGTGCCCATGCTGCGCAACGCCGGCCAGAAGGCGCTGACGGACCAGCCGGAGGTGCTGCTCATCGACGTGTCCGCGCTGGAGGCCGTCGACGACATCACCCTCACGGCGTTCCCGATGATCGCCCGCAACGGCGTGGAGACCGGCACCGACGTGATGCTGGTCGGGCCCGGTCCGGCCCTGGTCGAGCAGCTGGAGCGGCTCGGCGTCGCCCGCCAGGTCCCGGTGCACGCCGGCCTGGCCGAGGCGATCGCCGCGCACGGGCGGCTGCCCGGGCCCCGCCGGGTCGAGCTGGCGCTGCCCGCGCTGCCGGCGGCCACCGCCTCGGCCCGGGAGCTCGTCGACCAGGCCTGCACGACGTGGCGGCTGCCGCACCTGGCCGACACCGCCGCGCTGATCGTGACCGAGCTCGTCGCCAACGCCGTCGAGCACGCCGGCACGCCGATCCGGGTCACCGTCGCCCTGCGCGACCGGCATCTGCACCTGGCCGTGCGCGACGAGAGCCCGCTGCCCCTGGAGCGCTCCGGCGAAGACGAGGAGCCGGGGCGGGGCCTGTTGATCGTGGAGGGCATGGCCTCGGCATGGGGTTGTCTGCATACCGCGGGCGGAAAGGTGGTGTGGGCGACCCTGCGGCGCGAGCCCAAGCGGTAGCGTGACGCGGTGACCCAGACCGATCCGGACTTCGAGGCCCTCCTGGTCTATCTCAAGGAGGCCCGCGGCTTCGACTTCACCGGCTACAAGCGTTCGAGCCTGGTGCGCCGCGTCGAACGGCGGATGTCGCAGGTGCCGCCGGACGACTACGCCGAATACCTGGACTACCTGCAGGTGCATCCGGACGAGTTCACGGCCCTGTTCAACACCATCCTGATCAACGTGACCGGGTTCTTCCGCGACCCGGACGCCTGGTCCGCCCTGAGCCGCGAGGTCCTCCCCCGCCTCATCGACGAGCACGAGGGTCCCCTGCGCGTGTGGAGCGCCGGGTGCGCGTCGGGCGAGGAGGCGTACACCCTGGCCATGGCCCTGGCCGAGGCGATGGGCGCGGAACGGTTCCGGGAGCGGGTCAAGATCTACGCGACCGACGTCGACGAGGAGAGCCTCGCCCACGCCCGGCAGGCCACCTACGGTGAGCGCGACCTCCAGCACCTCGAGCCCGAGCTCCTGGAGCGCTACTTCGAGCCCGCCGGCGGCCGCTTCACCTTCCGCAAGGACCTGCGCCGCTCGATCATCTTCCGCCGCAACGACCTTGTGCAGGACGCCCCGATAAGCCGTATCGACCTGCTGGTGTGCCGCAACGCGCTGATGTACTTCAACGCCGAGACGCAGACTCGGATCCTGTCGCGCTTCCACTTCGCCCTCGCCCCCGGCGGCGTGCTGTTCCTCGGCAAGGCCGAGATGCTGCTCAGCCACGCCAACCTGTTCACGCCCCTGGACCTCAAGCGGCGGATGTTCCGCAAGGTGTCCCGGCCGGTCCTCAACGGCGGGGCCTACCTGGCCGAGCCGACCCACACGCCGCCGCGCACCGAGCTGTTCGGGCTGGACCGGCTGCGCAACGAGGCGTTCATGGCCAGCCCGGTCGCACAGGTCGTGGTCACCGCCGACGGCCTGGTCGCGCTGACCAACCGGCACGCCGAGACGCTGTTCGGGGTGTCACCGCGCGACATCGGCCGGCCCTTCCGCGACCTCGACCTGTCCTACCGCCCCGTCGAGCTGCGCGGATACATCGAGCAGGCCCAGGTCGAGCGGCGGGTCACCCGCATCGACGACGTGGAGCTGGCCACCGGCGCCGGCGAGAAGCAGTTCCTGAACATCCTGATCCACCCGTTGATCGACTCCGACGCGGGGCTGCTCGGCGTCGTGGTGATCTTCCAGGACATGAGCGCGTCGCGGCGCCTGCAGGACGAGCTCGAGCACGCCAACCGGCAGCTGGAGACCGCCTACGAGGAGCTGCAGTCCACCAACGAGGAGCTGGAGACCACCAACGAGGAGCTGCAGTCCACGGTCGAGGAGCTGGAGACCACCAACGAGGAGCTCCAGTCGACCAATGAGGAGCTGGAGACGATGAACGACGAGCTCCAGTCGATCAACGACGAGCTGCGGGAGCGCACCGCCGAGCTCAACGACGCCAACTCGTTCATGGAGGCGATCCTCACCAGCCTGCAGGCCGGCGTGGTGGTCCTGGACCGCGAGATGCACATCCTGGTGTGGAACCGCCGCTCCGAGGACCTGTGGGGCCTGCGCCCCGACGAGGCCGTCGGCCAGCACTTCCTCAACATCGACATCGGATTGTCGACCGGCCAGCTGCGTCCCCTGATCCGCGATGTGCTCAGCGGCCGATCGGAACGGGAAGAATCGGAACAGGCCGCGGTGAACCGCCGGGGGCGTACGGTCGAGTTGAGGGTGGTGTGCACACCGCTGACGAGTGAGACCGCCGGGGTCATCGGGGCGATTCTCGTGATGGAAGTGGGCACGGGTGCGAATCCGGCGGCTCACGGTGCACTGCCGCCGACATCGGCATAGCGTGGGGGGCAAGGGGGCGGTCATGGACTTGACGATCTTGGTATCGCAGCGCCCGGACGCGACGCTCCTGGAGTGCTCCGGGGTGCTGGACTACGCGTCAGCGCCATACCTGCGGCAGATCGTGTTCGAGCAGTTCGACGCGCGGACGGCGCAGATCGCCGTCGACGTGCGGCAGGTCCGGCTGATCGACGCGGCCGCGATCAAGATCCTGGTGTACCTGCAGCACCGCGGCGAGCAGCTCGAGGCCGAGCTGCACGTGTGCGGGGCGACCGGGGTCGCGCTGTCGGCGCTGGAGATCGCGGGCGCGGCGAAGCAGCTCGGCGTGTACGAGCCGCTCGACTGGCCGCTGCGGGAGCGGGAACGGCGGGCCGTCGACCTCGAGCAGGTCGAGCTCGGCCACGGCCAGTGGCCGGCCGGGGTCACCGAACGCCTGCTGCGCATGGCCCAGCTCGACCCGGCCGACCCGGCCCGGGCCCGGATCCGCGGCCAGGTGATCGAGCAGTGCCTGCCGGCCGCGCACCGCCTGGCCCGCCGCTACGACGGCGGCAGCGAGCCCGCCGCCGACCTGGCCCAGGTCGCGGCGCTGGGCCTGGTCAAGGCCGTCGACGGGTTCGACCCGCAGCACGGCACGGAGTTCGGCACCTACGCGACCCCGACGATCACCGGCGAGCTCAAGCGGCACTTCCGCGACCGCTCCTCCGGCGTCCGGCTGCCGCGGCGGCTGCAGGAGCTGCGGATGGCCGTCAACCACGCCCGCGACGCGCTCACCCAGCAGCTCGGCCGCTCACCCACGGTGCCCGACATCGCCGCGCACACCGGCCTCAGCGAGGAGCAGGTGATCGAGGCCGTCGGCGCGACCCAGGCCTACCGCCCGCTGTCGCTGGACGTGCCCACCCCCGGCATGGACGACGAGAGCACCATGCTTGACACGCTGGGCGGCGAGTCCCCGGAGTTCGCCCTGGTCGAATACCGCGAGTCGCTGCGCCGGATCATCGCCCGCCTGCCCGAGCGCGAGCAGCGCATCCTGTCCATGCGCTTCTACGGCAACCTGTCCCAGCTGGAGATCGCCAAGCAGGTCGGCCTGTCGCAGATGCACGTCTCCCGCCTGCTGGCCCACGCCCTGGGCTTCTTGCGCCGCCACCTGGCCGAATAGTCCACCGGGCCGAAGAGCGTCGACACCCGCCGGGCGCCGTCACCAGCCGCCGGGCGGGGACTCCAGGTGGACGACCTTCGTGGCGGTCATCTCGTCGAGCAGTTCGGGGCCGTAGCCGAAGCCCTGGCCGCTGCCGCGGCGGGGGTGGGCCGCGCCGCCGGGGGCGCCACCGAAGACGGCGTTGATCTTCACGGTGCCGACCTCCAGCTGCTGCCAGGCCCAGTGGGCGTTGCTCATCGACGCGGTCAGGACGGTTGCGGCCAGGCCGTACGGTGATCTTGCCGCGCAGCGCAGGGCCTCGTCGAACGACGCCACCGTGACCACCGGGGCGACCGGGCCGAACGTCTCCGTCTCCACGACCCGCATCTCGTCCGTGCAGCCGGCCAGGACCGTCGGGGGGTACCAGGCGCCCGGGCCGTCCGGGATCACGCCACCGGCCAGCAGCCGCGCGCCCCGGTCGACCGCGTCGACGACCTGGCCGTGCACGCCGCCGCGGTGCCGCACGTCGACCAGCGGGCCGATCTCGGTCGCGGCCGCCTCCTTGACCAACGCCGTGAGGAACTCCTCGGCGATGTCCGCGTGCACGTAGATGCGCTCGACGGACACGCAGATCTGCCCCGCGTTGGCGAACGCGCCCACGGCGGCCTGCGCGGCCGCCCAGGCCGGATCGACCCCGGCGTCGACGATGAGCGGGTCGCAGCCACCGTTCTCCAGCAGCGCCTTCGCCCCGGTGCGGGCGGCCGCGGCGGCGATCGCGCGGCCGGTCGCGGTCGAGCCGACGTGCGCGACGACGTCGACGGCCGACTCGGCCAGCGCCGCGCCGGTGGAGCCGCCGCCGGCCAGCATCGACAGCACGCCCGGCGGGACGTGCGGGGCCAGGAGCTTCGTGAGCAGCCAGCCGGTCGCCGGGGTCCGCTCGCTGGGCTTGTACACGACCGCGTTGCCGGTCGCCAGCGCGGCCCCGAGCAGGCCGCACGAGACGGCCACCGGATCGTTCCAGGGGGTGATGGCGGCCACGACCCCGCGCGGCTCCCGGACCATCAGATCGAGGGCGCCCGGGTCCCCGCCGAGGGTCCGGCCGGAGTGTAGCTGACCCAGCTCGGCGTACTGCCGCAGCGTCCCGACGCCGGCCGCGATCGACCCGGCCGCCTCCGCCTCGGGCTTGCCCATCTCCGCTGACATCGTCCGCGCGAGCACGTCGGTGGCCTGCTCGACGGCGTTGGCCGCGGCCCGCAGCGCCTCCGCCCGGGCCGCCGGTGCCGTCGCGGCCCAGTCCGGCTGCACCGCCCGCGCCCCGGCCACGGCCGCCGCGACCTCGTGCGGCGTGGCCGCCGGGAAGCTCGCCACCGGCTTGCCGATGAACGGGTCGATCACGTTCGACAGGTCGCCGCCGGCGGACCACCGCCCGGCGATCAGGTGCTCAACGATGTGCATGAGGAGCCCAGCTTCCCGCATCGGGAACTGGTCAAACGCTTCTGCGGCAGAACCGTTCCCAGAAGCCGGAATCGGTTCTGCCGGAGAACCGATTTGGTTGGCCGGTGCGGCCCCGGGTAGGCGGCTGGGGCATGAAGGTGCTGGGAGTCAACGCGATCTTCCACGACCCGGCGGCCGCCCTGGTCATCGACGGACGCACGGTCGCCGCGGCCGAGGAGGAGCGCTTCAGCCGCCGCAAGCACGGCAAGCGGCCGGTGCCGTTCTCCGCCTGGGAGCAGCCGGAGCTGGCCGCCGCCTGGTGCCTGCGGGAGGCCGGGCTGCGGCCGGAGGACCTCGACGCGGTCGCCTACTCCTTCGACCCGGCCCTGTGCGGCGACCTGACCGCGATGGGCGTCGACGACCCGGCCGACGCGCTGCGCGTCGACTACGCGCGGCGGGCCCCGCAGTTCCTGGCCGCGGCCCTGCCCGGGCTCGACCCGCAGCGGGTCCGGTTCGTGCCGCACCACGTCGCCCACGCCGCCTCCGCGGGGCTGGCCGCCGGTGGTGACGGCGCGGTCCTCGTGCTCGACGGCCGCGGCGAGGCGGCCAGCCACCTGGCCGGGGTGTACCGCGGCGGCGAGCTGACCACCCTGGCCGCGCAGCGCCTGCCGCACTCCCTGGGCCTGCTGTACGAGGACCTGACCCGGCATCTGGGGTTCCTGCACTCCAGCGACGAGTACAAAGTGATGGCCCTGGCCTCCTACGGCCGCCCCCGGTTCCTGGCCGAGCTGCGCGAGCTCGTGCACACCACCGGCGACGGCGGCTTCCGGGTCGGGCCGATCGACTGGCCGGCCCTCGCCAAGGCCCGCGCGGCCGACGGCGAGATGACCGACGACCACGCGGACCTGGCCTCCTCGGTGCAGACGCGGCTCGAGGAAGTACTGCTGGAGCTGGCGCATTGGCTGCATGCGGCGGCCGGCGGGCCCTCGACGCTGACGATGGCGGGCGGGGTCGCGCTGAACTGCGTCGCCAACGCGCGGATCGCGGCTGAAGGGCCGTTCCAGCGGGTCTGGGTGCAGCCCGCGGCCGGGGACTCCGGCACCGCACTCGGGGCCGCGCTGCACCTCGCCGCCGCGGCCGGCCCGGTCGAGCCGATGCGCGGAGCCGACCTCGGCCGCGGCTGGAGCGACACCGAACTGGAGGCGGAGCTGCGGCGGGCGGCGCTGCCCTACACCCGCCCGGCCGACATCGCGGCCGAGGCGGCCGAGGTCCTCGCCCGCGGCGGGATCGTGGCCTGGTATCAGGGGCGCAGCGAATACGGGCCGCGGGCGCTCGGGCACCGCTCGCTGCTCGCGCACCCCGGCGAGCGGGAGATGACGGCCCGGATGAACGACGTCAAGGGGCGCGAGCAGTTTCGCCCGATCGCGCCGATGGTGCGGGCCGAGCGCTTCGGTGACGTGTTCGACGGGGTGTACCCGAGCCCGTACATGCTCTTCGTGCACCGGGTGAAGCCGGACTGGGTGGCGCGGATCCCGGCCGTCGTGCACGTCGACGGGACGGCGCGGGTCCAGACAGTACACCCGGAGTCCGAACCCTTGGTGGCGAGACTGCTGGCCGAGTTCGAGGCCCGCACCGGCCTGCCGGTGGTCGTCAACACGTCGCTCAACACCGCCGGGCGGCCCATGGCCGACACCCCGCGGGAGGCGATGGAGCTCTTCGGCTCCGCCCCGGTCGACCTGCTCGCACTGGGGCCCTTCGCGGTCCACCGGGCGGCGGTGTGCACGACAGCCGGCGGCGACGCTCGGTGAACGTCAGTATCGTCGTGCCGACCGTCGGCCGGTCCACGCTGGGCCGGCTGCTCGACGCGCTCGGGCCGCTGCCGCCGGAGGTGGAGCTGCTCGTCGTCGAGGACACCGAGCGGCGCGGACCGGCCTGGGCCCGCAACACCGGCTGGCGCTCGGCGAACGGCGAGTGGGTCGTGTTCCTCGACGACGACGTCATCCCTGGCCCCGGCTGGTATCGGCGGCTCGTGCGCGACCTCGACGTCCGCGCCGACGTCGGCGCGGTCCAGGGCCGCATCCGGGTGCCGCGGCCCGCGGGGCGCCGCCCGACCGACTGGGAGCGGGTCACCATCGGCCTGGAGGACGGGGCCTGGCTCACCGCCGACATCGCCTACCGGCGGCCGGCCCTCGCCGCGGCCGGCGGCTTCGACGAGCGGTTCCCCCGCGCGTTCCGCGAGGACGCGGACCTGGCCTACCGGGTCCGGCGGGCCGGCTGGCGGCTGCTGCGCGGCGAGCGGACGGTCACCCACCCGGTGCGCCCGGAGAGCCCGTGGGTCAGCCTGCGCACCCAGCGCGGCAACGCCGACGACGCCCTGCTGCGCCGCCTCTACGGGCCGCGCTGGCGGGCACTCCTGGAGATCCCACCCGGCCGCCGGGGCCGGCACGCGCTCATCACCGCCGCGGCCGCCGGTGCGCTCGGCGCCGCGCTGCTGCCCGGCCGGTGGAAGTGGCTGGCGGCGGGCCTCGCGTTCGCGTGGGCGGCGGGCACGGCCGAGTTCGCCACGGCCCGGATCGCGCCCGGCCCCGCGGACCCGGCCGAGGTGGCCACGATGGCCGTCACCAGTGTCCTCATCCCCCCGCTGGCGGTCGGGCACTGGCTGGCCGGCCGGTGGAAGTGGCGAGCGGCATGAACGTCTACGACGCCGTGCTGTTCGACCGCGACGGGACACTGATCGCGGACGTGCCGTACAACGGCGATCCCGCGCTGGTCCGGCCGATGCCGGGAGCCCGCGCCGCCCTGGAACGGCTGCGCGCCACCGGCCTGCGCCTCGGGGTCGTCACCAACCAGTCCGGCCTGGCCGCCGGCCGGTTCACCGCCGAGCAACTGCGGCTCGTCAACGCCCGGGTCGACGAGCTGCTCGGCCCGTTCGACACCTGGCAGGTCTGCCCGCACGCCGACGCCGACGGCTGCCCCTGCCGCAAACCCCGGCCGGGCCTGATCCACGCGGCCGCGGCGGCGCTGCGGACCACGCCCGAGCGGTGCGTCGTCGTCGGTGACATCGGCCGCGACATGGCCGCCGCCCTCGCCGCCGGAGCCGCCGGCATCCTCGTCCCGACACCGGTCACCCGGCCCGCGGAGGTGGCCGCGGCCCCGGCCGTCGCCGCCGACCTGCGCGACGCCGTCGAGCTGATCCTGCGCCGCGACGAGCTGCACCCGACCGGCGTGCGCCACCCCCACACCGCGGCCACCGTCCTGGTCGTGCGCCCCGACTCCGCCGGCGACGTGCTCGTCACCGGCCCCGCCATCCGCGCGGTCGCGGCCGCCGCCGGCCGGGTGGTGCTGCTGTGCGGGCCGCGCGGGCGGGCCGCGGCCGAGCTGCTGCCCGGCGTCGACGAGGTCGTCGAGTGGCGGCTGCCGTGGATCGACCCCGCCCCGGACCCCGTCGACCGGGCCGGCACTGACGCGCTCGTCGCCCGCCTGGCCGCCGTCGGCGCCGACGAGGCCGTCGTCTTCACCTCGTTCCACCAGTCGCCGCTGCCGACCGCGCTGCTGCTGCGCCTGGCCGGGGTCGAGCGGATCAGCGCGATCAGCGACGACTACCCCGGCTCGCTGCTGGACGTGCGGCACCGGGTGCCGCCGGGCGTCGCCGAGGCGGAGCGGGCCCTGTCCCTCGCCGCCGCGGCCGGGTTCCCGCCGCCGCCCGGCGACGACCTGCGGCTGCGGATCCGCCAGGTGCCGGCCGCGCCCGAGCCCGGGCCGTTCGTCGTCATGCACCCCGGCGCGTCGGTGCCGGCCCGGGCCTGCCCGCCGGACGTGTCCGCGCGGATCGTCGCCGCGCTGGCCGCCGCCGGGCACCGGGTGCTCGTCACCGGCTCGGCCGCCGAGCGGGAGCTCACCGCCGGCGTGGCCGGCGGGCACGGCGTCGACCTCGGCGGCGCGTTCGCGCTGGCCGGCCTCGCGGGCCTGCTCGCGGCCGCGGACTGCGTCGTGGTCGGCAACACCGGCCCGGCCCACCTGGCCGCGGCCGTCGGCACCCCGGTCGTGAGCCTCTACGCCCCGACCGTCCCCTTCGGACAGTGGGCGCCGTATCGGGTGCCCCTCGCGCGCCTCGGCGACGCGGCCGCGCACTGCCGCGACAGCCGGGCCGTGATCTGCCCGGTCGGCGGCCACCCGTGCCTGGCCGGGGTCGACCCGGCGGCCGTCGTCGACGCCGTCGAACTGCTCAGCGCGAGGAGGCACGCGTGAACATCCTGCTGTGGCACGTCCACGGCTCGTGGACCACCGCGTTCGTCCAGGGCAAGCACCAGTACCTGCTGCCGGTCACCGACGACCGGGGGCCGTGGGGTCGCGGCCGGGCCCGGACCTGGGACTGGCCCGAATCCGTGCGGGAGGTCCCGTTCGAGGACATCGCCCGGACCCCGATCGACCTCGTCGTGCTGCAGCGCCCCGAGGAGCTGGAGCTATTGTCCATGTGGGCTCCGGCCGCGGTGGCGCCGAAGGTGTACCTCGAGCACAACACCCCGACGGGTGACGTGCCCGCGACCAGGCATCCGATGGCCGACCGGGACGACCTCGCCATCGTCCACGTCACCCACTTCAACGCCCTGTTCTGGGACTGCGGCGGCACCCGGGCCACGGTCATCGAGCACGGCGTCGTCGAGCCCGCGGCCCGCTACACCGGCGAGCTGGAGCGCCTCGCGATCGTCACCAACGAGCCGGTCCGCCGGGGCCGGGTGACCGGCACCGACCTCTTCCCGCGCTTCGCCGCGGCCGCGCCCCTCGACGTCTTCGGCATGGGCGTGGCCGGACTGGCGAGTGAGCGCATCGCCGTCTTCGACGACCCGCCGCAGGCCGCGATGCACGCCGAACTGGCCCGCCGCCGCGCCTACCTGCACCTGTGCCGCTGGACCTCGCTCGGGCTGTCCTTGATCGAGGCGATGACCATCGGGGTGCCGGTCGTCGCCCTGGCCACCACCGAGGCCGTCGAGGCCGTGCCGCCGGACGCGGGTGTGCTCTCGACGAACGTCGACGCGCTCGTCGACGCGGCCCTGTGGCTCATCGAATCACCCGAGGACGCCCGGCGCCTCGGGGCCGCCGGCCGGGCCGCGGCGCGCCGCCGCTACGGCCTGGACCGCTTCCTGGCCGACTGGGACCACCTGCTGGAGGAATTGTGCGCATCGCGTTGATCTCCGAACACGCCAGCCCCCTCGTGCCGCCCGGGGCGCAGGACGCCGGCGGGCAGAACACGCACGTGCGCGAGCTGTCGACGGCCCTGGCCGCGCTCGGCCACGACGTGCGGGTCTACACCCGCCGCGACGCCACGGGCCGCCCGCCCACGGTGGCGATGGGCGACGGCGTGTCGGTCGTGCACGTCCCGGTGGGTCCGGCGGAGGCGCTGCCGAAGGACGCCCTGCTGCCCTACATGGGCGACTTCGGCCGCTGGCTGGGCGCGCAGTGGGACCGTGACCCGTGGGCGCCGGACGTGGTGCACGCCCACTTCTGGATGAGCGGGCTGGCCGCGCTGACCGCCGCCGGGCCGCTGCGGCTCCCCGTGGTGCAGACGTTCCACGCCCTCGGCATCGTCAAGCGGCGGCATCAGGGCGCCGCCGACACCAGCCCGCCGCAGCGGATCGGCTTCGAACGCCACATCGGCCGCCATGCCGACCGGGTCGTCGCACAGTGCCGCGACGAGGCCCGCGAGCTGACCCGCCTCGGCGTCCCCCGCAACCGCATCGCGCTGGTGCCCTCCGGAGTCGACCTGGACCGCTTCACCCCGGACGGCCCGCCGGTCGCGCTGGCCCCGGCCGGCCGCCGCATCGTCTCCGTCGGGCGGCTGGTGGAGCGCAAAGGATTCGCCGATCTGATTCGAGCCCTGCCATTGGTACCGCATGCGGCCTGCCACATCCTCGGGGGCCCGGCCGACGCCGAGGCGGCCCGCCTGCGCCGCGTCGCCAAGGAGTGCGGCGTCCTCGAGCGGGTGCACCTGGAGGGGCCGGTCCCGGCGGCCGAGATGCCGGCCTGGTACCGCGCCGCCGACGTCGTCGCCGCGGTCCCCTGGTACGAGCCGTTCGGCCTCACGCCCCTGGAGGCCATGGCCTGCGGCCGCCCGGTCGTCGCCACCGCCGTCGGCGGACTGCTGGACACCGTCGTCGAGGGCGTCACCGGTGACCTGGTGCCGGCCCGCGACCCGCACGCCATCGGCCACGCCCTGCGCCGACTGCTCGACGACGACATGCGCCGCTACGGCTACGCCGCGGCCGCGCTGGACCGGGCCCGGACCCGATACTCCTGGCGGCGCACGGCGGAGCAGCTGGAGGCGCTCTACCGCACGACCGCCGGTGCCCACGCCGAGGCGGTGGCCGGATGAACCCGCTGCAGGCCCACTTGGCCGCGCTCGCCGCGGCGATCGGCCCGTTCGGGCAGGCCGCCGACCGGCTCGAGCGCTGGGGCCGGCACCTGGCGAGCGTCCTCGGCGACGGCGGGCGGCTGCTCGTGTGCGGCAACGGCGGCAGCGCGGCCCAGGCCCAGCATCTGGCGGCCGAGCTGACGGGGCGGCTGCGGGAGGAGCGCATCCCGCTGTCGGCGATCGCCTTGTGCGCGGACTCGTCGGCGGTGACGGCCATCGCCAACGACTACGGGTACGAGGAGGTCTTCGCCCGCCAGGTCCTCGCACACGGCCGCTCCGGTGACGTCCTCATCGCCATGTCGACCAGCGGCCGCAGCCCCAACGTGCTCGCGGCCGTGACCGCGGCCCGCGGCGCCGGCCTGCACACCTGGGCCCTGACCGGCCCCCGCCCCAGCCCGCTGGCCGAACTGTGCGACGAGGCCGTGCGCTGCCCGGGCGACGGACCGGTCGTGCAGGAGCTGCACCTCGTGGCCGCCCACGTGATCTGCGAACACGTCGACGCCGAGCTGCGCCAGCACCGCCTGGTCGCCTCATGAGCGCGCGCCTGGTGGTCGTCGGCGACACGCTCCTGGACCGGGACGTGGACGGCAGCGTTCGGCGGGTCAGCCCGGACGCGCCCGCGCTGGTCCTCGACGAGGAGTCCACTGTGGACCGGCCGGGCGGGGCCGGGCGGGCCGCGACGCTGGCCGCCGCCGACGGGCTGGACGTGACGCTGGTGACCGCGCTCGCCGACGACGCCGGGGGGCTGCGCCTGGCCGAGCTGCTCACCGCCGCGGACGTGCGGCTGCACGCGGTGAGGCTGCCCGGCGCGACACCCGAGAAGGTCCGGCTCCGGGCCCGGGGCCAGGTGCTGCTGCGCCTCGACCGCGGCGGCGCCGACCCGGCACCCCCGGCCGACCCGGGTGACCTGCGGCCGCTGTTCGACGCGGCCGACGCCATTCTGGTCAGCGACTACGGCCGCGGACTCACCGCGCGGCCGGGGCTGCGGGCGGCGCTGACGGAAACCGGCACGCCGATCGTCTGGGACCCGCACCCGCGCGGCTCGGCGCCGGTGCCCGGGGTGCGCCTCGCCACGCCGAACGAGGCCGAGGCCCGCCTGCTCAGCGACGACGCCGGCGGTGGCGGGCGGATCGCCGCCGCCACCCGGGCCGGGCAGGAACTGCGGCGGCGGTGGCGGGCCGGCGCCGTGGCCGTCACGACCGGCGCGGCCGGGGCCGTGCTGTGCCACGCCGGGCCGACACCGCTCGTCGTGCCCGCCCCGCAGGTGGCCGAGGGGGACACCTGCGGGGCCGGCGACCGGTTCGCCGCCACCGCCACCGCCGCCCTGGCCGCCGGGGCGCTGCCGTCGGAGGCCGTGGCGGCCGCGGTCGCCGCCGCCACCGCGGCGATCGGCCTCCACCGGGTCGACAACACCGTTGTGCCGGCCGGACCCGTGCACGACGTCGTCGCCCGGGTCCGGGCCGCCGGCGGGACCATCGTGGCCACCGGCGGCTGCTTCGACCTGCTGCACGCCGGGCACATCGCCACCCTCGAGGCGGCCCGGGCGCTCGGCGACTGCCTGGTCGTCTGCCTCAACTCCGACACCGGCGTGCGGTCGCTGAAAGGCCCGGACCGCCCCGTCGTGGCCGAGGCCGACCGGACCCGGCTGCTGGAGGCGCTCAGCTGCGTCGACGCCGTCGTCGTGTTCGACGAGCCGACCCCTGAGGCGACCCTGGCCTGGCTGCGCCCCGACATCTGGGTCAAGGGGGGCGACTACACCGACGGCGGCCCGGCCCTGCCCGAAGCCGGACTCGTCAAGCAGTGGGGCGGGCAGACCGTCATCGTGCCGTACCTCGACGGCCGCTCCACCACCGGACTCATCTCGACCGCACGCTCGAAGGGACACTGACATGAGTCGCGCGCTGCTCATCACCGGAGGCTCCAGCGGCCTCGGCGCCGCCGTCGTCGACGCCGCGCGGCGCTCCGGCGACCGGCCGTACGTCATCGACCGCCGGCCCCCACAGGACGGGGTGCCCTGGCTCGAGTGCGACCTGGCCGACACCCGGGCCGCCGAGGCCGCCACCCGCAAGGCCGTCGCCGAGCTCGGCGGGCTCGACGGTGTCGTCACCGCGGCCGGCATGGACGTGCCCGGCCGCCTCGGCGACGTCGCGGCCGAGGTGTGGGAGCGGGTCGTCACCGTCGACCTGCTCGCCACCGCCGCCGTTATCCGGGCCGCGCTGCCCGCGCTGACCGAGGCCCACGGCAACGTCGTCACCATCGCCTCCACGCTCGGCGTCAAGGCCGTCAGCGACGCCACCGCCTACTGCGCCGCCAAGTTCGGCGTCGTCGGGTTCACCCGGGCCCTGGCCGCCGAGCTCGCCGGCCAGGTCGGTGTCACGCTGGTCGTGCCCGGCGGCATGCGGACCCGGTTCTTCGACGACCGGGACGAGCAGTACAAGCCCGGCCCCGACGCGATCCTCAACGACCCGGCCAACGTCGCCGCGGCCGTCATGTTCGCCGTCGGCCAGCCCCGCGGCTGCGCCGTGCGCGAGCTCGTCGTGTGCGCGGAGCGGGAGACCTCGTACCCGTGATCCTGGTGCTGCGGGCCCTCGGCGTCGGCGACCTCGCGACCGCGGTCCCGGCGCTGCGGGGCCTGCGCCGGGCCCACCCGGACGAGCCGGTCGTGCTGGCCGCCCCGCGCTGGCTGGCCCCGCTGGCCGAGCTCACCGGGGCCGTCGACGAGCTCCTGCCCTGCGACGGCCTCGGCGGCACCCTGCCCGAGCTGCACCCGGCCGTCGCCGTCAACCTGCACGGCCGCGGCCCGCAGTCGCACAGCCTGCTGCGCTCCACCCTCCCCCGGCGCCTGCTGGCTTTCGGCACCTCCGGCATCTCCGGGACTACTCGCACCTCCGGCACCTCCGGCATCTCCGGCGGCCCGCAGTGGCGGCTCGACGAGCACGAGGTGCTGCGCTGGTGCCGGATGCTGCAGTGGTACGGCATCGACTGCGACTGCGACGACCTCGCCCTGGACCGCCCCGCCTCCCCACGCCCGGGCGCCACCGTCGTGCACCCCGGCGCCAAGTCCGGCCTGCGCCGCTGGCCGCCGGAGCGGTTCGCGGCGACCGCCCGGACCCTGGCCGCCGCCGGCCACGACGTCGTCGTCACCGGCTCGGCGGCCGAGGCTGGACTCGCCCGCGGCGTCGCCGAACAGGCCGGGCTGCCGCCGACAGCCGTCCTGGCCGGGGTCACCGGCCTGCGCGACCTGGCCGGGCTGGTCGGCCACGCCCGGCTCCTGATCAGCGGCGACACCGGCATCGCCCACCTCGCCACCGCCTACGGCACCCCGTCGGTCGTCCTGTTCGGGCCGGTACCGCCGCGCCTGTGGGGCCCGCCGCCGGACCGCCAGCAGCACGTGGCCATCTGGCGGGGCCGCCGAGCCGAGCCGGGCGACACGCTGAGTGACCGCCCCCACCCGGCCCTGCTGGCCGTCGAGGTCGGCGAGGTCATCGCGGCCGCCCACCGCATCGCCCGGACCGCAGCCACGCACTGAGCGTCGAGCTCGCCACCGGCGGGTGTTCGGGTAGGGGTGGGAAGGGCTGGCGATCTTTATTCGAACCATTCGGCGGTGGCGACCGTACGATCGGGCAGTGGCGATCTTCGAAGCTTTCGACGGCACCGTGCTGGCCTTCCATCGGATGGGGGCCGGGCGGCCGCTGGTGTGCGTGCCGGGCGGGCCGATGCAGGCGTCCAGCTACCTGGGCGACCTCGGTGGGTTGGCTCGGCGGTGGCCGTTGCTGGCCCTGGACCTGCGCGGGACCGGGGACTCGGAGGAGCCGGCCGACCCCGGGACGTACCGCTGTGACCGCCAGGTCGACGACCTCGAGGCGCTGCGGGTCCACCTCGGGTTCGACACCATCGACCTGCTCGCCCACTCCGGCGGGGCGACGCTCGCGATGCTCTACGCGGCCCGCTTCCCCACCCGGGTCGGGCGACTCGCGCTCGTCACGCCCAGCCCGCGGCCGGTCGGCATCGAGGTCACCAACGACGACCGCCGGGACGTGGCGGTGCTGCGCCGGGACGAGCCGTGGTTCCCGGAGGCGTTCGCGTCCCTGGAGCGTATCTGGGCCGGCACCGCGACCGACGCCGACTGGGTGGCGATCACCCCGTTCGTGTATGGCCGATGGGACGACACCGCGCGGGCGAACGCCGAGCGGGCCGAGTCGTTGACGAACCGGGCCGCGGCCGCCGCCTACTACGCCGACGACGCCTTCGATCCGGTCGCGGTCCGGGCCGGGCTGGCCCTGCTGACCGCGCCGGTACTGATTCTGGCCGGCGAGTTCGACGTGCAGCTCGGGCCGAAGCACGCCGCGGAGTATGCCGCGTTCTTCGGCTCGCCGCTCGCCCCGCCGGCCGAGGTCGCCGTCATGCCGGGCGCCGGTCACTTTCCGTGGCTGGACGACCCCGAATCGTTCGTCGCCCGGCTCACGCAATGGCTGCGCGGATAGGGTTGTCGTTAACGAATGCAGACGCTTCGGCGAAATGGGGTGTCGGGGCTGAACCGCCGCGCGGCTTCTGGCAAACTGCCCGAATGCAACGACCGGCGAATCGCTGGACCGTCGGACCCCTGCCATCCTCCGTCTACTGGCGGCGCCGCGCCATGGTCGGGGTCGTCATCGTCGGCGTCCTGCTGCTCGTGTGGATCCTCACCCGCGGCGGTGGCGGTGGCACGCCGCCGACCGCGACCAGCGCACCGGCCTCGGGCCAGGGCGGCGGCCAGACCGTCGGCGCCACCACGACCGGCCCCGGCGGCGGCGCGGGCGCTCCCGGCCCGTCCACCGACCCGTCGGCGCCGCCGCAGATCATCCCGGCCAGCCCCGACGCGAGCGGCCAGCCCGCGGCCCAGCACAGCGCGCCCCCGGCCAACATCGCCGCGTGCACCGACGACCAGATCGCGGTGACGGTGACGGTGCTGCCCTCCCCCGGGCCCCTCGGCGGCACCTTCACCTTCAACATCAGCATCGCCAGCAAGGCCGCCGACTGGTGCAGCCGCGACCTCGGCGGCGGCGCCCAGGAGATCCAGATCCTGCGCGCGGGCACGCTGCTGTTCTCCTCCGACGACTGCAACACGAAGAAGGACACGGACGTGCGGGCCTTCGCCGCCGGCGACGCGGTCACCTACCGCATCCAGTGGAACAGCTACCGCGCGACGCCGCACGTCTGCGCCGTCGGCACCACTCCCGCCCCGGAGGGCACCTACCAGGTCGTGGCCCGGGTCGGCTCCAAGCTCAGCCCCGCGACGGACTTCGCCATCAAGCGCTGACGACCCGGCCGCGCCGCCCGGCACTGAGCCGGGCCGGCCCGGCCTCAGCCGCGCAGCTCGGCGTTGAGGCGCGCCGCCCGGCGGGTCAGGTGGTCGCGCTCGGCCCGGTTGAGCGCTTTGCGAGCGGCCTCGGCGTAGAGGCGGGCCGCGGTGCGCCGGTCGCCGTCGCGTTCGTGGAGATACGCGGCCACGGCCGTGTAGCGCGGCAGCGTGTCGCTGAGCTCGGCGAGGGCGGCCAGGCCGGCCCGCGGGCCGTCGGCCTCACCGACGGCCACGGCCCGGTTGAGGCGGACGACCGGGCTGTCGTTGAGGCGCAGCAGCTCGTCGTACCACTCGACGATCTGCACCCAGTCCGTCTCGGCCGCGGCCGGGGCGTCGGCGTGCAGGGCGGCGATCGCGGCCTGGGCCTGAAACTCGCCGAGCCGGTCGCGGGACAGCGCCCGCTGGAGGATGTCGACGCCCTCGGCGATCGCCGTGGTGTCCCAGCGACTGCGGTCCTGCTCGGCCAGGGGCACCAGGCTGCCGTCGGCCGCGGTCCGGGCCGCCCGGCGGGCGTGGTGCAGCAGCATCAGGGCGAGCAGGCCGGCCACCTCCGGGTGGTCGATGACGGCCGCGAGCTGCCGGGTGAGCCGGATCGCCTCGGCGGCCAGGTCGACGTCGCCGGAGTACCCCTCGTTGAAGACCAGATACAGCACCCGCAGCACGGTGGCGACGTCGCCGGCCCGATCGAGGCGGACCCCGGAGACGGTGCGCTTGGCCCGGCTGATCCGCTGCGCCATCGTGGCCTCGGGGACCAGGTAGGCCTCGGCGATCTGCCGGGTCGTCAGGCCGCCGACCGCGCGCAAGGTGAGGGCGACGGCCGACGAGGGCGTCAAGGTGGGGTGCGCGCACAGGAAGTACAACCGCAGCGTCTCGTCCTTGGTCGTCACCGGGCCCCCGGGCGGCTCGGCCTCGACCGTGTCCTCGCGCCGCCGCCGCGCCGTGTCGGCCCGCGCCGCGTCGAGGAACTTGCGCCAGGCCACGGTGATGAGCCAGCCCTTCGGCTCCCGCGGCGGGTCCGCGGGCCAGACCCGGACGGCCTCGAGGAGCGCGTCCTGCACGGCGTCCTCGGCCGCCGCGAAGTCGGCTCCGCGGCGGACGAGGACCCCGAGCACGCCCGGGACGAGACTGCGCAGCAGTGCGTCCTGCATGTGCGGCTACTCCGTGACGGTCGGGGGCTCGGCCAGGAACGGGCGCAGCTCGAGCCACTCGTGGATCGGCTTGCCACCGGCGCCGGGCGCGGCCGACAGCTCGCCGGCGACCTCGACGGCCCGCTCGTAGCTGTCCACGTCGACGATCATCCACCCGGCGATGAGATCCTTGGTCTCGGCGAACGGCCCGTCGGTGACCGGCGGGCGGCCCTCCCCGTCGTAGCGCACCCACGCCCCCTCGGGCGCGAGGGCCTGCCCGTCGACGAACTCCCCGGTCCCCTCCAGCCGCGCCGCCCAGTCCCGCATGTACTGGATGTGCGCCGAGATCTCCTCCGGCGTCCACTCGGTCATGGGCACGTCGTTGACCGCCGGCAGTCCGCCCCGGTAGTGCTTGAGCAGCAGGTACTTCGCCATCTCGGATACTCCTCGAACCGTCTGCGCGACCCGTCTCTGAGGTCGCCTTCGCCGCGGGGACGGAGCCGGACCCGGGTCCTCGACATGTTTCCCGGACCTTCTCGCGGGAATTTTATTGCCGACAACTACTACTCCGACAACGCTCAGCGCAACGCCACCGACCTGGCCGCTCTGCTCGACTCCGACCGCACGAGCGCGGCGATCCCGGCCGGGGGCATGGGGCGGGCGAAGTGGTAGCCCTGGGCCTTGCGGTAGCCGAGCGCGGCCAGGCGGTCGGCCTGGTCCTGCTCCTCCACGCCCTCCGCGACGATGTCCAGGCCCACCACCCGGGCGAGGGCCAGCACCGCGGCCGGCATCGTGCCGCGGCGGCCGGACTCGTCGCGCTGGACGAACGAGCGGTCCAGCTTCAGCTCGTCGACCGGCAGGTCCTGCAGCAGCGTCAACGATGACTGGTCGGTGCCGAAGTCGTCCAGCGACACCCGGACGCCCAGACGGCGCAGCTCCTCCAGGCGGGTCACGGCCGGGCCCAGGGCCACGGCGGCACTCTCCGTGATTTCCACGGTCAAACGCTGCGGGGGTACTGCGAAGTCGGCGAGCGCCGCGGCGACCTGGTCGGTGAACGTGGCCGCGGCCAACTGCCGGGCGGACACGTTGACGTGCATGACCTCAGGGGCGTCCGGGCCGAACTCGGCGATCCAGGACGCCAGCTGCCGGCAGGCCTCCCGCAGGACCCACTCCCCCAGGGGCACGACGAGGCCGGTGCGCTCCGCGACCGGGATGAACTCGATCGGCGCGACGGGGCCGCGGGCCGGGTGGTTCCAGCGGACCAGGGCCTCGACGCCGGCCAGGCGGTGCCCATCGAGGGTGACGATCGGCTGGTACTCCAGGAACAGCTCCCCGCCGAAGATCGCCTGGCGCAGCTGCGCGCCGAGCGCGGCCGAGCCCGCCACCGCGCCCGCCATGCCGGGGACGTAGCGCCGGTAGCCGCTGCCGCCGTCGTGCTTGGCGGCGTACATCGCGATGTCGGCCAGGCGCAGCAGCTCGCCCGGTGCGTCGCCGGTGCGGCCGTCGGCGATGCCGATGCTGGCCCGGACCAGCAGCTCGTGGCCGTCGGCCAGGACGGGATCGGCGAGCGCGGCGACCATCCGCTGGGCGACCAGTTCGGCCTCGGCGGGGTCGATGGCGTCAAGGAGTACCACGAACTCGTCACCGCCCAGCCGGGCGACCAGGTCTCCGGGGCGGACGCTGTCGGCCAGCCGCGCGGACACCGCGACGAGCAGCGCGTCGCCGGCGCCGTGCCCGAGCGTGTCGTTGACGAGCTTGAAGTCGTCCAGGTCGACCAGGGCGACGCTGACCGGCCGGGGCGCGCCGGGCGCCTCGAGGACGGCCGCGAGGCGCTGGTTGAACAGGGCGCGGTTGGGCAGGCGGGTCAGGGCGTCGTGGGTCGCGTTGAAGTCGAGGCGCTCGACGAGCGTCGCGTTCTCCCGGAACGCGTTGACCTGCCGCCACACGACGAGCCCGGTGAGCACCACGGCGGCGACCGCGGTCACGGCCAGGTCCCCGGAGCCGGCCGCGATGGACAGCAGCAGCAGGCCGTCGATGGCGGCGACGGCCAGGTACGGCAGCACGCTGAACGGCCGCCGGGCCGCGTCCCGGGTCACCTCCGGGTCGAGCAGCGTGCGGTACTGCCGCCGCGCGCCGAGGGTCACCACGACCAGGATGACCGGCACGGCGAGCTGGGGCAGGCTCAGCTGCGGCCGGTCGAGGACGAAGCGCTGGGCCACGCCGCTGAACGCGCCGCCGAAGAGCCCGAGGGCGAAGAGCCGCAGCGTGCCCCGGGCCACGTAGGTGTGCCCGGACAGGACCACCTTCACGATGACGAACACCGCCACGAGCTCGAGCACGAGCGTGAACCCGGCCACGGCCAGGGAGCCGGCCCGGTAGCCGTCGGTCACCAGCAGCGGCTCGGTCTGGAAGTGCCACATGAACACCGCCGCCGCCACGAGCACCGTCGCCGCGTCGAGCCCGATCCGCAGCCGCTCGGCCGCGCTCGTGGTGCCGATCGGCAGCCGCCACAGCGCCCACAGCAGGGTCAGGACGGCCGAGCTGTACGCGCACACGGTCAGCGTCGAGAACTGCTGGCTCGGCACCGGCCCGCCGATGGCGTCGACGGCGTTGCTGACGGTGCCGAGGCCGGCCAGGGTCAGGATGACGGCGACGTGCCGCCAGAACCGCCGGGTCGGCCCCGCGAACGCCGCGGTCCGCGCGATCCGCACCGCGGCGAGCACCGGCAGCACCGCCGACAGCGGTGCCACCAGCCACATCAGCCACAGCGGGACCCGGGTGTGGCCGTAATTGAGGGCGAACGCGGCGGCGGCGTACACGGCCAGCACCACCGAGCCGAGGACCGCGCGGTCCAGCCTGCGGGCCACCATGTCGTTGCGAAGCACGTCGCCTTATCGGCTGACACCGCACGGTTGTTGAGCGTTGAACGGTTGCTCGCCGGTCGCGAATTCGTTTTGGCCGGTCGCCCCGGGGCAATCGGTCACCATGCGTACGTTGCTCGCCCGCCTGGAGGCCGCCCGCCCGCTCGACCGGTTCGCCGACGCGCTGCGCCGTGTCGCGCAGGCCACCGCCGGCCGCGGCCGCCTCGGCGACCTGCTGCACGGCCGCCCGATCGGGCACCCGCTGCACCCCGCCGCCGTCCAGTTCCCGGTCGGCGCCTGGATGAGCACCGCGGTGCTCGACGCCCTGCCCGGCCGCGACACACCCGGCTCCCGGCGCGCGGCCGCCGCCCTGCTGACCGCCGGTACCGCGGCCGCCCTGCCCGCGGCCGCGACCGGCCTGGCCGACTACGTGACGCTCACCCCGCAGCAGCGCCGGGTCGCCCTGGTCCACGTGACGGCGAACGTCAGCGCGCTGGGCTTCTTCGCCGCCTCCATCGCGGCCCGGGCCCGCGGCGACCACGCCCGCGGCCGCCTGCTGTCGTTCACCGGGCTGAGCCTGGCCGGGGCGGGCGCGTACCTCGGCGGCCACCTCGCCTTCGCCCAGGGTGCCGGGGCCAACCACGCCGCGGCCGCCCTGCCGCTCGTCCCGTCCGGCTGGCACCGCCTCGACGCGGTGAGCGCGATCGCCGAGGGCAAGCTCTCCTCCTACACCGTCGGCGAGGTGCCGATTCTGGTGTACCGCGAGCACGGCGACTTCAGCGCCCTCATCGGACGGTGCGCCCACCAGGCCGGCCCGCTCGCCGAGGGCCGCCCGCTCGAACAGGGCGGCGAGGCGTGCGTCGAGTGCCCGTGGCACGGCAGCATCTTCCGCCTCAGCGACGGCCGCGCCCTGCGGGGCCCGGCCGCCTCCGACCAGACCGCTCTGCGCACCCGGGTCCGCGACGGCCACCTCGAGGTCGCCCAACCGTAGAAACGCGACCTCGATCAATCTCGGCGTGGGGGGACGCCCTCCAGGAGTTCGACCGTCACCTGGTGGCCGTCCCAGCCGACCACGACCCGGCTCAGCCGGCGGGTGCCCGGCCACAGTACCTCCGCCCGGCCGACCACCACCTGCGGCAAGGCCAGGTGGCTCGGCTTGGGCAGGAAGCTTTTCACGTTCCCGGCCACGATGTTCATCAGCTCGCCCGTGGCGTCCTGGATGTCGTCGGGCTTGACCGACGCCAGCTCCAGCATCTCCGCCGCGATCGCCGCCGCCGCGCCCAGGTCGCTGCGCAGCACGACCGTGCCGAGCCACGCCCCGGCGACGCCCACGCTGGCGGTGATCTCGGCGGCGGCGCTGTGGAGCTCGTCGTCGGAGGCGACGGTCGGGCTGGTCCCGAGGTACGCCGTCCAGACCTGCCAGATGATCCCCTCGAGGTCCTGCGGGGTCAGCGGCTCTTCGGCGGCACTTGTCATGGAAACCCAATCAACGTCGGGGTGACCCCGATCAACGGCGGGGAGATCCGGGAGGCGATCACACGAGCTGGAAACGCGACACGATCTGCTGCAGGTCGCCGGACATCCGGGCCAGCTCGTCGGCGGCGGTGCGGGCCTGCACCACCCCGTCGTTCGTGACCTGGCTGGCCCGGGCCACGCCGGTGATGTTGTCCGCGATCTGCCCCGCGTTGCCGGCCGCGAACGCGACGCTGCGGTTCATCTCGCCCGTCGTCGCGCTCTGCTCCTCCACGGCGGCCGCGATCGTCGTGGCGTAGACGTTCGTCTGGTCGATGACCTCGGCGATCTCGTTGACCGCGCTCGCCGCCGCGGTCGCGTCGCGCTGGATCGCCTCGATGCGGGCCGCGATGTCGCCGGTCGCCTTGGCCGTCTCCTGGGCCAGGTCCTTGACCTCGCCGGCGACGACCGCGAAGCCCTTGCCGGCGTCGCCGGCCCGGGCCGCCTCGATTGTCGCGTTCAAGGCCAGAAGGTTCGTCTGCTCGGCGATCGCTGTGATGGTCTTGAGGACGTTGCCGATCTCGGCGCTGGAGCGGCCGAGGCTGCCGATGGTCTCGGTGGCGGACTGGGCGGTGGTGACGCCGGCCCCGGCGACCCGGGCCGCCTCGGCCGCGTTGCGGGCGATCTCGCCGATGGCCGCGCCCATCTGTTCGGTGCCGGCGGCGACCGTCTGGACGTTGCTGGAGACCTCGTCGGCGGCGCCCGCGACGACGGCGGCCTGGCTGCTGCTCTCCTCGGCGCTGGCCGCGATCTGGTTGCTGACCGTGGACAGCTCCTGGGCGGCACCGGCCAGGGTGGAGCTGCGGGCGCCGACCGCCTCCACCGACCCCCGCAGGTCGGTGATCGCGGTGTTGAGCTCGCCGGCCATCGTGCCGAGCTCGTCGCGGCCGCGGACCGTGGCGACCCGGGTCAGGTCGCCCTTGGCCAGGCCGGCGACGACGTGGCCGACCTGGGTGACGGCCCGCACCAGCAGACCGGCGACCATCAGCGCGAAGAGGATGGCGAGCACCAGCCCGACGCCGAGCAGGCCCCAGGTCCAGATCAGGGCGCTGCGATAGGCCGACTCGACCTTCGCTTGGCGGGCCCGGCCGACCGCGGTCTCGTCCGCGGCCATCTTGGAGATCAGGTCGAAGGCGGTGGTGGCCAGGGAGGCGGTGACATTGTCGCGAATGCGCTCGGCCTCGGCCAGGTTGCCGGACCGGCTGGCCGTGAGCAGCTGGCTCCACAGCGCGGACCGATACGTGGTGAACGCGTCGGCCAGCTGGTCGGCCTGGGCCGGGTCGTTGGTGACGGCCCGATACCTCGCCAGGTCCGTACCGAACTTGTCGGCGGCCGTCGTGGCGGCCTGTTCCCACTTGTCCTTGCCCGCCGCGGTCGTGCTGATGACGTGGTTGAGCACGTTGACCCGCAGGTTGGACAGATCGGCGCGGACGTCGATGAGGTACGTCAGCGGCACCAGCCCGCGGTTGTACAGGCTTCCGGCCTCGGTCCTGACCTGGCTCAGCCGCATCGTCGCCGCCACGCTGCCGGCCAGCGCCACGATGCCCAGCACCGCGACCACGAGCAGAACCTTCGTCCGCACGGACCGGTTCGCCAACCACCCCAGCATGTCCGATCACCCCTCTCCACCCGCCCAATCGGTTGCGGAGAGGGGCCCTTAAGTGTTTCACCAGGAGTGCATTGTGCCGTCCAGGAGCCGATTGACCGGAAGCGCGGCGGGCCGGTACGGGTACTGCGCGGCCAGCTCCTCGTCGATGTCGACGCCGAGCCCGGGCTCCTCGGACGGGTGCAGGTAGCCGCCTTCGAAGTGGTACCCGTGCGGGAAGACGGCGTCGGTCTCGGGCGTGTGCCGCATGTACTCCTGCAGGCCGAAGTTCGGCACCGCGAGGTCGAGGTGCAGCGCGGCGGCCATGCACACGGGCGACAGGTCGGTGGCGCCGTGACTGCCGGTGCGCACGTGATACAGGCCGGCCAGGTCGAAGATGCGGCGCAGGTGGGTGAGGCCGCCGGCGTGCACGACCGTGGTGCGGATGTAGTCGATGAGCTGCTCGCGGACCAGCTGCTCGCAGTCCCAGACGGTGTTGAAGACCTCGCCGACCGCGATCGGGGTGGTGGTGTGCTGGCGGATGAGGCGGAAGCCGGCCTGCAGCTCGGCCGGCACCGGGTCCTCGATCCAGGTCAGGGCGTAGGGCTCGAGGCTCTTGCCGAGCCGGGCGGCCTCGATCGGGGTGAGCCGGTGGTGGACGTCGTGCAGCAGTTTGAGCCGCGGCCCGAACTCCTCCCGGACCCGCGCGAAGACGCCGGGGACCGAGGAGAGGTACGCCTCCGTCGACCACGTGGCCTCGGAGGCGATGGCGGCGTCGGCCGGCTCGTAGAAGAGCTTGTCCCGGCTGACACCGTAGGTGGTCTCCAGCCCGGGCACGCCGGTCTGCACCCGCACGGCCCGATATCCCAGGTCGGCGTAGCGGGCCACCTCGACCAGGACGTCGTCGACGGTGTCGGCGTTGGCGTGGCCGTACACCGTGACGCCCTCCCGGCTCCGCCCGCCCAGCAGCTGGTAGACCGGCAGACCGGCGACCTTGCCCTTGATGTCCCACAGGGCGGTGTCGACCGCCGCGATCGCCGACATCGTGACCGGGCCCCGCCGCCAATAGGCGCCTTTGTAGAGGTACTGCCACGTGTCCTCGATCCGCGCCGGATCGCGGCCGATCAGGGCCGGGATCACGTGCTCGGTGAGGTAGGAGGCGACGGCCAGCTCGCGTCCGTTGAGCGTGGCGTCGCCGACCCCGGTGACCCCCTCGTCGGTGATGATCTTGAGGGTGACGAAGTTGCGGCCGGGGCTGGTCACGATGACCCGGGCGTCAGCGATGCGCACGTCAGTCGACCTCTTCCTTCACACGGGCGACGAGCTGGGTCGGGTTGACGATCCGCAGCGCCAGGACGAGCAGGACGAGCATGGTGGCGGTGTAGACCACCGCCATCGCGTCGATGGACTGCTGGGCCCGGATGCCCGGCGACGCCATCTCGGCGTAGAGCTTGACGACCAGCGTCGAGGACTCCTCGTCGGCGGTCAGGAACGTCAGTTCGAACATGCCGATGGTACGGACGAGCACGAGGATGGACGCGGCGAGGATGCCGGGGACGAGCAGCGGCGCGAGGATGCGCACGAACACCTGACGGGTCCCGGCGCCGCACATCCGGGCCGCGCGTTCGATGGCCGGGTCGATCTGCTCGATGAACGGGGTCATGGTGAGGATGACGAACGGCACCGACGGCACCAGGTTGGCCAGGATGACGCCCGACAGGTGCCCGGCGAGGTCGAACTTGTAGAGCACCGTCGCCAGGGGGATGCCGTAGGTCATCGGGGGCATCAGGATCGGCAGCAGGAACGCGAGGTACACCAGCCGCTGCCCCGGGAAGCGCCGCCGGGCCAGGACGTAGGCCGCGGGCACGCCCAGCAGCAGCGAGACGACCACGACGGCGAGGGAGACCTCCAGGGTCACCAGCAGCACGTGCAGCAGGCCGAACTCGTCCCAGGCCTGGGCGTACCAACTCGTCGTATAGCCGTTTGGCAGCCAGGTGTCGAACCACTGTTTGCCGAAGGAGCTCACCAGCACCGACCCGACGACGCCGAGCAGGTTGAGCATGAAGAACAGCACGGCGCCCCAGACGATCCACGCCGTGACCGTGTGCGGCCGCCTCATCCCTTGCCTCCCGTCGGTCCGGTGTAGAAGAGCGAGCGTGCCCCGAGCACCGCGCCGATGACGACGAGCTCGACGAGGCCCATGACGATCGCGATCGCCGAGCCCTGCGCGAAGTCGTAGTGCTGGTAGCGGGCCTGCCAGGCGGCGTAGGCGATGACCCGGGTCTCCCCGGCCGGGTCGCCGACGAGGACCGCGGACGGGAACACGCTGTAGGCCAGCACGAACGTCAGGCAGAACGTGGTCGCCAGGCCCGGGGCGAGCAGCGGCAGCGTGATCCGGCGGAACCGTTGCCAGGCACCGGCACCCAGCGTGGCGGCCGCGCGCTCCAGTGACGGGTCGATGCCGGAGAGGTACGACAACACCAACAGGAAGGCGAACGGGAAACCGGTGATGACCAGGGACAGGAATACGCCCCACGAGTTGTGGACGAGCCGGATCGGGGTGTCGACGAGGCCGGCGTCGAGCAGGACCCGGTTGAGCCAGCCGGTCGGGCCGAGGTAGTTGAGCAGGCCCTGCGCGGTCAGGACGGTCCCGAGCGTGATCGGCACGACGAGCAGCGTGGTGACGGCCCGCTTGCCGCGGAACCGGCCGCGCATCCGGTAGGCGATCGGCACGGAGGCGGCGACGTTGAGGATCGCGGCCGGCAGTGCGATGCGCAGCGTGATCCAGATGGTGTCGCGGTCGTAGGCGTCGGCGAAGAAGCTGCGGTACGCCTCGAACGGCCCGCCCTTGTCCGGCTGGAACGACAGGCCGACACCGTATGCGAACGGATAGATGAACAGCAGTACCACGAACGCCGCGGCCGGGGCGAGCAGCCACAGCTGCCGGTCGACGCCGCGTTCGGCGAGCCGGTGACGAAGCGCGACCATCAGCCGCCCCCGTCCGCCGGATACACCAGAACATTGCGCAGGTGTACGGTCAGCGAGTCCTCCGGCGCGAGCCGCGCGGTGGTCCGCAGGTGCAGCACGAGCCCGTCACCGGTGCGGGCCTCGGCGGCCATCTCCCGCCCCTGATACTCCGCGACGTCCACGGTGCACGCGAGCCCGTCCTCGCCGGGGACCACGTTCTCGGGCCGGACGGCCGCCACGACGTCGTCGCCGGGCCGGATCGCGCCGACGGCCGCGCCCGTGAACGGCACCCCTTCGACGGTGAAGTGCACCCGGTCGTCGACGACCTGCTCGGCCCGGGCGCGCAGCAGGTTGCGGAAGCCCATGAAGTCGGCCACGTGCGCGTTCGCGGGCCGGTCGTGCAGCTCCTCCGGGGTGCCGATCTGCTGGACCTCGCCGGCGCGCAGGACGACGAGCCGGTCGGCGAGGGACAGCGCCTCCTCCTGGTCGTGGGTGACGTACACCGTGGTGAGGCCGAGGCGCTGGTGCAGCCGCCGGATCTCGGTGCGCATCTCCAGCCGCAGCTTGGCGTCCAGATTGGACAGTGGCTCGTCCATGAGGACCAGCGACGGCGACACGACGACGGCCCGGGCGATCGCCACCCGCTGCTGCTGGCCGCCGGACAGCTGTCCGGGCAGCTTCGCCGCGTGCTCCTCGAGGCGGACGAGGCGGATCGCGTCCTCGGTGCGGGACCGGACCTCGGCCCGGGGCAGGCGGCGCATCTGCAGCCCGAACGCGATGTTGCGCCGGACGCTCAGGTGCGGGAACAGCGCGTAGTTCTGGAACACCATACCGAACCCGCGCCGCTCCGGTGGCAGCGTGTCGAGGCGCCGGTCGTCGAGCCAGATCCGGCCCTCGGACAGCGGCAGCAGCCCGGCGAGGCAGTTCAATGCCGTGGATTTCCCGCAGCCGGACGGGCCGAGCAGGGCGATGAACTCGCCCCGCTCGATGTCCAGGGTGAGGCCGGCAAGGGCGGCGTGGCCCGCGAACCTGCGGGTCACGCCCTCCAGCCGCAAGGTGTTGAACTCGGTCACTTGTTCACCTTCGCGCCGCCGATCTCGCGGTCCCACTTGTCGAACGCGGCCACCAGCGCCTTCGCGTCCAGCGGCGTCTCGAGGGGGTTACCGGCGATCAGGGCCTCGTACTCGGGCCGGCCGAAGTCGGCGATGGCCTTCTGGCTGTCCGCGGGCGCGATCGACAGGGGTACGTCCTTGACCGCCGGGCCCGGGTAGAAGTACCCCTTGTCGTAGGCCTTCGCCTGTTGTTCCTTGGTGAGCATCGACTGCAGCAGCAGGTAGATCGCCGACTGCTTGTCCGCCGAGACACCCTTGGGCACGGTGACGTAGTGGGCGTCGGTGACCCAGTGGAAGCCCTGCAGCGAGCCGATCGCCGCCTCCTTCGGCACCTGGCCCAGGACGCGCGGGTTGATGTCCCAGCCGGTGGTGCTGGCGATGATCTTCGCCGAGCCGTTGGCCAGGCTCTTCATCGTCTCACTGGTCGTGGACGGGTAGAGCGTCACCGACTTGTTGAGCTCGGACAGGTACGCCCAGGTCTTCTCCCAGCCGTTGACCGGGTCCTTGGGGTCCTTGTCGCCGAGCAGGTAGGGCAGGCCCATCAGGAAGGTGCGCCCGGGTCCGGAGTTGGCGGGCCGCGCGTACTGCACCGCACCCGGGTTGGCCTTGGCGTAGGTGAGCAGGTCGGCCGCGGTCTTCGGCGGGTTCGGCACCTTGGCCGGCAGGTACTCGATGAGCGGCCCGGACGGGTAGTAGGTGACGGTGACGCCGAACTCGCCGGCCAGCTTCTGCATCGCCGCCGCGCCGGGCAGGTAGTCGGCCTTGGCCTTGCCCGCGATCGGCAGCCACAGGTTCTGGTCGATCCCGGCGGCGAGGCCGTCGACCCCGGTCAGGACGAGGTCGATGTCGACCCGGCCGGCGTCCTGCTGGGCCTTGATCTTCCCGGCCAGTTCCGGGGCGGTCGCCTTCGAGTAGGTCACCTTCGAGATGACCTTCGGGTTCTTCTGCACGAACTCGTCGATCATGCCCTGGGTCAGCTGGAGGTTTCCGGCCACGTCGAGGATGGTGAGGGCGACCGGGGCGCTCGGCGTGTCGGGCACGGCGCCGCCGGTGTCGGTGTTGTTCGCGCCCGGCTTGTCGGGGGCGCCGCAGGCGGTCAGCAGCGCGCAGGCTGCGAGCAGGGCGATGGATGTGTTTCGCAGGGACATGGCGGATTCCCTTCTGGTGCTAGGGATGTGACGCGGGTCCGGTCGAGTCGCGGACCATGAGGTGTGAGTCGAGCTCGCGGCGCTGGATCGGGTGACCCGGGTCGTCGAGCAGTTGCAGCAGCAGGTCCACCCCGGCCCGGCCGGTGGACTCCTTGGGCTGGGCGAGGGTGGTCAGGGCCGGGCTGACCATCTCGGACAGGACGATGTCGTCGAAGCCCAGGACGCTGATCCGCCCGGGCACGGCGACACCGCGGGCCGCGAACCGGCTGAGCATGCCGATCGCGACCAGGTCGTTGTAGCCGATGACGGCGCTCACCCCGGTGGCGAGCACCTGGTCGGCCGCGGCCACCCCGCCGGAGAAGCGGGGCACCACGTTGCCGGTCTCGACGAGCTCGACCCCGGCCTCCGCGGTGACCTGGCGCAGCCCCCGCAGCCGCTCCCGGTTGGACCAGGAGGCCTTGGGCCCGGGCACGTAGGCGACCCGCCGATGCCCGAGCGCTGTGAGGTGCCCGACCGCGTGCCGCAGCCCGTCGACGCTGTTGACCGTCACCGACGGCACCCGCCCGACCCGCCGGTTGAGCAGGACGATCGGCGTGTCCCCGGTCAGGGCCCGGACCTCGCCCTCGCTCATCCGCGGCGAGCACAGGATGAGCCCGTCGACCTGTTTGCTGAGGTTGCGCACGAGCCCGGCCTCGGCCGCCGGGTCCTCGTCGGTGTCGGCAAGGAACACGGCGTAGTCGAACTCGCGGGCGCGGGCCTGCACGCCCTTGACGACGCCGGGGAAGAAGGGGTTGGCCAGGTCGGGCACGAGCAGCCCGAGGTTGCCGGTGCGCCCGGTGATCAGCCCGCGGGCGGCCCGGTTGGGGTGGTAGCCGAGCTCGGCAACCGCCTGCCGGACCCGCTCCCGGGTGTCGACGTGCACGAGATCGGGCGAGGCCAGGGCCCGGCTGACGGTGGACGCCGACACCCCGGCCGCCCGCGCCACGTCCTTGATCGTAACCGGCACCGATGCCTCCCATCGATCACCGTCGAGTCTGCAAACCTTTTCAGAATCTTGTCAAGGACCGAGTTCGTTTCGAAACACGCCGATCCCCAGGACGCGCGGTCCTGGGATAGGCTCAAGCGCAAAAAACCACGAGCGACAAGCCTCAAGCAGCGGATTCCGAGGCCGCTTCGCTCCCGCCCCGGGCAAGGGGCTCCGCCCCCTGCACCCCCGAACCCACACCGAGTCGACGACACCGCCGAGAACTCGCAACGCCACGATCAAGCGGTGCGGCGCCGGCAGCAGCCGATGGCGCAGCCAAGGCTCATGAATGCTTCGCGCAACAACCGGATCACGTCGTTGCGATGGCCACCGCTGAGGCCGACGGCCGGTGGATGCCCGTGGTCCGCGCCGCGCAACTCGCGCTGTTCCGGCGGCGGCAGCGCGACGGGACGTGGGCGCGGCTGCTGACCGTGCTGCAAGCGATCGCCGAGGCGGGCCGGCGGACCTCCCAGCACCCGGCCCGACCAGGTCCTGGCGGACAAGGCCCACACCTCCCGGGCCAACCGCCGCTCCCTACGCCGCCGCAGGATCAACGCGCGCACCCCGCCCAACGTTGACTTGCGCATGTTGACTTGCTCGACGTCGACCTGGCTCCACGTCGACTTGCGCGGGTTGACTCGCTCACTCGACGTTGACCCGGCTCCACGTCGACTTGCGCGGGTTGACTCGCTCACTCGACGTTGACCCGGCTCCACGTTGACCTGCGCAGGTTGACTTGCTCGACGTCGACCTGGCTCCACGTTGACCTGCGCATGTTGACTTGCTCGACGTTGACCTGCGCACGTTGACTTGCTCGACGTTGACTTGGGCGGGTTGAGTTGCTCGACGTTGACTCTGGGCGGGTTGAGTTGCTCGACGTTGACTCTGGGCGGGTTGAGTTGCTCGACGTTGATTTGGGGGATGTTGACGAAAATCAACGTCGCCCCGTCGATGTTGACGAGGCGACGTTGATTGTTGGTCTTGGTTGGCTTAGCTGAGGGCGTCCTTCACGTCGTGGGCGGCGTCCTTGACCTTGTCGCCGGCCTGCTTCACGTTGGCCTCGTCCTGGTCGGCCCGGCCCTCGGCGCGCAGGTCCGGGTCGCCGGTCGCGGTGCCGTAGCCCTCCTTGGCCTGGCCCTTGACCTCTTCCGCCTTGTGCTCGACTTTGTCACCGAAGCTCATCGTCATCTCCCAGGTCGACGTTCCCTACCCATAGAGATGCCCGTTCAGCGGCGCCGTACACCTTCCTGAGCAAATGTTGCCAGAGTCGGCCCGCTGATCGGCACGTCGCCGAGTGCGGCGTCGATCTGGGCGAGGATGTCCGGAGCCAGCTCCACCCCCGCGGCCTCGGCGTTCGCGTGGACCTGTTCGGGCCTCGACGCGCCCGTGATCGCCGACGCCACCTCGGAGCGCCGCAGCACCCAGGCCAGCGCCAACGTCGGCAGCGAGATCCGCAGCTCCCCGGCGATCGGCACGAGCCGCTGCACCGCCTCCAGGAAATCGTCGCGCAGCACGAGGCCCTTGGCCCCGCTCATCGCGTCGCTGGCGAACCGGGAACCCTCGGGGATCGGCTGGCCGGGCTTGTACTTGCCGGTGAGCACGCCCTGGGCCAGCGGCGACCAGACGATCTGCGAGATGCCGTTGGCGGCCGACAGCGGGAACACCTCGGCCTCGGGCGCCTGCCACAGCATCGAGTACTGCGGCTGCGACGACACGAACAGCTCCGGGCCGGCGATGTCGATGGCCGCCTGGATCTGCTCGGGCGTCCACTCGCTGAAGCCCAGGTATCGCGCCTTGCCCTGCCGCACCACGAGCTGCAGGGCCTCGATCGTGTCCTCGATCGGCACCGAGGTGTCGAACCGGTGGGCCTGATACAGGTCGACGTAGTCGGTCCGCAGCCGCCGCAGCGAGGCGTCGACCTGCTTGCCGATCTGCTCCGCGGACAGGCCCTGGTCGGTGTCGGACATCTGCCCCCAGACCTTCGTGGCCAGGATGTACGACTCGCGGGGGTGCTTGGACAGGATCTCGCCCCAGGCCTCCTCGGCGGCGCCGCGCCCGTAGACGTTCGCGGTGTCGAAGAAGTTGATCCCGGCGTCGAACGCGGCCTCGGTGCAGGCGCGGGTCTGCTCGGCCTCGATCCCGCCTGCGTAGGTCAGCCACGACCCGAGGGAGATCTCCGAGACTTCCAGGTCCGAACTGCCCAGTTTGCGATAGCGCATGTCACTCCTCAGTCTTTCCCGGCCCCATACCCAGCGAAGCCCCATACCCAGCATCGCCCCGATCCCAGCATCGTCCGGCGTCACGCGACGCGCCGCACGCCCCGCCGGCGTCACGCAACGCGCCGCACGCCCCGCCGGCGTCACGCAACGCGCCGCACGCCCCGCCGGCGTCACGCAACGCGCCGCACGCCCCGCCAGGCATTACGCAACGCGCCGCACGCCCCGCCAGGCATTACGCAACGCGCCGCACGCCCCGCCAGGCATCACGCGACGCGCCGCAGGCCCCGACGGCACGTCACGACGCGATACCCGTCCTCGAACTCGACCAGCGCATTGTTCCGGGCCCCGAACGCCAGCACCCGGCACCGCCGGCCGACCCGGTCGACGCCGTCCCCGAACCAGGGTGCCCTGACCGCCGGCGAGATGCCATAGGCCGCCCCGAAGCTCCGCGACCGCCACGTCCACACGTAGTCGAACCCGGACGGCGCCGGGGCGGCCGGTTCGATGGTCACGTCAGGCCGGCCGCCCGCAGCCGCGCGTGGAAGGCCTTCGCGACGTCCACGTAGCCGTCCATGTCGTCGACCACATTGGACACGGTCAGGAACACGTGGTCGACGCCGGCGGCGGCGAGGGCGGCGATGTCCTCGACGATCTGCTCGATGCTGCCCGTGTAGGGCGGGCGCTCCTCCCCCGCGACCGCCGCCAGGCTGCCGCCCAGCCCGACCTGGAACGTGCAGGACACGGCGGACGGGTCGCGGCCGTGTTCGGCGGCCAGCTTCCGCACCCGGGCGAGGGTCGCGCCGACGGCGGCCGGCGGCATCCCGGTGGGGAGCCAGCCGTCGCCGCGGCGGGCGACGCGGCGCAGGGCCGCGTCCGAGAATCCGCCCAGATATACCGGAATGCGATGGGTCGGCTTCGGGGCGATCTCGGCCGGGGCGATGCTCCAGCGCTCGTTGCGGTACGACACCGGGTCGGGTCCCCACAGGGCGGCGGCGACGTCGAGGAACTCGTCGAGCGCGGCGCCGCGTTCGGTGACCGGCCGCGGGGCCAGGGCGGCGAACTCGTCGATGCTCCAGCCCGCGCCCACACCGGCGATGAGGCGGCCGCCGCTGGCCGCGTCCAGGCTGGCCAGGGTCCGGGCCAGGCGGGCCGGGACGTGCAGCGGGGCGATCAGCACGCACGTGCCCAGCTCGACCCGGGAGGTGACGGCGGCGGCCAGGGTGAGGGCGACCACGGGGTCGAGCACGCCGCCGTAGCGGACCGGCCACGGCACGTCGGGCATCTGGTACAGGCCGTGCGGGCCGGACTGGTCCGCCGGGAGCATGAACCGCTCGAAGACCCAGACGCTGTCGTACCCGATCTCCTCCGCCGCCCGCGCGGCCCGGACGATCGCGGTGCTCGGGTCGAAGGTCTTGAGCTGTGGCAGGCCGATCCCGACTTTCAGCGGCATGATCGCATCCTGTCACGGCATCGACGCTCGGAAGGGTGCGGGTCGGGCCTCAGACCGCCGAGCCGCGCTCCGCCGGCGGCCCGGCCGGCGTGCACAGCGCGGCCAGCAAGGCCATCGAGTGCTCGGTGGGCGATCCGGGCTCAGCGTGGTACACCACGAGCAGCTGCCCTTGTGCGTCGCCGATCGCGAGCTTCTCGCGGCGCAGCTCCAGGGGGCCGACCTCCGGGTGGCGCAGCCGCAGCGGTGCCCCGGCGAGGGGCTTCACGTCGTGGCGGGCCCACAGGCGGCGGAAGTCGTCGCTGGCCAGGGACAGCTCGCCGACGAGCTGACCAATGCGGGGGTCGGTGACCTCGGTGCCGATGGAGTTGCGGAAGGCCGCGACCATGCCGCCGATGGACTGCTCCCAGTCCGGATACAGGTCGCGCTCGTCGAGGTCCAGGAACGTGTCGCGCAGGCGGTTGGCGCCCACGACGATCCGCGGTGACAGCGCGGTGGCGAGGCGGTTGGCCGCGAGGACCTCGAAGGTGCGGCTCTCCACGAACGCCGGCAAGCCGATGACGTCGAGCAGCTGGCGGATGCCGGCGGCGACGGTCTCGCGGCGGGGGCGGCGCGGGGTGCGCGGGCGAGCGGCGGTGAGGGTCATCATGTACTGCGTCGCCTCCGAGTCGAGGCCGAGCACCCGCGCGATGGCCTCGAGGACCTGCGGCGACGGGTTGCGGTCGCGGCCCTGCTCGAGGCGCAGGTAGTAGTCGGCGCTGATCCCGGCGAGGGTGGCGACCTCCTCCCGGCGCAGGCCCGGGGTCCGGCGCACCCCCACGACCCGCAGGCCGGCGGCGGCCGGATCGACAAGCTCCCGCCGCGCCCGCAGATATTCGCCGAGCGCGTTCGCGGTCACCGGCCCAACCTACCGCCGATACGGTCCGCGCATCCTGGTCCTGTCACTCCCAGGAAGGGCAAGGCTCTGCCACGGTACTGCCAAACGGCGCACGATGAACACATGACAAACGATCTTCCCGGCGGCGTGTACCGCACCGGCGACCTCGAGCTCACCCGTGTCGGCTACGGCGCCATGCAGCTGGCCGGCCCCGGCGTCTTCGGGCCGCCGAAGGACCGCGCGGCCGCCGTCGCCGTGCTGCGGGAGGTGGTCGAGCTCGGCATCACCCACATCGACACCGCCGACTTCTACGGCCCGCACGTCACCAACGAGATCATCCGCGAGGCGCTGGCGCCGTACCCCGCGGACCTGCACATCGTCACCAAGGTCGGCGCCCGCCGCGACGAGCAGGGCGGCTGGCCGCACGCGCGGACCCCGGAGGAGCTCAAGGCCCAGGTCCACGACAACCTGCGCCGCCTCGGCCTGGACACCCTCGACGTGGTCAACCTGCGTGTCGGCGGCTTCGACGCGGCCGAGCCCGGCTCCATCGCCGAGCAGTTCGGAGCCCTGGCCGAGCTGCGGGAGCAGGGCCTGATCCGGCACCTGGGCCTGAGCACCGTCAACGCCGAGCAGCTGGCCGAGGCGCAGACGATCGCGCCGGTGGTGTGCGTGCAGAACATGTACAACATCGCCCGCCGCGAGGACGACCCCCTGGTGGAGCTCACCGCCGCGCAGGGCATCGCGTTCGTGCCGTACTTCCCGCTCGGCGGCTTCTCACCCCTGCAGTCCGAGACCCTGGCCGCGGTGTCGAAGCGCCTCGACGCGACCCCGCTCGCCGTGGCCCTCGCCTGGCTGCTGCAACGCTCGCCGAACATGCTGCTGATCCCCGGCACCTCCTCGGTGGCGCACCTGCGCGAGAACGTCGCCGGCGCGGCCCTGCGAATTCCGGCCGACGCGCTCGCTGAGCTCGACGCCATCTGAGATTGCCGTATATTGTCCCCCGGCTAAATAGGTTGGGGGCGAAGATGACGGGCAGCGACCTGACCGCGGACCGGGAGGTCGGGCGGGACGCCGACGGGCAGGTCCGGGTGGCCATCCGCCTGCGCGGCCTCGTCGACCTGGGCACCCAGCCGATCCTGGAGGAGGCCCTCGACGAGGCCATGGCCGTCCCGGCCGTCCGGGCGATCGACGTCGACCTCAGTGGGCTGACGCTGCTCGACAGCACCGGGATCGCGACGATCCTGCACGCCTACCGGCTCGGCGCCACCCTCAAGATCCGGGTTCGGGCCCACGGCTCCACCGGCATGGTGCACCGGGTGCTCGACATCACGGGGGTGCTGGCCGTCCTGAGCGGCGAGGATTGACATCGGCGATTCGGGGCATGCAAATGTAATGACCCCGTCGCGCTTCACTGATGACACGGTGCCCGAGACCGGCATCGGCAAGCTGTTCACGACGGCGGGGCACTGGCAGCGTTGGCTGGACGTCGAGGCGGCGCTCGCCCTGGCGGAGGCGGACGCGGGTGTGGTACCCCCGGATGCCGCTCAAGCTATTGCCGACGCGGCCCGGCTGGACCGGATCGACAAGGGCCGCGTCCGCGCCGGGATCGCGGCCACCGGGCATCCACTCATGCCGCTGATCACCGAGCTCACCCGGGTCGTCGGCGACGACTACGGCGGCTGGGTGCACTGGGGCGCCACCACCCAGAACATCACGCAGACCGGTGGTGCGCTGCTGCTGCGCGACGCCCACGGCCGGCTGCTGGGTCTGCTCGGCCGGTCTATCGCGGCCGCCGCCGAGCTCGCCGACCGCGGCGCCGACATGGCGATGGCCGGGAGAACGCACGGCCAGCACGCCGTCCCGGTGACGTTCGGGTTCAAGGCGGCCGTCTGGATCGACGAGCTGCTGCGCCACGTCGAACGGCTCCGCCGGTGCGAGCCGCACGTGTTCGTCGCCATGCTCGGCGGCGCGGTCGGCACCCACGCCGCCCTCGGCAGCGACGGCCCCCGGGTCCAGAACGCGCTCGCCGAGCGGCTGGGCCTGTGGCCGATGGAGGTGCCGGCCCGCAGCACTTCGGACGCCCTGGCCGAGTACGTCTGCGTGCTCGCCCTGCTCGGCGGCACCATCGGCAAGATCGGGCGGGAGTTGTACTCCCTGATGCAGACCGAGTACGGCGAGGTCCTCGAGCCGGCAGCCCCGGGTGACGTCGGCAGCAGCACCATGCCGCACAAACGCAACCCCAAGCTGTCGCAGGACATGATGACGATCTCGGCGCAGATCCGGGCCCTGGTGCCGCAGGCCCTCGAGGCGATGCACCAGGACCACGAGGCCGACGGCGCCTACACGGCGATGCTCGACGACGCCGTCACCCGCTCCTGCGTCCTGGCCGGCGACCAGCTGGTCCGGCTCGCGGTGGTCCTCGAGGGCCTGGAGCTGGACCCGGCCCGGATGCGGGCCAACCTGGACCTGACCGGCGGCCTCATCGTGTCCGAGGCGGTGATGCTGGCGCTGGGCAAGGTGATCGGCCGCCAGGAGGCCCACAGCGTCGTCGCCGACGCCGCCCACCGGGCCGCCGCCGGCGACGGCACGTTCGCGGCCGTCCTCGGCACCGACCCGCGGGTGACCCGCTACCTGACCGCCGCCGACCTGACCGCCCTGCTCGACCCGACCCGCCACCTGGGCCTGTCCTCCGACCTGGCCCGCGCGTCCGCCGCCCGCGCCCGGTCCGCGCTTCAGGCCAGCTGGGACGTCAGCCCGGCCGCGAGCACCTCGGCCTGGACGTCAGTGATCTCCTCGCCGTAGTCCCGCACGAGCTCCGCCTTCGTGTACACGATGTGCCCGTCGGCCGCGGCCGCCTCGGCCACCAGCACGACCTCGTCCTGCGCCACGGCGAGCGCGGGGTCGGCCTCGCCCGACTGCGCGAGCGCCCGGATGTCGTCAGCGGTGATAGTCGTCGTCATGCGCCCAAGGCTTCCCGCCCGCCGATTCGGGCAAACATGACGTTCCGCCGCCGAATGTTTCATGGGCCGCTGCGGCGCTTCAGTGCTGGCCAGCCGCTGGTCGGCACGGGTGGCGGGGGTGGGCGGTTTGCCCGCTGTGTTCGGGGCGCACCATACTCGGCGCGTTTTCGAAACAGTTACCCTGCTCGATCGAAGCGCTTCGGAGGTGCGTCGGATGCAGCGTTCCAGGTTCCGGCACGGGATGGCGGTGTTCGCGGCCAGCGCGGTGGCCGCGGGGGTAGGGGTCGTGGCGGCCACCGGGACGGCGGAGGCGGCCACCGGGTGCAAGGTCACCTACTCGATCAGCAGCCAGTGGGCCGGCGGGTTCGGGGCCGGCGTGAACATCACGAACCTCGGCAGCGCGGTGACGAGCTGGCAGCTGACGTGGACGTTCGCGGCCGGGCAGACCGTCACCCAGCTGTGGAACGGGACGGTCGCGCAGTCCGGGGCGCGGGTGACGGTGACCAACGCGGCCTGGAACGGGAGCATTCCGAGCGGCGGGAGTACCGCACTGGGGTTCAACGGCTCGTGGACCGGGTCGAACCCGCTGCCGATCGACTTCGCCGTGAACGGGACGCTGTGCAACGGGCCGGTGCTGCCGTCGTCGGGCTCGGCCTCGCCCTCGCGGTCCTCCTCCCCCTCGGCCTCCGCTTCCGCCTCGGCTTCGGCCTCGGCCAGCGCGTCGCCGTCGGGCTCCACGTCGCCGGGTGGTTTGACGCAGGTGCAGACGCCCGGGCGCGTCCGGACGGTGGGCGCCGTCATGCAGTACACCTGGCCGGGCGTCTATTTTGAAGGCCGCTTCCGCGGGACCAGCGTTGGTGTGAAGCTCAACGACTCCAACAACGACTATGCGGTGCAGGTCGACGGCGCGACCGTGGCGACACTGGTGACGCCGGGGAACACGACCTACTGGGTGACCGGCCTGAGCAACGCCGAGCACACGGTGCGGGTGGCGAAGCGGACCGAGAGCCCGTGGGCGGCCGGCGAGTTCGGCGGGTTCGTGGCCGCGGCCGGCGGGGCGATCCTGGGCAAACCCGCGGCCCGCAGCCGGCAGATCGAGTTCATCGGTGACTCGTGGACGGCCGGCTACGGCAACATGTCGACGTCGCGGGACTGCAGCAGCAACGGCGGGCTGACCCGCAACTCCAACGCCGACGCCGCGTTCCCGGCCCTCACCGCCAAGGACCTCGGCGCCGACTACCAGGTGCAGGCCTGGTCCGGGCTCGGCATGGTCCGCAACTACGGCGGGCAGAACACCGGCACCCTGTTCACCAACTACTACGACACGGATCTGCAGGCGCTGTACAACAGCACGACCTGGCCGAATCCGGGCACCTGGAAGCCGCAGGTCGTCGTCGTCGGGCTCGGCATCAACGACTTCTCGACCGCGCTGACGTCGGGTGAGAAGTGGGCGACCATCGACGCGCTGGCGGCCGACTACCGCACGGCGTATCTGGCGTTCATCGCGAAACTGCGGGACCGGTACGGCCCGAACACGTACATCGTCCTCACGTACCCGGACCTGTCGTATCAGACGACGGCGTTCGCGACGTCGATCCAGCAGATCGTGCAGACCCGCACCAGCCAGGGTGACAGCCGGGTCCGCAGCCTGTACTACGACGACAACGCGCTCGGCCTGGACCACCTCGGCTGCGACTGGCACCCGTCGCAGCACGACGACCGCATCCTGGCCAACTCGCTCATCAGCACCATCAACGCGCTACCCCTGACCTGGTAGCGCGCTCCTTTCGCCGCCGTTGGCGAGCACGACGGTACCGTTGATGTAGCTGCTCCGGTCTTCCACCAGGAACAGCACCACATCGGCGATCTCGTCGGGCTCGCCGACCCGGCCTCGCACATTGGCGTGCGCCTCCATCCCGGGGTTGCCGGCCAGGAGGGGCTCCGTGCCGGCGGTCCGGACCGGGCCGGGCGAGACGCCGTTGACCCGGATGCCGCTCCCGCCGAACTCGCTGGCCCAGGAGCGGGTCAGCAGCTCCACCGCCGCCTTGGACGCGCCGTAGGCGGCACCGACGTGCGCGGCCGTGGTCGCGGCGGTCGACGTGACGTTGACGATGACGCCGCGGCCCCGCTCGGCCATCCCCGGCGCCAGGGCTCCCACCAGCAGGAACGGCGCCCTGGTGTTGACGGCGATGTGCCGGTCGAAGTTGTCGGCCGTGGTGTCGGGCGTCGACGTGAAATCGTAGAGGCCGGCGTTGTTGACCAGGATGTCGACGTCGCCGGCGGCGGCCGCGAGCCGGCCGACCTCGGCGGCGTCGGCGAGGTCGGCGGCGACGAAACGGGCCCGGCCGCCCTTCGCGGTGATCGCGGCCACCACTTCGGCCCCGCGCCGCGGGTCGCGGCCGTGCACGACGACGTCGGCGCCGCGGCCGGCGAGCTGTTCGGCGACCGCGCGGCCGATCCCGGTGGTGGCTCCGGTGACGAGGGCGGTGCGGCCGGCGAGCTCGGTGTTCGTGGACATGCTCGAACCCCTTTCTGGGTTGACCGCCCCATTTTTAGCAGCCGTTTTTGGGTGGCGCAACCCAATCCTGCTAAGGTGGGGCGCATGACACCCCGCCTGACCCGCAAGGGGCTGGCCACCCGGGAACGCATCCTGGACGCGGCCACCGCCCTCATCGCCGCACGCGGCGTGGCCGGGACCGGCACCGAGGACGTACGGCGAGCCGCCGGGATCAGCGGGTCGCAGCTCTACCACTACTTCGAGAGCAAACAGGCCCTGATCCGGGCCGTCATCATCCGCCAGGGCCTGGCACCGCCGGTGCCCGGCCAGCCGATCATGGGCGCGCTCGACAGCTTCGACGCGCTGCAGGCGTGGGCGGACGCGGCCATCGAACACCAGGAGCACACCGGGGGCCGCGGCGAGTGCACGCTCGGGTCGCTCGCCGGTGAGCTCGGCCCGGCCGACGAGGAGTCACGGGCCGACCTGAGCGTGGGGTTTCTGCGGTGGCAAGGGCTGCTGCAGGAGGGACTCCAGGCCATGCGGGACCGCGGCGACCTGCGCCCCGACGCCGATCTCGACTCGCTGTCGCTGGCGCTGCTGGCGGCGCTGGAGGGCGGCATCCTGCTCAGCCAGACGATGGGCACGTCGGAGCCGCTACGGGCCTCGATGCGGGCGGCCCTGGCCTATGTGAACAGCTGCGCTTAGCCGCTCGTGTGAACAGCTGTGCTTAGCCGCTCGACGAGCTCTGTCCAGCCGCTTCAAGCGCTTTCGCTCAGCCGCTCCTGGGATCGGAGCGTGTGCGGTGGACGTCGATCGGGCTGTGGCGGTCTGCGTGCCAGATGTCGATCCGGCATGCAAGGCATGATCGTGCCTGACCCGGTGCACGGCCGGGCGGCAGACGCGGACATTCGGTGGGAGCCATGGATGTCGTTCTGGCCCTAGGGTGAGGCGACTTCTGAGGAAAGGCTCTGCGATGCAGCCCGATCCGCGGTACCAGCAGCCCGCCGCGTACCCGCAGCCCGCTGTTCACTCGCAGCCTGCCGCGTACCCGCAGCCCGATCCGCGGTACCCGCAGCCCGCCGCGTATTCGCAACCCGCCGCGTACCCGCAGCCCGCTGTGTATTCGCAACCCGCCGCGTACCCGCAGCCCGCTGTGTATTCGCAGGCTCCACCGTGGCCGCCGCACGTGCCGGCGCTGCAGCACGGCGCGCCGTTGCTGCCGCCTGCCCTGCCGCCGGGGACTCCCGCGAACTACGTGCCGTCGCCGTCGCCGTCGCCGTCGCCGTCGCCGTCGCCGTCGCCGCCGACGCGGGCCGGGGTCGGGCGGCGGGTGCTCGGGTGGCTCATCGACTACGTGATCGTGATGGTGCCCGGGCTCATCCTGGTCGGGCTCGGCGTGTCGAGCCTCGTGCACGGGCTGCCCCAGTATCTGGGCAGCGTGGCCACCGACTACGGCATCTCCCGGGTTGTCGGGCTCATCACCCACCAGGGCGCGGAGGGCGGACTGCGGGAGATCGCCTCCGAACAGTGGCTGGACATCGCCCAGCCGTTGATCATGGCGATTCTGACGGTACCGCTGCTGCAGTTCCTCTACCAGGTGGCATTGCTCGCGTGGCGCGGGCGGACCGCCGGCAAGATGGTGCTCGACACTCGCGTGAGCGCGCGCGGGCCCGAGGCGCGGCAACGGTTCGCGGTGCGGCGGGCCTTCGTCACGACGTTCGTCGAGACCGGGCTGGTCGGGATCGCGCTGGCGGTCATCGTGTACGGCGAAGTCTCCTTCGGCGCCCTCATGCTGAGCGTCGCGGTCGTCGTGTGGTGGGTCAACGTGCTGCCCGCGCTCGGTCCCGGGCATCGCACGGTCGCCGATCGGCTCTGCGGGACGGTCGTGGTGCGCGCGAAGGTCTACGCGCAGGTCGCGGCCCGCACGGCGGAGCTCGCCCGGCGCACCTCCGACGCGGTCGTCGCCGGCGGCCAGCGTGGGGTCGTGGTCGCCGCCGCCGCCGGGCAACGCACCGGCGACGCGGCGGTGGCGGCCGGCCGGATCGGCGCCGACGCGGCGGTCGTCGCGGCTCAGGTGGCGGCCGAGGCCGCGGCGGCCGCCCGGCGCCGCGCGGCCGAGCACCTGCCGGAGGCGGCCCGGCGCACCACGGACGCCGCGGTCGCGGCCGCGCGCGTGACGAGTGCGGCGGCCGCGGACGCGGCCGCCGTGGCGGCGCAGGCGGCCCGGCAGGGCGCCGACCGGCTGAAGCAGACCGCGCCGGTGCAGAAGGCGCTCAACTCCGACGGCGCCAAGCGGGCCCGCGAGGTCGGCGAGCGCACGGCGGGTCTGGCCCGCAAGGTCGGCGGCCGCACGCAGCAACTGTGGCAGGAGCGCCAGGCCGCCCGGGCCGAGCAGCGGCGGCCGGATCAGCCGGAGCCCGAGACGACGGAGCCGGAGACGACGCGCGCGCCGGTTGAGCAGGCCGCTCTGCCACCCTCGCCGCCGGCGACCTTCGCCTGGCCACCCGTGCACCAGTGGCAGGATCAGCCGGAGCCGGAGCCGACGCCCCAGGCTGGGCAGGCCGCTCTGCCACCGTCGCCCCCGGCGAGCTTCGCGTGGCCGCCCGAGCAGCGGCAGCCGGAGCCGACGCCGATTCCCCAGGCTGAACAGGCCGCTCCGCCACCCTCGCCGCCGGCGAGCTTCGCGTGGCCGCCCGAGCAGCGTGAGCACGAACGGTAGGCCTGCCGCGCCTCAGCGGCCGGCGTTGGCGAAGGCGACGATCTCATCCAGGCCCGGGCGGTAGCCGTCGCCCGTGTCGACATCGAGCACCGGCACGTCGAGCCGCACGCGGTCGAACGCCTCGTGGCCGGCCGCGTGCGCGGCGCGATCGCCCAGGTGCGCGTCCGCGTGCGCGCGCCGCGCCGGGTTCTCCGCCTGCCGCCGCCGGATTCGCGCCCGGGCCGTCTCGGCCGGGACCTGGCAGTGCACCACGCGGATGTCCGCGACCGCGCGCAGCGGCTCCAGGTGCGGGCGCCACACCCGGTCCTGGAACGCCGCCTCCGCGACCGTGGTGACGCCCGCGTGCAGCAGCAGCTCCAGCACCCCGAAGAACGTGGGCAGCGTACGCCGGGTCAGCTCGTCGGACGGCGCGGCCACGAACGTGTCGGTCGCGTGGACCATGCCCTCCTTGATCTCGTCGCGGCAGATCGCCGGGCAGCCGATCCCGCGGGCCAGCCGATGCGCGAGGGTCGTCTTGCCGGCGCCGGGTGGGCCGCTGACGACGACGAGGGTCGGTTTCCGCACCCGTCAGTTGTATCCGGTCGGGAGAGCTCCCTAACAATCGACGGGTACGCTGGGCGCATGAGCCGTCGCACCGGCGCCGAGACCCGCGAACACGTGCTGAGCGTCGCCCACGAGCTGTTCTACCGCGACGGCATCCACGCCACCGGCATCGACACCGTCGCCGCCGCGGCCGGGGTGGCGCCGACGACGCTGTATCGGCAGTTCACCTCCAAGGACGAGCTCGTCGGGGCGTACGTCGAACGGGCCGACCAGGCCACCCGGGCCGACCTCGAGGCCGCCATCGCGTCCGCGCCGACACCACGCGCGGCGGTCCTCGCCCTGTTCGACGCGCAGATTTTGGCAATGCGGCAGCGGGGGTACCGTGGCTGCGTCTGTCAAATGACCCTCGCCGAATATCCGGGCCATCGCGCCGCGGTGACCGCGAAGGCCTGGATGCGCGACCGGCTCCGCGCCCTGCTGCGGTCCGCGGCCGCCACCGACGCCGACGTCCTCGCCGATCGCCTGCTGCTCCTGCACGAAGGCGCGATAGCCGCGACCCCGAGCCTCGGCGCGGACGGCCCCGCCGCCCAACTCCGCCCCCTGGTCGAGCTACTCCTGGACGCACACAACGTCACGTGACGCGCACACGTCGCCGCACGCACACCACGTCGCTGCACAAACGTCTTCGCGCCGGCTACACGTGCTTGACGATGCCGCCGTCGATCGCGAACTCCGCGCCGGTCACGTTGCTCGGGGACGCGGCCACCGCGACCAGCCGGGCCACCTCCTCCGGCGTCGAAATGCGGCCGGTCGCGGCGCCGAGCGCTTCTTGAGCCTGGGCCGCGAACTGGGAGTACTCCAAACCCTGGACCTTGGCGAGCTGCCCGATGAACCCGTCGGGGTCGGTCCACACCGCGGTCGCCACCGGGCCCGGCGCCACCGTCACCGCCCGCACCCCACGGGCGCCGTACTGCTCGGCGACGACCTTCGTGAGCGCGTTGAGCGCCGCCTTGGCCACGTTGTAGGGCACCGGCCCGGCCGTCACCACCCGGGCGCCGGACGAGGACACGTTGACCACGACGCCGCCGCGCTCGACGAGGCTGGGCAGCGCGGCCCGGGTCACCCGCAGCGGCGCGTAGAACGTGAGGGCGAACGTCTGTTCCCAGGCCGTGTCGGGCAGCGCGGCCAGGTCGAGCACGGCCCCGTCGACGTGCGGCGCCCGATCCCCGATGCCCACGTTGTTGACGAGCACGTCGATGCCGCCGAGCGCGGCCCGGGCCCGCTCGACGAGTTCGGCCGCGCCGGTCGCGGTGCCGAGGTCGACGGTCACCGGGATCGCCGCGGTCGCGGCCAGTTCGGGTGTGACGGTGCGGGACGCCGCGACGACGCGCATCCCCTCGTCGAGCAGGGTCCGCACGACGGCGAGCCCGACGCCCTTGCTGCCGCCGGTCACCACGGCGGCCTTGCCGGCCAGCTGAAGGTCCATGCCGCCACCGTATCAGAGATAGGGAACGATCCCTAACATTGCGCGGGCACTATCGTCACGGCGTGATCGTTCAGGGATACGAGTGCCGGTGCTGCGGGCAGCGGCACGAGGGGCTGCCGTTCTCCTACGGCTCCCCGGCCCCCGCCTACTGGCGCGACGAGTTCGCCGCCGACACCGAGCGCAGCCTGCTCGAGCAGGAGATGTGCATCATCGACGCCGAGCACTTCTTCGTGTACGGCCGGATCGTCATCCCGGTGCTCGACGCGGCCCGGACGTTCGAGTGGACGGTGTGGGTGACGCTGAGCGGGCCGAACTTCGCCCGGGCGCTGGACCTGTGGACGACCGAGGGGCGGGAGCGGGAGCAGCCGTACTTCGGGTGGCTGTCCACGGAGCTGCCCGTCTACGGCGAGTCGACCCTCAACCTCAAGACCCACGTGCACACGCAGCCCGTCGGCACCCGGCCCCTGATCGAGCTGGAGGCGACCGACCACCCCCTGGCCGTCGAGCAGCGCACCGGCATCACGACGGACCGGGTCCAGCAGTTCGCGGAGCAACTTCTGCACCCCGACGCCGTGTGAGCGGACGCATCGGTGGGCATTAGGTGGGCCATGCCATGGGTCCTGTGGGTGTTCGCCGGTGCTGTCGCCCTCCGCGGTGTCGCGGGACTGCTGCTCGTCTGGGACAAGCGTCAGGTCAAGCGCTGATCTCAACTCGGCCCCGCGGCCGCCGATAAGCCGTTTGGCGCTCTTTGTGCGCCGTTCGGCGGACGTCGGAGGTACAGCGGTGGCGCAGCAGGGTGTCCAGGTCACGGTCGCACGCGGGAGGCTCACCGGAGCCGTCGCCGACCGCGGGGTCATCACCAAGGCGTTTCTCGCCCTGATGCTCGTCGCCCTGGTGGCGGCGGCGGTGGCGGTACTGTCGCTGGACCGCATGTCGCGGCTCAACGGCGACCTCCACGACATCAAGACGCGGCACCTCGACAGCGCCCAGGAGCTGGGCCAGATGCGCTCCGGCCTCACCGACATGTACCGCTACACGCTGCTGTGGGTGCTGTACTCGAGCAGCCCCGACAAGAGCGTCCTCACCCCGGTCCGCGGCCAGATCACCACCGCTGAGCAGCGCATCGACGCGGCCTCGGACAAGTACCACACCCTCGCGGCCGGTGACAGCACCCGGCTGGCGGCGCTGGCCAAGGTGACCGACGCGGTGACGCAGTATCGCAACCTGCGCAACACCGCCCTGTTCCAGGAGGCCCCGCCGGCCGGCTACACCCTGCCCGCGGCCGACCAGATCGTCGTCGTGTCGGGCAACCTCGAGAAGACCGTGTCGGACTCGCTCAACAACCTGCAGGCGCTCGAGGACCGGGAGGCCAGCGCGACCGCCGCGCAGGCCGACAAGGAGTACAGCAACGCCCGCCTGTACATCATCCTGCTGCTCGTCGGCGGGCTCCTGCTCGCCCTCGCCGCGGGCGCGTTCGTCGCCCGGATCCTGCGCCGCCAGCTCGGCAGCGTGTCCGCCGCGCTGCGGGCGCTGGCCAACGCCGATCTGACCAGACCGGCCGAGGTGTACTCCCGCGACGAGCTCGGCGAGATGGCGTCCGCGGTCAACGACGCGCGGGAGGGCCTGCGCGGCACCGTCCAGGCCATCTCCACCGGCTCCCGCACCCTCGGCGACAGCTCCCAGCAGCTCACCGCGGTCAGCGGCCGCATCGCCGCCAACGCCGAGGAGGCGGCCCGCCAGTCCGACGTCGCCGCGGGCGCGGCCGGCACCGTCTCCCACAACGTGCAGACCGTCGCCGCGGGCGCCGACGAGATGGGCGCCTCGATCCGCGAGATCGCGCAGAACGCCAACGACGCCGCCCGGGTCGCGTCCGAGGCCGTCGGGGTGGCCGAGCAGACCAACCAGACCGTGTCGAAGCTCGGCGAGTCGAGCACCGAGATCGGCAACGTGGTCAAGGTGATCACCTCGATCGCCGAGCAGACCAACCTCCTCGCCCTGAACGCGACCATCGAGGCGGCCCGGGCCGGCGAGGCCGGCAAGGGCTTCGCGGTCGTCGCGAACGAGGTCAAGGAGCTGGCCCAGGAGACCGCCCGCGCGACCGAGGACATCTCCCGCCGCGTCGAGGCCATCCAGGCCGACACCGGCAACGCCGTCGAGGCGATCGGCCAGATCAGCCGGATCATCGCCCGGATCAACGACTACCAGCTCACCATCGCCTCCGCGGTCGAGGAGCAGTCGGCCACCACGAACGAGATGACCCGCAGCGTCGGCGAGGCCGCCCACGGTGCCACGAACATCGCCGGCAACATCGCGGGCGTCGCCCAGGCCGCCCAGGCGACCTCGGCCACCCTGGCCGAGGCCGACACCACCGTCACCGAACTGTCCCGCCTCGCGACCGACCTGCAGCGCGAGGTCGGCCGCTTCAAGGTCTGACGTCAGCGCCGCGGGCGCAGGAGCACCTTCGTCCAGCCGGCCTCGCGGCGGTCGAAGTGGTCATAGCCCTCGGCCGCCCGGTCGAGCGGCAGCTCGTGCGAGACCAGGAACGACGGCTGCGCGCGCCCGGTCACAATCAAATCGCGAAGCTGCCGGTTGTACCGCATGACGGGGCACTGTCCCGTGCCCATCCGCTGGCCCTTGCTGAAGAACGTGCCGTAGTCGAACGCGACCCGGCCCTCCTTCGCCGCCGCGGTCGCGGCGCCCGGGTCCGACGGGACGTACACGCCGACGACCCCGATCCCGCCGGTCGACCGCACGACCTTGACCAGGTTGTCGAGGACCAGCTCCGGGTGCTCGTCGCCGCTGGGGTCGTGGGCCTGGTAGCCGACGGCCTCGACGCCGCAGTCGGCCCCGCGCCCGCCGGTCGCGTCGAGGATCTGCTCGGCCGGGTCGGCCTGGCTGAAGTCGACCGGCGTCGCGCCGATCTTCCCGGCCAGGTCGAGCCGGTCGCGCTCCTTGTCCACGACGAACACCTCGGACGCGCCCCGGATCATCGCGCTGTGCGCGGCCATCAGCCCGACCGGCCCGGCCCCGAACACCGCGACCCGGTCGCCGGGCCGCATCCCGGCCAGCTCCGTCCCGTGCCAGCCGGTGGGGAAGATGTCGGACAGCATCGTGAAGTCGTTCTCGTGCTCGGTCCCGGGCGGCAGTTCCAGCAGGTTGAAGTCGGCGTAGGGGACCCGCAGGAGCTCCGCCTGCCCGCCGTCGTAGGGGCCCATGTTCGCGTACCCGTAGGCCGCGCCGTCCACTCCGTCCGTCGGGTTGGTACGCAGGCAGAAACTGGTACCGCTACCCGGCCCCGGACGCCAGTAACGGCTATCGTCGACAGGGATGGCCACCTTCACCACCTCCGCCGAGGTGCACGCGCCCGCCGAGCAGGTCTGGGCCGCGCTCACCGACTGGCGCAACCACGCCCGCTGGGCCCCGCTGACCACGGTGCGCCTGACCACCGAGCGCATGGACGGCCTCGGCGCCGGCTTCGTCGCCCGCTCCGGGATCGGCCCGCTCGGCTTCGACGACCCGATGACGGTGGTGCGCTGGGAGCCACCGACCGCTGCGACGCGAGGGCGCTGCGACGTCGACAAGCACGGCCGGGTCATTCGGGGCAAAGCGTGGTTCGAGGTGGTACCCCTGGAAGCCGGACGATGCCGCGTGGACTGGTCCGAGGACGTCACCGTCGTGCCGCACCGCCTCGACAAACTCACCGGCGGGCTGGTCGCGCTGGTCGGCCGGGCCGGGTTCGGGCAGGCGCTGCGGAAAATGGCGCGCGAGTTCGACCGGTAGACTGCGCTCGGCAGGGGTCGGGAGGCAGGGGTGACGCGGTTCGCGGCCGACATCGTCGCCGACCTGCGCGCCCGCATCGTCGCCGGTGACCTGCGGCCGGGTGAGTTCCTGCCGACGGCCAAGGAGATCATGGCCGAGTGGGACGCGACGATGGCGACCGCGTACAAGGCCATGGAGCTCATGCGGCAGGAGGGCCTGGCCGCGAAGGTCGTCCGCGGCGTCGGCCTGGTCGTCACCGCGGACGCGCCCGCCGTCGCCACCGCCTGGTCCCCGCCGCCGGCACACGGCGACGTCGTGCGGGCCCGGATCGTCACCGCCGCGGTGGACCTGGCCGACCGCGACGGCCTGGCCAACCTGTCGCTGCGGGTCATCGGCGAACGCGCCGGCGGCCTGGTCAGCGGCACCTTCTACAAGTGGGTCCGAGACCGCGCCGAGCTGGAGATCCTGATGGCCGACGCGGTGTTCGCCAAGCATCCGCCGCCGAAGCCGGCCGGGTCCTGGCGGGCGCGGCTGGAGCGGCTGGCCCGGCTACAGTGGCGGATGTACCGCCGCCACGCCTGGCTGGCCCTGACCGTCTCCTTCACGCGGCCGGACCTGAGCCCGCACGTGGCCGCGCACACCGAGTGGGCCGCCCGGGCCCTGGCCGACCGCGACCTCTCCCCCGCCGAAGCAGCGACCTGGGCGACCGCGGCGGCAAGCTTCGTGCGCGGCTCCGCCCTGGCGCTCGAAGCCGAGGACCCGAAAGCCCGCCGCACGGAGGCCGAGGCGGAGGAACCGCTGTTCGAGTTCGGCCTGGCCCGCCTCCTGGACGGCTTCGAGCATACGTAAAACCGGCTCCAAGCCAAACCAAACGCATTCCGCGCGCAGGCAAACGCATTCCGCGCCAGCAAACGCATTCCGGCGCGGGGGAGAACGTGTTCCGGCGGTGCGCCATTCAGAAGTTGCGGCGTCGCGCCTCTATGGCTGCCACCTCGTCGGCGTCGGGCAGGCGGTCCAGCAGTGCGAGGGGCTGGCGCATGCGGTGGTTGGCGGCGAACGCGTCGCGGTGCCGGTGCAGGAACGCCCAGTACCCACCGGTGAACGGGCACGCGTCGGCGCCCGCGCGGTGCTTCGGGTCGAACGGGCAGCCGCCGCAGTAGTCGCTCATCCGGTTGATGTAGGCCCCGCCGGCCGCGTACGGCTTGGTCGTCATCCGGCCCCCGTCGGCATACTGGCTCATGCCGATCACGTTCGGCGTCATCACCCACGGGTAGCCGTCGACGAAGCACCGCGCGAACCAGTCGGCGACGTCGGCCGGGTGCCAGTCGCGCTGCAGGGCCAGGTTGCCGAGGACCATGAGCCGCTGAATGTGGTGCACCCAGCCGGTGTCGCGGACCTTGGTCAGCACGTCGCGCAGGCACGCCGCCTCGACGTGGTCCGGGTCCAGGTCCGCGAACCACGCCGGCAGGCGGCGCCGGGCGTGCAGGGCGTCGCGGTGCTCGAACGAGGGCCCGAAGTACCAGTAGCAATGCCAGACGTAGTCGCGCCAGCCCAGGATCTGCCGGACGAAGCCCTCGACGCTGTTGATCGGTGCGGCGCCCCGGCGGTATTCGTGTTCGGCCCGCTCGACCACGGCCAGTGGGTCCAGCAGCCCGAGGTTGAGCGACGCCGACAGCAGCGAGTGCGCCATGAGCGGGTCGTCGCGCAGCATCGCGTCCTCGTGCGGCCCGAACACCGGCAGCCGGTGCTCCAGGAAGTGCGCGAGCCGGGCCTCGGCCTCGCCGGCGGTGACCGGGAATCGCCGTGGCCCGTCCCGCCCGACGAAGCGGATGCCGTCCTCGCGCTCCCACCGGTCGAGTTCGGCGCGCACTTCGCCGTCGATGTCATCCTCAAAAAGATCGGGCGGCGGGGGTACAGCCAGAGCCCGCACTCCGCGTGGCGGTGGTTCCCGGTTGTCGCCGTCGAAGTTCCAGCGTCCACCGGCGGGCTCCGCCGCGTCCATGAGGATGCCGTGCCGCCGGCGGGCGTCGCGGTAGAAGTCCTCGAGGAGCAGCCGCGGCCGCCCGTCGGCCCAGCGGACGAAGTCGGCCGGTGCGGTGATGTATCCGCGCGGCGGCAGCATGGTCACGTCGGGCAGGGACCGGATCAGGTCGCGGGCCGCGCGCGACGTCGGGTGGCAGACTTCGACGGGGCCTTGGACGGCGTCACGGTATCGCTCCGTGACGACGAGCTCGGCCCGGTCGCCGAGCTCGGCCGCCCGGTGGCGCAGGGCGGACAGCACGAGGTGGGCCTTCTGCCGGTGGTACACCTTGCGGCGGAAGACACCTTTGCTGATGACGAGCAGCACGGGTTGCCGGGCTTCGTCGTCGAGGAAATGCGGTCCGAGCTGGTCAGCGAAGAGCCAGCGCCGCCTTGTGGCCATTAGCCGAACCCTACCACCGAGTGTGAATCGACGCACGAATCGACGCAAAATTTGTCATGCGGCAACTTCGGGGCTACGGTCATGTTCGAAAGGGCGCTCAAGCAGCGGGCGTCACGCTCAGCAATCCGTGAACGTTCTCCGCTGCCAGGGGTCTGCCACCATGACGATCGAGATCAACGCCCGCCGTACCGCTCAAGATGCTCGCAACGCGCAGGACGCCGAGGCGCGCGCACTGCTGAGCCTCCTCGCCGACCTGCCCGCCGGCCCCGACCGGGCGCGGGTGCGGGGGCGGGTCATCGAGCTGTACCTCCCGCTCGCCCAGCACCTGGCCGGCCGCTTCCGCAACCGCGGCGAGAACCCCGACGACCTCGTCCAGGTCGCGACCGTCGGCCTGATCAAGGCGGTCGACGGGTTCGACCCGGACAACGGGGCCGTGTTCATCGGCTACGCCATCCCCACGATCACCGGCGAGCTCAAGCGCCACTTCCGCGACAAGTGCTGGGACGTCCGCGTCCCCCGGCGCATCCAGGAGACCCGCCTGCGGGTCATGCGGGTCACCGGCGAGCTCACCCAGCGCCTGGGCCGCTCCCCCACCGTCGCCGACCTGGCCGCGGAGTTGGAGGCGTCCGAGGAGGACGTGATCGAGGCCCTCGACGCCGGCCGCGCCTACCGCAGCCTGAGCCTCGACGCCCCGTCCGTCACCAACGACGCCGACGCCCCCACCGACCTGGCCAACATGCTGGGCGAGACCGACGCCGACATGGAGCAGGTCGAGGCCCGCGAGGCCCTCCGCCCCCTCCTGGCCCGCCTCCCGGAGCGCGAGCAGAAGATCATCGCGATGCGCTTCTTCGGCAACCACACCCAGTCGCAGATCGCCGCCGAGCTCGGCGTCTCCCAGATGCACGTGTCCCGCCTGCTGAGCAAGGCCCTGCAGACGCTCCGGGTGCAGCTCACCCGCGGCTGACCGCCGGAGCCGAGGTGGCGGCCGCGCTCCCGCCGCGGCCGCCACCCAGAACACCCGGGCCCCCGCCGCGGCCGCACGCAAAGCGGCCGCACGCAAAGCGGCCGCACACAAAGCACCCGCGCCTCGCCGCGGCCGCACACAAAGCGGCCGCACGCAAAGCGGCCGCACGCAAAGCGGCCGCACGCAAAGCGGCCGCGCCCCCGCCGCGGCCGCCGCTCCAACCGGCTAGATCTTCGCGCCGACGGCCTGGCCGTTCGCCGGGACCAGGAAGTTCGACGAGGCGATGGCGCCGCTCGCGGTGCGCGGGCCGGTGATGACGGACTGGTCGGTGCTCTGCAACGTCCAGGTGCCGCCGATGTTCCACGAGTTGCCGGAGGCGGTCGAGGAGCCCAGCGCCACCGTCGTCTTGTTGCCCACGGCCAGGTTGGCGGTCAGCTTCGAGGTGGAGCCGCCGTCGAAGTCGAAGCCGGTCTTGGCGTTGTTCCAGGCAGTGTCCCGGTTCACCGTGATGGAGCCGGTGTTGCCGTTGTCGGTGAAGCCGTGCGCCGCGTTGGCGAACGACATGCTGTTCGTCACCGAATGGCTCGCCGCCGGACCGGTCCCGCCGCTGCCCCCGAGCTTGAAGCCGTTGCCGTCCCCGGAGAAGTTCGGGATGTTCCAGCGGTTGTACCCGTTGCCGTACGCGATCGTGCCGACGATCGTGACGGGCGAGGTGAACAGCCACAGGTCCAGGCCGTCGTCGATGTTGTTCCAGACCCGGGCCCCGCGGACCACGTTGCCGGAGCCGCTGCCCTCCTTGATGCCAAGGCCGTCGGCGCTCTCGCCGTTCTTGCGCGGGTCGCGGTTGTTGTAGCTGTCGAGGTTCAGGATCTGGTTGTTCGCCGACGCGCCCTGCAGCTGGAAGCCGGTCTCGTAGTTGTCGTGCGTGGACAGCCGCTCGAACGTGTTGTTGTTGCAGTTGTTGCAGTAGAGCGCGTACGGGCCGTGCACGATCTCCAGGCCGGTGATCCGCCAGTACGACGCCTCCATGTGGATCGCGCCGCGCTGCCCGCTGGGGATCGTCGAGCCGACCGCGCCCGGCGTGTAGCCGAGGGCCTCGCCGTCCACCGCGACCTTCTCGCCGTTGTACGCGGTGAGCGCGATCGGGGCGGACGACGTCCCGCTCTTGGTGATCTGGATGTTCGTGGTCAGCGCGTAAGTGCCGCCGCGCACGGCGATCGTGCCGCCCGCCGTGACCAGGCTGACCGCCTTCTGGATGGTCGCGAGGGGCGCGGCCAGGGTGCCGGCGTTGCTGTCGGAGCCGTTGGTGGCCACGTAGAGCGTCGCCGCGGCCGCACCGGCGGGGGCGGGAGCGGCCATCGTGCCCGCGGCCGTCGCCAGCGCGGCGGCCGCGAGCACGCGAAGGTACCGATGCATGCTTCTCCTCCTCAGGAAAACGCTTTCCTGCACGGAGGCTAAGCCAGACATCGACTGCGGTCAAAGGCCGGGGAAACTTACAACGGCGGCGTCGCGCGCCGCGAGGCGACCGAGATCCGGTTCCACACGTTGATGATGCCGATGGCCAGGACCAGGTTGGCCGCCTCCTCCTCGGACCAGTGCGCCCGGACCGCCGCCCACACGTCGTCGGGCACCCCGTCGTCGCCGAGCCGGGTCAGCGCGTCGGTGAGCGCGAACGCCGCCCGCTCCCGCGCGTCGAACAGCGTGGACTCCCGCCAGGCGGCGACCGCGAACAGCCGCCGCTGATGCTCGCCGTCCTGCAGCGCCTCGGTGGTGTGCATGTCAGCGCAGAACGCGCAGCCGTTGACCATCGACGCCCGGGTCTTGATGAGGTGCAGCAGCCCGGGCTCGACCGTCTTGCGCCCGTAGCGCTCCAGCTGCGACATGACGTGGTAGGCGTCGGGCACCACGGTCGCGAAGTTCATTCGTTGCTCCATACCGCCACGACCGGCCGGACCCCTCCGGACGTGACAGTCGGGGCTGTGACACCGATCACGCGGGCGGGTCGAAGTAGTGCACCTCCTCGCGGACGATGACCCCGTTGGCCACGGTGAGCAGGGAGATCTTCGTCGTCCCGGCGAGCGTGAACCGCACCGCGAACCCGTCCGCACCGACGTACGGCCCCTGCACGCGCACCTCGCCGGCCTCGAGGTCACCGGCGCGCCGCCGCCCGTTGGCGAGGATCTCCGGCAGCCCCCGCAGCTCGCCGCCGCCTTCGAGGGGCGCCACCCGCACGACGCCCGGGTCGTACAGCTCCAGGGCCAGGTCGAACCGCCCGGCCCGGAACGCCTCGACGTACCGCGCGGCGACCTCCGCGACGTCCGCGACGGACGCGACGGACGCGACGGACGCGACGGACGCGGGCGGGCGAAAGTCGTCGGCGTGGTCGGCCGCCCACTGCGCGAACGACCGCGCCGGATGCCCGGTCACCTCCCGCACTCCCTGATGCACCGGTTCGGGTGCGTCCACGAGGGAGGCCCAGTAGCCCAGCGCGGCGTCGGCGAACTCGGGGGAAGCCCACGCGAGCATCTCCGCCCGTGCGGTGTCGCGATCGACCTCCACGGCCGCCGCCGGCACGCCCGCCGCCTCCCCGATCAGGCGAACCTGGTCGGCCTGCGCGATCGCCGCCGGTCCGGTGAGTGCGTAGGTCCGCCCGGCGTGCCCCGGCTCCGTCATCGCCACGACCGCCGCCTCGGCGAGGTCCCGCTCGTGCACCAGCGACCGCGCCGCCCGCAGGTACGGGATCCGCACCGGCTCCCCGGCCCGGACCGCCGCCGCCCACTGCAGCGCGTTGGTCGCGAACCCGCTGGCCCGCAGGAACGTCCACGCGGCCGGGGTGCGCCGGATCGCGTCCTCGACCTCGCCCCACACGCCGCCGTGCTCGGCGCTCAGGGCCGAGACGTACACCACCCGCCGCCCCGCGAACACGCCCGCCACCTCGTCGATGCCGTCGGCACTCATGAACGGCCAGATCAGCAGGACCGCGTCGACACCGTCGACGGCCCGCCTCAGCGCCGCACCGTCGCGCACGTCGGCACTGACCGCCTCGACCCGCTCCGGCCGCTTCGACGCGGTCCGCGCCATCCCCCGCACGGCGACCCCCCGCTCCAGCAGCAGCTCGACCGCGATCCGCCCGATGTTCCCCGTCGCCCCGATGACCAGGGCCGTCCCGATGTCACGCATACGCTCCAGGCAACAGGTTGAACCAAGGTTCACGTCAAGGCCGCGTTAGGCTCGCGGGCATGACCGGCGCGACGAACATGACGATCGGTGAGCTGGCGAGCCGGAGCGGCGTCCCCGCGTCCGCGCTGCGGTTCTACGAGCGCCAGGGCCTGATCAGCAGCGACCGCAACGCCACCAACCAGCGCCGCTACGACGACGCCGCCGCGAAGCGGGTCGCGTTCATCCGCGCCTCCCAGCGGGTCGGCATCCCCTTGGCCCAGATCGCCGAGGTCCTGGCGTTCCTCCCGGCGGGCCACCCGCCGACGGCCGCGTTCTGGCGCCGCGCCTCCCAGTGCTGGGGCCAGGCGGTCGACGAGCGGATCGCCCGCCTGGAGCGCGACCGCGAGCAGTTCACGGCCTGCGCCGGCTGCGGCTGCCTCACGTTCGGCGAGTGCCGCCTGGTGACGCCGGCATGACGACCGAGGTCATCGTGGTGACACCCACCGAAGAGCCCCCGACGTGGTGGGACGCCGCCGTGTTCCTGGCCGGCCCCAACCCGAGGGTCCCGGAGGTCAAGAGCTGGCGCCCCGAGGCCCTGGACCTGATCCGGGCCCGCTGGACCGGCGGCCGCCTGGTCGTCTTCTCCCCCGAGCCGGCGACGGGCGCGGTCCGCGACTACTACGGCCAGATCGAGTGGGAGGAGGCCGGCCTGCACTACGCCGACCAGATCCTCTTCTGGGTCCCCCGCGACCTGGCGACGATGCCCGCGTTCACGACGAACGTCGAGTGGGGCACCTGGCACAAGAGCGGCAAGGCCGTCTTCGGCGCCCCGCCGGAGGCCCCGAGAAACCGCTACCTGCGCGCCGCCGCCGAGTCCGAACAGGTCCCGGCGGCCGACACCCTGCCGTCCACAGTGGACCTGGCCCTGGCCGCCCTGCGTCCCACCGCCCGCCGGACCGCCGGCGAGCGCGGGGTCCCCTTGCTGATCTGGCGGACCCCGAGCTTCCAGCAGTGGTATCAGACCCAGCGAACAGCCAACAACACACTGCTCAAAGCGAGAGCCGAGTGGGTGTACCGCCGGGGCCCGGGCAAACGCCAGGTCGTCTACTGGGCGCTGCGCACCGACATCCGCGTGACCGCCGAGGACCGCACGAAACCCAACCAGATAGTCCTGTCCCGCCCGGACCAGTCGACGGTGGTCCTCTACCATCCCGCCCCGACGCCGGACGACACCGTGGTGGTCCTGGTCCGCGAGTTCCGATCGACCGCGACGACGAGCGACGCCTTCATCCGCGAACTCCCGGGCGGCGCCGGCCCGGACCACACCAGCCCGAAAGACCAGGCCGCCGCCGAGGTCCACGAGGAGACCGGCCTGGACCTGGACCCGTCCCGCCTGATCGCCCACGGCCGCCGCCAGATCGCCGGCACCTTCTCCACTCACCGGGCCCACCTCTTCTCAGCCGAGCTCACAGCAGCCGAGGTGGCCACCCTCCGAGCCGCCGCCGACACCCCGAACGGCGAGCCCGGCACCACCGAACGCACCTGGGTCGAGCTGCACACCTACGCCGAGATCAGGGACGGCAACCTGGTCGACTGGCCGACGCTGGGCATGCTCGCTCAGGTCCTGTCGCCGCGGCGGTCCGCGGACGGCGCGCTCCAGGAGGCCCAGGAGTGAGCCGGTGGCCTTGCCCAGCAGGGCCAGGAACAGGATGGCCAGGAGCATCACGTCGTGCGGCCGACCTCGACCAGGTGCGAGTCGACGAGGGCGGGGGCGACGTTGGTGTCACGGGGACGAACGCGCGATGCTCACGGAGGCCTGCCACAGAGGTAGACCGGAGGATTGACGGTCTTCTCCGCGGACGTCGCCGGCGACGCTCCCAAGTTCTGTGGCACCGGCTCACCGGCGGTCAGCGAAGGTAGTCGAGCTCCGGGAACGCCTGCCGGTAGGCGGTGAGGAGGCGGCCGGCGACCTCGGCCGAGCCGACGAGCGGGTGGAGCGCGAACGCTTGCCGGGCCGCGGCGGCGGAGCCGGTCGCGGCCGCCTCCAGGATCGCACGCTCGCTGGCCTTGACCGCGGCCGTGAGGGCAGCGGCGCCGGGGTCGAGCGGGGACACCGGGCGCGGGCGCGCTCCCCCGGCGTCGACGTCGCACGGGACCTCGACCACGGCGTCGGGGTCGAGATGGGGCAGGGTGGAGCCGTTGCGGACGTTGAGGATCAGCCGGGCCGGGCCGTGCCCGGTCAGGGCGCGCATCAGGTCGAGGGCGACGTCCTCGTACCCGCCGGACACCGCCTGGTCGCGCTCGCCGGACATGTACGTCGCGTCCCGCTCGGCCCGGACGGTGTCCCAGGTGGACAGTGCATCCCGCGACGGGTCGGCCAGGCGGCGGTACAACTCCTCCTGCTGCGCCCGGAGGAACTCGCCCCGGGTCGGCCCGGCCGGCTGGTGAACCGGTTCGTAGTAGTAATGCAGGTACTCGTTCGGGACGACGCCCAGGCCGCCGCCGAACATCCGCCCCTCCTCGAACGACGCCACCCCCGCCGGGTCCCCGAGCAGCCCCGGCAGCAGATCGTCCCCGCCGTCCGACCGGACATGCCGCAGCCAGCCCAGGTGGTTCAGCCCGGCGTAGTCGAACTCGAGCCCGTCCACCGGCCGGCCGAGCACGTGCGCGACCCGCCGGCAGAGCCCGGCCGGCGAGTCGCAGATGCCGATGACCCGGTCGCCGAGGACCCCGGCCATCGCCTCGGTCACCAGCCCGGCCGGGTTGGTGAAGTTGACGACCCAGGCATCCGGCGCCACCGCCGCGATCCGCTCGGCGATGGCCCGAACCACCGGCACGGTCCGCAGCCCGTACGAGATCCCGCCGGCCCCAACGGTCTCCTGCCCGAGCACACCTTCACCGATCGCGACCCGCTCGTCGAGAACCCGCCCGCCGAGCCCGTGCACCCGGATCGCCGAGAACACGACGTCCGCCCCGGTCAACGCCGACTCCAGATTTTCGTCAACGTTGACGCTAATCAACCTCGGTCGTGCAGAATTTAGTTCGTCAACACCCGTCAACGACCAGCCACGCGAACTTTGTTCGTCAACGTCCGACGACGACCAGCCGCGCGAACTTTGTTCGTCGCCGCTCAGCAACTGCCGACGCGACCGACTGCCCGAACTTTGTTCGTCAACGTCCGACGACGACCAGCGGCGCGAACTTTGTTCGTCATTGCTCGCCGACTGCCTGCGCGACCGCCTGCGCGAACTTTGTTCGTCAACGTCCGACGACGACCAGCGGCGCGAACTTTGTTCGTCGCTGCTTGCCGACTGCCTGCGCGACCGCCCGCGCGAACTTTGTTCGTCAACATCCGGCGACGACCGGCCGCGCGAACTTTGTTCGTCGCTGCTCGCCGACTGTCGGCGCGACCGACCGCGCGAACTTTGTTCGTCAACATCCGGCGACGACCGGCCGCGCGAACTTTGTTCGTTGTTGCTCAGCGACTGCCGGCGCGACCGACTGCGCGAACTTTGTTCGTCAACGTCCGACGACGACCAGCGGCGCGAACTTTGTTCGTCGAGCACGCGGGCGATCGCCGACGCGCGTGCCGCATCGGCGTCGTGCAACGTGATCGTGATGGGGCCGACCGACGGGTCCCGCAGCAGCGCCCGGTGGATGAGCGGTACCCGGAACCCGCCGCCGCCCAGAATCGTCAGCCGCACGACCGCCCCAGCCCTTCGTCACGGCGCCGGCCCCGTCCCGGGCCCTGCGCAGCCCATCGCGGCCGGGTGCCGCCGTTGGAGCCGGCGAAGTCCCACAGGATCGCCTGGGCGTCGTTGGCCGCGCGGCGACCCGACTGCCCCGCGGACGGCACCGCCCCGGCCGGGGCCAGGAACCCGTAGCCGGACAGGACATGGCACCGGCGACCCATCGGGCCCCGTCCGGCAGTCCGGGTGATGGTGGCTGCGGCCCGGCGGACCAGGCTCACGTCACGGGCCGGAATCAGCCCGCCGAGGAACCCATAGCCGGACAAGGCATCGCACCGGCGGCGCATCAGGCGGCGTCCGGCAGCCGGGTGATGGTGGCCGCGGCCCGGCGGGCCAGGCGCGGTTCGCCGGCCGGGATGAGCTCGTCGAGGAAGCCGTAGGCGCGGTGCCGGGTGGCGCTGCGCCAGGCGGCGATGTCGCTCCAGCCCGGTGCGGACAGCGACCCGCCGAAGTGGCGCACCGACAGCGCGGCGACGAGGTTGGCGAACGCAACCCGCTGCCACAGTGGCCGGCCCCACAGGGTCGCGGCGATGAAACCGGCGTTGAAGACGTCGCCGGCGCCGGTCGGGTCGAGGGCGTCGACGGGCACGGCCGGGACGCCGACGACCTCGCCGGTGCCGGCGTCGATGGCCATGGCCCCGTCGGCGCCGCAGGTCACCACGGCGAGGGGGACCCGCTCGGCCAGCCGGTACAGCGCCGCCCGCGGGCTGTCGGTGCGGGTGTAGTGCATCGCCTCGACCGCGTTGGGCAGGAACGCGTGGCAGTCCTCGAGCAGGTCCAGGGCGGCGGCCGGCCAGGCGGCGGTGTCGTCCCAGCCGACGTTGGCGAAGACCAGGGTGCCGGACCGGGCCGCGCGGCGCACCCACGGCAGCCGTTCGCCGGTCAGGCTGACCGCGGCGGCCGTGGCTGTCGGCAGCTCGCCGACCAGGCCGTCGGGGCGCGCCGGGGCCGGGTGGGCGTGGGTGATCATGCTGCGGTCGCGCTCGACCGCGAGGGAGACCGTCACCGGCGAGTGCCAGTCCGGGAAGGACCGCGACGGGGTCAGGTCGACGCCCTGCTCGCGCAGCACGTCCTGGCAGAACTCACCGTAGGCGTCGGTGCTGAAGGCCGCGCCGAGCCCGGTCCGCACGCCGAGCCGGGCGGCGGCGACGGCGAGGTTGGCGATCCCGCCCGGCGACGAGCCCATGCCCGGCGCCCAGGTCTCCTGCCCGGGCTCCGGCAGCCGCCGCAGCCCGGTGAAGACGATGTCCAGGTACACGTCGCCGGACACGAAGAGGTCCATGCCGACACCATATGTGCACTAAGACCATCGGAACAGTAGGAATCCGATCACAGCTGCCGGGCGAGTTCGGCGATGACTTCCCGGGCGTCGTCCTCGATGCCGTGGATGAACGTGGACTTGCGCCGCCGCAGCACCGGCAGGCCGAGCGCGTAGAGCCCGGGCGCGTCGACTACCCCGCCGGTGTGCCGCAGCCGGCCCTTGGAGTCGAGGACGGGCACGTCCAGCCAGTGGTACGAGGGCCGGAAGCCGGTCGCCCACACCACCGTGCGGATCTCGCCGCCGGTCAGGTCCAGCTGCAGCCGCGGCTTCGCCGGGACGCGCGTCGGCTCCGGACGCTCCCCCGGACCGCCGCCATCGAACGCGTCGAAGGTGTCCAGCAGCCGCACGAGCTTGAGGTCGGCCAGGGCGAACAGGTTGCGCAGACCGCCCGAGAACAGCGCCCGGCCGTCGCGCAGCGCCGCGAACCGCCCGACGAGCCGCACGCCCATCGCACTGAGCACGTTCAGGTCCAGGTCCAGCCGCTCCGGCGACCCGACCAGCTGCGGCGAGGCGAGGCCGCGGGCCCGCTCCACGTCGTCGATCTCGTGGGCGCGCTGGTCCCAGACCCCCGCGGCGTCCATCCACCACAGGATGTCGCGGCCACGGTACAGCCGCGGCATGCGCACGTGCTCGCCGACGGACAGGGTGACCGGCCGCCCGGACCGCTGGATCTCGGCCGCGAGCTGCACGCCCGTGGCCGAGGCCCCGACGACCAGGACGCCGCCCTCCGGCAGCTCGCCGGGGCCGCGGTAGTCAAGCGGTGTGACCTGCGCGATGTCCGGCGGCAGGGCCGCGGCGAACGGCGGGACGACGGGCTGGTTGCAGGCGCCGCTGGCGATGACGACCGACCGCGCCCGCAGCTCGCCGCTGTCGGTCACGACCCGGTAGCCGTCCCCGTCGGGCCGCAGCGACGTCACCGCGGTGGCGGTCCGGACCGGCGCCGGCTTGGCGAAGCGGTCGAGGAAGGAGGCCACCTCGTCGCTGGTCATGTAGCCGTCGGGGTCCGGACCGTCGTACTGCTGCCCGGGCAGGCGGGTCAGCCAGTTCGGGGTGAGCAGCCGCAGCGAGTCCCAGCGCTCGCGGCGCCACGAGTTCGCGACCTCGCCGCGCTCGAGCACGACGTGGTCGATGGAGCGGTCACGCAGGAAGTGACTCGCCGCGAGGCCGGCGTGACCGGCCCCGATGACGACCGCGGGGTATGACTCAGGCAACTTCGACTGTCACGTCGGTCGGGTTGGTGAGCGCGTCGAACACGGCGGAGCGCTTCTGGGACTGCGCGACGAGGGCCTCGATCTCCTGGCGGGAGGCGTCGGCGTCGATGTGGAAGGTCACCTTGATGCCCTCGTAGCCGTTGCGCACGTCACTGTCGGCGCCGAGGATGCCGCGGATGTCGTGGCTGCCCTCGACCACGGACTCGACCTTGCGCAGCTGGATGCCGCGGTTCTGGGCGACCGACGCGACACCGGCGGTGAGGCAGCCGGCCAGGCCGACGAGCAGGTACTCGATCGGGGTGATGCCGTTGTCCTCGGCCGCGAACACGGCCGGGTGGTCGGACTCGAACGTCGAGGAGGCCTTGTGGGTCTGCTCGGCGCCGAGGCCGTGGAACTTCTCGATCGTCGTGGTGCTGTGCACGCCGTGGTCCCACGTCGAGGACGCGCGCCAGGTGAACAGCGCCGCCTCGGGCGCGTCCTTGAGTGCCTGGCGGGCGTCGAGCAGCGCCTGTACGTTGACCCCGTTATCCGCTGACGTCATCTCGCGTAATCTCCTTAGAATCCTTGGTCCGCTTACCTATAACACCTACTAGGGCGATGGACAATACACTCTACGTCGAGACGCAGTACCACGACCTGCAGGTTCCCATCAGGCTGGACTGCGGCCGTGACCTGCACAGCGTCCGGGTCGCATATGAGACATACGGCAACCTGTCCCCGGAGCGCGACAACGTCATCCTCGTGTGTCACGCGCTGAGCGGCGACGCGCACGCTGCCGGCGTCTCCACCAGCCCACAGGGGGCCGGGACCCGGGACGGATTCGCGGCCGAGGACCGCGACGGCTCGGCCGGCAAAGCTCTCGGCTGGTGGGACGGCATGATCGGGCCCGGCAAGGCGTTCGACACCGACGAGTACTTCGTCGTGTGCACCAACCTGCTCGGCGGCTGCCGGGGCACGACCGGCCCGTCGTCGATCGACCCGGCGACCGGGAAACCGTACGGATCGGACTTCCCGGTCATCACGGTGGCCGACATGGTCCGCACCGAGCGGGCCCTGCTCGACGAGCTCGGCATCGAGCGGCTGGCGGCGGTCGCGGGCGGCTCGCTCGGCGGCATGCAGGCACTGCAGTGGGCGGTCGCGTACCCCGACCAGGTCGACAACATCGTCGTGATCGCGAGCACGCACGCGCTGCACCCGCAGGGCGTGGCCTGGAACGCGATCGCCCGCGAGTCCATCATGGGCGACCCGGCGTGGCAGGGCGGTCACTACCACGGCACGGGCCGCGCGCCCGAGGCCGGTATGGGCGTGGCCCGGATGGTGGGGCACATCACCTACCTGTCGGCGCCCGCGCTGGAGGACCGCTTCGCCCGCCGCCTGCAGGGAAGCGACGACCTGCGCTACACGATCACGGAGCCGGAGTTCCAGGTCGAGAGCTATCTGCGGCACCAGGCCAAGTCGTTCGTGCGCCGCTTCGACGCCAACACGTATCTGTATCTGTCGCGGGCGCTCACGTATTTCGACCTCGGTCGCGAGCATGGAACGCTGCGGAACGCCCTCAAGGCAGTACAAGCGAAAACGCTCTTAATCGCTTTCAGTAGTGACTGGCTGTATCCGCCGGCGGCCTCGCGGGACATCGAGCAGGCCCTGGCGGCGGAGGGCAAAGCGGTAGAGTTTCACCTGATCGAGGCGCCATACGGGCACGACTGCTTCCTGCTCGAAGAGGCCCGCCAGACGCCGATCATTCAACGATTTTTGAGGGGTACTGCCCAGTGACCGACGAGTTCGATCAGGCGACACAGGCCACGTCTGCCGAGACCGAGTCGGCCGGTGCGACCTTGCGTGTTGAAGAAGCCCGCGACTTCGGGTTCGAGACGCGGCAACTGCACGCCGGACAGCGCCCGGACCCCAACACGGGCGCACGGGCGGTGCCGATTTTCCAGACGACGAGCTACGTGTTCGAGGACCCGGAATCGGCCGCCGCCTACTTCAACCTGCAGGAGTACGGCAATACGTACTCGCGCATCATGAACCCGACGGTCGCGGTGTTCGAGGAGCGGGTCGCCAACCTCGAGGGCGCCATGGGTGGCGTCGCGTTCGCCAGCGGCATCGCCGCCCAGGCCGCCGCCCTGTTCACGCTCCTGCAGCCGGGCGACCACGTGGTCAGCTCGTCGGCGCTCTACGGCGGCACCGTCAACCAGCTCAAGCACCTCCTGCGCAAGATGACCGTGGAGCTGACCTGGGTCGACCCCGACGACCCGGACGCCTGGCGGGCCGCGGTCCGGCCCAACACGAAGGCGTTCTTCGCCGAGACGATCGGCAACCCCGGCGGCAACGTGCTGGACATCGAGACCGTCGCCGCGATCGCGCACGAGCACGACCTGCCGCTGATCGTCGACAACACGTTCGCGACGCCCTACCTGTGCCGGCCGATCGAATGGGGCGCCGACATCGTCGTGCACTCGGCGACGAAGTTCATCGGCGGGCACGGCACCAGCATCGGCGGGGTCGTCGTCGAGGCCGGCACCTTCGACTGGTCCAACGGCCGGTTCCCGGTCATCGCCGACCCGTCCCCGGCCTACCACGGGCTGCAGTTCCACGAGACGTTCGGCACCTACGGCTACCTGATGAAGCTGCGTGCCGAGACCCTGCGCGACCTCGGCGGGGCGATGTCGCCGTTCAACGCGTTCCTGTTCCTGCAGGGCCTGGAGACGCTGTCGCTGCGCATGGAGCGCCACGTCCAGAACGCCCAGGCCGTCGCCGAGTTCCTCGACGCGCACGAGCTGGCATCCAACGTCACCTATGCCGGGCTCGCCCACAGCAAGTACCGACCCCTGGTTGAAAAGTATCTGAGCCGGGGCGCGGGGGCGGTGTTCTCGTTCGACTGCGCCGGTGGCCGCGAAGGCGGGCAGAACCTCATCCGGGGCGTCACGCTGTGGTCGCACCTGGCCAACGTCGGCGACGCCAAGAGCCTCGTCATCCACCCCGCCAGCACCACGCACCGGCAGCTCAGCGACGCCGAGCTCGAGGCCTCCGGGGTCCGCCCGGGCACCGTGCGCCTCTCCGTCGGCACCGAGTCCGTCGAGGACCTGCTGTGGGACCTCGAGCAGGGCCTCACCTACGTCAGCAAGGCGGCCTGATGGACCTCCAGCCGTATCAGAACCCGACGACGATCCAGCGCGTCCTGCACTCGGCGCGGACCATCGCGATCGTCGGGCTGTCCCCCAACGAGCTGCGGGCCAGCTACTTCGTCGGCTACTACCTCAAGCGGCACGGCTACACGGTCATCCCGGTCAACCCGCGCGAGTCGTCGATCCTCGGGCTCACCTCCTACGCGTCGCTCTCGGACGTGCCCGTGCCGATCGACATCGTCGACGTCTTCCGGGCCCCGGCCGCGCTCCCGGCGATCGCCCAGGAGGCCGTCGCCGTCAAGGCGGGCGCGCTGTGGTGCCAGTTCGGCGTCATCAACGAGGAGGGCACGAAGATCGCCGAGGAGGCCGGCCTCCCGGTCGTCGTGGACCGCTGCCTGAAGATCGAGCACGCCCGGTATGTCGGGCGCATGCACTGGCTCGGCTTCAACACGTCCCGCATCACGTCGGTCCGCTCCGGCCTGCAATGACCGAGTTCGCCTACGTCGACGTGTTCGCCGCCGCGCCGCTGACCGGGGCGCCGCTGACCGTGGTGCCCGACGCCGACCACCTCACCGACGAGCAGATGCGCGCCATCGCCCGGGAGTTCAACCAGTCCGAGACGACGTTCATCCTGCGCTCGGCGAAGGCCGACCGGCGGCTGCGCTCGTTCACCCCGATCGGCGAGGAGGTCGGCGGGGTCGGGCACAACGTGCTCGGGGCCTGGCTGTGGCTGGCCTTCGCGGGCGAGTCGGGCTCGTTCACGCAGGAGATCGGGGACGAGCTGCTGCCGGTGTACGTCGAGCACGCCGACGACGGCCGCGCGGTGGTCACGCTGGAGCAGTCGCCGCCCGTCTTCGGCGACGTCGTGACCGACCTGTCTTCGCTCGCCGCCGCCCTCGGCCTGGGCCCGGAGGACCTGGTCACCGACCGCCCGCCGCAGGTGGTGTCGACCGGCGCCGGGCACCTGCTGGTCGGGGTGCGCGACCGGACCGCTGTGGACCGGGTGGTCGTGGACGCCGACAAGCTCGTGGCCGTCCTGCGGTCCGTCGGCGGTGAGGGCTGTTATGTGTACTGCTCCGCGGAAACCGCCTATGCCCGGTTCTTCAATCCCGCCATGGGCATCCCTGAGGACCCGGCCACCGGCACGGCCGCCGGTCCCCTCGCGGCGCTGCTGGTGGGCGATGGCGTGCTCACCGTCGAGCAGGGGCGCTCCATGGGCCGCCCCAGCCGCATCACCGTCACCGTCGCCGGGGACCGGGTGCGTATCAGCGGCTCCGGCGTCCTCACCGGGACCGGGACGCTGCACCTCGACGAGCCGGCCCCCGCGCTCACCGGGGCCGACGAGGGGTTCCTGCGCCGCGCGATCGACCTGGCCGTGCGGGCCCGGACCGGCGGGGAGGCACCGTTCGGGTCGCTGCTCGTCGACGCGGCCGGCGAGGTCCTCGCCGAGGAGCAGAACACGGTCCGCTCCGACGGCGACATCACCGCCCACCCGGAGCTCAAGCTGGCCCGGTGGGCGGCGCGGCACCTGAGCCCGGAGGCGGCCGCCGGCACCACCATGTACACCAGCTGCCAGCCCTGCGGCATGTGCACCGGCGCGATCGACCGCTCCGGCCTGGGCCGGGTCGTCTACGCGCTCTCCACGGCCCAGCTCGACGCGCTCAAGGCCGGCGGCGGCGTCCCCGCGGCCGCGCAGGTGGGCCCGGCGCTGCGGGACGCGGCGCGGGCGGCCGTCGAGGGGTACTTCGCCTGACAGAATGGGTGGGTGCGGCGGGCGGCTTCGATCATGCATCTGGACCTCGACGCCGCCTTCGCCAGCATCGAGCAGCGGGACAAGCCGTCGCTGCGGGGGCGGCCCGTCGTCGTCGGCGGGATCGCCGGGCGCGGGGTCGTGGCGACGGCGTCCTACGAGGCGCGGACGTTCGGGGTGCGCTCGGCCATGCCGATGGCGGAGGCGCGGCGGCGGCTGCCGTCCGGCGCGGCCTACCTGGTGCCGCGGTTCGAGGCCTACCGGCGGACCAGCCAGGTGGTGATGGAGCTGCTGCGCGAAGTGTCGCCGCTGGTCGAGCAGGTGTCGATCGACGAGGCGTTCGTGGACCTCGCGGCGGGCGGGCACGACTGCGCGGTACCCCCGGTGACCGCTCTGGCTCGTCAGATCAAGGACCGGATCGCGGCCGCGACCGGTGGCGTGACCGGGTCGGTCGGGATCGGCAGCTCGAAGCTGGTCGCGAAGATCGCCTCCGACCTCGACAAACCGGACGGCCTGACGGTGGTCGGGGCCGGCCGCGAGCTCGACACGCTGCACCCGCTGCCGGTCACGAAGCTGTGGGGGGTCGGGCCGGCGACCGCCGAGCGGCTCCGGCAGGCCGGCATCCGGACCATCGGCGACCTGGCCGCGCGGGAGCTCGTCGACCTGCTCGCCTGGTTCGGGCAGGCCCACGGCACCGGCCTCTACCGGCTCGCCCGGGCCGACGACGACCGGGCCATCGTCCCGGAGCGCGACACCAAGTCGGTGTCGGCCGAGGAGACGTTCGGCACCGACGTCGCCGACCGCGCCGTCCTCGGCCGGGAGCTCGACCAGCTGGCCGAGCGGGTCGCCCAGCGGCTGCGCAAGGCCGGGCTGTCCGGGCGGACGGTCACGGTCAAGGCCCGCTACTTCGACTTCACCACGATCACCCGCTCGGCGACCCGGGACCAGCCGACGGACGAGCCCCGCACGATCACCGACACCGCGCGCCGCCTGCTCGCCGACATCGACGTGACGAGCGGGCTGCGGCTGCTGGGCGTCGGCGTCTCGGCCCTGTCGGAGTTCGCTCAGGACGGCCTCTTTCCGGTGGGTACAGCCGAAGCTCCCACGATCCCGGCGACCGCTCCGGCCCCGGTGGAGCCCGCTCCGCCGCCGCCCGACACCGAATGGCGCACCGGGCAGGACGTGCGGCACGACGAGCACGGCCCCGGCTGGGTCTGGGGCGCCGGCCTGGGGCGCGTGACGGTCCGGTTCGAGGGGCCGCTGACCCCGCCGGGCCCGGTGCGCACGTTCAGGGCCGACGACCCGGCGCTGCACCGCGCCGACCCGCCGGCCTGGCGCTGACACCGCGTTACATTGGAGTGTGCTCCTGGACATTCGCCGCATATACGTCGAACCGGCGGCCGCCGCCCTCCCGCGCGGCCAGGCGGTGCTGGCCCGGTTCCCGGACGCCGAACGGGTCGAGGTGGACAGCCACCACCGGATCCCGGAGCTCTACGGCGACGAGACCAACGTGGCCCGCTGGGTCCGCATCAAACGCGGCGCACTCGTCCTCGGCGTGAAGAAGTCGCTGACGGCGCGGCCCAACGGGCGGTCGGCCGACTTCATCGCGCCGTCGGCGGCCAACGGCTGCGCGATGGCGTGCGCGTATTGCTACGTGCCGCGCCACAAGGGGTACAGCAACCCGATCACGGTCTTCGCGAACATCGACAAGATCACCGGCTACCTGCGCCGCCACGCGGGCCGTCAGGGCGTGAAACCGGAGCCGAACGAGTGCGACCCGGACCTGTGGGTGTACGACATCGGCGAGAACTCCGACTGCGGCCTCGACGCGCGGGTCAGCGACAACGTGCGGGACCTGGTCGAACTGTTCCGTGACCTGCCCAACGCCAAGGCGTCGTTCGCCACCAAGCACGTCAACCGGGACCTCCTGGACTGGGACCCGCGGGGGCACACCCGCGTCCGGTTCTCGCTCATGCCGGCCGCCGACGCCAAGCTCCTGGACATCCGCACCACCCCGGTCGCCGAGCGGATCGCCGCCATCGACGACTTCGTCGCCGCCGGCTACGAGGTGCACGTCAACTTCAGCCCCGTCGTCGTCCGCGACGGCTGGCTGGCGGACTGGGCCGAGCTGCTCGACCAGCTCGACGCCGGCATCGGGGCGGCGGCGAAGGCCCAGCTCGCGGCCGAGGTCATCTTCCTCACCCACAACCGGGACCTGCACGAGGTCAACCTCGGCTGGCACCCGAAGGCCGAGGAGCTGCTCTGGCGGCCGGAGCTGCAGCAGGGCAAACGCTCCGAGAACGGGTTCTGGAACGTGCGGTACCGCACCGGCGCCAAGGGCCAGTACGTGTCCGCCCTCCGCTCCCTCATCGCCGAGCACACACCCTACTGCCGCGTCCGATACGCGTTTTAAATCTACGGTTGCGTCATGCTGGCTGACGATTTCCTGCTCCTCGCCCTCGCCGACGACGGCACCAACCGGGCCGGTGAGGTGCAGCTCCACTACGGGCTCGCCGGGGCCGTCCTGCTGGATCTGGTCCTCGCCGGGCGGATCGACCTGGACGGCGAGCGGATCGCGGTCCGGGACGCCACACCGACCGGCGACCCGATCGCCGACGACGCGCTCGACCGGATCGCCGCCGCCGACCAGCCCCGCACGCCCGACGAGTGGCTGCGGCCGCTCACCGACGGCCTGCGCGACCGGGTCATCGAGCGGCAGGTCGAGGCCGGGGTGCTGCGCCGGCAGGACGACCGGGTGCTGTGGGTGTTCCCGCGCACCCGCTACCCGTCGGCGACCGGCACCGAGCCCGCCGCCGAGACCGAGGTCCGCCGCGAGCTCGCCGCGGCCGTCGACGGGGCCGGGGCGGTGCCCGCCCGGGCCGCCGCGCTGCTCGGCCTGGTGCAGGCGACCGGCCTGGTCGGCGAGGTGCTGCCGGGCCGGCCCGGACCGCAGCTGCACGCCCGGTTGGCCGAGATCGCGGACGGCAACTGGGCGGCGGCGGCGGTCCGCGTGACGATCGCCCGCATCCAGGCCGTCGTCGCCTCGATGGCGGCGATCACCGCGGCCACGGCGGCGACGACAACCATCATCACGTCCTGAACCGTCTTACACGCGTACGGACGCCGCAGCGTATCGATCGGTTGTCACATTTGTACGCTTGAATCACGGTAACGGTAGCCATTAGCCTCCGTGGGAAGCTTGCCCGGTTCGTCGGGCTCGCCGAAACCACGGGAGGAAACCATGGCCAAGGGCATGAGCCGCCGCTCGGCGCTGGCGGCCGGTGCGGGCGCGACCGCGGCGCTGGTCGCCGGCGGGACCGCCGCCGCCGCGCCGGCCGATTACGGCATCGCGGAGCTGCCGCCGGCCGAGAAGATCCGCAATGTGTACGCGCGGCAGAAAGCCAAGGCCGGGGGCGTCTGGTACTCCAACGTCAGGCGGGTCGACGCCGCCGGCACGCTCCAGCACGTGCTCGAGGACGACGCGGACCACGTCGTGCACGGATACAGCGTGCAGAAGCTGGCCGTCGCGACCGCCGTCATGGACAAGATCGACCGGGGCCAGCTCACCCTCGGCACGAAGCTGGACCTGCAGGCCGACATCATCCTCGGCGGGACCGGCATCTACTTCCTGCACACCGTCTGGGGCGACGACATCACGGTCGCCAACTTCCTCACCGCGATGCTGCTCGTCTCCGACAACACCGCGGTGCGCATGTGCGGCCGGGTAGTGCCGGCCCTCGAGGTCAACGACATCCTGGCGGCCAAGGGCTTCGTCAAGACCCGCGTCGAGCCGGTCGCCAACCCCAACCGCTTCTTCCTCGGCGTCACCACCCCGCACGAGATCACCGACCTGCTGACCCGCCTGGCCAACAAGACGCTGCTGTCGCCGAGCTCGTGCACGTTCCTGCTGAGCATCCTGCGCTGGATCAACGGCTACCACGACGGCGTGCGCCGCAACATGTCCTCGGAGGAGCGCAGCCGGGTCGCCACCAAGTACGGCGCCGACTTCAACGACCTCGGCGGGGCCCGCCACGAGGCCGGCATCATGTTCGCCGCCGACGGGGCACCGGCCCTGGTCTACGGCTTCTTCGCCGAGGGCCTCGCCGACCTCGACAACTACGGCGCCACCCACCCCGCGGTCGAGGCCCACGCGGTCCTGGGCCGCACGATGTTCGACACCATCAAGAACACGACCGTCGCCGGCGCCCGGGCGAAGACCGTCGTGCCCAAGTTCCAACCGAACGACGGCGGCTGAGGTACTGCCACAACCGCGAGACGGCCCCGGACGCTCTGCCGCCGGGGCCGTCGCCGTGCTCCCGGCCGCCGTCCGGCGCCGTCACTTCGTCGCGAGCAGCGCGAACGTGTTGGGCAGGCGGCCGCGGAACGCCGCCGCGTCGAGGCCGTCGAACCGCCAGAACGGCTCGGCGTGCTCGGACAGGTGCCGCACGGTGAGGCCGGCCTCGACGACGGCGGTGACGATCTCGCCGAGCGTCCACAGCCACAGCGCCGCCCCGGCGCCCGGGAAGGTGTCACTGACGTAGGTGCGGCCGAAGTACGAGCGGTCGCCACGAATGCGGGGCTCGTCCAGATCCCAGGTCCACAGCGGGTGCGCCGGGTGCTCCTCGTAGACGAACAGGTGGCCGCCCGGCCGCAGCAGCCGGGCGGCGTCGCGGGCCCACCCGGCGATGTCCGGTTGCCAGATCAAAGCACCCTTCCCGGTGTACAGCACGTCGGCGCACGAATCCGCCAGTGGCGCGCCGGGCAGCAGCCCCACCACGTAGGAGCAGGCGACGCCGAGCTCGTCGGCCCGCCGCTGGGCCGCCGTGGCCGCGGTCGCGCTGAAGTCGACGCCGATCACCCGCCGTGCCCCGCCCCGTATCATGGCGACGTCATCGAGGCCGTGTCCACTTTGGAGATGTACCACCACCGGCCCGTCCTCCAGCAGCGGTGCGAGCAGCTCGGCCTCGGCCGGGAAGAACGGCGAGCGGGACCGTGCCTCGTCGAGCAGCTCGTCGTATTCCGACACGTGTTTCCGCGAGGCGGCCTCCCAGATCTCCCGGTTGCGCCGCGTCACCGAATCCATGCCGCCATTCTGCCGCCGAGCCGGCCGGCGGTCGCGGAATTTCCGCCGGCCGCGGCGACGACGGCCACCCGGTCGCAGAGGCCCCCGGCATCACGGTGACCTGGCCGCCCCGCCGACCTCGATCGTCCACAGGATGTCGGTCAGGTGCTGGACGGCCTTGGCCAGATAGCGGCGGTAGGTGCTCAACGGCAGGTCGAGCACCTCCGCCGCGGCCTCCTGGGTCGGGGCCGGCCGCACGTAGGTGCGGTGCAGGACGGCCTGGAGCGGGCCGCCCTTCGGGAGGTCGCCGACCTGGGCGACGGCGGCCTCGATCGCCGCGCGCAGCTGGGCGGCGTCGGCGGCCAGGGCGGTGCCGAGCAGCGGGCTGGCCGCGAGCTGCTCGGGGCGGTGCAGGGACTGCAATGCGGTCCGGACGGCGGCGTCGAAGCGGGCGCGGTGCAGTGGCGGCGGGCGCAGCAGCGCGGCCGGGGCCGGGCCGGTGCCACCCGAGTGGCCGCGCTCGTACATCAGGTCCAGCCAGGCGCCGACCGGCAGGCGGCGCCAGTCGATGCCGAACGCGACGTGCGGCAGACCACCGACCTCGACGCGGACCAGGGGCGCGAAGGCGAGGTAGTCGAACTTCGGCGCCCAGAACGCCGCATCGACCACGACCACGAACGACCACGCCAGCGGGCGGGTGAGCCACTCGATGAGGCTCGACACCGGGCCCGCGACCACCATGTAGGGGTCGCGCTGGTGTTCGCGGGCCCCGGCGGCGAAGCGGTTGATCAGCACCTGTTCGCCGGGGCGGATCGGGGCCGCCCGCGCGACGTGGTCGAGCACGGCGCGGACGACCGGGTCGCGGTCCTCGAGGGGCGAGCCGCTCGGGCACAGCACTTGGTGGGCGAAGCCGGCCACGCGGTCGCCGGTGCGCACCACCGACAGCCGCTCGGGCTGCTCGGACAGCCAGGCGCGGGCGAGCTCGGCGCTGGCGGGTCCCTCGAACCGGTCGATGGTGGCGCAGACCTGCTCGTGCTCGTCGGGGCGGGCCGGTACCACCGCCGCTGAGCCTTTGGTCCGCAACGCCGCGATCACGCCGCCGAACGGCCCATGACGGTGGATGAACAGCAGCTGGCGCGCCTCGGGCTGGCGGTGCCGGCCATCGGCGGTGCGCAGGGCGGCGACCGTGTGGTCGAAGACGAGACGCTCGTGAGCCCGGTGCTGCTCCGGGACGCGGCGCCGGAACTCGGCGTTGAGCACGTCGCGGGCCAGGTCGTGGACGGCCAGCCCGCCGGGGCCGCTGGTGACGAACGGGAGCCGGGCCAGCCACTGCCACACCGCCGGGGCGTCGGCGCCGACCGTCCGGGCGAGCAGCTCCTCGGTCGTCGACCAGGCGATCGCGCAGGTGGCCAGGCCGGTCAGCCGGGGCTGGGTCGCGACCTCGCCGACGAACGACTCCACCAGGGTCGAGATCAGGTCCGGCGCGTCGGCGAGTGTATCGGGCACCTGCCCGCGGACGGCCAGGTCGGCCAGCAGCGCCATGGTCAGCGGATGCCCGGCGCCGAGCGCGGTCAGGTGCGGCCGCACGGATGCCTCGACACCGGCCTGCGCCAGCAGCTGCGCGGTCTCGTCGGGGCCGAAGACGTCCAGGCGGTACACCCGCAGCAGCTCTTGCCACCCGGTGTCGCAGCGCCACGGCGCGGCCGGCGGCTCCCGGCCGGCCAGGACGACCACGGTGTCGGCGCTCAAGCCGGGCAGGAACTGCTCGCGCAGCCACCCGTCGATCGGGGTGAGTTGCTCGTAGCCGTCCACGAGCAGGACCGCACCGGAGGGCAGCGGCCATCCGGCGGCCGTTCGCAGCCCGTCCGGGGCCGGGTCGACGTCGCGCCCGTCGACCTGGACCACGGCCCGGCCGGCCGCGCGCGCCCGGGCGCCGAACTCGGCCAGCAGCGTGGTCTTGCCGATGCCGCCCTGACCGTGCACGAACAGCACCCGCCGCGCCGAACGCCCGGCCACGGCCGCGTCGAACCCGGCCAGCTCGGCCCGGCGACCCACGAACCGTTGCCGCCGCGCGGTCTCCAGCACGTCGCCGAGAGACGTCGACACCTCGCCACCTCCACCTGCACTCTCCCCCGCCACGGGCCGGTTTGGACAGCGATTAGCAACTATTTGACCTGGCAAGTGAGCACCGCCCGGCCCGATGCTCGCAGCATGAAGATCCTGGTCACCGGGGGTACCGGTTTCGTGGGCTCGCACAGCGTGGCGGCACTCGTCGCCGCGGGCCACGACGTCCGGCTCCTCGTCCGCTCCCCCGACCGCATCGGCCCGGCACTGGAGCCGCTCGGCGTGCGCACGACGGTCGACCACGTCGTCGGCGATGTCACCGACCCCGGCTCGGTCGCCCGCGCGCTGCCCGGGTGCGACGCGGTCCTGCACGCGGCGGCCGTGTACGACCTGGACGCCCGGGCCCGGCCGGCGATCGCGCGGACGAACGTCGCCGGTGCGCGCACGGTGCTGCGGGCCGCCGTCGACGCCGGCTGCGACCCGGTCGTGCACGTCTCCAGCACGGCCGCGCTCCTGCGGCGGCGGGCCACGGTCACCCCGGACTCCGCGCTGTCGAGGACGCGGGGGCCGTACATCCAGTCGAAGGTCGCGTCCGAGGCCGTCGCCCGCGAGCTGCAGGGCGCCGGCGCGCCCGTGGTGATCGTGCAGCCCGGCGCCGTCCTCGGCCCGGACGACCCGCACTGCGGCGACCAGGCCCGCCGGCTGCGGGACATCCTGCGCGGGCGGTACCCGGTGTGGCCGAGCGGCGGCCTGCACGTCGTCGACGTCCGTGATGTCGCCGACGTGCACGCCGCCGTCTTCACCCTCCAAGCCAAGCCGGCCCGCTACCTGGTCCCCGGCCACTTCGTCGACGGTGCCACCATGTTCGCCACGCTGCGCGTGCTCACCGGCCGCCGCCTGCCGTGCCTCGTCGTGCCGTCCCCCGCCATGCTGCCCGTGAGCTGGACCATGTCGGCCCTGCAGCGCATAACCCCGTTCCACCTGCCGGCCGACCATGAAGGTGTGGTGTTCATCGGTACCGCGACCCGCTGCGACGACACCCGCGCCCGCGACGAGCTCGGCGTCGAGCCGCGCTCCCTGATCGAGACGTACGGCGACACGATCCGATGGCTGCACCGCACGGGCCGGCTCACCGACAGCCAGGCCGGCGCCCTGGTCCCCCGATGAGCGGATGGACGGCCAGCATCGCCGCGACCGCCGTGTCGAGCTACGCGCTGGACGCCTGGGCCGCGGCCGCCGGTGTCGCGCTGGTCGCGTCGGGCCTGCTCGCCGGCGTCGGACGGCCGTGGGCGGTGACCCTGCTCGCGGGCACCTACCTGGCCTGGGGTCTCGGCCTGCGCACCAACCTGCGGGCGAACTGGTCCCTGCTGGCGAGTACAGGGACGAGTACCAATGTCATCTCCAAAGCCGCCCACGACCTCACCCGGCGCGTCACGCCCAGCCCCCGCGCACGGCGGCTGGCGGCGGCGGTCGGCTACGCCGGCACGCAGGTCGCGGCCGAGGTGCCGTACTACGCTGGCGCCTTCGGCACCGCCGCCCTCAGCGACGCCGTCAGCACCGACGAGGCCGTGGTCTTCCTCGCGGGCGCCAACCTCGCCGCCGGCCTCTACGAGTACGGCCTCGCCCGCCTCACCCGCGCCTTCCTGGCCCGCCGCCCGTCCGCGCCCTAGCGTCGCCGTGCGCTCCGGGCCGCGCCGGGGCCGGTGCCGGCACTTCGACGTTGGTATATATGGAGGATGCTCGGAGCGAGGGTCGCCCATCATCGGCGCCGGCTGGCGCTGACCCAGGAGGAGCTGGCCGACCGGACCGGGCTGAGCGTGCGGACCATCCGCCGGCTCGAGGCCGGCGAGGGCCGGGTGCCGCGCACCACGTCGCTGCGGCTGCTGGCCGACGCGTTCGCGCTGGCCGGGGCCGAGCGGGAGGCATTCCTCGGCGGGGGTGCCGCGGCGCTCCCGGCACCGGCCCAGCTGCCACCGGACATCGCCGGCTTCAGCGGCCGGGCCGCGGACCTCGCCCGGCTGGACGCGCTCGCGTCACCGGGCGAACCGGCCGTGATCGCCGTCTCCGGCAGCCCCGGCGTTGGCAAGACCGCCCTCGCGGTGCACTGGGCGCACACCGCCGCCGACCGTTTCCCGGACGGCCAGCTGTACCTCGACCTGCGCGGCTTCGGCCCGGCCGGCGCGGCGATGAACGTCGCGGAGGCGGTGCGCACATTCCTGCAGGCGCTCGGCGTGCCCGCGGCGTACCTCCCCGACACGATCGAGGGCCAGACCGCCCTGTATCGCAGCGTGGCCAGCGGCCGGCGGCTGCTCGTCGTGCTCGACAACGCCCAGGACGCCGAGCACGTCCGCCCGCTGCTGCCGACCGGGCCGGGCAGCGCAGCCGTGGTGACCAGCCGCCGCCGGCTGACCGGGCTCGTCGCCCACGACGGGGCCGAGCCGCTCGACCTCGGCCTGCCGTCGGCCGAGGCCGGACTGGCGCTGCTGGCCGGGCGGCTCGGGACGCGGCCGGCCGCGGCCGAACGGGCCGCGGCCGCCGCCGTCGTGACGGCCTGCGCCCGGCTGCCGCTCGCGCTGGTCATCGTGGCCGCCCGGGTCCGCTGCAGCGGCGCGAGCCTGACGACGGTGGCCGCCGAACTGGCGGCGGGCGGCCCGGAACGGCTCGACGCGCTGGACGGTGGCGAGCCGGCCAGCCGGGTCCGCAGCGCCTTCTCCTGGTCGGTCGCGGCCCTCGAACCGGCCGCCGCGGGCCTGTTCCGCCGGCTCGGGCTGCACCCCGGCACCGCGGTCGGGCTCCCGGCCGCGAGCAGCCTGGCCGGTGAGCCCGCGGCGGCGGTCCGGCGCCGGCTGACCGACCTGGTCCAGGTCGGCCTGGTCGGCGAGCGCCCCGACGGCCGGTACGTGCTGCACGACCTGGTCCACCTCTACGCCGCCGACCTGGCCCGGGCCGAACCGGCCCCCGCCCGGGCCGCCGCGGTTCGCCGGGTGCTCGACCACTACCTGCACACGGCGATCGCCGCCGACCGCCGGCTGGCACCGTTCCGGGAGCCGATCGGCCTGCCCCCGGCCCCGCCGGCACCGGGGGCGACCCTGGAGCCGATCCCCGACCGCGACGCCGCCCAGGCCTGGTTCGCCGGCCACGACGACGCGCTGCTCGGCGCCGTGCACCTGGCCGCGGCCGAGGGCCTGGACGAGTACACCCTCCGGCTGTCCTGGTCGCTCTTCAACCACCTGGGCCGCCGGGGCCGCTGGCACGACCTCGCCGCGATCGCCGCCGTGGCCGTCGCCGCGGCCGGCCGCCTGGACCACCCGCTGGCCCGCCCGCAGGCCGAGTACCTGGCCGCCTACACCGACCAGGTGCTCGGCCGGTTCGCCGCCGCGCACCGGGGCTTCACCGCCGCGCTGGCCGGGTTCGCGGCCGCCGGCCACGAGCCGGGGCTGGCCATGACCCACAAGGGCCTGACGCTGCTGTACGACCGGGAGGACCAGCCGGCCGCCGCCCTGCACCACGGACGCCGGGCGCTGGCGTTCTACCAGGGCCTCGGCGACCGGCACGGCGCGGCCCACAGCCACAACGCGATCGGCTGGTCCCAGGCCCGGCTCGGCGACCACACCGGGGCCGAGGCGTCCTGCCGCACCGCGCTGACCCTCTTCGAAGCCCTCGCCGACAGCAACGGCCTGTGCAACACGTGGGACAGCGTCGGCTACCTGCAGCACCGCCAGGGCCACTACGCCGAGGCCGTCGCCTCGTATCGCCGGGCCCTGCACAGCGCCCGCGCCCACACCGCCGACCGGCACTGCGTCGTGGACCTGCTCGACCATCTCGCCGACAGCTACACCGCGCTCAACCGCCCCACCGAAGCCGCCGCCGTCTGGTCCGAGGCCCTCGACATCCTCGACGACATCGACGTCGACCCGGCCGTGCGCCGGGCCCTGGCCGGCAAATGCACGCCGCCGCAGTAGCGATGCGCACGACATCGCCCTGTGGCGCCGCCGGCCCGGCAACGTCACGGCGGGCACGACACCCCGGCCCCGGCGGGACGTAGGCGCCGGCGGGGTGTTAGGTGTCGCCGGGCGGAGCCGCCGGTCGACCGGCTGGTCGGCGGGGTCGCGGTCGCCCGAAACGCCACCGGGTCCTAGTCCGCGGACTCCTGCGAGCTCACGTGCCGATCGTGTTCGGAGATCCGGGCGTTGCGGAACGTCGCCGCGAGCAGCTCCCGGGTGCCCGCCGTCCCGGACCGGGCCTGGTCCGGGGTGCTGTACCAGGTCAGACCGGCGCGCAGGGTCAGCCGGGTCAGCGAGTAGCCGTGCCACTCGATCCGCTCGCCGGGGCGCTCGTCGCGGTATGCACCGGATGTGTGCACCAGCCGGATCCGGCGGACCCGGGCCGGGTTGAGGGCCCGCACGGTGCCGCCGGTGCGTAGGAGCACGACGCCGGGCCGGGCCGGGTCCGTCCACACGCGGGTGATCGTCCGGCGGCGCGTCCGAAGGAAGTGCCAGAGCAGCAGTGCGGGCCCGGCGAGCAGCGCGAAGGCGACCACCGCCGCAAGACCGGCCGAGTGTACGCCGACGGCCATCCCGATCAGTGCCACCGCGAGCAGCACCGCCCCGGCCGGCAGCGCCCAGGCCCGCCGCGCGGCCGGCCCGTCGGCGCGGTGACTCCACAACACCCGCTCACCATCGACCGTCACCGGTCCATCCTGGACGGTCGACACAAGCGCCGCAAAGCGCCGCAAGACCTCCCCACGGCCAGCGCCGACCGGGCTGAGCCGCGAGGCGTGGCTGCGAGCGGGGAGGTGATCGAGCGTACTCCTATTATCCCGATCAGTTTGATAGATTTTGGGCATGACGCACGAGGGTGTACTCGACGCGGTGGTGGTCGGCGGGGGTGCCATGGGGTCCGCGGCGGCCTGGCGGCTCGCCCGGCGCGGCGCCGCGGTGGTGCTGCTGGAGCAGTTCGGGCCCGGGCACACCCGCGGCGCCTCGCACGGGGCTTCGCGGATCTTCCGGCTGGTGTACCCGGAGCCCGTCTACATCGACCTGGCCCGGCGCGCGCTGCCGCTGTGGCGGGAGCTCGAGGCCGCCACCGGGCACGTCCTGCTGACCGTCACCGGCGGTGTCGACCACGGTGACCCGGCCGCCATCACCGCGCTCGACCAGGCGACCCGGGCGGCCGGCGTCCCCGGGGAGCTGCTGTCCGCCGCGGCGGCGGGCGAGCGCTGGCCGGGGCTGGCGTTCGACGACGCCGGGCCGGTGTTCTTCCACCCGGCCTCGGGGCGGCTGCACGCCGACCGGTCCGTGATGGCGCTGCAGGTGTCCGCGCGGGCGCACGGCGCCGAGGTGCGCCACAACGCGGTGGTGCGCGGGATCGAGGTGCTCGGCGACGACCTCGTCGAGGTGCACACGGACGCGGGGGCGTTGCGGGCCCGCCGGGTCGTCGTCGCGGCCGGGGCGTGGTCGGCGAAGCTCCTGGCCGGGCTGGTCGACCTGCCGCCGCTGCGGGTGACGCAGGAGCAGCCGGCCCACTTCGCGCCCACGGTCGCCGGCGAGTGGCCCGCGTTCATCCACCACGGGGCCGACGGCGGCGTGTATGGCCTGGCCACACCGGGGCAGGGCATCAAGGTCGGCTTCCACGCCACCGGGCCCGAGCGGGACCCCGACGCGACCGCGCCCTTCGACGCCCTCCAGCACAAACGCCTGCAACGGTATGTCGAGCGCTGGCTGCCCGGCGTGCGGCACAGTCAGTACACCCGAATCAGCTGCACCTACACCAGCACCCCGACCGGCGACTTCGTGATCGATCGGGCCGGGCCGGTCGTGGTGGCGGCCGGGTTCTCCGGGCACGGGTTCAAGTTCACGCCCGCCGTCGGTGAGCTGCTCGCCGACCTCGCCGGGCCCGGGCTTCCGGCCCCGCGCCGGTTCGCGCTGGCCAGGTAGTGGATCGCGCGCACCGGGCCGTGCTCGCCGTCTGTCTCGGCGCCGGCTTCACCACCCTGCTGGACCAGTCCGTGCTCACCATCGCCGTGCCGGCGCTACGCTCGTCGCTCGGGGCGGGCCCGGCCGCGCTGCAATGGATCGTCGCCGGGTACTCCCTCGCGTTCGGCCTGGCCCTCGTCCCCGCCGGCCGGGTCGGTGACCTGATCGGGCGGCGGTGGCTGTTCGTGGGCGGACTGGCGCTGTTCGGGGCCGGTGCGGTGCTCGCCGGCACCGCGCGTGACGCGTGGCTGGTCGCGGCGGCCCGGCTGGTCCAGGGTGTCGGCGCGGGCACCGTCAACCCGCAGATCATCGGGCTGTTCCAGGACCTGTTCACCGGCCGGGACCGGGCCCGGGCGCTGGCCGCGTACGCCGCCGTCGGTGGCCTGGCCGCCGCGCTCGGGCCGCCGGTCGGCGGGCTGGTGCTGGAGCTGACCGGGCCGGACCTCGGCTGGCGGATCGTGCTGCTGCTCAACCTGCCGTTCGCGCTCGTCATGGTGCCGCTCGCGGCCCGCCGCCTGCCCGCCGTGCGCCGGCCGGGCCGGCACACCGACCTCGACCTGCCCGGCCTGGCCCTGCTCGGCCTGGCCATCCTCGGCGTGGTGCTGCCGTTGACGGGGACGGCCGGCGGCTGGCGGTGGCTGCTCGGCGCGGTCGCGGCCGGCGCGCTGTTCGTGCTGTGGGAACGGCATTACACGGCCCGTGGCCGGACTGCGGTGTTGCTCCCCGGACTGCGGCGGGGGTACGTCCTGGGCACGCTCGTCGCCATGTGTTATTTCGGGGCCACGCTGGCGCTGGGCCTCGCCCTGTCCCTGTTCCTGCAGAACGGTCTCGGCTACTCCGCCCTGGCCGTCGCCGCCGTCACGCTCCCGGGCGCGATCGGCTTCGCGGCCGCTTCGACCGCGAGCACGGCGATGGTCACCCGCTACGGCCGCCACGGCGTCAGCGCCGCCCTGGCCGCGGCCGCCGTGAGCGTCGCGGCCGAGGCCGTCGCCGTCACGTATCTGCCGGCCGGCGCGATCGTCGTCGCCCTCGCCACCACCCAGTTCCTCACCGGCGCGGCCGGCGGCCTGGTCAACGCGCCCAACCAGGCCCTGACCCTCAGCCACGCCCCGCCGGGCGCCAACGGTCTGAGCGCGGCCGTCCTGCAGCTCTCCCAGCGCCTGGCCGCGTCGGTCTCCGTCGCCGCGGTCGCCGGTGTCGTGCTCGCCGCACCCGCCAACCTCGCCGGTCACCGCACGGCGCTGCTGCACGGCCTGCTGATCTGCCTGCTGCTGGTCGTGCTGGCCCTGGTCTTCGCGCTGGCCGACGGCCGCGGCCCGCGCCGGCCGGCCCCGGTCAGCGCGGGAACGGACCCAGCGGTGACCGGTCTCCGACCGACCACTTATGACCGAACGGGTCGATGAAGCCGCCCTGGCGGTGCGTCCCCCACGGCGCGTCGTGGTCCGCGATCGCCGGGCCGGCGGCGGCACCGGCCGCGACCGCGCGCTCGATGACGGCGTCGGGGTCCTCGACGAACAGCTCGATGCGGGCGCTGGTGACCCCGGCCCGGCCCGGGCTGGTCTCGGCCGGGTTCGCGGGGTTGACCTCGTGCACGAAGAAGGCGGCCCCGCCGACGTCGAGACCGGCCACCCCGCCGAGGTTCCACCGCTCGGTGGCGCCGAGCGCGGTCTTGTACCAAGCGACCGCCGCGTCCGCGTCCGCGACGATCAGCATCACCGAGATCACCGGTTGCTCAGCCATGCCCTGAACCTACGCCTCTCGGCCGGCCGGGACCCGCATCGCCCGCCGGTCGCGCAGGATAGCGACGTGCGCGTCGACGGCGGCCCCGGCCCGCGGATCGGCGTTCAGCGCTCCGCCACGACGATCACCCGGTCGTCGGGGCCGAACGTCATGGTGGCCGCCTTGGCCGGGTTCAGCGTGATCCCGTAGGCCGGGGCGGTCTGGGCGTGCGCGGCGAGGCGGTAGCCGATCGCCGACTCGCCGCGCAGCCGGGCCGCCTCCACCACCGTCTGGAAGTTGAGCGTCTGGCCGGTGCGCACGTACAGCGGGGCCGGCTTGAGGTAGATCTCGCTGCCGCCGGCGTCGAACAGGCCGCTGAACACGTCGGCGAGGTGCGGGTTCTCCGAGATCTGGGTCGTCATCAGGCTCAGCAGCTTGTCGCTGACGATGAAGTCGTCGGCCTGCGTGACCTGGGCGAGCTGGCGGTTGCGGTCGTCACCCATCTCGCTCACGATGGAAAACTTGCCGTCGAGCTTCTGCTCCATGTCGCGCAGGTGCAGCAGGGTCACGAGGGTCCGGGAGTCGGCCACCTGCCGGTCGACGTCGTCGTAGCACAGGGCGATGACGTGGTCGAAGCCGTTGATGCGCAGGGACTCCAGCACGGTACGGTCGGCGCTGTCGTCCTCGATGAGCGACAGCGACAGGTTGCGCACGTCGGCCGCGAGCCGCTTGAGGCTCAGCGACACCTCGTGGTGCCGGGCCACGACGACGACCTCCGAGCCGGCCGTGAGGTACTGGTCGAGCTGCTCGACGACGCCGACCGCCCGCTGGTTCCAGCCGAGGATCAGGGCCCGCTTCGGCGCCGCCACCGGGTCCGGGCCGGCGACGATCAGCTCGTGCTGGATCGGCGCGGGCGGGGCCATGACCACGGTGTCGTCGTCGGCGGAGATGGCCAGGAGGTCGTCGTCGGCGGCGATGCGGTAGTCGCCCGGCGGGTTCAGCAGGACCGTCCCGTCGCCGCGGCGCACGCCGATGACCGCGGACGTCGGATACGCGTGCAGCGCTGTGGAGTACCCCCGCCCGGTCAGGCTTGTCTCACGCCGCACGTAGATCTCGTCGCCGCCGAAGTCCAGCAGGTCCGTGTAGACGACGGAGAGCCCGGACTGCAGGCAGGTCTGCACGATCAGGCGGGCCGCGACCGTCGTCGCGTCGATGAGGTAGGCGTCCGGGCCGCCCGCCAGCCGCGCCGCCGGGAGGTTCGCCTGGTCGGAGACGCTGCCGACGACCGTGCACCGGTTCTCCGCCTTCGTGACGGACAGCAGCATCTTCACGAGGTGCGCGTCGCGGTCGCTCCCGGTGCCGGTGAGGATGACGACGGACCGGGCCTCGGCGATGTTGACCAGCGCGATGTCGTCGGGGTCGAGCGGGTCGCCGGTGCGGCACACGACGTCCGTGGTGCGCAGGTCGCCGACCTTGGCCCGGATCTCGTCCTCCATCTCGACCTTGTCCTTCGCGGCCAGGACGGCGACGCAGGCCTTGCGCTTGTTGCCGTTGGCCTCGACGAGCTCACCGATGACCGTGAACACCTGATCGGACCAGCCGAGGATGACGGTGTGCCCGGTCTCCAGGACGATCGAGCGGCCCTTGCGCAGCTCCTGCAGCTTGGCGTCGAGGCCGGTGGTCAGCACGCCGATGAACGCGGTGACGATGAAGATGCCGCCGATGGTGATGAGGAACGCGACCGCGACGAAGTACCAGTGCCCGCCGTCGCCGGCGACGGTACCGGGGTCGAGCGCGTGCAGCACCGCCTGCCACACCGAGTCGAGGAACCCGCGCTCGCTCCCGTCGGCCGGCCGCCGGTCGATCAGCCACAGCAGCAGCCCACCGGCGACGACGACCGCGACGGAGGCCAGCCCGAGCCACGCGACGAGCGCCGACACCCCCGCGGACATCGTCTTGTCGAACCAGTAGCGGAAGCGGCGACGGAGCGTGGCGGTGGCCATGAGCACCTCGGCTGGAGGGGAAATCGGAAGATCGGCGCACAATATAGCTCTTCGTCACCCCACCGCTGTCACATGTCTGTCGTAAACGCATCTGAGCAGCCCACTTATAGCGTCGGCACCGTGGCGATGGACGACGCACCAGAGCACCGGGTCACGACATGTCGCGGCCGCTCTCGACTTGGCCCACCCGGAAGCGCTCCCCGGCGATCCGGTGAGTAGGTGGCTACGGGATGTCGCGGCCGGTCGCATGATGCCCGCCGCCGGTGCCGGCGGCGTGGCGAGCGGGCGGTTGTTCGGCCCGTTCGCCGGCGGCGGCGGTGCCGTTCAGCGGGTCCGCTTCGTCGCCCGCTTGCGCGGCGGCGTCAACAGGTCGGCGATCGCCGCGATCGCGGACGGCACCAGGCTGTAGTACGCCCAGACGCCGCGCTTCTCGCGCTCGAGCAGGCCGGCCTCGGTGAGGATCCGCAGGTGATGACTCACGGTCGGCTGGGACAGACCGAGCGGCGCGGTGAGGTCACTCACGGACGCTTCGCCGTCCGGAGCGGACTGGATAAGGCTGAGCAGTTGCAGCCGGGCCGGGTCGGCGAAGGCCTTCAACACGCCGGCGAGCCGCTCGGCATCGGCACGCGCAATCGGCTCGCCGGCGACCGGCGAGATGTCGGGCATGGCAGTCGTCGCAGTTCTCACGCCCTCGATCGTTCCACCAATGTCATCGATAGGCCGGTAAAACCGGGATAAATCGCCCCCACTGCCGTGCCGATCCGGCGGGCCATCGTGTCGGATCCGGTTGGGGCTGTTCGTAGGTGGGTCAAAGAAGTCGCTGAGGAAGGTGGACGTCATGGCTACAGCGTTGCGGTTCGGGGTTGTCGCGCCCGTCGACAACGGGATGGGGGCCTGGCGGGATCAGGTTCGCGAGCTGGCCGACACCGGCTACTCGACGATCCTCATGCCCGACGTGCCGGAGTGGCAGCCGGCGCCCGCGGTGGTGTTGGCCGCCGCGGCCACGCTGACCGGCGCGCGGGTGGGGACCTGGGTCTACGCGGCGCCCGTGCGGCCGGCGTACATCACGGCCTGGGAGGCGCACTCGCTCAGTGTGGTGACCGACGGGCGGTTCGAGATGGGCATCGGGACCGGGCGGCCCGGGATCGCGGATCAGCTGCGCCGGCTGGGATTGCCGGACGTGCCGGCCGGGCAGCGGGCGGAGCTCGTCCGGCAGGTCATCACGACGCTGCGGGAACTTGATGGGGACGAGCGGCACACGCCGGTGGCGATGGCTGTCGGCGGACCCAAGGCACACGCGGTCGCGTCCGAGCTGGCCGACATCGTGAACTTCGTGATGCCGCACATCGAGACCCGCACGCAGACGGCGCAACGGGTGCGGGCATTCGACAACCGGCACGGGCTGGAGCTCTCGCTGCATGTGCCGGTCATCGGAGACGCCGTCGCGCCGTTCATGGCCGGGCCCGACACCGACATCGAAGCTGTTCGAGCGGCAGACTCGGTGTCATACCTGCCGAGCGATCCCGGCGCGGCCAAGGAGGAGATCCTGCGGCGGCGGGAGGAGATGGGGTTCACGTACTTCGTCTTCGGAGCAAGCGTCGCCGGCGCGCTCGCTCCGGTCGTCGCCGAGCTGGCGGGGCAAGAGACCGGCGGGTGATCGCGACCGCCGCGCACCGGAACACGAGCCGGGCTGAGCACTCGGCGGGCACCCGCTGCGCGGGACGTGCCTGACCAGCATGGCCGGGGCGCTGCTGGACCGCTACGAGTCGACGGGTGCGCCAGGCGACCTGGACACCGGGAACAGATGCTGCACAACGAGGCCGGGCTCGCCAACGACGCCGCGGCGTGTGCCGTCGCGCAGGGGCCGGACCGGCCGCGGCATCGAGCTGCTCGACCAAGGCCGGGGCGTGCTGTGGGCGCAGCCGCTGGACACCCGGGTCGACCTCGACGCCGTGCGGTTGGCCCTCGACGCTGACGCTGACGCTGGATGGTCCCGTGAATCATGACGTCGGGACTACGTCCACGCTACGGTCGCCGCCTCGGCCCCCGACACCGCCGGGGCGGGCTCAGGTGCGCAGGGTGTGGCTCGGGGGGCGGCCGTAGGTGCGGCGGTAGACGGTGGCGAAGTTGCCGGCCTTGGCGAAGCCCCAGCGGGCGGCGATCGCGGCCACCGTGGCGCCGGTGGTCGGGTCGGCGGACTGGAGGTCGCGGTGGGCTCGTTCCAGGCGGATCTGGCGCAGGTAGGCCATCGGGGTGGTGGCGTGGTGGCGGGCGAAGCCCTGCTGGAGAGCGCGCGGGGTGATGCCGGCGGCGGTGGCGACCGCGGTGACGGTGATCGGCTCGCCGGCGTGGTCCTCGATGAACGTCACCGCCCGGCGCAGGGCGGCCGGGCGGACCGGGGTGGGCGGGCGGCCGTGGTGGGTGGTCATCGTCGTGTTGGGGAAGACCGTCAGCAGTGCGGTGGCGGCGGTGTCGACGAGCTGGTCGGCGACGAGCGGCGGTAGCTCCGGGGTATCGCGGTCCATGAGGGTGCGGTGGACGAAGGCCAGGACGTACGTCCAGTAGCGGGCCATCGCCGCCGAGATCGGGGTCGTCGACTCGAAGCGCAGGTCGCACGCGTCGAGTTCGGTGCGGGTGGCGGCGGCCTCGGCGACCCGGGCCACCGGCAGGCACACGAGGGCCACGTCGAATTCGGCCAGGGCCGCGTGGGTCCGCGTGCCCAAGGGCTGCAGGTAGCCGTCGCCGGGGCCGAGGCGGACCTCGTCGCGGCCGGCGCGCAGGGTCATCTCGCCGCGCAGGAGCTGCTGGGCGCAGATGTAGTCGAACGGGTCGCCGTCGGCTTCGAAGCGGAACGAGTTGCGGAGCCGGTCGGCGCGCAGGGGCCCCGCGGTGGCGGAGGTGAGGGCCAGCTCCGGTGGTGCCTGGCGGGCGGCGAAGCGGGGCCGGTGCCCGACGTACATCTTCCGGATCACATCGGTGACCTCGTCTGTGTCCCGCGTGTGCATCGCGATGCGCTCCACCCGCATTTCGGCACGGTACCTCGTCCACCCGGGCCGCCGCCCGGGACACGCGGCGTTTACACCCGACGGCCGATCCGCCGCCGGACCCGTTCCAGGGCCTCGTCGGCGAAGCACTTGGCCTCGGCCACATATGACTGTGCCTCGGCCGCCCGGACCAGCAGCCGGTCGGCCGACTTGAGCTGGTCCTCGGCCCGCCGCACGGCCTGCGAGCAGTGTTCCTGAATCCTCCGCACCCGTTCGGCCGGCGTCTCGTCCATGCCATCCAGGAACCCGACAACCGTGCCCCCGGGCAATGACCGCCACGCGGCCGGTGCGCGAATCGGGCAACCGCTTCGTTTTCGCGGACATCGGCCGGGCGGTGCACGACCGCGTCACGCGAGCGGTACCACGGCCATCTTCAGCCCTTCAGCTGTTGGATCTTGTCCTTGAACAGCGTCGTCGCGATCGCGGCCGGATGGGGCTGGCCCTTGAGGAACGACGTGGCGAACTTCTTGGCCTGCTCGTAGGTGACGCCGGCCGGCAGCGGCGGCTCGTTGGGGTCCACGGCCACGTCGACCACGGCCGGCCCGTCGTGGGCGAACGCCTCCCGCAGCGCGCCCGGCAGGTCGCCGGGCGCGGCCACGTGCACGCCGAAGCCGCCGCAGGCCCGCGCGACCGCCGCGTAGTCCGGCACCGGCTCGCCGAAGCGCACGCCGTGCTCCGGGTAGCCGAGCACCATCTGCTCCCACAGGATCTGGCCCAGCGAGTTGTTGTTGTTCACAACGATCTTCACCGGCAGGCCGTAGCGGACGGCGGTGTGGAACTCGGCCATGAGCATCGCGAAGCCGCCGTCGCCGATCAGCGAGAGGACCTGGCGGCCCGGGTGCGCGTGCTGGGCCGCGATCGCGTAGGGCAGGCCCGGGGCCATCGTGGCCAGGGTGCCGGAGAGGTAGAACTCGCGGCGGCCCCGGATCTGCCAGTGCCGCGCCGCCCACGTCGCGATCGTGCCCGAGTCGCAGGTCAGGATCGCGTCGTCGGTCGCGAGCGCGTCGAGCTGGGACGCGAGGTACTGCGGGGCGATCGGGTCACGCTCCGGCGACTCCAGGGCCGCCATCCGCTCCCGCCAGTCGCGCACCTTCTCCTGGTACCCCCGCAGATGCTTCTGGTCCTTGCGTTCCAGCAGTGGCAGGAGTGCCTCCAGGGTGGCCGCGACGTCGCCGACCAGCGGCACGTCCGTCGCGATGCGGGTGCCGGCCCGGCTGGGTTCGATCTCGACCTGGACGACCTTGGCCGCGCCGGGCTTCGGCAGGAACTTGGTGTAGGGGAAGTTCGTCCCGAGCATCAGCAGCGCGTCGCAGTCCTCCATGAGCTCCTCGCTCGGCTTGGTGCCGAGCAGCCCGAGGCCGCCGGTGACGTACGGCGAGTCGTCGGGCACGACCATCTTGCCCGACAGGGTCTTGACGATCGGCGCGCCGAGGGTGTCCGCGACCCGCTCGATCAGGGCCCCGGCCCCGCGCGCGCCGAACCCGGCCAGGATCGCGACCTTCCCGGCCGCGTTGAGCACACCGGCGGCCACCCGCAGGTCCTCGTCGCGGGGCCGGACGGCGGGCGCGAGATAGATCGGCGCGGTCGTCGGCGCCACGACCGGCGCGACCGTCTGATACGGGTCCTTGCCGGCCGGCGCGACCTGGATGTCGTTCGGGATCGTCAGGTGCGCGACGCCGCGGCGGGCGTAGGCGGTGCGGATCGCGACATCGACGAGCGCCGGCAGCTGGGCCGGGTTCATGATGATCTGGTTGTACTCGCTGACGTCCTCGAAGAGCCGGTCGAGGTTCACTTCCTGCTGGTAGGCGGTGCCCAGGACACTCGACTCCTGCAGCCCGGTGATGGCCAGCACGGGCGCGTGGTCGAGCTTCGCGTCGTAGAGCCCGTTGGCCAGGTGAATCCCGCCCGGCCCGGACGTGGCCAGGCAGACCCCGATCCGGCCGGTCACCTTCGCGTAGGCGGTCGCCATGAACGCGGCCGCCTCCTCGTGGTGCACGAGGACGAACCGAATCTTGTCCCGATTGCGGCGCAGCCCTTCCATGATGCCGTTGATGCCGTCGCCGGGCAGCCCGAACACGGTGTCGACGCCCCATTCGGCCAGCCGGGAGACCAGTACCTCAGCCGTAATCTCGCCCATGTCGTTGGCGGCTACCCGCCCGCCGCCCGGCCAAACTGCCCCGCGCCACGTTCCGGTTCGAATTGCCGGTCCGATACCCGCCAGCCTTTGTTCCGCGGGCCCGGTAGCAAGAGCACAATGCCTTTGCTGCTCATTGTCTGCGCGCAATTCCTCATCATCCTCGACTCGTCGATCGTCACGGTCGCACTGCCGGACATCCAGCGCTCCCTGCACTTCGGCCCGGTCGGCGTGCAGGGCGTGGTGACCGCCTACAACGTGGCGTTCGCCGGCGTCCTGATCCTCGGCGGCCGCGTCGGTGACCGGGCCGGGCGCCGCCGCGCGTTCCAGCTCGGCCTGGCCGCGTTCGCGGTCACGTCGCTGCTGTGCGGCCTGGCCGTCACCCCGGCGATGCTCATCGCGGCCCGGGCGCTGCAGGGCCTCGCGGCCGCCGTCATCGCCCCGACCGGCCTCGCGCTGCTGGCCACCGCGTTCCCCGAGGGGCCCGCGCGCAACCGGGCGATGAGCACGTTCGGCGTCGCCACCGTGCTCGGCTTCGTCGGCGGTCTCGTGCTCAGCGGCCCCCTCACCGCGTGGCTGGGCTGGCCGAGCGTCTTCTACGCCGCGGTCCCGATCGGCTCGGTCGCGGCCGTCCTGGTGCCGCGGTACATCACGCCGGTACCGGGCCGCCGCGGCCGCGTGGACGTGCTCGGGGCCGTCCTGGTGACCGCGGCCGTAGCGGTCGTCGTGGTCGCGCCGGGCCAGGGCGCCACCCACGGCTGGACCTCGGCGCGGTTCCTGCTGACCCTGGCCGCCGGCCTGCTCCTGCTGGCCGCGTTCGCGCTGGCCGAGAACCGGGCCGCGGAGCCGCTGGTGCGGCTGGACTTCTTCCGCGCCCGCACGGTCCGGGCGGCCAACGCGGTCACCCTGGTCGGCGGCGCGATGAACGGCGCCGGCTACCTGTTACTGACCCTCTACCTGCAGGGGGTCCTGCACTACACCCCGACCCAGGCCGGTCTCGCGGTCGCCCCGACCGGCGTGGCCAACGTCCTGCTGGGCCGGTTCGCGGGCCGCCTGGTCACCCGCTTCGGCGTCCGCGCGACGATGACCGCGGCGACCGGGCTCGGCGCCCTCAGCATCGCCGCCCTCGCCCTGGCCTTGCGCCCGCACCGGAGCTACTGGCTGCTGGCCGCCCCGATCGTGCTGATGGGCATGTGCTTACTGATGACCACGGTCAGCGCCACCATCGGCGCGGTCGCGGGCGTGCGCGACACCGACCAGGGGCTGGCCGGCGGCGTCCGTCAGACCTCGCTGCAGCTGGGCATCGCGCTGGGGGTGGCGGTGTTCGCGTCGATTGCCACCGGCCGATCGTTTCCGGTCGCCCTGTTCGCGCTGGCCGCGTTCGCCCTGACCGGCGCGGTCATCGCCTGGACGGGGTTCCGGCCCGCCCGCCCGGGTCGGCCGGCTCCAGTATCGCGGGCCTAGATCTCGGTTCTGGCCTGCTCGATCTGCCGCACGACGGCGTGGGCGCCGTGCGCTCGGGCGATGGCGTGCGCCTCGTCGAGGGCCGCGCGCGCGTCGGCGTGGCGGTCCTGGGCGGCGGCGATGTAGGCCAGGCCGACCAGGTTGGCGGCCACGCCCGGCAGTGCGCCCAGCTCCCGGCGCAGCCGGGACGACTCCTCCAGCCGCTCGCGCGCCTCGTCCAGCCGCCCGGCCATGTGCGCGGCGATGCCCAGGTGTCGAAGGGCCTCGGCCTCGGTCGGCCGGTCGCCGGACCGCGCCGCCAGCCGGCGGGACCGCTCCAGGAGCGGGACCGCGGTCTCGTTGTCGCGCCGGATCACCTGATACAGGCAGCCGATCCAGAACAGCGCCTCAGCCTCGCCGCGCGGATCGCCCAGCGCCTGGTACAGCTCGCTCGCGCGCTCGAACAACGGCAGCTCGGCCGGGTCCTCGGCGGGTGACGAGCCGCTGCGGGCGCGTTCGTCGAGGAACCGGGCGTGCAGGATCCGGCCGCGGGCCAGCGCGGTGTCGGCCTCCACCGCGTCCAGGTCGCGTTCGGCGTCGGCCAGCGCGCCGGCGTCGCCGCCGTACACGGCCTGTTCATAGAGCGTTCTGGCCCGTTCGATGCGATCTTCGCCGCTCATCGGTGCTCGCTCCCTCCGTCCCGACGTCGGACTGTAGCGTGAGCCGCATGGATCGGGATCTTCGGGCGGCTCGGAAGCTGGCGGCGGAGCTGGCGGTTCGGGCCGGGCGGCTGCAGCTGGAGCGGCGGGACACGTTGCGGGTCGGTGCGCCCAAGGCGCACGCCAACGATGTCGTGTCCGACGTCGACATCGCCAGTGAGCGGCTCATCGTCGAGGGGATCCGGGCGGTCTGGCCCGACGATGCCGTGCAGGCCGAGGAGGGGCAGGGCGGCGACGGCACCTCCGGCTGGAAGTGGGTCGTCGACCCGCTCGACGGGACCCGCAACTACATCAGCCGTACCGGCCCGTGGTCCGTCTGCATCGCGCTGTACGAAGGGGACGAGGCCCGGGCCGCGGTCGTGCACGAGCCGGTGGCGGGCGAGACGTTCAGCGCCGTCGACGGCGGCGGGGCCGAGCTCAACGGGGACGGCCTCGCCGTGTCCGGTGGGGCCGCCCTGGCCGAGGCCCTCATCGGCGTCAGCTTCCAGCCCAACCCGGCCACGAAGGCCCGGGCCGGCCAGGTCATCCGGGAGCTGCTGCCGGTGTCGGGTGACATCCGGCGGGTGCCCGCGGCGCTGAACCTGGTGTATCAGGCGGCGGGGCGGCTCGACGGCGGGCTCGCGCTCGACACGAACCTGTGGGACATCGCGGCCGGTGCGCTGATCGCCCGCGAGGCCGGAGTGGTGCTCGCGGGCCGCGGGGCGCGGTTCACCACCGAGCTCACGATCGGCGCCGCCCCGGCGCTGTGGGACGAACTGGCGGCGGCGGTCCGGGCGGCCGCCTGAGGATCGCACGACGTTTCGGCCCCCGGTCACGTGGGGTAACGACGCTGGCATGCGACCTCGGATCATGGCCGCCACATTGGCCGGGGTACTGGTTGTGGTGTGCGGCCTGCTCGGGTACTGCTCGGTGCGCCCGCCGGACTTCCACGACTTCCGGGTGGCGGCCGTCACCACCGCGCAGACCGCGCACGACGCGCTGCTGACCGCGGACCTGACCGGCGGGGCGGTGCGCGACGGCAAGGCGCCCGGGCCCTACGCGTCGGTGCAGCTCGACGCCGGCGCGAAGAGCCTCGGCACCGCGGTCGGTGACTTCGCCGAACTGCCCCCGCCCGACGCCGCCGCCACCGCGCTGCGGGACCAGCTCCTGCCGATGCTGAGCGAGGCCGTGGCGCGGCTCGGGGACGCCGCCGCCGACCCGGCCCGCACCGACGGCATGCGCGCCCTCGCCGAGCGGCTCGACGCGTTCAAGGCGAGCAACGGATGAAGAAGGCGTTCGCGATCACCCTGGGCATCCTGACCGCGATCGGCGGGTTCGTCGACATCGGCGACATCGTCGCGAACTCGCAGGCCGGCGCCCGCTTCGGGATGTCCCTGGCCTGGATCGTGGTCGTCGGGGTCATCGGCATCTGCGTGTACGCCGAGATGGCCGGCCGGGTCGCCGCCGTGTCCGGGCGCCCGGTGTTCGACCTGGTCCGCGAGCGCCTCGGGCCGCGGGTGGGCCTGGTCAACCTGGTCGGCTCCTACCTGGTGACCGTGCTGACCCTCGGGGCCGAGCTCGGCGGGGTCGCCCTCGCCCTGGAGCTGGCGACGAGCGTCAACTACCTGCTGTTCGTGCCGGTCGTCGGGTTCGTGGCCTGGGTCGTGCTGTGGCGGACGAAGTTCGAGACGATCGAGCGGGTCTTCGGCCTGCTCGGGCTGACCCTGGTCGTGTTCGTCGTGGCCCTGCTCAAGCTCGACCCGCCGTGGTCGGAGTTATGGCACCAGGCCGCGCACCCGGGCCCGGCCGGCGACGAGAACTGGGGCACCTACTCGTTTCAGGCCGTGGCCCTGTTCGGGGCCGCGCTGACGCCCTACGAGGTGTTCTTCTTCTCCTCCGGCGGGGTCGAGGAGCCCTGGACGGCCAAGGATCTGACCATCAACAAGGCCAACGTGTTCATCGGCTTCCCGCTCGGCGGCATCCTGTCGCTGACGTTGATGGCGACGGCCGCGGTCGTCTACCACCCCCTCGGCATGCGCCTGGACACGCTCGGGCAGTCGGCGCTGCCGGTCGTGCTCGCGCTGGGCAAGCTCGGGCTGGCGGTGGCGATCCTCGGGTTCTTCGCGGCCACGTTCGGGGCGGCGATGGAGACGGGGCTGTCGGCCGGGTACACCGTCGCGCAGTACTTCGGCTGGGCGTGGGGCAAGCGCCTGGCCCCGGCCCGGGCCGCCCGGTTCCACACGGTGGTGCTGGTCAGCGTGCTCATCGGGGTGGCCGCCCTGGCGACGATGGTGGACCCGGTGCAGCTGACCGAGTACACCCTCATCTTCAGCGCCGTCGTCCTGCCCCTGACGTATCTGCCGATCCTGGTGGTCGCCAACGACCGGGATTACCTCGGCGACCGCGTCAACGGGCGGCTGTCGAACACGCTCGGCCTCATCTACCTCGTGATCATCGTGGTCACCGCCGTGGCCGCGATCCCGCTGCTCGTCATGACCGGCATGGGAGGCTGAGGATGTCGATCCTCATCGGGTTCGACCTGCTCGACCGGCAGATCGTCGACCTGGCCGGCGAGGCGGTCGGCAAGGTCGACGACGTCGAGCTCACCGTCGACGTCGGCGAGCACGGCGAACGGGTGCCGCGGATCACGGCGCTGCTGGTCGGGCCGCAGGCGCTGGGGCGGCGGCTGGGCGGGCGGCTCGGGCGCTGGATCTCCGGCGTCGCCGGGCGGCTGCATCCGGCCGCGAACCCGGACCCGCTGCGCATCCCGTGGGACATCGTCGCCGAGCGTGAGCATCCCGTCGAGAGCGGCAGCGCGGTCCGGCTCACCGTGCGCCGCGAGCTGCTCACCGAGCCGGCCCTCGAGGAGTGGCTGCGCGAGCACGTCATCGAGCACATCCCGGGAGCCCACCGTGCCGGCAACTGAACCCGCCCCGACCGGCCTGCGCGCCAGTGACCTGCTCGGCCGGCCCGTGACCGGTGCCGACGGCCGGGACCTGGGCCGGGTCGCGGATCTCGTCGTCGACGGCGACCGGATCGTCGCCGTCGTGGCCGTCCGGCGGCCGTGGGGGCGGCTGCTCGGCTACGAGCGCGAGCAGGCCGGTGGGCCGTGGCTGGTCGAGGCCCTGGCCCGGTGGATCCTGCGCCGCGACAGCACCGAGATCCCGTGGTCCGAGGCCGCCCCCGGCCTCCTGCGCGGGTTCGAATAGATTTGACCCGCCCGGCGACTGGGTACAGCCGGAGCATGGACAGGGGTGGGAGGACAGCGGCGTTGACGGATGCGGTGACGCGCCGGTGGCAGGAGGCCGACGACGCCGTCGAGTCGCTCATCGCGGCGCTGACGGCGGCGGTCGTCCGGGCCGAGGAGCGCAGCCGCAAACGGCCCCGCGGCCGGCGGCCGAAACGCCAGAGCAAAAGCACGCGTCGGTACCTCGCGGAGGTCATCCGGTCCCGGCGACTCGCACCGGGTCTGACGGTGGACCGCAACATGATCGCGGCGCTCTTCACCGGCCACCGGGAGCTGATCGGCAACCCCGTGCTCGTCGCCGCCGTGGCCGAGGCCTGCGGGATCATCGCCGGGCGGAAGCTGAGCGCGAAGGAGCTGGAGCGGTTCCGGGACGCGAGCCGGCGCACGGCCCGCCTGATCGCCCGGGCCCAGGCCGCGGGCCCGGCCGCGGAGACGCCGAAGCCGGACCCGGTCCCACCGCCGGCCACGGTCGTCGCCCGGGCGGCGATCCCGGCACCGGCCCCGCCGCCGGCCGCCGAGCACATCCCGGCGCCGGTCGACATGCCGGCGCCGGTGGACACGCCGACGCGGGAGATGCGGGTCCTCCGGCCGCGCCGGCGCCGCCGCTCCTACTGGTGGGTCATCGCCTTCACGGTGCTGGTCGTGCTGGTGATCGTCTTCTGGCTGACCCGCTGACGGGACCCCCGCAGCACGCGGGCCAGGATCGGCGGGGCCATCAGCGACTGCGGCGGACGCATCAGGTTCGTGACCTCCAGGAACCGCCGGCCCACCACCGCGTCGTGGCCGCTCGCGGCCTGGACCCGGGCCACGTAGGCGTTGAGGAACTCGGTGCGGCGGGTCCGCGGGCCCTCGACGTGCGGGTAGGCCAGGTCACCGCCGGCCGACATGTCCCACGGCACGTCGATGATCCGGGCCGCCCGCGCGTAGTATCGCCGCGGCAGCCCGTCCAGGCCGTCCCGGGCGACGAGGCCCAGCTCCCGGGCCTGGGCGACGGCGACGGTCATGCCCTGCGCGTAGGCCGGGTTGAAGCTGCACACCGCGTCCCCGACCGACACGAACCGCTCCGGGAGCCGGGTCAGCCGCTCGTAGCGCCGCCGGACGCTGGCGGGCAGCCGCAGCCGCATCGGGTCGCCGAGCGGCTCCGCGTCGCACAGGAGCCGGTGGAAGCGCGGGTCGGGGAACTTGGCCGCGAAGTCCCGGTAGCCGTCGGGGTCGGTCGGCGGGGCCTGGTCGGCGCCGACACCGAGGAGGGTGACCATCCACCGGTCCCCGTCGACGCCGATGACGACGCCGCCGTAGGGCCGGGCCGCGCCGCCGGGCGAGCTCAGGATGCCCGCGAAATCCTGCTCGCCGGGGACCCGTCGATAATCGCGGGAGACATAGACGGTACCGCTGTCGATGCGCTCTTCCCGCGGGCGCTCGAAGCCCAGCTCGGCGAGCCACGCCGGACCGCGGTTGCCGCGCCCGGTGGCGTCGACGACCAGGTCGGCGCCGACCTCCTGCCCGGCGCCCCCGGCGACGGGCCGGACCGTCGCCCCCGTCACCCGGGTGCCGTCGAAGGACAGCCCGGTGGCCTCGTGGCCGTCGATGATCGTGACGCCGGGCAGCGCCGCGACCCGGCGGCGCAGCGCGGACTCCAGCAGGGGGCGGCTGAGTGACAGGCCGGCCAGGCCCGACTCGACCCGGGGAACGGCCCGGTCGCCGAAGACCCACAGGAAGTCGCGCTGGATGTCGAGCGGGACGGCCCCGGCCGCCGCGAGCTCGGTGACGATGCCGGGGAAGAGCTCCTCGATGACGGCCCGGCCCCGGGCGAGCAGGCCGTGGGCGTGCTCGGACTGGGGCACGCCGCGGCGGTGCCCCGGCCCGTCGGGCAGGGTGTCGCGGTCGAAGACGGTGACGCGGTCGCATATGTCGTGCAGCGCGGCGGCGGCCGTCAGGCCCGCGATGCTCGCGCCGAGAACGATGGCGTGATGGTGAGGCACGGACACGATCTTCGGCTACGCGTCGGCCGGCGGTGGTCGCCAAGCGGACACTGTCCGTTACCGCGCACGATGTATCAGCGGGCGGCGGGTCGGCCGGCGGCGGATCAGTCCCCGGCCCGGCGGGTCAGGGCGTCGGCGCGGTCGCGCAGCTCCGGCGGGATCAGCTCGAGCAGCTGATCGGGGCGCAGCGGCAGGTCGAGGAGACTGAGCTTGATGCGGCTGCGGCTGGCGTGGTCGGTCGCGGACAGCCGGACGATCTGGGCGGCGTCGCGGCGCAGCGTGGCCGTGATGGCGTCGCCGGGGGTGAGGGTGCCACTGGGGGTACCGTCGACATCCACCGCCAGTGGCGAACTGTCCGGCGCCACCGTCAGGGTGACCCGGTCCCCGGCCCCGAGGACGACGGCGCGGCTGATGCCGGACATCGGGGCGACGGGCGTGACGACGACGGTGTCCGAGGACGGCGACAGCACCGGCCCGCCGGCCGCGTAGTTGTACGCCGTCGAGCCGGTCGGGGTCGCCACGACGACGGCGTCGGCCCGGTAGTAGCCGTAGCGCACGTCGTTGACGGACAGGTCGACCGACACCGCGCCGGTGCGTGACGCCCGGGCCAGGACCAGGTCGTTGAAGCCGAACCGGGTGACGAGCGCGGCCCCGCCGGCGCGCACGTCGAGGCCGGCGTGCCGCTCGATCGTGAACTCGCCGGTCGCCAGCCGGGCCAGGGCGGCGGGCAGCTCGGGCGGGGAGATCTCGGCGAGGAAGCCGAGGTTGCCGTGGTTGACGCCGAGGATCGGCACCGGCCGGTCGGCCATGAGCCGCATCGCGCCGAGCATCGTCCCGTCCCCGCCGAGGGCGACGATCCCGTCGACCTCGTCCGCGAACCGGTCGTCCGGCACCGTCTCGACCGCGTCCGGCAGCCGGTCCCGGTCGCTCGCCCGGGCCAGGACCCGGACCGGATGGCCCTTGCCCTTGACGGCGGTGAGGATCGTCTCGACGGAGCCGGCGACGGGCTTCGTCGGGTGCAGCACCAGGCCAACCGTGCCGACTTTCGGCTCCAGACTCATGGCCCTAGTGTGCCTGGGCCCCCCGCGGCCGGCGCAGGGCGGTGTCCACGTCGACGTCGGTGAGCTGGGCGAAGTCGTCGTACCACTGCCCGACGGCGGAGAACTGCGCGGGCGCGTGCAGGCACACGACCGTGCCGGCCGCCGCGGCCAGCCGGGCCCGGGCCTCCTGCGAGCCGACCGGCACGGCCACGACCAGGCACTCGGGGCTCTGGGCGGCCAGCCAGCGCACGGCCGCGTGGGCGGTGACGCCGGTGGCCAGGCCGTCGTCGACGAGCACGACGCGCCGGCCGGTCACCGCCGGCGCCGGGCGGTCGCGCCGGTACCGCCCCACCCGCCGCGCCAGCTCGGCCCGCTCGGCGGCCACGATCGGGGCCAGGTCGTCCGGGGTCAGCCGGAGGTAGCGCAGCGCGGCGTCGTCGAAGACCGGCGGCCCGTCCTCGGCGATGGCGCCGACACCGAACTCCGGGTGCCGGGGCGCGCCGATCTTGCGGACCAGGACGATGTCCAGCTCGGCACCGAGCCGCTCGGCCACGGGCACCGCGACCGGCACCCCGCCGCGGGGCAGCGCCAGCACGAGCCCGCCGGCGCCGAGTCCCTGCCGCACCAGCCGCTCCGCGAGCGCCCGGCCGGCCTCCGTGCGGTTCGCGAAGATCATGGCGCCTCCCCTTTCCGGCGCCACTACCCCGGCGGAGGGCGTTTCATGCGTTGCCACCACCACGGCGGTGCCCGGCGCTGTCGCGACGCCGGGCACCGCCGCCGGGGCGTCAGCTCGCGAAGGCCTTCACCTCGAGCAGGCCGACCGAGTTGGTGCCGTTGGACTGCAGCAGCACCCGCAGGCGCTGGGTGCTCACCTGCGTGAACGTGACCGTGATATACGCGTTGGCGGTGACCGGGTAGCCGCTGGCCCCCGGCACGTCGACGTAGGCGCTGCCGTTCCAGTACTGCAGCTTCCACGAACTGGGCACGTCGATGCCCTGGTTGTCGTCGAACAGGTACACCTGCGCGCGCTTCAAGGTTTGCGCACTTGACCATTGGAGCTCGGCCCACTGCTGGCCGCTGTTGGGCCACGTGCCCCAGCGCGGGTTGACGGTGTCGTTCGACGACGACGGGTCGATGCCGTCGTTGATCGCGTTCACCGACTCCCACGACGAGGTGTACGAGGCCGACGGTGTGGCGGTCAGCGCCAGGTTGCCGTCGGTCGGGTTGCCGCCACCGCCGGTACCCTTGATCAGGAACAGGTTGTCGGCGACGTTGTAGTACTGCGACAGGTAGGAGCCGGCCGCCGGGTTGGTGCTGTAGTAGTCGTCGTGGTTGCAGTCGAGCCGGTTGTCGTGCGACTGGGCGGTGCAGACCGTGCGGACCGTGACACTGGGGTCGTCCTTGTAGCACATGACGTCCCACTCGTCGGTGCAGTGGCCGAAGCCGGACGCGTTGGGCGCGTTGTTGTTGACCGCACCCAGCGTGTGCCCGAGCTCGTGCGCGGCGACACCGGCGGTCCAGCAGCCGTTGTCGGCCCGGGCATACTCGGGTCCGACGTTGGACCGGTTGGCGTCGCTCTTCTTCGTGTCACCCGCGAGGCCGCCGATGCCGCAGTAGACGTTGGCGTCGACGAACTGCAGGTACTTGCGGTCCGTGCGGGTGTAGCCGGCCGCCTTGACCGCGTTGAGCAGCGGCGCCCAGTCGTTGGCGTTGAGCGCCGAGTCGGCGATCTGCACGTCCCGCACGACCGGCCGGCAAGCGCCGTTGACGGTCTCGGTGACATACCGGACGTGCCGCTCCCCGCCGGTCTCCTTGGCGCTCTCGTTGAAGATCGTGTCGACACCCTCGGCGAGGCTGCGGAACGTCTCCAGGTACTGCGAGTAGCGGCTGGAGGAGCCGTGGATGTACAGCACCTCGACCCGCTTGCCGCTGGTACCGTCGCCCTCGCAGACGGCCAGCGCCGGCGCGGGCGCCGCGGAGTAGGTCTGCACCAGGGCCGGCACGCTGTCCTTGACCGACAGACCGGCCGGGGGCGCGTCCGGTCCGTGTGTGCACATGACCGGGCTGGTGCCCTTGACCTCGAGCAGGCCGGCGGCGCAGGGCCCGCCCGGCTTGCCGCGCTGCAGCCCGTTGTAGACGAGCCCCTTCGCGGCGTCGTTCGCCGGCACCGCGGTCAGGTCCGCGGTCTGGCTGGTGCGGTCCCCGGCGAACGCCGTGCCGGCGGACACCCCGGCGACGACGAGGCCGAGCGTGGCGACGGCGGCGACGATGATCCGGGGCGGAACGGATCTGGGCATTGCGTCGGGCTCCTTCCGTAGTTACGAAAACCTTTTCGTAACCCTGCGGGCCCGCATTGTCGTGAGTCAATGCTTGTGACGAGTTGTGCCAAGACTTAAGACGGAACACAAAGAATGCGCGGCCCCGAAAACCTTTCGGAGCCGGACGATGTGAAACATTCAGGCGATCCGCTCCGAGTCCGCCGACCACTCACCCAGCGAACTGGTCTCGATCAGGCGGGTGGCGGTGCACGTGTACTTCTCCGTCTCCAGGTTGAAGATCGACGCCGCCTCGTTGTTGAGCTTGCCGTTGCGGTTCAAGGTGTAGCGGACGTTGGTCGAGGTGATCGTCGCCTGGATCTCGCCGTTGGCCGCGAAGTAGTGCGACGTCGTCTGGCCGCGGAACTTCGCCTCCCAGATGACGCCGCCGACGTTGGCCGTGTCCGGGGCGGACGGGTCGTAGTCGTTGATGACGGTGCCGTCCTCGCGGAACTCGGCGACCACGCCGCCGGGGCCGGTGTACTGGACCTTCTTGCCGTCGATGGTGCCGTAGTTGCGGTGCGCGACCGAGCGCCACCGGCCCAGCAGGCACGGGTCGACGCCCGCGGGATAGGTGCGGGGCGGCGCGGCCGACGGCTCCGGCGAGGCGGAGGACGCGGACGCCGACGGGGCCAGGGCGCCCGGCTTCGACGGGCCGTCGGCCAGGGCGACGGCGGTGATCGCGGCCGCGACGGCCAGGCCGGCGCCGGCGGCCAGCAGCAGGCGGGTGCGGCGCGGGCGGGCCGGGGCCAGGGCCGGGAGGGGCTCGACGCGCGGCCAGTCGCTGCTGTCGTCGGCGGCGTCGACCGCGGCGTCGCCGGCCCGCAGGCTGCCCTCGGCCACGGCGAGCTCCGGCTGGTCGAGGTTGAGCGGCTCGGTGCCGAACTCGCGGTGCAGGGTCGCGGCCACGGCCGGCATCCGGCTGGCCCCGCCGACCAGCAGGATCACCAGCCCGGCGGAGGGCTCGACGCCCGCGTTGGTGAGGACGGCCCGGGCCGTGTCGGTGCACCGGGCGAGGATGGGCGCGGCGAGCGCATCGAGCGCCTCCCGCCCCAGTGGTACCTCCACATCGAGCACCGGCACATGGATCAGCGTGCTCCCGGCCCGGGTCAGCGACTCCTTGCCCGTGCGCACGTTCTCCCACAGCTGCGCCCGCGCCCGCCGGTCGGCCGGCGTCGCGGGCTCGTTGAGCCTGGCCCACGCCGCCGCGTCCGGCACCGCCGCGGCGACGTGCGCGACGATCGCCGCGTCGATGTCGAGGCCGCCGGAGTCGGGCCGCCCCTGCGTGGCGAGGACCGCGAAGCCGTCGCCGGAGCGCCGCACGACCGTCGCGTCGAAGGTGCCGGCGCCGAAGTCGTACACGAGCGCCGTCCCGCCGTCCGGGAGCCGATCGGCCGCGACCGCCACCAGATGGTGCGCGGCGGCGACGGGTTCACTGATGAGCCGTACCGATGCCGGGGCAATGGCCTGTCGCAGCACGGCCCGGCGCTCGCCGCCCCACGCCGCCGGATGCGTGATGACGACGTCCCCGGGCGCGGCTCCGGCCGCCCGGGTCGCCTCGTCGAGCACGCGCCCGAGCACCGCCCCGAACAGCGCGGGCACGGTGCATTCGGCGTCGCCGAGCAGCACGGTCCCGTCGTCGACGCACCGCTTCGGATAGCGCTCCACCGACCCGGGCGCTCCGACCGCGGCGTGCAGCGCGTCCCGGCCGACGACCAGCCGCCCGGTGGGGTCGACCCCGACCGCGGACGGCAGCAGCGGCGACCCGTCGAACAGCAGCGGCCGCGGCTCCCGGCCGGGCAGCGCGAGCACCGCCACGGTGCTGGACGTGCCGAAGTCGATGCCCAGCCGGATATCGGCGTCCGTCACGCGACCAAGGTACCGGACGCGTTACGCCGCCTTCTTCTTCGCCGCCGTCTTCTTCTTGGGCGCCGCCTTCTTCGCGGGCGCCGCTTTCTTCTTGGCCGTGGCCTTCTTCGCCGGGGCTTGCTCACCCCGTCGGGAGCGGGCCGCCTCGACGCTGCGGCGCAGTACCTCCATCAGATCGGCCGCGGCGGTGGGCTCGGGGGCCTCCTCGGCCAGGGTGAGCTCGTTGCCGGCGACCTTCGCGTCGATCAGCTCGTGCACCCGCTCGGTGTAGGTGTCGTGGAAATCGGCCGGCCGCCACGGTCCGGCCATCGACTCGATCAGCTGCTTGGCCATGCGCAGCTCCGGACGGCTCAAGGACAGCTTCGGGGGGTACCGGTCCAGCTCCTTTTTGGCGTCGCGGATCTCGTCGGCGAAGTACATCGTCTCCAGGACCAGCAGGTCGCCGTCGGGCCGGATGGCGGCCAGGTACTCCTTGCCGCGCATCACCAGGCTCGCGATCGCGGCCCGGTTGGCCTCCGCCATCGCCGCCCGCAGCAGCACGTACGTCTTCTTCGTCTCGTCACTGCCCGGCTCGAGATAGTAGGTCTTCTCGTAGTACACCGGATCGATCTCGTCGAGGTCGACGAAGCGGAGGATGTCGAGGCTGCGCGACCGCCCGGGCGCGATCTCGTCGAGCTCGTCGCCGTCGAGCATGACGTACTGCCCGCTACCCACATCCGCACCCTTGACGATGTCGTCGGACTCGACGTCCTTGCCGGTCCGCTCGTTCACCTTGCGGTAGCGGATACGGTCACTCGTACCCTTCTCGAACTGGTGGAACGACACCTGATGCTCGCGCGTAGCCGGGAACATCGCCACCGGAACCGACACCAGCCCGAACGAGATCACTCCGGTCCAGATCGACCGCGCCATCGCCGCCACCTCCGTCTCGCCCCTGGTCATACCCACCCCGGCCGCCCCGAACCAGCCCCCGCCGGCCTCATGAGCCGCCGTCGGACGGGAAGCTCCACGAGCTCGGCTGGCGCACCACGACCGTGATCGGGGCGCCCGGGCCGTAGCGGGCCGGCACCAGCTGCCGGGCCCGGTCGAGGTCCTCGGCCGTGGTGCCGAACTCGACGATGCCGGTCTCGAACCCCCACGTCATGCCGATGAGGACGACGCCCTGCGACCGCCAGTACTGCAGGTCGGCGGCGATCCGGTCCATCAGGGCGTCGAGTTCGGCCTTGGCCCGCGGCGTGTCGACCAGCACCAGGCAGGTGGACGGATGGGTGGCCCGCAGCCAGCGGTCGAGGTCGGGGTCCGGGATGCGGTACACGGTCACGACGTCGTGCTCGGTGTCGATGGCCACGCCGGTGTAGGACTGCGGGAACTTCGCGAGGGACGCGATCTCGACCTGGTTGGCGATGCTCTGCAGTTCCAGGTTGTTGGCCGGCATCGGCGTCCCGCCGGGCGTGCGGTCGGCGGTGCTGAGCCGGGTCGCGCAGTCCGAGGTGCCCGGCGCCGGTGTCGGGGCGGCGGGCCCGTCGAACGGCACCACGACGGCGGCGAGCCCGACGACCCCCAGGGCCAGGGCCGCGGCGAGGGTGCGGCGAAACCGGCCGAGCCGCAGCGCCCGGGCCCGAATCCGCGGATACGGGTCCCCGGTCGGCACCACGTCCTCGGTCAGCTGCCGCAGCGCCGCCCGGACCCCGTCGGCGTCACCCATGGCGGACCTCCTGCTCTTCCCGCGGTACCGGCAGCACGCCCCGCAACTGGCCGAGCCCCCGGGCGGTCAGGCTCTTCACCGTGCCGACCGAGCAGCCGAGGATCTCCGCCGTCTGCGCCTCGCTCAGGTCCTCGTAGTGGCGCAGCACGACGGCCGCCCGCTGCCGGGCCGGCAGTGCCCGCAGGGCCCGGAACAGCGCGTCCCGTTCGGCGACCCGCCCGACGTCATCGGGCGCGGCCGGTGTGTGCGGCCGCTCGGCGACCCGGCCGGTCGGGATCTCCCGCCACCAGTGCCGGCGCCGCGAGCTGACGAACTCGTTGTGCATGATCCGCCGCACGTACTGGTCGGCCGTGTCCCGCCGGATGCGGTGCCAGGCCAGATACGTCTTCGCGAGCGCGTTCTGCACCAGATCCTCGGCCTGGTCGCCGCAGAGCAGGTAGCCGGCGCGCACCAGCGCCGGATACCGCGCCGCGACGTACTCCCGGAAGTCCCGCTCGGCCGCTGCGTCCACGCTCTTATACGCGCCGGGGACCGTCCGTGGTTGCCTGGCCGTACAGCAGCGGCAGCCAGACCACGTCGACGATCTCCACGATCGCCTCGTCCGGCACCGGGCGCATCGTCATGAGCAGGTCGTGGCGCAGCAGGTCGAACGGCAGGTCGACCACCCGCGCCGGGCGCGGGCCGGGTGGGAGTTCGCCGCGCCGCACGGCCCGGGCCACGATCGTGTCGAAGCCGCCGACGTGGCCGGGCGGGCGGATCTGGTCGCGCAGCTCGGTGAAGCTGGAGCCGGTCTCGCGGAAGTACTCCATGAGCTGCCCGACGATGAGCGTCATCATCCGCCACCGGCCCTCGTCGGCGTTGCGCAGGTAGCCGAGCGCGTCGTCGCGGAGGTTGCCGGTGTCGGGCACCGGGATCGGCTGCGACCACCAGTGCTGCTTGACCGTGGCCAGGAGCAGGTCGCCGCGCTGCGGATAGCGGCGGTACAGCACCGGGCGGCTCGTGCCGGCCAGCGCCGCGATCGCCTCGTAGGTGAAGCCGTGGTAGCCGCGCTCGACCAGGGTCTTCCAGGCCGCCTCGAGGATCGCGTCCTCGAGCTCGGCGCCGCGCCGACGGGTCTTAAGACTCACTTGCGTATCTTATCGCACCGGCGTACCGTCGGGAAGCGAAGATACAGTCATGTACCTTAAGGCGGCCTGGAATGGCGACAGCTCCCATCGACCGGACCGCCCTGCGCACCGCCATCGCGGTGCTCGTGGGCGGCATCACGGTCATCCTCGACTCGACGATCGTCAGCGTCGCGCTGCACGACCTGCAGGCCGACCTCGGCGCCGACGTGAGCACGATCCAGTGGGTCAGCACCGCCTACCTGCTCGCGCTCGGCGTCGTCATCCCCGTCGTCGGCTGGCTGCAGGGCCGCCTCGGCGCCAAACGGCTCTGGCTGGTCGCCCTCACCGTGTTCCTGCTCGGTTCGGTCCTGTGCTCCTTCGCCTGGGACGCCGGGAGCCTGATCGGATTCCGGGTGCTGCAGGGCCTCGGCGGCGGCGCGATGATGCCGCTGATGACCACGATGATCATGCAGTCGGCCAGTGGACCCGACCGCGCCCGGCTCATGTCGACCGTCGCGCTGCCCGCGGCCGTCGGGCCGATCCTGGGCCCGGTCATCGGCGGGCTGATCCTCGGCGCCGGCGACTGGCGCTGGCTGTTCCTGGTCAACGTGCCGCTGTGCCTGGCCGGCCTGGTCCTGGCCTGGCGCCTCATCCCGGCCGACGCGCCCGCCCGCCGCATCCGCCTGGACGTCATCGGCCTCGCCCTGCTCTCCCCCGCCCTGGTCGCGCTGCTGTGGGGGCTGTCCAACGTCAGCCGCGACGGCGGCTTCGGCCGCGCGGACGTGCTCGTCCCGATAGCCGGTGGCGCCGTGCTGCTGGCCGCGTTCGTCCTGTGGGCCCGGCGCCGGGGCGGCGGCGCGCTGGTCGACCTGGAGGTGCTGCGCTCCCGGCCCACGTGGGCGGCGACGGCCCTGCTGTTCCTCTCCGGCGGCGCACTCTACGGAGCAATGATCATTCTTCCGTTGTACTGGCAGCAGCTGCGCGGTTTCGACGCGCTGGGTGCCGGCCTGCTGCTGATCCCGCAGGGTGTCGGGTCACTGTTGAGCCGTACCATCGCCGTGCGTCTGCTCGAGCGGTTGAGTGCCCGCGCGGTGGCGTTGCTCGGTTTTGTCATGGTCGCGGCGGCGACGGTGCCGTTCGCGTTCACGGATGCGCACACCCCGATCTGGTGGCTGCTGGTCGCCCTGTTCGTGCGTGGCCTGGGCCTGGGCGTGGTGTTCATCCCGCTGATGACCGTCGCGTTCGTGGGCCTGGAGCAGTCGCAGGTCCCGCACGCGAGCATCGTGACCCGGATCGCGCAGCAGATCGGCGGCTCGGTCGGCGTCGCGCTGCTGGCCGTCATCCTGGCGTCGTCGGCGGACGCGACCGGCTCGGCCGCGAAGGCGTTCGACATCACCTTCTGGTGGACCGTCGGCTTCACCGCGACGGCGATCCTGTTGTCCTTCGTCCTGCCGGGTCGCTCGAAGACTCCGGCCCAGCCGCTTGAGCCAGGTCGGCCCGCCACAGCAGCAGCGGGGTCAGCACGATGAGCAGCCCCGCGACCGCGATCGCCGTGCGCGGACCCGTCAGTGCGGCCAGGAGGCCGCCGAGGGCGGTGCAGACCGCGATCGCCGCCGCGCTGCCGATCGACCAGGCCGTGAGGGTGCGGGCGACGCGGTCCGCGGGGGTGTGCTCGAGCCGATACGTGGCCAGGACCGGGTTGAACAGGCTCATGAACACGATGATCAGCAGCTCGACCGCGATCACCGTGACCAGCCCCGCGGTGCCGGGGCCGACGAGGACAAGACCCAGCGGCCAGATCGCGCGCAGCGTGCCGACGACCCGCAGCATCCACCCCGGCCCGAACCGCCCCACCACCCGCCGGGCCAGCCGCGACCCGATGAGCCCGCCGACGCACGGTGCGGCGAACGCGAGCCCGTACTGCCACGGCGCGAACCCCAGCTCCCGCAGCAGCAGCACGGCCAGCAGCGGCTCGGTGGCCATGATCAGCCCGGCGACGAGCAGCTGGTTGAGGTACAGCGGCCGCAGCCCGGGATGGCTGAACACGAACCGCCACCCCTCGAGCAGGTCGCCGGCCCGGACCTTCGCCGGGCGCGGTGGCGGCTCGCCGGCGGCGCGGATCGCCGCGATGCCGAGCGCCGACAGCAGGTAGCTGACCGCGTCGGCCACGACCGTCGTCACCGGCCCGAACAGCCCGATCGCGGCCCCGCCCAGCGGCGGCCCGATCGCGATCGAGCTCCAGTTCGTCGACTCGAACCGCGCGTTCGCCCGCAGCAGTTCGCCCGCCGGGACCAGCCGCTTCACCAACGCCCCGCCGGCCGCGTTGAACGCGATCTTCGCCGCCGCGACCAGCGCCGACACCGCCAGCAGGTGTACCAGGGTGAGCGCGTGCAGTGCGTACGCGACCGGGATCGAGGCCATCGCCACGAACCGGACGAGATCCATGCCGATCATCACCGGGCGTTTGCGGCGATACTCCACCCACGGCCCGAGCGGCACCGCCAGCAGCACACCGACCGCCGGCCCGACCGCCGAGAGCATCGCCACCTCGGCCGGCCCGGCGCGCAGCACCAGCACCGCGATGAGCGGCAACGCCCCGAACCCGAGCCCCGACCCGTACGCGCTGACCGCGTACGCCGCCCACAACCACCTGAAGTCCCGCCCCACGGCAGCGATCTCACCAGCCCGGGCCGCGCCGGGCAAACAACCCGCACCACAACCGGCGGTTGTATCGTCCCCTCGTGGATCTCGAGGCCGTCCGCACGTTCCTGGTCGCCGCCGACACCGGCCGGTTCCAGGAGGCGGCCGCGCTGCTGGCCGTCACGCAGCAGGCGGTGTCGAAGCGCATCGCCGCGCTGGAGAGGGACCTCGGCGTGCCGCTGTTCACCCGCTCCTCCCGCGGCGCCGTCCTGACCATCGACGGCCAGGCCTTCCTCCCGCACGCCCGCGACCTGATCCGCGTCGCCGACCGCGCGGAGGCCGCCGTCCGCCCCGGCCGGCGCACCCTGCGCGTGGACGTCGTCAACCGCAGGATCGCGGCGGCGGTGCTGCTGCAGGACTTCCACCGCCGCCACAGCCACGTCCCCTTGGACGTGCTCACGCTGGACGTCCCGGCCGCGGCCGCGGTCGCCGAGGTCGAGGCGGGCACGATCGACGCCACGTTCCACGCCCTCAAAACCCGCCTCGAGCCGCCGCTCACGGCCACCCGCGTCATCTCCGAACCGCACGAGCTGCTGGTCGGCCCGCACCACCCGCTGGCGAACGCGAAGTCGGTGACCCCGAAGGAGCTCGCGCGCCACCCGATCCAGATGCGGGGACTGACCCCGGGCACCGAGTGGGCCGAATACTACGAAGCGTTCGCGGCCGCGTTCGACCTGAGCATCGACCTGACCGCCCCGGTCTTCGGCAACGAGGCCTTCCTGGACGAGCTGGCCACCTCCCCGACCCTGTCCACCCTCATCGGCGCCCGCTCCCGCTACCTGTGGCCGGACCGCTACGACCTGCGCCGGGTCCCGATCCGAAGCCCTTCGCCGGTGTACCCGATGTGGCTGATCACCCACCGCGACAACCCCCACACCGGCCTCACCCGCCTGCGCCACTACCTCGCCGAGCGCCACACGCCGATCGCCGGCGCCTGGCTGCCCGCCGCGTACGCATGAAAGATTTCACTTCACCCGGGCGGCTTCCCCCGAACGAATGAATCGGAGCACACGAATGGCCATCGGTCCAAGTCAGCAACGTATGCGCAGTCCATGCCGTTGACACCGCGATTCCTACCGGTCAAGACTGCAATTGCGACGCGACCGGCGGGGCGGCCCTAAGGAATCGACATGCTGGAAACAGCGATCACGGTGCGCGACAACGTCGACGAGGCGGTGATCGAACTCGTCGCTCTCGGACGCTGGACCCGGCAGCTGCGGGTCGACCTGATGACCGCGGTGCGCAAGGCGCTCGCGCAGCGGCCCCGAGCGCTGCTGCTCGACCTGTCCCGGTTGGCGGGGGCCGAGCCGACCCTGGCCGCGACGGTGCTGCTGGCCGAGGAGCACAGTGCGGCCCTGCTGCCGCCGACCCCGCTGCTGGTGGTGGCGACCGAGTCGCAGGCACAGCGGCTGCACCGCAGCGGCGCGGCCCGGCGCATTCCCGTCCACCCGCACCGGGCAGCGGCCCTGGCCCAGCTGGCCGGGACGCCGCCGCTGCTGCAGCGGGCCCGCCTGCACCTGCAGCCGAGCCCCCTGGCGGCGGCCGAGGCCCGCAACCTCATCGGCGACACCTGCGTGGCCTGGGACCTCGTGCCGCTGCTGCACCCGGCCCGGCTGATCGTGTCGGAGCTCGCGGCGAACGCGATCGAACACGCGGGCACGCCGTTCACGGTCACCATGACGCACCGGCGCTCCGACCTGCTGCACCTGGCGGTCGAGGACGGCCACGCCGCCCTGCCCCGCCTGCGCCAGCCCCTGAGCGAGCCGGACGCGCCGCTGCTGTTCCGCGGCAACGGCCTGCGCCTCGTCGCGGCCGCGGCGACGGCCTGGGGCAGCGCGTACACCACGAACGGCAAGGTCGTCTGGGCGACACTGTCCGTCCACACGTCCGGCCGCCGTCACGCGTAGGCGGTGGCCTGGATGGCGTACAGCTCGGCGTAACGGCCCCTGGCCGCGACGAGCTGCTCGTGGGTGCCCTGCTCGACCAGCCGCCCGCGGTGCAGGACCAGGATCCGGTCGGCGCCGGCGACGGTGGAGAACCGGTGCGACACGATCACGGTGATCGCGCCCGTGCGGGCGGCCAGTTCGCGGGCCCGGGCCAGGTACCGCTCGAAGATGGCGTGCTCGCTGGGCGCGTCGAGGGACGCGGTCGGCTCGTCGAGGACGAACAGCAGCGGCCCGGTGCGCATCGACGCGCGGGCCAGGGCCGTCTTCGCCACTGCCCCTCCGACAGCTCGACGCCGTCGAACTCGCGGCCGAGCTGCGTGTGCAGCCCGTCCGGCAGTGTCCGCGCGAGGTCGGCGGCGTCGGCGGAGCGCAGTGCCGCGCCGATCCGGGTGGCGTCGGTGCGGCGGTCCAGGTCGCCGAGGCCGACGGTGTCGGCGAAGCGGAGGTGGAACCGCCCGAAGTCCTGGAACGCGGCGCTGGTGCGGGCCCGCCAGGCGGCCGCCGACAGGTCGGCCAGGTCGACCCCGTCGAGGCGGATCCGGCCGGTGTCCGGGGTGTAGAACTTGGCCAGGAGTTTCACGAGCGTCGTCTTGCCGCTGCCGTACTCCCCCACGACCGCCACCACCGAGCCGCGCTCGAGGCGGCAGCTGAAGTCCCGCAGCGCTGGCCGTGCAGTCCCGGGGTACGCGAACCCGATCTGCTCGAACGTGATCCCCGACCGCAGCCGGTCCGGCGGCGCCATGGTCCCGGCGGCGGCGCCCGCCCCGGCCGCGTAGTCGCGCAGCCACAGCAGCGGCTCGGCGCCGACCCGCCCGTCCGCGGCCACCCGCACACCTTCCAGGGTGTCGGCGAGCGCGTCGCGCAGCGTCACGGCCACGGTGATGGCGAGCACGAGCCCGCCGAGCGACCCTCCACGGTGGACGATGAGCCCGAGCCCGGCCCCGAACCCGAGCGTGAACACCGCCCACCCGGCCAGCCGCAGGCCCGCGGCCCGGACCCGCGCCCGGTACCGCCCGCGCACCGCCTCCTCCCACGCCGCCCGCTGCCGCCGCGCGAGCTCCGGCCCGGCCCCGGCGACCCGGATCTCCTTGCCCCCGGCCGCGCTGGTGGCCAGGTTGAACAGGTGCCGCTGCAGCCGGAACGCCTCCGCGGTGGCGACCTCGGCCGCGGCCACGATCCGCTGCCCCCGCTGGTCCGACCACAGCGGCACGGCCGCGAACACGACGAGGACGGTCAGCCCCGGGTGCACCGCGACCCCGAGCAGGGCCAGGAGCAGCCCGAGCCGCACGGCCCCGCAGGCCGCCCGGATCGCGAAGAACGGCGCGTGCCCGAGCGGGTGCCGGGCGTGCTGGACGGCGGTCACCCGGTCGAGCAGGTCGGTCCGCTCGAGGTGCCCGAGCCCATCGAGCCCGGCCAGGGTGGTCATCACCTCGCGGTTGAGGTGCACGGCGCTGAGATGGTCGACGGTCACCTTCTCGAGGACGTCGGCGACCCCGCGCAGGCACCGGTCGAGCGCGAACGCCAGGGCCGCACCGACCGCACCGATGACGGCCAGCCGCCGATCGCCGCGGGCCAGCCCGTCGACGGCGGCCCGCAGGGCGAGGGCGAGCGCCGGGGTCGACCCGACCGCACCGACCAGGGCCGCGACGATACCGGCGGTAGCGCGCGGGTAGTGCCGCCAGGACGTACCCAGCAACTGGCCCAGCAGCCGCAGATATCGCTTCACCGGAACCGAGCCGCCTGGATGGCGAACATCGCCGCGTATTTGCCGCCGAGCGCCATCAACTCGTCGTGGGTGCCCTCCTCGGCGATCCGCCCGTCGTCCAGCAGCACGATCCGGTCGGCCTGGCGCACGGTCGACAGCCGGTGCGAGATGAGTACCACGGTGGCGCCGCCCCGGTGCCGGCCCAGTCGCTCGAACGTCTCGAACTCCGTCCGCACGTCCAGGTGCGCGGTCGGCTCGTCGAGCACCAGCAGCCGCGCCCCGGTCCGCACCGCGTACAGCGCCCGCCCCAGCACCACCCGCTGCCACTGCCCGCCGGAGAGGTCCACCCCACCGGTCCGGGCCCGGGCCAACGGCGTGTTCCACCCATCCGGCAGCGACTTTCCAAACCCGGCCAGCCCCGCATCGTGTACTGCCTGTGCGAACGCCGCCGCATCGCGCGGAACGGCGGCGTTGCCGAGCATGATGTTGTCGGCCGCGGAGAGCTGATACCGCACGAAGTCCTGGAACACGACCGAGATCCGCCGCCGCCACTGCTCGACACCGATGTCGGCGATGTCGACGCCACCGGCGGTGATCGTGCCGGCCGTCGGCGTGTACAGGCCCGCGAGGAGCTTGATGAGCGTCGACTTGCCGGCGCCGTTCAGCCCGACGATCGCCAGCCGCTCACCGGGCCGCAACTCCAGGTTGATCTGCCGCAACACGGGTTGACCGGTCCCCGGATACGTGAAATCAACCTGGTTGACGACAATCAACGTGTCGTCGCCATCGGCAAGTCCACGTTGATTTTCGTCAACGTTGACTGCTTCGCCACGCGCAGGCCTGAGCAAGCCGCGCCCGTCGCGCCCGTCGCGCGGCTCCCCGAGCTCGGTGCGGAGCGCTTCGTAGGCGGCCAGGCCGGTCAGGGCGTTGATGGTCAGGTGGGACTGATGGGCGTCGACCGGGAAGACGGCCATGGCGGCGGCGAAGACGGCGGCCGCGACACCGACGGCGACGTTGTCGAGGACCACGGCCAGGAAGACGGCGGCCAAGGGATGCCGATGAGCGGCAGCTGCCACCACTGGCGGGCCAGGACCCGGCGGCCGGCTTCGCGAACGGGGTCGAAGGCGGCGCGCATGTGCTCCTCGATCCGGTCGGCCGCGTAGTCGCCCAGACCGAACACCCTGACGTCCTTGCCTTCGGCCGGGGAGATCAGGGCATCGGACCAGACCTCGGCGCGGCGGGCGGGTCCGGGGACGTGACGCCAGACCCGGCGCCAGTCGCGCCCTTCCTGCTGGATCAGCCAGGCCGACCCGGCGGCCGCGGACGCCAGGAGGATGAGGGGCCACGGGGAGTACACCAGCAGCACCGCGCCGGAAGCGGTCAGTGCGATGGCCCGGCCCAGGATGTCCAGCTGGGCCAGGGCGCCCGGGCCCGGAGTGCCGTCCATGAAGCTCTCGGGGTCGGCGCGGGCCCGGCGGATCAGGGCCTGGACGTCCGGGCGTTCCAGGGCGCCGATCGTGGGGCTGGTCCCGGTCAGCCCGGCGACGTCCGCGCGGTGATCGCCGTCGATGCGCATCTGCGCTCGATACGACAGCGGTTCGCGAACAGTGGCCAGGGCCTGGCCGAGCAGGGCGACGCACAGGTAGGCCAGCAGCGGGGCGACGGCCGTGCGACTGATCAGATTCGCGAAGGTGATCGCCGTGGCCGCCGGGATCAGGCTCCCGGCCACCGTCGTGGCGATGAGGGCGGACAGCAGTCCGGGGCCGGCTGACCGCAGGCGCTTGAGCAGCGCGACGCGGTCGGCCAGGCTGGGCCGACATAGCGGTTCTCCGGTGGGTCGAGGAGGGAGGTCGTCGACGCGGAACCGGTGGCTACATCATGACCCGATTCTGGATCGAGCCGCCGCGGTCCGGCAACCGCTTTCCCGAAAGCTTGCCCTCCCGGGGAGCCGGTGCGGGTGGGTACGGTGCTGGACATGACGCCGCTTGCGGATCTCCAGGGGTTGATCGATCGGGCCGCTCGCCGGCACGGTGTTCCGGGGGCGGCGGTCGCGGTCGGGACCGGCCGGCAGGTGGTCGAGGCGGCCACCGGGGTCGTCAACGTCGACACCGGCGTGGAGGCGACCGTCGACAGCGTGTTCCAGATCGGTTCGGTCACCAAGGCGTGGACGGCCGCCCTGGTGATGCAGCTGGCCGGGGAGCACCTGGTCGATCTCGACGAGCCGGTCCGCGGGTACCTGCCCGAGTTCGGCGTGCTCGACACCGCCGCGTCGGCGAGCATCACCGCACGGCAGCTGCTGTCGCACACCGGCGGGTTCGACGGGGATCTGCTCGAAGACACCGGGCGCGGCGACGACGCGGTGGCGAAGCTGGTCGCGTTCATGCGCACCAACGCCCGGCAGCTCACCGACCCCGGCACGCTGTTCTCGTACTGCAACGCCGGCTACTGCGCGCTCGGCGCCCTGGTCGCCCGCCGGCGCGGCCGCACGTGGGAGGCCGCCATGCGTGACCTGCTGATCGACCCGCTCGGGGCCGGCCACATGGCCCTCTACGCCGAAGAGGCGATCATGTTCCGGGCCGCGGTCGGCCACGTCGGCAAGCCGCCGCGACCGTCGCCCCGGCGGCTGCTGCCGCAGGCGGACGCGCCGGCCGGGTCAACACTGAGTGCCGCACTGCGCGACCTGGTGCGGTTCGGCCGGATGCTGCTGGCCGACGGGGTGGCGGACGACGGGACGCGGGTGCTGCCGACCGGCACCTTCGCCGAGATGTGCCGCCCGCAGGTCACGCTCCCCCGGATCGGCGACCGGCCCGCGGCCGCCTGGGGTCTGGGCCTGATGCTGTTCGACTGGGACGGCCGCCCCGTGGTCGGCCACGACGGCAGCACCCCGGGCACATCCACGACGTGGCGCATCGTGCCCGACCGCGACCTGGTGTTCGCCATCCACGCCAACGGCGGCCACCTGGCGGCCTTCATTGACGACGTGCTGGCGGAGATCATCTCGACCACGGCCGACATCCGCCTCCCGCCGCGACTGTCACCCCCACCCACACCGGTCCCGTTCCACCCGGACACCTACACCGGCACCTACGCGGCCCCGCGCATCACCTACAACGTCCGAGCCGACGCCGACGGCCTGGCAGTCACCGAAATCCCGTCCGGCCTGGCCGCCCAGTTCCGCCCCGGCAAGACGACCACCCGCTACGTCCACGTGGGCGACAGCCACTTCGTCGGCCTCGAGCCGCCCCAAGGGCCGCACCCGATGATCGCCTTCCTCCAGGACGGCCGCTTCCTCTACAACCTGCGCCTCGTCCCCCGCGTCACGGACTAGCCGGGTCTCGTAGATCTTGCGGTTCGGGATGATGGATCCGCACCGACCAGCCAGCCAACCGCCGCAAACGCGGCACCGCCTGAAAGCAGCAGGTGGAGCCTTCTCGTTCGACCGATTCCGTCGCCGGAACGTGTCTATCGATGGCTCCACGCCCACGCCCGACTCCAGCACCGCCCGATACGGCCGCGATGCCCGTGCCGTCCCTGGGGAAGGGCCATTCTTCGTTGCGATCACGTGAAGAAAATGGGTAGTGTAGTTGATCTCCGGGTTTGCGATAATGGATTCATGCGGGGGCAGATGGGTCTATTCGGCAAATGCGAAACGGCGACGATGCGTGATCGGACCCGGTCGCGGAAATACAGCCCGCTGATGGAAGCGTTCCGCCGCATGCATCAGGAGCAACGCGACTGGGGACTCGAACAACGCCACGCCGCCAAGCTCCGCCGGATCTATGGCGACAACGTGCCGGTGACCAAGGAGGAGTGGCTCCAGGCCCGGGCGGTCCGGCTTGCGCAGGCCGCCGAGCCGCCGGAGCGGGTCGAAGAGACGCAGGCCGCCGAGCCGCAGGAGCAGACCAAAGAGCCCATGCGAGCCCCGGCGCTTGATGTCGATGCGGTTGCGGATGCCTGCGCCGCTGAGCCGGAATTTGTTGAGCGGACCGGCCCGGTGCATCGTGGCCCGTCGCGGTCGGCGCGTCCGGTTGTTCGCCGGGTGTCGCGCTCGTGGGTGGCCAGGTGCGCCAGGTGCCGGCTGGAGGGGCACCGCGTTGTGGGCTCGGCCGATGGTAACTACCGGGTAGCGTGGTCCGGACCGTAGTTTGGGTGCGGTTTGTTGGTTGCGGTTCGTCTGTCGCTGCGCGATCCGTCGTGGTCATTTTTCGGTGGGCGCTATTCGTGGCGCCTTCGGCGGGGGAATGATTTCGGTTCGTGGTTGTCATACGGTGGTCACGCACATCTCATTGCACTGATTCATGGAGGGAGGAGTTGCGCCGGGCGGCCCTCGCAGAAGATACAGCGCCGCCAGTGTCCCGCGCCTGAAGTCCGAAGGTTTTGGTGGCGGTCACGAAGGAGCGGCGGGCGGTGACCTCGATGTAGGTGTTCGCGTTGCGGTGCCGGATTGGCTGGCGTGTGCTGTTCCGGATGCGGCGGGCGCGGATATCGCTGCGGAGTTGGGTGTGTCGGTGCCGACGATCGTGAAGTGGCACAGTCGTTTGTTGCGCACGGGAGGGCGGGGCTGGTGATGGGCCTTGGCCCGGCCGGCCGGCCGGTCGCTGTCGATCCGGCTCGGTCGGGTCGAGGAGGTGGTGGCGCTGGCCCTCGAAACGGTGCCAGTAACGCCACGCACCGGTCGCGGGACACCGGAGCATCTAGGCGGGACTAGCCGTTGACGCGCTCGCGGAGCAGGGCGCTCAAGCACAGGACAACGGCCGCACTGCCAAGAGCCGCAAGCAGGGGACCCGGCGGGGGTACCGTCCCCGCGTCCACCCTCGGCAGGTAGCGCCCGATCGCCACCCACGCCACCGCGGCCGCGACGGTGCCGGCCACGAGGGCGACGGCGACCAGGGACAGGGTCGCGGCCGGTTCGACGCGGCGGGTCACGCGGGCCGGCACGCCCTGGTGGCGCAGGGCGGTCAGGTCGGCGCGGCCGCCGCCGAGGGCGGTCGCGACGAGGCCGGCCGCGCCGAGCAGGACGGCGGCGATCGCGGCGAGGAGCGAGAAGCGCATGCCGAGCGCGCCGCCGGAGCGGTTGCGCAGGGCCCGTTCGCCGGCCACGGTGCGCTCGCCGGTGACGGTCAGGCCGCCGGCCACCAGGGCGTCCACGATGGACTGCGGGGTGGAGGGGGCGAGCCACACCTCGGCGCCGTCGGTGACGCCGGAGTCGGCGGCCAGGCGGTCGGCGTACTCGAGGTCGACCAGGGTGCCGCTGGTGCCGAGGCGGGGCAGGGTGTGTGCGGTGCCGACGGCGGTCACCGGCATCGGGGTGCTGTCGAACGTGCCGAGCAGGCCGTCCACCGGTGGCGGACCCGTGGACAGGACCGGGATGCGGTCGGGGACGCCGGCCGGGCGGAGCAGGCCCGCGTCGAGGCGGCCGGCGGCCTGGACGGTGAACGTGACACCGTCGCCGGCCGCGGTGACCGCGCCGTCCGGTGGGGTCCGCCAGTCCCGGGTCGGCGGGTTGTGCAACGTGAACGCCACCGTGGGGCCGGACGTGCGGGGCAGGTCGAGCCGCAGGTTGGCCAGGCGGCAGCCGGTGGCGCAGGCGGCCGCGGCCGCGTAGGTGCGCCGGCCGGTCCGCAGGCGGCCCAGGTGGACCTCCAGGCCCTTGGTCCCGTCGACGGGGTTGAGGAAGGCGATGAGCTCGGGGCTGAGGTCGTCGAGGCGGGTGACGGTGATGTCGAAGGCCAGGGTGTCGCCGCGCACGATCGTCGGGGCGGCGGCCGGTGCCGGGTGCAGGGCGCGGGCCACGTCGGCGGCGGACCGGTCGGCGTAGCCGGGCCGCCAGATGGCCACGGTGGACAGTCGCGGGGCGTCGACGGCGAGCAGGTCCGGGGCCGGTACGACCGCCATCGCGTAGCGACCGTCCGGGTCCGCGGCCCGGGTGACGTCGAGCAGGTGCCGGCGGGTCACCGGGCCCAGGGTCAGCACCCGGTCGGCGCCGACGGCGGCGTCGGCCCGCGCGTCCTGGGTGGTGGCGGCGACGGTCACGCCGGTGGTGGCGAAGCCGAGCAGGGCGACCGCGACGACGAGGACGATGAGCAGGCGGCGGCCGGACGGCTGGCGGGCCAGGCGCAGCGCGGCGAGCGCGGTGACCGGGCGGCCCCGGTGCAGCGCGGACCGGGCGACGCGGGTGGCGAGCAGGGGCATGGCGCGGGCCGTGAGCAGGGCCGCGACCAGCATGAGCAGCGCCGGGGTCAGCGGGGCCACGCCATACACGGTGTCGCCGGAGGTGTGGAAGTGCACGACGGCGACGACGGCGAGCAGGCCGGCCAGGCTCTCGAAGGTCGCCGAGCGCCACCGGGCGCCGCGCCGGTCGACCCGGCGCAGGAGGTCGTGCAGCGGCGCCGACACCGAGCGGACGGCGACGGCGGCCCCGGCGAGCACGGCGGCGGCGGTGAGGGCGGTGCCGTACCGCAGCGCCGACGGTACCCCCGAAGCGCCTAAAAAACTCCCCACCAGGCCACCGGTCAGGACCGGAACAGCGGGCTCGGCCACGGCCAGCCACCAGCGGGTCGTGCGGTGCGCGCCCCGCAGCGCGACGATCCCGTGCTCGAACCGGTTGCCCCGGGCGCCGGTCGCGACCGCGAAGACCAGCACCGCGCCGCCGAGCAGCGCCACCGGGATCGCCGCGAACGGCACCGGCGCGCGGGCCGCCTCCCGGGCCGCGTCGATGCGGTCGAGCAGGTCGCCGAGGCCGATCGTGGCCTGGCCGGCGCCGTCCTCGGTGCCGGTCTCGTCCAGCCAGGCCCGCAGCCGGGGCAGCGTCTCGGCCCGGATCGCGCCGGGCTGCGGATACGCGTCGATCGTCTGCAGCTCGGACCTGCGCGCGAAGCCCTCATAGGTGCGCCGGTCGACAAAGACGGTGCCTTCGACGGTACTGCGGCCCCAGTACGGCGACGCCGCCGGCCGCACGATCCCGACGACCGTCAGGTAGCCCGGCGGTCCTTCCGCCACGAACTGGGACGTCTCGGCATTGTAGGAAGACGCACGCAACGACAACGGATCCCCGAGTTGTACGCCCAGCCGGCGCGCGGTCTCAGGGGTGACGACGGCATCGCCCTGACCCATCAGGCACCGCCCCGCGCGGAGCTCGAGGTGCTCGCAGAGGTCGTCGCGGTATGCCACCGTGCGCGTCCCGTCGAGGAACACCGCGGGCGTGTCGGCCGGCTGGGCGATGAACGAGGCCGAGAAGACGCGGGTGAAGCCGGGCGCGTCGAGCAGCCGGGAGCCGCCGCGCTCGAACCGGTCGTCCATCGCACCGGCCCCGTTGCGCTCGACGGTGTCCGAGACGACCATCGTCCGCTCGTCCGGCCGGGCCGCCGCGACCTGGTCGGCGACGAGCCCGTCCGCGGTCCGGGCCAGGTACTGCGGTGCGAGCGCGACCCCGGCCGCGGCGAGCGCGGCGAGCACGAACAGCGCGACGGCCGGCCGCCACCGGGCCCGCAGCATGGCGAGGATGAGCACGGTCATCGGGCACCTCGGGTCCGGCCGGAGGCGAGGGCGGCGGCGGCGAAGCACACGGCCGCGACGCCGACCCCGGCGAGCAGGGCGGGGACGGCGACGGACGGTTCGGTGACCGGCCAGCCGTCGGTGAACGGCCGCACCGGCGAGCGCAGCAGCCATCGCGCGGCCGCGGCGGCCGCGAGGCCGACGGTCAGGGCGAGCGCGACCGGGGCGAGGGCGGACCAGCGGCCGGCCGCGCGCAGGACCGGTGCCGGGACACCCTGCCGGCGCAGGGCCGTGACCTCGGCCCGGCGTTCGCGGCGCCCGACGGCCGCGACCGTCGTCAACGCGGCCCCGGCGAGGAGCAGCGCGAGGGCGGCGGCGAGGAGGTGGAAGCGCAGGGCGGCGGCCGGGCCGAGGCGGGCCAGCCGGTCCTCGCCGGCCGCGATCGAGTCCTCGCCGATGACCCGCAGGCCTTCCGCCGCGAGCCGGTCGACGAGGCCGGGCGGGGCGTTCGCGGCCAGCCACACCTGGTCGAGGTCGCCGGCGACGGCCGCCCCGGCGGTGATCCGGTTCGCGTACTCCAGGTCGACCAGGATCACCCCGCCGGTCCGGGCCGGCAGGTCGTCCACGGTGGACGGGCGGACCGGCACCGGCAGGCCGGCCACGTCGAGCACGGCGGTGCCGCTACGGTCGGGCGCGCGCACGGCCCCGGCGGTGGCGAGGGCCGGCAGGGGCAGCGGGGCGTCGACGACGTAGGTGTGCCGGTCGACCCGATCGGCGCCGGCCGGGTTGGTGGCGGCCAGGCGCAGGCCGCCCTCGCCGCGCAGCCGCTGGACGCCGGTGGTGGCGTCGTCGCGGATCGTGCCGCGCCACCGGGCCGGATCGGCGAACCCGGGGCCGTCGACCGCGACCTTCCCGTCGGCGCGCAGCTCCGTGAGGTCGAGGACCGCGCCGGGATCGCCGTCGAGGTCCACGGCCACGAGCCGGCAGCCGGCCCGGCAGGCGGGGGCCTCGGTGCGGTACCCCCGGACGGCACTGACCGCACCGAAGTCGGCCCGGACCGGCTCCCCGGTCCCGGCCACGACCAGCGTCAGGCCCACGCTCACCGGCGCGGACGCGGCCGCCCGCAGCTCGAGGACCGTGCCGGTGACCGTCACCGGGGCGGGGGCCGCGGGGTGCAGCCGCGCGGCCGTGTCATGCGCAGCGACGGCGGCGACCGCGGCGAGGCGGGGCGTGTCGGCGGCGAGGACCCGCGGCCCGGGACCGTTCGCGCCGGTGACGACGACGGCCATGGCGCTGCGGCCGTCGGGGTCGGCGGCGCGCACGGCGGCCAGGAGGCGTTCGCGCGGTACCGGTGCGACGGTCAGCACCCGGTCGGCGCCGACCTCGGCCTCGGCCCGGTGCCGGCGGGCGGCGTCGGCCCGGGCCCAGTCCTGCCCGGCGACCCCGCACAGGCAGGCGGCCGCGGCGAGGACCGGCACGATCCGATACGCCGACGTGCGCCGGGCCAGGAACAGCGCGGTCAGCCCGCCGGTGAGCCGGCCCCGGGCCAGGGCCGCCCGCCCGGCCGCGACCGCCGGTGGGAGCAGCAGCCGGGTCAGCAGCACGGCCCCGGCCGTCGCGAACAGGACCGGGGTGAGCAGCTCCAGGCCGTAGCCGTCGACGGGGGCCTCGCCGGTGACCGCCGACTGGTAGCCGGCCGCGGCCGCGAGCGCGACGACGGTCAGGTCGAGCACGGCCGCGGCGAGCGGGAGCCGGTGCGGCGGCGCGGACCGCAGCAGCCGCTGGACCGGGGCCCGGGTGAGCCGCCAGTCGGCCAGGACGATCAGCGTGAGCGCCCCGGCGGCCACGACGGCGGCGGCGGTGACCGGGCGGTGCAGGAGGTAGGCGAGCAGCCCGGCGGCGAGGGCGGCGCCGGCGATCGCGGGCAGGGCGCTCTGGCCGGAGGTGGCGACGAGGACCCGGCGGCGGCGGGCGCCGCGCAGGGCGATCCGGGCCGCGTCGGCGCGCCGGGCCTCGGCCGCGTACCAGGCGCTGACCCCGATGGCGATCCACCCGACGGCGACGAGCTGGACGGCGGCGCCGATGATCCCGTGCGTGACCGCGTAACGCTCGTCGTCGACCGCCTGACCGAGGGCCGCGGCCTGCGAGCCGACCTCGGGGAAGTCGCGCCGGAGCCGCTCGACGGCGGCCGGGGCGCCCGCGCGGTCGCCGCCGGTGAACTGCGCGGGGGCGAGCAGCAGGTCGAAGGTCGCGTAGGCGGGGACGGCGGCCGCGGCGATCGTGTCGAGGGTGGTGTAGGCGGTGTCGCCGGCCGGCTGCGAGCGCCACCACCAGCCGAGGGGGTCGCGGGGTTCAAAGGTACCGGCGACGGTCAGGGTGAGCGGCTGCCGGCTCAGCGCCGGGCTGTGGGTCAGCGTGGAGCCGACGGACGCGCCGAGGCGCCGGGCCAGCGCCGCCGGGAGTGCGACCTCGCCCCGCCGGGCCGGGCAGGCGCCGGTGAGCTCCATGGAGGCGCAGGCGTCGTCGCGGTACCGCAGCTCGACCTGGCTCTTGTCGATGCTGCCCGGCAGCTGCACGCCGGCGACGCCCCGCTCGAGCGGCAGCCCCGCGGCCGTTTCGACGGCCGACCGGAAGCGCCGCACCGCCTGGCCGGGCTCGGCGCCGAGCGTGATGTTGCCGCGGACGGCGACGGTGCGCTGGGCGACCGGCGCGGTGGCGATGACCGCCTCGGTCGCGGCCGCGACACCCCGGTCGGCGAACCACCCGGCCGCCCCGAGCCCGCCGGCCGTGACCGCGACCAGGATCGCCATGACGACGGCGGGGCCACGACGGGCCCGCAGGGCGCTCCAGATGACGGCCAGCACGCCGCGACCCTAAACGCTTCCGCCCCCGATTTGGGAACGCTCCCACAGAGTGGTCGGCCACCACTGCGACTACTGCCGATGGTGTACCGCGAAGCCCGCCGGACGACGACGCGGAGCGGGACCGCGCCGGGCCATTGTGGTCGGCATGATCGAAGTGCGGGAACTCACGAAACGCTACGGTGACAAGGTCGCCGTCGACGGGCTGACGTTCACGGTCCGGCCCGGCATCGTCACCGGCTTTCTCGGGCCGAACGGGGCCGGCAAGTCCACGACGATGCGGATGATGCTGGGCCTGGACCGCCCGACGTCCGGCTCGGCCACCGTCAACGGCCGCCGCTACGCCGACCTGGCCGCGCCGATCCGGCAGGTCGGCGCGCTCATCGACGTGAAGGCGGCGCACGCCGGACGGTCGGCCTACCACCATCTCGCCGCGCTGGCCGCGACGGTCGGGCTGCCCCGGGCCCGGGTCGAGGAGGTCATCGACATCGTCGGGCTGCGCGAGGTCGCCCGCAAACGGGCCGGCGTCTTCTCCCTCGGCATGGGCCAGCGGCTCGGGATCGCCTCCGCGCTGCTCGCCGACCCGGAGGTGCTCATCCTCGACGAGCCCGTCAACGGCCTGGACCCCGAGGGCATCCTGTGGATCCGGCGGCTGATGCAGGGCCTCGCCGCCGAGGGCCGCACCGTCTTCGTCTCCTCGCACCTGATGAGCGAGATGGCGCTGACCGCCGAGCACCTCGTCGTCGTCGGCCGCGGGCGGCTCATCGCCGACGTCTCCGTCACCGAGTTCATCGAACAGGCCGCCCGCACCGTCGTGCGGGTCCGCTCACCGCGCGCGGCCGACCTGCACGGCCTGCTCAGCGGGCCCGGCGTCACCGTCAGCAGCACCACCCGGGGCACGCTCGAGGTCGCCGGCATCGACGCCGAGGCGGTCGGCGACCGCGCCGCGGCGGCCGGCATCGCGCTGCACGAACTGACCGTGCAGCGGCCCTCACTGGAAGAGGCGTTCATGGAACTGACGAAGGATGCGGTGGAGTACCGATGAAGCTCACCCAATGGCGCGTGGTCCGCTCCGAGTGGATCAAGTTCTGGTCGGTCCGGTCCACCACCTTCGCCCTGCTGACCGGGGTGGCGCTGCTCATCGGGGTCGGCCTGATCACCGCCTCGGTGACCCGGTCCGGCGGCCGGGTCGGCGACGACGCGCTCGGCGCGGCCGACGCCAGCCTCGGCGGGGTCATGTTCGCCCAGCTCGCCTTCGGCACCCTGGGCGTGCTGGTGATGGCCGGCGAATACGGGACCGGCTCGATCCGCTCGTCGCTGGCGGCGGTACCGAAGCGGCTGCCGCTGCTGTGGGGCAAGGCCGTCGTGTTCACCGCCGTCGTGTTCACCGTGGGGCTGGCCGCCACCGCGATCGCCTTCACCGGCGGGCAGGCCATCATCGGCGAGCACGCGGCCCGGTGGTCGGACCCCGGCATCGCCCGCGCGATCGCCGGCACCGCCGCGGTCCTGACCGGCTCGGGCCTGTTCGGCCTGGCCCTCGGCGGGCTGCTGCGCTCCACCGCCGGCGCCGTCACCGCCCTGTTCGGCGGGCTGTTCCTGCTCGACAACGTGGTGGGCGCGATGATCCCGACCGCCTGGGACCGGGCCCTCGAGTACTTCCCGGGCGCCGCCGGCTCGGCCGCGGCCGCGGTCGTGCAGGCCCCGGACGCGCTGCGGCCGGGCCCGGGTCTGGCGGTGTTCCTCGGTTACGCGGTCGTGCTGGGCGCGGGCGCGGCATGGAGATTGCGGCGCAGCGACGCGTGAGTGCGTACCGTCGCACCGTGCCCCGAATCGTGCGGCTCCCGCTGGTGCGCGACGCGGCGCTGGGCCTCGCCCTCGCCGCGTTCGCGCTGCTGGTGCTGTGGTTCGATCCCCACGACCGGCCGGCCCGCGCGGCCGGGTGGCCCGACCTGGCCGCGTTCGCCGTCACCGTCGCCGCGGTGACCGCCCGCCGCCGGTGGCCCCGCACGGCGATCGCCGCGACGACGGCCGCGTCGGTTGCGCTGACCGTCGCCGGTCACGAACAGCCGATCCTCACGGTGGTACTGCTCTTCCTGTTCCACACCTACGCCCAGCGGGGCGGGCGCCGGGCCGTCCGGCTCGCGACCGCCGCGGTCGCCGCACTGCTGTACGCGGCCGCGCTGGGCTGGGCCGACGGCAGCTGGTGGGCGCCGGAGAACCTCGGCGTCATCGCCTGGCTCGGGCTCGGCACGGCCCTCGGCGACGCGCGCCGCAGCCGCCGCGCCTACCTGGCCGAGGCCGAGCGGCGGGCCGAGCGGGCCGAGCGGACCCGGGACGAGGAGGCTCGCCGGCGCGTGGCCGAGGAGCGGCTGCGGATCGCCCGGGACCTGCACGACATCGTCGCCCACCACATCGCCGTCATCAAGGTCCAGGCCACCGGCGCCCGGCACGTCCTGCACCAGCACCCGGAGCACGCCGGCCCGGCCCTGGAGCACATCAGCCGCTCCTCCGACGCGGCGCTGCGGGAGCTGGCCGCGGTCATCGGCCTGCTCCGGGACCCCGACCGCGACGAGCCCGCGGGCCCCGCCCCGGGCCTGGCCGGGCTGCCCGAGCTGCTCGACGCGTTCGCCGGGACCGGCCTGCGGGTCGAGCACCATGCGGCCGGGGCGGCCCGGGACCTGCCCGCGGTCGTCGACGTCACCGCCTACCGCATCCTGCAGGAGGCGCTGACCAATGCCCACAAACATGGCTCCGGTACCGCGAAGCTCCACATCACCTACGCCGAGGAGTCCGTGACCGTGCAGATCACCAACCCGATCGCCGCCGCCGGGCCGGACGCCCCCGGCTACGGCCTGCTCGGCATGCGCGAGCGCGCCACCGCGGTCGGCGGCCGGCTGAGCGCGGGCCCCGACGGCGGCCGCCGGTTCACGGTCACCGCGACCCTGCCGGCGGCACCGGCGGACCCGCGGTGACGATCCGGGTCCTGCTCGCCGACGACCAGCCGCTGATCCGCGCCGGCTTCCGGATGTTCCTCGACCCGGAGCCGGACGTCGCCGTCGTCGGCGAGGCCGGCACCGGCCGGCAGGCGGTCGACCTGGCCCGCACCACCCGCGCCGACGTCGTCCTGATGGACCTGCGCATGCCGGACCTGGACGGCCTCGAGGCGACCCGCCGCATCGCCGCCGACGACGACCTGGCCGGCGTCCGCGTCCTGGTCCTGACCACCTTCGAGGAGGACGACAACGTCGTGCTGGCCCTGCGCGCCGGCGCGAGCGGCTTCCTCGGCAAGCACGTCGGCCCGCCGGAGCTGCTGCACGCGATCCGGACCGTGGCCGCCGGCGAGGCGCTGCTGTCCCCGGCCGCCACCCGCGCGCTGCTGACCCGCTTCCTCAGCCGGGCCGACCCGGCGCCGCTCCCGGCCGCACCGCAGCTGCCGCTGCTCACCACCCGGGAGCGCGAGGTCCTGGCCCTGGTCGGGCTGGGCCTGTCCAACGACGCCATCGGCGAGCGCCTGCACCTGTCGCCGCTGACCGTCAAGACGCACCTCAACCGGGCGATGACGAAGCTCGACGCCCGCGACCGGGCGCAGCTCGTCGTCTTCGCCTACCAGAGCGGCCTGACCCGCCCCGGCCAGACCCTGGAGTGAATTCCCCGCCCCGTGCAACGCTGGACGCCGGTGGCTTCGTGAGGGAGGCATGGCTCTGGATCGGCGTGCCCAACGACCTGACGATCTCGTGCGGCCCCCGGCAGCTGCAGCGCGTGTCCCTGGAGCACTTCACCCGCCGGCGCGTCCGCGGCCACGACGGCTTCGTGCGCGACGACCGCGCCTCGGTGGCGGCGGCACTGCCCGGGTACGACGTGGTCGCCTACAGCCCGGCGAACGTCGACCTGCCGGCGATCGTCGAGGCCGCCACCCTCGGCCCGGTCCCGGACGTGTCGTGGCTGCCCCGCTGACTAGGGCTTCGGCAGGGTGAGGATCTCGGCGCCGTCGGGGGTGATGGCGATCGTGTGCTCGCTGTGGGCGGTCCGGCAGCCGGTGGCGCTGCGCAGGGTCCAGCCGTCGTCGTCGGTGACGAGCTTCGCCGTGTCGGCCATGATCCAGGGCTCGAGGGCCAGGAGGAGGCCGGGGCGCAGGGTGTAGCCGCGGCCGGGGCGGCCGGTGTTGGAGACGTGCGGGTCCTGGTGCATCGTCGAGCCGACGCCGTGGCCGCCGAACTCGGTGTTGATCTGGTAGCCGGCCTCGCTCAGGACGGTGCCGATGGCGTAGGAGAGGTCGCCGATGCGGGCGCCGGGGCCGGCCGCGGCGATGCCGGCCCGCAGGGCGCGCTCGGTGGTGGCGATCATCGCGAGGTCCTCGGCGGGCTGGTGCTCGCCGACGATGAAGCTGATGGCCGAGTCGGCGACGACGCCGCCCTTCTCGACGGCCAGGTCGAGGGAGAGCAGGTCGCCGTCGGCGAGGGTGTAGTCGTAGGGGCGGCCGTGCAGGACGGCGTCGTTGACCGACGTGCAGATGTAGTGCCCGAACGGGCCGCGGCCGAACGACGGCGCGTAGTCGACGTAGCAGGAGGTCGCGCCGGCCTCGGCGATCATGGCCTGGGTCCACCGGTCGATTTCCAGCAGGTTCGTGCCGACGGCGGCGCGGCGCTTCATGGCCTGCAGGATGCCGGCCACCACGGCGCCGGTTTCGCGCGCGCGGGGCAGGTCGGTGGGGTCCAGGATCTCGATCATGTGACAACTTCCTCGCGGCGACCAATAACTATCCCGGCCATATTATCCCGGTACTAGAATTGGTCCATGGTCAGGTTGCCCCTCACTCCCGACGAGGTCGAACGCGGGCAGCGCCTCGGTGCGCTGCTGCGCCGGGCCCGGGGTGACCGCTCGATGCTGGAGACCGCCCTGCACGCGCGCGTCTCGCCGGAGACCCTCCGCAAGATCGAGTCGGGCCGGGTGGCGACCCCGGCCTTCCCGACGATCGCCGCGATCGCCGACGTCCTCGGCCTCTCCCTCGACACGGTGTGGGCCGAGATGAAGCAGCCGGACCCGGCCTTAAAATAGTGTCGGCTCCGCCGGTGGCGGCGGGGGGCGGCGCTTGCCGAGCAGGGCGAACTTGTCCTCCGTGCTGTCGTCGGGCACGGGCAGGCCGTGGCGGTGCAGGGCCTGGTGCACGCGGGCCTTCACGGTGTCGCGGTAGGCGCGCGGGGTGCGGGAGCCGTTCGCATACAGCTCGGTGTAGGCGGGCAGCAGCTCCGGGTATCGCCGCCGCAGCCAGGTGAGGACCAGGTCCTTGACGCCCGGCTGCAGGTACAGCGACGTGGGCAGCACATTGGCCGCACCGGCCGCGGCGAGCTCCGCGATCATCGCCTCGAGCCGCTCCTCGCTGTCGGTGAGGTACGGCAGGATCGGCGCCAGGAACACCGTCGGCGCGAACCCGGCCGCGCGCATGGCGCGCAACGTGTCGAGGCGGGCCGCGGTCGACGGCGCGCCCGGCTCGAGGGTGCGCTGCAGGTCCTCGTCGAGGTACGCGATCGACAGGCCGAGCTCGACATTGACCCGCGTCGCGGCGTTCGCGAGCCGGTCGAGGTCGCGGCGGATCAGCGTGCCCTTGGTGAGGATCGAGAACGGAATCCGTTTCCCGGCGAGCGCGTCGATGACCGAGGGCATGATGTGGTACCGCCCCTCGGCGCGCTGATACGGATCCGTATTCGTGCCGAGCGCGACCCGCTCCGGCAGGACCCGTTTCGTGGCGAGCTCCCGGCGCAGCACCTCGGCCAGGTTCACCTTCACGATGATCTCGGTCTCGAAGGCGGTACCGATGCCGAGTCCCAGGTATTCATGCGTCGGCCGGGCGAAACAATATGCGCACGCGTGGGTGCAGCCGCGGTAGGGGTTCAGGGTCCACTCGCCGGGCAGCATCGCGCTCGTGGCCGGCACATGGTTGAGCGCGCTCTTCGTCAGCACCTCGTGGAACGTGACACCCTCGAACTCCGGCGTGCGCACGCTGCGGACCAGGTTCTGCACCCGCTCCAGCCCGGGCAGCGCGCCGGCCGCGATGGCGTCGACCCGCTGCCCGTCCCAAACGCTTGGGGTATTCACCCACTGGAGATTACTTGCTGTAGTTCTGCCCGACCGGCCGGCCGGGGATGGGCTTGGCGATGGCCGCGACCGGCACGAAGAACATGAACTGCCCGATCGCCACCGTGAGCGTCCACAGTGCCTTGTCGTCGAAGTGCGCGGCGGCCTCGGCGAACAGCGCGTCGCTCACCCGCTCCCCGGCCGGGTCGGGCGCGAGGACGGCCTCGACGAGCGCGAGCGCGGCCCGTTCGGCGGCGGTGAAGTACGGCGAGTCCCGCCACGACGGCAGCGAGTCGAGCCGCTCGGCCGTCTCCCCCGCCGCCCGCAGCAGGGCCGCCTGCCGGACGGTGTGATAGGTGCTGCCGACGATCTGCCCGGCCCGCAGGTGCACGAGGCCGATGGTCTCCTTCGGCACCGCGCCGTTGTCGACGAGCTTCGACAGGCCGGCCGCGATGGCGGGCATCTCCGGGAACAGCTCGAGCGGGTCGGGCAGCCGGGACGTGAGCGCTTCGGTGGACATGGCTTCATTCCTCTCCGGGAAGACTTCACCACGTCCGACGACACAGCGTTCGCGGATGTCTGGGCCGATCTCGGCGACCGAGTCAGCCGAGGAGCAGTGCCCGGCCCTCGTGCGGCCGCAGCACCACGCGACATCCGTGCTCCGCGTCCATCTCCCCCACCAGGCCGCCCGTCAGCGCGTCGTGCACCGCCGCGCCGGCCGGGAGGTGCTCGGAGCGCAGCCGTGCGGTCACGGCCCGGCCGGCGAAGTTGAGCACGGTCGCCTGTGCGCGGCCGCCGTCGAGCCGGTGGACCATCACCAGGACGGCCGGGTCACCGGCGGGTGGGACGTCGAGCTGGACGGCGGCGGCGAGCCCCAGTTCGGCGCGGACCCGCAGGATCGCGGCCAGCTGGGCGACGAACGAGTCCGGGTCGGCCAGCTGCTGTGGCAGTGAGCCGTAGAGGCTGGCGCCGCGCGGGATCCGCGACGGCGACTCGGTCACCTCGGGCCGGTAGTCCATGAGGTCGTACGCGGCCCGGTTGATCCAGCGGGTGTCGCCGGTCGCGAGGAGGCCGGGGATGCGCGCCGCGGGTAGCGTCAGCATGCCGCACAGGTCCCAGCCGGACACCGCGAACACGCCGGGCTGCCACGCGTTGAACATGGCCAGCAGCAGGTGCGCCCGCCGGACCCGTGCCACCTGGTCCGCGGTCAGGCCGGCCAGGTCGCGGTGGCCGAGGACGGCGGCGGCGATCGTGGCCATCGTGGCGGCGATACCGTTGGTGGTGAAGATGCGGTTGTACGGTGCGGCCGCTCCAGTGAGCCGCTCGACCAGGTCCGCGCGAACGGTGGCGGCCAGGTCGGTGCCGGAGAGCTCGGTGCCGCGGAACGTGAAGGGCTCGTCGCGGTGCGGGCCGGCGAAGTGCACGAGCTCGTAGGTGAGCTCGTCGTGGTTCTGCAGGGCGTGCACCAGCCGGGCCGGCGGCAGACCGAGGCGCAGCGCGAGGTTCAGCGTGAGGCGCAGGAACTCGGTGTCGGCGGTGGCGAGGGCGTGCACGTACGCCGGGCGGTTGACGAAGTCGTAGGACAGGTCGGGGCCGCGGGCGGAGGTCTGCCGGATGTCTTCGATGGAGAGGTTCAGCTCCTGGAACGTGAACCCGCCGACCTTGCGCACCATGCTGGCGATGAGCTGGTTGACCGCCTCCGACAGCGGGTGGCCCTCCGACCACGCGGGGGCGCCGGGCCGGCCGCCGCGCTCCACGCCGAGGAAGCCGTTGGCGTCCAGCCGCAGCGCGCTCGCGCCGAGCTGGTCCAGGGAGTGCAGGGCGTCGCCGATCACCAGCCGCATCCCGGCGAAGGTGGGGTCCAGCCAGTTGATGGAGGGCTGGCCGTCCTTGAAGTAATGCAGGTACACCCACCGCCGCCGCACCCCGTCGACGCCCTCGACCTCGGCCGTCGCGCTCCAGTTCGTGTCCTTGACGCCGCCCTCCTGGAACAGCACCCGCTGCAGGCGTCCGACGATGTACCCGGCCTCGTGCAGGCGGCGCTCGGCGTCGGCGGTGAGGTTGACCGAGTCGTGGCCGGGGGCGACCGCGGGCAGCAGGTGCCAGTCGGCGGGCGGGATCTCGACCATGTGGTAGATGCCGGGGTAGTCGCCGACCTTCATCTCGGCGAGGCGGAAGTCGGGGCCTTTGCCGGTGTGGCCGGGGACGATGTCGTCGATGACAATCCCGCCGTGCGCGGCCGCGACCGCGCACAGCCGCCGGAACTCGTCCTCGGTGCCGAACACCTCGTCGATCTCGGTGCCGATCCGGTCGAAGTGCCCGTCCACGCTCGGCGTCGGCTCGCGGCCGAACAGGCCACCGGCCCGCTTCAACGGGCCGGTGTGCACGGCGCTGATCCCGATCGCCGCGAACGCCCGCCACAGCTCCTCGTCGCCGAGGGTACCCAGGAACCCATGCCCTGGCTTTGTGATCATCGAGGGCGGGTAGGCGGTGAACCACACGGACGAGCGGCCCACCACCCCGGACGGGTTCGGCCGGCCGAACGGCGTCTGCCAGACCGACGAGACGCCGGAGAACCCGCCCGAGATCCGCTCCGCCTTCGCCAGCATCGAGCGGTCGCGCAGCCACTCGACGTATCCGTCGCCGTCGTCGCCCATGCTTCGTCACCGCCCGTCCCGTATGTTCCGATGCCCAGGACGGGGCGCGGCGCAAACCAAGCGTCGGTCAGCGGCCGGACATGGCGCGGCGCAGGGCCCGGGCGACGGTGTGCAGCAGCTGCTCGGCGCTGACCGGCTTGCTGAGCAGGGCCGCGCCCGCGGGGATGGTGCTGCGGGTGGCGAGGATCGTCTCGGTGTACCCCGAGAGGTAGATGACGGGCACGCCGGGGTGCACGGTGTGCACGGCGGCGGCCAGGGCGGGCCCGTGCCGGTCGGGCAGGATCACGTCGGTGAGCAGCAGGTCGAGGCGGTCGCAGGCGGTGGCCAGCCGCTGGGCGTCGGCGGCGGTGGTCGCGGACAGCACGGTGTACCCGTCGCGCTGCAGGACGCGTTCGGTGATGGCGCGCAGGCTGTCGTCGTCCTCGACGAGCAGGATGGTCTCCCCCGCGCCGGGCCGGTGCCGCCCGGCCGGGGCGGCGTCGGGCTCGGCGGTGGCGTCGGCGGCCGGCAGCAGCGCCGTGATGGTGGTGCCCTTGCCCAGCGCGGAGGAGATCTGGGCGTGGCCGCCGGCCTGGGTGATGATGCCGTAGATGGTGGCCAGGCCGAGGCCGGTGCCGTGGCCCTTGGGTTTCGTGGTGAAGAACGGCTCGAAGGCCCGTTCCAGGGTGGCCTTGCTCATGCCGGTGCCGGTGTCGCCGACCCGCAGCCGCATGTATCGCCCGGGCCGCACGCCCGGGTGCCGGCCCGCGTAGCGCTCGTCGATCGTGACGGGGGCGGTGTCGATGGTGAGGGTGCCGCCGCCGGGCATGGCGTCGCGGGCGTTGACGGCCAGGTTGAGCAGGACCTGCTCGAGACGGCCGGCGTCGGCCCGGACCGGCCAGGGCTCCGCGGTGCGGTCGGTGACGAGCGTGATGTCCTCGCCGAGGGCGCGGCGTAGCAGGGATTCGAGGTCGGTGACGACGTCGTTGAGGTCGAGGACGCGGGCCTCCGGCGCCGGGTCGGCACGGGCGAAGGACAGCAGCTGCCGGGTCAACGCGCTCGCCCGGTCGCCGGCGGCGACGATCTCGTTGAGGTCGGCGTGCAGCGTGCGCAGGGCCGGATCGTGGGCGGCGGCCGGCTCGAGGTCGGCGGCGGCGACGCTCGCGTAGCCGTTGATGATGCCCAGCAGGTTGTTGAAGTCGTGCGCGACGCCGGCCGCAAGGTGACCGAGGCTCTCCAGGCGGTCGGACTGGCGCAGCCGACGCTGCAGGTGCTCGCGCTCGGTGACGTCGGTGATGACGGCGCAGCTGACCTTCCGCCCGGCGAACGACGTCGGGTAGGTCGTGACGCTCACCTCGCCGATCGTGCCGTCGCCCTTGACGTGGCGTTGCCGCCGACCGCCGTCCTCGGGGCGCTCGTCCGGGGCGAGCAGGTCGGCGTATGTGTCCCGGCCCGGCCCGTAATAGGTGGCGGCGGCCGCGTTGGCCGCGACGATGGCGAGGGTGTCGGCGTCGTACAGCACGATCGGGTTCGGGCTCGCGTCGAACATCTGCCGGTAGTTGCGCTCGTGCTCGCGGGCCGTGTCCTCGGCCCGGCGGCGCTCCGCCAGCTCGGCCTCGACGGCGGCCAGCAGCGCGGTGAACTCGGCGCCGAGTTCGGCGACCTCCCGCGGCCCGGCGAGCGGAAACCCGGTGTGCAGGTCGCCGGAGGTGGTGGCGGTGCGCACCGCGGCGCGCAGCCGGCCGATCGGCCCGGTGACCCGCCGCTGCACGAGCACCGTGGCCAGCAGCCCCGCGACGAGGCCGAACGCGACGATGAGGGCCTGCGTGCCGGCCGTGCGGTCGGCGTCGGCCAGCGCGGCGGTCCGGTCGGCGCCGGCGAAGACCAGCCAGCCGGTGCCGCCGACGGCTTCCTGCCCGTAGAGCCGGGGCCGGCCGGTCACGTCGACGCCGGTGCCGGTGGCCGTGAGCCCCGCGTCCCGCAGCGGGCGGCCGGCCCACCGCAGCCCGTCGGGCCATCGGGTCAGCACGGTCGCCCGGTCCGCGGTGGTGATCACGAACTCGAGCCGGCGGGCCCCGCCGAACAGCTTGCCGGCGGCCGCCCCCAGCGTGGCCAGGTCGACGAACGCCGCCACCAGCCCGAGCCCGGGCATCACGGCGGTGACCACGAGGGCGGGCCGCCCGGTGCGCGGGTCCGGGACCGGCGCCGCCTCCTGCGGCCCGCGCAGCGCCGCGGCCAGCCACCGGGCGCCGGCGTAGGAGCCCGGCGCCCCGCCGAGGCTGGAGCAGGCCACGGTGCCGTCGTTGCGCAGCACGTCGAGGTGCCCGTCCTGGGTCCCGCCGAGCGAGAAGGCCAGGCGGCAGGCGGCCGGGTCGGCGAATATCCGCTCCGCGCCCGGGCTGGAGGCGACGGACTCGACGGTGCCGCGGACGACGGCGAGGTTCTCGCCGAGCTGCCGCGCCGCCAGCCCGGCCGCCGTCGACGCGTCGACGCGCGCGGCGGAGACGGCGGTGCGGCGGGCCTCGGCCCAGCCCACGACGATCCCCGCGGCGGCCGTCGCCACGAACAGCACCAGCAGCCCCACCAGGTACGACCGCAACGGCCAGGGCCGCGGCTTCCGCACGCTCATGTGGCGGCCACCTTCCCGGCATCCACATCGAGACCGTACGCCGATGGTCCGCCCGGCGGACCGGATCCACCGAACTGCGCGGGCGCTGCGCCGCCGTAGCGTGGCGTCGTACACCGCACCGCTCGCCGGGGCCGACGCGCAGGACGCCCGCCGGTCGGGACGCCGGTCCCGGGCACCAGGACGCAGCGCTCAGCAGCCGGTGACCGGGAGCTCGACGGTGATCCGCGCGCCCGGGCCCGTGGTGGGGACCAGGCGGATGGCGCCGTGGTGGCGCTCGACGACGGCGCGGCTGATGGCCAGGCCGAGCCCGGCGCCCGGGATGCGATGGTCCCGGGTCCGGGTCGAGCGGAAGAAGCGCGTGAACAGCTGATCCCGCTCGTCCGGCGGGACACCGAGGCCCGTGTCGGTGACGGTCAGTTCGATGGTGTCGTTGCCGGTGCGGCTCAGGGTGACGCTGACATGTCCGCCGTCGAGACTGTGGCGGATGGCGTTGTCGAGCAGGTGCGTGACGACCTGCGCCAGTCGCCGTTCGTCGCCGTCGAGGATGGTGCGGGGCTCGATCGCCAGGTGCAGGGTGACGTCGGCGGCCGCGGCGGCCGGCTGTGCCGCCGCGGCGGCGGCGTGCACCACGGCGGACAGGTCGAGCGGCTGGCACGCCAGGCCGGCATGGCCGCTGTCGAGCGCGGCCAGGTCGAGCAGTTCGTCGACGATGTGCCGGACGGTGTCGCCGTTGCGGGCGGCGACGTCGAGCAGCTGCGAGCTTTCGGCCGCGGCGGTGTGCGGGCCGAGCTCGCGCAGCAGTTCGATGCACGTGATGACGGAGGTGATCGGGGTGCGCAGTTCGTGGCCGACGAGGGCGAGGTATTCGTCCTTTGTGCGGGTCAGCGCCAGGGCCAGCCCGTCGGCCCGCCGGCGCTCCAGGAACTGCCCGAGGTGGGCCGCGATGCCCGACAGCAGCGCGACGAGCTCGTCCTCGGGGTCGTCGAGGGTGTCGGTGAACAACGCCAGCACGGCGTGGACCTGCTCACCGGAGCAGATCGGCAGGGCGAGGGCGATGGCGGGGCCGCCGGCCGGCGGTCCGGTCCGGGTGGCCGTTGTGCCGGGCCGCTCGCGCGTCCACTGCGGCGCCCGCGCCTGCCAGGCCCGCCCGGCCAGGCCCTGGCCGCGCGGCAGCCGGTGCGGCATGGGCGGGGCCTCGTCGTGGCCGCTGGTGTGCCGGGCCACCGGCACCAGCACGTCCTGCTCGGCCAGCCACATCTCCGCGTGGGGCCAGCCCAGCGCCTCGGCGACCGCCCGCACCACGACCGGCGCGGCGTCGTGGATGCTGTGCGCGCCGGCGAGCACGGCCGCCACGGTCTGCTCGGCCCGGGTGAACCGTTCGGCCCGGCGCTGCTCGGTGATGTCGCGCATCGCCAGGACCGCACCCAGCGGCGGGCCGCCCGGGCCGGTGATCGGTTGCGCGTCGGCGAGCATGACCGCCGGCCGGCCGCCGGGCCCGCGCAGCCGCAGTTCGATGTCGCGGAGTCGTTCCCCGTGCAGCGCCCGCACCAGTGGCAACCTGTCGGCGGCCAGCGGGACACCCTCGCTGTCGCTGACCGGCACCCGCTCCAGCCACGCCTCGAGGTCGGCGTCGTCGGGCAGCCCGTCGGCGCAGGCGCGCATCGCGGCGTTGACGAACACGGGCCGCCCCGCGGTGTCGCAGGCGGCCACGCCGACGTGCAGGCTCGCCAGCAGCGCGTCGAGGAACCGCCGCTGCCGGTCCGCTTCGGCGCTGGCCTGCCGCTGCTCGGCGAACGCGGTGCACGCCTGTGCGCCTTCGTCGACACCGGCCAGTTCGCCGACCGTCCAGTCGCGCGGGCTTCGATCGAGCACGGCGCAGACCCCGACGACCGTGTCGTTGTGGTCGTGGATCGGGAAGCCCACGTAGGCGCGGATTCCCGCTGCCCGGACCGGTGCGTCACCGGGGACCCGCTGGTCCGAGCGCACATCGTTGACGATCATCGGGACGCCCTGCTCGATCACCCACCCGGCCAGCGTCGAGCGCGCCGGCACCGGATGCCTCCCATCCCATCCGCCCGGCAGGCTGGACCCGCCCGCGATCCACAGCCGCCCGGCGTGCGCCAGATGGATCATGCCGGTCGGTGCGTTCGCGGCCCGGGCCGTGACCGCCGCGAGCTTGTCCGCCGCGCTGCGGCTCAGCGCGCTCGGCGCCAGCTCCAGCTCGTCGACCGGGACGCCGCGCACCAGCGGCCCCAGGAGGCCCGGCCGCCCCGTCGTCTCGCCGCTGCCGCGGCGTTCACCCTTGGTCATGGGATCACCCCTGAGCGTGACGGTACCCGGATCAAATCCCACGATTCAGGCAATATTGTCGATGCGGTGCAGGGCCGCCCCGCCGGAGGCGCTCGGGATGCCCGCCGGCCGTTGCCGGGTCGATGCGGCCATCGTCCGGTTGCGGCCCGCGCCTTTGGCCTCATACAGGGCGGCGTCGGCGCGGGCGATGAGCTCGTCGGACGCCTCGGTCGTGTTCCAGGTGGCGACCCCGCAGGAGAACGTCTGCGCCGCGGGGGTGACCGGCCGGAGCCGTTCGACGACGGCGCAGGCCGCGTCGACATCGCTGCCGGGCAGCAGGATGATGAACTCCTCACCGCCGTAGCGGGCCAGGACGTCCGACTCCCGCAGCTGACCGGTCCAGGCGGCGGCGGCCTCCTTGAGCAGCCGGTCGCCGGCCTGGTGGCCGCGGGTGTCGTTGAACGCCTTGAAGTGGTCGAGATCGACCATGCAGACGCTGACCGGCCGCCCGCTCTGCCGGGCGTGTTCCAGGGCCCGCGGCAGCTCGTCGGCCCAGGCCCGCCGGTTGGGCAGGCCGGTGAGCTCGTCGCGGCGGGCCAGTTCACGGACCTGGTCGCTCTGGCGTTCCACGAACCGCAGCAGCACCGTGAGCCGGGTGACCACCAGCACCGACATGATGGTCGAGCCGGCGGCGATGGCCCCGCCGTGGCGGAAGCCGTTGTGCGACATCTGCAGCAGGATGACGGCCGGGGCCATGAGCAGTGCCAGCAGCAGCATCGACATGAGCGGGATGCCCGGCGGCCGCGGTGTGGCGGCGAGGCGCTGCTCGTCGGTGGCGGCGGCGTGCCGCGTGGCGTATCCGAGGACCGCGAACGCCGCGAAGTACAGCACGTCGATGGCGCGGCTCACCCAGCCGGGCACGCTGTGCTCGCCGACGAGCAGCCAGGCCAGGTCACCGCCGAGGAAGCTCAGCAGGCCGGTGGCCAGCCAGGGTGGCGTGGTGCCCCATCGCGCGGACCGCGGCCCGGCGCCGCTGTTGCCGCGCACGAGGATCAGCGCCAGGAAGATCAGCAGGAGGTCGCCGACGGGGTACGCCACCCGCACGAGCTGCCCGAACGCGGAGTAGCTGCCGTCGCGCAGGGCCGGGTCGATGGCGTACACCCAGGCCAGGACCCCGATCCCGGACGTGATCGTAGCCGCGTCGAGCATGGCCGGCCGGATCAGCCGCGGCGGCCAGCGCCGGATCATGAGACCGATGCTGGTCAGCACGGCCGGATAGAACAGCAGGTAGAAGGCGTCGGCGATGGTCGGGTAGGCGTCGCTGCGCAGCACCTCGGACACGATGGTGTTGGGCACGACGGCGGTGCCGTTGGCGAGAATGCCCAGCGCGAGCAGATACCAGGCGGCCCGGTCGGTGCGCGGCAGGCGGGTCGCGGCGGCGGCGATCGCGGCGGCCGGTCCGAGGGCGTTGACGATCGACCAGCTCAGCGCCGTCCACGGGCCGAGCGGGGCCACGACATACCCGGCAATGGCCAGCATCATCGCGGCGAGGTACACCCGCCACCACCCGACACGCATGCCCCCAGAACACCCCATCGGGGCCACGCGCCAAGCCGAATACAGGTGCAAAACGGTTGTAATGCCACCATGGCCCCGGAGCCCGCCGGCCGCCTGGTGTTCGTTTACGTTCGCTTGTGATCGGGCCCGTTCGAAAAATCGCGCGCGCCTTGGATTCCCATTACGAAGGAGTCGCTGCCGTATTCAGGTAGGGAAGGACGAGGCATTGACCAATCGACAGAGCAGACCAGCCGAAGCCACCGACCGCACGCGCGTCGATGACGCCCCGACGCCTCGCCGGCGACGCCTGCGCCGGGCGCTCCTGCGCACCCTGGTCGCGGTGACGCTGATACCGCTGGCCGCCGTCGCCGGCGCGGCACCGGCGAGCGCGGCCACCAACGGGTTCAAGGGGATGAACTGGGCCCGCGTCGGCGACAACTTCACCACCGGCACCCACGTCCTCGAGGGGCTGAGCAGCTCCGACAGCTACGCCACCGTCAAGGCCAAGGCCACCTCGATGTACACCGCCATGGCCGCCATGGGCGTCAACACCGTGCGGTTGCCGATCAACACCCAGGACGTCGGCACCAGCTGGTGGAGCGCCTACCGGGGCACGATCGACGCCGCCACCGCCAAGGGTTTCAAGGTCATCCTGGCCTACTGGGAGGACGGCGCCGCCTCCGGCGGCAAGATCACCAACACGGGCGCGTTCAATACGATGTGGAGCACGGTGCTGTCCGCGTACGCCGCGAACGCGTCGGTCTACTTCGAGGTGATGAACGAGCCGCACGGCTACAGCTCGGCGGACTGGCGCAACTTCGCCGCCTCCTGGCTCGGCTCCCACACCAACGCCCCGAAGAGCCGGGTCCTCATCGCCGGCACCGGCTACAGCCAGGACCTGCGCGACGTCTGCAACGACAGCCGGTTCAGCGGCACGCTGCTGGCCTACCACTATTACGCGTTCTTCTACGGCACGAAGACCTACAGCCAGTGGCTCGCCGACTTCGACACCCGCCTCGGCGGCTGCGCGTCGCGGGCGGTCATGACCGAGTACGGCGCCCAGATGGACAACGGCCTCAACTACGGCGACGCGAACGCCACCGACAACTTCGTGCGGTACCTCCGCGCCGTCACCGAGCGGGAACGGGCCCTGGGCATGGGCGGGGTCTACTGGCCGGCGGTCGGCGGCAAGATCGCGTCCGGCAAGAGCTGGGACCCGTACTCCATGTACTCGCGCACGAGCAGCGGTACCAACCAGACCCTGACGGTCCGCAACAACTCCGGCCGGGACCGGGTGCGGTACGGCTGGGGGCTCTGAGCGTCGACGGCTCCGGGCCGGTCGCACCGGCCCGGAGTACCCCGTTGGGACTGACTAGTTGTTCTCGACGACCGTGTGGCCGTTGGAGGCGTAGTAGCCGGACTGGCACAGGACCTTCGAGGTGCCGCCGATGACCGCGCGGGGGCCGTTCGCGTTGTAGGACGAGCCGCTGCCCTGGGGCTTGCAGGTGGCCGCGGCGTGCAGGTGGAACGTCGACGGGTAGCCGGTGCAGGGGCCGCCGCGGTAGCCGCGGCCCGAGTCGGTGTAGGCGCCGCTGCAGCCCGAGGCGAAGGCCGGGGCCTCGGTGACGACCAGGGTGCCGGCGCCGACCGCGGCGACGACGGCGACGACCCGCAGGGCCTTGGTGAGTGCGCGCATGGTGTTCCTCTCATTCGTGGGACGGATCGGGCCCGGTCACGGTAAGCGCTCTCTCAACAGCCGATCAAGGGTTATACACGTCGATGCGACAGGCCGCTGACCCGTTCGTGAGGATAAATGTCTCGTCGCACTTCAGTCGCTTCTTATGCTAGTTGAAGTAAGTCTCGAAGCGATTCGATGACGCACATGCTGTACCCCCGGAAGCGCTCTCTCGATCGTCGCCTTGGGCATGGTCACGGTACGGTGTCATCGACCGTGGTCCAGGCGTGTATGGGGGGAACGTGGCGGCATCGGTGTGGCGGGTGTGGATCGGGCGGGGGCTGGCCGCGGTCACCGCGATCGGCGCGGCGGTGGCCCTGGTCGGGCTGACCACCGGCGCGTGGGCGAGCGGGACCTTCACCGGCGACAGCGGCGACGGCACGCGACACCTGGTCGTGAACCTGTACCCCGACGGGCGGCTGACGGTCCGGGCCGGCGGCGACCAGGGGCTGCGGGAGCTGTACGACGCCGGCCAGAACGTCGCTTTGCGCTCCGCACTCGAGCACGCGATCCCGGGGACGCTGGACGGGTTCGCGAATGTCCTCGTGATCGCCCTCGGCCTGCTCGCGATCGCCGGGATCGTCAAGCGGCTGCCGACGTACCTGTGGGCCGTGGGCTGCGCCGTCGCCGTGGGCGCCCTCACCGCGGTGACCGTGCTGCGCTTCGAGGTCCTCGCCGCGCTGGGGACGTTCATGGCGCAGATGCATCTCACGTCCTCGACTCAGGTGGAGGACTCGGCCCTGGCCGGGCAGACCACCGCGGCGCTCGTGGTGTCCCTCGTCGCGGCGGCCGCGGCCGGCAGCCCGTTGCTGCGCCCGGCCGCCGACGACTGAGGTTGCGCGAGGCCGCCGCGCTGCCGGTGCGGCGGCCTGCGCTCGTGCTATCTCTGGGGCGGCCGCCGCATGGCCGACGGGGCCTGAGCCAGGACCACCGCCGAGGCCGCCCCGACCACGGCGGCCAGGACCAGGATCAGCCCGGGGGCGCCGACCGTCAGGCCGTAGGCGAACACCGCGGTCGCCGCCGCCGGCACCCCCGCCTCGGCGATCGCGGCGATCCCGGTCAGCGCGCCCTGCACGGCGCCGTGCTCGTCGGCGCCGGTGCGGGTGGTGATCCACGTCTGCGTGGCGGTGCCGCCCAGCGCCGCGACCGAGCCGAGCACCATGAACGGCACGATGTACGCCGAGCCGGCCAGGCCGAACCCGGCCAGGCTCACCGCCCCCGCCCACGCCGACACGATTGCCGCGCGGCGCACCCCGAGGCGCCGCACGTACGGACCCGACAGGGTCGCGGACACGACCGCGCCGAGCAGCGCACTGGCCGCCATCACACCGCCGACGACCGCCGGTGACCAGCCGAAGCGGTGCATCATCACGAACGTCCACGTGCACTGATTCGTCATCCGCGCGATGTCGCCGAGCAGCCGGGCGGCGGTGAGGTGGCCGAGGCCGGGGCGGCGGGCCAGGCCGAGGATCGCACCGACCGGGTTCGCGACCCGCCAGGCCAGGCTCGTGGACCGGTCGCCGGGCCGCGACTCGGGCAGCACCAGCGCGCCGTAGAGCGCGTTGACCCCGGCGAGCGCGGCCGCGGCGAAGAACGGCAGCCGCGGGTTCACGGCGCCGAGCAGGCCGCCGATGACCGGCCCGGCGACGAACCCGACGGAGAACGCGGCACCGACATACCCGAATCCTTTCGCGCGGTGCTCCGGCTCGGTGACGTCGGCGATGTAAGCGTTGACGACCGTCACCGTCCCGCCGAGCGCACCGGCGAAGGCGTGCGCGGCGAGCATCGTCAGGGGCCGGCTCGCGGTGGCGTGCGCGAGCCAGTCCAGGCCGAGGGCGAGCATGGCGCCGACGAGGACGGGCTTGCGGCCGTACCGGTCGGAGAGGCGGCCGAGCAGCGGCGCCCCGACGAACTGGGTGACCCCGAAGCTGGCGCCGATCCAGCCGGACCAGAGCGCACCGGTGGCGGCATCGCCGGTGACGGTGCTGAGCAGGGACGGCAGGACCGGCACGACGAGCCCGAGGCCGAGCATGTCGACAGCGACGGTGACGAGCAGGAACGCCAGTGTTGGCGTGCGTGACACGAGGGTGCTCCTTCGAACGAGGTGGGCAACCCCACCCGTTCGGAAGCACGGAGGATCAGATTATCGGTGCCGTCAAATGGTTTTATTCGGGCGGCCGTGACGGCGCTACGACAGCTCGTAGTCGAACCAGATCCGGTGGGTGCCGTCCTCGTCCACCCGCAGGCCGCCACCGCCCGTGATACCGGCCAGTTCGCCGGTGCCGCTGCTGGCGACGATCAAAAAGAATTCGCCGGTACGGTCCCCGCCCGCGGTAGACGCCGAGTGCACGAAGTTGAAGGTCCCGGTGCGGCCGCCCACCGACCCTTCGAAGGACTCCATCGCCACGTAGGTCCCGGCCCCCGTCGCCTGGTCGAACGCGGCCGTGAACAGCGTCGCGGCGCGCCCGTCGACCTCACCCTCGAAGTGCTTCTCCAGCCACGCGACGCCGACCGGCAGCGCGGTTGTGATCGCCGGCTCGGGGGTCACGTCGGTCGGGGTGAAGCTCTTGACGCTGAAGGTTCCACTCGCTCGCATGCCACGACACTACTGAAGCGCCTCACTCGCGCATCCGCAGCACGACCTTGCCCCGCGCGTGCCCCGACTCACTCTTCGCCAGAGCGGCCCGCCAGTCGTCGAGCGCGTGGACGGCGACGACCGGGATCGTGAAGCGGCCCTCGGCGGCCAGCGCGGCGTACTCGGGTATCGCGAAGTGACACATCCGCAGGCCGGCACCGGTGCGGACACCCAGCGGACCGGCCGCCGCGGGGTCGCTCAGGGTCACCACGTGACTGGGCTCGGCCACGGTACGCACGAGCTCCGGCAGCACCCCGCTCGGCGGCGCGAAGTCCAGGGCGGCGTCGACCGGCCCGCCGGTCAGTGCCTGAACCCGTTCGGCCAGACCGGCACCGTAGCGGGTGACCAGCGCGCCGGCCGACTCCAATGCCGCGGCGAACGTCTCGCCCGCGGTGGCGATGACCCGAGCGCCCTGGTGCAGCGCGATCTGCACCGCGGCGTAGCCCATCATCGTCCCGGCCCCGCTGATCAGCACGGTCCGGCCGCCCTGATCACTTTCGGCCCGGACACCGAGCGCGTCCAGCCCCCGGTACGCGGTCTCGACAGCCATCGGCAGCGCGGCCGCGTCGATCGGATCGAGCTTCTCGGGCCGCGGAAACCAGATGTCGAGCGCAGCGTAGTCGGAAGCACCCGCGGTCGGCCCGGTGAACGGGGCGGGCCCGAACACCTCGTCCCCGACCGCCGTGTCATCGACCTCCGCACCGACGGCGTCGACGGTCCCGGCGACCTCGAGCCCGACACCGCGCGGCAGCGCACCGCGAAACAGCCCACCGCACAGGGCCCAGTCGGCCGGGTTGAGCCCGCAGGCCCGCACGGCCACGCGGACCTGCCGCGGCCCGGGCGCCGGCGGTTCCGCGGCCTCGAGCCGCAGGACGTCGGCCGGAGCACCGTGCTCATGGAATCGCAGCGTGCGCATAGGGGACCTCCAGGGGTGACGACAGAACCTGTCGTCACCGACCCTACCACGGTGATGACAGCATCTGCTGTCGCTAGACTGGCGGCATGGCACGGTGGGAGGGCGACACGCAGGGCCGGCTGGAGCGGGCCGCCTTGGAGCTGTTCGACGAGCAGGGCTACGACCGCACGACGGTCGCGCAGATCGCCAAGCGCGCGGGCCTGACCGAGCGCTCGTTCTACCGCTGGTTCACCGACAAGCGCGAGGTCCTGTTCGGCGGCCGCGCCGACCTCGAGTCGCACCTGCTCAAGGCCGTGGCCGCGGTCCCGCCCGGCACCGCTGCCCTCCCGACGCTGCTCGCCGCCTTCGCCACCGCCCCCGAGGTCATCCGCCCCCGCGAGTTCCTGCTGGTCCGCTCGGCCGTCATCGCCGCCAACCCACCGCTGCGCGAGCGCGAACTGATCAAACTGGCCTCTCTCGCCGAAGCCCTGACCGCCGCCCTGGTGACCCGCGGCGCCGATCCCCAGACCGCGCGCCTGGCCACCGATGTCGCGATGGCGGTCCTGCGCCTGACCGGCCAGCGCTGCCTGGCCGACGAGCGCGCCGACTTCCACGCCACCCTCACCCAGGCCACCACCGACCTGCTCACCGTCGCCACCGAAGCGGTCCGGCCATGACGCCGCTCGCCGTCGACGAATGCGCGCTGGAAGCGGTCACCGCGTGCCTGGACGCGGCCGCGGACCTGGCTGAGGCGCGCGGTGGCCGGCGGCCGCTCGTCGAGCTCGACCCCGGACACGCGCTCGCCGCCGTGCGCAGCGAGGCCCTCCTGCGCGACGCGGACGGACGCGGGATCGGGGGCTTCGCACCGTTGTCGCGACTGTGGCGGGCCGCGGACGGCTGGGTCCGCACGCACGCGAACTACCCCTGGCACCGGCAGGCGCTCCTGGCCACCCTCGGCCCCGAGGACGGCCTCGAGCGCGCGATCGCCGCGCTGCCCGCTCTGGAGGTGGAGCGCCGGGTGTACGAGGCCGGCGGGCTCGCCGTCGCCGCCCGGACCACGGATCAATGGACGTTCGAACCCGGCCCGCTCATCAGCATCGAGCCGACGGGACAGGGGCAGCCTCCAGCACCGCTGAGCCCGGTGCCGAACGCGGCGCGGCTGTCGTCCCGCCAGCCGAAGTCCGCGCTACCGGCGTCCGCGCTACCGGCGTCCGCGCTGCCGGCGTCCGGGCTGCGGGTGCTCGACCTGACCCGGGTCATCGCCGGCCCGGTCGGGACGCGAATGCTGGCCGCCCTCGGCGCCGAAGTGCTGCGGGTCGACTCGCCGCGCCGCCCGGAGCTGTCGTTGCACGCGTTCGACGGCGTCATCGGCAAGGCGAGCACGCTGCTGGACGCGGACACCCCCGACGGCTACGCGGCGCTGCAAAGGCTGGCCGGCCAGGCCGACGTCATCGTGACCGGTTACCGGCCCGGGGCGATGCGGCGACTCGGTCTGGACACCGACCGGTTTCCGGACAAGGTGGTGGCAACACTTTCCGCATGGGGTACCGCCGGCGAGTGGGGCGATCGCCGTGGGTTCGACAGCCTCGTCCAGGTCGCGACCGGCATCGGCTGGGCGTGCGGCGTCGACGGTGCGCGGCCCGGCGCGTTGCCGTACCAGCTGCTCGATCACGCCACCGGCTACCTGCTCGCCGCCGGTGTCCTCACCGCCCTGGCCCGCGGCGGCGGTGCGCACGTGTCGGTCTCGCTCGTCCGCACCGCCCGCTGGCTCCTCGACCACCCACCCGGCCGGCCCCAGGGTGAGCCCGGCGACTTCCGCACCGACCTCGGCAACGGCTGGTCCGGCATCACCCCGCCCGGCCGGCTCGACGGTGTGCCGCTGCGCTGGCCGCGCCTCCCGCCCGCCTACGGCCAGGCCCCGCCCGCCTTCACCGCTTGAGCAGGTCCGGAAACCCGAACGCCACGATCCGCCGGATGCCGGTCGCGGTGGTGCTCAGCACCGCGGCGCCGAACGGATGCTCCTGGTACCGGACCAGGGCCGCCGGCTGGCCGTTCATCCACGTCGGCTCCATCCGCCAGTCGCCCGGCCGCCCCAGCACCTGGGCCAGGTAGGGGATGCAGGTCGTCTTCCCGGCGAACCAGGTCCGGGACGGCAGGAGCTCCAGGGACGCGTCCGTGCGCAGGGCCTGTTCGAGAATGGCGATGTCGCTGCGTTCGAACGCGGCGATGTACTGGTCCAGGAGGGCCCTCGCGGCCGGCTCGACCGGCTCGGTCAGCGCCTCGTCGTCCTCGGACGGGCCCACCTCGTCCAGGCGGGCCCGGGCTCGTTGCAGCACGCTCTTCACGCCCGCGACGGTGACGCCCAGCATCTCGGCCACCTCGGCCGCCGGGAAGCCGAGGACCTGGCGCAGGATGAGGACCGCCCGCTGCCGCGGTGGCAGGTACTGCAGGCCGGCGATGAGCGCGAGGCGCAGGCTGGCCCGCACCGCCACGACCGCGGCCGGGTCCGCGGACTCGGGGGTGACCAGCGCGTCGGGGATCGGGCGGAGCCAGGGCACTTCCCAGTCGGCCTCGCCGGGCGGTGCGTGCGGGTCGTCGGCGGGTGCGCCCAGGCCCGACGGGAGCGGGCGGCGGGCCCGGCTCTCCAGGGCGCTCAGGCACACGTTGGTGGCGATGCGGTACAGCCACACCCGGATCGAGGCGCGCTCCTCGAACTGCGGGTAGGCCCGCCAGGCCCGCAGGTAGGTGTCCTGCACCAGGTCCTCGGCCTCCTCCGGCGAGCCGAGCATCCGGTAGCAGTGTGCGAGCAGCTCACGCCGGAACGGTTCGGTCCGGGCGGCGAAGGCATCCTGGTCGGTCACGCGCACAGTCCCAGCTTGGGCCGTAGCCAGGCCGCGGCGCGAGCGATCGCGGCATCGGCCACTGCGGTGCGGCCCGCGGACATCTGGAACGTGTGCTGCTCCCCCGGCTCGACATCCAGGGTCGCGTCGACGCCGTGCTTGCGGGCCGCCTGCTCGAGGCGGACGGCGTCGTCGAGGAGCATCTCGCCGCCGCCGGCCTGGATGTACATCGGCGGGAACCCGGTCAGGTCGGCGAACAGCGGGCTGACCAGCGGGTCGGCCGGTGAGACGGTCGGCAAGAGCAGCATCCACACGAGGCCGTCGATGTCCATCTCCTTGTCGCCGCCGAAGAGCAGGTCGGTGGCCCGGTTCCGCCGGATCGACTCGCCGCTCTGCGTCAGGTCCGTCCACGGCGAGATCGGCACCAGCGCCGCGGGCAGCGCCAGCCCGGCCGCGCGGGCGCGCAGCACCAGGGAGAGGGTCAGCCCGCCGCCGGCCGAGTCGCCGGTGATCGCGATGTGCTCGGGCCGCGTCCCGGTTTCGTCGAGCAGCGCCCGGTAGACGGCGGTGACCTCGTCGAGCTGGGTCGGGTACTGCCGCTCGGGGGTGTGTGAGTAGGCCGGCAGCACCGCCCGGGCGCCGACGGCCTTGGCGAGGTGTGCGTACAGCTTGCGGTGGGTGTGGATGGAGCCGCCGACGTACCCGCCGCCGTGGATGCACAGCAGCACCCGGTCCACGGCCGCGGCCGCCGGCTCGGCCCAGAGCACGGGCACACCGCCGAGTTCGCGTTCGCGGTAGTCGACGCCGCCCGGCTCGGCGGTCACGTCGCCCCAGTGCGAGTCGATGACCCGCCGCTGCTCCAGGGTGAGCGGCGGGTCGAGCTCGCCCAGGGCGTTGCTGCGGCGGTAGAAGGCGTTCAGCGAGTAGATGTCGTCCATACCCCGTGTAGACCGCCGCCGCCGGAAAAGGAATCGGTCCCCAGCGGTCGAGGTGCAGGACCGTGTCGAGGGCTTCGCGGGGCGCGGGCTTGCCGATCAGGGGCGGCGACTGGATCGCCGTCCGCACCGCCGGCCGCGTCCGCGCGGTCCTGCGCCGCCCCGGCACCGAGGCCAGGGCGGCGCAGTCCGCCTCGGACATCAGCCGGTGATGGTGATCTCGTCGATGAAGCCCCGATATCCGCCGAGGTTGGCGGCCTGGTCGTAGCCGATGTTGATGCTGCTGATGGGCTGGCCGTTGCTCACGGCACCGATGTCGATGGTGACGAAGTTCCAGGTGTCAAGGGTCAGGTTGTTACAGGCACTCCTGGGATGGACCGAACGACCGTGTTGTTCGACGGCGGTGCCGTCGCGGAGGTTGTTGCTCGTGCCGTAGATGAGGTCGATCGCGACGCAGGTGCTGTTGGTGCCGTTGGCGAGGTTGCCACTGTTCGCCGCGCTCTGCGGGAAGATCCAGTACGACAGCGTGGTACCGGCCTTCACGGTGACGTTCGCGCCGGTCAGGTCGATGGCCTTCGTGTACGCGTATGAGCTCGCGGTGCTGGTGTCGTAGCCGGAGTACATGATCTGCCCGCCGTCGCCGAGGCTGTGGGCCGGACCGGCGTTGGTCCGCAGCGCCTCGGGGCCGGTGAGGCTGCAGCAGACGCCTGTCACATTCGCCAGCCCACCGTGCGGCCACGCGCCCGTGTCAACGGTGCTCGTCCAGGTCAGCTGGGGCTGGCCGGTCTCGAGGGACGTGTCGAACTGTGACTGCTGCAGCGTCGCGCCCTGCAGTGCCACGCTGCTCGCCGGGTCGGTGAAGGTCGATGCCTGCCAGGTCACGGTGAGGACCTGGTTGGGCAGGGGCGAGCGGAAGGCGATGGTGAACACACCCGTGGCGGTCCCGGCCGGGCTGGACAGGGTGTTGCTGATGTAGCCGCCGCTGCCGTCGCTGAGTGTCGCCGTGAGGATGCCGGTGGTGTGCTTGGCGACGGCGTAGACGCGCAGGACCCGCAGGGTGGTGCGGGCCGGGACGGTGAACTGCAGGTCACTGCCCAGACCGGTGACGGCGACACCGTTGCCGGCGTTGGTCGCCGAGGCCACGGGGGTGCCGTTGGTCCACGTGAGGGTGGCGCCGCCGGACGAGCGGGTCTTGCTCGCGCCGTTGGCCGTGGGGTAGCTGATCTCGCCGCCGGCGTTGGCCTTGTGGTCGGAGCTGGTGGCGCTGCTCTGACCCCAGCCGGCCCAGTCGGTCATGCCCTGGCGGGTCATGTCGACGTTGCCGATGACGTTGTCGAGGTTGCCGGACACGTTGTGGTCGCTGCCGAGCGTGCCGGTAGTCACCGGGTTGAGCAGCGAGCCGCGGGTCTCGACGCTGGCCACCTGGCCGGAGAAGAAGTACGCCGGGCTGCCGTTCTCCAGGCCGGAACCGATGCGGAACTTGCCGATGTCCGTCCAGGTGCTGCTGTGGTTGGCGATGGCCACCGTCTGGTCGTCGATCGCCAGGCTGATCGTGTTCGTGGTCTTCTGGAAGCTCGCCGTGAGGTGCATCCACACGCCGACGTTGACTGCGTTGGGCGCGGATGCGGCCACATCCCACGTGGCATGGTCCGCCCGGAGCATCGCGAACCGCCATGAGTGGTCGGTGTCGATGTAGAGCCAGAATCCGCCGTTCTCCTGCGACAGCATGACCGCGTGATTGTTGCTCGCCGGCTTGACCCACACGGAGAGCGTGAAGCTCTGGTCGGTGGTCACGGCGGCCGAGGCGGTGCTCAGCGTCGCCGATCCGTCGAGCAGGACATCGGGACTGTACAGATCACCGGTGTTCCATTTGGCGTTGCCGGCGGCGGTCACGTTGAGGCCACCCGAGGTGTCGGCCGCGGTCGTCACGGTACCGCCGCTGTCGTCGTCGCTGAGCGACCAGGTGTGCGCGGTGGTCGTGAGGCTCTGGGCCGGCCGGGCGGTGAGCACGCCGGTCGTGCCGGACAAGCCGGAGACCAGCCACGGTGTCACCCCGCCGACGGCATCGATGCTCCACAGGTCCGGGATGTCATTGCGGTCGGCGTCGGCGGCGCGCAGCGTGATTCCGGCACCGGTGTTCCAGCCCGTGACGGCGAGGGTGTACTGGGTGTAGGCGATGGTCAGGGCGGACGTGTCGAACGTGAGGTTCTTCCACAGGTATAGGCCACCGGTGGTCTTGTTCCACAGGAACAGCCAGGTCCCGGAGGACGTGAGGGCACTGGAGATGGTCCAGTTGTTCCAGTCCGCGCCACCGGTCGGCGTCGGATTGGCCACCGCCGACGGGAAGCTGTAGTTGGTGACGCCTCCGCCGGCCTGCTCCGCATAGTAGTCGAGGTAGTACCCGTCGGTGGCACTGCCCGCGATCGCGATGAGGTCCGGGTAGGCGGTGGTCTGCCCGGAGGCGTTGCCCGCGTTGGCGATCTGCAGCGGTGTGTAGCCGAGCTCATCGGCGCTCAGCGACTTCTTGTTGGTGACCCCGCTCAGCTTGGCGTTAGGTGTCGGGGTGCCGTCGCCGTTCTGCCGGATGACCGTGAACTTGCCGGTGGCCGGGTAGTAGGCGCCGAGGTCCTGCAGGGGGCTACCGGCGAAGCGGCCGGTGATGATCTGGGCGCCGTCGAAGTCGGCCGGGACGTTGTTCACCGCGGCACCGTTGACACCGATGTCCGCGGCGGCGGGAATCAGCGTGCCCGTCCGGCGGCCGGGGGCCAGCCAGACACCGGCGGGCAGGCCGTTCGCCCCGCCGGCGGCGACGAGGTCGGCCGACCCGTCGCCGGTGAGGTCCTGGTCCACGCGGGGAGTTGACGGCGGACTCGCGTTGAACACCAGGCTCTTCGTGTCACCGATATTGTTGCCGGCCGAGAGCCCGGTGATCGTCAGCACGTTCGTGAACCGGTTCGGGGTGATGGTGATGCTCGCGTCACCGTTCGTCGCGGGTGCCTGCTGCGGTGCGGCGCCATTGAGCTGGTACGTGTAGGACGTGGGCACGGTGCCGTCGGCCGGCTTGGATACCGGGATCGTTATCGGCTGCCCCATCGCGGCACCCTGCACCTCGTTGACGGCGGGGGCGCCGGGACGGGTCGGATCGAAGTTGAACGAGCACGTTGTCGACCAGGCGCTGGTGCCGCTGTTGGCGCTGTAGTCGGTCACGTACACGGCCCAGGAGAACTTCGTGACGGTGGTGCCGCCACCCGATGCCGCCCGCAATGTCGCGCTGTCCACTTGCAGGACGGCCGTGGTGCCCGAGGCCGCGGTGAGCACATTCGGGTCGGAGGTCTTCTGCACCTGCCCGTCGCTGGTGCGCCAGATCTTGAACGCGACGCCCAGGTTGCCGCCGTCGGCGTCGGACACGGGCGCGTACAGCGACACGAGGCCGTCCCCGACGGTGGTCGTGGTGCCCGTGCAGTTGGTGGTCGGCGAGGTGCTGAGCCCGCTCGGCACGTTGGGCGTGTGGTTGTAGACGATGGACATCGACGGGGCACTGCTGCCGGTGGCGAGAAACTCCTTGTAGTTGAACAGGTCGTTCTCGTTGGCGGTGCGCAGCCCGAAGGTCTGCACCGACTTGCCGGCGTTCACCGCCCCGATGACCGCGCCGGTGACGTCGGCCGCGACACCGGCCCCGTTGGGGCAACTGCTGTACCCGGTCTGGGTGGACACACTGCCGACCGCGTTGCCCCAGCCGACCGCGTCCCAGCTCGTCCAGTTGGCGTTGCCCGCGGTCAACGTCGTCGACGGCGCGTAGATGTTCGTCGTGCGGGCGGTGCAGTCGGAGGAGTACACCTCGAACAGGAAGATCTTCGCCTCGGAGATGCTCGCGCCGCTGAGCGCGCTGATGTTGATCGGGAAGTTCAGCAACGTCCGCGAGTGGATGCTGCTGTTGTGCCCGGCCTGCAGATGCCCGTCCGGGTCGGGGGTGCTGTTCCAGTACTTGGTGCTCGAGAACGAGCTCGTCACCGTGGCGTAGGCGCTGGCCGACGGGTTCCAGGACGGGTCGATGTACACCGGATATACGGTGTCGGCCGCGTTCAGCAGCTTCGCGTCGGGCGTGAGCGTGAGGGTGTTCTTGGTGATGTCGACGCCGATCGGCGCGGAGTGCGCCGCCCGCCCCGGTCCGGCCGCGCTGGAGGCGGCCGGCGGCCCGCCGGCCGCATCGGCGGCCTTCGTGCCATCGGCCATCGCCGACGCCGACGCCGACGACACGGCCGCGTCCCACATGGTCGGCGCGTTGGCGGTGAACACCGCACGCCCGATGCGGTCCACAGCCTGGAGGTTCCCGGCCGCGTCCGCGCTGACCGTGAGCCCGCTGGTCGTCACCGGCATGGCCAGCCGCCGCACCGCCGGGTTGGCGGCCGCGGCGGCGGTACGCACGACGAGCACCTCGCTGAAGCCACCCTGATCGTTGGCGGTGACCTTCAGATCGACATCCGGCAGCACGTTGGCGTAGGTCGCGGTCGCACCGGACAGCGTCGGGGCCGGCAGCGCGAACGCCAGATCGAGCCCGAGCGTGGTGCCTTGGCGAGCCATCCGGGCCAGCGCCCTGTCGCCGCCACCGGACAGCTTCAGGTCCGATGTGGACACTTTGGGGCTGAGGCTGCCGTCCGTGTTCACGTGCAGCGTCGCGTCCACCGGCGTCCAGACCCCGTTGACCTGCTTGCGCACCGGCACGACGGTCCGGTTCGAGGTCAGCGTGCCGTTCGGGTTCGCGGTGAGCGTGTCGGTCGCCGTCGTGGCCGCCGGCACCGGCACCGCGGTCCTGGTCAAGCGCGCCTTGGCGAGGGCCTGCTCGGTGCTCAGCGGCTTGTCCGCCACGGGTGGCGGACCGGCCGTCGCGGGCGTGGCCGACTGCGGACCGGCGACGGCGACGGCGCTACCCAACAGCGCCAGGATGAGCAGGCCAGATTTCCGTCGGACAGCAACCGGCAGCCGCCTCATAACAATCCTTCCGTGCTGGTCAAGAGGTCATCGCGATGACGAGAAGCCGCGAGGTCACACGACTCCGGCGCCCGGTTCGGCAACGCCGTTGAGATATCCGTCCGCATACATCATCGCCTCGGCGATGTGCTTGATCGCCGTCGGGTCATTGCTGTCGATGAATTCCTTCAGCCGGATCGCCACCCGCCCGACGAGGCTTGCCGCAATGTAGAGGATGTTGCGGTCCTCGTCGTATTCCAGCGGCAGCGCTCCGGCCTCGAATGCCGCCACTGCGGCGTCGAAGTCGATGGCGGCCGTGCCGTCCGGGTCCACGATGACGAAGTCCAGGAACCGCTGGTTCTTGAGCAGTGCCCCGTGGCGGATGATGAGCCGCATCGCGGCCTCCACGACCCACACGCCCACGGCGCCTTCCATGAGCCCGGCCGCGAGCTGGTCGTGATCAAGGCGATCGACATCACGCATCGTAACTTCATCCCCTCTTCGAAAGAGCATCTACTCGAACGGAATTATCGGCTCTTCGACGAAGGGCTCCACGACCGGTTCGGGAATCGATGGGAGGCGCCAGTTCGAAATCGGGCCGGGCGCGCTGCCGGTGAAGCCGGACTCGGGATTGGGATTCCCGTCCAGGGGCACTCGCACAGCTCCGTTCCCACCCGACATCTGATATTTGAGATACGGGCCCCGGTGGGTCGGGTCGGTGCTCGACGGATCACCCTTCTCCCACATGATCATCACACTCTTGTCGTTCGGATTCTGGTATCGGACCCCTTCACCGCCGGTTGTGCTGGTCGGCTTCATCGGCACGGCGTCCAGGCCCGCCTCCTTGGCCATACGGTCGACCTCGTCGATCGTCGCACCGCGCATGGACGTCGGGTCGCGCAACGAGCGGAGCTTGTCCCCACCCTGCTCGATCAGGACACTCTCGCCGTCCTCGCCGAGCGTGTCGATGAAGGCGTTCGCCAGCGCCACCCGCCGCTGCAGGTCGGCGGGGCAGGCGCCGACGGCGATCTGATTGCAGACCTTCCACCATCGCTGGTCCTCGTTGAGCATGTGCTCGTTCCACCACCCGGAGGACGCCTGCTCGTACGCCCACTTGAGTGCGGCGTAGCGCTTGTCCTTCGTGTGAATCATCACGTGGTCGCCGAGGGTGACGATCTTGTCGGGCTTGTCGTCGTCCGTGCAGCTGTCGGTCTGCCGGCAGTTCGTGACCTTGGGCGGGGCACAGTATTCGCCGGCCAGGCCGCACGGGCCGTAGCGCTTGTCGTCGGTCATCAGGCCGCTCGGATCGCTGGCATTGACCGGCGCGTTGTGGGCGTAGCTGTACCCGTTGAGCTGCTGGGTGTCGGCCGCCGTGCGGACGGGATCGACGCTGGTGAAGCGCCCGGTGGCCGGGTCGTAGTCGCGGGCGCCGAGCCGGGTGAGGCCGGTGTCGGCGTCGGCCGGTGCGCCCAGGAAGCCGTGGTTGTCAGGCCAGCTGCCGGCTGAGCCGCGTGGCTCCCCATACGGGGTGCTCTGCCGCCAGGTCGCCGTCTGCAGGTTGCTGCTCAGGTAGAGGCCGGGCGTGCCGTGTTGGTCGGCGACCTGGAAGGTGTAGGCGCTCGCGGCGGTGCCGGTGCGCACGGCCACGACGCCGCCGGGCAGTGGGTAGTACCGGGTGCCGGACACCGCCTGCGTGGAGTTGTTGAGCACCAGCTGCTCGCCGGGCAGGTAGAGCGTGGTGGTGCCGATGTCGTGCTGGACGAGCAGGCCGCCGTCGGCGTTGTACTTGAAGGTGCTCGTGCCGCTCGCACCCAGTACACTCGCCAGCTGCCCTTGGTCGTTCCACGTCAGGGTCTGCGGGCCCTTGTCCGGCGTATTGCGGTAGACCATGTTGCCGGCGCTGTCGTAGTGATACGTCGTCGTGCCGGTGGCGCCGCCGGTGGTCGCGGTGCCGGTCAGGATGTGCGGCTGGTCGGAACCGTCGCCGTCGTAGGCGTACTCGGTGGTCTTGTCGGCGCCGCTCGTCGTGCTGTGCTGGACCTGCTGGGTGCGGTTGCCGAGCGGGTCGACCGTCCACGTCGTCCAATACGCGCTGGACGCGCCCAACGTGTCGCCGACGGTACCGTGGCTGCCGGCGGTCGGCGTGGCGGTGCAGTCGTCGGTGGCCGTCCAAGCGGCGGACAGCCGGGCCAGCCCGTCGTAGCGGTAGCACTGCGTCTCGGTCGCGGAGCTCGCCCCGAGCCGCGTCGAGGTCTGGCGCAGCCGGTTGCCCACGAGGTCGTACTGGTAGTGCTCCTGGTCGACGTCGTTCGGTGTTGCGTTGGGGCGGGTGACCTTCTGGTCGAGCAGCCGGCCCGTGTGCGCGTCGAACTGGTTGGTGACCTGCGCGTAGTCCGGCTCCGCGCCCAGCTTCGTCACGCTGACCCGGCCCCAGTCGTCGTAGGCGGTGTTGTCCTCGTACGCCCCGAGACCGCCGACCGAGTCGACAAGGTCCAGCGTGCTGGTGTAGCCGTAGTTGACCGTTTCGGCCGGCAGGCCCCCGGCGGCCGGGTATACGTCCGAGCTCGGCAGACCCGTCAGGGCCGAGTACGCGTGGGTGTACACATAGGACCGCCCGAGGACCGAGCCCTCACCGGTCGACCCGGACGGGATAGTGACGGTCTCGCCGAGGGACTCGCCGAACTTGTTGAAGTTCCGATACTGGATCTTGTACCCGTTGCCGTTCCAGAACGCCGTCGAGCTGGTCAGGTGGCCCAGCGGAAACTTCATGTTCGCGATCGCGTTGTCGGAGTTGTCATACACCCAGGCCGCGATCTGGTTCGCGGGCGCCTGACCGGTCAACGAAGCGTTGTAGGCGGCCGTCTTGCGGCTCAGCGCGTCGTAGACGAACGAGGTCGTCTTGTTCCGGCTGTCGGTGGTCTGCGTGAGGTTGCCGAGGTTGTCGTACTCGAAACCGCTGTCGCCGCCGTCGGGATCGGTCTTGGCCACGACCCGGCCGAGCAGATCGTAGGTGCTGGTCCACACTGAGCCGTCGGCGTCCGTGACCGTCGCCTGGTTACCGTGGCTGTCAAAACCGAACTGCGTGGCGACCGCCGTGCCACCGCTGACCGAGTACACACCGGTGAAGGTGTTCGCCGGCGTGCTCAGTGCCGGCCGGGTGCTGTACTGGTCGTTCTCGACGGTACGGCCCAGGGGATCGATTTTGGTCGCGGTGGCCACGCCGCCGAGCGGTGGGATGACCGTGGTTCGGTCGCCGTTGTACACCGTCGTCGTTGTCGACACCACGACACCTGAGTCGGCGCTGGCGTTCACCACGACCCGGCCGAGACCGTCGTAGGTGTACACGTTCTGCACGGGAATCGCCGGTGCCGGGGAGACCTGGTCCGCAGCGACGAGCGTGGTGTTCGGAGCGGCGCCGGGGTTCGACCATGAGGTGTTGGTGGCTCGGGTCCAGCCGCGGCTGTCATAGAAGGTGTCGCTGATGAGCCGGCCGCCGTTGGGGTTGGCGGTCTGCGTCTGCCGGACCCGGAACAGCCCATCGAAGATCGAGGTCGAGAGTACATAGCCGGCGTCGTCGTTGAGCCGCTGCGTCGTCACCGAGACGCGCCCGGCCGGGCCGGTGTTGCTGATCTGATAGGTGTACAGGTAGTTCGCGGGATCGGTGGCCGGGCGCGAGACGAGCCAGACCGCCGAAGCGCGGCCGAGGGTGTCGTACTCGCGGGTGGTGACCACACCGTTGACATCGGTCTCGGTCCGGACCAGCCCGCGGGTCGGATCGATGGTGGTGGACGTATGCGTCTGCAGCGTGTCGTTGGTGACCGTCCCGCCGGTGATGAGGCCGACCGCGTTGGTGGTGTATCCGGTCGTGACGCTGTGATTGCCCGCGTTGAACGACTTGGTGATGCGACCGGCGCTGTCGTATGCGGCTTTGGCGTCGGTCAGATACGTGATTGCGCCGCCGGTGTAGCCCGACGCTTTCTGGGTCAGCGTCGCGTCGCCGTAGGTCGGGGCATTCACCTGGGGGAAGGCGGTGCCGAAGGCCGGGTCGTCATAGAAGGTACGGGTGGCCGTGATCATCTGGGCCGGCCGGTTCACTGCCGCCGGCGCGGTGAGCGCGTTGTACGCCGCCGGGGCCGAGGGGTTCGCGCCGGCCGTGAACCCGCCACAGGCGACGGCGTCGGTCTCGACGGAGGCTGTCAGCGCGACGAGGTTCTTCGCGGTGTTCGCCGGTGCGTACGTGGAGTGCGTACACCGGTCGTAGTCGGCCTGGGCGGGAGCCGTGTGGGTGTACTGCCACACGACAGATCCGTAGGTCGGGCTGGCCGTGTTCGTGTCGTAGGTGGTGTCGGCCTGCGTGTAGCGCCAGGTCGTCGCGCCGGAGCCGGTCACCGCCTGGCGGCTGTAGGTTTCGGCGGGCGCGACCCAGTTCGCGGTCAGGGCCGGCAGGCCGGTGCGGTTGCGGGTGGCGGTGGCCGGCGACACCCAGTACGAGGTGATGGTCGAGTGGTCCACCGGGCCGCCGTCACCGAGATACTCCGTGGACTCCAGAGCCTTCCCGGCGAGCTGGTCCGCGTCGGTGTGGGCGCCACCCTGGGAGTCGCTCAGCGCGCTGCCCATGCCGCGGTAGTACGTCGTCTCCGACAGCGTCCGCGGGTCGTTGGCGAGGTCACCGGTGCGGGTCTTGACGTCGGCGAAACCGCGGAACTGCCCGTAGGTGCGATACTGCGGCTTGATCGTCTCGCCGGCGTCGTAGTGCCAGGCGGCTCCGCCGGAGTACTCGTAGCTCGTCGCCGTTGTCGGTGCCCCGCCGATCGGATCGGACTGCGTGACCTTGGTGACGCTGTAGGCGTTGAACCAGTCCCGCATCGGGTTGGCCAGGCCCTCGGGCGTCCAGTACACCGGGTAGCACGACGTCGTGTTCGTGGCCGGGTCCAGGGTGACCGGCGTGGAGCACGGGTTGACGATCGTGTACGTCGGACTGATGACCGAGCCGGTCTCGGTGGTGATGGATCCGATCCGGTTGCGGTACAGCGCCGGGTACGACGTCGTGTCGCGCCGGTTCGCCAGCGCGATCGGCGTGAATGTGACAGGCGGCATGGTGACCGCCGGGTTCGGGCCGGTGGACCCGCCGGCGCTGGTGTCGCTCGCGGTCCGCACGATCGACGTCAGGAACAGTGTCGGCGACGTGTTGTCGCTCGGCGCGGGCAGGCTGTGCGTCAGCGTGTACGTGTCCAGCGTGACGTAGTCGTTGACGGTCGTCGACCACTGCCGTGTCGTGATGGTCTTCAGCCGGACCGTGGAGAAGAACGACGGGGAGTGCGCGGCGCAGGTCGCGCCCGCGGCGCAGATCGCGTCGAAGGGGACGTCGGGCCAGTTCGCCTTGGTTGTGGCGTTCAGCGGCGAGCACGGCTGGTTGGTGCAGCGTACGTCGGTGCCGAACAGCACCTTGTTGGGCACGGTACCGTAGGCGTTGCCGTCGGTGAAGCCGTAGTCGATGTGCTCGAGGTAGCTGTTGCGGACGTAGGAAACGTTGCTGGCCCCGTTGTGCTGGCCGTAGAAGTTCGGGTCCTGGTGGTAGTAGTACGCCGTCGCGTTGCCGTGAGCGTCCGCGACGTAGTCGAGGTTCCAGCGGTAGGCGGTCGTGCACGCCGTCGTCGGGAACGCGCAACTGCCCCACATCGGGTCCGTCGAATGACCCGCGTAGACCGGCTCGGAATCGACCGAGTTCGTCGCCGCCTTCCCCGACGTCCAGCCGGGCAGATGGTTGCGGCCGAACGAATACGTGATGCCGTCCCGGGTGGTGACCGTCCACCAGTCGTTGTTATAGGTGCCCGAGCCGTTGTTCACGTTCGTCACATGCGTGACCACGGTGCCGTCGTCGTGCTCGGGCTTCCACACCGACTTGCCGGCGTCCCAGACCAACGATGTCGACGAACCCTTCAGCGACATCGTCAGGATCGGTCCGGCGTAGCACAGATCCGGCGTCGCGTTCGCGACCGCCGACCCCTCCGGCGAGTCCTTGCAGGACAGGAAGGTCTGCTCGATGTACGACTGCGGCAGCGACCAGCCATCACCGGCCCACGACGCCTGCGCCTGCGCGAACGACGTCTGCCCGTCAACGCCCGACGAACTGTAGGAGAGACTCAGGTCCGGGCTGGCCCCGGCCGGGACGGGCGGCACGACGATCGGATAGCTGTACGTGAACCCGCCGGTGCTGCCGCCGCTCGACCACGAACCGGAGGCCTTGAGATCGGTGGCGGCGTAGGTGCCGAGGCTCCCGCCGTCCTGCCCGCCGTCGGCGGTGGCCGCCAGGACGACCATCGGGGCGGTGCCCGCGGTCAGCGAGGCGGCCGAGCTGTTCGCGGTGTGCACCGGTGCGGTGAATGTCACCGGCGTCGACAGCGTCTGCGCGGCCCGGTCCCGGGTCGTCGGCAACGGCGTCGCCTGACGGCACTCGGCCTTCTCCGGCGTGTACAACGCACAGCCCGGCAGCCGCACCAGGTGCAGACGCTCGGCGTAGTTGCCGCCGTAGGCCTGGGCGAACCCGCCGTAATCGACACCGACCTGCGCCGCACCCGAACCAGCACTCTGCGGGTCGACGGCCAGCAGGACCCCGGTGACGCCGGCCTTCTCGGTGGCCGCCCGATCGGCGACCCGCACGCCGAGCGTCGCCGGGCCGGTGTAGCGGCCCTGGGAGTCCGCGACCGGCCGGGCCCAGACAAGTGAACCGGCGACACGGGCCTTCGCTTTCGCGTCGAGCGTCAGCGTGGCGGCGCTCGGGGCGGGCAGGGCGGTCGCGGTCGCGTGGAACTCGGGCGGTAGCGCGGCCGGCTTCGCGTCGTTCGCCGCCACCGCGTGCACCTTGGTCACCTGCGGTCCCGGCACCGGCTTGGGCGGCGCCGGCGGGGCCGCCGCCACCGCGACCGGCAGCACCACCACGGCGCTGCCGGCGAGCAGTCCGGCACTCAGCAGCCGACGCAGCCAGATTGATCGACCAGCGGACCAGATCCGGCCCCGGCTCGTACCCAATGCCCGCTCCCCCGCGGTCGGCAGATATGACAGATGCATGGCAGCCCGAGCACTTTCTCAAGAGACGGTCGCAGTCCACAGTGGGCATGGCTTCATCGCTACGGAAGGGACGGCAACAACTGCAACCAGGCATCGAGGTCCGCGGAGTCGTCCGGGCGCCGGCCATCGCCGGCGATCGACCTCAGCGGGCCCAGGAGATTCTTCGCATACCGAAGGTCGCGGACCTCGTCCGCCGGCAACGCGCGCCAATTCGAAGCCTTGACCCGCGCCGATTCGATTGACAAGGGCAGGCTCTCGAGCACCGTCCGCCTGGCCGCCGCCGCCAGATCGTCGATCGCCGGATCAGCAGCCGAACGAGCCAGAGCGACCAGCATGTTGACGCGGCGCAGGACGCTCTCCCGCCCATCTAGTGCGCCGGCGCCGGACGCTCCGGCGACGAGTGCTTCATAGGCAGCACGCAACTGCGCCACTTCCTCGGGTGTCACCCGCCGATCAGACGACGCCAGCCGAGACGTGAACAGCTCGAGCACAGCGCGCCATCGGACAGCGGGCTCCGCCGTCCAGGTGGGGACCCGGTCAGTGAGCAGCAACGCAAGGTCGATGGGGTTCAGCTCAGCGAGTTCTTCCAGATCAATCACGCTAGAATCCAATACCCGCTTGCGCGAAGGCGTCGCGACCGATCTGCAGGCTTTCCGAAGACGGCCGGAAATGTCCGCTGTGATTGTTGATATCCAATCCAAAATAACCCGACGAGGACGATCCGGCGATGTCCGCCTCGCCGGCCGCGATCACCGGTTCTCCCCGGCTCAGCACGGCATGCGAGATCTCATGTCCGCCTACGAACTTGGGCATCACCACGAGGCTGCCGTCTTCCAGTACCGCCCATTTCACCGTTCCGCCGGAAACCGCGGCATCAAACGACGCGGTGCCGGGCCTCGACACCGTGACGCCGAGACGATCGGCGGCCGCCAGTTCCGCGGGCAACGCCCGCGGCATCTGGTTCTCGAAGAGAATGCAGTTGTGCACGAGGACCGGTGTGTTGCCGGCGAGCACATAGTACGTGTGCACGGACTCGACGGTGAGGTTGTACATGATCGCGCCGGCGGTGCGGTTGGCCCGGGAGACGACCGTTTCGCTTGAGCCGTCGGCGGTGCGGAGCTGTTCGCCGAGCCGCAGACGCCCGGCGCCGATCCAAGCGTGTCGGGTCTCGCTCCAGAACAGGTGGCCCTGGGTGGTGTGCACCGTCTGGCTCGTCCGGCCATCAGCCGTGAGCGTGAGATCGGTCAGATCCGTGTCCAGATTCCGGTGCCGCCAGGTCACGACGTGGGGTGCGGCAACGCCCGTGTCCGGGTCATAGGTGAGCACCTGGTCGCCGATGCGGACGTCTCCGATGGCCTTCGTCGACCCGTCGGCCATCTGCACCAGCGTGTCGGGTGTGAACGAGTTCGCACAGAGGCGACCGAGCGCCGCAGCGCTCTCACCGGCCTTCGCCTCGGCCGACCCGGCAAGGTGTTCGGCCGACAATCCGCCGACGCCGACGGTGCCGGCTCCAGCCGCTTCAAGCAGGCCCATGCCGGTGCCGCCGTAGGCCACCAGGTCGTACACGCCCATGACGCACGCCTCGATCAGCGGGCCGCACACGAAGACACCGACGGTGAGGAATACGATGTCAAGGCCGCCCTTGGCGTACGGGTCGTGCATGCAGTACTGCTCCGCGTAGCCGTACATCTGGGTGCAGATGATGGTGTAGTTGTCCGGCCGCTTCATGGCGCACGCCGTCGCGTCTCCGTTGGTGACCGGGCCGTCGCCGGAGAATTCGCAGCCGAGGGCCGACTTCATCCATGCTCTGACTTCTTGGTCAGTCATGGTGTCGGTCTTCTGCCCGACGAGCTTCTTCGTCGGTGCCTTCGCGCTCGCCCACGACGTGCTGGGCTGGTAGTCACCGCCGGGATCGTCGGGCTTGCCGGCGGGCGTCCATTCCGGGTGGCCCGGGGCTTGGCCGTAGCCCACGCAACGATCGCGGGGGCACAGGCCGCTCGGGTCGCTGGTGTTCGTCGGCGCGTTGCGGGCGTAGCTGTACCCGTTGAGCAGCTGCGCGTCGCTGCTCGCGAAGACGGGGTCGATGCTGGTGAAGCGGCCGGTGGAGGGGTCGTAGTCGCGCGCACCGAGTCGGGTGAGGCCGGTGTCGCCGTTCGTCGGCGCGCCGAGGAAGCCGTGATTGTCCGGCCACGTGCTCACGGTGCCGCGCGGCTCGCCGTATGGGCTGCTCTGCCGCCACGTCGGCGTCTGGACCGTGCTGTTCAGGTAGAGGCTCGGCGTGCCGTGCTGGTCGGCGATCTGCAAGGTGAAGTCACTCGCCGCGGTGCCGGTCCTGACCGCGACGGCCCCGCCCGGCAGTGCGTAGTAGCGGGTGCCGGTGACAGCCTGCGTGGTGTTGTTGAGGACCAGCTGCTGGCCCGGCAGGTACAGCGTTGTGGTGCCGATCTCGTGCTGGACGAGGAGACCGCCGTCGCCACCGTACTTGAAGGTGGTGGTGCCGCTGGCGCCCAGGGCCGTGACCAGCTGGCCCTGGTTGTTCCAGGTGAAGGTCTTCGCACCCTGGCCGGGTGTGTTGCGATAGGTCATGTTGCCGGCGCTGTCGTAGTGGTACGTCGTGGTCGCCGTGGCGCCACCGGTGGTCGAGGTGCCGGTCAGGGTATGGGGCTGACCCGCACTGTCGCCGTTGTACGTGTACCCGGTGGTCTTGTCAGCACCGCTGGAGACGGCGTGCTGCACCTGCTCGGTACGGTTGCCGAGCGGGTCGATGGTCCACGTCGTCCAGTAGGCCGACGATGCGCCGAGGGTGTCGCCGACCGTCGCATGACTGCTCGGCGTCGGCGTTGCCGTGCAGTCGTCGATCGCCGTCCAAGCGGCGGTCAGGCGAGCCAGGCCGTCGTACCCGTAGCACTGCGTCTCCGTGGCGGCCGCGGCGCCGAGCCGGGTCGAGGTCTGCCGCAGCAGCTTGCCGGCCAGGTCGTACTGGTACGCCTCCTCGTCGACGTCGTTCGGAGCCGAGTTCGGCCGGGTGACCTTGGCGTTCGTCAACTGACCGGTGTGCGGGTCGTACTGGTTGGTGACGTGCGCGACGTTCGGCTGGCCGCCGAGGGTCGTGTAGCTGACCCGGCCCCAGTCGTCGTACGCGGTGCCGTCCTCGTACGCGCCGAGGCCACCGACCGTGTCGAGAAGATCGAGCGTGCTGGTGTAGCCGTAATTGACCGTCTCCGCCGGCAGCCCGTTCCCGGCCGGATAGACGTCCGCGGACGGCAGGCCGGTCAGGCTCGAGTAGGCGTGGGTGTACACATAGGACCGCCCGAGGACCGAGCCCTCACCGGTCGACCCGGACGGGATAGTGACGGTCTCGCCGAGGGACTCGCCGAACTTGTTGAAGTTCCGATACTGGATCTTGTACCCGTTGCCGTTCCAGAACGCCGTCGAGCTGGTCAGGTGGCCCAGCGGAAACTTCATGTTCGCGATCGCGTTGTCGGAGTTGTCATACACCCAGGCCGCGATCTGGTTCGCGGGCGCCTGACCGGTCAACGAAGCGTTGTAGGCGGCCGTCTTGCGGCTCAGCGCGTCGTAGACGAACGACGTCGTCTTGCTCCGGCTGTCCGTGGTCTCGGTGAGGTTCCCGAGGTTGTCGTACTTGAAGCCGCTGCCGCCGACGTCGGGATCGGTCTTGGCCGTGACGCGCCCGAGCAGGTCGAAGGCACTGGTCCACACGGAGCCGTCGGCGTCGGTGACGGTGGACTGGTTGCCGTGGCTGTCGAAGCCGAACTGTGTGGCGACCGCTGTTCCGCCGCTGACCGAGAAGACGCCGGTGAAGGTGTTCGCCGGCGTGTTCAGCGCCGGTGGGGTGCTGTACTGGTCGGTCTCGATCGCACGGCCCAGCGGGTCGATCTTCACCGCCGTGGCCACGCCACCCACGGGCGGGATGACGGTCGTCCGGTCGCCGTTGTATACGGTGGTCTTCGTCGACACCGTCACACCGGAGTTCGCGCTCGTGTCGATCACCGCCCGGCCGAGGCCGTCGTACGTGTACACATGCTGGACGGGGATTGCCGGCGCCGGACTGATCTGGTCGGGTGCGACGAGTGTGGTGTTGGGCGCGCTGCCCGGGTTGGACCAGCCGTCGTTCGTGGCGCGGGTCCAGCCGCGGCTGTCATAGAACGTGTCGCTGATCAATCGGCCACCGTTCGGCGTGGTCGACTGCGTCTGCCGCACCCGGAACAGCCCGTCGTAGATCACCGTCGACGCGACATACCCGCCCGAGTCGTTCATCCTCTGTGTCTTGACCGATACGCGGCCCGCCGGACCGGTATTGGCGAGGCTGTACGTGTACAAATAGTTCGCCGGGTCCGTCGTCGGCCGGGACGCGAGCCACACCGCCGCGGCTCGGCCCAGCGTGTCGTACTCGCGGGCGGTGACGACACCGTTCGCGTCGGTGCCGGTGCGTACGAGGTTGCGGGTCGGGTCCAAGGTCGTGGACGTGTGCGTCAGCGTCGAGTCGTTCGTGGTGGTGCTGCCGGTGACCAGACCGACCGTGTTGGTGGTGTAGGCGGTGGTGACGCTGTAGCCATTCGCGTTGAACGACTTCGTGATCCGGCCGACGCTGTCGTAGACGACCTTGGTGTTGGTCAGATAGGTGAGGGCGCCGGCGGTGTAGTCCGACGCCTTCTGCGTCATCGTCGGGTTGCCGGTACTCGGCGCCGTCGTCTGGGGGAACGTCGTGCCGAACGCCGGGTCGTCATAGAACGTGCGGGTCGCCGAGATGACCTGAGCCGGCCGATTCACTGCCGCCGGCGCGGTCAGGGTGTTGTATCCCCACGGTGCCGATGGATGCGCCACCGAAGTGAACCCGCCGCAGGCAACCGCGTCACTCTCCACCGCGGCCGGCAGTGCGACCAGGTTCTTCGTGGTGTTCGCGGGCGCATATGTGGTGTGCGTGCAGCTGTCGTAGGCCGCCTGGGCCGGCACCGTGTGCGTGTACTGCCAGACCACCGATCCGTACGTCGGGCTGGCGGTGTTCGTGTCGTAGCTCGTGTCAGCCTCGGTGTAGCGCCACGTGGTCGCGCCGGAGCCGGTCACCGCCTGCCGGGTGAACGTCTCCGCGGGCGCGATCCAGTTCGCGGTGAGGGCGGGCAGGCCGGTGCGGTTGCGCGTGGCGGTGGCCGGCGACACCCAGAACGAGCTGATGGTCGACTTGTCGACCGGGCCGCCATCGCCGAGGTACGACGTGGTCTCCAGAGCGCTGCCGGCGAGCTGGTCGGCGTCGTCGTGGGTCCCGCCCTGCGAGTCGGTCAGCGTGACGGCGGTCGTGTTGTTGTTGTTCGACATACCGCGGTAGTACGTCGTCTCGGACAACGTCCGCGGGTCGTTGGCGAGGTCACCGGTGCGGGTCTTGACGTCGCCGAAGCCGCGGTACTGGCCGTACGTGCGGTTCTGCGGCTTGACCAGCTCGCCGGTGTCGTAGTGCCAGGCCGAGCCGCCCAGGTACTCGTAGCTCGTCGCCGTCGCCGGGTTGCCGCCGAGCGGGTCGCTCTGGGTGACCTTGGTGACGCTGTACTTGAGGAACCAGTCCCGCATCGGGTTGGCCAGACCTTCGGGCGTCCAGTACACCGGATAGCACGACGTCGTGTTCGTGGCCGGGTCCAGCGTGACCGGCGTGGAACACGGGTTGACGATCGTGTACGTCGGACTGATCACCGAGCCGGTCTCGGTCGTGATCGAGCCGATCCGGTTGCGGTACAGCGCCGGGTACGACGTCGTGTCCCGCCGGTTCGCCAGCGCGACCGGTGTGAACGTGGTCGGCGGCAGGGTGATCGCCGGGTTCGTGGCAAGAGAGGGGCCGGCGCTGGTGTCGCTGGCGGTGCGGCTGATCTCCGTGAGGAACAGTGTCGGCGACGTGTTGTCGCTCGGCGCGGGCAGGCTGTGCTTCAAGGTGTACGTGTCGAGCGTGACGTAGTCGTTGGCGCTGGTCGACCACTGCCGCGCCGTGATCGTCTTCAGCCGCACCGTGGAGAAGAACGATGGCGAATGCGCGGCGCACGTCGCACCCGAGGCACAGATGGCGTCATACGGCACATCCGGCCAGTTCGCCTTCGTGGACGCGTTCAGCGGCGAGCACGGCTGGTTGGTGCAGCGCACGTCGGTGCCGAACAGCACCTTGTCGGGCACGGTGCCGTAGGCGTTGCCGTCGGTGAAGCCGTAATCAATATGGTCGGGGTAGCTGCTGCGAACGTAGGACACGTTACTGGCCCCGTTGTGCAGGCCGTAGAAGTTCGTGTCCTGGTGGTAGTAGTAGGCCACCGCGTTGCCGTGGGTGTCGACGGCGTAGTCGAGGTTCCAACGGTAGGCGGTCGTGCACGCCGTCGTCGGGAACGCGCAACTGCCCCACATCGGGTCCGTCGAATGACCCGCGTAGACCGGCTCGGAATCGACCGAGTTCGTCGCCGCCTTCCCCGACGTCCAGCCGGGCAGATGGTTGCGGCCGAATGAATACGTCGCGCCGTCGCGGGTGGTGACCGTCCACCAGTCGTTGTTATAGGTGCCCGAGCCGTTGTTCACGTTTGTCACATGCGTGATGACCGACCCGTCCTCGTGCTCCGGCCTCCACACCGACTTGCCGGCGTCCCACACCAACGATGTCGACGAACCCTTCAGCGACATCGTCAGGATCGGTCCGGCGTAGCACAGGTCCGGGGTGGCGTTCGCGACCGCTGAGCCCTCCGGGGAGTCCTTGCAGGACAGGAACGTCTGCTCGATGTACGACTGCGGCAGCGACCAGCCATCACCGGCCCACGACGCCTGCGCCTGCGCAAACGACGTCTGCCCGTCAACGCCCGACGAGCTGTAGCCGAGGCCGAGCTCCGGGGCCGCGCCGGCCGGCGTCGGCGGCAGCGTGATCGCGTAGCTGTAGCCGAACCCGCCGGTGCTGCCCCCGCTCGACCAGGAGCCCGAGGCCTTGAGGTCGGTGGCGGCGTAGGTGCCGAGACCGCCGCCGTCCTGCCCGGCGTCGGTGGTGGCCGCGAGCACCATCAGCGGGGCGGTGGCCGCGGTCAGCGAGGCGGCCGAGCTGTTCGCGGTGTGCACCGGTGCGGTGAATGTCACCGGCGTCGACAGCGTCTGCGCGGCCCGGTCCCGGGTCGTCGGCAACGGCGTCGCCTGACGGCACTCGGCCTTCTCCGGCGTGTACAACGCACAGCCCGGCAGCCGCACCAGGTGCAGACGCTCGGCGTAGTTACCGCCATAGGCCTGGGCGAACCCGCCGTAATCGACACCAACCTGCGCCGCACCCGAACCAGCACTCTGCGGGTCGACGGCCAGCAGGACCCCGGTGACGCCGGCCTTCTCGGTGGCCGCCCGATCGGCGACCCGCACGCCGAGCGTCGCCGGGCCGGTGTAGCGGCCGTTGGCGTCGGCGACCGGCTGGACCCACACCGGCGAACCGTTTGCACGGGCCTTCGCTTTGGCGTCCAGAGTCAGCGTGACCGAGCTCATGGCCGGCAGGGCCGTGGCGGTAGCCCGGTACTCCGGTGGCGGCGCGGCCTGCTTCGCGTCGTTCGCCTCTACCGTGTGGACCTTCGTCACCTGCGGCCCCGGGTTCGGCTTCGGCGACGCCGGCGGGGCGGCCTCGGCCGCGATCGGCAGCACCACCGTGGCGCCGCTGACCACCAGGACGACTGTCAATGCCTGCGCCAGCCACACCGATCGGCGAGCGGACAGACTCCGGCCACGACTCGTACGCAATGCCGCTCCCCCGTGGTCGTCAGTTATGACAGTTTCATGAAGGCCCGAGCACCTTCTCATGATCGGGAGGCATTTGGCTATGACGATCTCATAACTGCCGACATCTGGAGATCGGTCAAAACGGATCTTCACCCATCAACCTATTCCTATCGATGCGAGGGGCTACCGCGCGCGGCCTGGGTGGTGGTTTGCTGGCGTCCGCTTCGCGATCGGGACTGGGGGGATCGACCGTCATGTCGTTGTTCGTGCGCCGTCAACGTGGTGTTCGCCGGGGTGGCACCAAGCTGTTGGCCGGCTTGCTGTTCGCCGGTGCTCTCGTCACCGTCAGTCCACACTGGACGGCCCCGGCGGCGGCCGCGCCACCCGGTGGGCAGTCCACCGAGGACGCGCTCGCCCAGGCCAAGCGGACCGGGGTGGCGGTGGCCATCGCGAGCGCGACCACGCCGACCGACACGCTCACCGCCGACCCTGACGGGCGGTTCACGCTCACGCGGACCCTCGTCCCGGTGCGCAAGCGGGTCGGCGGGGTCTGGAAGGACCTCGACGCGACCCTGCGCGTCAACGCCGACGGCACCGTCGGCCCGGTACTGTCCACATCGGACCTGAAGCTCTCCGGTGGCGGGAACCGGGCGCTCGCGACGATGACGTGGAAGGGGCAGAGCCTCGGCCTCGCCGTGCCGTTCGCCCTGCCCAAACCGACCCTCGCCGGTCCGACCGCCACCTACGCGAACGTGCTGCCCGACGTCGACCTGCAGGTCACCGCGACCGACCAGGGCGGCTTCCGGGACGTCCTGGTCGTGAAGACCCCGGCGGCGGCCAAGAACCCCGCGTTGCAGCGGCTGGCCCTGCCGCTGACCACCGGCGGGCTCACGGTGCGGACCGACGGCCTCGGTGCGCTGCAGGCCGTCGACGGCGGCGGCAAGCCCGTCTTCACCGCCGCCCCGCCGCGGATGTGGGATGCGACTCGGCCCGTCCAGGCGGCGGCGACGGCCAGCAAGCAGACGCCGCGCGGGAAGGTGACGGTCGACCAGGCCACCGGCGCGCCCGTCGACTCCAGCACCGCCGGGCCGGGGCTGGCCGCGCACACCGCGCCGATCGGCGTCGACGTCTCCCGGGGCACCCTGACCCTCACGCCCGACGCGAAGCTGCTCAACGCGGCCGACACCGTGTATCCGGTGTACATCGACCCGTCGGTGAACCCGAACTCGTCGGCCTACGCGACGGTGACGAGCCTGCACTCGTCCAGCTCGTACTGGAACAACACCCCGGACCCGGACGGCTATCTGCAGGTCGGGCACAACAGCAGCATCCACTCGCGGACGCTGCTGAACTTCCCGATCAACACCGGCACCCTCGGCGGCGCGGTCATCAGCTCGGCGAAGCTGTATCTCTTCGAGATGTACGCCTCCGACTGCAACGCCCGCCAGATGAACGTCTACGCCCCGTCGGCCACGCTCACGTCGGCGAACGCCAAGTGGGACAGCTGGAACAGCGCCGACTGGGGCGGGGTCGTCGGCAGCCTCAGCACGCAGACCGGGTACAACAGCAGCTGCCCCAACCACACCGGGGTCTCCGCCGACGTCACCGGGGCCGTCGTCAACGACGTCAACAGCGGCAAGTCGCTGCAGACGTTCGGCCTGCGCACGTCCAACGAGAGCGACCTGCTCAACTACAAGGAGTTCCTGGCCACCGGCAGCAGCGCACCGCAGCTGCAGATCGAGTTCGACCACCGGCCGGGCAAGCCGTCGGGGCTGAGCACCTCGCCCGCGACCGGCTGCACCGGCACGGCCACCACCGTCGGCGACGGGCCGGTGTCGCTCTACGCGCCCGTGTCCGACCCGGACGGCGGCAACCTCGACGTGACGTTCACGGTGAAGAAGAACGGCGCGGCGTTCAAGACGAGCACGCTGACCGGGCTGGCGTCGGGGACCTCGGCCGTCCTCGTGCTGAGCGAGTCCGAGCTCGCCGCGGGTGTCACCGGTACCGCCGGCTTCACCTGGCAGGTCTCGGCGAAACAGGGCGAGCTCACCAGCGACCCGTCCGACCTGTGCGGCTTCACCTTCGACGTGACCCGCACCGGGCCGCCGATCGTGTCGCGGCCGACCGCGGCGGTGATGGGGCAGCCGGTCTCGATCAGCGTCGCCAAGCCCAGCACCGGTGCCGCCCCCGGCGCCTACAAGTACCAGTTCAACGGCGGCGCCCCGGCCCAGGTCGCGGCGAACGCGGCCGGCGGGGCGACCATCACCGTCACGCCCGGCCGGTTCACCAACGTGCTGACCGTGACCGGACTGTCGCTCGGCAACAACATCGGCGACACGGCCAGCGTCGACTTCCGGGCCACGCCACCGGCCACGCCGCGCGCCGACCAGGACCTCGACGGCGACGGCCGGGCCGACCTGGTCACCGCCGGAGGCGTCAACGGGCTGCCGTCCGGCGTCTGGATGGCCCGTGGCCGCGGGGCCGGCGCGGTCGACGCCGCCGCCGTGAACATCGGCGTCAACGGCGCGGCGGTGAACAACGTCCCCGCCGACTTCAACGGGGCCCAGGTCATCACCGGGCACTTCGCCGGCAGCGGCCTGCAGGACATCGCCGCCTACTACCCGAACAGCGGGCGGATCACGGTGGTCCGGGGCAACGGTGACGGCACGCCGACCCTCAACGGCCAGCAGAGCGGCGTCACCGACAAGAAGTCCCTGACCGCCGACGCGCTCGGCCACGCGCCCCTGCAGATCGCCAACGCCGGCACCGCCTCCGGGCAGGCGTCGGCCTACCCGGACCTCATCGCGGTCGCGGGTGACACCGCCGACGGCTACTACCTGAACTACTACGCGGTCCAGGGCGACGGTCTCACCAACTTCAGCTACCCGGTGTCACTGGCCGACGCGACCCCGGCCGGCGGCAACGACTGGAACAACTGGACCGTCTCCAGCGCCGTCACGTCCACCGGCACCTGGCTGTTCCTGTGGAACAAGACGACCGGCGGCCTCTACCTGTGGAAGGACCTCGCGTTCGACCCGAACACCCAGACCTTCGCCCACAACCAGGTCACCTTCGCCGCGACCTTCAACCCTGGCGCCGCGCTCACCCTGCGGGCCGCCGACATCATCGCCGACCCCGGCGGCATCCCCGACCTGTGGACGGTCAACGCGAGCCCGAACGCGAAGGCCCAGCCGTATCAGGTCACCATCGCCGGCACGGCCGGCACGGCCACCGCGCTCACCCAGCAGGACCTCGTCACGTCGGCGCACGCGTGGCCGCTCAACGACAAGGGCGACGGCACGAACGTCACCGCCGCCACCGACATCACCGGCGGCCTCACCGCCACCGGCACGAGCGGCGTCACGTGGCACCAGGGCGACCTGTTCAGCCCGGACGCGGCCTTCGACGGCACCGGTGCGCTCACCGCGACCACGACCAGCGGCGCGGTCAAGCCCGAGGAGGACTTCACCGTCTCCGCCTGGGTCAAGCCCAGCGAGTACAAGGGAACGGTCTTCTCCCAGAACGGCACGCACAACTCGACCGTCCGGCTGTATGCGGACCCGACCACCTCGCGGTGGGCACTGTCGCTCGCCACGAGCGACGGCACCACCTCCGGCTACGACACGGTGAGCTTCGACTATCCGATCCAGATCGGGGTGTGGGTGCACCTGACCGCGGTGTACCAGCACACGCACGGCCGGATGAGCCTGTACATGAACGCGATGTCCGGCCCGTCCGCCGCGCACGGCACGACCGTGGCGACGAAAGGCAGTGTCGCCATCGGGGACAACCAGGACCACGACGCCCGGACCGACCGGTTCAAGGGTCAGATCTCCGGTGTGCAGACCTGGGCCGCGGCGCTCACCCACGCACAGGTCGTGGCCCTGTCCAACACCGGCGACTACGCGCTGCTGAACTCCGACGACACCGTCTACCCGAGCGGCACCACGTGGCGCACGCGGGGTGCGACGATGACGTTCGCCAACGGCCTGCTCACCGTCACCGAGACGGGCAGCGGGGTCATCAGCAAGCCGTACGGCACGCCCGGCTACCCCAACGCAGTGCTCACCCTGCAGGCCGACGGCAACCTCGTCATCTACCCGGACTCCAGCCGGACCTTCGGCACCGCGACCTGGTCCAGCGGCACCTACGGCAAGGCCGGCGACGTGTACGTCCTGCAGGACAACGGCAACTTCGTGTGCTTCGACGCCGACAACCAGTACTGCTGGTCCTCGGACACGGCCAACCCCGGCGACCCGCCGCCGCCCACCTACCCGCGCACCGGCGGCCCGGCGGTGTACAACCCGCACGATACCCACGTCGAGACCTACCTGCGCTCCAGCAACGCGCTCGGCGAACGCTGGACCGCCGACGGGGTCACCTGGTCGTCCACGGGCGGACCGGCCGGCACCGTGACCGACGGGCGCCCGGTCAGCATCTTCGACCCGGTCAACAACACCGTCGAGGTCTACTACAACAACGGCGGCCACCTGTACGAGTCCTACCGCACCCCCGACGGCGTCTGGCACAACAACAACCTCCTCACGGGCACCGCGATGGCCGGCTCCCCGGCGGTCCTCCACAACCCGGTCAACAACGCCATCGAGGTGTACTTCAACGACGGCGGCGTGCTCCGCGAGGCCTGGTGGACCCAGGCGACCAGCTGGACCTACACGAGCCTCAACAGCTCGATCAGCGGCTCGCCGTCGGCCATGTTCGACGGGTACAACAACCACGTCGAGGTCTACTACAACTCGGGCGGCACGCTGTCCGAGCAGTGGTGGAGTCTCGGCTTGAGCTGGACGTCGGCGTCGCTCGGCGTGACGATGGCCGGTTCGCCGTCCGCGGTGTACAACCCGACGAACCTCAACACGGAGGTGTACTACGCCACCTCGGCCGGCCAGCTGAACGAGAAGTGGTGGAACGGCACCACCGGCTGGTCGGGCCCGCTCGGCCTCAGCGCGACGGTCAGCCAGGGCGACCCGGTCGCGGTGTACGACCCGGGCGCGCACGCCATCGAGATCTTCTTCAACACCAGCGGCAACCTGACCGTGAAGTACACCTCGCCCGCCGGCTGGATGGGCCCAACCGCGATCGGCTCCGCCGACCAGATGCTGGGCAGCGCGATGCCGGTCTACAACTACACCATCGGAGAGCTGGAGGTGTACTTCAGCGCGAACGGCACGCTCGCTGAGTACGCGCACACCAACAGCGGCTGGTCGGCCCGCACGACGATCACCGGCGCGGCCGTCTCGTAGCAACCCCCGGCGCGGCGGGGGTCCTGCGGGGCCCGCGCCGCGCCGAGTAGCGCCCGGGCGGGGGTCACGGGCCGATGGCGCCGGCCGCGGTGAGCAGGGCGTGGTGCGGGAGGGTCAGGCCGCGGGTGTACTGCGAGTCGAAGCACGCGGCGCCGAGTCGTGCCCGGGCGGCGGTGGTGGCCGCGGCGGCGTCGCGGGCCGTGGACGGGGACACCGGGCGGGTCGAGGTGGTGCGGATGCGGGCGGCCGCGCCGAGCAGGACGGCGGCGGTGGCCGGGTCGGCGGAGGCCAGCAGGCGGGCGTGGCTCGCCAGGGCGTTGGCGGCCTCGTCGCGGTCGCGGTCGGTGCTGTCGAGGGCGGCCGCCAGCACCTGGCGCAGCGCCTGCGCGGCGGCGCCGGGGTTCGCGGCGGCGGGGTCGGCGGTGGCGTGCAGGATCACGCTGTAGCGCAGGCCGATGACGCTGAACGTGCGCCGGTCGTCGCCGGACTCGCCGAGGGTCGCCGCCGCCGTCCGGGCCGCGGACAGGGCCTCGGCGGGGGCGCCCAGGCGGAGCAGGGCCAGGGCCCGGGTCGTGCCGGCGAACGCGGCCAGGCGCGGGTGGCCGTCCCGCAGCAGGTCGGCGGCGGCCCGGGCCTGTGCGGCGGCGACCGTGTAGCGGCCGGCGTCGAGCGCGGTCTCGGCCAGGTTGAACAGGGTCCGGCCGCGGTCGACCGGGCCGGCGCCGCAGCGGCGCTTCGCCTCCAGTGCGGCGCCCAGGAGCCGTTCGGCGTCGGCCAGGCGGCCCAGCTCCATGCAGAGCGTGCCGAGGTTGTTCAGGACGCGGCCGGTCAGCCGCAGGTCGCCGGCGCGGCGGGCGTGGACCAGGGCGGCCCGCAGATGTGTCCGCGCGGCCCCGGTGTCGCGCCGATCGGTGCCGGTCGAGCCGAGCGTGAGGTGGGCCAGGCCGCGGCCGGCGTGGTCGGCCGGGTCGAGCCGGGCCAGGGCCAGCTGCGCCAGGCGGGCGGCCGCGGCCAGGTCACCGCGGAGCCGGGCCAGCTGACCGGCCCGGACATACGCCAGGGGCGCGCCCGCGCGGCCGGCCCGGGTCAGGGTGTGCTGGCCCTCGGCGAGCCGACCGGTCTGCTCGTAGTGCCGGAACAGCGCCTCGACCAGCGGGCCGTCGAAGTGCGCGGGCGCGTGCACGGTCGCCCAGGCCAGGGCCGCCCGCACGTTGTCCACGTCCGGCACCACCGCGCCGGCGCGGACCGCGGCCAGGAAGTGCGCTGCGACCGCCCCGTGCACCGCACTGGACGGGCCCAGGCGTTCGACGGCGAGCTCCCGCATCGCGTCCGGCAGCGTGAGCCGGGAGCCGGTGCGGACCAGGTCCAGCTCGGCCAGCTCGGTCAGCGCCGGGAGCAGGTCCAGGCCGAGGCCGGCGGTGACGGTCTCCAGGTCCGCGTACGTCACGCCGCCGGCGAACGCCCCAGCCACGCGAACAGCCGCTGCGCCTCGGAGCCCAGCAGCGCGAGGCTCGACTCGATCGTGGCCCGCAGCGAGCGGTGCCGGGCCGGCAGGTCGCGCGGGCCACCGGCCAGCAGGGCCAGCGGGCGCTCCAGGCGGTCGGCCAGCTCGGCCGGGGTCAGGACCCGCATCCGGGCCGCGGCCAGCTCGACGGCCAGGGGCAGCCCGTCGAGGCGGCGGCACACGGCGGTGACGTCGGGCCGGTTGGCGTCGGTGAGCGCGAATGACGGTACCCCCGCCGAAGCCCGGACCGCGAACAACGCCACCGCATCCGGCAGCCGCAGCGGGCCGAGCCGCACCTCGCGCTCCCCACGCACCCGCAGCGGCCGCCGGCTCGTCGTGACAACGGTCAGGCCCGGGCACCGCACCGCCAGCGCCGCGATTTCGGCAGCCGCCTCGACAAGCCGTTCAAAACCGTCCAGCAGCAGTACCGCCCGCCGCCCGCGCAGCTCCGCGACCACCCGCTCCACCGGTCCGAGCCGCGACGCCCCGCCGCACCCGAACGCCTCGGCGATCACCTCGGTCACCAGGGCCGGGTCCGCGAGCGCCGACAGGTCCACGATCCGCACGTCGAGCCCGGCCCGGTCCCGCGCCACCGCGGCCGCGGCGAGGGCGAGCCGCGACTTGCCGATCCCGCCCGGCCCGGTCACGGTGACGATCCGCCGCCGCCCGCCGGTGACCAGGTCCAGCAGCGCCCGCACGGCGTCGCCCCGCCCGACGAGCTCGTCCGGGCCGCCGGACAGCGCCGGCGCCGGCTCCGGCCGGTCGGTGCGGGCGGCCGACAAGAACGCCGACAGCTCGACCCCGGCCAGTCCGACCGCGGCTGCGACCGCCCGCACCGATCGCGGTCGTGGCCGGGCCGTCGAGCCGCGCTCGAGGTCGCGGATGGCCCGCTCGCTGAGCCCGGCCCGCCCGGCGAGCTCACGCTGGCTGAGGCCCGCCGCCCGCCGGTGACGCTGGATGAGCTCGGCGAACGCGGCAAGGGGTGCAGGGGGCGAAGAGCCCCTTGCCCGGGGCGGGAGCGAAGCGGCCCCGGAATCCAGAGCCTGCTGTTGTTCGCTTGTCTGCCCGGAGCGACTCACGCCTTGTGCCACGGGCCGGGCGGGCGCCGGGTTCCGTCGCGTTCCCGACTCCGCGGCCCGCGCGGGCGGCAGTTGACCGGCAGTTCGAGGCCCGGACGGGTCCACGGGCCGGCCCCACCTCGGCGTGTACGTTTCACTACCGGTAAAGTGCCCTGAGCAGCGACAATGATGAATATTCGCCGTTCATCTCGCCGATGCGCGCCCGGTTGCCTAGCGTCCGCGTGACGGAGCGCTCCCGCTTGCTCCGCCAGGGAAGGAGGCACCACATGGGCAAAACGTCCCGTGCAGTTGCCGCGGCCGGCCTGCTCGTCGGAGGTCTGGCCGCGGTACTCGGGCCCGCGTCACCGGCCAGTGCGGACACGCAGATCTGTGAGACCTACGGGTCCACCACGATCGGCGGGAAGTACGTGGTCATGAACAACAACTGGGGCAACAGCGCGACCCAGTGCATCAACGTCACGAGCACCGGGTACTCGATCTCGCAGATCAACGCGAACAAGCCCACCAACGGCGCGCCGGCGTCGTACCCCGCCATCTACGTCGGCTGCCACTACACCAACTGCTCGCCGGGCACCAACCTGCCGATGCAGATCAGCGCCATCAGCTCCGCCCAGACGAGCATCAGTTACAACTTCGTCAGCGGGGCAACGTACGACGCCGCGTACGACATCTGGCTGGACCCGACGGCCAAGAAGGACGGCGTCAACGCGACCGAGATCATGATCTGGTTCAACCGGCAGGGCTCCATCCAGCCGGTCGGCAGCCAGGTCGGCACCGCCACGGTCGCGGGCCGCTCGTGGCAGGTCTGGCAGGGCAACAACGGCGGCAACGACGTGGTCTCCTACGTCTCGCCGTCGGCGATGTCCAGCTGGAGCTTCGACGTCAAGGCGTTCATCAACGACGTCATCTCCCGCGGCAAGGCCACCACGTCGTGGTACCTGACCAGCATCCAGGCCGGGTTCGAGCCGTGGATCGGCGGCCAGGGCCTCGCCGTCACCTCGTTCTCCGCCACCGTCAACGGTGGTGGCGGTGGGGGCGGCGGCGGTGGCGGCGGTGGAGGCGGTGGCGGTGGCACGGCCGCCTGCACCGCGACCTACCGCACCATCAACAGCTGGTCCGGTGGCTTCCAGGGTGAGGTGACCGTGCGCAACTCCGGCACGGCCGCGCTGACCGGCTGGAGCACCACCTGGTCGGGCGGCAGCGCCTCGATCAGCTCGCTGTGGAACGGCCGGGTCACGTCGACCTCGCCGGTGACCGTGCGCAACGAGACCTACAACGGCTCGCTCGCCGCGTCCGCGTCCACGACGTACGGCTTCACCGCGAGCGGCAATGCGCCGTCCTCGGTGAGCTGCGCCAGCGCCTAGTACGGCAACGGTGACCGGCCCCGGCTCCCGGGGCCGGTCACCGCAGGGCCAGTCCGGGGACGCGGGCCCGGATTGCGTCGAGCTCGGCCTCGTCGGAGATGCCCTGCAGGTCGCGCCGCGGCGTGTAGGGCCCCTCGAGGACGGCCGCCTCGTCGTCGGTCAGGTCGAGGTCCAGGGACGCCACGGCGTCGTCGAGCTGGTCGATGGAGGCGGCGCCGACGAGCGGGGCGGTGACGACCGGGCGGCGGCGCAGCCACGCGAGGGCGACCTGGGCCCGGCTCACGCCGCGGTCCGTGGCAATCCGCCCGACCGCGTCGACGATCGCGCGGTTGGAAGCCTCCTCCGCGGGCGTGTACAGCCGGTCGGCGTAGGAGCCGTCGGTCGTGGCGCGGGCGGTGGCCTTCGCGTCGTCCCAGGCGCGGGCGAGCCGGCCGCGGGCGAGCGGGCTCCAGATCAGGGTGCCGACACCCTCGTCGCGGCAGAGCGGGATCATCTCGCGCTCCTCCTCGCGGGCGAGCAGGTTGTAGTGGTGCTGCATGGCGACGAACGGGGCCCAGCCGTGCCGCCGCTGCAGGTGCCGCGCCTTCGCGAACTCCCAGGCCGGCATCGACGACGCGCCGAGGTATCGCACCTTGCCCGCCTGCACCAGGTCGCTGAGCGCCTCGAGGGTCTCCTCCAGGGGCGTCGCGTGGTCGTTGCGGTGCACCTGATACAGGTCGATGTAGTCGGTGCCGAGGCGTCGCAGCGAGTGCTCGACCTCGGTCATGACGGCCTTGCGGGACAGGCCGCCGCCGTTGGGCCCGGTGCGCATCGGATGGCGCAGTTTCGTCGCGATCACCACGGCGTCGCGGTCGGCGAAGTCCTTGAGCGCGCGGCCCAGGATCTCCTCGCTGGAGCCGAGGGAGTACAGGTTCGCGGTGTCGAAGAAGTTGATGCCGGCGTCCAGGGCGTGCTTGATCAGCGGGCGACTGGCCTGCTCGTCGAGGGACCAGACGGGGTGCCCGCGGCCGGGGTCGCCGTAGGTCATGGCGCCGACCGCGATCGGGGACACGTCGAGGCCGCTGGTGCCGAGCTTGACGTAGCGCATGGTGGTGCTCCTCAGAGTATTCGGAGAGGTCTCCACCTAACTTAGCGGAGACCTCTCCGGATGTCGAGGTCGCGGTGCGCGATGATCATGGCTGCGGTCCGGGTGAGCATGGTCGCGAGTTCGAGGTCGTACGGGGTGGGGGCGCGCGGCGGCTCAGGGTCGATCGCCAGCGAGCCGAGGGCGGTCCCGGCCGCGCCGAGGATGGGCACGCTCCAGCCGCCGGAGACCTGATGCGCCGTGACGCCGTCGCCGCCGGTCAGGGAGAACACCGCCCGGGTACCGGGGCCCAGCGCCTCAACGGCGCCGCGCACGAGGCAGCCGAGGGACGCCTCGAGCGGGGCGCCGCTCAGGGCCGCTTCCAGGGCCTCGCGCTGCCCGTTGGCGCACGCCGTGCGCGCCCGCTCGGCCGCCTTGGACGCCCGGTTGGCGTAGAGGAACGTCCCCGGCCCCTGCGTGGTCACCGCGACGCCGAGGGGTGAGGCCTCGGCGAGGGCCCGGAACCGCGCCTCGCTCTCACGCCGGGCCGCCTCGGCGGCGGGCGCGTTCGACCTCCGCCCACGCGCGCCCGGCCGTCTCCTCGGCGAGCGCGATGTCCTCCGGCGTCCACGCGCGCGCCGTCTGCTGGTGCACCGACAGGGCCCTGCCGGCACCGCCCTCGCCCCCGAGCGGCAGCAGCAGCTGCGCGCCGATCCCAAGGTCGGCGAGTACCTCGCGGACCGCGGCGACCGCCGGATCGCGCTGCGCGTCCTCGATCACGAGCCGCCGGCCGTCGCGCAGCGCCTGTTGCAGCGGCGTCAGCGCATTGAGCGGCGCGGCCGTGATGGCGGCGGACGAGCTCGTCGACGAGCGCGAGCCCGATGCCCGCACCCTCGTGCGTCCGCGCGCGGCCCCCGCGCACCCGGTGGAAGCGCTTGAAGACGTGCGGCAGCTCCTCCGCGGCGATGCCCACGCCGGTGTCGCGGACGACGAGCTCGGCGTGGTGGGCCAGCCCGCGCAGCGACACCGCGATCTCGCCCGCGAACGTGAACTTCAGCGCGTTGGACAGCAGGTTCGAGACGATCTTCTCCCACATCTCGGCGTCGGCCCAGACCGCCGGCAACGCCGGGAGGTCCGTGCGCAGCGCGAGCCCGGCCCGCTCGGCGGCGCCGTCGAACTGCCCCACGATCTCCCGGGTGCGCTCGGCCAGGTCGACCGGGGCGAACACCGCCCGCAGCCGCCCGGCTTCGATCTGCGAGCAGTCGAGCATCGTCCCGACGAGGCGCTGCAGCCGCCGGGCGTTGCGGCGCACCAGGTCGACGTCGGCCCGCTGCCGCGCCGACGGCCCGTCACCGTCGCGCCCGAGCTCGTCGAGCGGGCCGAGCATCAGCGTCAACGGCGTGCGGAACTCGTGCGACACGTTCGAGAAGAACTCCGTCTTGGCCCGGTCGAGCTCCGCCAGCCGCTCCAGCCGCTGCCGCTCGCGCTGCCGGGCGTCCGCGTCCGCCATCCGGCTCTCGACCGAGCCGCCGACCAGCGACAGGAACTCGCGATACCGGTCGTCCAGGTTCAGGTAGGGGTCGAGGCCGAGGATCAGCAGCCCGACCACCCGGTTTTCGGCGTCGTCGCGCAGCGGATGCACGACGGCGCTCTCGGGCGGCACGTCGCCGGCGCCGAGCAGGTGGCCGGGGAAGCGGGCGGCCAGGTCGCCGACGAGCTTCGGCCCGGTCCCCGCCGGCAACGGCCACGCGGAGCCCGGCGCCGGCCGTAGCTCGCGCGGTGCCAGCGGGCCGCCCGCCTCGACCCCGCTCGCGGCCACCAGGCCGGCCCGGGTCGACGGCGCGTCGAGCCGGTAGGCGACGCTGAAGAGCAGGTCGGCCGCGTCGGCCAGGATGGCCATCGCCCCGGCCAGCGCGGCCCGGCGGCTGTCGGCGCGCGGCGCGCGGCTCCAGTCGAGCGCGGCCGCGTGGCCCGCCATCACGCCCTCGGTCCCGAACGTGGCCCGGATCGCCTGCGCTTCGGTGGGTGCCAGTGGCAGCCGCCGGCCCAGCGCGGCGTCCACCACCGCCGGGCCGATGTCGTACAGCGGCAGCACCAGATCCACCGCCCCCGCCGCCGCGGGCATCGCCGGCTGCTCGGCGGTCTCCTCGCTCTGCGCGATCACGAAGCCGCCGGCGGCGCGCACGGCCGTGGCACCCACGACACCGTCGCTGCCCATCCCGGTCAGCACCACGGCCAGCGACGCCCCGGCGAAGCTGTCGCCGACCGACGCCAGCAGCGTGTCCAGCGGGCGGTCCGCGAACACCCGCTCGGCCGGGCGCACCGCGCACGTGCGGTCGGGCAGCACCTCGAGCACCGAACGCGGCGGGCACACCGTCACCGTCCCCGGCTCGATCCGGCCGCCGTCGCGCGCCCACCCGACCGGCAGCGCTATCCGCCGGGCGAGGAGGTCGACGAGCACGCTGCCCTGCCCGCCGAGGTGCTGGGCGACGGCGACGGCGGCGGGAAAGTCGGGCGGCAGGACGCGCAGGACACCCGACAGCGCCGCGAGACCGCCGACCGACGTCACCAGCGCCACGACCTCGACGCCACGGCCGTCCGCGCCCTGCGTCACAAAGCCTCACGGTAGTGCGGCCGGCGCCCGCTGACATCACCCGTGTAACTTTCCCCGGCGACTCAGACGGCGGTTCCGGCATAACACTTTTGGTTGTCGGGGCAGGTCAGGCGGCCTCGGCGGCGGGCTGCGCGGTGCTGGGCGGGGACATTGCCGGCGGTACCGGACGAGGGTCGTTGACGCCCGAAAAGTGAGCGCTAACACTCGCCCGGAGTCCGTCTCTCTCGCCTATGGAGGAATTGATGGAGCTTCCACGCACCCGGGTGCTGGCCGCCGCCTGCGCCGCGGGCCTCGCCGTGGCCTGGGGTGCCGCCGTGCTGACCGCGGGTCCGGCCCAGGCGGCGGCCGGCTGCCGCGTCGACTACGCCGTCGCCAGCTCCTGGCCCGGCGGGTTCACCGCGAACGTCACCGTCACCAACTACGGCGAGGCCGTCAACGGCTGGCGGCTCACCTGGTCGTTCGGGTCCGGCCAGAGCGTCACCCAGCTGTGGGGCGGCACGGTCGCCCAGTCCGGCGCGCAGGTCACCGTGACCAACGCGAGCTACAACGCGAGCATCCCGACGAACGGCACGGCCGCGTTCGGGTTCAACGGGTCCTGGACCGGCGCGAATCCGGTACCCGCCGAATTCGCTTTGAACGGCACCACCTGCAACGGCTCGGTGGGGAGCACGACCACGCCGCCCTCCAGTCCGCCGCCGCCCACGTCCGCCTCGCCCACGCCGACCACCGGGACGTGCACGCTGCCGTCGACCTACCGCTGGACGTCGACCGGCGCCCTGGCGACGCCGCAGAACGGGTGGGTGTCGCTCAAGGACTTCACGAACGTCGTGTACAACGGCAAGCACCTCGTCTACGCGACAACGCACGACAGCGGCTCGTCGTGGGGGTCGATGAACTTCGGGCTCTTCAGCGACTGGTCCGCCATGGGCTCCGCCGCACAGAACAAGATGTCGTTCAGTACCGTCGCGCCGACGCTGTTCTACTTCGCGCCCAAGAACATCTGGGTGCTGACGTATCAGTGGGGCGGGACGGCGTTCTCCTACCGGACCTCCAGTGACCCGTCCAACGCCAACGGGTGGTCGGCGCAGCAGACGCTGTTCACCGGGAGCATCTCCGGCTCGGGTACGGGCCCGATCGATCAGACGATCATCGGTGACGGGCAGAACATGTACCTGTTCTTCGCCGGTGACAACGGCAAGATCTACCGGGCCAGCATGCCGATCGGGAACTTCCCGGGCAGTTTCGGGTCCAGCTACACCCAGGTCATGAGCGACTCGACGAACAACCTGTTCGAGGGCGTCGAGGTGTACAAGGTCCAGGGCCAGAACCAGTACCTGATGCTCGTCGAGGCCATCGGCGGGCAGGGCCGGTACTTCCGCTCGTTCACGTCCTCCAGCCTCGGCGGGTCGTGGACCCCGCAGGCGGCCAGCGAGTCCAACCCGTTCGCGGGCAAGGCCAACAGCGGCGCCACCTGGACCAACGACATCAGCCACGGCGACCTGGTCCGCACCAACCCCGACCAGACCAAGACCGTCGACCCCTGCAACCTGCAACTGCTCTACCAGGGCCGCTCCCCGAGCTCCGGCGGCGACTACGGCCTGCTGCCGTACCGGCCCGGCCTGCTGACCCTGCGCCGCTGACCCGCCCCGGTGGTGGCTCAGCCCTCGGGCCGGGCCACCACCGGCCGGCGCATCAGGTAACGGGCGGCACTGTTCCCGCGGCCGCCCTCCTCGATCACCGGCGTAGGAGACCCGCGCTCACCGGCGCTGTTGGGCGGCCATCCACTGCCAGATGTGGAGCCGGCCCACGCTCGGGTCGTTGCGGGCCACGTAGATCCACGACCAGTGGCCGGGGAACTGGTGGCCGTTCCAGATGACGTGGTCGTACAGCGAGATCAGTGAGCGCCGGATCAGGTCGTGGGCGTGGACGGTGTTGGCCTGGGGCGGGACGGTGTCGTCGTCGAGCGAGGCGACCAGCCAGGTCGGGGTGTCGATGTGGCGGAGCTCGTCGTCGGTGAGGACGGATGTGACCACGCCGCAGATCGGGACCGACGCCGCGAACGCCGAGGGGTAGACGGTGGTCATCTTCAGGGACATGTAGCCGCCGTTGCTGCAGCCGGCCACGTAGATGCGGCGGCGGTCGATCGGGAGGCGGCGGGCCAGGTCCTGGACGATCTCGTTGATCTGCGGGGCGAAGCGGTCGCCGTCCTCCAGCCAGTACGACGTGCTCTGCGGGGCGACCACGTAGGCGCCCGCGAAGATCCGCTGCGCCTGCGGGGTCGCGAAGCCCAGCGCGCCGCGGTTGGCCCGCAGGGTCGTCTCGTTGTCGTAGTAGTTGTCGGGCAGCGACGCACCCTCGCCACCGCCGTGCAGCCAGACGATCAGCGGGTGGCGGGCGTGACGGGCGGAACCGGCCGGAGCGAAGAGGCGGTACCGCATGCCCGAACCCGACGTGTGGTAGCTGAACGCGTCCACTTCCGGGTTGACCAGGCGGCCCTGCTCGAACCGCTCGATGGTGAGCGGGCGGCCGTCGCGCAGCCGCAGCGGGGCGGTCTGCGTGATCGTGTACGTCAGGTCGAGCCGCACGTTGCGGCCCTTGCCGGCGATGTAGCCGAGGGTGCCGCCGCCGACCTGGCCCTCGGCGTAGCTCAGCTCGAGGACGATGTCACCGCGGCGGTCGAGGCGGGCCGCGGTGACCGGGCGGTCGAGGTCGTACTCGCTGAAGATCTGGTCGCCGGGGGCGATCGGGATCGGGCTGGTGGCCTTGGCGTGCACCGTGAACGTCGCCGGGGTCAGGCTTGCGGGCGCGATCGGGCCGAGCCGCGCGGTGTCGAGCGTGACCGCGGTGACCTGCTCCCCGCCGTCCAGGGTCACGGCGTCGAGCGTGAAACGCGCGATCGTCGGCGGACGGTTCCCGGCAACGGCGATTCCGGGCAAAGACAATGCGGCGGTGGTACCGGCTCCCGCGGCCAGCAGCGAGCGGCGATCGATGGCCATGACGAACTCCCTTGTCCGGGCTGGCGGGCTCCATTGACAAGGGTAGATTTTGCCACTAATCGACGGTCGCCACTACCGGACGGTGCAGCCAGGCCGGCGGGTTGAGGCCGCTGTCGTAGGTGGTCTCGATGACCAGGTCGGGCGCCGGCAGCCCCTTCGGCTCGGCCACGGTGAGGCGCAGGGTGTGCTCGACGTTGGGGATGTCGATGCGCACGAACCCGGCCGGCGGCAGCGTCGTGCCGGCCCCGCGCACCGGCCCCGGCACGTCCGCCGGCCCGTCGCAGCGCCCGGCCCGGCCCGCGCAGATGGTGACCGGCACCGCCGCCGCGTTGCGCAGCATGACCGGCCGGCCGCCCCAGTACTCCTGCGTCGCCCGGGTGAACCCGCGCTCGTCGACGGTGAGCTCCTCAGGGCCGGCGAGGACCTCGTAGACGCAGAGCCCGGCGATCAGCAGGCCGCCCAGGATCGCGCCGAAGACCGCCAGCAACGCCGCGCCCGAGTCGCTCCGCTCGCGGATCTCCCACCACAGGCCCAGGCCGCCGAGGGCACTGAGCAGCGGGCCGGCCGCGATGCCCAGGACGATCAGCGACCGGCGGGCGCCGGTCAGGTAAGGCCCGGTGCCGCTGATCGGCGGCCGGCTCATCTGGACCCCGGCCGTGACGCCGCCGATGCAGGCCGCGACCACCACGAGCCCCACCGCAATGATGATGAGCGATGCCCGCACGCGCTCAGCATACGGGTCAGGTGGCCGGACCGTTGTCCACGAGGACGAAGGCGGTGATCGCGCCCGCGTCGCCGGGCTCCTCGGCGATCAGGCCGTTGGTCTTCGAGGACTGCAGGTAGGCGTCGCTGACGCTGATCACGTAGGTGGCCGGGTCGCCGCCGGACGGTGGCCTGATCGTGAACAGCTGCCCGTCGCGGCTCGCGTCGCAGGCGGTGGCGACGATGGTGAGGGGGGCACTGCCGTTGTTCTTCAGGCCGAGGCAGGACCGGTCGGCCGTGGCCGTTCTGATCTGGTGGCGGGCTCCGGACGGTACCAACACGAAAAGGCTTTTGGCGGTTGGACCGTCGGTCACGTTGAGCCGTCCGCCGTCGTCGACCGCGAGGATGGACTCGCCGGCCTCGGCGGGCCGGATGACGACCTTGCGCCGCCCGGACAGCATCGGCGCGTCGGCCCCGGTGAACGACGGCGCCGGGGCCGCCGAGGCGGACACCGCCGGACTAGCACTGCTAGTGGGCCTAGCAACGCTAGGAGCAGCCGATGGCAGGGCCGCCTCCGGGGCCGGGGTTCCGGCGTTGCTGCCGCAGCCGGCGAGGACCGCCAGCCCGGCCACGGCGGCGAGCGCGGTGGTGGGTCGCATCCGGAGGTGATACCCAGCACCGCGACGCCGAAATCCCGTCAGAGGTTGGGCACGAGCCGCGGGGACCAAGCGGTCGCCTTGCCCTCGGCGATGAAACCGCCGAGCTCGTTGAGGATCGCGAGCGCCAGCAGGTTCTCGGTCAGGTTCGGGCCGTAGCGGTCCCAGAGCGCGGCGCCGAGCCGCACCGAGTGATCGTCGCCGGCGTCGGTGACGCCGACCAGGCGCTGGGCGTGCACCAGGACCCACTCGGAGAAGCCGGCGGCCCGCCCGACGTAGCCGTAGTGGATGTTGGACCAGATGTCGTAGTACATCTCCCACGGCTGTAGCGGGATGCGGTAGCGGTAGGCGTCCCAGCCGCTCTCCGCGCCGATACCCGGATAGGTGCGCAGCTGTGGCTTCTGGTCCCACGGGCAGCTGCCGCACACCAGGTTCTTCCACATGACGGTGCCGCGGCCCTGCTCCCAGATGTCGCCGTCCAGGAGCCGGTGAATCTCGGCGGTGGCGGCGCTGCCCTGATTGATGTGCATGATGTTGGCCATGATGCGCACGGTCGCCTCATAGGCGGCGGTGTCGTCGTTGCTGCGCACCGTGTAGTTGACGGCCTGCGCGCCGCTGGACGGGTCGGCCTCGACGCCGTTCTTGACCGCCACCACCTCGAAGTACCAGCACTCCTGCAGGAACAGGTAGCCGATGCTCACCGAGGTGCCGGTCACGACGAACGGCAGCTTGTCCATCGAGGACCGTGACGGGTTGTCCCGGCCGCACGGCAGCGGGTAGTAGTAGATCTGATACCCGTCCGCATCCGGCGAGGCCTTCCAGCTCAGCTTCATCCCGTAGACCAGCGGCAGGGCCGAAGCGCTGGTGGCCGGGCGCGGCTTGGGCAGCGTGACCCGCACGGTGTTGCTGCGCACGCCGCGCTGCTGGCCGTTGATCGCCTGGACCCGGATGTCGTAGACGTGCCCGGGCGTGAGCAGGGTGACGGTGAACGACGAGCCGGTGACCGGATACAGCAGCTCGGTGTAGTCGACCTCGCCCCGGCTGACGTCGCGCAGCTGGATGAAGTATCCGGTGGCGGTCCCGGACCGGGTCCACTGCAGGCGGGCCGAGCCGGCCGCGGCGGAGACCCGCAGGTTGGACACCTGCGGGGTCGGGCCGAGCGGGGTGACGGAGACGGTGTTGGAGTAGCCGCCCGGGGTCAGCCCGTCGACGGACTGGACCTTGAACTGGTAGGCGGCCCCGTTGACGAGGCCGGTCGCCGTCCAGCCGTCGTCGGCGATCGGCACGGGCAGCGGGTGCCAGTCCGTGCTGTCCTTGACCCAGATGCGGTAGGCGGTCGCCCGGGACGCGGCGCTCCAGTGCAGCACCGCCTTGCCGTTGCCGCCGGTGACCTCGAGGCTCTCCGGCCCGGCCGGCGGCGGGCCCGACGGGACGACGGTGACGGCGGCCGACGTGCCGCCCGGGATCAGGTCGTTGTAGGCCTGCACCTTGTACTGGTACGTCGCCCCGTTCACCAGGCCCGTCGCCGTCCACGCGTCGTCGATCACCGGCCACAGCAGCTTCGTGAACCCGGCCTCGCCGGCGGTGACGTTGCGCGCCCATACGTACACGGCGGTGGTCCCGGCCGGCATGCTCCAGCTCAGCTGGGCCTTGCGGTCGCCGGCCCGCACGGTGAGCGCCGGCGCCCCGGGAACGGGTCCGGTCGGCGTGACGGTGACCGCGGCCGTTGTCGCCCCCTTGATCCGGCCGCTCACCGACTGCAGCTTGAACTGGTAGGTCGCGCCGTTGCTGAGGCCCTCCGCGGTCCAGCCGGTGCCGCCGACCGCGATGGGCAGCTCGGTGAAGCCGGTCTCGCCGGCGGTGACGTTGCGGCGGGACACGATGTAGCCGGTGGCGTTCGCGGCCGCGGTCCAGCGCAGGTCGGCCTCGCCGTCGCCGGCGGTCGCGGTGAGCCCGGCCGGCGCGGCCGGTGGCGGCACCGTCGGCGTCGCGGACACGGTGGCGCTGGTCGCGCCGTCGACGAGCCCGTCGACGGACTGGAGCTTGAACTCGTAGGTCGCCCCGTTCTCGAGCAGCTCGGCGGTCCACGACGCCCCGTCGACGGGCCAGGTGAGCTTCCGGAACCCGCTCTCCCCCGCGGTCACGTTGCGCACGTGCACCCAGTAGCCGCTCGCCCCGGGTGCCTCGGTCCAGCGCAGCGTCACGGTCCCGTTGCCGGCGGTCGCGCTCAGGCCGGTCGGGGCCGGGGGCGGGCTCGCCGTGGGCCGGGCCGTGCCGGTCGCGGAGAACCCGCCGGCGATGCGGCCGTTGAGGGCCTGGACCCGGTACTCGTACACCGCCCCGTTGACCAGCCCGCGCGCCGTGAACGCGGTGCCGTAGACCGGCCACGGCAGGCGGGTGAACCCGGTCTCGCCGGCGGTCACGTTGCGCTGCTCGATGCCGTAGCGGTCGGCGTCGGCCACCGCCGCCCAGGACAGCACCGCCTCGCCGTTGCCGCTGCTCACCGTCAGCACCGGGGCGCCCGGGGTCGCGCCCGTGAGCGTGACGCCGACGACCGGGCTCGTCCCGCCGCGCAGCGTGCCGTTGACCGCCTGGATCCGGAACTCGTAGCGGACGCCGTTCTCCAGCAGGGTCGCGGCCCATGAGGTGCCGGAGATCGGCCACGGCAGCTCGCGGAACCCGGTCTCGCCGTCCGTCACGTTGCGCACCGACACCAGGTAGCCGGTGGCGTCGGCGGCCGCGGTCCAGCGCAGCTCGGCCTGGTTGTTCCCGGCGGTGACCGTGAACGCACCCGGGGTGCCGGGGACGCTGCCGGTGGGGGTGATCGTGACCTCGTTGGAGTACGCGCCCTCGTCGTCGCCCTTGGCCGCCTGGATCTTGTACCGGTACGTGACCCCGGCCCCGAGCTGTGTGACGTGCCACGGGTTGTACGCCGCGGTGAGCGGGATCGGCAGCTTCGTCCACTCCTTGTTCAGCAGCGTGTCCTGCGTCCACACCCAGTACTGCGTCGCTCCGGTCGACGGCGTCCAGGCCAGGTCGGCCGTGCTCGCCCCGGTCGCCGTGAGCGTGGCCACCGGCGCCTGGGACGGGCCGACCGGCACGTCCGGGAACGGCCGGGGATAGGCCGCGCCGATCCCGAACCGCTGCGCGAGCGCGTCGGCGAACGCGGCGGCGATCCGCAGCTCCCCGCGGGCGTTGGGGTGCACCCCGTCCCAGGTGTGCTCGGCCGCGACGAACCCGGCGTCGGTGGCGGCGACGACGACCGGAGACGCGGCCGTGTCCAGGCTCGCCGCGACGGCGGCGATGCGCTGGTTGGTGTCGGCGACCAGTGCGGCGAACGGCGCGTCGGTGACGGCGCGGGTGGTCGGCAGCAACCGGCCGAGGACGAACCGGACGCCGGGCCGGGCCGAGCGCGCGTTGGCGATGAGCTCCCGGGTGTCGGCCTCGACCTGGGCCGGGCTGTGGCCGAGCCAGACGAGGTCATTGATGCCGAGCAACAGCAGGATCTCATCCGGTTGGTACTGCGCGGTCCGGGCCGCGATCACCGTCTTCTCATCGGCGATCGGCCGTCCCCACACGGCATCGTGGTCACGGTCGAACTCCGGGTCGGCGTAGGTCTGGTCGCCGTCGCCCTCGGCCGTGGTCATGATGTTGTTCAGGTCGTTGCGTGGCCCGACGAAGTCCGGCGCGGCCCCGTTCGCGGTGAGGTGCTTCCACAGCCGGTACCGCCACGTCCAGTCCCCGCTGCTGCCGTGGCTGATCGAGTCGCCGACGACCATGACCCGCCCGGCCGCGGCGGCGTTGGCGGCGGCGGGTGGGCCGAGGACGACCACGGCCGTGGGCAGCAGCAGGAGCAGCGCCAGCAGCTTACGCATGGGTGCACGCTGCCTCAGCCCGGTAGCGGCCGCGTAGCGTCCCTCAGTCGGTGAGGATCCGGTGCTGCAGCCGGCGCAGCTCCGGGCCCGGCTCGAGGCCGAGCTCCGCGGCCAGCACGGCCCGGGCCTGCCGATAGACGGCGAGCGCGGCGGCCCGGTGCCCGCTGCGGTGCCGGGCCTGCATCAGCTGCAGCCAGAACCGCTCGCGCAGCGGGTCCTCCTGGACGAGCCGCTGCAGGTCGTCGATGACGGCCTCGTGGCGCCCGAGGCGCAGCTCCGCGTCGATGCGGGCCTCCCACACCTCACGGCGCACCTCCTCCAGGCGCGGCGCCCAGTCGCGCTGGACGGCCGGCGCGGCCACGTCGGCCAGGACCGGCCCCCGGAACAGGCCGAGCGCGTCGGTCAGCGCGGCCGCCGCCCCGCCCCACTGCCCGGCCCGGGCCAGGGCCCGCCCGCTCGACCGCAGCCGCTGCAGGTCGTCGAGGTCGAGCTCGCCCGGGCCGACGTCGAGGCGATACCCGGGCGGCTGCGTCCGCAGCCGCGCGCCGGCCGGCCCGAGCCGCTGCCGCAGCAGCTTGACGTAGTTGCGCAGGGTCGCCCGGTGTCCCGGCGGCGGCGCGGCGTCCCAGACCGCCTCGGCCAGCTCGTCGAAGGACATGACCCGGTTGGCCCGCAACAGCAGCAGGGCCAGCACGGTACGGTGCCGGGCCGCGGCCACCGGCCGCACCACCCCGTCGTCATCGACCACCAGCAGTGGCCCCAGCGCCCCGAATCGCATCGACGCCGATCGTACTGATCGGTAGCAACGGTCACGGGGCGGTAACGTGCAGGTCATGACCCCCGGCGAGGCGTTGATCCTGCTCGGTGGCGGTCTGGTGACCGGGGCCGTCAACGCGATCGCGGGCGGCGGGTCGCTGATCACGTTTCCGCTGCTCGTGGGCCTGGGCCTGCCGGGGGTGGCGGCCAACGTGAGCAACGCGCTGTCGGTCGCACCGGGCTACGCGGCCAGCGCCGTCGGCAGCCGCCCCGACCTGACCGGGCAGGGGCGGCGCATCCGCACGATCCTGCCGGCGATCGTCGCGGGCACCCTCGGCGGCAGCGCCCTGCTGCTGTTCACGCCGCACGGGGTGTTCGACGTCGTCGTGCCGTTCTTGCTGCTGCTGGCCGCGACGATGATGGCGTTGCAGAAGCAGCTGCAGGCCCTGGCCGGCCACCCGGCCGACCTCCCGGCCCGCCGCCAGGCGGTGCTCGTGCAGGTGGCCGTGTTCCTGTGCGGGCTGTACGGCGGCTACTTCAACGCGGCGATGGGTGTCCTGCTCATCGCCAGCCTGGCGCTCGTGCTCGACGAGCCGCTGCGCCGGATCAGCGCGCTGAAGAACGTGTTCGCGGCCGTCGTCGGCACCACCACCGTGCTGCTCTACAGCGTCTTCGGCCCGGTCAACTGGGCCGTCGTGGCCGTGCTGGCCCCGGCGACGATGGCCGGCGGCTACGTCGGCGCCCGCGTGGCCCGCCGCCTGCCGGGCGAGGTCCTGCGCTGGGCGATCGTCGTGTTCGCCCTGACCGTGGCCGTAGTGCTGTTCGTGACCTGAGCATCGCCGGTCCGGAGCCGTTCAGTGGATGTTCACACCATGCCGGTCGCGCTCCATACTCGTGGTCGTCGATATTCATCGCAGTTGCCGACCCGATGAAAGGCCAGCGTTGGAACACGTCTCATCACGTCGCCGCACCGTGACCCGGGTGGTGGTGGCCGGGGTGGCCGCGCTCGCGGTCCTGCTGCCGGCGACGGCCGCCTACGCCGACAACCTGCCGAACCTGCCGCAGAACGCCAACGGCTACGAGCAGTCGTTCTCGCCCGCCTACGACTACGACGGCGACGGCTGCTACGCCGTGGCCGCGATCAGCCCGACCGGCACCATCAACCCCGGCCTCAACCCGACCGGGGCCGTCAACGGCAACTGCCGGGACCAGTCCGACCTCGACCGCACCCAGACCTACTCCCGGTCGAAGTGCAACAACGGCTGGTGCGCGATCGTCTACGCCAGCTACTTCGAGAAGGACCAGGCCCTCCCCGGCATCAGCCTCGGCGGGCACCGGCACGACTGGGAGCACGTCATCTCCTGGGTCAGCCAGTCGACGAACCAGGTCGAATACGTGACCACGACCCAGCACAGCAGCCAGGTGACCTACCCGCGCGCGCAGGTCCGCTTCGACGGCACCCACCCGAAGACCGTCTACCACAAGGACGGCCTGTCGACCCACTTCTTCCGGCTCGCCAACAGCAACGACGAGCCGCCGGAGAACCATTACCACAACTGGCGCTACCCGCCGCTGGTCGGCTGGGACGGCTGGCCCTCGACGGCCCTGCGCGACAAGATGACGACCGCCGACTACGGCTCGGCCACCCAGAAGATCAGCGACGGCCGGTTCCAGTCGCTGCTGAGCGCGGCCAAGCCCGCCGGGATCGCGTTCGACCCCAACGCCTGACCGGCGTCACTTGCATCCGGTACCCCGGAACAGGCTTACCTTCAACGCATGATGCCTGCTGGTGTACCGGATGCATGCACGCTGCCGACCGCGGAGCAGCCCCTGCGGCTGGCCGAGTTCGACGCACTGTTCACCGCGGCCGTGCGCCGCGTCGAGGCCCTCGCCCCGACGCACGCGCGGCTGCGGCTGCAGGGACCGCCCGGCCTCGAGGCCACGGTGCGGGACCTGACCGCCCGGGAGACGCGGTGCTGCTCCTTCTTCACGTTCACGGTCACCGCCCAGGACAGTGGTGCGGTGGTCCTGGACATCGAGGTGCCCGCCCACCACGCCGACGTCCTGGCCGGCCTCACCGACCGGGCCCGGGCCGCCGCATGAGGACCAGCAAGGTCAGCGGTGTCCTGGCCGCCTTCGCCTGCGCCGTCTGCTGCGCGCTCCCGATCCTCATCGCCGCCGGGGTCCTCACCACCGCCGGCGCCGCGCTGCTCCAGCAGACGCTCCTGGCCGTCGCGGCCGGCCTCGCCGCGGTCGCGTTGGGCGCGTGGTGGCTGCACCGCCGCCGGACCGCTCAGCCGGCGGTCGCCGCGGCGTCCACGGCCGGCTGCGGCTGCGGGGCGCCGGCCGGCTGCGGCTGCTGACGTCACGCGCGGCCGAGCAGGTCGAGCAGCTCGGTGGCGACCACGATCATCGGGCCGCCTTGACCGGCGCGGCGGTGCTGCCCCGGACCACCAGGGTCGCGGCCTGCTCGCGCAGTGACGGCGCGTGGCCGTCGTCGATGCGCTGCAGCAGCGCCCGGGCGGTGTGGGCGCCGTAGGCCTGGATGTCCCAGGCGAGCGCGGTCAGCGCCGGATGGGCCAGGGCGCACAGCTGGGAGTCGTCGCCGGCGACGATGGACAGCTCGGCCGGGACGGCCACGCCCATCTCCTGGGCGACGTTGACGGCGGCCACGGCCATGAGGTCGTTGTCGAAGATGATCGCGGTCGGGCGGGTGCGCCGCGACAGCAGGGTCCGGGTCGCCCGCGCGCCCTCGCCCCAGGTGTAGTCGGTGGTCACGATGTCCCGGGCGGGCAGGCCGTGCACCCGCATCGCCCGCCGGAACGCGTCGATGCGCAGCTGGGTGTGGTTGAGCACGGGCAGGCCCGCGACCCGGGCGATGCGCCGGTGCCCGAGCGCGACCAGGTAGTCGACGGCCGCGGACACCGCGGCCTCGTCGTCGGTCGACACCGAGGGCAGGTCGCCGCCGCCGGGGACCCGGCCGGCGGCGATCGCGGGCAGGCCGAGCTCGGCGAGCACCGGGAGCCGCTCGTCCTTGACCCACAGGTCGGTGATGACCATGCCGTCGACCCGCCGCTCGGCCCACCACAGGCGCATGGCCTCGATCGCCGCCGCGTGGTCCTCGACGATCTGCAGCAGCAGCGCGATCCGCCGGGCCGACAGCTCCCGCTCCAGCCCGGCGATGAAGCGCATGAAGAACGGCTCGACGCCGAGGGTGTCGGCCGGGCGGGCCAGGATCAGCCCGACGCTGTGCGCCCGCGACCCGACCATCGAGCGGGCCGCGACGCTCGGCCGCCAGCCGAGGTCGTTGGCGATGTCGATGATGCGCTGCCGCGTCTCCGACGACACGCCGGGGCGGCCGTTCAGCGCGTAGGACACCGCGCCGATCGACACCCCGGCCCGGGCCGCGATCGAGGCGATGGTCGGCCGGCGCCCGTCGGGGGTCGTCACTTCGTGGCCCCCGCGGTGAAGCCGTTGTAGATGAACCGCTGCAGCATCAGGAACACGATAAGCGTCGGGAGGATGACCAGCACCGCCCCGGCGCAGATAATCTCCCAGTGGGCGCCGTACGGGCCCTTGAACCGGAACAGCGACGTCGAGATGACGGCCAGGTCCGGCGAGGGCATGTACAGGAACGGCACGTAGAAGTCGTTGTAGATGACGACGCCCTTGACGATCACGACGGTCGCGATCGCCGGTTTCAGCAGCGGCAGGATCACCGAGCGGTAGATCCGCCACGACGAGGCGCCGTCGAGGCGGGCCGCCTCGTCCAGCGACACCGGAATGCCGCGGACGAACTGCACGAAAATGATGATGGAGACGATGTCGGTGCCGGTGTAGAGCGCGATCGGCGCCAGCCGCGAGTTGAACATCCCGAAGCTGTTCACGACCTGGAACGTGGCGACCTGGGTGGTCACCCCGGGCACCAGGGCGGCCAGCAGGAACAGGGCGATGACCAGGCGGCGCAGGCGGAACCGGAACCGGTCGATCGCATACGCCGCCATCGACCCGATCAGCACCGTCCCGGCCACCGAGACGACGAGAATGACGACGGTGTTGAGCAGCGCCGGCAGCATCTGGCCCTGGGTGAACGCGAACCGGTAGTTGTGCAGGTTGGTCCAGTCGTGCGGCAGGTCGAGCGGGCCGGTCGCGGCCGCCTCCCGTTCGGTCTTGAACGACGTCGTGAACACCACCGTCAGCGGCAGCAGTGTCACGACGGCCGCGAGCACGAGGGACAGATACTTCAGCGATGCCGCGATCCGGGCCGTCATACCAGGTCCGCGCCCTCGTCCGGCAGGACTCGGCGCTGCACCCAGGTGATGAGCAGGACGATCGCCAGCAGCACGACGGCCGCGGCCGAGGCCAGGCCGACCTTGTTGAACTGGAACGCGAGCTTCACGGTCTGGATGACGAACGTGGTGCTGCCGTTCGCGCCCCCGGTCATGATGTACGGAATCTCGAAGACCGACAGCGAGCCGGAGACGACGAGGATCGCGCTGAGCCCGATCACCGGCCGGATACCGGGGACGATCAGGTGCCGGACCTGATGCCAGCGGTTCGCGCCGTCGAGCTCGGCGGCCTCGTAGATGGCGGCCGGAATGGACTGGATCGCCCCGAGGAACAGCACGAAGTTCAGACCGAGATACCGCCACAGCGACACCCCGGCCAGGGACCAGTTGACGAGGTCCGGGTCGCCGAGCCACAGATGCTGCCCGTGTACTCCCAGGAGGCGCAGCACCGAGTCGAGCGTCCCTCCGGGCTGGAAGCAGTACAGGAACACGAACCCGATCGCGACGCCGTTGATGAGATACGGGAAGAACAGCACGCCCTTGAAGAAGCTCCGGAAGCGCACATTGAAACTGAGCACCGTCGCGAAGTACAACGCCAGCACCATCTGCACTGCCCCGGAGGCCAGGTAGAACAGGCTGACGAAGAACACCTGGAACAGGTCCGGCCGGGTGAACAGCTCGGTGTAGTTGTCGGCGCCGACGAACGGCAGGTCGGCGCTGAACCCGTCCCATTTCGTAAGGCTGTAGTAGAGCAGGTTGGCCACCGGCGCGTACGTGAACGTGAGCAGGAGCCCGAGCGGGACGGCCAGGAACAGCCACGGCGTCCAGCGCATCAGCTGCCCGCCGACTTGATCGCGGCCGCCCATTTCCGGTTCAGTTCGCCGAAGTAGGCCTCGAGGCCGCCGCCGGCCGCGCCCCGGGCGAGGTCGACGATGTGCTGCCGGTAGTCGGGCTTGTTCAGGCCGATCTCGGACTCGTTGTCGATCTTCGACACCTGGGCGTTACGCGCCTGGCTGAGCTCGACGAACTGCACGCCCGCACCCTGGTAGGCCTGCAGCGTCGCCGGGAGCGGACCGGACCTGAGCGTCGGCAGCAGGCTCTGGTCCTGGGCGTAGGTGCTCTTGTCGACGAACCAGTCGAGCCAGGCCCGCGCCGCCTCCTTGTGCTTGGAGTGGATGCTGACGCCCTGCAGGTAGTCCGGGGAGATCAGCGCGCAGTAGTGCCCGCCGGTCTGGGCCGGCCACGGCATGAACCCGATGTTCGCCGGGTCGTTGCCGGCCACCTTCGCGGCCGCCTGCATCTGCGAGATCGCCCAGGACGCGAGCATCAGCGTCCCGGTCTTGCCGGTGGCGATCTGGCTCTTCGCGGCGTCCCAGGCGGTCGTGGTCGGGTCGGTCTCCACGAGCCCGTCGTGCACGACGTCGTAGAGCAGGCCGTCGATCCGGGCCAGCTCCTTGCCGGCCGCCCACGGCGCGGTGTCGGTGGCGAGATTGTCGTTGGCCTTGGTGTCGCAGCTGGTCGAGCCGAGGTAGCTCTGCCAGGCGGTCATCGGCCAGCCCTCGTGGTAGATCGTGTACAGCGGGGTCGCGCCCGTCTTCGCCTTGATGGCCCGCAGGTCGGCCCGGAACTCGTCGAAGGTCTTCGGCCACTCGGCGATCCCGGCCTGCTGCCAGACCTGCTTGTTGTAGACGATCCCGGTCGCGTTGCCGTTGATGGCGACCCCGTAGACCTGGCCGTCGACGGTGCCCTTGTCGATGAAGCGGTACTTCTGATCCAGATTGGCCTGCGTGTCGAGCGGTGCGAAGAACTTCGGGTAGTCGTTGACCGGCACCGCCGCCGGGATCATGAGCACGTCGCCGTAGTTGTCGCTGTTCATGCGGATCTTGACCGCGCCCTCGTAGTCGCTGATCGCCTCGAACTTGACGTGGACGTTGGGGTACGTCTTGTTGAACTCGGCCGCGTACCGGTCCAGGGTGCCGTCCCCGGCCAGGTCGGTCTTGTGGGTGAGCACGGTGATGTCGCCGCTGACCTTCGCCGGGTCGGCGGCCGTGGCCGCCGATCCCCCGGTGTCGCCGGGGGGGCCCGGGGCGGGGGGCCCGCCCGGGCCCCGCCCGGATTCACGCCGCGGTCAGCAGATCGATGACCTCCAGGGCCGCGTCCG